>NZ_CP094997.1:4126875-5502500 GCF_022869785.1 Dyadobacter chenwenxiniae | reverse complement strand
AGACCGACGGGTCGAGCAGGTGGGAAACCAGGGTATAGTGATCCGGTGGTTCTGTATGGAAGGGCCATCGCTCAAAGGATAAAGGTACGCCGGGATAACAGGCTATCTCCCCCAAGAGCTCACATCGACGGGGAGGTTTGGCACCTCGATGTCGGCTCGTCACATCCTGGGGCTGGAGAAGGTCCCAAGGGTTCGGCTGTTCGCCGATTAAAGTGGCACGCGAGCTGGGTTCAGAACGTCGTGAGACAGTTCGGTCCCTATCTGTGGTGGGCGTAGGAAGATTGACGGGGGCTGCCTTTAGTACGAGAGGACCGAGGTGGACCCACCGCTGGTGAACCGGTTGTCACGCCAGTGGCATGGCCGGGTAGCTATGTGGGGAATAGATAAGCGCTGAAAGCATCTAAGTGCGAAACTAGCCCGAAGATGAATCTTCCACATAAGGGTCGTTGTAGACTACGACGTTGATAGGCTGCAAGTGTACGTGTAGAAATACATTCAGCTGAGCAGTACTAATTACCCAAGAGCTTGCACATTAACATCTTAACAATCTTGATCTCTTCTACTTCCAATATGACATGAAAAGAGTAAAAAGTGCAAGAGTACAAAGTTCATGAGTAAGATTACTCATAAGACTTTTAACTCTTAAACTCTGAACTCTAACTCAAAGAGCTTGTTGGTGACTATTGGCCTGGTGTTCACCTCTTCCCATCCCGAACAGAGAAGTTAAGCCCAGAACCGCCGATGATACTTGGATCAAACCTGGTAAAGTAGGTAGTCGCCACAATACCATTAAATACGAAAGACCATCTCAAAAGGATGGTCTTTTTTTGTGCCCATTAACCAGTGTTCACGGATCAAGTTATAAACTTGTGGAGTGTGTTGTATCTTTCTAGGTTTGTGTTTTTAATCAAACCAGTTCGTTTTGGAAAGTTTCTTGACTATCATTCAGTGTTTATGGATCAAATCAAAAACTTGTGGAGCGCATAGGGCTTTTTACGTCTGTGTTTTTATTCAAACCTTTTCGTTTTGGAGACTTTCTTGCCCATCATTCAGTTCCTGTTACCTCAGTTTATCCTTAAAAATTTCAAGCTAACATCCAGTGACCATCACGATGCAGTCTTCCATGTGCATATCAATAAGTAAATGCGGGTGGGAATGATCCAGAGAGGAAAAAGCTGCTATCCAAGGGCTTTTCCTACAATTACTGTGCAAGATTTTCCAATAAGAAGGCATAAGGGTTCTTCACATCAAACCCTGCAGATGGCTTAACACTAAGGCGTAGAAAGTAGTTTATATAGACTTGACTGGAGGTTACTAGTGAAATGCGGATGACCAGTGAGATCGCGAATTTCTTAGAACCTGACCACCTGGGGCATATTAGTCGATAGCGACCCGAGTAGTGCCTGGACGTTGCGAGATTTTACGGTGTTAATTAGGGGCCTGCTACGCCAATTCGGATCGCCGAAGCAACAGTGGTTTTCAGGATGGATTCAAAGGTTGCAGCCAGCGAGGACTTGCAAAAAATGGCTATTGTTTCTGGGACATAGGCTTTAACCTATCTATTGACGAGACTAGCTTCTCTGGTGGTGAATTTTATGGATTCTTGCAAACAGAGCAACCTAAGGTGGCGGGGCGGCCGCCGCTGCGGAAGTATAGTGCCATTGTTACTGATAAATAGGTAGAAACGATGAATCAGGTTATTCGCAGAATTCCAGAGCCCATGCGTAAGAAAAGTGATTGAAATGAACTTGACTGGCGGTATGAGCGGTCTGCTGCGGTATGATCGCAAACGATGCTTTCCATGGTGGTGTGCGTTATTGGCCGTTTTCACGTACAAAGGTTGGCGATTAAAGCGTTGCAGGAAATCCATATCAGACACCGCTAGGAAGCCCCGGATTTAGACAACGATGCTATTGAGCAGGCAAAGTGTCCCGGACTTAATATTAGCCGCAAATATTGACCAATCGCGATATAATAACCAACTATTGGCACGGGCTAGATACATTGCATAGAAAGCCCCATACCTGGACAGATAGCCAGAGAGAAAGGGCTCAACTGCTCTTTGAGCGTTTCCCAGACCCTACAAGGGCATAAGCAACTGGGGCACGGCTCGCCGCGCGATTAGAGCTAAGTAGCATCGTTACAAACACAGCGGAAAAGATATATGGTTGGCCAGGCTGGCTAAGTGGCATGAGAAGGTCAGACAGTCGGGATTTAAATCATTCAACACTTTCGCCAGATCAATCGAGAACCACTATAATAATATTGTCAACTTATTTTGATAACCGGAGCACCAACACTTCTACCTAGTCCTTCAATGCAAAGTTCAAAATCATTCGGGGCTCACCAGTG
Organism: Dyadobacter chenwenxiniae; assembly: GCF_022869785.1. Lineage (NCBI taxonomy): Bacteria > Pseudomonadati > Bacteroidota > Cytophagia > Cytophagales > Spirosomataceae > Dyadobacter > Dyadobacter chenwenxiniae. The sequence goes on along the minus strand of NZ_CP094997.1, from coordinate 5,500,148 downwards.
CTAACCTATGGAAAAATAGGAACTAGGGACTATGAGAGAAGACTCAAAGGTCAATGCTATGCTAATTCACCATCGCTTCGGCGACTGAGTCGGATAAAGCTTTACAGTATTATAGCGCGGAGAATACTAGCATTGCCAACGCAAACGACATCTGCATAAGTATGACCGAAAACTCAGATCCTTATGAAAATGCATTGGCAGAACGCGTGAATAAAACAATGAGGAGGAATTTGGACTTGGACGTTACTTTGCCATCGAAAAACAGGGGCAGTTCAACTTGTCAAAAAGCTGTCTATCTTTAAAACAATTACAAGACACACTTATCATAAACACCTGAACATTTTTACAAACAAAAATCCCCAGCCGCTCATACAACTGGGACTATTGTCATTATGTCAACCTATTCTAGGACGACTCAATGTGTTCATTTTAATTCTCCCGAATTCGATGGAATTGCATTCTACTCACTCTTCAAACTCTTCACCGGATTCAGCATGGCCGCTTTTATGGCCTGATAACTGACTGTAAACAATGTAATGATCAGAACGCTTAGCCCTGCGGTGACGAAAATCCACCAGGAAATCGCTGTGTGATATTTGTAATTATTGAGCCAATTGTTCATTGTGTACCAGGCGATGGGCGCGGAAAGCAGGCAGGAAATAAGAACCAGGGAAACAAATTCTAATGAGAGAAGGCTCCAAAGGTTCAGAATGGATGCGCCAAGCACTTTGCGGACACCGATTTCCTTGGTTCGCTGCTCGGCCATGAAAGATGCCAGACCGAAAAGTCCCAGACAACTGATCAGGATGGCGAGCGAGGCAAATGCTGAGGCCAGGTTACTAATGCGTTCTTCGGACTCGAACTTGAAATTGTATTCCTGATCCACAAAATCGTAATTGAATGGTGCATCCGGACTATATCGCTTAAAAACGGCTTCGATATTTTTTAAAGCCTGCTGTGTTTCCCTGGCAGGATTGATTCGAATTGTGACAAAATCACCTGTGCGGGGACGAATGAAAAAAATCGTTTGCCGCACCGGTTCGTATGGCGATTCCATGATCATATCCTTCACCACGCCCAGGATTCGGAAACTTCTACCTTCCCATATGACTGTTTCACCAATGGCAGCCTCAACATTCGGGCGATCCAGCCCCATGAACTTTACAGCCGTTTCGTTCAATATAAATCCCGAAGAGTCGGTTGAAAAACTTCTCGAAAAATCCCGTCCCGCAACGAAATCCCAGTCAAGTGTTTTGCCAAAGTCGTGCGAAATGCCAATGGTGGCGAATTCTGCTTCGAGGTCGGGATCTTTGCCTTTCCAATCAAATCCAACATTGGCTGATCTCACCTCGGTCGGCGGCCCCATGGACTCGGCCATAGCGGTAATGGTGCCCGATTTTACCAGATCATGCTGCACAGCCTCAAAATGATTGTGAATGTCGGGCGTGTTGACATGAATGGTCACCAGATTTTCGCGATTATAACCAATGGGTCGATTTTTGGCATGTAAAATCTGCCTGTAAACGACAATTGTGCCGATTATCAGCGTGATGGACACCGTGAATTGAAGCACAACCAACACTTTTCTTGGCAAAACAGCCACTAATCCAAGGCGTGCACCGCTGCCTTTAAGTGTTTTTATAGGTTGGAAAGAAGACAAATAAAACGCCGGATAACTGCCTGAAATTAGGCCGGTTACAGTGCTGAAAGAAATTACAACAGCCCAGAAAATCGGATCTGACCAAAGCATAACCATTTCCTTATCAGCCATCCTATTGAAAAATGGCAGCACTACTTGGACAATTAGCAACGAAATAACAAGCGCCAGCAGAACTACCAGAAATGATTCACTGAAAAACTGCGCGATCAATTGCCTCCTTAACGAGCCGATTGCCTTCCGTATCCCTACTTCCTTCGCACGCTTTTCCGACCGTGCGGTGCTGAGGTTCATGAAATTAATGCAAGCCAAAAACAGCACAAACACTCCTATAATGCTAAAAAGCCATACAAATTGAATCCTTCCACCCGCATTGACGCCATTTTTCCAATCGGAATACAAGTGCCAGCGGCTCATTGGATGAAGTAAGATTTCTGGCTTGAACCGGAGCTCATTTTTGTCCGCCTTTCTCGCCTTAATGTTTCCAATTTTTGAGGTAACATCCTGCATATCAGCACTTTCAGACAACTGCGCATAAATTTGAAAGGAGCTGCTGCTCCAATCGCCATTGTCCTGCGCATCTTTAACCCAGTCCGTCGAAGCAACATATAAATCCCACGGCGCTATGAAACGCACTTCTTTGAACTCTGAGTTATAAGGAAAGTCTTTATAAACGCCCGCAACCTTCACATTTGACTCATTATCGAGCTTAATCACCTTGTTAAGCGGATTAGTATTGCCAAAAAAAGCATTCGCAACGGATTCAGAAAGCAACACAGAACCTGGTTCTTTCAAACCAGCCCGCGATCCCCGCACCATTTGTAAAGAAAGCATTTCGGCCGCTTCGGGTGACATAAAATTGCCCGGCTTGATAAATTTCTCTTCTTCGTAAGCCAGGATATGTCGCGTAGTCCATGACGAAAGCACTACATTATCGAAATCTCCGGGAAAGCTGTTTTTGAGCTCCGCAGCGAGCGGAATGGGCACATTACTGCCGGTAATAACCTCTCCGTCGAGCGTCTGCTGTTGCATCAGCTGCGCAATGCGGTCATAGTTTTGATGATATTTATTGAATGACAATTCATCATAAACCCACAGACCGATCAGCATAGCAGCCGCCATGCCTATGGCCAGTCCGCCAATGTTTATCGCGGAATAACCTTTATTTTTAACAAGGCTACGAAAGGCAATTTTTATATAATTTCTGAGCATAAAACTTGTGTCTATTCACTCTTTAAAGCCTTCACCGGATCCAGAAGTGCGGCTCTGCTTGCCTGAAAAACTACTGTTAACGTGGCAATAACAAATGTTGCTCCAACGGCTGTCAGGAAAATCCATGCGCCGATTTCAATGTGGAATTGAAAGCCTTGCAGCCAATGGTTCATCGCCCACCAGGCGAGAGGTGACGCAATTGCAAACGAAATTAGGATCAACGTGCTGAATTCTTTTCCGAAAATCCATAAGATCTGTGGAATGTTGCTGCCCAGCACTTTCCGGATGCCAATTTCCTTGGTTTTTTGCGCAGCCATAAACGACACCAATCCATACAGACCAAGACAGCCGATGAAGATTGCAATGACGGAAAATGCCTGAATAAGACTGAACATTAGAGACTCTGTTTCGTAAAAAGCAGCAACTTGTTCGTCCAGAAATTCATATTCATAAAGTTGGTCCGGATGCATTTCACTCCATGTTTTTTCAATGGAGGCCAACGTTGCCGGGACGTTGTTTGTATTGATTTTGACCGCATAACTATTGTAATTGTCACTTGCAGAAGGAATGCAAACGGCGCTGATTTCTTCGTGAAAAGACTGGTCATGAAAGTCTTTAACAATGCCGACGATCGGGCCGGTCATGGTGCCGTTAACCCGCAGATTTTTGCCCAACATTTCCAAAGGAGAAGCCAGGTTAAGCTTTTTTGCCAATGTCTCGTTTACCAAAAATTCCTTGGTTGTATCGGAAGGAAACAGGTTTCGGCCGGCCACCAGTTTGAGGTCGAATGTGGAAAGATAATCGTTATCCGCTGCGCGCATTGAAATGCGGAACGCTTCTTCCTCCGAGCGGTTGTCATAAAATGGCGTTGCACCCCAGTTACTTTGAGAAGATGGAGCCGAAAAGCAAAGGGAAACATTTTGAACCCCCGCAATCTGCCTTAATTTTTCCTTAACCGTCTTGGCCTGTTCGGGCGACGACACGATCGGCACCATGACAATCGCATCTTTATTAAAACCCAGGTCTGATTGCTGGGCGAAATTCATTTGCCGCGCAATCACGATCATGCCGATGATCAGGATTTGGGAAATGGCAAATTGTGTCACGATCAAAGCCCTGCGTGTGTTGAAACCGCCAATATGCTGCTGCGACAATTTGCCTTTCAGCGCCGTAACCGGCTGAAAACGTGCGAGGATCATTCCCGGATAAGAGCCCGAAAGGAAAGTCACGATCAGGATCACGCCTAGTAAAAAAAGCCACAATTGCCAGTTAGAAAACAAATTAATGCTGATTTGGGATGAAAACAATGCATTGACATAAGGCAATGCAAGCGCAGTTAACACCAGTGCAAAGGCGCTTGCAATCAGCGTAATGAGACTGGTTTGTGCGATAAATTGCCAGAATAATTGCCCACGCAGACTGCCCAGCACTTTTCTCACGCCCACTTCTTTGGAAAGCTTTAATGCCTGGGCCGTAGCCAGATTGATGAAATTAACACAAGCTGTAACAATCAGAAAAAGCCCGATCATGGACAGCACCCAGAGATTTTTTTTCTCCATTGCGCCTCCATATCGCGCATCAAAGTGCACATCGGCCAGCGGCTGCAACTTGTAATGGTGCACATTCTTGCTTGTGGGCCGGTATTTTTTAACATAAGCAGGAAAAACCTTCTCCACTTCACTCACCGAAACACCCGGCCGAAGCAAAGCATAACAATTCATCGAGCTCTGAATGCCGCCCCACGCATCTTCACCGCCCAGCCATTCATTATATTGTTTCAGCGTATTATAGGATACATATATTTCTGTCCTTCGATCTGTGTTTACAGGCAAATCCTTCAAAACACCTTTGACCGTAACGTCAATTTTGTTTTCAAAGCGGAAAGTCTGGTTGACCGGATTTTGATTGCCAAAGTATTTTTTTGCCAAACGTTCTGTGATAATGCCCGTGTTCGGCTCTTTTAAAGCTGTATGAATGTCACCTTCGATCAGCGGATAATTGAAAATTTGAAAAAACTCTTCCTCCGCAAACGCAACGCCTTCCGGCTCGCTAAACTTTTTGACCTCTTTTCCCTGCTTGACAGTCACCAGCATCTCTTCAAAAGTAGCAATGCGCGCCACTTTTTCTGCAAAGGTGTAATCGTTTCGAAACGCCTTTCCCAATGGGCTCGGCACACCGGCCGTGTAGGAAATATTATCGCGGTGCTGCTCGGTGACAATGCGGTAAATGCGGTCTGCATTCGCGTGAAAATTGTCAAAGCCCAGATGATATTTGACCAACAAAAAAATAAGCAAGCCGCAGGTCATGCCTAACGTCAAACCTGACACGTTGAGGATTGCATAAGCTTTATTGCGGTTCAAATGTCTGAACGCGATTTTGAAATAGTTACGGATCATGGTTATTTATATGGATTAATCAACTTTAAGACTCTTAACCGGATTAAGCAAAGCAGCTCTAATCGCCTGATAACTAACTGTAAATAGGGCTATTACCAATACTCCCAAACCTGCTACCGCAAAAATCCACCAGGAAATGGGCGTGCGATATTCGTATTTTTGCAGCCAGCCATCGAGAAAATACAAGGCTAGCGGGACGGAAATCACGCAGGAAATAATCACCAGACCAAGGAAATCTTTTGAGAGCAATTGCCATAAATTGGCAACAGAAGCGCCTAACACCTTTCGGATGCCAATTTCCTTGGTCCGCTGTTCCGCAACGTATGAAGCCAGCCCAAACAAGCCGAGGCACGAAATAAAAATCGCAAGCACGGCAAAAAAAGTGGTTAGATTTCCAATTCTTGCTTCATTTGAAAATTTCCGGGCATATTCCTGATCCAAAAATTTATATTCAAAAGGACTATCCGGATCGTGTTTTTTGAAAACAGCCTGTACTTTTTCCAAAGCTTCCTGAGCCGGAATCCCGTTTGCCAGGCGAACAGTTATCACACCCATCCAGCCCGAACCGAAGAAAACGGTGGGCTCCGTTTTCGCATAAGGCGACTGCGTTATCATATCCTTCACAATGCCTACAACCGTATAATCCCTGCCCGCGTATTTGACAACTTCACCGATGGGATTTTTCAATCCGGTGGTTTTCAGTGCAGTTTCATTCATGATAACAGACAAAGAATCTGCCGGAAATGCAGCAGAAAAATCACGTCCTTCAGTGATATGCCAGCCAATTGTTTTTCCAAAATCCCGCGTAACATTCACGTCCCGGAAAAAAGTGGGTTGTTTGGGATCCTTTCCGCGCCATTCCACGCTATTGTTATTGCTGAAAAATGCAGGTGTTTGCGAGGATTCGGCCATATTTTCAACCGCCTGCGTTTGTAAAAGGTCATTGCGCAAAGCCTCGTAATGCCCGTAAAGTCCAACCGTTAGGGGCAAAGTAATCAGCTTGTCACGGGTGTAACCCACTGTTCTGTTTTTTGCAAATTGGATTTGCCGGTAAACAACAATCGTCCCAATGATGAGCGTAATAGAAACTGTAAATTGTATCACCACCAACACTTTACGCGGCATTGTAGCAAACCGTCCGACGCGGAACACACCTTTTAAAACCTTTACCGGCTCAAACGACGCCAGGTATAATGCGGGATAACTCCCGGAAACAAGACCTGTAAGAACAGTAAACCCAAGCGCTAACAACCAGAAAGCCGTGCTGTTCCAGGGAATAGACATTTGCTTATCAGCTAGCCGATTAAAGAAAGGAAATGATGCATTCGTGAGCGTTAGCGCAAGCACAAAAGCCAAAAATGCAACGATCATAGACTCACTGAGAAACTGCACGATCAATTGCGTCCGTAATGACCCGATTGCTTTGCGAATGCCTACTTCTTTTGCGCGCTTCTCGTTTCGTGCAGTACTCAGATTCATAAAGTTGATACATGCCAGCAACAACACAAATACGCCAATTATGCCGACCAGCCACACAAATTGAATGTGCCCACCCGCAGCCTTGCCATTTTCAAATTCATCATACAAATGCAGCTTCGCCATCGGATGCAAAAGCAGCTCCTCTTTGAGATCTTTCACGTGTGGCGTGGGCAGGCTCCTCACTTTTTCACTTGCTTGTTCAATGTCCGCCCGATCCGCCATTTCCACAAACAGCTGCCCGTCGTGGCTATCCCACCAAACCTGCTTACTCAGCCAGTTTTCGCTGTTATTCCATGGTAATAATATTTTTGTATCAAAAAAAGTGGTGTTTCTAGGCAAGTCTTCATACACGCCAGCAACCCTCATATCCAGCTTGTTATCAATCCGAATGATTTGATTTAATGGTTCTTTGGAGCCGAATAAAGCCGTGGCAAGTGAATGCGTGATCAAGACAGATGTAGGATCTTTTAAAGACCCCATACTCCCTTTTAACATTTTGAATGTGAACATTTGAGGAAAGTCCGCTTGCACCCATCTTCCATTTGTCCTCAGCTTTTTTTCTCCCGTAGCAAGCGTGTGCTCATTGGTGAAAGAAGTCAGGGAAACGCGTTTGAAATCGGATTTAAACTGTGTCCTTAACGCATCTCCTGTCGGCATGGCAACCGTGCCGCCCGTGTAAACAACACCTTCAAACGTCTGATTGACCATGACCTGGGCAAGGCGGTCATTGTTTTTGAAATATGTATTGTAGGAAATTTCATCCGCCACCCAAAGGCCGACGAGCATGGCAACGCCCATTCCAACCGCTAATCCGCCGATGTTGATGGCAGAATAAACCTTGTTTTTCACCAGGTTCCTGAATGCGATTTTTAAATAGTTTTTTATCATATCATGGCTAAAAGATGGATACAAAACGTTAGGCGCAAATTCTTAGGAAAGTGGCGGATTCGCAGTTTGTGATCAAATTGTAAGCCAAGTGCCGCAAACTACATCAACAATCTTGTTATCAGATGTTTATATAGAAAAAACCAACACCAAGTGTCCGCAATCGGACATGCTTTGTCCATTTTAGAACGTAAAATACACCGATGGATGAGCAGAAAATGAGGGACTTTGTCTTATATCCTTAATCAGCGGTAAAAACTAGAATTTGTTAGTTTCATCCATTTGCCCTAATCCATTCAGTACGTGTTTTCCATGAGGGTCTTTGCAAACAGTGTTCAGCAAGACGAAAGCGATATTGCCCTGTGGCGTGAAATGCTGGCTGGGAATGTTGCGTCATTTGAATTGCTGATCGATGTTACTTATGATTTGTTGTTCCAATATGGCAACAAATTTTGCCACGACCGGGAGCTGATCAAAGACTGCATTCAGGATGTGTTTCTTGAAATATGGGAGAAAAAAGAGAGCCTTAATCATAACATTCCGCCCAAAGCTTACCTCCTCGCCTCGCTCCGCCGCCGTTTGCACCGGATGATCCAAAAGAACCGGATGCTGTTTCTGGACCATTTGCTGCCGGATGAAGGTTTTGACATTGCTTTCAATGCTGAACACCAGTTCATACAAACCGAATACGACCAGCAAATCGCTTCGCGCATTACGCACATGCTCAACGGATTGCCCAAAAGACAAAAAGAGGCAATTTATCTCAAATTTTTTCAGGATATGGACCGGGATGAGATCGCTGCCATAATGGAAATCCATCCTCAGTCAGTTTCTAATTTACTCCAAACCGCATTCAAATTCCTCAAAACTCAATGGCGGTCAATTGTTTCGCTGTTTCTTTTGCTCCGTTTTATCGCCTGACGACGCAATCTTTACAAATTTTTAGAAAAAGATAGAAAAATACAGTATCCGTTTGGGATCCGTGTCTAATGGTATGTAAATGATAACATTTTGACATGGATCAATACCATAATTTTACTTTGGAGGATTTTCTTTGGGACCCTTTTTTCCGGAATTGGGTGCTGAAACCGACCAGAGAAGATGAGGAATACTGGCAAAACTGGCTGACGGCGAATCCTGAAAAAACGGAAACAGTTCGTAGCGCCCGCGAGCTTGTGCTGTCCATTGCGCCTTTGCAGGCTCCTTTGTCACAATCTGAAAAAGAAAATGCGGTTCGCCAGATCATCGGCAACATTCACAACGAAGAAGAACCGGCTGAAACAAGTTCGCAAATTCGGATTTATCAGCCTTTGATTAGCATTGCGGCAGTGCTGATCGTCATAGCAGGACTAAGCTGGACGTTTTGGTCTGGCAACCAAAAGCAGCAGATCAACTACGACGAACTCGTTTCCACCGCTGCGGCCCCACTCATTGAAAAAACCAATCAGAACGAAAATCCCTTATCGATCAAACTCACCGATGGCAGCATTGTAACGCTGGATCCGGGCAGCAAAGTAAGCTATCCTGCGAATTTTGAACCGGGAAAAAGAGAGGTTTATCTTTCAGGGAAAGCGTTTTTCGACATAGCGAAGGATCCATCGCGGCCATTCTTTGTGTATGCCAATGAGGTTATTACCAAAGTTTTAGGCACAAGTTTCACCGTCCGCTCCTACACGAACGAAAAGGAAGTTTCGGTGGCTGTAAAAACAGGAAGAGTTGCTGTTTTTACACGAAAAGATCCTGAGATCAATGAGAAAAAGGATTCCAGGGAGTTAACCGGCGTTGTGATCGAGCCTAATCAGCAGATTGTTTTCGTCCGAGAGTCTATTAAAATGACTAAAAGCCTGATTCCCAGTCCCGAGCTAGTCGACAGCAATATCAGCCTTCATAATTTTGAATTTGATGAAACACCCGTTTCCGAAGTGTTTTCGGAACTTCAAAAAGCTTACGGCATTGAGATCATTTTTGACAAAAACATCATGAATGAATGTCCGATCACAGCCAGGCTCTCGGAAATGAAACTTTATGAGAAACTAGACCTTGTATGCAAGGCAGTTGGCGCCAGTTATGAGCTGATCGACGGCCGCATTATCGTAGAAGGGAAAGGCTGTAAAAATATTTGAAAAAATGGCCGGTAATGGTGGAACATTACCGGCTGTGTAAGTAACCCCCGAAGTTTTGCCGACTGTCATCCTTGGAAAGATGCGGGGGAAAGTTTTTGCCAATAATCAATTAACAAAACTGTTCAAAACTATGAAAATACCAGTACAGTTCAATCGTAAACTGTTAGTTCTTATGCGGATAAGTTTGGTTCAGCTCGTCATTGCACTGTGGTTCATGGGAACGGCTACGGCTGTTGACGTGCGCGCCCAGGAGCTGCTGAGTAAGAAAATCAGTTTGCAGGCGCAGGAACAGGAAGTAAAAAAAGTGCTTAGCCTGATTGAAAAACAGGCCGGCGTGCGGTTTATTTTCAGTTCCAAGCTCATACAATCGGGCAGAAAGATCAGCATTCAGCAATCCAACCAGGAACTTTCGAAGGTGCTCAACGACTTTCTGGTTCCGCTTGGCCTTACTTATGAGGTTTCGGGAAAAAACATTGTGATTCGGCCTTCCGAGGTAAAATCTGCAACGGATAATGCTGAGGCGTCGATCATGCCGGATTTGATCCGGTCAACGGAAATTACGATTAAAGGAAAAATCACGGATTCTGAGACAAAGGAGCCGCTTCCGGGCGTGAACATTCTGATTAAAGGCACACAATCGGGAACCTCAACGGACGCAACGGGAAGTTATACATTGTCGGTGCCGGATGCGAACACCGTTCTCGTGCTGAGCTTTGTAGGTTATGAGCCGCAGGAAGTTAAAGTCGGCAATCGCACGGAAATTGACATTACGCTGAAAACCGATCAGAAATCACTGGAAGAAGTGCTTGTTGTGGGTTATGGAACTGTGAAAAAGAGTGATGTGACGGGTTCTGTTTCCTCTGTAAAATCGCAGGAACTGACTGCATATCCCGCATTAGGAACGGTTCAGGCATTGCAGGGACGTGCGGCAGGGGTTCAGATCCAGTCTAATAATGGTGAGCCGGGATCGAATTTTAAAGTGCGGATCAGGGGCGGAACTTCCATTAATGCCAGCAGTGATCCGATTTATGTTGTAGACGGTTTTGTAGGCGGCGCTATCCCGCCTCCGGAAGACATTGAATCTATCGAAATTCTTAAAGACGCCTCCGCGACAGCCATTTATGGTTCAAGAGGAGCCAATGGTGTAATTATGGTCACGACCAAAAAAGGGCAGTCGGGCAAGCCAAGAATCGAATTTAACACTTCGTTTTCTACACAAAAAGAAATTAACAGGCTCGACCTGCTGAATGCAAGCCAGTTTTTGGATTATGTAAAAGAGGCGAGACCTAATGTCGTCTCACAAGGCGCAGACACCGATTGGCAGGATCTAATTTTCCGTAAAGGCGCCATTCAGAATCACCAGGTTTCGGTTGCAGGCGGCAGCGATGCAGTTAAATATTATGTTTCAGGAGCATATTATGATCAAAAGGGCGTAATCCTGAACTCAGATTATAATCGTTTTTCGATCACCAGTAACATTGACATTCAGGCTGCAAAACGACTGAAACTGGGTCTTAACCTGTTTGCTCAGCGCGTTTCGCGTAACCAGGCCAGAACGCAGGAAGGATCGAGCGGACTGACGCCGGGGGTGACTTCTTCTGCATTCAAATTTGAACCGGATCAGCCGATTGTGGGAGCGAATGGCCGTTTTACAGTGGCCAGGCTAAACGACCCGATCGATAACCCGTATGCCATCGCAACCCAATTACAAAACGAGTCGCTGAATGACCGTGTGCAAGGCAACTTTTATGCAGAATACAGCATTTGGGACGATTTGAAATTCCGTATCACATTAGGCGCAACCACAAACAGCGGCAGAACCGGTGAATTCACACCCACGACGCTGAATGATGGGCGTAATGTGGGCGGTTCGGCGACTGTAAGAGGAAATAAAAGCACATTGCTGCTGAACGAGAACTATTTGACTTACACCAAAAAAATTGGCACAAACCATGACATTTCTGCCATGCTGGGTTATTCTTACCAAACATCTTCCAGCGAAAACTGGGGTGGGACAGGCCAATCCTTCATCACCGACGCGGTTTCTTACTGGAACCTGGGAGGCGCTTCTGTTTGGCAAAGTCCTACTTCGGGCCTTACGGAGTGGCAGCTGGCTTCCTACTATGCGAGGTTGACCTATGGTTTATTGGATCGCTATCTTTTCACAGCCAACATTCGTCAGGACGGTTCTTCCAATTTTAGTAAAAATCACAAATGGGCCACATTTCCTTCTGGCGCATTTGCATGGAAACTTTCGAGCGAACCATTTATGCAGAATGTCACTGCGATCAACCAATGGAAATGGCGCGTGAGTTATGGATTGACCGGAAACCAAGCCATTGAGCCATATCAAACCATGTCACGCTTTTCCAATGTTTACACGATTATCAATGGCGTTCCCGTGAATGCAGTGCGCCCTACAACGGTTGCCAATGACGATCTGACCTGGGAAACGACGCATCAACTGAACATAGGAACCGATTTCAGCGTGCTCAACAACCGCCTGAACATTACGGCCGACTATTATCGACGTGTTACAAAAGACCTGCTTTTCAGCGTGCAATTACCTCAGTATTCAGGTTATAGCAATCAGTTGAAAAACATTGGTTCGGTTGAAAACAAGGGTTTTGAATTGACGGTTAACACGCGAAATCTGGTAGGCGAATTCAAATGGAACACGGACATTAACTTCTCGCTCAACCGCAACAAGGTTTTGTCATTGCCGAATGGAACGGACATATTGTATGCTTCGGGGCCTGGACATTTGGTAGGATTGGGACAGACGCAAATCCTGCGTGAAGGCCAGCCTGTGGGATCTTTTTATGGCTGGATTTATGACGGCGTTTACCAGGAAGGTGACAACTTCATTCCGGGCGGTGGTTTTGAAACGGCTGCGGGGGGTGAGAAATTCAGGGATATTGATGGTAAAAAAGACGGTCAATTGACAGGCCAACCCGACGGAACGCTCAACAGCGACGACCGCACGATCATTGGCAATCCGCATCCAAAGTTCATCTGGGGATTAACCAATGATTTCAGCTGGAAAGGCCTTGACCTCAACGTTTTCTTCCAGGCGTCGCAAGGCAATGATATGCTGAACTATACGCTGATGGAACTGAACCTGCTGTCGGGAATCAATAATGCAACCACAGAAGCATTGAACCGCTGGACGCCTACAAACACCAATACAAATGTTCCAAAAGCAATGGCAGGACGCACACGTCGCGTATCAACGCGCTGGGTGGAAGATGGAAGTTTTGTTCGTTTGAAAAACATCGCACTGGGTTATAACATTCCAAAACCCGTGCTGGACAAGCTGCATATCAGCAAGTTACGTATTTATGCGAGTGCACAGAACATTCTGACATTTACAAAATACAAAGGTTTCGATCCGGAGGTAAATTATTCTTCGGATGATAACAGCACGAACAGTAATCGTAACCTGGGACTGGACTATGGCAGTTATCCAAATGCCAAATCCTACACCATTGGGCTGAATGTTGGTTTCTAATTCTGACTCTTAAATTCGACTTAAAATGAAGCATTTAACAAATAGATTTTTACTTTTCATCCTTACCGCAAGCTTCTCACTGGGCTGCGCCGACCTGGACGAAAAACCGGTGGGCTTACTTGCGCCCGAATCATTGTTCCGAACTTCGAAAGACGTTGAAACAGCCGTTTTTGGCGCTTATGGCTGGATTGCGACTGAGCGTCTTTACGGGCGGCAATTTGTTTCCGCATTAATGCTGCGCAGCGATATGGTGGACATTGGCGACCGCGGAACGCCGGCTGAGCGGCAGCAGGTGAATGATTTCAATATGGATGATAACAACAACATGGTCAACCAGTTCTGGCCAGCTTGGTATCAGATGATCAGTGCTGCCAATGCGGCTATTTCGGGCGGAGAACAACTTGGATTGCCTGAGGCTGAGATCAATCCGCTTGTGGCGGAAGCCCGTTTCATTCGTGCATTTGCGTATTTCAACCTGGTGCAGGTTTTCGGCGACGTTCCTTACATTGATTATTTCATCAGTAACCCGGAAGCTGTAAAAGCTATTTCCAGAACGCCAGCGGCTACGGTTTACGGAAGCATTATCGCCGATCTGGAATTTGCCAAACAATGGTTACCCGAAAAACAGCCTTCCGAAGTAAGGAGCCGCGCTTCCAAAGGAACGGCTGCTTCCTATCTGGCATCGGTGCATTTGACGTTGGGCGATTATGCAAAAGCTTACGCAGAAGCCAAATATGTGATTGATAACAAAGACAAATTCGGTTATGCACTTGAAGCTGATTTCCAGACATTATTCGTTGCGCCACAAGCGCCAAACATGAAAGAGCACATTTTCGACATCGACTTTCTGGGCTTAAAAAGTGGTGAAGGCGGTGCAAATGACGACATTATGGCGCCTATGACGGGCATACGCGGGGGCGATGCGCCGCGCAGCGGATGGAGCGTGCTCGTGCCTTCAATGAATGTTTTCAACACCTGGGACAACCGCGATTACCGCAAAGAAGTAAGCTTTGACGACTCGCTCCTTATCGGCGGCAAGCTAGTTCCCTACACCGAATTTCCAAACACAAAAAGGCCGCATATTGCCAAATACGCTCGTTTTGCAGGAACATCTAACTCGGAAGGACGTTACTCAGACCACAACTATGCCGCAATGCGCTATGCAGAAATTTTGCTGATCGCAGCAGAGGCCTCCGTGGAAGTAAACGGCCCGAATGCAGAGGCACTGACCTACATCAACGAAATCCGCGCAAGGGCCAGAAACTGGGCGGGCAAGCCAACAACTTTCCCAGCCAATGTAGCCGCAGGACTAAGCAAAACCGCATTAATCGACCTCATCATGGAAGAAAGACGCATTGAGCTAGCCTTCGAATACAAACGCTGGTTCGACATCAAGCGCCGCAAGCTGGGTGAAGCCGTATTTCTTGGCCCAAAATCCCTGGAACCACATACAAGCTTTAACCCAGCAAGGGATTACCTGATGCCGATTCCACGTGTGGAATTGCAGGTGAACCCGAATTTAGGGCCGCAGAATCCGGGATATTGATCCGAGGCATTGGGTTGTTGGACTGGCTTTCATGCCGAGCAGATTTAGCAGTGGACACCTTTTTTTGTCCCACTGAGCGGAGTCGAAGTGGATGTAGGACGTAATCCTTCAGTAGTAGCGTCGCTTCGACTCCGCTCAGCGTGACATGGGCTTGTTCATTACCAATCTGCCCTATTCTACTACAATCCAAACGTATACACTATGGGGAAATAGCTGCACGAGAGGTTATAAAAATTGGCCTTTAAACGCTTGGAACAGCCTTTTTACATTCTTTTTGTAACTATTATAAAAGGAAAAATGGAAGAGAATCCTCGCAAAGGGAATATATTCAAATATATCGCTTACGTCCTGATTGCTGCTGCTGTAGTGGGTTTTGGGATATATTTTTTGACTCCTAAAAAGCTGACTGCCACGGAAGGCAAGAATATGCTGCTATTTATTGATAATCAAATTATTGATATTGACCGGAACCTGAAAAGCGATATGTCCAAGCAAGATATTGCGACAAGGCTTTCGTGGCATAAATCAAACACTTCGCTTTTCAATGAGGTCAAAGGCAGCAAGGATAAGGTGATCAAACCGAAAGTTGAAATCCTTGAGAAGAAGATCATTGAAGTTCAGACAAAGGAATTTCCGGAGCTGAGAACTGCATATGTTGAATCCAAAAGGGAAGTGCTGGACGGACAAAAAATCAACATTGCCGTGTCTGGGCCTAAGCAGGATACATTGACTTTCACTGGCGAGCTGTTTGCTAACGAAAAAACCAAGGATGCTTTCCTGGCCAACATTAAGCCGATCATTCAAGACCTTCGTTTCAAAAAGGTCGTTTACAAATGGTCTGATAAAGATTCTTCGGACTATAAGGTAAGAGCGAAAGAGGACGCGGAAATTTAAGTTACTCCACAGGCGGGTTATCTTTTTCGGGTGTATTTGGGAAAAGATATTTAGTTACGACCAGGAAGAATGTAGTAATGTTGACCGTCGCAGTGGTGATCAATGCAATGAGCACCGCGTCGGAAAGCTGGAAGCTGAAACTAATGTACTTTACGCCCGTGCGTAGCAGTGGATCCAGGAAATTGTAGCAATAAACCTCCCCAAGCCCATTTAACCACACCAGCAAAATCACCATTACCAGCCATACCGAAACCATCCAGAAGATGTATTCAGCGTACTTTTTCCTCTCCCGGATATTTTGGGATAAACCTTCGAGACTTACCTGTTGAAGCAGCGTAAGGAAGGTTTTTTCACTAATGTCTTGTTCTGTTGATTCCGGCGATGCAGCAGTTACCCAATTGCGTAACGTATTTCTGTCGACTGACAGTTTTGACTCAGACAGCCGGGATTGGGGATTTGATTTGCTGCTCAAAATAATTTCTAATCAGGTTATCGTCAATTACACCATTCTCTCCGACCTTCTTATAAGTAACATCCCAGGGTGAATTCACCGCGTGGGACCAGTTTGATAATGTGATGGCATCAACGTCTTTTGTAATTTCCCAAGTATTATTAATCGCTTCGATGGCCGAGGGAGTCAGTTCTGAAAAATTGGCCAGCGGCTGTGAGTTGACAGTAATCGAAGTTTTCTCTATAATGGGCGAATTGCCCCACTTTTTATAAAGCTGATAAATCGTCGGCACAACCGGCCCGAATTTCCACGCCAGGAATTTCTCCCGGATCAGCGGATCTCCATTATTTAATGCCAAATGCAGCCCGTGCGCAAAAAAGACCATTTTCTGCAACTTCATCTGCGTCACAGGATTATTTTCCTTCACGCCGAAGTTTACAAATTGCCCGGCTATTAGAACAGACGAATACATAGTGAATGTGAGGTTGTTAAAATCATATTGAATATATGCAATGTACACAGTATCAGTACAAATAAACGTACCAAATCTTAAAAAAGTTTAAGAAGATTTGGCAACAGCCTCTGAAAAGCCTGTTTTCTATGCCATTATAGAAATTGCAGAAACGATGTTCCGAATTTTACCGTGATCATGCCGCCATATTCTGCCTTATTGAAGCTGTCCTGACCTTTGGTGCGGAGGCTTAAAAACGGCGATATCCCGATTTTAACATTCGGACTGTCGGTCAAAGACGGATAAAAGAAGATCCAGGTTTCCAGCCGCAGGCGGTTCAGATTGCCAAATGGGCCGTTGTCTCCAATGTTTCCTGTGAAATCGTAATAAATGGTCGGAGAGTAACTGAAATTCCCCTTCCCTGGATAAATCTGCAACGAAAACGCAGGTGAAAAAACGGGCTGCACACTAGGCGGGTCCACAATAATGTCCGATGTTGTAACAAATCCTCCGGGATTAGGCGTATTGATCACACTGACCTCCGAAGCAGCATTCCAGTTATAAGCATAACGCAGCCGAAACTGAGGCGAAAACTGCGGCGCGCCGGATTGTCCTTTGGAGAAAAAACCCGCGTATTTCACTTCAAATGCATAAGAATCCGCTCCATTGCTCACTTCCGCATTGGGATTTGCGCTTGGGTAATATTTAAAATTGTCATGTCCATACTCGAACTGGCCCGTAAAGGAATGTCTGGAAATCCCGCCCGACTCCTGCGTGTTATCTTTTGTAAACTGTGCTGCCAGCACGCTTTTCCAGGTGGAAGTGAAGCGGTCAATTTGCAGCACATTTTCAGCTTCGTTTGTTAATGGCAAGCGGATGGATGGCCTTAATGTGAAGGTTTTGCCGCTTTGGATCTTTTCCCAACTCAACTCCGGCCCCGCCTCAATCAAGCCTTCTTTAATCGAGGTCGTGGCATTCACATACGGCGACACCTTTAATTTCACTTCCTGCGCCAGCGTCATCAACGGGCATAGGAGCAGCACACTATAAAAGTATATCTGTCTCATAATAACCGTCTTGTAATTTTAATGTTAAACTCTGATCCTCCGCAGTGCCGGGTAAGTCTATGCCAAGGTTAAAGGAAGCATTGCCGATGCCAACAACACGAACCTTAATCCGGACCTGGGCGATGGAAATGGTGCCGCTCCATATGCGTTTGTTGGTGCCGTCGGCCTGGATAACCTTTACACCATTGACGAATGCATAAAATAATGTGATTCCGCCGCTGACTGGCTCGAGCGTAAGTGTAAAGTCCCTGGTGGCATCCAGGGAGAGGGAGAGTGCCTTTTTCTTTAACATTAAATTTTAGTTTTTGATGAAATGTTTACTAATATAATTTTTTTATCTTACCTTTGCAAGCCCAAATTAGGGGTAGACAGAGATTTATAGCGCAATAATTTGATAATGAGATGAAACGTACCTTTCAACCATCGAATCGCAAGAGGAGAAACAAACACGGTTTCCGTGAAAGAATGTCCACTGCAAATGGGCGTAAAGTAGTAGCTGGCCGTCGCAAGAAAGGCCGTTGGAAACTGACAGTATCAGACGAAAAACGTCATAAGCAATAACAGAGGTTTGAAAGTTTTCGTAGAGGATGCTAGTCCTTTCATAGTCTGCTAAGTTTGAGTAATATCAAACTTAGCAGATACTTTTTTTCTACAAAAGCTTGAAAAAAACATTTGGTAAAAATGAACGCTTATGCAGCCCCCGATTAGTCGGACGGCTCTTTCAAAGAGGTAGCACGGAGGTCCAAACGTTCTACCTTTTTCCTTTTAGGGTGCTCTATATCATTGAAAAAGAGTCACCTCCCAAACTTCCTCAAGTCCTTTTTTCCGTTTCCAAAAAATCATTCAAACGCGCTGTTGACCGGAATCTTGTCCGTCGCCGCTGCCGTGAAGCTTACCGTTTGAACAAGGAATCGCTCCTCGCATTATCCACGGAATCAAGACCTTCCTACATTGCTTTTTTGTATCTTGCAAAAGAAATAACATCTTATGACGTTATTGAAACAGCCATGAAGCAATCGCTCAAAAGACTCGAAAAGTTGCCCCGCGCCGTTCAAAAAACCTTAATTTAATTCCTGAACATACATGAGAAAGTATCTTCGCTCCTTCTGGCTGGCCATTCCGGTGGTCGCAGGGATCGCCTTTGTTTCATTTAAGCAAGATGACCGCTTATTCGAAATCGCGCGTAACCTCGACATTTACGCCACATTGTTCAAGGAATTGAACGCGCTTATTATGTGGATGAAATCAATCCTAATCAACTCATTAAGACGAGTATAGACAATATGCTTCGCTCGCTGGACCCATACACGGTATATTATGCCGAGGATGACATTGAGGATTACATGACCATGACCACTGGAAAATACAACGGAATTGGCGCGATCATCAGCTCCGCCGAAGGCAAACATACGGTGATGATGGTTTATGAAGACACACCCGCTCAGAAAGCCGGACTGCAACTTGGCGACGAGATCGTTAAAATCAATGGTGTGGACATTTCAACTCGTGAGGATTTTGACACAGGCAAACTTTTAAAAGGACAAACCCAATCCAATGTCACACTTACTTTAAAACGTTACGGCAACACCAAACCGCTTGAAGTTTCACTGAACCGTGACATTGTAAAAGTGACCAATGTGCCTTATTACGGCATGATCAGTGAAGATGTAGGTTACATTGACCTGAAAGATTTCACTGCCACAGCTTCCCGCGAAGTGCGCAATGCATTTCAGGAATTGAAGGGAAAAGGAATGAAATCGGTCGTACTGGACTTGCGTGATAATCCGGGCGGCTTGCTGAATATGGCGATTGAAATTTCTAATATTTTCATTGCCAAAGGTGAAGAAATTGTTTCTACAAAAGGCAAAGTAAGCGAGTGGAACAAAACTTACACCGCTTACAATCCTGCGCTCGACACAGAAATCCCCGTTATCGTGCTGACGAACAACCGCAGCGCTTCGGCGGCAGAGATTGTCTCAGGTGTGATCCAGGATTATGACCGCGGCGTCCTGATCGGCCAGCGCACTTATGGAAAAGGGCTTGTGCAAACAACGCGTGACTTGTCATTCAACACCAAAATGAAGATTACAACCGCTAAATATTACATTCCAAGCGGCCGATGCATTCAGGCGATCGATTACAGTCATCGGAATGATGACGGAAGTGTTGGTAAAATCCCGGATTCGCTCATGACGGAATTCAAGACCAAAAACGGTCGCATTGTTTTTGACGGAGGCGGGATTTTGCCTGATATCCAGACTGAAAAAGAAACTTACTCGCCTTTGGCAACTTCCCTCGGCCGTAACCGTCTTTTCTTTGATTACGCTGTCAAATTTCACTTCGAGCATCCTACTATTAAACCGGCCAAAGAATTCAGCCTTTCGGATGCGGATTATGCGGCTTTTACCAAATGGCTTGGTGATAAAGAATACGATTACACCACGCAGGTTGAGCGGGATTTGAATGATCTGGAAGCTTCTGCCAAGAAGGAAAAATCTTTGGAAGTAATTGAAGATCAGCTGAAAGCATTGAAATCCAAACTTTCACACAGCAAGGATAACGACTTGCAAATTTTCAAACCAGAGATCAAAAAGATCCTGGAAGAAGAGATTATCAAGCATTATTATCTGGAAAAAGGTTTGAGAGAAGCCTCGTTTAAAGAAGATCCGGAGGTGAAGGCGGCGCTGGCATTGTTCAAAGAGCCGGCTCGTTATAATGATCTGTTAAAAAAGAAATAAGTTACTCGACTTGTCAGACTGAGCGGAGCCGAAGTCACATTCTGCACGTGACTTCGGCTCCGCTCAGTCTGACAAGTCAATTAGCTTTGTTGCCTTTGTTACTTCGTTTTTATGCTCCTACTAAGTATTGACACATCCATTCGCGGCTGCTCCGTGGCGGTCCACGAAAATTCCGTTTTACTAGCCAGCTACGACCTCCACACCGACCGATCGTCCTCGTCCATGCTGACAACACTGATGGAAAGTGCTGTTGCTCATGCAGGTTTTACATTGAATGATCTGGATGCAATTGCGGTGGCGAAGGGCCCCGGCTCTTACACAGGTTTACGTGTGGGCGTATCGTCCGCGAAAGGACTTTGTTATGCATTGGATAAGCCGATGATTGCGATTAATACATTGGAAGCGATGGCGTTACAACTTAACTCCTTTTATCCCGGGCATTTACTTTGTCCCATGATCGATGCGCGGAGAATGGAGGTCTATGCAGCTGTTTTCGACTCGACGAACAATTTCGTACAAGAGACGCAAGCGATCATTATGGATGAAAATTCATTCCAGGAGCTGCTTTCAGAACGTAAGATTGTCTTTTTTGGCGATGGTGCTGCGAAATGCCAAAAGTTGCTTGGCAATCATCCTAATGCTGTTTTCCCTAGAAGAGAAATTCGTCCGTCCGCGATAACAATTGGGGAGTTGGCTGCCAGGGCTTTTGAAAACCAACATTTCGAGGATGTGGCCACATTTGAGCCGTATTATTTGAAAGATTTCATGTCGCCGCCTTTCAAAAAATCCAGCTTGCCCGCTTTGTAAAATTTGATTTCTGTTTGGTTAAATAAACAAACTGCATCTTTTTCGTGTTAGCCTTTGAAGTAAAGCAAGATCAAAATGGAAACTGAGGAAATTGTAAACCGGGTTGCGGTTAGTGGCATTGTATCACTGGATTTGGAAGAATTGTATCATCCCGGCCAGCGCGTTTTATACGATATCAAGGATAATTTGTGGCAGGGAATGATCCTGAAAGAAAAGGATTTCAGAGAATTCCTGAAAACGCATGAATGGACGCAATATCAAGGCAAAAATGTCGCGATCATTTGTTCGGAAGATGCCATTGTGCCGACTTGGGCATATATGCTGCTGGCTGTTCAATTAGAGCCTTATGCCAATGCAGTTGTTTTTGGTGATCTGAATGTGTTGGAAGATAAACTGTTCGCAGAAGCAATCAGTAAGCTTAACATTAGCGAGTTTGAGGACAAACGGGTGGTTGTAAAAGGTTGCAGCAAGGTTAATGTTCCCATTTCCGCCTATGTTGAAATCAGCAGGTTGCTCAAACCTATCGTGCAAAGCTTAATGTTTGGCGAACCTTGCAGCACGGTTCCGCTTTATAAAAAACCTAAATCTTCTATTTCCTCTTCCATCGCCTGATCGCATTCTGGCTTTAATAACCTGAAAGTCATGCGGTGATATGGGCACGGGCCGTGTAAGCCAATGGCTTTTCGATGGTGAATGGTCGGGTAACCTACATTTGTTTCCCAGCCATAATGGGGGAATTGTCCTGAAAGTCTTGACATTAATTCATCTCGGTAATTTTTTGCCAAAACAGAGGCGGCAGCGATTGAAAAGTAATGCGCGTCGCCCTTGATGATGCATGTGTGCGGGATCATTGGATAGGGCGTGAAACGGTTGCCGTCCACCAACAAATGTTCCGGTTTCATGCGCAGTTTGTCCACCGCTCGGTGCATGGCCAGGAAGCTGGCTTTCAATATATTAATCTTATCAATTTCCAAATTATCGACTTCCGCAACAGCCCAGCAAATGGCCTCGCGGATAATGTCTTTTTCAAGATCCAGCCGCTGAATCTTCGTCAGCTGTTTGGAATCGGTGAGGTAGGAATGTGTAAAATCTCTTGGTAAAATAACTGCCGCAGCCACCACGGGACCAGCCAGACAACCTCTGCCCACCTCGTCCAGTCCAGCCTCAATCGCGTCAGAATTGTAATAGGGTTTCAGCATTAATCTTCCAGAATGTTTGCCATAAATGTACTCTTTGTTCCAATCGCAATCAGCAGGAACAACACTGCCCAATATAAATAAATCCTGTAAAAATCAGTAACGTCGCGGGAAACAACATCCCTGGATTTAACCTTTTCCAGCTGATCTATTTGTTTAAAAACACCTTCCAATGCACTGTTATCGGACGCACGGAAATATTTCCCATTTCCCAAACCCGCAATGTTTTTGAGCTCCGTTTCATCTACTAACGCATTGGAAACTGCTGCACTATCCGTGCGCATTGATTTTTTTTGCTTACCCACCGAAATGGTGTAAACCTTTACGCCGAATGCATTTGCCAATTGCGCCGATGTGGCAGGTCCTAAATTCCCGGAAGTGTTATCGCCGTCACTAATGAGAATAGCCACTTTGCTTTCTCCCGGCGTTTCGCGCATCCGGTTCACAGCAACAGCTAGCGCGCTGCCGATTGCCGTTCCAGCCGTCGGGACCATAGCAGGGCTTATTTCATCTAGAAACCCGTAAAGCAGTTCATAATCTGTGGTTAAAGGGCAAAGGGAAACGGCCTCACCTGCAAAAACGATCAGTCCGATCCTGTCTTGCAAACGGCCTTTGATAAATTGCCTTGCCACCAATTTCGCCGCTTCCAAACGATTGGGACTCAAATCCTTTTCCATCATTGAGTCCGAAATGTCCAGCAAAAGCATAATGTCAATTCCCTCTGAATATTGATCTGTTCGTTCAGAAATCACCTGGGGACGCGCCAGAGCCACCAGAATGAGGCCGATCCCAAGTCCAACCGAAACCGGCTGAACAAACCGCAGTAATGTCTGCCAATCGCGTGCACCCCTTACAGGGCTGTAACTGATCACCAAACGCTGCTTATGTTTCCTGTGCAACGCATTCCGAAGCAAGAAAAGGATGGGAATGAAGGGTAACAAATACAAAAAATACGGATACACCCATTCGTAAGACCGAAAGACCTCATAACCAAACCATTTCAATGAAAACCATTTTTCCATAAATCAGATTAAGCGACCGGCCTGTCGAGGATGAATTTTCTTTTATTGCGGTAAATCCGCGTTGCACCGCTTTTCAGGACTTCGAGCGATTGGGCCATATTTTTGGAAATCGCTTGACCGTAAATAATGCTGTCCATATTTTTCAATGCTTCGGCAAGGGCTTCGTCGGGCATGTTATCCACGATTTCCCGCGTTGTGTAAGTTGCAAAAGGCTTGTTTTCAAGTCTTTCCAAATAATTTTTCCAAACAATAATCGCCTTTTCCGCGTCCTTAATGTTATTCCTGTCCCGCGCATTCCGCATGAGGCGGTTGAAGGAGCGAATGTATTCCAAATGTCTGCGCTGCAATTTGATCAACTGCCATTGTTTGTAAATATCCTGTCCGAAAACCCAGTAAATGCTGCCGACAACACCGATAATCAGCGCAATGCTGCCCAGCAAAATAGAAAAATTGAATTCGCTGCTCAGCGGTAAAAGTGAAGTTTCGGGTTTTAAACGGGCATTTTTCACTTTTTCGACCACATTGCTTTTGATCAAAAAAACAGAATCCGGTTGTGTGAAAACAGCTGTGCAATCTTTTTTGTGAAAAACATAAACCGGCAAGCGGAGCGTCTGGACGTGCTCGACGTCGAATGACATGAGCTGATAAACTGCACTGTCCAAACTTCCCCGATCATCCGTGCTGGACGCAAATGCCAGTTTTGAAATGATTTCAAAAGGCGAAAAATCGTATAATGTGTCTGGGAAAAAAATTTCTGTATTGGGATTGTGCCGAACGCTGAGCGAGAAATAAACAGGTTTGCCGACTTCAATGCTGTCTGTCAGGAAAAGGCCCAATGGTTTTATTTTTTGTCCAAAACCTTTTGTTTGAAAAAGAATGATGGACAAAAACACAGCAAAAAACGCGGTTAATGATCTGGCCATTACGACGATGAATTGCTTTTCGTGTAACGTCTCACTTTAAACAAATGGATCAGCGCGGGCACATAATCTTCCTGCGTGTTAATTGAAATGTAGTCTGCGCGGTTTTGGTGACAAAGCCTTTCCAATTCTGAGCTTCGTTTGCTGAACCGGCTCGCCATTTCCTCTTTATATTGCTTGGAAGAAGTGTTAACCCAAACAGTGCTTTGCTTTTCGGCATCGTAAAGCGGAATAATGCCCAAGCCGGGCAAATTCACTTCTCTTGAATCATACAGATGAATGACGATCAGGTCGTGCTTGCGGGCTAATGCTTTGAGGTTATGCTGGTAATTATTGTCTATAAAATCGGAGATCAGAAAGATGAGACTTCTTCTTTTAACAACATTTAACGTTACCAAAATCGCCTCGGCAATGTTGGTTTTACTTGATTCGGGAATGAGTTTATAAAGTTCGGAAATGACGCCATAACCGTGTTTCATGCCGTCCGACGGGCGGATATAGCGTTCATTTTTATCCGAAAAACAAAGCAGACCAACTCTGGAAGCTTCCTGGATTGCAGATAGTGTGAGAACACCGCAAATCTCCTTTGCAATGTCAATTTTGAGCCTTTTTAGCTCTCCTACCTGCTGTGACGCGCTTACATCGAGCATGAAAAAGGCTGTTTGCTCTTTATCCTCTTTGAAAATTTTGACAAAAGTCCCGTGGCCTTTCGCAGAAGTGTTCCAGTCAATGGCGCGCACATCGTCGCCATATTGATAAAGCCGCAGGTCGTCGAATTCCAGACCTGAACCTTTGAAAACGGAGTGAAAATTGCCGTAACGCTCGCTGGTCACCGCTTTCCGCATGCGGATTTCATACTTTCTTAGCTTTCCAAGAAACTGTTCAAACATTAGTTTTGCGAAAAAATTATCACCTTTGTCATCCGGCGTATCTAAACAAAGATAGACATTTTGCGTTTTATGAGGTGTCCGACACTCAATTTCCCGAACGGAATAATCCGTTTTTTGCTCCTGACATTGCTGGTAACAAGCTGTGTAGAGGACGAAAAACCGCCCAAAGACACCATGAGCGAAGAGAAAATGGCAACGATCCTCACAGACATTCATTTGGCTGAGTCGCGGGTGAACCGTTTGCAACTACGGTCGCTTGATTCATCGCTGATGATCTTTAACAAGCTCAAAAGCGACATTTGGAAAAAATACAAAGTGGATACCGTGGCTTATCGCAAAAGCTACGATTATTACATGACCCGTCCGGAAACCATGACGCGGATCTATGAAAAAGTGAACAAGAATGTGGAGATCCGGGAGAAAACCAATAATATTAAGCTCTGAAAATCACACATTTAATTTAACCCTATCACCAGTTGTGAATAATAGTATTGTAGTAATTCCCACCTACAACGAGATCGAGAATGTCGAGGCCATCATACGAAAAGTATTTAGCTTAACTCAACCATTTCACGTGCTTATCATCGACGACGGTTCCCCCGACGGCACGGCGGCCATTGTCAAAGGTCTGATGAAAGAATACGAAGGCTCGTTGCATTTGGTTGAAAGAAAGGGGAAGTTGGGTCTCGGAACGGCATACATTCATGGCTTCAAATGGGCGATGGAGCGCGGTTATGAATATATTTTTGAAATGGATGCGGACTTTTCGCACCCGCCGGAAGATCTGATTCGCCTGCATCATGCCTGCGCCGTGGAAGGTCACGACGTGGCGATCGGCTCGCGTTACATTACGGGGGTGAATGTTGTTAACTGGCCCATTAACAGGGTTTTGATGTCCTATTTTGCAGGATATTATGTGCGAATGATAACAGGAATGCAGATCATGGACCCGACTGCCGGATTTATCTGCTACACGAGCAAAGTGCTTAAGACGATCAATCTGGACAACATTCGTTTTATCGGTTATGCGTTTCAGATTGAAATGAAATTCAACTCCTGGAAATACGGCTTCGACATTGTGGAAGTGCCCATCATTTTCACAGATAGAACCAAAGGCGCTTCCAAAATGTCAAAAGGAATTTTCAAAGAAGCGATCCTTGGTGTGATCACATTGAAAGTCAACAGCTTTTTTAAGCGTTATATCCCGCATGGGTCAGCTCAGAAATAGCCAGCCAGGACATTAATCCGGTCGAAATTTCCAATGCACTTTCATCAATGTCAAATGTGGGCGTGTGCACCCCTGAAATGATTCCGCGCTCCTCGTTACGCGTTCCTAATCGGTAAAAACACGAATCCACAACCTGCGAATAGAATGCGAAGTCTTCACCTGCCATCCAAAGATCAAGGTCAATGACGTTTTCGGCGCCAATGTAATTTGTGGCTGCGCTTCTGACACGTCTGGTAAGTTCAGGATGATTTTTGAGGAAAGGGTAACCTTTTACAATCTCAAATTCGCAGCTTCCACCCATGGCTTCGGCAATGTTCTCAGCCATTTTTTTCATTCTGCGTAAGCCATCTTCCCGCCATTCTTCATCCATGCAACGCCATGTTCCTTGAATGGTCACTTCGTTTGGAATAACATTGGTTACGCCATCCGCAATAAATCTTCCAAAAGAAAGCACGGCAGGATTTGCAGGATTGCGGTTGCGGCTGATGATCTGCTGCAATGCAACAATGATATGCGAAGCCATTAAAACGGGATCAACCAACTGATGCGGAGCCGCTGCGTGACCGCCTTTTCCTTTTACAGTTAAGTAAAGTTCGTCGGTGCTGGCCATGTACATCCCTTCACGGAAGCCGATTTTACCAACGGGAATGTTTGGCGCAACGTGCTGGCCGACCATACTCGCCGGTCTTGGGTTTTCCAAAACACCTTCCTTAATCATTAATGAAGCCCCGCCCGGTGCTTTCTCCTCGGCAGGCTGAAAAACCAGCTTAATAGTCCCTTCAAATTCTTCTTTCAATTGATTCAAAATCCTTGCAGTTCCCAGCAGCGAAGATGTGTGCACATCGTGTCCGCAAGCATGCATCACGCCCGGAACGGTTGATTTGTAAGGAACATCATTGGCTTCCAGAATCGGAAGTGCGTCCATATCTGCACGCAAGCCGACCACGCGTTTCGCAGGATTTCTGCCTTCAATGATCGCTACAACACCGGTTCCTGCAACGCCTTCTTCAGGCTGTAAACCAATGGCCGTAAGTTCGGCGGCTACATATTTGGCTGTTTTATATTCTTCAAAAGATAATTCAGGGTTGCTGTGTAAATGGCGGCGGTGCGCTATAATATCGGCTGATTGATCTTTGGCGAGGGCTTTTATTTTTTCTTGCAGCTGAGACATAATTCAATGAAAATCTATTCTGAGAGACTGTTAGCATTCAAATCTTTCAAAGGTAAGAATAATTAGATTGGCGTGCGGCAGTCCGGAAACAAGACAAATGTGCCGCCCTTTTGGTAATAAGCGGGTTGATATTGAATGTTGTTCAAAAGAAAAAAGTAATTTTGAC
Source organism: Dyadobacter chenwenxiniae (assembly GCF_022869785.1). Taxonomy (NCBI): domain Bacteria; kingdom Pseudomonadati; phylum Bacteroidota; class Cytophagia; order Cytophagales; family Spirosomataceae; genus Dyadobacter; species Dyadobacter chenwenxiniae. Next base: position 5,472,338 of record NZ_CP094997.1, on the reverse strand, counting down.
CAGATATATATCAATCAGCCAAGCACAAATGAATCAAAAGGAGTTTTTAGAATCGTTGGTTTGTCCGCTTACAGGAACCGCACTAACAATAGCAGAAGACGGAAAATCACTGAAAAGTGAAGACGGAACAATATATGAAATTGGCGACACGGGCATTGTCAATATGCTCTATCCCAAAGAGTTGTTGCCAGAAGATGCGCGTGAGCAATATTTGTATGACCAAGCATTTCTTCGCTATGACAAAGGTGTTTCCTGGGTTTTTGAAACATTGAATCATTCGGATGAAGCTTCTACGAGGCAGTTTTTCATTGACCTGATGGAATTGAAGCCGGGCATGAAAGCGTTGGAAGTTGGTGCCGGAACGGGTAAAGACTCATCATTGATTTTAGACCGCGTAAGACCAGGCGGAACAGCAGTTCTGTCCGATCTTTCTCCAAATATGTTGAAACTAGCGCAGGAAAAACTTTCAACGGAAGATGTTAATGTGCATTATTTCCTTGGAAACGGTTCTTACCTGCCATTCCCTGACGATACTTTTGATGCTGTTTTTCATTTTGGAGGCATTAATACATTCTCTGAAAGAAAACGCGCATTCGATGAGCTTACCCGCGTTGTTCGCCCAGGCGGAAAAGTGGTTGTAGGCGACGAAAGCATTGCGCCTTGGTTACGCAACACGCCTACTTACGCTACATTATTAAAAGCCAATCCGCTTTTCCGTGCCGAAGTGCCTCTGGAAGACGTTCCTGCCAACATTGAGAATTTCAAATTGCATTATGTGTTTGGAAATGCTTTTTATGTGATGGAATACAGGGTTACAGCAAATGCTCCGGAAGTGGACATCGACTTGCCGATTCCAGGCAAGGATTTCGTAGACAACTGGCGTTTACGCGCTGAAAAGGCGGTTGATTAATCAATAACATTATCATTACATGTGGGTTAAAAAAGGAGTTATATATAAGCCGGACGGAACATTGCCGCACAGTTTGTCACACGCGCAAGTTCCGTTTGCATATAAGCACGAAGATTTTTTACGCATATATTTTTCGTCAAGAGACAAAGACGGCCAGTCGCGCCCGACATTCATTGATGTAGATTACGACGATCCCAAAAAGATCCTTTACATCCACGACAAGCCTATTTTGGAACTGGGCGGGCCGGGAGAATATGATGAGACCGGCGCGATGCCTTCCTGGTTTGTGAACCGTCCAAATGGCGACATTTGGCTTTATTATACCGGCTGGAACCGCACCTGGAATTCGTACAGACTTTCAATGGGACTGGCTGTCAGCACGGATGGTGGCATATCGTTCAAAAAAATGTTTGTAGGCCCAATTATGGACCGCAGCATTCAAAACCCGCTTTGGGCTGCACAACCTTCTGTTTTGATCGACGACGACGGCACCTGGCGGATGTGGTATATTTCAGGACACAAATGCGAATACATTCACGATTATCCTGAGCCTTATTACAGAGGCCAATCCGCAACGAGCAAGGATGGGATTCGTTGGGAAATCAGTGACATTCCTGCGCTTGACTTTGACGATTTTCTGCATGCAGTAGGCCGTCCGAGCGTTTTCAAGGAGGATGGGATTTACAAAATGTACTATTCTTACCGCCACACGCGTGATTATCGCACGGATCGCAATCAGAGTTATAGACTTGGATATGCGGAATCAGTGGATGGTACAAATTGGGAGCGTAAGGATAACTTGGTAGGAATTGCAAAATCTGATAATCCCGAGGATTTTGATTATCAAATGATCGATTATGCGAACTTTTACCAGCATAACGGCAAGAAATATCTGCTTTACAATGGCAATGGCTTTGGTGCTGCCGGATTTGCTTACGCGGTCTGGGAGGACTAAGATCTGCTTAAAAGGCAACAAAAGTCATTTATTTGATTTCAACAGAAACATAAATTTGAGAACTTATTCAGAGCCGGTTACATTATCTGACTGATTAGGTTCTCAATTTTTTTCAAACCACATAAAGTGTCATACAAATGAGCACACTGCAGGAACAATTCAACAATGACGGCTATGTCCTTTTAAGAGATTTTTTGGACAAAGACGTTGTCAATAACATCTATACGGACGCAAGAAAAATATTCGCAACCCAAATCAAGCATGTCACCGGTAAAACGCCGGATATCGACAACCGCGACGAGTTTGAGAATGCAATGTTTGAGTTTTTTGAAAAAGACTTCAATGCGTTTGTGAACACAGGAAAAACGGTTCAGCATACATTTTCGCTGCACAAACTGGGACTTGATCCAAAAATTGAAGACATCCTAAAACAAGTAGGTCTTTCCAGCCCGATCATCGGCGCGAGAGCCGCAATGCAGTTTAACAGCCGTTTCTTGTCAAAAGACGGCAGCAAACACTGGAAACTGGACGCGCACCAGGACTGGCGCACAGGCCAGGGCTCGCTGGACAGCACCGTAATCTGGTTCCCAATGGTTGACGCCGGCGCGGATATCGGCGCTTTGCAAGTAATTCCAGGCAGCCACAAAATCGGTTTACAGGAATCAACCACATCAGGTTACCAGGGCGGAATAACGTCATCATTAAAAGAAGAGGATTTTGTTCAAACCGAATTCAAAGTCGGCGACATTCTCGTCTTCTCTGCGTTCCTGATCCATCAATCCGGCAACAACATTACCAACAACATCCGCTGGTCTGTACAACTCCGCTACAACAACCTGGACGAGCCCACATTCATAGAAAGAGGCTATCCAATGGCATACATTTACAAGCCGGAAACTGAGCTTGTAACGCCAAATTTCCCAAGTGTGGAGCAATTGAAAGAGGTTTTTAGCTGAAAATGAAACTTTCCGTTTGCGTTCCTGCATTTAATCATGAAAACTACATTAAGCAGATGCTTGATGGGGCTTTGATGCAGGTTACGAATTTTGATTTTGAGATTGTGATTGGGGATGATGCTTCTACGGATGCGACACCTGCTATTATCCGGGAATATCAAGAGAAAAACCCGGGAACGATTCGGGCATTTTTGCATTCTGAAAATCAGGGGCCTAAGGAGCCGCGGGAGTTTGCGGGGCGGAATAATGTGCTGCAACTGTTGAAAGCTTGTAAAGGCGAATATGTGGCCATGTGTGAGGGTGATGACTATTGGACTGATCCGTTGAAACTGCAAAAACAAGTTGACTTTCTTGATGCGAATCCGGAATTTGCTATATCCCATCATAATGTTCTGGTGACCTACGAAGATGGGTCGCCAGAACATTTTTTTAATGCTCCGGATCAAAAATTAGTCTCGACTATTGAAGATATTTTGGAAGACAAGTGGTTTATGGCGACTGCAAGTTGGGTTTATAGGAATCATTTTCTCCAAAACGACTTTGCAGACTGGCATGCAAAAGCGGCAGCGGGCGACTGGGCGGTGATTATTCAGCTGGCGGCGCAAGGCAAAATTGGTTATTTCCCTGAGCCTATGGGTGTGTATCGCAAGCATAGCGCGGGGCTTAGCAATGTTCACTCGAATACAAATCAGAAATTTTGGCAGAACAGGCGGGATATGTTTGAGAATGTCAATAGATGGCTGGACCATAAATATGATCCAATCGTCTCAAAGACATTGGCGCGCTACGACGAGCAGCTATCCTTATTTGAAAAAATTGGCAGTTAGAATTAATAATCTTTAATTTGTACTGTTCTCAACAACTGCAATCCATGAAGCTAAGCGTCGTAATACCAGCATATAATGAGGAGGAATCGATTACACACACTCTGACATCGCTGCACCAAACATTAAATAAATACAATATTCCGCACGAAATCTGCGTCACAAACGATAATTCCAAAGACGGAACACTTCGTGTGCTGGACGAACTATCCCTTCAAATCCCAACATTGGTTTACTACACAAATCCTGGCCCTAACGGCTTCGGTTATGCCGTAAGATATGGATTAGAGCGCTTCAAAGGTGATTGTGTCGCTGTTTTCATGGCTGATATGTCCGATGATCCGGAGGATTTGGTAAAATATTATTACAAAATGCTGGACGGTGATTATGATTGTGTTTTTGGATCCAGATGGGAAAAAGGCGGAAAAGTGGTCGATTATCCGGCGTTGAAAAAAGTAATCAACCGGGTTGCGAATTTTATTGTAAAGATGGTGATGGGCATCAAATACAATGACACAACCAACGCTTTTAAACTCTATAAAAGAGAAACTATCGATGGAATAAAGCCGTTTCTGGCGCCTCACTTCAATCTGACTATTGAACTTCCCCTGAAAGCAATGGTGCGCGGCTACAATTATGCTGTTGTGCCGAATAGCTGGACAAATCGCAAATACGGCGAATCTAAGTTGAAAATTAAAGAAATGGGAAGCCGCTACTTCTTCATTTTAATGTATTGCCTTATTGAAAAATACTTCTCACAAGGCGATTTCATGAAGAAATCCACTGCTCCGAAGAAGGAAGTCAGCCGCTGAGGATCAGCCGCTGAGGATCAGCCGCTGATCCTCAGGCGCTAAACGTTAGCCGCTATTCGTTAGCCGGTGGCCGTCACACGCAATTTATTTGATCCATTCCTGGATAAAAGTCATTTTATGCGCAATGTAAGAAATGGCTAACCCCCAAATGATAGCGCTTGTGGACATCCACAAGAAAATCGACGCGCGCGGCACTTTGAAAGCGACTGCTAAGATTGGCCCGAAAAGTGGCGTAAACAATGGTGGCGTAAGAAACGCAATGCCTATGATGCCAAAACGCTTCCAGATATTTACTGCAATGCGATTAGTCCGACTGAATTTCTTCGGCGGTGTTTTTCTCCTCTTTTTGATAAAATCCTGAATTGCGCCGCCTACATAAGTGAGAATTAGCACGCTGAACATCATGCCTATTGCTGAGCATATGGCTGTTTCAATCCAGGTTAATTTCAATACAACGCCTGCAATGGGGCCGCCGAAAAATTTTAGCGTGCTGGCAAGCGCTACTGATAAGTATTTTAGAAAGGTGGTTTTCATTAAACTTTTACCTGAATCAGTTCGGAAGCAAAACGCCTTGTCGCCTCATTTGTTTGAACGTAATCGGAATACGTCGGGGTGGAAATGTAGGATATTTTGGCAAGGCTTTCAATGATAAGATCAGAAATTTCAAGAAATCCGATCTTACCCCGAAGAAACGCTTCTACCGCAATTTCATTGGCCGCATTGATAATGCAGGCTGCATTTCCTCCTTTTTCCAACACTTCATAAGCAATGGCAAGGTTCCTGAAAGTGTCAAGATCCGGCTTTTCGAAGGTTAAGGAGGGATAATCGGTAAAATTAAACCTGGGGAAGGCCGATTTCAGACGGGCCGGATAACGCAAGGCGTATTGGATCGGGAGTTTCATATCAGGCAGCCCCATTTGCGCTTTGATGCTGCCGTCTTCGAATTGCACAAGCGAGTGGATAATGCTTTGCGGGTGAACGATGACGTCTATCTGTGACGCTTCTAGATCAAATAACCATTTGGCCTCGATCACTTCCAGGCCTTTGTTCATCAGCGTAGCCGAATCAATGGTAATTTTTGCGCCCATGCTCCAATTCGGATGCTTTAATGCTTGCTCCTTGGTAACATTGGCCAGATATGCACGGTCTTTGCCACGAAACGGCCCGCCAGAGGCGGTTAATATGATCTTTTCGATCTTATTCGCCTCTTCCCCAACCAGGCATTGGAAAATGGCAGAATGCTCAGAGTCGACCGGATAAATGTTGACGCCGTATTGTTTTGCAAGTCCTGTTATGAGTTCTCCCGCCACAACCAGCGTTTCTTTATTAGCCAGTGCAATGTCCTTTCCTGCTTTAATGGCGTGAATGGTTGGCAAAAGGCCTGCATAACCGACCATTGCCGTAAGCACCGTGTCAATATCATCCGTTTCCACAACGGAAACCAATGCTTCAATGCCACTATAAACCTTAATGTGATAGGCTGAGAGTGCAGATTTTACCTTTTCAAGAAGCTTTTTATTGCCGATAACCACTTCTTTTGGCAGAAACTTCACTGCCTGTTCGATCAGCAGATCTGCATTATCCTGCGCAGTAAGAACGGTAACCGAAAAAATCTCAGGATTCGCTTCAATCACTTCCAATGCCTGCGTCCCGATCGAACCCGTTGATCCTAGAATCGCTATATTTTTTTTCATCCTGATGCTTAGGTTAAATTACTGCCGGTTAATGTTGATCAGCTCGTCCGCAATTTTTCGGTCGTTCGCCAGTCTCGGCACTTTGTTCTGGCCGCCTAGTTTGCCATTGGCGCGCATAAAGTCTATAAACGAGTTTTTACGCAAGGGCACCAATTCCAATGTTTTCAAAATGCTGCCTTTGATCAAATCCTTATAATAGATGTTGAGTTCGGTAAGCCTTCTATCAATGTCGGCCACGAATTGTTCCTTGTTATTAGGCTCAACAGCGAATTCCACTAACCATTCATGATAAGGAAGCCCTCCATTTTCCGAATTTACCATAGGCGCAACCGTAAACTCGATCACCTCGACCTCCGGATGCCGTTCCATCGCATAACGCAAGGCTTTTTCAATCTCTTCACCAATCACGTGCTCGCCAAATGCAGATATGAAATGCTTGATCCTTCCCGTAACCAGAATTTTATAAGGATTTAACGAGACAAACCTGACTGTGTCGCCCAGCGAATAACCCCATAAACCAGCATTGTTATTAACGATCACCGCATAGTTCTGGCCAATTTCAACCTCACCGATGGATAACCGCTTTGGTTTTTCGTCAAAAAAGTTTTCAACAGGAATAAATTCGTAGAAAATCCCGGTGTCCAAGAGCAGAAGCAAGCCGTCGTCTTGCTGGGAATTTTGGTAGGCAAAAAATCCTTCGGAAGCAGGGTAGAGCTCAATCGAGTCAATTCGTTTGCCGATGGATTCGAACAATTTGGCCCTGTAAGGCTCAAAATTGACGCCCCCGTAAATGAAAAGTGAAAAATCAGGAAAAACGTCTTTGATTTTTTTGCCTGTTCTTTCGGTAATCTTGTCGAAATACATCTGCACCCAGGGCGGAATGCCTGAGATCAATGACATGGGCTGATCGAGCGTTTCGTCGATGATTTTGTCCAATTTCGTCTCCCAATCTTCAATGCAGTTGGTTTCGTAACTCGGCATCTGGTTTGATTTCAGGTAACCCGGCACGTGGTGATTGGAAATACCTGACAACCGCCCTGTCAGTACGCCGCCGGTCTCTGTCAGCACCGGGCTTCCTGATAGAAAAATGAGCTTTTTATCAAGAAACTGCGCTTTTTTTGTCTCCGCTATATACGTCAAAATGGCATTACGGGCGGAGTCAATATGGTTTGAAATCGAGTCCCTGGAAATGGGAATATATTTTGTCCCGGATGTTGTGCCTGACGTTTTGGCAAAATATAGTGGTTTTCCTGGCCAGAGAATGTCTTCTTCACCGTTTTTGACCTTATCAATATAAATATGAAGGTCTTCATAATCATGAACCGGCACCGCTTCCCGGAAGTCGGAATAGGAGTTAATGTCTTTGAAAAAATGGTCTTTCCCGAACTGCGTATGCAAGGCTTTTTTTACCAAATCCTTCCTCCATTTTTCCTGCACTTCGACGCTTCGTGAGATCCAATCTTGTTGTTGCTGTACGATGTATCGAGCCAGCGGCTCACTCAATAGTGCTCTGATTCCCATAGTAAAAACAAAGGTACACAGGTTTTGTAAATTCTATTCTACAACGCGTCGTAACAGCCGTTTTCAGGGCTAAAACGGCCATATGCCGAAATTTTTTAAATGCCTTTGTTTGTGGTTAATAATCTGTAATTTTGCCATCCTGAAATCAAAGTGAGCGAAAATTTTAAAAAAATATATGGGATTGTTTGATTTTTTGACGAGCGATATAGCGATCGATTTGGGTACTGCCAATACCCTCATCATCCATAAAGATACAGTAGTTGTTGACGAGCCTTCGATCATTGCCATGGACAAAACCACAGGCAAAGTTTTGGCTATCGGACACACAGCTATGCAAATGCATGAGAAGACCAACGAGAATATCAAAACAATCCGCCCACTTAAAGACGGTGTAATTGCCGACTTTACTGCTGCTGAAATGATGATTCGTGGTATGATCAAAATGATCGATACCGGCAGCCGTTTTTTTACGCCTTCACACCGCATGGTAGTTTGCATTCCTTCGGGGATTACAGAGGTTGAAAAACGTGCGGTTAAGGACTCATGCGAGCATGCCGGCGCAAAGGAAGTATACATGGTTCACGAGCCGATCGCAGCTGCTATCGGGATCGGGATTGACATTACACAGCCTAATGGTGTCATGATCGTCGATATCGGCGGCGGAACGACTGAAATCGCTGTTATAGCATTATCCGGGATTGTTTGTGAGCAGTCAGTGCGCATTGCAGGTGATGTATTTACGAGAGATATTGTGGATTATATGCGTCGTGAGCACAATTTGCTGATCGGCGAGCGCTCTGCTGAGTTAATTAAAATGGCCATTGGTTCTGCTTCTCCTGAACTGGAAATTCCATTGGACGATTACCAGATCCGTGGACGTGACTTAATGACCGGAATTCCGAAAGAAATACGCGTTACTTATAGCGAAATCGCGTATTCTCTTGATAAGTCTATCTCAAAAATCGAGGAAGGTGTCATGAAGGCACTTGAAATTTCTCCACCTGAACTTTCAGCGGATATTTTCAAAAATGGTATTTATCTAACTGGCGGAGGGGCACTTATTCACGGCCTTGACCGACGTATTGCACAAAAAACCAAACTTCCTGTACACATTGCAGATGATCCGTTAAAGGCTGTTGTAAAAGGCACAGGAGAAGTCCTCAAAAATCTTGAATTATACAAGCCTGTACTGATTTCGTAGTATTGGATCGTTCACAATGTGAACATGTAAGCCCATGCTCCAACTCGTTGATTTCGTTGTCCGGAATCGTTTCTTTTTGGTTTTTATCTTGCTGGAAGTGCTCAGTGTCTGGTTGATTGTGCGCAGTAACACTTACTGGGGTGCCACTTATTTCAACACTTCCAACTATTACGTTGCCAAAACATTAGCATTTTCCAACTCTGCAAGACAATACACTAAACTGGATGAGGTGAACTCAGCTCTGGCCAATGAAAACGCACGGCTCAGGGCAACGGTAACCGCATTAACCCAGACGAAACCCATCGATTCACCGGCAGGTTATGTTCCGGACTCCTCGTTCGCATCACGCTTTACATTCACTGTGGCGAAGGTTGTTGATAATGAGACGAATAAAACCAATAATGTGCTGACGATCGATAAGGGAACTTCGGATGGGATCAAGCCTGGAATGGGCGTCATTTCTGCAACAGGGGTGGTTGGTAAGGTGCGTTTCTGTTCTGATAATTACTCGGTTGTGACCTCTATTCTGCATTCACAGTTTATGGTTTCGTCCAAGCTGGTGCGCAGCAAGGAAATTGGTTATGCCAAATGGCCTGGAAAGGACCCGAATATCATTGATATGATAGACGTTTCGAAGTATACCAAGATCTTCAAAGGAGATTCTGCGGTTACCTCCGACCAGAACTCCGTGTTCCCTCCGGGCATCATGGTGGGTCGTGTCGAAACGGTTACGGTGCATCCTAACCAGACATTTTACAACATTACACTAAGGCTGGCTACCGATTTTCGAAATCTCTCTTACGTTTATGTGGTACAAAATCAACAACTTGGGGAACAGGATAGTCTTAAATTACGTACGATAAATACCAAATGAGTTTACGAGAGGCGATACAATATTCCCTGATGATCCTGCTGTACCTGTTCCTGCAGATCTTCTTCATGCGGAATGTCGTATTGTTTAATTACGCCTTCTGTTTTATCTACATTGCGGGTGTGCTTTTGCTTCCTGCTGACATTGACAGAATGTATCTGTTACTCATCGCATTCGGCATTGGGTTCACCGTGGACGTATTTTCCAACACTTTCGGGATGCATGCTGCCGCCACTGTTTTGATCGCTTACCTGAGACCTTTCCTTATTCATTACCAAATGAAATCCAGAGGCGCAGAAAGAGCCGAGGTTGGGATCCGGGCGCAGGGACTTGGCGCATTCCTTGGTTATGTGTTACCGCTGATACTGCTACACCATTCTCTACTCTTTCTGATCGAGATCAATCATTTTGGAATGATCATTTATACCCTCATCCGCATTGGCGCAAGCGCGCTGTTCACTACGCTTCTTATTATCCTCCTGGAACTTTTTTCCAAACGTTGAATATGACATTTTGACACGAAAGCCCGGTGGCTCGAAATTTGATGTTGATACATTAAATACGGCAGGAGGCAATTCAATTTGGAATATTTTAGGAAGCGGTTCCATGTTGATTTAATTTTTATCGTGAAAATATGGCTGTTAAGTAGCTTCAATAAGCCATTCATCAAATTTTAATTTGTACGATTTGGAGCTGTTGTTAATCTTTGTAAATTCAGCATTCCTATGTTAGTTGCCATGTCAGAAACGCTCACGACTAATGAATACACGGATGATCTTCGTTATGAAGTTTTTAACCGTGAGTTCATGCCACACATTGACTCCATGTACAATTTCGCCTTTCGCCTTACCATGGACGAAGACGATGCAAATGACCTCGTTCAGGATACGTACTTAAAAGCTTTTCGCTTTATCTCTTCTTTCGAACAGGGAACCAATGCAAAAGCATGGCTTTTTCGAATTCTTAAGAATAGTTTTATAAATGATTACCGCAAGAAAAGTAAAGAGCCGTCCAAAGTAGATTATCAGGAAGTTGAGACTACATATAATTCTGAAGAAGCTTCTGATACAACTTATACGGTCGATCTCCGGGCTGATGCAGTTCAGGAATTAATTGGCGACGAGGTTGCAAATGCATTAAATGCGTTGCCGGTGGACTTCCGGACGGTGATTATTCTATGTGATATAGAAGGCTTCACTTATGAGGAAATGGCCAAGATTCTTGACATCCCGATCGGAACAGTAAGGTCCCGGTTACACCGTGCGCGTAACTTATTGAAAGAAAAATTAAAGAGTTACGCAAGTTCAATGGGATATGAATCATAGGTTGTGAAACTTTTTTTGCAACCTCTTCGGTTATAGGGTACAACTGTACATATATTCCATTATTCTTTATTTTTCATTTTAATAATGAATGCATCCCCCACAACGCCTTCAATAACTGAAGAAGCGCAAAAACAACCCATGAAGCAGAAATGCGAGCATCACGCTGAATGCATGAAGGTAATTCAGGCCATTCTCGATGATGAGGCAACCGACGCCGAAAAGGATCATTTTCGTGAAAACATGGACAAATGTCTGCCCTGCATTGAGTCGTACAGACTGGAAAAATGCATCAAGGATTCCCTCAATTTCAAAATTGAAAAAAAGCCTTGCCCAGAGAGCATTCTCAAGACAATCATATCAAAAATAAACAGTTAATGCTGTTCGTGTGAAAGGTAAGCTTATCATATTTTCGGCACCGTCCGGTTCTGGAAAAACTACAATAGTAAGGCATCTTCTAAATAAATATCCCAACCTTCTGGCTTTCTCTGTTTCCGCATCTACAAGAGAACGGCGTGACCATGAAGTGGACGGAAAGGATTATTACTTTATTCCTAAAAAAGAATTCCGGGACCGCATTGCCAAAAACGAGTTTGCAGAGTGGGAAGAGGTTTATGCGGGAAATTATTACGGAACCTTTAAAACAGAAATCGAACGCCTTTGGAATGAAGGCAAACAGGTTCTTTTTGATGTGGACGTAAAAGGCGGTCTCAAATTGAAGGAAATCTACCGCGAAAGCGCGCTGGCCGTTTTCGTGAAAGTTTCATCCGAAGCCGAAATTATCCGGCGCCTCAGCGAACGAGGAACAGAGACAGAAAAATCACTGGAAACCCGTCTTGGCAAAGTCCGTTACGAGCTTAGCTTTGAAGATAAATTTGACGTTGTCCTCGTTAATGATGATCTTAACGAGACGCTTAAAAAAGCGGAAGCGTTGGTTCTGGATTTTATTCAATGAAAATCGGACTCTTTTTCGGATCATTCAACCCTATTCACGTCGGCCACCTGATCATCGCCAATACTATGGCTACATCCACGGATCTGGAACAGGTTTGGTTCGTAGTAAGCCCGCAGAATCCATTCAAGAAAAATAACAGCTTATTGCATGAATTTGACCGTTTTGACCTGGTTCAGCGCGCCATCTCCGACAATACTGTTTTCAGGGCCTCTGACGTTGAATTTCATATGCCTAAGCCCAGCTTCACCATTGATACACTGATCCGGATCCAGGAGAAATTTCCGCAGCACGAGTTCCGGCTGATCATGGGAGAAGACAATCTGGCACAATTTCCGAATTGGAAAAACCACGATAGAATATTGGAATATACCGGTCTTTACGTATATCCACGCCCGAATTCAAAATCGCATTCTTTTGCCAATCATCCTGCGGTAAAATTTGTTGAGGCCCCTTTGCTGGACATTTCTGCAACTTACATCAGATCTTGCCTGCAAAAAGGTAAATCTATCCGCTATCTCGTGCCTGAGCCTGTTGAGCAGCTTATTAAGATCAAAAAGTTTTACCTCTGATCACAAGGGCCTCGACTGGTAAGTTATCTCGCTAAGCAATCCCACAGCGTTAAATTTCAAAATAACTTTTGGCGCAGTTGACTTTGACTGAATATCAGCGCACTGTTCTCCTTCTGAAAGAAAGTAAACATAGAATTTCTGATTTCTTTCGCCCAGCTGGTGAATGTCCGGCCGACCAAGCAAGTCACCTATATCATCTGCAAATTTGCCCTTTAATTGCCCTTCCACGGTTTTAAAATCCTTTTCCAAGCCCACACGCACATTGTTGCAACCGCCTCTGTCTCCGCGCCATTTCACAAGGTCCAGACTTCCTAGCTTGTCAGGTGGTGAGGAGCAGGCGGAAAGGGCCACAAGCAGTGCTAAAACCAAACTCTTGGTAATCAACTTATTCATTTAACTATCCGTATTTTAATTCCAAAACAAAGACGAATCTAATCATATAATTTCAGGAGGTGAATTTGTTTTGATACTTTTAGCGATAACGCCATACACTTCGCTGCATGAAAAAATTAGCATTAATAATCCTGGGATTGGCTTTTTCATTTGTTACCAGAGGCCAAACTACAAATGTGCAGCCAATGGATGGATTGGACTGCTCCAATCTATTTTTCAAAGCGCTGCTCGAAGAAGATGCCAAAGCGTTGGAAAGCCTCATTTCGAACGATTTCAGCGTGGTTGGCTTGCAAGGACAACCTGTTGAGGCTGGCGCATTGATACAAGCGGTTTCGCAAGGTGTCATCGTTGTAGATTCAGGAATGCTTTCTGCGGCACGCACACGAACATATGGGGATGTTGTGCTTGTCAATGGCATGTGGGACGTGCGGGCCAGAATCGAGAATAATGGCTTCCAGGGAGCGCTTTCCTATATGTCGGTATGTGTGAAGGCGGGAGGGCGCTGGAAGGTTGCTGCTGTGCAATTTACGCCTATTCAATAAGGCTGGGTATAAACGAAAAAAAGAGAACCGGTCCGGCTCTCTTTTTTCTATCAAAATCCCTGAATACTATACGTTCATCAATGATTCACGACGACGCATTTTGCCAGCAGGAATTCCGAACATCATTTTAAAACGACGGCAGAAGTAAGCGGTGTCTTTGTAACCCACATCAGAACCGATCGCGCGGATGCTTTTCTTGGATGTACGAAGCAAATCAACCGCCTTTTCCATGCGCTGATATTCGATATAATCCTGTGGATTGATTCCGGTAAGCATTTTGAAATATTGTCCAACGTAATCTTCGGATACGTTCGCAACATTGGCCAAAACCTTATTCGAAAGATCACCGCCCAGATTATCCTTAATGTAAGCGAAAATGTCGATCAGGCGAGGATCTTTGAAATACGTGCTGTTCGTTACAAGCTGCTCTACAAATAATTTGTTTTTAAGAATGTAGCGAATGATCTCGATAACAACCTCTTCCGTCTTGATTTTAATGATACGACCTTTTCCGGGTGTATCCAGCATATCTTCTGTCAGAATCTGATTGATGGTGATTGCGATCTGATCATCTCTTTTAATCAGGAACGGAGGGACGTCCAGAGAAGTGAAAAAGTTAACGGTATCGAAAACTTTTGCTTCAAAAGAAATCAAACCGAACGAGTTAGGCAATTTCCCGATCAATGCCGGATCATGGCCTGCTTCAATGTAATTATCGCGGTTGGTCATGAACTCCTCATTCGAAACGGTCTTGGCAGTTTGTCCGTTTCCGTAGGTTACGGTTGCGTGCTTGCCACCAGGAATGAACAGCATATCACCTTCTTCAACCTTCTGAGATTCTTCTGAACCAAAAGAAACTTCACCGTCGTATAAAATTGTAAGTGAATTCTGAACGTCGTAAAAGTTTTTGATGGTAATTGGTTGCAAAATTCTGATGTGACGCGCTTTCACAAACTTTACCCCCAGCGACTCAATAATCTTATTATAGTCTTCCATACTTGATATATTTAAGGGCCCTTTTGACCGTTGTTTCAAATTTTGTACAAATCTAATAAATTGTACAAAACTAATACAAGTATATACAGACAAAAAAGTGAAAAAAAGTGATATTTCTGTATCATTTTAATCCAAGATTTCGAATAAATCGACTGTGATGCCCGAAATCCGATTATTTAAGTAACTCTCGGGCAATTATAAGTTTTTGGATTTCGGAGGTACCCTCGTAAATCTGGGTGATTTTTGCATCCCGCATAAAGCGCTCGACATGATATTCTTTCACGTAACCATAACCCCCATGAACCTGGACCGCTTCCGTTGTCACCCACATGGCCGTTTCGGACGCATATAGTTTCGCCATCGCCGATGCCTGAATGTAATCTTTCCCCTCATCTTTCAGTCGCGCCGCCTTATATACGAGCAGCCGTGCCGCCTCGACTTTCGTGGCCATTTCGGATAATTTGAACTGAATTGCCTGATGTTCGCTGATCGGCTTGCCAAAAGTCTTCCTCTCCTTTGAATATTTCAGGGATATTTCAAATGCGCCAGCCGCAATGCCTAGTGCCTGGGCGGCTATGCCGATCCGGCCGCCATTCAATGTGCTCATCGCAAATTTAAAGCCGAAACCATCGTCACCAAGCCGGTTCTCCTTGGGAACCTTCACATCCGTAAACATAAGCGTATGCGTGTCCGACGCCCTTATTCCCATTTTATCTTCCTTTTTACCAACTACAAAACCCTCCGATCCTTTTTCAACAATGAATGCATTAATCCCTTTGTGTTGCTTTTCGGGATGGGTCTGCGCCATGACCAGGCAAATGCTCGACGTTCCGCCGCTGGTAATCCAGTTTTTGGTGCCATTTAATACATAATGGTCCCCCATATCAATGGCCGTGGTATGCTGGGAAGTGGCGTCAGAACCTGCTTCGGGCTCGGAGAGGCAAAATGCGCCCACAACCTTTCCGGATGCAAGCTGAGTGAGATATTTTTCTTTCTGTGCTTCGGTTCCAAATCTTTCAAGCCCCCAGCAAACGAGGGAATTGTTGACCGACATAATCACTGCCGCTGATGCATCCACTTTCGAAATCTCTTCCATCGCAATCACATAGGAGAGCGTGTCCATGCCTCCGCCGCCGTAATCAGGCGAAACCATCATGCCCATAAAGCCCATCTCACTCATTTGGCGAAGGAGTTCCGGGCTGAACTTCTGTTCATTGTCTCTGTCAATAACACCGGGCAGCAAATGATTTTCAGCAAAATCCCTGGCAGCCTCGCGGACCGCCTGATGTTCTTCGCTGAGGTTAAAATCCATCCCAATTAATGGCGCGACGTGTGGCATGATGTGATTATTTACAAATGATGAAGATTCTCAAAAATATGTTTTTGACTTATCGTATGCAAGCATACGGTTTATAACGTATTAAAACTTTGGTATTTGCTGCGCACTTTCATAAAAACTTGTTTTAAGTTTGCGCTTTCACTTTGCTGCTAAAAATGCCCGTTCTTACTGTTTTTTATATAAAACTCCTTATCAACCTTTTGCTGACGTTTGGGATAATCTGGACGATCAGTAAATCAGGACTCTTCGCTAAATGGCAGAAAGAGAATGAAAAGCTGATTTTAGGGCTTGCTTTTGTGCTACTCAGGCTTATTCCGTGGATAGGCATTTTCCTGATCATCAATGAGGATCCACGAGGGGATATACCATTCTTCTTTTACAAGGCGGAAGCCGCGAAGCGTGGCGGCTTTGTGTATCGCGACTTTTGGTCTTACCATGCGCCGCTCTATGCCTATATTATCAGTCTCCCGGTTTGGATATGGCACAATTCCCGCGCCATCGTGCTATTTATGGTTTTAATGGAAAGCTTTATTCTCTGGCTTACTTACAGCACTTATAAAAGCCGGATAACCAACGCGCTACAACTTGCAGTGATTTATTATATGCTTCCTGCCGGGTTTATGTACATTCTTGTGGATGGACAGGAAGAAGTCTGGTTCTGGGGCGCCGCACTGATCATTTGGCGCTTTACGCTTAAAAAACCTGTTGATTACGAATTAGGGATCGGGCTGCTGTATGCGCTGGCGCTCCTGACCATCAAGGTAACCTTTATTTTCTTATTACCGGCACTTCTGGTCGTGGTAAAGAAACCGATCAAGATGCTTTTGGTAATGGCCGCCGTTGGATTGCCTGCGGTTGGCTTCCTGTACTGGCAGATCGGCGATCTGTTTTTAATGCCGATTCAGCATACCGAGCAACTAATGACGCCTAATCTGTTTTCGATTACCAGGCCGTTTGTAGAGCTTGTTTTTACGGTTAATGAAAAGAAATCTACATTAATCAATTGGATCGGACTACTTTTCACGGTTTTTGTTCCGGCGTTTATGGCGTACAAAGCGCGTCATAAGCACATTAATGAGGTGCTTCCGGGCATTTTCATTGCTTGTTTTGTTTGTATGATGATATTCCAAGCAAGTGCCATGGGCGCTTATCTGATTGCCTACTTAATGGCGGTTCTTTTTGAGATCATTGATGTCCGCAAGACATTCCACGTTGTAGTTTTGCTGGCTGTAAACTGGCTTACGGTCGTGCAGCCATTTGTTTGGGTTTATATCAAACAACCCGCTTATACTTCCCTGGGAATGTTCAGCAACCTTTCCTACTTGTTTGAATATTGCCTGCAAATCCTCAATGTGCTTTGCTTTTTCTGGATCTTGCGAGAAACTTACCGTAAAGTAGTTTCTGAAAAACTGATAACGGCATGAGCATAGTCCTGGCAAAACTGGGCATCAGCCTTATTTGTGTATTATTAGCTGGAATTGTTCTTTTCAAACGGAATGTGCTCACTTCCTGGCTGGAAAATAAGCCTGTTCGTGTAACGTTGGCCATCGGCTGGGCCCTTTTCCGACTAGCTCCATTTATTCTGATTTATCTCATAGCCGGACTCGAACCCACTTCCGACGTAAACGGTTTCTGGGATGAAGGCAGTAAAGCTTCATTAGGACAGGTTGTTTACCGTGATTTCTGGTCGCCTTACTCTCCGCTTTATCCCTATTTTTTAGGGGCATTCCTGAAATTCTGGTATCACCCCAAAATGATTGTTTTGGTAATGGCGATCATGGACGGTACGGCGCTTTGGGCGTCTTATCATTTCTTCCGGCCTTTCCAATCGCGGGGAATTTTCCTGTTCAAGTCGCTGCTGTATCTTCTTTTACCGGGCGGATTGGTTCTCTGCATCGTTGGCGCGCAGGAAGATGTCTGGATGTGGCTTTTTGTGATCCTGGCTTATCTCGTCCGCGAGCGCACACTGCGTGTGGAATGGTATGCCTTGATTTTGGCGCTGGGATTGCTCATGACCAAAGCGATTTTCGTGCTCATTCTGGTGCCTTTGTTTCTTCTTGAAAAACACAAGTTAAAGTTAGTCATTCCCATGGCCATTGTAGGCGTGATCTCCCTTGCTATCCTTTATCCACTGGTAGGTTGGGAGTTTACACAACCATTGGACGAAGCCAAAACCTTGCGTGCTCCTAACATTCCTTCCATCATTAACCCATGGTTTTTCAATCACATCGGTGTTGGCGAAAAATTCTGGAACTGGATAGGGCTTGTGATTTCTGTTGGGTTGGCTTGTCTGGCAGCATTAAGGCTCCAAAAAGCCGATTTCAGGGTGATGTTATCCCGTGTCTGGATTGTGCTCTACGCCACGATGATGATCGTTCAGCAAAGCGCTTACAGCAATTACATTTTTCTGTTTCTGATCCCTCTGGTGTTTTATGTTATTGACTGGAAAAACAATCTTCAGGTTGCATTGCTATTGATTTTTAATGTGCTGTGTGTTGTTCACCCATCGTTATGGTGGCGGCTTGGAATGCCTTGCTATATGACCCCGTTTGACACGTTTGCCTCTTTGGAATTGTTTGTAGATTACTCCATGCAGGTTACTATCGTTTTGCTAACGGCCTATTTCGTCTGGCTGGCATTTCCAAAAAAGGATGCTGCCTTGTTTCCTTCCAGGTCATAAGATTCTTTTTCAAGCGCATAATTCTCGTTCTTAAAAACAAAAAATGCCCTCGCTATCAACGAGGGCATTGCATTGGTGAGGTCTGAAACCTTTATTCTATAATATCAAAACCACAGTAGGGAATCAATATCGCAGGAACTTTAACCGTTCCATCCGCCTGCTGATTGTTTTCCAGCAATGCAGCCACAATACGCGGCAATGCAAGCGCAGAGCCATTCAATGTATGCAGCAACTGCGTTTTCTTATCGGCTGTTTTATATCTCAATTTTAATCTGTTTGCCTGGTAAGTTTCAAAATTGGAAACCGAGCTGCATTCCAGCCAGCGCTCCTGCCCTGCAGACCAGACTTCGAAATCGTAAGTAAGAGCCGATGTAAAGCCCATATCGCCTCCGCAAAGGCGTAGTATTCGGTAGGGGAGTTCCAGTTTTCCAAGAAGACTTTTTACATGCTCCACCATTTCATCCAAGGCCTTGTAAGAATCCTCAGCCTTATTGATCTGTACAATTTCCACTTTATCAAACTGGTGCAAACGGTTCAATCCCCGGACGTGTGCGCCCCAGCTTCCTGCCTCGCGCCGAAAGCAGGGCGTGTAAGCTACATTTTTAACAGGCAAGTCGCTTTCGGCAACAATTACGTCCCGATACAAATTGGTAACCGGAACCTCCGCAGTAGGAATCAGATAAAGGTCATCCTGTGCGTCATGATACATTTGGCCTTCTTTGTCAGGCAATTGTCCCGTAGCAAAGCCTGAATCCGCATTGACTACGATCGGTGGCTGCACTTCTGTGTAACCCGCTTTTCCGGCTTCATCCAGGAAAAATGCGATCATTGCCCTTTGAAGCCTGGCCGCTTTCCCCTTGTAAACCGGAAATCCAGCACCTGAAATTTTGTTTCCTAATTTGAAATCAATAATAGGCGCCTGATTTTTGCCAAGCTTTTCAATCAATTCCCAATGAGGCAAAGCACCTTTTGGTAAAACGGGTTTGTCGCCCGCTTCCAGCACGGTCACATTATCCTCGGCTGTTCTTCCTTCCGGAACGCTTTCGTGCGGCAAATTAGGCAGCTTTACGAGCTCTTGATGCAGCCTTGCTTCCATGTCCTTGTGTGCTTCATCGAGTGCCCTGGAACGCTCCTTTAACACCGCCGTTTCCACTTTCGCCGCCTCAGCTTCCGCCGTCTGGCCAGCTTTCATCAATCCACCGATTTCTTTGGCTTTTGCATTAGATTGGGCCAGAACATCGTCCAGATCCTGCTGCAACTCCCTGCGCTTCTTATCGAGCTCAATGACCTGGTCTACGACTTCCGCTGCGCCTTTGAAATGCTTTTTTGTCAATCCGGCGATGGTAAAGTCTCTGTTATCGCGGATAAAATTCGTTTGTAACATATTATGGAGCTGTAAAAATGTCTTTCATTGCATCTTCGTAATAAAACAGGCGCTCATTCAGCACATTCAATGCTTCGGCCTTATATTTTGAATGAATGAGCAACGATAAGTTATGTTCGGATGCGCCATACGAAATCATTCGTATAGGAATGTTTTTCATTGCGTCCAGCACTTTCAGCGCGATTCCTTCTTTATCTGCACTGAAATTTCCAACTATGCAGATAATGTTCTGATCGCGGTCATGCTCTTCTAAATCAGCGAACTCGCGAAGCTCAGCGCTGATCTGTTCTAGGTTTTCCGAATTGTCGATCGTCACAGAAACCGATACTTCGGAAGTTGTAATCATATCAACCGGCGTTTTGTATTTTTCAAAAATTTCAAACACCCTACGAAGGAAGCCGTAAGCATTCAGCATACGGGTCGAATGTATGTAAATGGCGGTAATGTTGTCTTTTGCGGCAATCGCCTTAATGTCGCGATCGGAAGTTTGGTTAGCGATCAATGTACCCGGAGCTTCCGGCTGCATTGTGTTTTTCAACCTTACCGGAACACCGCGAAGTTTGGCTGGCGTGATTGTGCTCGGGTGCAAAATTTTGGCACCGAAATAAGCCAGTTCTGCTGCCTCTTCAAAAGTCAGCTCGCGAATTGGAAATGTTCTTTTTACAATGCGCGGATCATTATTATGCATTCCGTCAATGTCTGTCCAAATCTGGATTTCATCTGCACGGATAGCGCCGCCGATCAGAGAAGCTGTATAATCAGACCCTCCTCTTTTCAGGTTATCAACCTCTTCACGCGGGTTTCTGCAAATGAAACCTTGCGTAATGATCGTCTGTTTATCTGTATATTGATTTAAAATTGTCACCAATTTATCTTCAATTGTAGCAAGTTCCGGTTCGCCGTCTGCATCAATACGCATGAAATCCAAGGCTGGAAGCAACACGGAGTTTTCCCCTTTTTCTTCCAGATACGCCTGGAACATTTTGGTGCTCAGGATTTCCCCTTCTGCAACGAGTTCTTTTTCCTGCTTAATGGTGAAAGGTTTGATGCCGATCAGTGATTTGATAAAGCCGAATTCTGTCTCAACAATGTTCTTTCCTTCTTCAAGCCCTTCTTCTGTTGCATACAACTCCTTTATAAAAAGCAGATAATGTGCCTTCAAATCTTCTGTAAGCGAATTCGCCTTTGCATCGTCATAAGTTTTCGCAGCTTCGCCAATCGCGATGAGCGCATTGGTTGAACCAGATAGCGCAGACAAAACAACGATTTTGCGATTGGGATCGCCGTTGAGAAGTTCCCGGATTGAATGCATGCGTTCCGGTCTTCCTACCGAAGTCCCGCCAAATTTCCAGACTTGCATAATTAGTGGATTGTTAATTTTGAATGAGTGAATGAGTGAATGACTGAATGAGTGAATGACTGAATTTGGAATCAGGTTCGTTCTAGGTATTCCGGTCGCCCGGTATAACGATTGTTAATGTTTCTGGTTAGGATTGTGCTATGGCTATTTGGTGCCAAAGACCGAGCATTTTGATGGCGGTCATGGCAGCTTCGTCGCCTTTGTTTCCGTGTATACCACCTGCACGGTCCATTGCTTGTTCCATCGTATTGGGGGTTAGGACACCGAAGATTATGGGTTTTCCCGTTTTCAGACTAACATTGGTAATGCCTTGTGCGACAGCGTGATTGATATAATCATTGTGCTTGGTTTCGCCCTGGATCACCACACCTAATGCGATTACTGCATCAATGTCGCGGCGTTCGGCAAACCATTGTGCGCCGAGGGTGAGCTCGAAACTTCCCGGCACATTTCCTCTTTCAATGTTTTCCGGTGAAGATCCGTAGTTGAGTAAAGTTTGGTATGCGCCTTCAAAGAGTTTTTCCGTGACCTCGGTATTCCATTCGGCCACCACGATTGCGAATTTTTTTGAGCTAATGTCCGGCAACCCGTCCGTTTTGAAAACACTTAAATTTTTATCAGCACTTGACATAATTGAAATCAGAGGATAATGTGAAATGATTAATTGGGCAAATAAAAAAGGATAAAACCTTTGTCGGCTTTATCCTTTTCAGAAACAGTAATGGTTAACCATTATTTGCCGACCTGTCCCTCTAAAACACCCATGTATTTCTTCGCGTTAACCACTTCCGAGGAAAGAGGAAACTCGTCGATAACACGTTTATATGTGGACACAGCGTCAGCGGGCTGGTTTGCTTTTTCTTGTGCGATGGCTAATTTCATCAAATAAACCGGTGTGAAATACTCGTTTTTCTCGTAGTCCGCAGCCTTTTTATAATGCGAGATTGCCTCAGCAGGTTGATTTTTTTCAAGATATGCGTCGCCAATCAATGATTGTGCACGCGCGTGGATCAAAAGATCGGATGAGCTGAATGATTGCAGATGACTGATTGCGTCATCATATTTTCCTTGCTTCAATAATGCAACTCCGGCGTAAAAATTAGCAAGATTACTTGCATCAGTGCCTTTATAAGAATCTGCGATAGATAAAAGTCCTTCGTTACCGCCGCTTCCGTTTAATGCTTTCTGTAATGAATCGGCTTCAAAATCGTAAACAACACTTGCAAGCGCGTCCTGAGCTGTTCCTTCTTGTCCGTCAATGTAAAAGCGATATCCGGCAAAAGCAGCAACAGCTAATACAATCGCTCCTACGACACCTAAAACTATCTTGCGATTCTTAATAAAAAAAACCTCCGCTTTATTGATCTGGCCAGCTAATGCTTCCGGAGTTTCAATAATTTCAAGCCCGGATTCGTCCGTGTTTTTCTTGCTCATATCAATTAATTCGATTTTGGAGTGCAAAGTTATGAAAAGTAAACGAAATTTTATTGCTAAAAAATACCGGAATAAACAAAAAAACAGCGCACCGGAGAATCGATGCGCTGTCGCTATTTAAAATACTGAATATCAGATATACAAAGGAAACTGTTTCATCCAGTTGTTGATCTCACTTTTCACTCCCGCAATCTTCGCATCCTGATCATGGTTAACCAGCACAGTATCAATAAATTCGACGATGCGCTCCATATCCGACTCAACCATTCCCCGCGTAGTAACAGCTGCGGTTCCAACCCGGATACCGGAAGTGATCATTGGTGATTTGTCATCGAAAGGCACCATATTCTTATTGATCGTAATGTCTGCCTTGATCAATGTATTTTCAGCCAGTTTACCCGTCAAACCTGGATTTTGGCCATTCTTCGTACGAAGGTCGATGAGCATTAGGTGGTTATCTGTTCCTCCGGAAATAATGCCGTAACCTTTGTCTACAAATGCTTTGGCCATTGCCTGCGCATTCTTTTTTACCTGAACTGCGTAGTTATAGTAACCTTCCGTCAGTGCTTCACCAAATGCGATTGCCTTGGCAGCAATAATGTGCTCCAATGGTCCGCCTTGTGTTCCCGGGAAAACGCCGGAATCCAAAAGCGATGACATGGTGCGCAGCTGGCCTTTGGGTGTTTTAATGCCAAAAGGATTTTCAAAATCATTACGCATCATGATCACACCCCCGCGAGGCCCGCGAAGGGTCTTGTGCGTTGTGGTTGTTACAATGTGGCAATGATCGAACGGATCGTTCAGCAAACCTTTGGCAATTAAGCCAGCGGGGTGAGCGATATCAGCCATTAATAATGCTCCTACCTGATCAGCAATGGCACGCAGGCGCTCATAATCCCAGTCACGGCTGTAAGCGGAAGCGCCGCAGATCAAAAGTTTTGGACGCTCTCTCACAGCGGTTTCCTCCACTTTGTCCCAATCTATTAATCCTGTTTCTGCCTCTACTCCGTAAAATATAGGCTGAAAATATTTTCCTGAAATGTTAACTGGCGAGCCGTGCGTCAGGTGACCACCGTGCGCCAGATTGAAACCCATTATTTTATCGCCTGGGTTCAGGCAAGCAAGGAACACTGCCGTGTTGGCCTGTGCACCCGAATGTGGCTGAACGTTTGCCCATGTCGCTCCGAAAAGCTCTTTCAAACGGTCAATTGCAATTTGCTCGATCTCATCTACAACTTCACATCCTCCGTAATAACGCTTGCCTGGCAATCCTTCTGCATATTTGTTGGTCAAAACGCTCCCAGCCGCTTCCATAACCTGCCTGGACGTAAAGTTTTCTGACGCGATCAGCTCGATGCCAGATTCCTGACGGTGTTTTTCTTTGTTAATAAGATCAAAAATGGTGGTGTCACGTTCAACGCTTGTGAGTGTAGACATGGGTAGTATAGGGGAAATGGTGTGATGTTTCGTAGATTGAAGTACAAAAATACAATCAATTATTTTGGAATGAAAAGATCATCTGTACTTTCTCCCTGCTGACGTTGCTTGCATGCGGATGAATTGCGCGGACTAGCCCAAATCTGATTTAATAGCGTATATTTTCTGAAAAAGTTATTTTTAAATTTTTTTAATAATATTCGTTTTGAGTTGTATTTTTGCCGATAATATCCTACCCTTGAACTATCCATAAACTCTTATAAAACAATTCCAGTAGCAATATGAGCCAGCAAACGGTGAATCCACAAACAATTTTGATGCAAGCTTCCAGCAACGGGAAAGGTACGCCCGGGACGATTGGCCAGCCAATCACTTACGAAAAAATACCAACTCAAATATTCGCCGACTCCAAAGAGGCTTCCAATGCAGTGGCAAAGGAAATCGCTGATTTGATCCGCCAGAAGCAAAAAGAGGGAAAGAAATGTGTATTGGGCTTAGCACAGGATCTTCACCAAAAACGGTTTATGCAATCCTCGTGCGCATGCACAAGGAAGAAGGTTTGAGTTTTAAAAATGTGATTTCATTCAACCTGGATGAATATTACCAAATGGAACCGGAGTCGATTTACAGCTATCACCGGTTCATGAAAGAGCAGCTGTTCGATCATGTAGACATTGCGAAAGAGAATTATTTCGTCCCGGATGGCACTGTTCCTCCCGCACTGCTGCGTGATTACTGCACTTCTTACGAAAACAAAATAAATGCCGTTGGCGGCCTGGATTTCCAACTTTTGGGAATCGGGGGGAAATGGACACATTGGGTTTAATGAACCGGGATCACTGATCAATTCCCGCACAAGATTAATCACGCTCGATCATTCCACGCGCGTTGCGGCGGGGATGGAGTTTGGCGGCTTGCATAATGTGCCCCGTAAAGCGATCACATTGGGTGTTGCGCCGATTTTGAATGCACGCCGCATTGTGCTCCTGGCTTGGGGCGAGAGAAAAGCTTCGGTGATCCGCGGCGCAGTAGAAGGGCCTGTTACAGAGCTAAACCCTGCATCGTATTTACAGGCGCATCCCGACGTTTCCTTCGTTGTGGACGAGAGCGCTGCTTCTGAATTGACCCGCATTAAAACGCCTTGGGCGGTTGATTCAGTGGTTTGGGATAATAAAATGATCAAAAAGGCGATCACACATTTGTCGAGTTCGCTGAACAAGCCTATTCTTAAATTGACTGATAAGGATTACAATGACAATGGTATGAGCGATTTGCTGGCCCAATATGGTTCCGGCTATGAGATCAATATCAATGTATTTAATCAACTACAACATACCATTACAGGATGGCCCGGCGGAAAACCGAATGCAGACGATACGCACCGTCCCGAAAGAGCGCAGCCTTCTAAGAAACGCGTGTTGATTTTCAGCCCGCACCCGGATGATGACATTATTTCAATGGGTGGAACCTTCCAGCGCCTGGTGGATCAGGGACATGAAGTGCATGTGGCTTACCAGACTTCCGGCAACATTGCCGTTGCGGATGATGAAGCATTGCGTTTTATCGACTTCGTTGTTGACTTTAATAAAGGATTTGGTATACAAAGCCCGGAAGCAAACCAGCTGTTCTTGGATGCGAAAGAGTTTTTGAAACATACCAAAGACAGTGAGATTGATACACCTGAGATCAGGAAAGTGAAAGGATTGCTTCGTCAGGGTGAGGCGAAAGCGACTTGCCGTTTCGTAGGCATTCCTACCAGCCAGGCGCATTTCCTCAACATGCCTTTCTATGAAACAGGAACTGTTCAGAAAAAGCCTATCGGGGAAGAAGACATTAAGATCATTGAAAATCTGATTGAAGAAATTAAACCGCACCAAATCTATGCAGCAGGCGACTTCGCTGATCCGCACGGAACGCATAAGGTTTGCTGGGATGCCATTGAGGCAGCATTACAGCGCTCGAAGCACAAGAATTTCATGAAGGATTGCTGGGTATGGTTATACCGCGGAGCATGGGCTGAATGGGATATTTATGAAATTGAAATGGCCGTTCCGATGAGCCCTGATCAGGTTTTGAAGAAGCGTCAGGGAATTTTCAAGCATCAGTCGCAAAAAGACGGTGTTGTGTTCCAGGGAGAAGATTCGCGGGAATTCTGGCAGCGGGCCGAAGAGCGCAACCGCGCAACGGCTCATTTGTACGACGAACTCGGTTTGGCCGAATACGAAGCGATGGAAGCTTTTGTGAGATGGAAATTCTAAGGTTTTAAGATAAAAAGTAAAAGCCCGGTGTATCACATCGGGCTTTTACTTTTATATGTCTTTTGGTTTTACAATTCCATATCTATCCACATGCGCTGAGCCATTTTCTCAACCATTTTGACAACGCCTTCAATGGCGCCGAAGATTATGCAGAGCGGCAGAATTATTGGCAAAAATATAAGCCACTGCAATGCCATCGTAAAATTAAATCGTTTTGAAATTGGCGTTTTCATATCAGGTTCAGGTTATTAACATAGGAGTTTGATATCCGAAGATAAAGATTTTATTTATTCCCAACAAAGTAATTCGCAAAAAACGTTCTCCTAATGTAGAAAATTTTTATATAGAATGTAATTATTCTATTGGGATTATAAGTAAAAGCAAGCGCAGGAAGGTTGCTACCCGTCGAAATTGACCCCGCTCTGAAAAAATTTTTGTTTATTTGTTATAGTTAAATAAATCAAAAATCCGATATGCCGTCTTCCGACATCATACAATTATTACCAGATTCCATAGCCAATCAAATTGCTGCCGGCGAGGTTGTTCAGCGACCCGCATCGGTGGTGAAAGAGCTTATGGAAAATGCCATTGATGCGAAGGCGAACCATGTTCAGGTTATTTTGAAAGAGGCAGGGAGGACGCTCATTCAGATTATAGATGACGGCTCGGGAATGTCTGAAACAGATGCCCGAATGAGCTTTGAAAGACATGCAACTTCCAAAATTCGGCAGTCGGAAGATCTTTTTCGCATCCGCACAATGGGTTTCCGCGGCGAGGCGCTAGCTTCCATTGCGGCTATCGCGCAGGTGGAGTTGCGGACACGTCAGGAGTTTGACGAGCTGGGCACCATGATCCGCATCGATGGTTCTGAGATAAAAGCACAGGAACCTGTGGCTTGTTTAAAAGGAACGAATTTGTCGGTTAAAAACCTGTTTTTCAATGTTCCTGCGAGAAGAAATTTTTTAAAATCCAATTCCGTTGAAATGCGTCATGTTCTGGACGAGTTTCAAAGGGTTGCGCTGGCGCATCCGCAGGTCGGCTTTACATTACATCATAATGATACGGAGGTTTTTAATCTGCAACCCGGCAAACTGGTGCGGCGGATTGTTGACATTTACGGCAAGAGTTACCGGGAGCAACTTGCTTTTTGCCAGGAAGATACATCCTACATCAGTGTAAGGGGTTATATCGGGAAACCCGAATTCGCCAGGAAGACGAGAGGGGAGCAGTTTTTCTTTGTGAATGATCGCTATATCAAGCATAGCTATATGCACCATGCCGTGATCAGCGCATTTGATGGCACAATCCCCGAAGGAAGCCATCCGTTCTATGTGCTTTTTATTGAGATTGATCCTTCGCATATTGATATAAATATTCATCCAACAAAAACGGAAATCAAGTTTGATGATGAAAGGTCTGTATATGCGATTGTAATGGCGGCAGTAAAAAAGGCTGTGGGCGTATATAACCTTTCGCAGTCCATTGATTTTGATGACAACATTAATTTTCTGAATCCAACAGCCTCAGATCAAAATCATAACCTGATCCCACGAACTGTGATGCCTGACTGGGCAGCACAATCTAAAAAAGGTGACGGCGGACAGTCGAGGTCGAATCTGACCAACTGGAATAAACTATTCGAAGGATTACAAAATACAGAAGACCGGAATCGGGAATTGGCTGCATTTGAAATTAATGCGACCACAGTGTCCAGGCCTTCATTTCAGGAGCAGCCCAAAACTATTGCAAGCAAAGTCAACAGAATGGCTTCCGAAGTGATCTCGGCGCCGGAAAGCGACGCGGTCCTTTTTCAACTCCATAACCGATACATTCTGTCGCAGGTAAAGGATGGAATTATGCTGATTGACCAGAAGGCGGCCTATGAAAGGATTCTCTACGAACGATATCGTAAGATGCTTACGAACCGGAACGGGGCGTGTCAGCAGTTGCTTTTTCCCAAAACAATCCGGTTGACACATTCGGATATGCAATTGGTCAATGAGACTAAAAAGGAGATCAGAAGCCTGGGATTTGAATTTGACGAGTTTGGATCGAACGAGCTGATCATTCGCGGAATCCCGGCCGACTTGCCGGAGGAAAGCGAGCAGGATCTTTTTGAAGAGCTCATTGAGCAACTTAAGCAAAGCTATTCCGACCTTAAACTGAATAAGCCCGAAAGCCTTTCCCGCTCACTGGCGAGGCGCTTTTCTGTCCGTTATGCGGTAAAGCTGTCTTATGTTGAAATCCACACATTAATCGATCAGCTTTTCGCTTCTACGGACCCCAACAGAACGCCAAGTGGTGAGGCGATCATTGTTTTGTTGACGATGGATAAACTTACCAGCATATTTAAAGCTTAACGAACAAAAATACGGGGTGAACAGTTATTGAATAAATCTTGATTAAACACAAAATATGTTATCCATTACGCCTACTGTCAGGAACTTACTGATTCTTAATATACTCTTTTTTATAGTTGACTTATACGTTTTCAATCTAACGAGCGTCTTTGCTTTACGGTCTGTATTTTCACCTGCATTTTTGCCATTTCAGTTTATCACCTACATGTTTTTGCATGGGAGTTTTGGGCATTTGTTTAGCAATATGTTTGGTTTGTTCATGTTTGGGCCGTTGCTGGAGCGTGTTTGGGGGCCTAAGAAATTTTTATTTTTCTACTTTTTTACCGGCATAGGAGCGGGGATCCTTTTTTCGGGAATTGATTATTTTGAAAATAGTCAGGTCAGACAGGCTGTTGAAATATTTACTCAAAATCCAACTCCCGACGGGCTTGTGGATTTCATGAGCAAACATGCTGAAAGAATTTACGAAGCCAACCTTGATTTTTTAAACAAGTTTGAAGGCAATCCGACAAATTCTGGCTACATTCAGCAAAGTGTAGAGTTCGTAAATACCTACTATCAAAGTTTGATTAATACGCCGCTGGTGGGTGCTTCCGGAGCAATTTTCGGCATCCTAATGGCGTTTGGTTTATTGTTTCCGAATACTGAGCTTTTTCTCCTTTTTGTTCCGTTTCCGATTAAGGCCAAATATTTCGTTGCTTTTTACGGTTTGTACGAATTATATGCAGGAATTCAGAATGCTCAGTCAGATAATGTAGCGCATTTCGCGCACATTGGAGGAATGCTATTTGCATATATATTGTTGCGTTACTGGAACACGCGAAAAACAAATTTCTATTAAGAGATGAGCAATATTGTTGATGACGTAAAGAGGGAGTTCGCCAAATCAGAGAATGCACTTGTAAAGATAATCCTTGTTAATACCGCAGTGTTCCTGACGCTACTGCTGTTAAAGATTATTCTGACCCTTTCCCAAGCGTCAAATGTTTACAGCGCGGTGATCAATACATTGCAGCTTCCCGCTGCAACCAATGAGTTTTTATACAAACCATGGACGCTGATCACATACTTTTTTACACATGATGACATTTTCCATATCCTTTTCAATATGCTTTTCCTTTATTGGTTTGGAAAGCTTATTGATGAATATCTGGGTGCCAAGCGTGTTATAGCGCTTTATTTCCTGGGTGGGATAGCAGGCGGACTAATTTACATCGTTCTTTACAATGCATTGCCCTATTTCCAGGCCCACGTGGAAGGTTCCAGAATGCTCGGGGCTTCGGCAGCAGCTTTTTCTGTTGCTGTAGGGGCGTCTACCTTACTTCCTAACTATACATTCAACCTGATTTTTCTTGGACCGATACGAATCAAATTTATCGCTCTTTTTTACATAATCCTTTCCCTTGCTCAGACTGTCGGCCCCAATGCGGGAGGTAACCTTGCGCATTTGGGAGGCGCATTTATTGGGTATGTATTTATCAAATTGTTGCAAAGTGGGACAGACCTCGGAAAGCCGCTTTATGCAGTCATGAATGGTTGGTCGAGATTGTTCCGCAAACGGCCTTCTATGCAGGTCACTTACCGCGAGAGACAGGTTTACAGAAGCACAAGCGTGTATTCGTCCACATCGTCTTCGGGAACGATCGAAATGCCTGATCAAACGGAAATTGATTCTATTTTAGACAAAATTTCCAAATCCGGTTACGAGAGTCTGACGAGAGAAGAAAAGCAAAAGCTGTTCAAAGCAAGCCAGCAAAAATAAAGTCAGACTTAATGTGCTTATTTGCGTAATTTTGTCTGCCTAATTACCTCAAAATTTTTGATTTCAAAAGCTTGAATATGCTTATAAAACCTGGGAAATTATTAGCTAAAATTGACTCTCCTGAGGACTTACGCAAGTTAGACAGTTCCCAGCTTCCACAAGTTTGTAACGAATTACGTCAGTTTATCATTGATAATGTCTCCGTCTATGGCGGGCACTTTGGAGCGAGTCTGGGCGTAGTTGAATTAAGCGTTGCCCTTCATTACGTTTTCAATACACCCGATGATCAGTTGGTTTGGGACGTAGGTCATCAGGCTTACGGTCATAAAATTCTGACTGGCAGAAGGGATAATTTTCACTCCAACCGCACTTATGGCGGCCTCTCAGGCTTTCCCAGGCGCAGTGAAAGCATTTATGATGCTTTTGGCGTAGGACATTCGTCTACCTCCATATCATCGGCACTGGGGATGGCCGTTGCATCGGCATTGGAAAAGAATTTTGAAAGACAACACATAGCCATTATCGGAGACGGCGCTATGACCGCAGGGATGGCATTCGAAGGAATGAACCACGCTGGCGCAACCGATTCCAATCTGCTTATCATTTTGAATGATAACTGTATGGCTATTGATCCGAATGTGGGCGCACTTAAAGAATATCTCACAGACATTACCACTTCGCGGACATATAATAAGTTTAGAGACGAAGTTTGGAATATGCTTGGCAAGATGAGCAATTTCGGAAAGAGCGCTCAAGAGATCGTTTCAAAAGTCGAAACGGTTATGAAAACAGCCATTCTTCGGCAAAGCAATCTTTTTGAATCATTAGGCCTAAGATATTTCGGACCTATTGACGGCAATGATATCAGCCACCTTACTGAGGTTCTGAAAGACCTTAAAAGCATTCCGGGACCAAAGTTATTGCATTGCCTTACTGTTAAAGGAAAAGGTTATGGTCCAGCTGAAAAAGATCAAACTAAATGGCATTCTCCCGGTGTTTTTGATAAGATTACTGGTGAGATTAAGATCAAGGTCTACGATCAGCCACAAGCGCCGAAATACCAGGATGTGTTTGGTAATACGATTGTAGAACTGGCGAAGCAGAATCCAAGGATTGTCGGTGTAACGCCAGCAATGCCGTCTGGTTCGTCATTGAACATCATGATGGATGTGATGCCTGATCGTGCGTTTGATGTCGGTATCGCTGAACAGCATGCAGTAACATTCTCGGCAGGCATGGCTACGAGAGGTGAGGTTGTTTATTGCAACATTTACTCGACGTTTATGCAACGTGCGTATGATCAGGTTGTACATGATGTGTGCATTCAGGAGCTTCCGGTAATCTTTTGCCTGGATAGGGCAGGCTTAGTAGGAGCAGATGGACCAACCCACCACGGGCTGTATGATATCGCCTTTATGCGCTGTATCCCGAACATGGTTGTGGCCTCGCCAATGAACGAGCAAGAGCTCCGTAATTTAATGTACACTGCTCAACTGGAATCCTTTCAGTCGGGAAAGCAAGCGTTTACTATAAGATATCCGAGAGGAGCAGGCGTAATGCCGAATTGGAAAACGCAATTTGAAGAAATCCAGATTGGCAAGGGCAGAAAATTGAAGAGTGGGGAAGACATTGCTATTCTATCATTTGGTCCTCTTGGAAATTACGCACTAAAAGCCTGCGAGCAATTGGAACATCAAGGCATTTCGGCTGCATTGTATGACATGCGTTTTGCGAAACCCCTGGATGAGGCCTTGCTACATGAGGTCTTTCGAAGCCATAATAAAGTCATTACACTTGAAGATGGTTGTTTACAAGGTGGATTTGGCAGTGCTGTCATTGAATTTATGGCGGATAACGGCTATTCTTCAACGGTTAAGAGACTGGGCGTGCCCGACAGCATTATAGAACACGGTGAACCGAATGAACTCTACCGTGAATGCGGAGTAGATGCAGAAGGGATTATCAAATCAGTTCACGAGTTTTTAGATAAAAAACCCACTGCGAAGGCGATTATACTGAACTGATAAATTTATAATGGATAAAGACGAGTCACGTTTTGAGGAACTAGCAGCCGTGTTTTAAAACGGTTTCATTGGTTCCAAGCCTTAAACCCACTCTGAAAATCACAATCGCCTCGGCGATCCGAATTGGCGCAGCAGATCCCTGCCGTTAATACCGTAAAATCTCCCAATCGTCCAGGCACTACTCGGTCCAGTCGACTAGTATCCGCGGACCTTAGTTTTTAAAAAGCCGCGGAGTCTCTCCATGTAAGATCAAGCCTTTCAGGTCATCCAGAGGTGTCCGAGACATTCCTTTCTTTTTATTTCGGCTGACTAAGCTAATGGCTAAATTTGGAGTCGCGATCGACCCCAACGGGCTAGGATTAGCAGTACTCAAAAACGCAAAAAGGCCGCGAATTTTCGTTTGCGACCTTTTTCTTGTAGCGGGAGCTGGCCGGGATCGCCCGCCGCTCGAACCAGCGACCTTTGGGTTATGATGGCGAGTAGTATTCCATAGTCGCGATCGACCCCCAATGGGCTAGCAACTGCCCGGAAACGCAAAAAGGCCGCGAACTTTCGTTTGCGACCTTTTTCTTGTAGCGGGAGCTGGCCGGGATCGCCCGCCGCTCGAACCAGCGACCTTTGGGTTATGATGGCGAGTAGTATTCCATAGTCGCGATCGACCCCCAATGGGCTAGCAACTGCCCGGAAACGCAAAAAGGCCGCGAACTTTCGTTTGCGACCTTTTTCTTGTAGCGGGAGCTGGACTCGAACCAGCGACCTTTGGGTTATGAGCCCAACGAGCTACCAACTGCTCCATCCCGCGGTGTTGTTGAATTGGAGTGCAAACATACCACTATTTTTGAATATAACGCAACTTTTTAGAGAAAAATAAATGCTGTTTTTTTGTAATCATGCTCCTTCACAATCATTTATAGCAATTTCATGGGCGGAAAACCGTACTTTTGTGTGATTTTTAAGTAACACATGGAAGACAAGACAGAAATAGCAATCCCTTTCCGCAACCACCGCGCGGGTTTCGTCAGCATTATTGGTAAGCCAAATGTTGGTAAATCCACTCTGATGAACGTCCTGGTGGGCGAGAGGATGTCAATCATTACCTCGAAAGCCCAGACCACACGGCACCGCATTATGGGAATTCTGAATGGTAAGCATGAAGATATCCCGTTTCAGCTGGTTTATTCGGATACGCCCGGCGTGATCAAGCCGGCTTACAAGCTGCACGATTCAATGATGACTTTTGTAAAAGGCTCATTGGAAGACGCGGACGTGGTTTTGTTCGTGGCGGAAATAGGAGAGAAAGTGGCGGATCATGAAGTGCTGCCGTTGCTGAAACGCGCTGATGCACCGGTTGTGCTGGTTTTGAATAAAA
The DNA here is from genome assembly GCF_022869785.1 of Dyadobacter chenwenxiniae. Lineage (NCBI taxonomy): Bacteria > Pseudomonadati > Bacteroidota > Cytophagia > Cytophagales > Spirosomataceae > Dyadobacter > Dyadobacter chenwenxiniae. The sequence continues at coordinate 5,438,410 of NZ_CP094997.1, read as the reverse complement.
TTGATTTATCAGACCAGGAGCACGTTGATCTTAAAATGGCGGAGTGGGAAGCTGCGATCCAGCCGGACGCCATTGTGCCGATTTCTGCATTGCACCAGGCGAACATTGCAACGCTTTTTGATGCCGTAATTACCAGATTACCATTTCACCCGCCGTATTTTGGCGAAGATGAACTAACCGATAAGCCGGAGCGTTTCTTTGCTTCTGAAATGATCCGCGAAAAGATCTTCCTTAATTATCGCCAGGAAATTCCATACAGCTCCGAAGTCGTAATTACAGAATTCAAAGAACGGGACGACATGATCGTCATCCGCGCGGAAATCCTTGTGGAACGCAAAAGCCAGAAAGGCATCATTATTGGAGAAAAAGGCGAAATGCTGAAAAAAATCGGGACGCAGGCCAGACATGATATGGAAGCGTTTTTTGGGAAAAAAGTGTTTTTGGAACAACATGTGCGGGTTGAGCCGGATTGGAGAAGCAAAGAAAACAAACTGAGACAGTTTGGCTACGACGAATAATTTATAATAAAAGAAAGAAGGACGGCAGGTTTTCGAGTCGTTTGGACCACATTAATTAATACAAAATGGCAAATATTATTTCAATTGTTGGGCGTCCGAATGTGGGCAAATCCACATTATTTAACCGCCTTACGGAGAGCCGTAAAGCGATCATGGACAACCAGAGCGGCGTTACCCGTGACCGCCATTATGGTTATGGGGAATGGACCGATCAATATTTTACAGTAATCGACACCGGCGGTTATGTCGTTGGTTCAGAAGATATTTTTGAAGGAGCAATTCGTGAGCAGGTTGAGCTTGCATTGGAAGAATCCACGGTGGTTTTGTTCATGGTGGATACAATGACGGGTTTGACGGATCTGGATAAGGATTTCGCAAATGTGCTCAGACGTATTAATAAGCCCGTTTATCTGGTGGCCAACAAAGCGGAAACACAGGAACGTTATCAGTCTGCTGCTGAATTTTACGAATTGGGATTAGGCGATCAGATTTTCGCTATTTCCGCACAAACCGGTTTTGGAACAGGGGAGTTGCTGGATCAGGTAATCACGCATTTTGAAACCGCCGGCATTGAAGATCCCGAAGCTGGAATCCCGCGTATTGCGATCATGGGACGACCGAATGTAGGTAAATCCTCTTTCCTGAATGTGCTTACAGGCACGGACAGGAGCATTGTGACGGACATTGCCGGCACCACGCGCGACGCCATCCACACGCATTACAATGCATTCGGGATGGAATTTATCCTGACAGACACAGCCGGACTTCGCCGCAAATCACGCGTTAACGAAGACATTGAGTATTATTCCACGTTGCGTTCGGTGAAGGCGATGGAGGAATCAGATGTTTGTATCATTCTTTTGGATGCAACATTGGGCCTCGAAGGTCAGGATATGAACATTATCGGTCAGGCTGATAAGGCGAAGAAGGGAATTGTGATTATGGTGAATAAGTGGGATTTGGTTGAAAAGGATTCCAAAACCGCTGACACTTTCAAGAAAGCATTGCTGGAAAGACTTGCTCCGATGAACTATATGCCTATCATTTTTGCTTCCGTTGTTGAAAAGCAGCGCATTCACCAGGTGATGGAAAAGGCAATGGAGGTTTATAAAAACAAAACCAAGAAAATCACGACTTCGAAACTGAACGAAGTTATGCAGGCTGAAATTGAAAAATATCCGCCACCGGCAGACAGAGGAAAATATATCAACATTAAATATATGATCCAGCTGCCAACGCCTTCACCGACATTCGTGTTTTTCAGCAGTAATCCGAAGCACGTGAAAGAACCTTACTTGCGCTATCTGGAAAACAGGATGCGCGAAAACTTCGATTTTTCGGGTGTGCCGATCACTATTTTCTTCCGGGAAAAATAAATTACAGCAAGTTAAACCAAGGCAAAACGCCGGAACGAGCTTGTTCCGGCGTTTTTGTTTTATCGGTCATCTACTACATTTCAGCAGTCAAATTACGCGTTTCGTCTTTTTTTATTCCTGAGCTGCAACCTTTTAAATTATATTTACATCTATTAATACAAATGTGTTACCGTTCAACATTTTTAGGGGTTTAAAAAAATTTTCCTAAAAATTGTTAAAAACAAGGTACTATGTATTGCAAGATACCTAATAAAACATATATATTTGTAGAGTCAATTAGTTACAACAGAATCGCATCCTGATTTTTCTCTGAACGACCGAAACATAGCCATGAAAACAATTAAAATACTTACACTCCTAGTCCTTTTCAGCCTTCAAGCTGGGGCAACGGGATACTCTCACAACATGTTTGTAGCCCACAAAAAGTTACAGGCAGGCAAAGAGTGTACGCAGCCAAGCGAACGCATTGTTGCAAAAAAAGCGAGACCATCGAAAGTGGTTAAGCATCATGCAAGTGTCAAACGCGTTACAGCATTTACCGCACAATTCAGCAGCAATACTGAACCGATGACATTAAATGAAAGAATTCTGGAAGCAGGGCCGTCTTCTTTCTTTACCAATGAGGAAGACAACGGCAGCGATGATTCAATCGTTACTAAGTTGATCGCCTTCGTTCGCTGCACGATTTATGCATTCATCGGATTGCCGAGCTGATCCGCCAAACATTCATCATGAATTAAGCTGCAACTATTAAAGTTGCAGCTTTTTGTTTTTTCAGCCTACCACGTTTGTCAACGTTCCAATGGGTTCGATGGAAATATGAACGATATCGCCCTGTTGTAATGTAAAATCGGATGGGGGAATGATGCCGGTGCCGGTCATGAGGTAAGCGCCGTGCGGGAAGGACATTTCACGGAACAGATATTGAAGCAGTTCTTCCGGCTTGCGTTTCATCTGGGATAATGTCACCTCGCCGCTGAAAACTTCTTCACCTGAACGGACAATGGCAATATCAATCACTGTATCATCGCCTAACGGAAATTCGGGAACAAGTAAGCACGGCCCGAGCGCGGCACTTCCTGTATAAGACTTAGCCTGAGGCAAGTACAAAGGGTTTTCGCCTTCAATGCTCCGCGAACTCATGTCATTTCCAATGGTATAACCCACTAATGCTCCTGACGAAGATGCAAACAATGTGAGCTCTGGTTCGGGCACATCCCAGGTAGAATCACGGCGAATGCGAACGGTTCCGTGGTTGCCCACAACCCGCCAGGCCGTTGATTTAAAGAAAAGCTCAGGTCTTTCGGCTTCATAAACGCGGTCGTAGAAGCTTCCGCCACCTGCTTTTTCAGATTCTTCCATGCGGGCCGTGCGGCTTCTGAAATAGGTTACGCCTGATGCCCAAACCTCCTGAGAACCAATAGGCGCCAGGATTTCCGGCATAGGAACATCGTCCGTGAAAGTAATCGGAATGAGGCTTTCAATTTGTATTTCCAGCCACTCGTACAGATCGTCCCTGTTTACTGCCAGATCCCAGTCGGTCTCATGCAAACGATAAAAAAGATCGTCTCTTTCCAGCAGGATGCCGTTTTCTGCTTTATATAACTTCATAAAAATCGCTTTTGGTTTCAGTTCAATAAGGCTTTTTCTTATTGTCTTTACTGCCTAATCTACGATTCTTCGATGTAATCGGGCTATTTGGTCAGATTTTGTCTTTTAGAAATGCCGCGGTATAATTGTCTTCGATCTTCGCCATTTCTTCGGGCGTTCCGGCAAATGTGAGATAACCTCCGCCGTCGCCGCCTTCCGGGCCAAGGTCCAGAATCCAGTCAGCGCTTTTGATGATTTCCATATTATGCTCGATAATGATCACGCTATCGCCCTGGTCCACCAATGCATTAATGGCTTTCAAGAGTTTTTTAATGTCGTGGAAATGCAACCCGGTTGTTGGTTCGTCAAAGATAAAAAGCGTTTTGCCTTTATTAGAGGAGCCTTTTCCTAAGAAAGAGGCCAGCTTCACACGCTGCGCTTCTCCGCCTGACAACGTATTGGAAGATTGTCCCAAACCCACATAACCCAATCCCACTTCCTGCAAAGGCATCAGCTTTTCAACCAGCTTTGGTTCAGTTGGTTTAAAGAATTCAATGGCTTCATCCACAGTCATATCCAGGATTTCAGCCACATCTTTCTCATGGTAACGCACTTCCTGGATTTCCTGCTTGAACCTTTTCCCGTTACAACCTTCACATTTGAGATAAATGTCGGCCATAAACTGCATCTCAATCTTCACCTGGCCTTCGCCCTGACAAATCTCACATCTCCCGCCGTCCACATTGAATGAAAAATGCGAAGGTTTATAGCTCCGAGCTTTTGACAATGGCAGATCGGCCATCATCTGGCGGATATAGTCGTATGCTTTAATGTAAGTAACCGGATTAGAACGCGAAGATTTTCCGATCGGATTCTGGTCGATCATTTCTACGGCCTCGATCCTGTCAATGCTTCCTGTGAGCTCGTCAAACTTCCCTACTTCTTCGCTAAACTCGCCTTTCATACGCATCAGCGCAGGATAAAGGATTTTTCGGATCAATGTTGATTTCCCAGAACCGCTCACGCCCGTAACAACGGTTAATGTGTTCAATGGAATGGTTACGTCGAGTTCTTTGAGGTTATTTTCTCTTGCTCCCTTGATTTTCAAATGGTGCAGCGATTTCCTTCTGACTTTCGGAACGGGGATCGAATCGTTTTCAAGCAAGAAATCCAAGGTGTGTGATTTGATGCCGGTCTCATTGTTTTCGATATAACCATTGTTTTTCAGATCAGAAATATCTTCCCAATTTCCCTGAAAAACAACATGTCCGCCGCCGGTTCCGGCTTCCGGGCCAATGTCGATGATCTGGTCCGCAGCGTGCATCACTTCCTCTTCGTGCTCCACAACGATCACCGTATTTCCCAGATCGCGTAAAGATTCCAGCACGCCTACAAGTCGCTGCGTGTCTCTCGGATGCAATCCAATGCTAGGCTCATCCAAAATATACATGGAACCCACCAATGCGCTTCCCAGTGAAGTCGCCAGTTTGATCCGCTGAAATTCTCCGCCGGATAATGTGCTGGTAAGGCGGTTTAATGTCAGATAACCCAAACCCACACGGTTCATATAATCCAGACGCGTTTCAATTTCGGTTAAAACCCGCCTCGCGATCTGCCGGTCATGTTCGCTGATTTCGAGATTTTGAAAAAATACAGTTACATTCTTAATGGGCATCAAAACGAGATCAGTAATAGAAGCGCCGCCCAATTTTACAAATGAAGCATCTTTTCTCAACCGCGATCCGCGGCAATCAGGGCAGGTTGTGCGGCCGCGAAAACGCGAAAGCATTACCCGATATTGAATTTTATAAGTCTGGGTTTCAAGTTCAGCGACGAAGTCATTCAGCCCCTGAAAATGTTTGTTACCCGTCCAGAGCAGGTCTTTTTGTTCCTGTGTAAGGTCTTTATATGGTCTGTGGATTGGGAAATCAAACTTTACAGCATTGCGAACGAGCGGCGTTAGCCATTCGCCCATTTTTTCTGTCCGCCAGGGAGCAATGGCGCCTTCGTACACAGACAACCCTTTGTCCGGAATCACCAGATCCGGATCAATGCCTAATATTTTACCAAAACCCTCACACCTTTTACAGGCACCATAAGGGTTGTTAAAACTAAAAAGATTGACGGTCGGCTCTTCAAACGACATGCCGTCCAACTCGAATTTGTCAGAAAAAACCTTGCGCTCGCCATTAACGACTTGCACAATGCAAATGCCTTCTCCTTCAAAAAAAGCAGTCTGCACCGAATCGGAGAGGCGATATTGCGTGTCTTCGTCATCGTGCTTAACTCCTGCGCGGTCAATTAGTATGAAAACCTGGTTGCCAGCCTGCGAATAATTGTCCGGGTTTTCTAGAATGTCTTCAATAGCGACGACCTCATCATTGAGATAAATCCTATTATAACCTTTTGATAATAAAATTGTTAGCTCTTCCTCCTGCGTGCGTCCTTCGCGAATGTGCAATGGTGCCAGGATCATTACGCGCGTGCCCTCCTCATGCGCAAGCATAAAATTGACAACGTCCGTAACCGTATCTTTCCTAACCAATTCCCCCGAAATAGGCGAATAAGTGTGTCCTATGCGCGCAAAAAGCAATTTGAGATAATCATAAATTTCCGTAGAAGTGCCAACCGTGGAGCGTGGATTCCGCGTGTTCACCTTTTGTTCAATGGCAATCGCGGGCGAAATGCCTTTGATATATTCCACCTCAGGCTTTTCCATCCGGCCCAAAAACTGCCGCGCATAACTGCTCAGACTTTCCACATACATGCGCTGCCCTTCGGCGAACAACGTATCGAAAGCCAATGAAGATTTTCCCGAACCGGATAATCCCGTGATTACCACCAGCTTGTTCCGTGGAATCGCAACATCAACATTTTTAAGATTATTCACTCGGGCACCTTTGATCAGAATGTATTGTCTCGGATCCAGATCATCGAATTGAGCAGCCTCAATCCGCGGCACAGGTAATTGCATCATAGAGAAATTAATGGGATAGTCGGCATATGTTTGGTCATGCACCGATCTTTATACTAACCAAAAGTACATTTATTTAGTTTGGCATTTCGGGAGGGAATGTTCCAATGCAGCCTTATGACAGCTGGACCGCATTTGCCTTCAAAAAAGTCATTCCCTTTTGCGCCGCCTCCTCATAAATTGGGTCCGCAACTTCCTCAAAGTTTGTAACATCAGACATACAATCCGACAAAATGGTCACCTTAGGAACCAGTTCCGGCGCATATTTCAGGATCTGGTTAATGCTCGTCGCCACGCAATGCGAACGCGCCTCTCCCGCAACCAGAATTTGATCAAATGCTGCAAGATCATTCAAAAACCCCTGATCCAGTTCGGTTTCCGGCGCATTGGCCACCGGAACTTGCGCCCGAAAAACGCCAAAATGCTCGGTTAGGTGGTTTGTTCCTTTAACAATTGCCTTATAATCCCGGCCTGTGCGGTGCGTCCAGGCGAGTAATGCTTCCATAATTGTATCGTCCAGCGCGGCGCCTTTTGACCCGATGAGGCAGTGTTCAGGCCAGATGAAATGTTTGAATTCACCTTCGGCTTCCAATGTTTCCAGATATTGGAACACATAATCGCGTTCATAGCGCGGCGTCCATTTTCCTGATTTAACATTCGCAGCCGTAATGAGGGTAAAAGGCGCCACCGTGTTCCCATTGGCATCCTCCCAAAAAAGCGGATGCGCAATGTCCAGCACCTTATGCGTGTCCAGCGTGACAAAAATGGCGTCGATTTTTTCACCTTCCAGCGCAATTAGCCTGGCAATGCGTTCCACGTCCGTTTCCGCGCCCGGCACGAAAAGTGCGCCTTTTGGATTACAAAAATCAAACTGTGCATCAATGAGCAACAATGCTGTGTTTTTCATTTGGAAGAATTTTTTAGGCCATCAGCTTTCCAGTTCAGTGGGAATTTCCATCTGGCGCGCGTACATTTTGGAACAAAGCGTGTGAAGCGAGGTTAACATGCGGTTTGTGTCATTAATATAATCCACGCGATAATCCTCGTCCAGCTTGTTGAATGCATTCAAAATAACCTGCGCTTTTTTGGCAAGATACAGCGCACAGGTGTCCGCACGGGAAGAATAGGTTTTTAAAATAGGGGCATATTCCTCCATGAATGTGTTCATTAAGAACAAGTTGAGCTCAATGCTGCCGATTTTATCCTTGGTAACTTTCACATGATAAGCAATGTCGCCGCTCAGGTTGCGCATGTCCATCAGCACCCAGCCCGGCGTGTTCTGGTTGGATTTAGAAGTCCGCGTAATGCGACCAATGATTTCTTCGCGGCGTTCCGGAATGGTGGCGCTGTCCTCGATCAGCTCGAAATGCAGCCGGTCTGCAAGCGTTTGGTCCTTTGTGATCAGTCTCAGCAGCAGCTTATCCTTTTCTTTGGCCGGCATCTGGATAATCGCCTTTTTAAGTTGATCGGGTAATGCCATAAAGTAGGTTTAACATACTTAAATTTACAATCTTGGAATACAGAATTAACTTTATACAGCTCAATATTCCTTTCCGCTTTTTGACAAAAATATCAGATATGCCTAAATATCTTCCTATCGGTTTAAGCATTGCTATTTTTTTGATCTTCTGCGTGACCCTTTTCTCCAGCACGGTCAACATTCCTTCATTCGACGATTACGACACGACACTAGGCTTTATCAAACGCATCTTTTTTGACGATTATACCGCCAAAGGGAAGTTCGAAATACTTTTTGGCCGCCACAATGAGCACCGGATCGTTTTTTCCCGACTCGCCGCTGCCGCCTATTTCAGCATTTTCCATCGGGTCGATTTTGCAAATCTTGTGTTTTTTCAAAATCTGCTGCTGATCTGTTTCTTTATATTAATGTTAAAGATTATGGACCAAAACCGCTTGCTATCGGGCGAAAGCCTGCTTTTTGTGACGGTTTTTCTTTTCAGTCTGGGTTTCTGGCAGGTTACATTCTTTTATTGGGGAGGAATTCAGCATTATACGGTTTTTTTCTTCTGTTTTCTCAGCCTGTATTTGCTGGATAAGTCAGACCGCATCATCAGCGCGTCTTATTTTATGGCTATTCTGGCCGTTGTCATCGCTGTTTTTTCTTTTGGAAATGGATTTTTGGGATTGCTGTTAGGCGCTTTTTTATTGTTTGTTCAGAAAAAATGGCCTCAACTGATTGCATGGAGCATTATTACGGCGGTTTTGCTCTGGATCACCTTCGCGGTGCGCTCGCAAGCGCTTGCTAAACAGCATGTTCAGTTCAATTTTGATTGGGCCAAAAGTCTGCTTCTGACCTTTCTCGGCAGTTTCGTTTATATCAATCCTGCATCCAACCATTATATCAACATTTACTTCTGCATGATCGTGGGGACAACCGTCCTGTTTGTCTGGGTCTGGCTGTTTTTTATGGGTTATGCGCGGCAAAACCCGCTTTTATACTGCCTGCTTTCCATGCCTGTTCTCACGGGCATTATCATTTCCATTTCCAGATTTGAGTCCAGGGCTGCCGGCGGCATTGCACCGCGTTACATGTTTTTTACGGCGACTATTCCTGTCATTCTCATGCTTATTTTTCTGGATATGAAAATATTGCGCACGCGCCATTTACGGATCCTGTCGTATGCTGGCGTTGTCCTTTGGGGAACAGTTTTTTTTAACAATCGAAAGGCTTTGCAGGATATGAACAAGGATCTGACAGCAAGAGTGGTTTCGTGGCAGAATGACCCTGAAACGCGGCTGGTCTATTATCACGAAGCCAAACCCTATTCCGAAGCAATGCAATGGGCGGTTGATCATCGTGTGGTCAGAATTCCGGATTTGCACGAATTCCGGGAGACGGAATCCGAGCAAAAGTAATGCTGCGGTTGTGGATAGTGTAAATTGACTGCTAACTTGCAGCCGTTTTAATTCATTTATTAAGCTTTTATGATTTCAGTGGCTTTGTGCACCTACAACGGGGCAAAATTTTTGTCCGAACAGTTGAAGAGCATTGCTGACCAGACACTTCCGGTTGATGAGTTGGTTGTTTGCGATGACAGGTCGAAAGATAATACCATTGAAATTATTCAATCATTTGCCGAAAACTGCGCTTTCCCGGTTCACATTCATGTCAACGAAACGAACCTCGGCTCCACAAAAAATTTCGAGAAATGCCTTTCCCTGTGCACAGGTGACATTATTTTCCTCTGTGACCAGGATGATAAATGGCGACCCGACCGCGTCCAGAAGCAGGCAGATTACCTGAATGCACATCCGGATAAGGATGCTGTTTTTTGTGATGCCATGAAAATGGGTGATGATTCAAAACCAGTCGGTAGTACAATATGGGAGGAAATTGAATTTGATGCGAAGAAGCAAAATACGTGGAAAAGTGGCAAAGCGCATGAAATCCTGTTTACTGGTTTTATCGTAACCGGCGCAACATTGGCCATCAGGAAATCGTGTCTGGCCCGGCTGATGCCATTTCCCACGCATGTTCCGGACCTTATCCACGACGCCTGGATGGCTATGGTGCTGAGCCTGGAAGGCAAAATCGACTTCATTCCCGAAACGCTCATTTACTATCGCATCCATGCCAGCCAGCAGGTCGGTTTTGGTAATAAAGTGGATAAAGTCCAGCTCAAAGACCGGCTGAACCGCGATCGCAACAAGAAGTTGATCCCGTTAAAGGAAAAAGGTGAAAAACTGCTGGGCATGTATAAGCTGTTGAAGGCACTTCCATTTGTGCCACAGGAAAAGCTGATGAAGCTGGACCTCGCGCAAGCGCATTTTTTCAAACGCTCAGCATTGCCCGATAACCGCCTTTTACGGTTTCCCTTCGTCGTTAATAATGTGATTCAGGGGCATTATCGTTTCAGCAGCAAAGATTGGTGGTTGCCTGCAATGGGTGACTTATTCGAATAAATGATCAGGTTATAGTGAAATCAAGCAAAGCAAAACCACAGGTCGCAGTTGTCATTCCGGTTTATAAATCGGTGATGAATGACAATGAAAAATTGTCATTAAAGCAATGCATGAAGGTTTTAGGCAAATATCCCGTCAAAATTGTCAAACCTGCAAGCCTGGATCTGAATGCTATAACAGCGTCTTATCCGAACATTGAGCTCATCAGTTTCGATGACGCTTTCTTCACGGACATTGCCGCTTATAACCGGCTCATGATTTCCATTGATTTTTACAAAAAATTCCTCGCTTACGAATACATACTGATCTATCAGTTAGACGCTTACGTTTTTCAGGATTTACTTTTGGAATGGTGTGCAAAAGGGTTTGACTACATAGGAGCGCCTTCATTGCATATGCCTGCGCTGGACGCATTGGGAGCAGCATCTTATCAGCAATTTGCGGATGCCCTTTCGACTCACCGCGTTGTGTTCAATGGCGGACTATCATTAAGGCGCGTTCCCGCCATCATCCGTTATTTGAAGATCTATAATGCAGTTTATCCGGCTTGGCTAGGGAATGAGGATATGCTTTTTTCGCAGGAAGCAACGCGGTTGATTCCTATGAAGCTATTTTTAAAACTTCCTTCCTGGCACGAGGCATTGGGTTTTGCTTTTGAGAAAAGTCCTGCCGCCACTTATGAAATCACCCAGCACAAACTGCCCTTTGGCTGTCATGCCTGGGAGCGCTATGATCCGCAATTTTGGTCTGCATTTATTTTTGAAAATCAGTAACTTACATTGTTTAACAAATTTTAACAAACTATCAGGAATGTTCAGGCGTTCTTGCAGTTTAGTTTTAAAAAGTTAACATTGAAAGACATGAATATCAAAGTGCTTTTGGCAGGAACAATTGCCATTGTATTTTCATTCAGTCCAGGTTTTGGACAAATTACAAATAACCCCAAGGTTGAAGAACAGTCTGTGCCCTATGTGAAAATCAGGCGTGTGGAGCTCACAGACCAGCAGACAATCATTCATTTTCAATTTGTTGAGAAAAAAGCGGTTCAGGTTCAGCCCCGTAATCTTCCATTTCCTATTAATCCAAGGCAAAAAAAACAGCAATTTCAACAGCCTAACGCAGGCGCCATCTGGCTTGATCCCGAAACAAGGTTGTATAAGCCCGGCGAAATAGACGTAAAGTTTAAATTCATCAAAGCCGACAACATTCCAACCTCCGGAACGAAAGAAATAATGCCGGGTGATACGGTGAATTTTGTGGCTTATTTCGAGCGCCTGGATCCGGGTATCGAGGTTTTTGACTTTTACGAAGGGCGCAGCTCGGGTGGAAACCAGTCGTGGAATTTTTATGGCATTCACATCAAAAACCCGCTAAAAAAGAAAGCGAAAGTGCCGCAAGCGGCAGCAAAAGTGGAGAAGCCGGTGAAAAAGCCTGTCCAGCCTGCGCCTAAGCCAAAAGTTGAAGAGAAACAGGAACCAGCAGAAGAACCGCTTGCAGCTGAGCAGCCTAAAAGCGGTTTGGAAAAAATGAAGACTGGTAAAATGGCGGTTGGCGAGACGATCAGCCTGCCTAATGTCTACTTCGAAACCTCAAAAGTGGATCTTTTGCCGGAGTCATATGAAGAGCTTAACACGCTCGTAGACCTGATGAAGGAAAGTGAAACGATCAGGATCCGGATAGAAGGGCACACCGATAATGTGGGTGATTTTGATAAAAACCTTGATTTGTCCAGAAAACGCGCAGAATCGGTGCGGAGTTACTTGATTGAAAAGGGCATTGCCGCAGACCGGATCGAGGCGAAAGGCTACGGAGGCACCCGCCCACTGGCAAAAAGCACCTCCGAAGTTGAACGCAGCAAAAACAGAAGGGTAGAATTTGTGGTTACCCAAATGTAATGTGCTTATCTCGCCTTGATAATGTTTGTGAACTCCCTGGATTTCAAGGATGCGCCGCCTACCAGGCCGCCGTCGATGTCCGGGGAGCTGAATAATTCAGGAGCGCTTGCTGCTGTAACGCTGCCGCCGTAAAGGATAGAAATCTCCTCCGCAACCGCTGCACCGTATTTGGAAGCAAGGTGCTGACGCAAAGCTGCATGCATTTCCTGCGCTTGCTCAGCAGAAGCCGTCAATCCCGTTCCGATCGCCCAGATCGGCTCATAAGCGATGATTACGGAAAGCAATTGCTCTTCCGAAAGATGGAAAAGACTTTCTGTGATCTGGTTTTTTACAAATCCAATGTAATCTTCATTCTGACGCTGGTCCAGCGATTCGCCGCAGCAGAAAATTGGTGAAACGCCGTTAGCCAAAGCCGTGTTCACTTTTTCGGCCAGAACTGCATTGCTTTCATTAAAATATTGACGGCGCTCGCTATGCCCGATCAGCACATATTCCACGCCGATCGACTGCAGCATTTGCGCGGAAATTTCTCCAGTATAGGCACCAGAGACCTTGTCTGAACAATTTTGTGCAGCCAGGGCAAAATTCGGTGCGCTTTCCAGATATTTTTTGATCGTAGTTAGATAAATGGAAGGAGGGCAAAGGATCACTTTTACATCACTTTGAACCTCATCATTCGCCATATTTACGAGCTCGGAAGTAAGCGCAACTGCTTCATCCAGAACTTTGTTCATCTTCCAGTTACCTGCAACAATTTTTTTTCGCATGAGAAAATTTTTATTGTGAAAAAACGCCTTTTAACGCAACAAAATTACCATAATTTCATCATTTACATGATTATAAGGAAATGTTCTATAAAAACACAAAAACTTTGCACATATAAAGAATTTTTTGTGTTTAATTGAGATAAAATGCAGTAATTTTACTTAGATAACCGATAGTGTCACTTATGACACTTGCTGAACACCGAGGATGATAAAGACAGAGTTAAGCCGTTTATAATCAACGTGTTATTTTATGTTTATACCGGAGTTTAGAATTTAGCATTTAAAGAAAGGAGGCCACGATGAAAACGTCTAAGTGGTTAGTTGTAGCGATCATACTTTTTACGAGCAGCATATCATTTGCGAAAACAGAAGATGTACCCCCCGTTTCAGAGGAGAAGTATGGCTACTTTCTAGATAAAAATCACAAATCTACCCGCATCCCTTTTGAACTGCATTCAAACCTGATCCTTTTGTATGCAAAGATCAACGACACTGACTCCCTCCGCTTCATTCTGGACACGGGGGTAAGCTCCATTATTATCACTGACCCCTACATCCTTAAACCGGACAAGCTCAGGCTTACCAGAAAAGTAAACCTGACCGGTGCCGGTGAAGGAAAGAGCATTTCTGCGCACGTCGCCATCGACAATAGATTTTCAATGGGTCGGCTTAAAGCGAATCACCAGAATATTGTGGTGCTAGAAGAGGATTTTTTAAGGCTATCGGAATATGTAGGTGTGCCTGTTCATGGCATTTTTGGATATGAAATTTTCAACAATTTCGTAGTAACGATCGACTTTTCTAAAAAGGAACTGATACTAATGCGCCCCGATAAATATCGCTACAAGCCAAGTAAAGGCGATAAACATCCGCTGATCATTGAGGATACCAAGCCATTTACGGACGCTGTTACACTTTTTGCAGATGGACGCGAGCACCCGATCCGCGTTTTGATCGACACGGGTGCCGGACATGCATTACTGCTGAATAACACGCCAAAAGAATCATTCAGACTTCCTGAAAAGGTCATCCGCGCGCAACTGGGACGTGGATTAAATGGCGTGATCAACGGAAATCTGGGACGGATCGACCGGTTGCGGCTGGGCCGTTACACGATGAACAACATTGTGGCGTCCTTTCCCGATAGCATTGCATTTGGTTCCAAACTTCGCGCCGGGCAGTCGCGGCAAGGAAATATTGGTTGTGAATTATTGCGCCGTTTCAAAGTAACGATGAACTATTCGCAGAGTTATATGGTGCTCAAACCGGTTAAAAGCCGTTTGCGCGAGAAATTTGAACACGATATGAGCGGAATGGAGATCCGTGCGGAAGGCATTGACCTGCGTTCTTACATTGTTAACCACATTGCCGACGATTCCCCAGCTCTGAAAGCAGGGCTTTTGGAAGGCGATCAGTTGCTGTTCATTGACGACCATTCCGCTTCGGATCTGAATGTGAGTGAGATTTACAAATTGTTACAACGCGGCGACGGCAGAAACATTGACTTGCTGGTAAAACGGAAAGGGGATATTTTCTTTACCCAGATTACCCTGAAAAGAATGATTTAGTTACTTTTAAGCCAAATCAAATTAATACAAGGCTTAACTTGGAACGCCTCATCGTAACCGAAGACGGTTCTCATTCGCTGTACAGTCCGCAGTACAATCAGCAATATCATTCATTACAAGGCGCGCTCATCGAAGCGGAGCACATTTATATCAATCTCGGCCTGCGTCCCGTGCTTTCAGAGGCAGCATCTACGGTTCGTGTTTTTGAAATGGGCTTTGGAACAGGGTTAAATGCTTTCCTGACCTGGAAACTGGCCGATTTGCTTAAAAAAAGTATTGACTACGTCGCAGTTGAAGCCTTTCCCGTGTCACGGGATGAGGCTTTTTCTTTAAATTATGCTGCATTAACCGGCCAATCCGGGTTTATGGAGCTGCATGACTGCCACTGGTCCGTGGATTGTGACATTTCAGAAAATTTCAAACTGCGTAAAGAGCATTTAAAGCTTCAAGATTTCAAATCAACCGAAAATTTTGATGTAATTTACTATGACGCCTTCGATCCAAGAGCCCAGCCGGAATTGTGGACAGCAGAAATGTTTTCACAAATAGCAGCCCAAACGCGCCCAGGCGGCGTATTGACAACGTATTCTTCCAAGGGAATTGTAAAACGTGCATTACGTGCAGCAGGTTTTGAAGTCCAACGGCACAAAGGACCGGGACGGAAAACGCATGTTTTGAAAGCGATCAAAATTTAAAAATCTTATATAAATGGATTACGCGAACATTATCAGTCAGGAATTGAAGGAAGCGCAAAGCGTGTTAGACCAATTTTTGAACGATCCGATTCAAATTGAAAAAATAGAAAAAGCGGCACGATTAATGGCGGACGCGATTTTAGCAAACGGAAAAATCATCTCCTGCGGAAATGGGGGCTCACATTGCGACGCCATGCATTTCGCCGAAGAGCTAACGGGCCGCTATCGCGATAATCGTCGTTCATTGCCTGCCATTGCCATTTCCGACGTGAGCCATTTGAGCTGCGTGAGCAATGATTATGGTTACGAATTTGTATTTTCACGTTTTATCGAAGGCTTGGGACAACCCGGCGACGTCCTGTTCGGGCTCAGCACAAGTGGGAACTCAGGAAATATTATCAGGGCGACAGAAGCGGCAAGAGCAAAGGGCATGAAAGTGATCATTATGTCGGGAAAAGATGGCGGGAAACTCGCCGGAGCAGCAGACATTGAGATCCGCGTGCCGCACTTTGGCTATGCCGACCGCATCCAGGAAATACACATTAAGGTGATCCATATTTTCATGCTTTTGATTGAAAAAATGGTTTTGCAGGAATAATTGGGCTATATTATCCTTTGCACACCAACTTCAAATCAAATGAATGTCCGTCCTTCTGCCATTATTTTTCAAGATGAGCGCGTGCTCACTTTACGCTATTGTTATGGGGATCAGGAGGTTTATGCGTTGCCCGGGGGCAACCCTGATCCGGGAGAATGTCTTTCACAAGCACTTTCAAGAGAGCTTCATGAAGAGCTGGGAGTTCAGACGGAGGTCAACCATATGGCCTTATGCGGGGAAGTGATCTGGCCGGAGGTTAAAAAAGAAACGCTTCATATCGTTTTTCTGGCATCGATTACGGAAGGTATTCCGGCATTGAACCCGGTCCATACTTCCGCTTTGGAAATGGTCTGGTTGCCGCTCGCGGAACTGGACAGTAAACTTCTTTATCCCAATGTTGGCAAACAAATTATCGGCATCTGCCATAATGCGGCTAATCCGGGCCACATTGGCGTAATTGAGCAACCTTATATCAAATAGCGGAAATTCGGATTTTCCATATATTTTCTCTTCGTTTCCTTAAAAGGGAAACATAGCGTACTTTTGCATTTTAAATGGCAGCAGGGTAAATGGAAAACGAAAAGAAGGAGAAATTATCCAACTTCTTATTAAGACGGACGGAGAAGGATGTATTGTCAAGAGGGCGTTCCATTTATAGCAGCGGGGGATTAAAAGTTTCCAAGCTCGACTATAACGGTCCGGGTAATGCCGAATTTAAGGTCAAGAGCGACTATTCTATTCAATTTTACCAAATATATATCCGGGATTTTCTTACGCCCCAGATCACTACTGAGTGTTCTTGCCCGGATAAGAATGGCCTTTGCAAGCACCGCGTGGCAGGAATCCTTTACATTCTGGATAAAATGCCGACCATTAAGCAGGTTGTTCATGAAATGAGCAGCACGGTGATTGATCTGGCCGAGATCAAAGAACAGCAACTGCGAAATCTCGTTTTGGAAGACACCTGGAAAAACAGGGAGTTTATCCGGAATGTAAGCATACTTTCAGCCAAAGAGGGTGAGGCACAATGCCTTGTCCAGGAAAATGACGAGGATTTTACCGTCGATTTTCAGCGGATCAAAAGCACAAAGCAAGTTCACACATCCTGCACGTGTAATCAGCAACTTTGGGTTCCGCTATGTCAGCACAAACTGGCTGCATTGCTCAAACTGCGGGAAGAATTGGGCGAACGCGCATTTGAAGTCATGCGCGATCTGACGGTTGAAAAAAACAACCTGCTAGCCGAATACGGCTATTCCCTGGAAGATGATATGAAAGGGAGGTTTGAGTTCAAGCTGGACGAAGACGGCGGCCTTTATCTGATCAAGGCTGACCCTGCATTGCAGAAAGTAGGCCCATATCAGGATTGGAACACATTAAGAGAACGCATATTGCCCGCTCAGAATGTGTCTTTCAGCGTTTCTGCGGATAGCCAGCAGGAAGAGGAAGACCGGATCTCTATTTTTGTTTTCTGGTCAAAAGGGAAAAATCACTTGCTGGACATTGGGTTCGGCGTTTTTTCTGTCAAATACAGCACAAAATCAGAGAAGATTACCAACATCCGGAATATCGCCGGAGGTTCCAGCCATTATTATTCTGCGGACGAAATTCCCGTCTTAACGGACGCCGACGCCCGGCTTGTGCGAATAGCGAAGCATTGGGAAGAAGGGTTACAGAAATTCATTCGCAAGCAAGGTTGGGCTTATAATGCCTATCTGCATTTTGACGACGTAAGCTCGGAACAGCGTTACGAAGCCAGAAATTACGTCGGGAAGCAGTTGAACAGGATTTTCAATGACCTGGATGCCGAGCGCGTTTATCTGGCAGACGGCGACTATGTGACAAGCAATAACCAGCTCACCCAGCTGGAATTGCACCGCGAGCCTGTTAAGCTTTTCTTCGTTCTCACAGAGGATAAGGAGTTTATCACATTAAATCCTTATGTGGAGCTCATTGCAGGAAGTCCTTTGGAACTACAAAAAGTGATTTCCCTCGATAGTTTCTGGCTGGGCATTCATAATGATAAAACACTTTTCCGCTGGGCAGGAATCAGCGAGGCCGAAATGGTCGCTTACCTGGGCCAGACGGGATATAAAATTAGGGTTAAGAAAGAATTTTCAGAGGAGTTTTTGCGAGACTGGATCATTCCGGTCGCAGAGCAGTTCGACGTAATTTTCCAAACGCGGCATGAAGTGCTGTCCAGGCCATTGACTTTCAGTAAGCCAAGGATTTTCTTGAAAGAGGATGACGCTAACCTGCTGATCGTTCCCAATTTTGTTTATAAGGATGAAAAGGAGGAAGGCTCCGAAGTAACGTTCATGCACGACCAGCGACGGAGCAAAACGGGTTTTGAGGACAATAAAATCACCATGCTTGAACGCGACCTTCCTGCCGAAAACGCAGTTTGGGAGTGGTTGAAATCGCTGAACGCGGCTTTTGCAAATCAGACTGGCCAGCCTTTTTTCTATGTTCCTCTGGATCAGGTGATGAAAGGCGGATGGCTTTTCAGTTTCGTAGAGGCAGTTGGCAAGAAGAAATATGAGCTTTTGGGTTTCAAAGACCTGAAAAAAATGCGCTTCAACCCGAACCGCGGAACGGTGAAAGTGAATGCTTCCTCAGGAATCGACTGGTTTGATATGACAGTGGAGATCACTTTTGGAGACCAGCGGATTTCACTTGCAGACGCTAAAAAAGCATTGCTGAAAAAGCAGAATTACGTGCAGTTGCAGGACGGTTCGCTAGGCGTGTTGCCTGATGAATGGATCAGCAAGCTGGAACCATTATTGCAATTTGGTCGGGTAAATGGTGAGAAAATTCATTTATCCAAAATCCATTTCTCGTTAATCGATGAACTCGTTTCGGAAACGGATAACGAAGAAGTTTTCCGGGAGCTTTATGAAAAAAAGCAAAAACTGCTCAATTTCAAGCAAATTCCCAATGTGGCCCTGCCTGGAAATGTGAATGCGACATTAAGGCAATATCAGGAAGAGGGCTATAAATGGATACATTTTCTGGATGAATTCGGCTGGGGCGGCTGTTTGGCGGATGATATGGGTTTAGGAAAAACCCTGCAAATGCTGACATTTTTGCAACAACAAAAAAACCTGAATCCAAGCAATACGAATCTCGTCGTAGTTCCTACCACATTGATATTCAACTGGCAAGCGGAAGCTGCTAAGTTTACGCCCGAACTAAGCCTTTATGTCCATCGTGGAATGGCGCGACGGAAAGACATTGATTTTTTCCGCGAATATGACATTATCCTCACCACTTACGGCACCATGCGCAGTGATGTGGAGTTGCTCCGGAAATTTGATTTCAATTACATTGTGCTGGATGAGGCGCAAGCCATAAAAAATCCGGATTCGCTCACTTCGAAAGCTTCCAGATTATTGCATGCAAAGAACCGCTTGACGATGACGGGAACGCCGGTTGAGAACAACACATTTGACCTTTATTCGCAATTTGAGTTCTTGAATCCCGGAATGCTGGGCCACGCGGACTTTTTCCGCAGCGAATACGCGACGCCAATCGACAAATATCAGGACAAGGAAAAGGCGGCAGAATTGCGCAAGCTCGTCTATCCTTTTATGCTAAAACGTACAAAAGAGGAAGTTGCAACAGATTTGCCGGATAAAACAGAAACGATATTGTTCTGCGAAATGGGCGTTAAGCAACGCAAGGTTTACGATACATTCCGCGAAAAGTACAGGCTTGAAATTGCAGAAAAACTCGCTACGGAAGGCTTGAATAAGAGCAGCTTCCTGATCCTGGAAGCACTGTTGAAGCTAAGACAGATCTGCGATTCACCCTCAATATTATCAGGTGATGAAGACTTTGGAAATGAATCAGCCAAGCTGGAAGAGATTGTAAGGGAAATTGAGGAGAATGCTTCAAATCATAAAATATTGATTTTTAGCCAGTTCCTGGGAATGCTGGATTTGATTCGTCAGCATCTTGAAAAAGTTAACATTCCATATGAATACCTGGACGGGCAAACAGTAGACCGCGCCGGTCGTGTAAATCGTTTTCAGAGTGATCAGACTTGCCGCGTGTTCCTGATGAGCCTTAAAGCAGGTGGTGTAGGCCTTAACCTCACCGAAGCGGACTACGTCTACTTAGTTGATCCATGGTGGAACCCCGCCGTGGAGCGCCAAGCCATTGACCGGACACACAGAATCGGTCAGACGCGTAAAGTGTTTGCTTATAAGATGATTTGCAAGGATACGATTGAAGAGAAAATTCTTTTGCTTCAACAACGGAAGCAAGACCTGGCGGAAGACCTGGTTGGAGGAGAATCGGGTTTTATCAAAAAACTTAGTCAGGAGGACATTATGGGGCTTTTCAGTTAAGCTCCATAATGCCTTTAGTTATTTAGCATTTTCGTTCCCGATGAAATATTGAGCAAGCTGTTGTTCATCAATTTCACTGAACTTACCGACTGTGAAGAACTGTCTAACGAAGCAAAATCAAACAAATCCGTTTTAGACAGGATAGTTACCTCATCCGCCCGGTTCGTTTTCAAAATTTTCTTGTCGGCCAACTCGCCACTTCTGTCAATTGAGGGAATATTGTACATTTTTTCTACATTCCCACCAGTCATTGCCTTATAACGTGCTTCCTTTTGTAATACACAAAGCCCTAGTAAAAAGGTGGCTATGAGCAACGTATGTTTGTTTTTCATAATAAGATGTCTATTTTTTACGGGTCTTTATCAGACAACTACACCACAAAGAGCAATTTTCGCTCCAGATGGTTGTAACCATTAAAAAATTATTTAAGTACAAAAAAAGCCCATATTACTTTGTTTAGGCGTTTTGTAACTTTACTAATACTTTATTGCGCAACTGCGGTAAATTCAATTTCTACCAGGTATTCCGGAGCAACGAGTTTACTGATCTCATAAATGCCCGTAGTAGGCTTGATATCCTTAAAATATGCACCGTGTGCTTTGGCAATGTCTTCAAACAGGCTGATATCTGTTGTGAAAATGCGTGTTCGGATAACATCACTTAATCCTGCTCCGGCATCCTGCAAAACTTTTTCAATTCTTTCAATAATATTATTCGTCTGCGCAAAAGCATCGTCTGCCTTCACTTTTTCTCCGTCGACGATGGCGACTGTTCCTGCAACTTCTATAATGTTACCAATGCGCACCGCGCGGCAGTAACCCATTTTGTCTTCCCAGGGAGAACCGGAGAGTATATTTTGTCTTGACATGGCGTAAATGTTCTAGCTGGTGTAAAGATAAAACTTAATTTCGTGATTCCTCGAAAAGTGCAAGTGCGAGCCGGATTTGCCCATAGTCAAATTGCTCGTTCAAAAGCTCGAACAATGGTTTCAGCGGATCGTTTTTTCCTACTTGTATTTCCGCCGCAGCCTGTATAATGGTGTTATAGGCTTGATTATCAATTAGTCCTCGCAAATCAATGTCATGGCCGTCTTCCTTTAATTTTATTAGATGAGAAATAATTGTGACTGTACTCAGATCACGTTTTTCTGCAATTATTTTTAAAGAGTAACCTTCTTTGTACAAATCCAGTGTTTCTACGTAGGTCAATCCCTTTACGACGCGGGTTCCGGGCTTTGTATTTTCTCTTGCAAAGGCCAGGATTTCATTGATGAATGTTTCTCCGTAGCGACGGAATTTTTCTGCACCGATCCCCGAAACAGCTTTCATCTGCGCTTCGGAGATCGGTTTTTTCTGTGCCATTTCAGAAAGTGTTGCGTCACTGAAAACCACGTAAGGCGGAACACCCAGTGCATCAGCCATTTGTTTTCTCAAAATGCGCAGTCTTTCGAAAAGCGCGTCGCGGATGATTTCCTGTTTTGGTTTTTCTTTCGGGACAAGCTCTTCTTCCTTGGCTTTGCGCTCAGAAATTGGAATAAATTTCACCAGCTCAACTTTCCGCTCGCCTTTCAAAACCTGCTTACTGACCGGATTCAGCTTAAATGAATGTGCTTCGTCATAGGCAATGTCCATCACCCCGGAATTCAACAGCTGGCTAATGTATTCCGCCCATTCTTCGCCGCGCAACTCATTGCCCACGCCGAAAGTTGGCAGCCGGTCGTAACCGTGCTGTAAGATGTTTCGGTTGCGGCTGCCTCTCAAAATGTCAATTAGCATACCCATAGCGATCTTTTGATCTGTTCTGGCAATGCCGGAGAGCGCTTTCTGGGCAATTACAGTGGCGTCAAATCTTGTTCTGGGGTTTCGGCAAACGTCGCAGTTCCCGCAATCATAATCAACGGCTTCATTGAAATAACTCAGCAGAATGCGTCGCCGGCAGATATCCGCTTCCGCATATTGCTTCATCCGGTTCAGTTTGGCGTGCAAAAGCTCCTTCTGCTCCGCCGACTGATCGGAATTATTGATCATATCCTGTCTCGTAATGATGTCCAGAAAGCTGTAAAATAACACCGTGTCCGAAGCAGATCCATCGCGACCGGCCCGGCCGATTTCCTGGTAAAAGCTCTCGACATTCGAGGGCAGGTTGTAATGAATAACCCAGCGCACATTGGATTTATCGATCCCCATTCCGAACGCAATCGTGGCCACGATTACTTGAATGTCGTCTTTCAGAAACTGCTCCTGCACGCGCGACCGCTTATCCGGCGCTAATCCTGCGTGGTAATAATCGGCTTTGAAACCGGCGTTTTTCAGGCTTGCAGCCACGGTTTCGGTTCCCTTCCGGCTCAGACAATAAATGATGCCGGCTTGTCCTTCGTGTTTTTTCAAAAATTCCTGGATCTGCTGCATGCGCTTCCTGCCCGGAAGCACGCTCAGGCTGAGGTTGGGCCTGTCGAAACTGGCGATGAATGTTTCAGCAGATTCAATGTTAAGCTGTTTCAGAATGTCGCGGCGTGTCACCCGGTCCGCCGTTGCGGTTAATGCGATCACCGGAATGTCCGGAAAACGCATTTTCAATGTGTTCAGCGACCTGTATTCCGGTCGAAAATCATGTCCCCAGGAAGAAATACAATGCGATTCGTCCACAGCGAATAACTTTACATTCCACTCGCGTAGAAAATCAAATGTATTGCCTGAGAAAAGCCGCTCGGGCGCAATGTAGAGCAATTTTAATTCTCCTACTTTGGCCTGCCACATAACGCTATCCTGCTCAGAGCCAGACAGTGAAGAGTTTAAAAAGGCAGCATTTACACCATTTCCCCGCAGGGCTTCCACCTGATCTTTCATCAATGCGATCAATGGTGAAATGACCACCGTCAGACCGTCTTTGAGGATGGCAGGAATTTGAAAGCAAACTGATTTTCCGCCGCCGGTCGGCATGAGGACGAGGCAATCTTTGCCTGCCATAACGGTGTCAATGATTTCGGCTTGCTGCGGGCGGAAGGAGTCGTAACCAAAATATTTTTTTAGTGCTTCTAGTTTGTTGTCTTGCATTGGATCTTGAAAAAGAGGTCAAATTTTGGGATTAATTACGGGCAATCAAAAACATTTAATTAAAACTGATACATTACCTGGGCCTTCAACTCGCTTCGTTTGTCACCATTAATTTCATTGAGGCCCGAACTGATTTTATCCAGATTAGCATAACGCGTTTGCGACCATCTGAGCCACAGCTTCATATTTTTAGAAACCGCATAACGTGCCATGAGATAATGCCGTGTACCGACGTCAGAATAGGCCGGAATAGAGAAGGCGTAAAGCATGTCTTTTTCATAAACATATTGGCGGCTGTCATAATCATCCGTTTTGAAATACGCCACACGCGCACTCAATTCCAGCCTGGGAAATTGCCAGCTCACATCTTGCAAAACAGTAAAACCATTTGATTTTGAAATTTTTATGTAAGCGAGGTTACCACTCTGCAAGCGTGTTTTTAGGGAAAACCGAAGCGGTTTTTCATATTCCACATTAATCGTAGCCGTTTTGCGGACTGTGGAAAAAAGCCCGTCTTCATTTTTATCTGCGGGCGCATTACGCTGCTTTTTCTTTTGGTGATACAAAGCATAAGCGTTGAAGCGCTTATTGGGCTTCCAGAGAATGTGGAAATAATAATCATAGCCCTTCGAAGGCGCATCGACCAGATATTTCAGCCAGGGAAATTTGAAATAATCATAATAAGCACTTAGCCTCCAACGCCGGTTTGGCGCATAACGAAAGCCCGCATATCCGCCCGTTTCATTGATCGGCCGCGTTGCCTCAGCAGTGGCATTTCCATAAAATGTGTGAAAATTGCGGTCATAATGTCTTCCCAGCAAGCTGAAATCAAACTTTTTGCCTAATGCTGCGATCAAACCAGCGATAGCTCCCAAACCGCCACTTTCAGAGCGGGCGGCTTCTCCGAAAAAATGCACATTCTGCCATCGGTAATCGCCATGGAGGCCCACAATCAGATTGTGCTTTCCGGCAAATTCATAGCGATTGTAGGCAGCGTTTCGCTTTTGCAGCGTCATGTTATAGTTTGTATTGAGCAATGTCAGGCCAAGCTGGCCCGCCCTGGAAGGCAATTTGAAGAGCAGATGCGTGCCGATATTTTGTTCTGAAAGATTATTATGCTTGTCCCGTTCGCTGGCTGTACGATGGTAACCGGTTACAGGCAACGAGCTGGCAATGTGATCATTATCATTACTTACAGTTGCATCCCTTTTAGCGTAGGAATAAAAAGTAGTAAGCTCAAAATGCTTTGATATTGAAAATGTCGCTGCGGTTCCGCGGAAAAAGTTGGATTCCAATGCGGATGTGTAAGGTTTCAGCCCTAATGTGCTTCGGTATGCAGCGCTTATGACTTCCGCGCCCTTGCCCAGCGAAAATCCTGCTGCCATAACAAGCCCTTGTCCGGTCTGCATTTGATAATCGCCAACGATCAGGTTTTTGATCTTGCCCTGATTCATGATCTGGGCGTGAAAGGAAGAGAAATCCGAGCCGAGGATCTGCCGTTTTACATTCCAGTTCCACCACGTCTCGCCGGCGTCTTTTTCCATGGAGAAGCCGTAACTGTAAACACCGGCGCGGGAATTTCTGTATTTCAGATAGCCGTAAAGTGGCTTACCATTATATCTTGACGCCGTGGAGCCGGAATCAGCGGGTAGGAAGCCCTTTTGTTTTTCCATTAATTGGCCGGACCGGACAATCAGGAAATGCTGGGAAGGATTTTTCAGCGACTTGGCCAGGGACAATGTTTGCGGATGAACCGTCACAAATGGCAGTAACCGATAAATCGTGGCCAGATCAAAGTCTGGAATGGCTTGTAATTCGTAAAGGGAAATGAGCGAACCGAGCTGCTCGCGGTATTTGAAAAAGGAATTTAGCTGGATTTCGGAAAGGAGCATTAAGGCTGCCAGGTCATCCCGGTTGACCTTATTAATGTCCATTGGCTCTGCATATAATGCAAAGAGCGATTCGTAGAGTTCGCTGTAATCGGCCTCTTCGGAAGGATCGGTGATCAGGTTTTGGATGAAGGGATCAATGTCAATTTCCCTGCGTGGCGGCTCCTGGGCGGAAAGGTTTTTTGAATTAAATACAAAAATGAGTGCGAGGACGAGACGCGGCAGAACCGCCCGATGCAGCATTTTCAACTTAAATGCGTATGTTAATGTAGTTTGTTTAATCATACGCTTTTAGGTTTTTAGTGAAAGGTTAGAAAGCTTTTAAACTTAAATCCAGACTCCTTGCCTGGTGTGTTAATGCACCGCTCGAAATGCCGTCGATCCCGGTTTCCGCAACGGCACGCAATGTTTTCTCCGTAATGTTTCCTGAAGCTTCCGTTTCATACCGTCCGCCAATGCGCTTTACGGCCTCGCGCAAGTCATTGAGTGAAAAATTATCCAGCATAATAATGTCGACCATCCCCACACGCAGCACTTCGTCGACTTCTTCGAGATTTCTCGTCTCTATTTCGATTTTTAAATTCTTACCTAATTCCTGCCGATAGGCGCTTGCGCGCAAAATCGCCGGTTCAATGCCGCCTGCATAATCCACATGATTGTCTTTCAGCATGATCATGTCGTACAAGCCCATTCTGTGGTTGACCGCGCCGCCGATTTTTACAGCCAATTTTTCAAAAACCCGAAAATTAGGCGTCGTTTTTCTGGTATCAAGCAACTTTACGGGTAAATCCTTGATCAAATCTGACATCTGGCGGGCGTAGGTTGCAATGCCGCTCATGCGCTGCATGGTGTTGAGAACCAGCCGCTCAGCTTTCAGGATCAATCTTGCATTTCCTTCAACCGTAAATACCACGTCCTTGCTTTTGACGTAGGTTCCGTCAAGAAGTAACACATTTATTTTTAGGGGGGGATAATTATATGTAGCGGCGGTCTCGTCAAAAATGATCTGCGCAACTTCAACGCCCGCCAAAATTCCATCCTGCTTCACGAGCAATTGCGCGCGCTTGGTCGCATTTTCGGGCACGCAGGAGAGGGAAGAATGATCGCCGTCTCCAATATCTTCCAGCAAGGCAAGCCGGATCAGATCGCGCAATTCATGGGGGTTCGTTTCCATATTAATTATGGTTTTGATAAAAAATATCAGTTTAAAAATAAAGGAAGTCGTTGATTACTAGTAAGTCTGCTGGCGAAAAGCCATGTTGTAGCGCAGTGCGAGTGACCAAACGGTTGACTTGGCGGCTATTGATTCGTCGGGAGAATTAATTCTTCTTTGGAGAAAACGGCCGTCGATAAAAAGATTGTGCGCCAGCGAGTAGCTTGCCCGCAGGTCCGTGTAAGCAGTGGAAGCCTTAATGCCCTGACCGATCTTTTGGTTGAATTCCCCGTCACGGTCTACACTCCGGTTTTCGTAGCTTTTGGTAATGTCGCCCCCGTAACTCATGTTTACATTGTTACTCGGATCACGGCCTTGATTTGCCATCATGATCGTTCCGTAAAATGACAGTCGCGAAGTGGCCTTATAGCGAATTATGCCCAGATATTCCCGGAAATTCGCTCCTAACGGATGCGATAATGATTGTCCGTAATGTACATAATTGGCGCCGCCGTCCTTGTGCGAGTAAGTGTAGGGCCGCACCACATTATACTCGGCCTGTAAATCCAGGTTAGGCACGCCGAATGCATCCACATATTTCCCGCCAAGCTGAAAGCTGTATTTGTTGGCCCAGTAGCCGCTTCCGTTGAAAAGATATTTTGTCAAAAACTCATCCAACACAAATTGACTGTAAATAGAAGCTTTATTAGCAACCAGCCAGCGGAAATCGAAACCCAAAAGCGCATTATCCTCGCTTCCAAGGTAAGATTCTACGTAACGATAAAAAATGATCGGGTTCAGATAATTCAGATCATAACCCCCGCCCACAGAATCGCGGTTGAAAACCTCCGCTTCGAATACACCAATGTTGATGCGATCTGTCAGGTTAACGCTGAGATGGTGAATGGCAGCGAACTTTTTACCTCTTAACAGGCCGTTCTGAGCACTTTCGTAGGAATTGATCATGCTTGTATACAAATTGGTATAATGAAACTTACCAAGCTGTGTATCAAGTCTTAGGAATAAGTATGGACTGCTATTATCAGATAAGATCAATGATCTGTAACCGCTTCCAAAAACATTGTGGTCATGGCCAAATTTAACATTAATGCTTTTCAATGGCCGGAATGTAATGTAACCTCTGGCTGTCAAAAAATCGATTCCACGATTCCGGGTGCCTTTTCCGAAACCTTCGCCGGGGAAGCTGTTTTCGTGTTTAAAATCGTTGACATAACGTGGGTAACGTCCCTGTGTATCTGATACAAACGTATAAAAGCCAAGCTTTTCATTGATCATACCTCGAATTTCGACGCCGCGGGTGGTTCCCCAAAGTTGTGTAGGAGTTGAATCCTTATGTATGCCAAAGTTTTTACCGTAGCTGTTATCTTTACCTATGAAATTTGTTGTAGTAAAGTTAAAATGCAGGTCGAAATCTTCGTTATGTATGCTGTAAAGGTCGGCGGGATGATTAAAGAACCTGCGTTTCTCGCCGGGAGGCGGATCTCTGAAAAGGCCCAGGCGGGCCATTTTGTCATATTCAAGTGAATCTGTGGCGATCATTCCTCTTGTCCATTCCCAACTGTCTTCCCGCAGATAATCAATGGTTTCCCAGTCACGGTCGGTAAGGTTGATCGTTCCTTCCTTTAATATCGAATCCGTAAGTGCCACAATTGCCTTACGCTCAAAGGGTTTTACATTGGAATGAAATCCTTCTGTGAACTTGCCCCTTTTTATCTCCAAACGATCAATTAAATGGTAATAATCGTCATTGAAAGGAACAAACGAACTTTGTGCATGTACGTATGACAGGGATAACAGTGATAAAATCAATATTTTGACAAGTCGGATAATTCCTTGATCCATAGGCAAAAAAAATCTACTGTTCACACCATTCACCGTTTGCGGATGATTTTTCAAATAACTCTTCCAAATTACGTCAATGAATTTGTATTATCTTGCATGGAGTAGTTTAAAAAACTGTCCGAACTATGTTTTTACTTTCCCAAAAACCTTCTATTGCCGACCATTATCTGGCTGAATTGCGTGATGTAAATTTGCAGAAAGACCGGATGCGATTCCGCAAAAATCTGGAAAGGGTGGGAGAGTTGCTGGCCTACGAACTTTCTAAAACGCTCACATTTAAAACCGAGAAAGTAGAAACGCCATTGGGCCAGGCTTCGTCGCGCACATTGCTCCAACCCGTAGTTCTGGCCACGATTTTGCGCGCCGGGCTTCCTCTGCATGAGGGCTTTTTGAATATGTTTGATAAGGCGGATAATGCATTTATAGGCGCTTATCGTGGTCATCATATCAATATGGAAGAGGAATTCGAGGTTGAAATGGACTATATTACCAGCCCGGACCTGACTGGGAAAATATTAATCTTAATTGATCCGATGCTGGCAACGGGCCGTTCCATGGAAAAGGTCTATCATGCTTTGCTTCGTTTCGGAATCCCTGCGCAAACGCACATTGCCTCCGTGATCGCAAGCCCGGAAGGCGTCGATTATTTGCAGAAGCGCATTCCGCACTGCCGGTTATGGCTAGGTGCGATCGATCAGAAGCTCAATGAGCATTGGTACATTGTTCCCGGACTTGGCGACGCGGGCGATCTGGCCTACGGCGAAAAGTAAGCCGTTCTCTAATTCAGTAATTCGTCAAATGTAATGGACACGTAATAAGTCGAACCCACATTTGGGCTTCCGTAAGCCTGTATATACGACTTGCCAAACAAATTAGTGCCGCCCAGTTTGATAATGGATTTCAATGCATTCACCTTGTAACTGACCTGCGCATCAAGTACGCTCACCAAAGGCACACGCGTGTTTGAGAAAACCGGCACGTCCGTTGTTGTCGGCAAAACAAAGCTTGATTCCCACAAAAACGCCTGCTGATATTTGTATGCAATGTTAAATCCAACCAAGTTGTTGCTCGTAATTCTTCTGCCGAAAGAGAGGTTATAGCGATATTTTGGTGTGTTAAACTGCGAATACTGGACTTCCGGTGACGGTTTAAAGTCATTCAGCTCATTGTTGGCAACATTTCCTCCAATGTTAAATCCTTTTGGCAACGCATAAGTTAGTCCAATCGCAAACCCTCTTGTAGTAATGGTCTCCGTAGTGTTCACCGTTCTGGAATAACCATTGAAATTCCCAACACCAATGCCCGATTCGATAGGCAGACCAGGAGCAGCTGCGGCTGTCGGCACAACGATCACTGTTCCACCGATGAAATTTTTGTATTTGCTAATGTAGTAATAAGCGTCAACGAAAAGTTTTTTTGCAATAACTGCTTTATAGCCAATCTCATAAGAAGCAATGCGTTCGGGTTTAAGCTTTACCGGCTTGTATTTAGGCAATTTTCCCAAAGCATAGGCTTTTGCCAGATTAGGCACTAAACCCGGAACCTGCGCTGCTAAAATTCCCGGAAGCTGGGCAGCAAGAACGCCGGGTAATGCCTGATTTACACCCGCTGTAATCGCCGCCTGAATGGCGCCCGGTGTGTTGGGGATGGTCCCGGAGGCAACGCCCTGGTTTACGGCTGTTGTAACTTGCGCGGTTACGGCTGTGGCAATAGCTGTGGTGGCTTGCTGGGTTACGACTGCTTTCGCATAATTTGTGGCATTCTGCACAATGCTCGGGTCGCCCGCAATCACCTGTTTGATAGCATCTTCTGATAAATTCTGTCTTAAAATACCATTGGAAAGATTGTATCTGGCATCAAACTCAGGTAACCCGCCAATCAATGTTCCTGAAGGCGTTCTCAGGTCAATGTATTGGTTTTGAGTGGTGGGGATGCGGAAGCCGGTTTGGTAGGACAGGCGAATGTTGTGTTCGCCGAATGTGGTTACTGCGGAGATCCTGGGCGTAAACTGTCCGTCGAAATTTTCGTTTTTATCATAACGGATTGAACCGGTTAGTTTCAAATGATCGCTCAGAATGGTTTTTCCGGCCTGTAAAAATGCGCCGAATTCGGAGATGGGGATTTTGCCATCACGGCCTTCCTTCGTGTCTGCAAACAACGTTCCCGCTGATCTCAGCTCGTAAAGCCGGTAATTCGCACCGGCCAGCAGCTCCACAAATTTGATCTGGTTTTTGAAATTATAAAATCCTTCAATGTGGTAAAGGTTGGTTTTATCCGCAAAACCGCCTCCGCCATTTACAATCGCAAGATTTCTGTATTTGTCCAGTAACTGAGCATATTCGGCTGTTCCCGGCATAGGCATGCCTTTGTCCGCCACGCCGCGCGCCGCCAAATGCGCCTGATTTTCAGGCATTCCAGCGCCCCGGGCAGTTGCAAATGCGCCCACATATTCGCCAAACCAAGTGGCATGTGGTTTGATATCATTGAGCATGGAAACGGCAGCGAGTCCGGCGAGATAGGATTTTCCCGAGCGTTCCTGCGTTGTGTAAGCACGCACGGTAAAATTGTCAGCCTTCAATTCCAGTTTAGCTTGTGTCAGGTTGAAATCACGGAGCGAATAGCGGCCCGTTCCGGTATAAACCGTTGTTCCATAACCATAATTGACCTGTGCAATGGCTTCTATTTTCTCATTAATCCTATAATGAACTGCCGCATTGGCTTTGAAACTCTTGGTATTATAATCAACAATGTCCTTTTCCTGGTAACCCGTGCGACTTACAAATGTACTGGGAACGAGCGCCACGGCAGCTTGTGGGATCAAGCCGTTGGCCGCTAATGTGCCCGCAACAGCATTAATGTTGGTCTGAACCTCATCCCCATAAACATTCACACCATCATAATCGTTATCGGTTCCCGCGCCACGCCGGGGATCGGATGCGCCGCCTACGTTCAAATTGTTATAATTGGTTGCTTCCCAGTCTTTTGCAGTAATGTAAGACAAGTTGACCTTGAACGCCACTTTGTTATTGAATGCCTTGGCATAGCGAATGGTGCCATCGATAAACGGCGTCGTTGCTTTGGAGCGGTTCGACTCGTGCATCACACCCGATTTCACATTCGCGCTTAATCCCTGATATAAAAACGGGCTTTTGCTGTTCATCAAAATAAGGCCGTTGATCGCGTTAGGTCCGTAAAGTGCCGAGGCCGCGCCCGGTAAAACCTCTACATTCTCCACATCCAGCTCGGACATGCCGATGATATTATCCAAAGGAAAATTCAGGCCAGGAGCCTGATTATCCATCCCGTCGATCATTTGGACCGTCCTGGGGTTACCGGTGCTCCCAAATCCGCGCATGTTAACTGATTTGAACAAAACTCCCTGCGTGGTCATATCAATGCCTTTCAGATTCGCCAGGGCATCGTAAAAGTTGGCAGAAGGTGTTTCCCGGATATTCCTGATGTCCATTTTTTCGATCGCAACAGGCGATTTCATGACGCTTTCTTCTACTCTTGACGCCGAGACAATGATTTCCTGGCCAAGAACGACTTGTTCGGCCAGCTTAATGTCCAGTTTAGACATGCCGCCGGTCACCGCTATCTCCTGGGTTTGGAAGCCGACGGAGGAAACGATCAATACAAAAGGTGGATTGGATGTCGTAGTGAGGCTGAATGCTCCTCTGTTATCAGTAATGGTGCCGATTACTTTCCCTTTTACCTGAATGCTCACACCGGCAAGTGGTTCGGCAGTTGAAGATTCTGTGACTTGCCCGTCGATGGTAATCTGCCCGTATGCGGTGGAAAAGAGCATTAGCGGCAAAACCAGAGGGCATAATTTTAGAATAGTAAAGAAATGTTTCATGGTTATTAATGGGTTGATGTTGTCTTAGCAAGATAAAATAATAATGCATTATCGCATAGCATTATTATACTATTTTTTCTTCGAATCATTTTAAATTATACTTTCTTATCCTGTCTTGTATTTGAAAAAATTCTCCTGCACTTTTTGCTGACATAATTTGAATTTGATATGCTCTTAAAATGCGCTTTCACGCTACTTTCCCGACGCATTGATTCGGTCGGATTGGTCATAACTGCGGGTTTATGGTTAGCTTTGGGTAGTTTTTCATAGTGTGGATAAATAAAATTACCTTTCACAATGCAGGATTCTTTTGTTATTATAATGGCCGGTGGGGTTGGCACAAGGTTTTGGCCTTTCAGCAGAACGGACTTCCCTAAACAGTTTCACGATGTGTTAGGAACTGGAAAAACACTTTTACAGCAGACAGTTGAGCGTTTCGACGGCGTTTGCCCGATCGAAAATATTTATATTGTTACAAGTCAGGAATACAAGGACATTGTAAAAGAGCAGATTCCTGCTTTGACGGAAGATCAGATCCTTTTGGAACCAAACCGTCGCAATACGGCGCCTTGCATTGCTTATGCGTGTTACAAGATTGCCGCTAAAAATCCGAATGCGAATGTGGTTGTCGCCCCGGCGGATCATATTATTTTGAAGGAAGAAAATTTTAGGGATACAATTAACATTGCCTTGGGCGCAACGCGCAATGAGGATATTCTGGTGACGTTGGGAATCCAGCCAAGCCGCCCTGACACGGGTTATGGCTACATTCAATATATCCCTGATAAGATGACGGTTAAGAAAGTGAAATCTTTCACCGAAAAGCCTCATCTGGAATTGGCATTGCAGTTTCTGGACAGCGGTGATTTTGTTTGGAATGCCGGGATTTTTGTTTGGAATGTGAATGCATTTAAAAAAGCACTGAAATCGTTTCAACCGAATATTGCCGAGATTTTTGAAGGCGGTGACAACCATTATTATCTTGAAACCGAAGATGCATTTGTCCAAAGAGCCTACCAGCATTGCGGCAGCATTTCCATCGATAACGGGATTATGGAAAAAGCCGATAATGTGCACGTCGTGCTAAGTAATTTCGGCTGGTCGGATCTGGGAACCTGGAAATCGCTTTACGAAGTTTCGGAAAAGGACGCCAACCTGAATGTTATTGACGGCAATCTGATCCTGCACAACACAACGAATTCAATCATTAAAACGCCAAAAGACAAACTGGTAGTTGTCAACGGCCTGGATGGCTTCATCGTCGCAGAATACGATGGCGTCCTCCTCATCTGCAAAAAAGAAGACGAGCAGAAAGTGAAGGAGTTTGTGGCCGAGGCTAAGGAGTTGGATGTGAAGTACGTTTAAAAGCAGCCTATTGAGGCCAGATCGAGCAGTCTGGCTTTCTTGTTTTTAATGTGTAGATTTGTCTTAGTATTGCCATTTAAACAATGCTTTCTATGTCCAACCGGGAGTTGAAATCTGAGGTAATCCGACTCGTTAACGAAGTAGATGAAAACCGTATGGAAGACTTACTGCTTTCGATACGTTCCTTCATGGAACATCAAAACGTGGACAACGGCATTGACGCAAATTCTCCGGAACTACTCAAAGAACTCAACCAATCTTTACTTCAAGCAGAATTAGGACAACTGATTTCCAACAACGATGTCTTAACAGAAGTAAAGCGTGTCTTACGAGATAAAATGGACTCCGCTCGCAAAGGATAATTACTCTGAAACGGTATCCTACATTTATGATACCTGGGGAGAAGTAAGTGCTGAAAAATTTACAGATGATTTGGAAGCCAGTTTGAAAAACCGGGAACGTTTTCATTTTTTAGGTAAACCTTACGCCTTATTGCCATCTGTTCGCGAGTTGGTATTAGGCAAGCACCAAAGCTTGTTTTATACTGTATTTGAAAATAGTGTTTTGATCCTTAACCTGATCGATTCGAGAAGGAAGGTTTAATCTTTGCCCGGCAGCACCTTCTCAATCTCAAAAAACCGGACATCCGCTTTCACATTCTCTAAAATCTTCTGAGAACGTTCTGGCCGTGCATCGGTGATGAAGACCTGGCCTAGGAAGCCGGTGTCGATTAGTTCTATTAGTTTTTGAATGCGGCGGTCGTCGAGTTTGTCGAAGATGTCGTCTAGTAACAGGATAGGCGTTTTTTCTTTTTCTTCTTTCAGAAGTTCGAATTGAGCTAGCTTTAACGCAATCAAAAAAGACTTCTGCTGGCCTTGCGAGCCAAACTTTTTGAGCGTCACCCCGTCGATTTCAAAAGTGTATTCGTCCTTATGGACACCTTTTCCGGTTCGCTGCGCATGCAAGTCGCGGGCGCGGTTCTTTCTAAATTCGGCTGGGAAGTTTTCACTTGCGACCTCGCTTTCATAGACCACGTCCACTTGTTCATGACCGCTGCTCAGGAAATCGTAATTTTTATAAAATAGTGGCACAAACCGATTCATGAATGCGCTGCGGTGACTATGAATGCGCTGGGAAAGAATGATCAGCGGCTCATTATAGGTTTCCAATAAGTCTTCGTCTACATAATTCCGCTCTGCAAAAAGCTTTAGAAGTCCGTTTCGCTGACTCAGGATCTTATTATATTGAAGAAAATCGGTGAGATAACCCGGAGCGGCTTGTGCCAGAACGCCGTCAAAAAAACGTCTGCGCTCCTCACTGCCTTCACGGATCAGGTCAGTATCATTGGGTGCGATCAGAACCAATGGGAAAAGGCCTATGTGATCGCTTAGCCGGTCGTAGTTCTTTTTATCGGCCATGAATATTTTGCGTTGGCCGCGCTGCATGCTACAGGTGATCTGCGTATGTTTTTCGGAATTGTTAAAAATGCCATCCAGGACAAAGAAATCAGCCGTATGCCGGATACCAAGTGCATCCTGATTATGGAAAGCGCTTTTGGTAAGACTAAGAAAATAAATGGCGTCCAGGAGGTTCGTTTTTCCACTCCCATTCTCCCCAACCAGACAATTTACATGTTGCCCAAAGGTGAAGGCTTTCTCTTCATAGCTTTTAAAGTATGTAAGATGGAGCTTTTCTAGCCACATGAACTTCTTTGTTATTTAGTTTATGCTTATTTTCGCAAATCTAATGCGTGAGTACGGCAAAAACAGACTCTGTTCAAACCTCAAACTTTAAGACAAAGTTCTGTCTTTATAAACGAGAACCAAATACATGGCCACCGTTACTGAAAAAAAGAAAAAATCAGACCCAAAGAAGTTACAGCATCCGAAAGAACAATACATGTTCTGGTTCGAGAATATGCTTTTACAGCGTCGTTTTGAAGAAAAAGCCGGCCAATTATACGGTCAGCAAAAAATCAGAGGATTTTGTCACCTGTACATTGGCCAGGAAGCTTGTTCTTCCGGGGCCGTTACTGCGCTTAAACAAGGCGACAAATACATTACTGCTTACCGCGATCACGGAATTCCGCTGGCATTAGGAACTTCTCCTAACGCGATCATGGCTGAACTTTACGGAAAGAAAACAGGGACTACCAAAGGAAAAGGTGGATCCATGCACATTTTTGATAAAGAAAAAGGCTTTGTAGGGGGCCACGGAATTGTTGGTGCGCAAATTCCTTTGGGAGCAGGAATCGCTTTTGCTGAGAAATATAACAAAACCGGAAACATCTGCATTTGCTATTTCGGTGATGGAGCAATTCGTCAGGGTGCATTTCACGAAGCATTGAACATGGCGATGAGCTGGAAATTGCCTGTTATTTTCGTTGTTGAAAACAACGGATATGCAATGGGAACTTCGGTTGCAAGGTCGTCCAATGTAACGGAGCTTTACACATTGGGTGAAGCATACGATATTCCTTCTGAGCCTGTTGACGGCATGAGCGTTGAAGCCATTCACGAAGCAGTTGGCAGAGCAGCCGAGCGTGCGAGAAGCGGTGAAGGACCTACATTCCTGGAATTCAGGACTTACCGTTACAGAGGCCACTCGATGTCCGATCCTCAGAAATATCGTTCTAAGGAAGAAGTAGAAGAATACAAGCACCGCGATCCAATTGAGCAGATTCGTGCGGTGATCCTGGAAAATCAGCTGGCAACAGAAGAGGATCTGGAAAACATTGATAAGAAAGTCAAAGACATTGTTGCCGAATCCGTTCAATTTGCGGAAGATTCAGAGTTCCCCGATCCGAAGGAGGCCTACACCGATGTTTATGTAGAGAATGACTATCCTTTTGTAATGGATTGATCAGTTATAAAGCAATTTAAAAAAAACCCGCCGGATTATTTCGACGGGTTTTTTAAGTAAATTCGGCTTTTGCAATTACAGAACAATCTTGTTCCTGTTTTTTTACGTAAATAGAATTTTAGTAATAATATAAGAATATGCCCCTAGACCAGGACTTAGAAAGCGAAGAAGACGAAGAAGTTGGCAAGGAGATGTCATTTATCGGGCATCTTGAAGAATTAAGATGGCATGTGATTCGGGCAGGTGGATCTATTCTTGTTTTTGCAATTCTGGCTTTTGTTTACATCAAAGAAATTTACCATTATGTGATCATAGCACCTTCACAGCCCGATTTCTGGACTTATCGAATGCTATGTAAGCTTGCAGACAAAGTTCAGTATGATGAGTTGTGTATCAAGGCGTTGAACTTTAAATTGCAGGCAATTGGCGTAGGGGACCAGTTTACAATGAGTATGACTTCTGCTGTCATTGCAGGTCTGGTTTTCGCGTTTCCTTATGCATTCTGGGAAGTGTGGCGGTTTATCAAACCGGGGCTAAGGCCGGCAGAAAGGCGCTCGGCAAGAGGAGCCGTATTTTATGTGACATTTCTTTTCTTCTCAGGCGTATTTTTCGGGTACTATATTGTAACCCCTTTGGCTATCAACTTTTTAGCAAATTTCACATTAGATCCGTCTATCATTAACGAATTCAGTTTATCTTCCTATATTTCCCTGGTTGCAACGCTTACACTGGCTTGCGGAATCGCCTTCCAACTTCCAATCGTGGTTTACGTCCTCGCAAAAGTGGGTGTACTGACGCCTGCTTTTATGCGGGAATACAGGAAACACGCGATGATCGTCATCCTGATTGTAGCAGCTGTAATCACCCCATCCCCAGACATTTACAGCCAGGTAATCGTGGCTATTCCCTTGTTCCTGCTTTATGAACTGAGTATTTTGGTTGCAGGCAAGGTGGAAAGAGAAAAGATAGCGGAGGAAAAAGCTTTGGCTAATTCGGCAGAAGGCTGAGATTTTTAGAGAAACGAAGACTTAAAACTATTACAGACCTCAGCCAATCGGTTGAGGTCTTCTTTTTGATGGATTGCGCTGATGGCGATTCTGGTTACCGGAGTATCGTTGGCGCTTGGATAGGAAAAGCAGGAGGTCATGATCTGCTCGCCAAGTAAATGGTCGAAAAGAAGTGGATTTCGGCTGCAAAAGACGGGATAGCCGGGAGCGCATACAAAAAGGTCCTGAGCGATTAGTTTCTGATTGAAGTAA
Organism: Dyadobacter chenwenxiniae; assembly: GCF_022869785.1. Lineage (NCBI taxonomy): Bacteria > Pseudomonadati > Bacteroidota > Cytophagia > Cytophagales > Spirosomataceae > Dyadobacter > Dyadobacter chenwenxiniae. Next base: position 5,400,850 of record NZ_CP094997.1, on the reverse strand, counting down.
TCAATATTGGCCGAAAGCATTGTATGCACGTTTGCAAAACGATTCGTTTCCAGAAGTTTCGACAGCGCATAGATATAGCCGGGTGCTGGCGGAGAGGCGCCTGCAAACCATGGCGCGTTGTGAAGTAAATCATATGTGGAACGCTCACAAGCTATTACGCCCCCGGGAATGCCCAGTGCTTTGTTCAGCGAAGAAACCATAATTACATTGGCTTTTCCAGATCCCTCAATCAATTGGTAAATGTCCTTTCCAAAGGTTTTGTGAACACCTAATGTGTGCGATGCATCAACAACAATCCAAATGTTTCTTCCAGAAGGCAAATTCGCAAAAACCGAAAAGTCGAACGCTTCCACCATTGGAGAACCGATTGCATCTGTGCATATAACGTGCGCTGTATTTGTTGATGAATGAATTATTTCATCAATGACTTGATATGCCCAGTCAATCCAATGATCGCCGGAAATTTTCAGGTTGTTTCCCCAGATCGCAGGGTGTGCTTTCGGTGCATAATGATATTGAACGGAGGATGTAGATGAGGTAAAATGCACAATGTTTTCTATACACTTCATTACGAGCTGGCCCGCCCACATGCCGGAAGAGATGAGTAGGGAGGTGGGGGTACCTATCCAGTTGGCTAGGTGCAACTCGGCCTCTTCGTAAATATCGAGTCTCAGACTGTTGTTTCGCGACGCTCCAAAATGTAGCCCGTATGCGTCAATCCCTTCCTGCAAGTAACTACGAAAGCTTTCGTCGTGACCCATTCCGAGGTAATCTGTTCCGCTGAACCAGAGATATTCCGAGCCGTCACTCGTTTGTACTGTTCTGCCGGGAAGATGGTTAGTTTGAAAGATCTTCACTTATAATTGGAAGTCAAAGTCAGGCATTGAGCATTGCGCCGGAGCCATTGCGGTTTGGGAAGATAATTTTTCCGTAATCGAAAGTTACCCCGGAAGCCGGATCATTTTTGATTAATAATGATCCGTCCATATCCACATAATCCAACAAAGGCAAAAAATGAGCGATGGAGGAAATGCCAACACTTGTCTCGGTCATACAACCGATCATTGTTTTCATTCCAAGGCTTTTAGCCTCGGCAATCATCCTTTTTGCAGCAGTAGGGCCGCCGCATTTCGTAAGCTTTATATTGATCCCATGAAATAATCCCTGGCAGGCTTTCACATCACTTTCGATAATACAGCTCTCATCCGCAATGACAGGAAGTGCACATTCAGCATACACTTTTTTCATTCCTACTATGTCGTTTGCTGCGAGCGGTTGTTCGATAAACTCAACTCCCAACTTTTTCAGTTCCGGAGCCAATGCAATAGTCTGCTCAGCTGTCCAGGCACAATTAGCGTCTACACGAAAAAGCGCATTGGTATTCTTGCGCAGTTCTGACACGATACGAAGGTCTTCGTTGGTTCCTAATTTGATCTTATAAATCGGCCAGGGAAGTTCTTTCATTTTCGACACCATTCTTTCAACCGTATCGATGCCGATCGTAAAATTGGTGAGCGGTATTTTTTCAATATTCAATCCCCATGCTTGATAAAGCTTCTGATTTTTCTTTTGAGCGAAAAGATCGTGCGCGGCTTCGTCCAAAGCGCATTGTGCAAAAGAATTCGATTCAAGAAGAGGGTGAACTAAACTCCAAAGTTCATCCGCGCTGCTATATGCGCCGTTTTCAATGACATCTTTCGCTGCTTCCATCGATTCGATCATATTCTGAATCGTAATGCCATAGTATGGGTTGCTTGTAGCTTCGCCTAAGCCGCTTAGGTCACCGTCACGCAGCTCTACGATTAATGTCGGCTGGACGTCGCGGGAATCGTGTGCAATGGTGAAGGTGTGCCTGTGTTGCAGGTCAAATGTGTGAAAGATAAGTTGCATCCGTGATCGTGTTAATTCCGCATATCCAGTCCCCAGGATAATTTATTCCGTAATGTATTCAGGAAACTGTCATCACGCATCTTTATTAATCGTGCCATGAAGCTGGCTTTTCTTACGGTGAGCAAGGTGTTTTCATCAACAACCCTTGATCTTGCATCTAAGGAAACCAGAAAGTTGTTGCTACGGCTCTTCACTTCGAGCCTGATCACCGCAGTATCTTCCACAACCAGAGGACGAACGTTCAAATTATGTGGGCTGATGGGTGTGATGATGAAGTTTTGGGAGTGCGGAACGAGCACCGGGCCTCCGCAACTGAGCGAATAGCCCGTTGAACCGGTTGGTGTGGAGACTATCAGGCCGTCGGCCCAGTAAGAATTCAAAAATTCATCATTCAGGTATGTATGAACGGTGATCATCGATGAAGTATCGGTTTTGGTGATCGTGAAATCATTCAAACCAAAATTCTGACCGTCGAACAAATCAATGTTGGATTCTATTTCTACGAGCGTTCTTTCGTCAATCCTGTACTGGCTGTTTTCGAGCGCCTGGATCATATCGGTGATCCGTTCGGGCGGAACAGTGGCCAGGAAGCCAAGGCGGCCTACATTGATCCCTATGGCCGGAATCTGTCTTTTTCCCACGTTTGAAATGGTTTCAAGCAATGTGCCGTCCCCACCCATGCTTACGATCAATCGCGCGTCAAATAGTTCGTCGGGTTTCTCATATACAAGCTCGGAGTAGTGCGTGATCCCGTTCTGATCCAAAAAAGTCCGAAAGGGTTTGGAGAGCTGGACTTCAACTTTCCGGCGAGACAGCTCACTGAACATATTTTCAATGAACGGACGGGCGGACTCATTAAAGTTGCGTCCGTGAATGGCTATTTTCATGGAAGAAAAAGTAGATCATCTTGTTTCTTCCGAAAGATACGCGCAAATATGCCGATTCAAAATAGCGGCATAAGAAGTAATGTGAAGAAATCAGGTGGCAAGATATCTCAAAAGCATATCCAAACGCTCCTGATCGACGCTTTCGATGGGATCGTTGGCGTGTGCTTCTTCAATCTCGTAGCCGAAACGCTCGAGTGTAGCGATGATAGGGGTAATATGCGTCCGGTTGAGCTTTAATGTAAGCCTTGCTTCATTCAACGGATTGTAAGTTTCTCCTGACGAATAATAGCTGCTCAGGACCTTTGTTCCGTTGGATTCTATCAAACGGCTGATTTCGGAAAGCGAATAGCTGCGTTCCGCGATTTTAAGCACAATGACGGCTCCTTTTTCCTGAACACCGAGTTCATTTACGAAATGTTCGATCAGATCATTCACCAAAATGCTTCCTGCAAAACTCCGGTCTTCATGCAACACGGGGATAATCTGCAAGCCAAACTGGTTTACCAGCCGCAAAAGTTCGTAGGGATGCTGATCTTCACCAGCGAAAATATCTTTGTGCTGGATTATGATCCTCGCGAGCGGATCGGAATTGTCAGTTACATCAAACAGGATATCTTCGGATACAATACCCTGATAAACGCCCGAATCTGCAACAATAAGCTGTTTTACACTGAATTCATCCATCCAGTCCAGTGCTGTACTCACCGAATCGGTCAGTTTCAGAACAGGGATCATTGGATTAATCAGGGTAGCAGCAAGCATATTTCAGTCCGTCATTTTTCGAATCTATAAAAAAACTATATATGTAACAACTTTCGTACCAAAAGAAATTCCCTCAGAAAATATTCAGGCAACGGGCACAGAAACGTTTTTTTCCAAAAAGCTTTCCAGTATCACATTGAATTCGTTTGGCTGTTCCATCATTGGCGCGTGGCAGCATTTATCTATAAAATATAACTCCGAACCAGCAATAAGCCTGTTGAATTCGTAGCCGACATGCGGCGGCGTAATGGTGTCGTTCAATCCCCAGACCAGCAATGTCGGAACATTGATCTCATGCAGGTCTTTGGCAAGATTATGGCGTTGCGCCGATTTGGCGATGCCTACAATGCTCATACATTTCGGAATGCTCGATGTTGTCTCAAAAACCTCGTCGATCAGATCTTTTGTGGCCACCTTCGGATCGTAGAATGTGTAAGCAACGCGTTCTTTGATGTAATCGTAGCTGCCCCGTTTTGGGAAAGAGCCGCCCATTGAATTTTCAAACAAGCCAGAACTTCCTGTTAAAACCAGCTTATGAACGTTCTGCTGGTTCTTTAAAGTATATAATAATCCAATATGCCCGCCCAGTGAGTTGCCAATTACAGTAACATTGGTGAGGTTTTTGAATATTACAAAGTCTTCCAGAAATGCAAGGAGCGCTTCCAATCCGGCCTCGCGCGGAGGCAGTTCATAAATAGGAAGTAGGGGAATTATGACGCGGTAACGATTTGAAAAATGATCAATGATGCCGTCCCAGTTGCTCAATGCACCGAAAAGGCCATGCAAAAGCAGTAATGTTTCGCCTTTTCCCTCGTCGATAAAATGAAACCTGCCTTCTGCATGTACTGTATATTTCATTCTGTTATTTTGAAATTATTATGATATGGACGAATTATAACGCATCAAAGAAACTAGTGCATGATTTCCATAAGCTACAAAACTAGTTAATTTTTTTTATCGAAAACAGATATAAAGTAACAAAGCAAATTCTATTTTCTTGTAAATATTATATTAATAATGTCAAAACCGGAAATATAACATAGAATGGTGCAATTTGGTTTATCTCCTTGCGGAAGTGGCTGCTATGGCGTAAACTTTCCGGTGACAGGTAAAAAGATGCTTTCAATTGCTTCAATTGGACAAAGGCAAGTGTAATCGAAATTTAGTTACATTTTACAGTTATCCTGATTAGAAAAATATTAAAACATAAATATTTAATATGACGCGCCAAAAAACATTTGTCACAAGATTGGATTTCATGTGTTTATTACTGGTTTTCTGGGCATTTTCAGCTGCCGCCCAGACTGTCATGCCGCTTTATCCAGGCAAAGTCCCGAACGCGATTGCGGGGCCTGATGAAGAAAGCAGCAAAGATCAGGTCATCAGAAAGGTGTCCAAGCCAACATTAACCGTCTTTTTGCCTCCCGCGGGAACAGCCAATGGGTCGGCGGTGATCGTGTGCCCCGGTGGCGGTTACGGCGTGCTGGTGATGGAATGGGAAGGTTACAGGATCGCCAGGGAATTGAACAAGTCGGGAATCGCTGCCATTATATTGAAATACAGGTTGCCCGACGACAAGACCATGAAGGATAAGTCCCTCGGCCCGTTGCAGGATGCGCAGCAAGCCATTAAGACGGTGCGGGAGCGTGCAAAGGAGTGGAAAATAGATCCGGCAAAAATTGGGATCATGGGCTTTTCGGCAGGCGGCCACCTGGCAGCAACGGCCGGGACACATTATGACAGCACATTCATTGACAATCCTGAAAAGACCATCCTCCGCCCTGATTTTATGATTCTGGTTTATCCTGTGATCAGTTTACTGGATAAAATCGGTCATAAGGGTTCCAGCAGCAATCTATTAGGTGCGTCGCCTACGGCTGAAAAGGTCAGGTATTTTTCAAACGAGCTGCAAGTAAAGAAAACAACGCCGCCCGCGTTCCTCACACACGCCGGGGATGACACCGTTGTGCCTGTTTTAAATAGCATTAAATTCTATGAGGCGCTCAATGCCAATGGCGTTGCGACGGACATGCACATTTATTCGAAAGGGGAGCATGGCTATCCCGAGACGCCTGGTCTGAATGAATGGTTTGGTCGCTGCCTGCATTGGATGAGCGTCAACGATTTTTTACCACCGAACTAATTACAGGTGATTTATATCAGGCCCTCGAATATACCCGGAGCAAGTCCGAAGAGAATTGTCAGGAACGTGGCAAGCAATAAAATCAATTGATAAAATGGTGCGACGCGGATTTTGATCATATCTCCTTCTCTTAAATAAGAAGCGATAATTACACGGAAATAATAGTAAATCCCAACCGCCGACATCAAAACGGCAACGACTGTGATCCAGATGATCCCTCTGTCCGCTGCACTCGTAAAGATGAAAAATTTACCCCAAAAACCGGCTGTTAACGGAATCCCCGCCAATGACAGCATCGAAACCGCCAGTACGAATGCGAGCAAAGGATTTTGTTTTGCCAGACCATTAAATGCCTCGTAGCGCTCGTTAGGCTGTCCTTCGAATGTCTTTTCTTTTGAAACCAACATTAAAACGCCAAATGCGCAAATGGTTGAAAGCGAGTAAGCAAACGAATAAAATACGATGGCGCTTTGCGATGGTTTGGTCAATGCAGTCAATGCAATAAGCATATAACCGGCATGTGAAATTCCCGAGTAAGCCAGCATTCGTTTGAAGCTGTTCTGACTCGTTGCACCAATGTTCCCGACAAGCAATGTGAGCACAGCAATGGCAGCGATAACAACCCACCAGAAACTGTAAATACCACTGAAAGAAGTGCTTAACAATCTAAAAAGTGCAGCAAAACCAGCCGTTTTGACGATTGTTGACATGAATGTTGTGAAAATCGTCGGAGCGCCTTCGTAAACATCCGGCGTCCAGAAATGGAAAGGCGCTGCTGAAACTTTGAAAAGCATTCCAATTAACAAAAGCAATAAGCCCGCATATAGAATGTAAGGCTGGCTGTTTGCCTGAATGTTGGATGCAAAACCTTGAATATGGGCGATTTTGAATGATCCGGTTGCTCCATAAATCAATGTAATTCCAAAAAGCATAAAGCCTGTTGCAAACGCGCCCATCAGGAAATATTTCAATGCAGCTTCATTCGAACGAAGATTTCGTTTGTTGCTTCCTGTCAGAATATACATCGCAACGGACAAGATTTCAACACCTATAAAAAGCATGATCATGTGTTCAAATCCGATCATCATCAGCGCTCCCACAAGCGAAAAGAGCATTAATCCAAAATATTCTGCCGGCTCTGAATCCGGGTTGTCTTGAAAACCTCCTGAAATGGCCACGATCATAAATGCGGATAGCAAGACAATGCCATTGAATGCAAGTGTCAGATTGTCAACGCGCAGCATGTCATAAAAATAAAGCAACGGGCCTTTGTTCCATTCCACGAAATTGCTGGCTAGGGCAAGAACGAGGAAGAATAACACGGCAGGAAGCAAAATATTCTTTGATTTCGAAAAGCCCAAAAACAGGGTTACGATGCCAAGAACAGACAACAATATAATGGGATACATATTTTGACTAGTTATTAACCATTTGTAAAAGTTGACTTACAGCTGGCTCTGTTAATTTCAGAAACGTGTTGGGATAAATGCCAATCCAGAAAACCATGATAACCAACGGCAAAAGCACAGCGCGCTCGCTCATGGTAAGATCCTGAAAACCTTCAACCCATTTGGAACGAGGCCCGAACATGGATTTTTGAAAAAGGCGCAGCATATAAACCGACCCTAAAATGATGGTAAGACCGGCAATGGCACCCAGCCAGCCGTCATATTGGAAAACGCTCGATAATAGCAGGAATTCGCCCACAAAACCATTCGTCAGCGGAAGGGCAACGCTTCCCAGCAGCAAAATCATAAAGTAAACGCTCAAATGCGGCGTACTCTGCGTAATGCCGCCCAGCTGATCCAGATAGCGCGTTTTGGTGCGGGAATAAATAATGTCAATGATAAAAAACAAGCCGATTACATTGATTCCGTGCGCCAGCATTTGAATAAGCGCTCCCTGTAATCCATTGATGGAATAAGAGAAAACCCCTGCCGCCATTAAGCCAACGTGCGCAAAGGAAGAATAAGCGATTAACCGCTTCATATCACTTTGCTGGATGGCTATGATGGAACCGTAAATAATGCCGATAACCGATAGGACCATCGCCATTGTGCCCCAAACCTCCATCCCGCCCGGGACGATTGGGAGCAAAAAACGGATCAAACCGTAAACCCCCATTTTCAGCATAATCCCTGAAAGCAGCATGGTCGCTGGCGTAGGGGATTCTGTATAAGTGTCTGGTTGCCAGGTGTGGAAAGGGAAAAGTGGCATTTTGATCGCAAAAGCAATGAAGAATGCCCAGAAAATAAAGCCCTGAACCTGCTTGCTAAGCTGTAATGCGTAAAATGCGGTGATCTCGGAAGTATGCGTGCCGGGAGTTTGGTAATACAAATAAACCAGGCCAACCAACATTAACAAACTCCCGAAGATGGTGTAAATGAAGAACTTGAATGTGACTTTTAAACGATTCTCGCCACCCCAGATGGCCGCAAGGAAATAGACCGGAATAAGTGCCGCTTCGAAAAACAGATAAAACAAAAATGCATCCGTAGCCGTAAAAACGCCGATTAATGCGGCTTCCATGAACAAGATCAGGGAATAAAAGGAAGCGGGTTTTCTGTAATCGTGATTGAATGCAGAAAGGATAATAAGTGGTGTCAGAAATGTCGTAAGCAGAACGAGAACCAAACTGATCCCGTCGATCCCGGCAGCGAAGGAAATGCCTCCCGATGCCAGCCAAGCATATTTAAAGCTGAATTGCGTGCCCGCAGCCGGATCAAATTGCAGCCAGGCAGCAATGGCAACGCCGAGAACGGCCAGACCGCTCACCAAAGCAACTTGCTTCGCCAGGCGTTCGCCCGAAAGAAGCGTAAGAACGCCTGCGGCAATGGGTAAAAGTATTAAAAGAAGAGTAAGCATATTTTCAAGTCAACGGTCAGCAACAAATGGTGAACGGATTTTAATGATCAAAGTAAAAGCTTCCAGAACAAGATGATCACCATGCCTAAAACCATGGCAAAAACATAGTCTCCCGTGGATCCTGTCTGTGTTTTTTTCAAAAGTCCTGCTAAAAACTGCGTCAGTCGGACAAAAGCATTCACCACAAGATCAATGAAAAATTCTCCGAAACTGTAAAGGATATTGGATAAAGTTTTGATCGGCTTCACAAAAACATTGTCGTAAAGCTCATCGACATAATATTTGTTGTAAACCAAACCTTGCAATGCTGATTTTGGCTGAGAATCCGGAGCGGGAACGGATGCTTTTTGCACATACATAACATAAGCCACAACCGCCGAAACCAACGCCACAGCCACAGAAACGCCCATGAGCAAATATTCTTCCGAATGTGAAAGCTCCGTTGGCAAGAAAGCCGCAGGATTAACCTGACGCGAGGCATCATACAACGGACTCATGAACTCAGCCAGATGATGCGTGCCATGCAATGCTTCCGGAACACCGATAAAACCGCCTAATGCTGATAAAACTGCCAAAATAACCAAAGGAATCGTCATCGAAGCAGGCGACTCGTGCAAATGATGCTCCTGCTCATGCGTGCCGCGGAATGTTCCAAAGAAGGTAAGGAACAGCAATCGGAACATATAAAATGAAGTCATCAGTGAGCCTAAAACCCCGATCACCCAAAGCAGTTTGTTGTGTTCAAAAACGTGCGCAAGAATTTCATCTTTGGAGAAAAACCCAGCAAATGGCGGAATCCCGGAAATTGCGATGGTTGCAATCAGGAATGTCAGGAATGTGATCGGCAGCTTTTTCCGCAAGCCACCCATGGAACGAATATCTTGCTCGTCGGACATGGCGTGAATCACGCTTCCTGCGCCTAAAAACAACAATGCTTTAAAAAATGCATGGGTAATAACATGGAACATGGAAGCCGAATAAGCCATTGCGCCCAAGCCCATAAACATATAACCCAGCTGACTCACAGTCGAATAAGCCAGCACTTTCTTAATGTCATTTTGTAAAAGACCAATGGAAGCCGCAAACAATGCAGTCGCCGCGCCAATAATGCCGACGATTTCCAATGTGGAAGGAGCCAGCGAATAGAGGACATTGGAACGAATCACCATATAAATCCCAGCCGTAACCATGGTTGCAGCGTGAATCAATGCGGAAACAGGCGTTGGACCTGCCATCGCATCTGGTAACCAAGTATATAAAGGAATCTGAGCCGATTTTCCCATTGCACCAATAAACAGGAACAATGTAATGGTGATGATCACCGGATCGCCGATTTCAAAATCCGTTGCTTGGCTGAAAACCTCAAGATATTCAACCGAACCGAATGTGGTAATGATCGTGAAAATCCCAAGTAAGAATCCCAAATCTCCTACCCGGTTCATGATGAATGCTTTACGAGCAGCATTATTGTAGTTTGTATTTTTATTCCAAAACCCGATCAGCAGGTAAGAACACAATCCAACGCCTTCCCAGCCAATGAACATGATCACATAATTGGAACCCAGGACAAGCAGCAACATGAAGAACAAAAACAGGTTCAGATAAGCGAAAAACTTACCAAAACCCTCGTCATGATGCATGTAGCCGATGGAATAAATGTGGATCAGTGAACCAACTCCGGTAATGATCATGAGCATTAAAAGCGAAAGCTGATCAACCTGGAAAGAGAACGGAATGTTAAGGTTCCCAACCGTGATCCAGTCGAAAAGCGGCACGATAACAGGCTGACTTCCAGCTACTAAAAACGCATTAAATGTCATAAGTGACAGCACGAAACTCGCCACAACAGCCAATGTTCCGATAATGCCGACAGCGCCTTTGGGTATGGTCTTAAATCCGATTCCGTTGATCAGGAAACCAATCAGGGGTAAAAGTGGAATCAGAATGAGTAATGATGCAGACATGTTTAATATTTAATCTTTATGGGCGGATGCTTACCACTTCAATTTGTTGAGAAATCCAATATCCGTATTTCTTGTGTTTCGATAGATCATTACGATGATTGCAAGCCCCACAGCCACTTCCGCAGCGGCAACAGCCATGATAAAAAACACAAAAACCTGCCCGGAAGGGTCAGATCTGTATGAAGAAAACGCGATAAGAAGCAAGTTCGCAGCATTTAGCATCAATTCCACAGACATGAAAATGATGATCGCATTCCGACGCGTCAAGACGCCGATAATGCCAATTACAAAAAGTAAAGTGCTGAGTATTAGATAATGTTGAAGTGGAATGTTCTGAATAACCGCTGGTATATTGACCTCTGGAATGTTAGGGTTTGGGATCATAGCAGGTTTACCTGGTTGGATATTCGGTTAAAATAGTCAAAAATAGATTTCCGGCAAAAATAGACATAAATACCGCTTACTCAAGTTAGTTCGCAACGATTATGTCATCGCTGGGTTAATGCCCTCAGTTTAATCTCGGTAAGTTTTCTTTTGGTATCTAAGGGAAATTCACCTTTCATGATCCAGTCAAAGAAAGAAGGCTCATTTTTCAAAACATCCAAGACACGTTTGCCATTGTGTTTACCAAAATTGAAAACTTCCTCACCTTTATCATTATAAGTCATACGACCAGCGAAATCGATCAATTTAGAAGCCGTAAGCTCGTGCAATGCAGCCACATCATTTTTGATAGGCTCGGTTTCAACGCCATGTGAATCAACGACTTTGACGCCTTCATAGCGAGCAATTTGTCCCTGCAAAACTTCGAATGTTGCAATCGTATCGGCTTCTGCGCTGTGCGCATTCAAAAGCTCTTTTCCACAATAGAATTTGTAAGCTGCGCCAAGGTTCCGGGGCTCCATCATGTGGTAAATGCGTTGCGCATCAACAGTCCGGCGATTCTTCATATCAAATTCAACACCAACGCGCAGAAATTCTTCCACAAGCATGGGAATGTCAAACCGATTGGAATTAAAACCAGCCAGATCGCATCCTTCAAGAAATGTTGCAAGATTTTTGGCGATGCCTTTGAATGTTGGTGCATCCTTAATGTCCTCGTCATAAATGCCATGTATCAGACTGCTTTCCAGCGGAATAGGCATTTCGGGATTAATCCTTCTTGTGCGAATTTCGGTTTCGCCATTAGGAAGTGCCTTTACGACAGATATCTCAACAATACGGTCGCGGACGATGTTGACTCCGGTTGTTTCAAGATCAAAAAAAGCAAGCGGCTTTTTCAGACGGAGGGTATGCATAAGGCACTCAAATTTGATTTTCGAGCCGTGAAGTTACGCCTAAACCTAAGATACCGCAAGAAAGAGGTTAGTTTATACAGATTATAAAAAAGTTAAAAATTTGAATGGGTGGGCTCGGTTATAAATCAGTCTTAATCCATCCAGCCATAAGATTTGGTAACCGCCTTCTGCCAGCCTTTATAAAATTTATCCCTGGATTCGTCGGGCATGTCTGGGTTCCAGGTGTGGGCGATGGCCCAGTTTTGCTTTAATTCGTCGGTGTTTTTCCAATAACCAACTGCCAGACCAGCGGCGTATGCAGCGCCAAGTGCTGTTGTTTCTGCTATTGCCGGTGATACGACTTGCGTATTGAGAATGTCGGATTGAAATTGCATTAAGAGCTCGTTCAACACCATGCCGCCATCAACACGGAGTGAAGCAAGCTTAATGCCGGAATCCTGTTCCATGGCGCGAACAACATCCACGGTCTGATAAGCAGTTGCCTCCAAAACAGCCCTTGCAATGTGGCCCTTGTTGACATATCGTGTTAACCCAGCAATGACACCCCGCGCGTCATTGCGCCAGTAAGGTGCATATAAGCCTGAAAATGCCGGTACAAAATAGGCTCCGCCGTTGTCTTCAACGGTTTTTGCCAGTTTTTCAATGTCACTGCTTTTTTGTATTAAACCCAAATTGTCCCTAACCCATTGCACCAACGCACCGGTTACCGCGACACTGCCTTCCAATGCATATTGAACCGGATTATCACCAAATTTATAAGCAATGGTCGTTAACAAGCCGTTTTCAGAAGTTTTAAGTTCGTTACCCGTGTTCATCACCAGGAAGCAGCCGGTTCCGTAAGTGTTTTTCGCCATGCCCGGCTCAAAGCAAGTTTGTCCGACCAATGCAGCATGCTGATCGCCTAAATCACCTGCAACCGGCACGCCAGGCAGGATTTCATTATTGACATAACCATAAATTTCACTGCTGCTTTTGATTTCAGGCAGCATATTTTCCGGAATGTCGTAAGCCGTTAGCATTTCCTTATCCCACTGTAATGTTTTGAGGTTCATAAGTTGCGTGCGGCTTGCATTGGTGACGTCGGTTACATGAATGCCGCCTTCTCCATGCGTTCCGCCAGTAAGATGCCAGATCAGGAATGTGTCCATGTTTCCAAAAATGGCTTCACCTTTCTCCGCGTCTTCACGGATGCCTTCGACATTGTCCAGAAGCCATTTTAATTTAAGGCCGCTGAAATAGGTCGAAACGGGTAATCCGGTAATGTCGCGAAACTGGTTCAGGCCGCCTTCGCGCTCATATTTTGCTACAAGTTCCGTCGTCCGCGTATCTTGCCAGACCAAAGCATTATAGTAAGGCTTGCCCGTCCGCTTGTTCCAGACAACCGTTGTCTCCCGTTGATTTGTAATGCCAATGGCCGCAATGTCCGCCGCCGTTGCCGACACATTGATCCGTGCAATAGCAATCACCTCCAATGTATTTTTCCAGATTTCGGTCGGATTATGCTCTACCCAGCCCGGATGCGGGTAAATTTGTTCGTGTTCCTTTTGTCCTACCGAAACAATATTTCCCTGATGATTGAAAAGTATGCAACGCGTGCTGGTGGTTCCCTGGTCAATGGCGGCGACGTATTTCGACATGGTGGTATTTTGATTGGCTTTTTTTGCAATAAAGTCAGTAATTAGGGAAAATTACCTGATCTGGACAAATCAGAACCAAAATGAACCCTCCCACACATTCCGGAAATGAAGCGTAAATTCAAAATAGCAGGACTGGCCGTGCTGTCCGCCGTTTGTTTGTTTCTAATCCTCGATTTCAGCTTTCCTTTCCAGCCCAAGATCAGTTATGCGACGCAGATTACCGATCACAAAGGCAATGTGATCCATGCTTTTTTGAGTAAAGATGATAAATGGCGCTTGTATGCGAGTGTTTCAGAAATCACGCCGCTGCTTCGAAAGACATTGATTTATAAGGAAGATCAATATTTTTATTCGCATCCCGGCGTGAATCCATTTGCAATCGTGCGAGCTGGCGTTCGCAATGTTTTCAGTGGCCGAAGAACTTCCGGCGCCTCTACAATCACGATGCAAGTTGTGCGGTTGATCGAGCCAAGAAAACGCACTTATTTGAACAAAATTCTCGAAATCCACCGCGCATTGCAGCTTGAACTGCATTATTCCAAAGCGGAGATCTTGCAAATGTATCTCAATCTGGTGCCTTATGGCGGGAACATTGAAGGAATCAAAGCGGCTTCATTACTCTATTTTGGTAAACCGCCTCAGTTGCTCAGCTTGTCGGAAATTACGGCATTAACCATTGTGCCAAACCGACCTTCCAGTTTGCGGCCCGGAGCGCGTAATGAAGCTTTGGTTATTGCCCGAAATGAATGGTTGCGCCGGTTTGGGGAAGAGCAGGTTTTTGATAAAAATATTATTCAGGATGCATTGAATGAGCCTTTGGTCATAAAGCGCTTGCAAGCGCCCAAACTGGCTCCGCATTTAGCATTAAGATTAAAAAAAGAGCATCCCGACCAGCCGGTGATTCACAGTCAGCTTAAAATTCAGCTACAAAACCAAATCGAGGAGCAGGTCAAAAACTACATTAACCGGCGCAAAATGATGAACATTCATAATGCGTCGGTGCTGGTGGTCAATAACGAGACGATGGAAGTGGAGGCTTACATTGGCTCGGCGGATTTTAATAATCCGTTTGATGGCGGTCAGGTGGACGGCGTAAAAGCGGTTCGTTCGCCGGGGAGCACTTTAAAACCATTGCTTTATGCCGCAGCATTTGACCAGGGATTGATCACGCCGAAGAACATTGTAAATGATGTTCCGAGTAATTTTAGCGGTTATGAGCCTGAGAACTTTGACCAGCACTTTAATGGTCCGGTTACCACGGAGTTCGCATTGGCCAATTCCCTGAACATTCCGGCGGTGAAGATATTAAAGGAAGTGAGCACGCCCTTTTTGATTTCGAAACTGCGAAAAGCCGGATTTAAAACTATTGACAAACAAGCCAAAGATCTCGGGCTTTCCATGATTCTCGGCGGCTGCGGCGTAACATTGGAAGAATTGACGCGGTTATTTGCAGCATTCTCTAATGAAGGCGAGCTGAAACGCTTGCGTTACACATCCGAAACGGCTTTGGACAAAAAAGGAACGCCCATCATTTCCCCCGAGGCAGCCTATTTATTAACCAATATCTTAACCCAAATCACCCGCCCTGACTTGCCCACGAACTTTGATAACACTTATCATTTGCCGAAAATCGCCTGGAAAACGGGCACTTCGTATGGCAAGCGGGATGCGTGGAGCATTGGTTACAACCGCAGATATACAATAGGCGTTTGGGTTGGTAACTTTTCCGGCGAAGGCGTTCCGGAACTCAGCGGTGCGAATACGGCCACGCCGTTATTGTTTTCGATTTTTAATGCTCTGGATTACAATTCGCCAAAGGGCTGGTATCAAACGCCGGCCAATGTTTCGCTAAGAAAAGTTTGTGCAGCCAGCGGCGATATTCCATCTGAGTTTTGCACGCACCAAATTCTGGATCAATACATTACAGGAGTGTCTGCTTACAAAAAGTGTCAGCATTTGAGATGGGTTTTTACAGATAAAACCGGCAAAATCTCCTACTGCACTTACTGCATTCCTGAAAACGGATTTGAGAAACGGGCTTATGCTAATCTGGCACCGGAGTTGATCGCTTATAATGAGCTGCAAAAAATCCCTTACCAAAAGATCCCGCCGCATAACCCTGATTGTGAGCGCGTTTTCCATGAAGGTCCGCCTTTAATAGTAAGTCCGAATGACGGAAGTGAATATTATTTACGCCCCGACGAGCCACAGCAGATCCAGCTGGCCTGCCAGACTTCCAATGATGTGCAGGAAGTTTTTTGGTATATTAATGATAAGCTGAGCAAAAAATCCGCTCCGCATGAAAGCGTTTTTGTAAGCCTTCCGCTGGGCAGAGTCAAGATTTCGTGCAGCGACGACAAAGGCCGAAACGCAAATATCTGGGTGACCGTAAAGAAGATGTAATGTTAAAGCGCCTGGCCTTCCGCCTCTTGATATACAACCTGGATCAACGTTTGCCCAACAGCCTTTAATGTCTTAGGATCAATGTGTTCCATGGTGTCATCGTTCGTGTGCCATTGGTCAAAGAATGTTTTTGACATGTTGTTTGGCTTCGTGTGAATGATGTCGATCATCGGGATTTTGGCGATTTTATTCACTGCCAAATGGTCGTCTGTGATCGAACCGCCTCTTTCGTTGATGAAGAAATTGCTGTAACCCAATCTGCTGGCCGTATTCCAAACCGAGTTTACAACGCTTTCAGCCATTTGAACAGAATAACCTTCCTTGAAGAATGTCGCACCTTTTGCGCCAGCCATATCCAGCAGAATTCCAAAGTAAGCCGTGTAATTAGGGGTGTGCTTATTAGCTGCCCAATATTGGGAGCCCAGGCAGAAACCGCCATATTCATCACCTGCCTTTTCTGAATTTCCCCAGTCTTCTGCATCAAAGAAAATAATATCAACGCCGATTTCAGGAGCCGGTTTTTGTGAAGAAAGCACTCGTGCAACTTCTAAAAGAATTCCTACGCCGCTCGCGCCATCATTGGCGGCCAGCACAGGCTTGTCTTTAACTAATGAATCCTGATCAGAGAATGGTCGTGAATCCCAGTGTGCTGCGAGCAAAATACGCTTTGAAGCCGTTGGATTAAAGCTGCCTATGATATTTCGGCCATTCAGAATCGTGTTATCAAAAGTTGTGTCTTTGAAAGTTTGCTCAGTAACTTGAAGTCCGTAAGCTTTTAATTTTGCTACCAAAAAGTCCCCGCAAGCATCATGCTGCTTTGTATTAGGGACTCTTGGTCCGAAATCAACCTGCTTTTGCACGAACTGATAAGCCGAATCTTCACTGAATGCTGGGCTTTTCACAAGTGCCGGAGCCTGTTCAGCTGCTTGTTCGGAACTGTCTTTGGTTTTGCAGCCGTAAGCCAGCACGAAAACAAACAATAATAGGGGTAACTTTTTCATAATCACTCTTCGTAGGCCCAGTCAATACGCGTTTTGGAGTCGCGGATTACCAGTCCCTGGTTTTTGAAGTAAGAACGGATTTCGTCTACTTTTTCGTAGTTCATTGATAATTTATATTCGCGATACAATTTCAGCATGCCGTCGAGGATCGCATAACCTTCGCTGACTTCTTCTTTCAAGCCTAAAACATCCTCGAAAAAAGTAACAAAATTGCTTTTCAAGGCATTGAATGTCTCTTCTCCAAGCGCAGCCGATTTAAGCTGGCCCATGTTGAGCATATTAATGTATTTAAGCAAATTGAAAAGATTTGCGAATGCAACCGATGTATTCAGGTCGTCATTCATGGCTCCATAGAAACCTTCAATGGCTTTTTCAATTTCGATTTTCTTGGTCTCGTCAATGCTTACGCCTTCTTCGTGCACATAGGAAAGCAGTTTCGCATTTCTCAAACCATTTGCCAATTTTTTATAACCCTTATGCGCAGCCTTCAATGCTTCATTGGAAAAATCAAGCGTGCTGCGATATTGACTTTGCAGCATGAAAAAGCGCACGGTCATTGGACTGTAAGCCTGATCTAATAATGGATGGCTTCCGGAGAAAAGCTCGGCGGGCAAAAATGAGTTGTTCAGCGATTTGGACATTTTCTGTCCGTTCACTGTCAGCATATTGGTGTGCATCCAGTAACGCACGGGTTCCTCATTTGTGAGCGATTTACCTTGCGCGATCTCGCATTCGTGGTGCGGGAATTTTAAATCCATACCTCCGCCGTGAATGTCGAATTGTTTGCCTAAATACTTGCCGCTCATGCAAGTACATTCCAAATGCCAGCCCGGAAAGCCCATTCCCCAGGGAGAATCCCATTGCATAATGTGCTCAGGACTGGCCTTTTTCCAAAGTGCAAAATCCAACGGATTGCGCTTTTCAGCCTGACCATCCAGCTCGCGGGTTTCGTTCAGAAGATCCTCAATAATACGGCCAGAAAGCTTGCCATATTCATTTCCGTCAGCCTGATATTTATTAATGTCGAAATAAACAGAGCCGTTGGATTCGTAAGCCGCGCCTTTTTCTATTAATGTTTTAACCGCTTCAATTTGTTCAATCAAATGTCCGGTTGCAGTGGGCTCAATGCTCGGCGGGATTAAATTAAATGTGGCCGAGACGTCGTGAAAATCATTCGTATAGCGCTGCACGATTTCCATAGGTTCAAGCTTTTGCAGCTTCGCCATTTTACCGATTTTGTCCTCACCTTCATCGCCATCGCCCACCAAATGTCCCACATCCGTAATGTTGCGCACGTAGCGAACCTTATATCCGATGTGCGTCAGATATCTGTAGAGAATGTCAAAAGATAAAAACGTGCGGATGTTTCCTAAGTGAACATTATTGTAGACCGTGGGACCGCAGACATACATGCCGACATAGGGAGGGGCAATCGGAACAAATACATCCTTTTTACGGGTAAGTGTATTGAATATTCTAAGCGGCTGGAAAGTTTGCGCGGTCATCTATGTTTTTACTTTCTTAAAAACTGATTCTATTAATGTTGTGTCTTTTCAAGCCGGGTTTCGACCCACTTGATGATTTTTTCTGCTTCTTCAAGTCCTACGGACGCTAGCTTGGCACTTTTGCTTCCCTGATAACCCATATCAATGTGCAAAACTTGATACGCTGTTGTAAACTTGGACAACAGGCTTTTGTCAACCTTGCTAAGTTCCATTTGATACCACTCCACGCTTTTCGGAGTTTTTTTATTTTTCTCGCCTAATAATTCATTCAATGCCAACAAGATGCCGGTGTAAGCTGTGTGTCCTGCAATCTTGACATATTTTTTGTCCTGATACATGCCATCCTGCTTCTTAGCATTGTTGCTCAAAAAATCCTTTGCATTATCAATGTGCCTTCTGGCTTCGCTTATTGCTTCCATAGTTATGTGCTAGTGGTGAAAGTGGTAAATTTTACAAAAATAGCAAATAACCGATGATAGAGTTAAACAGTTTGGCATAATACAATGCGGGCCGGATGCTATTCGGGCGTTTTGATTATCTTCGCAGCGCTTTTGCGAAGAAGGCCTAGTTTGAAACTATCTTAAAATCAATACAATACTAATTTATGAGTTTATTAACCGTAGGATCTGTCGCTTTCGATGCGCTCGAAACACCTTTTGGAAAAACAGATAAAATTATCGGCGGTGCGGCCACTTACATCACACTAGCAGCATCATATTTCACCAAAGAAAACAATCTCGTGGCCGTTGTCGGTGGCGACTTTCCCGATGAAATGATCTCCCTTTTGCAGGATCACGGCGTTAATACAGAAGGACTTGAAATCGTACAGGACGGGAAAACATTCTTCTGGTCGGGGAAATATCATGAGGATATGAACACCCGCGACACGCTTGTGACGGAACTGAATGTGATGGAGCATTTCGATCCCATCATTCCGGAATCTTACCAGGGAACGACGTTCTTAATGTTAGGAAACACGGTTCCTGCAACGCAAAAACTGATTATCGAGCGCATGACCACGCGTCCGAAGCTCATTATGCTCGACACGATGAACCTTTGGATGAACATTGCGATGGACGATCTGAAAGCGGTTTTGAAAATGGTCGACCTGATTACAATCAATGACGAGGAAGCACGCCAGCTTTCAGGTGAATATTCGTTGCGGAAAGCTGCGAAAAAAATCCTTGAAATGGGACCAACGACATTGATCATTAAAAAAGGAGAACACGGCGCATTGTTGTTCCAGGGAGACAGGATTTTCTTCGCACCGGCATTGCCTTTGGAAGAAGTTTTTGACCCAACCGGCGCCGGGGACACATTTGCAGGCGGATTTATCGGTTATCTGGCCAGCACGGATGACATTTCGTTTGAAAACATGAAACGTGCCATTATATATGGATCTGCTATGGCGTCGTTCTGCGTGGAGAAATTTGGAACTGAGCGCATTGTGAATCTTACACAAGAAGAGATTAATGCGAGGGTTCAGGATTTTGTAAATTTGTCAAGTTTCGAAATTCAATAATAAGTTTAAAGAGTTTATGAGTCTATGAGTTGAGAAGTTTTTATTCTTGCTTGTAGACTTGTTTTTTATTAAGCCAGTCATGCTCAACAAAGCCACAAACCCTTTCTTCCTGTCGTTATTAATGTCTTTGAGCGCAATTGCTCAGCAGGTTTTGCCTGAGGTTAAGCACAAAATCGTAGTTATTGCGCACCGAGGAAATCATGTTTCCGTTCCCGAAAATACGCTCGCTGCTGCCAGGGAAGCCATTGCTGCCGGAGCGGATTATGTGGAAGTGGATCTGCGGACAACCAAAGACGGCCATTTGGTCGTGCTGCATGACGCAACCGTGGATAGAACCACAAACGGCGCTGGTAAAGTAAGCACGATGACGCTGGATGAGGTTAAGCATTTGCAGGTTTTTAACAGGAATAAGAAGACAAACAGAATTCCCGAGTTCAAGGAATTGCTGGCTGTTTGCAAGGATAAGATCAACATTTACCTTGATTTCAAAGCAGCGGATGCGGCCCAAACGTGGAAGCAGATTCAGGCCGCGGGGATGGAAAAGCAGGTGATTGTTTACCTTAATAAAGAAAGCGATTTTCAGGAATGGCAGAAAGTGGCACCCACGGTTCCGTTAATGTCAAGTTTGCCCAAAGACATTGATACAAAAGAAAAGCTTACGAGCTTTTTGGAAAAATTACCTTTAAAAATCGTTGATAACCTTCCGCATCCGCATCTTTTGAGTGCATTAAATGAGGCAGGCGTGCAGGTCTGGCTGGATGTTCAGAGTGCAACGGAAGGGCCGGTTTCCTGGAAAGCGGCTTTACAAAAAGGCGTTCAAGGCTTGCAAACGGATCAGCCTGCTGCACTGATAAAATATTTGCAGGAAAATGAGGCACGATAATCAGGCTTTTGCAGTTGCCTCAATCAATTTGACTTTTTCAAAAATCGGACAGTCAGGCATGTGTGCGCCGGGCAGATAGCCCGTGCTCATGAGGAATTCGTTCACGATTTCGCCGCCGGTAAATTTAAATGTCTTTTTGAAAAGCTTGATCCATTCGTCCTTTGTCAAAGGATGATGCGCGTCGATCCAACCTTTGAAAGATCCGTAGTCTTTTCTCAATTCCAGAATCTTTTGCGCATTCACAATCGCAGCATTGATTTTCAATTTGTTGCGAACAATTCCCGCATCCAGTAAAAGTCTTTCGCGATCAGCCTCAGTGTATTGCGCAATTTTCTCAATCGAAAAGTTATCGTAAGCTTTTTTAAAACTCTCCTGCTTCCGCAACATCAATGTCCAGCTCAGCCCCGCCTGATTTATTTCCAGGATCAAACGGCCGAAAAGCTCGTCGTCATCCGTGATTTGGAAACCATATTGATTGTCGTGATAATGCTTGTTTAGCAGAAAGTCAGTCGTTTCTAAAACATTATTGTTGATATAGCTGCAATAAGACATGAGGTAAAATTGGTTTTGAAAACTTAATTGAGAATGCCGATCTGCACTTCGGTAATGTTGTTTTCCGGGTTTTGAAAATCCATATTTAAATATATTTCCCGGTTTTGGCCTGTCATAACGAGTTTGTTCGACATCAGTTCTGAAATCAGTTCACCGTATATTTTTCCCAAGCCAGCCCAACTTCCATAAAGCTGCACGGCAACGCAATGGAATGGTTCCAGATATTTTAATTTGAATTCAGAATCAGTCAAAGGTGTTTCGGGAGCCGTGACAGGCAATGCAATTGTCAGGTGAAATCTGGTTTCGGGCTTGCCGTCGGCACCATTGTAAATCCAGTAAATCGGACCGGTGATTTCCATTTCTTTGCGGATTGCTTCCCGATATAACCGGTGTGCCACAATGCGCACATAATCCATCAATTCATTCAGGGAAGTCTCGGTTTCGAAATATAGCACGTGTATCGGCTGAATGGTTTTCGTTTGCATATTTGACAAGGATTAAATGTTTTATGCAAATGAAGCAGCCTCTTGTGACAACCCTATGTCAGTTGATTTTTGCAAAACTGAAATTTAATGTTTCATCCTGCGAACGGTCTTTTGCAGCCAGGGATAACTTATATAAAGCGCTTTTGTGGCACCAATCCCTACCCCGGCGCCCATGAGGACGTCTGCGAGCCAATGTTTGTTATTTAAAATCCTTACTCCACCAACAGCCGTTGCCGTCCCGTAACCGCCAATGCTGTATAAAACGCTTCGCTGGCCATATTCTTCGTGCAGAATAGTCGCATTAGCAAAAGCTGTGGTGGTGTGGCCGGAAGGAAAGGAATGATAATCCGATTGATCCGGTCGTGGATATTTGATGACCCGCTTTAAACTTTGTGTCACGCCTTGTGCTATAATGTTGGAAAGTAATGCAAGAATCACCTGATCACCTAGCTTATGCTTGCCCTTTACGCCTGCCGAAGCCAGCCCAAGACTTATTACGCCAGGCGCATAGGGTAGAAATTCATCTGCTTTGGAATGAAAATTCGGATAATTCGAACGGACATCATCATGAAAATGTCGGCTGATTTTTCCCTGGGTTATTAGTCCAGCCAAAGCCAACGTTACAGGCGGAATTACATCACCTGGTTTGATGATCCAAAGCTTTGAATCCTTTGAAATGGAATCGTTTTGTGCAAAAACTTCCGGCGAAGCAATTTGAAAACAGAAAACAACGCAAAACAGCTGCGTTTTCAGAAATCGTTTTACCATCACATTACAGCCTCACGAACCCGTACCAACCTCTCCAAAAGTCCTTCCAGCTGATCCAGAGGCAACATATTAGCACCATCGGATTTTGCTTCCGTAGGATTAAAATGTGTTTCAATAAACAATCCATCCGCACCGACTGCGATAGCAGCTTTTGCAATCGTTTCAATCAGTTTGGGTTTGCCGCCCGTCACGCCCGAAGCTTGATTCGGTTGTTGCAGTGAATGCGTGCAATCCATCACGACTGGCACGCCGAATGAGCTCATTTCCGGAAGGTTACGATAATCAACTACAAGATCTCCATAGCCAAAACTGTTGCCGCGGTCGGTCAGGATTACTTGACATGCTGGGTTCACCTCATTGATTTTTTCAACGGCGAATTTCATGGATGCGCCGGACAAAAACTGTCCCTTTTTAACATTAACAGCTTTTCCCGTTCTTGCGGCGGCTGCAAGCAATTCGGTTTGGCGGCATAGGAAGGCTGGGATTTGCAACACATCCACATATTCGGCGGCAAATGCGGCTTCGTGCGACTCGTGAATGTCAGTCACTACGGGCACCCCAAAAGTATTTCGCACTTCTTCCAGGATCTTTAATGCCTTTTCATCACCAATTCCGGTGAAGGAATCGATCTTCGTGCGGTTGGCTTTCCGGTAAGAACCTTTGAAGATGTAAGGGATTTTCAGCCGGTCTGTAATGCCCGTAATGTGCTCTGCGATGCGTAATGCCATATCCCGGCCTTCAATTGCGCAGGGGCCAGCCATTAAAAAAAAGAGGGGTGATTCGGCATTTTTTATATTGGATATCGGAATCATACAATACTGTGTCAGGTGGTCAAAAAAAGTTTTGCAAATGTACGGTTATCGGCCGCGTTCTTTATATAATCGAAAGATTTAGTGGGACAGATCCCTGGTAAACATTTGATTTTCTGGTTTTTTTATTTGCAATACATTGAAAGCAATAAAATGAAAGGACTAAAAAAATTTTGACAAAGTGAATCGAAATTTCTTTCTTTGTTGCGATTTTAACCAAAAAGTGAATATAAAATGTCAGCAATTGCAGAAAGAGTTAAGCAAATTATCGTCGAAAAACTCGGCGTTGAAGAGTCGGAAGTAACATCGGAAGCAAACTTCCAGAACGACTTGGGAGCAGACTCTCTAGATACCGTTGAATTGATCATGGAATTCGAAAAAGAATTCAATCTATCTATCCCTGACGATCAGGCAGAGAACATTGGTACAGTTGGTCAGGCTGTTGCATATCTGGAAGAAAACGTGAAGTAATTCGGTTTCTAGACCAGTATCATTTTATTTCTGTCCCCATTTTATGAGTTTGAAGAGAGTTGTAATTACCGGAATGGGTGCATTAACGCCCGTTGGAAATGATGTTTCTACCTTTTGGAAAAATTTAGTTGCAGGTGTAAGCGGAGCGGCTCCTATTACGCGTTTCGACGCTGAGAAGTTTCGCACGAAGTTTGCCTGTGAAGTGAAAGGTTTAGACGTTCATAATTACATTCCTCGTCAGGAAGCACGTAAAATGGATCCGTTTACCCAATACGCCGTTATTGCAGCAGATGAAGCAATGAAGGACGCCGGCTTTGACGCAGATACGCTTGATCTCGACAAAGCCGGTGTAATTTGGGGAACAGGAATCGGTGGATTGAAGACCTTTGAAGAAGAGGTTATGAATTTCGCCGAAAATGGAAAAACGCCCCGTTTTAATCCATTCTTTATCCCCAAAATGATTGTGGACAGTGCGTCGGGAGTACTCTCGATTCGTTACGGCTTCCGCGGTCCTAATTTCATCACTGTTTCGGCTTGCGCTTCTGCGACCAACGCGCTCATTGATGCATTTAATTACATTAAGCTTGGCATGATGAACGTTTGTATTTCCGGCGGTTCGGAAGCAGCGGTTACCATTGCAGGTGTAGGTGGTTTTAATGCATTAAAAGCATTGTCTGAAAGAAACGATTCTCCCGAAACGGCTTCCCGCCCTTATGATAAGGATCGGGATGGTTTTGTACTTGGGGAAGGCGGCGCAGCGCTGATTCTGGAAGAGCTGGAACATGCAAAAGCCAGGGGAGCAAAAATTTATGCTGAAATGATCGGTGCAGGCATGTCTTCAGACGCTTACCACATTACAGCTCCGCATCCGGAAGGACTTGGCGCGCACATCGTGATGCGAAATGCGATAGAAAACGCCGGGATCAAGCCGGAAGATGTGGATTACATTAACACCCACGGCACTTCTACGCCAATCGGTGACCCGCAAGAAATTAAGGCCATCGAAAAATTCTTCGGTGAGCACGCTTATAAGTTGAACATTAGTTCGACCAAATCCATGACCGGACATTTGTTGGGCGGAGCCGGTGCTATTGAAGCCGCGGCTTGTATTCTTGCAATCCGCGACGGGGTGATTCCTCCTACGATCAACCATTTTACCGACGATCCGGAAATTAACCCACGATTGAACCTTACATTCAATCAAGCTCAAAAACGCGAGACCAAAATTGCCCTGAGTAATACTTTTGGTTTTGGCGGTCATAATGCATCAGTCGTTTTTAAAAAATATGAAGACTGATAACTGATTACAATTGGCAAAGCGCATTCTTATACCGATACTCAATCTTTTCAGAACCGGAAGTGCTGAGGATAAAAAATTCAAAGAATCTATTGCGCATGTAATTGGCGACAGGCCTTCTAATCTGGGCGTTTACCAACTCGCTTTCCGTCACACTTCTGCTTCGAGGGAAACTGCAATCAAAGGCTTTCGCGAATCGAATGAGCGGCTGGAATATTTGGGTGATGCAGTTTTGGGAATGGTTGTCGCTGAATTTCTCTTCACAAAATATCCTTACAAAGACGAAGGTTTCCTCACCGAAATCCGTTCGCGCATTGTTAACCGCGAATCGCTAAATCAAATCTCCAAAAAACTGGGTTTGGATCGCCTTATCGAGTATGATGGAAACCGCCGGGGAATGTCTCCAAGATCTTCGATGTACGGAGATGCGCTGGAAGCATTTGTAGGTGCCATTTATCTGGATAAGGGTTTCCGGTTTACACGGACATTTATCATTAGCAAGCTGATTACACATTACGATCTGGACAGCATTATCCAGAACAATGCAAACTTCAAAAGTCTCATCATCGAATGGGCGCAGCGGGAAGGCAAAGAAATCCGTTTTGAAATCCTCGAAGAACGCGGCACACGCCATCACCGCGAATTCATTTCTCAAATACTGGTAAACGACGAGCCTTTCGCACAAGGCAACGGTTTCACCAAGAAAAAAGCGGAGCAATCTGCCTCCGAACAGGCTTGCGCATTGCTCGAGTTAAAATAATCTATTTTTTACTTCTTGGTTTGCAATTACTCTGTTTCAGGGTAATGTTACATTTTGTCTTGTTTTCTCGCATTTATAAGCCATTGTGTCATGCTTAAAATCCTGATTTAGCGTGAATTCAGACATTATGTCTTGTTTTATTTACTTTTTACATGTCGGAATGAGAATTGATATTTAGCTCACATACCACGACGGTAAAAATTAGAAACTGACAATTAAAAACATAAAACCATGAGCACATTAGTAAAAACCCATTTCGCAAATCCATCTTACGTAAACGGATTTTTTGGCAAAGACCTTTTTAATGAACTTGCAAATCCAGCATTTTCCGGCAGCGTTCCAGCTGTAAATGTTGTTGAAAGCAAAGAAGGTTTTAGAATTGAAGTGGCCGCCCCCGGCTTGCAGAAATCGGATTTCAAATTGAATCTGGAAAAAAATCAGTTGACCATTTCCGCACAAAAAGAGCAGAAGGAAGAAGACGCTAACGAAAAATACACACGCAGGGAGTTCAAATACTCCTCCTTCCAACGCACCTTCACATTACCAAACTCAGTGGACGGAGACAAAATCGAAGCCACTTATAACGAAGGCGTGTTAAGCATTGCATTGCCAAAACGTGAAGAAGCAAAAGAAAAACCTGCTCGCACAATTGACATCGCTTAATCCAGGCTAACAACTCAAAAAGGCGTTATTATTTATAATAGCGCCTTTTTTGTGAACAAAGATTTGAATAAATTGTTAGTTGAATTGGCAGGATATTTTAGAAGAAGACAAATAGAATATCTTTGTTAAATTATGTTAAATGAGGCGTCTGCGGGAATAAATTAGTAATTGCATTGCGTTATTTATTTACAAAAATATAACCCCAACAAATGTATATGAAAACAAATTGGAAAGGTTTAGTGTTGGTTGGGTTGATTTCAAGCGCATCAACTCTTGCCGGCTTTAAGCTATTAGGTGATAACAATGGTACAGATGTAATTTTCAAAGAGGCTCCGGCCGAGTCGATTACACGTTTCACTTCTACCGGGACACCGGTGGGGGCTCCCGGGGATTTTGTTTATGCCGCTGAGGCTACAACACCAACGGTTGTCCATATTAAATCTACAATGACGCGCCAGGCATCTCGTGGTGGCGGTCAGCAAATTCCTGATATTTTTCGGGATTTCTTTGGTGACGAATTTGAAGGCGGCTCGCGCGGCCCTCAGTCACAAGAGGCGTCCGGTTCAGGTGTGATTATTTCGGCTGATGGTTATATCGTAACCAACAACCACGTTGTTGAAGGTGCTCAAGAATTGGAAGTTACATTGCATAACAAAGGAAAGTTCAGAGCAAAAGTGATCGGAACTGACCCATCTACGGATATTGCTGTGATCAAAATTGAAGCAAAAGATTTGCCAGCAGTAACATTAGGCAATTCCGACGCAGTGAAAGTAGGAGAGTGGGTTGTGGCTGTGGGTAACCCTTTCAACCTTGAATCGACTGTAACGGCTGGGATTGTAAGTGCAAAAGGACGTGGATTGGGCATCATCGGTCAATCAAGACGTGGCGGTGGCGTAACGCCTACATCAGCAGCTTCTGTGGATTCTCCGCTTGAATCATTTATCCAAACGGACGCAGTTGTAAACCCTGGAAACAGTGGTGGTGCATTGGTTAACCTGAAAGGTGAATTGATCGGGATTAATACCGCGATTGCCAGCCCAACGGGAAGTTTTGCAGGTTATGCATTCGCGGTGCCTTCTAGCATTGTGAAGAAGGTTTCGAGTGATTTGATCAAATTCGGTAATGTACAACGTGGTTATTTGGGAATTGCCCTTGATGACCTGGACAGCAGAAAAGCCGAAGAATATGGTGTGAAAGTGAACGACGGTGTTTATGTGCGTGAATTCACAGAAAACAGTGCTGCAAAAGCAGGTGGTGTAAATAAAGGCGACGTGATCGTAAAAGTGGACGGTGTGAACATTCACTCAATCCCTGAATTGCAACAATCGATCGGCTTGCACAAACCTGGCGATAAAGTGAATTTGACTGTTAACCGTGACGGAAAAGAAAAAGAATTGGATATCACATTGCGTAACCGCACAGGTGGTTCTGACATTCTGAAACGTGACGAGTCAGCGGCAATCATGAATGCTTTGGGTGCACAATTTGGCAACCTGAGCGACCAGGAAAAACAACGTTTGTCTCGTTACAAACTGGATGGCGGTGTGAAAGTGGTTTCTATCGACGGCGGCAAGTTTGCCCGTTCACAAGTGGAAGAAGGTTTTATCATTACCAAAGTAAATGGTAAGCCCGTGCGTACAGTGAAAGAATTCCAGGCTGCAATCGCTGGCAAGGAAGAATCGATGGTGCAGTTTGAAGGTCTTTACCCGGACGCGCCATACGACGTTTATTCATTCGGATTCCGTTTGTAATATATATAAGGTTCAAAAAAGAAACCGGCTGTTACGTTTATCGTAGCAGCCGGTTTTCTTTTTGTTTTATTCCAAAAATCTTAAAGCATGAATTTCAGCTTCACCACTTCTTTCTCACTTAGAAATCTCCATTTTCCACGCGGAAGATCTTTCTTGTTTAATCCCGCAAACACGGTGCGGTCCAGCTTTTGAACTTCGTAACCTAAATGTTCAAACATTCGGCGAACAATGCGGTTACGGCCACTGTGAATTTCAAGTCCTACCACCATGGCATCGGGCGTTACAATGCCGACTTCGTCAGGGCGAATGAAACCGTCTTCCAGCTCTAATCCGTGTTGCAGCTTTTCGAAATCTTCGGTTGTAATTGGCTTATCCAATTCAGCCTGATAGATTTTTTTGATTCCGCCTGACGGGTGTGTGAGCTTTACGGCCAACTCGCCATCATTCGTCAAAAGCAACAAACCTGTCGTATTTCTGTCCAAACGACCCACCGGGTAAACACGCTCAGCACATGCTCCCTGAATCAGGTCAAGCACAGTTTTACGCTCTTCCGGATCGTCGGTTGTAGTAATGTAATCCTTTGGTTTATTGATTAATATATAAACCATTTTCTCCGGGTTCAACGCCTTTTTACCGTATTTCACAACGTCCGCAGGCATTACTTTATAACCCATTTCTGTAATCGTTTTACCATTCACAGAAATTTGTCCCGATGCAATCAGATCATCCGCCTCGCGACGCGAGCAAATTCCTGCATTGGAAATGTATCGATTCAGACGAATGAGGGCAGATTCTTCTTTCTCTTTCTTCTTAGGCGCATTCTTCTTTTCGTAGCTGGAAAGATTGTAGCGCGGCGCACTTTCAAAACGGCCCACTCTTCTATCTAACCCGCTGCGATCTTCGGCTTGTTCTGCGCTTTCATTCTGGGCGGATTTTTCAAAATCACGCTCTACATGCGCGGTTTCATCTTTTTTTTTAAATTCTGGCTTACCGTCTCTGCTGGGACGGCCAAAAGAACGCTCAGCTGATGGTCGTGAATCACGGCTTCCACCGTCACGCGCAGGTCTTTCAGTACGAGGTTTGAATTCTCTGTCACCAGTTGGTCTTTCAGCACGCGGCTTAAATTCTCTGTCGCCCGTTGGTCTTTCGCCTTCGCGTCTTTCAAAACGTGGTTTGAATTCTCTGTCGCCAGTTGGTCTTTCTCTTTGTCCAGATTCTTCTCTTGAACGGAATGGACGGGAATCGCCGGATTGTGCAGGACGGTCGTCGCCTCTATTTTCAAAACGTGGCCTGTCGCCTTCGCGTGCTGGTCTTTCGAAGCGTGGTTTAAATTCTCTGTCGCCAGATGGCCGTTCTCTTTGTCCGAAATCTTTTTTATCAGCCGGACTGCGGAAACCGCCTTCCTTTTTTGGATATCCTGGCTTATCACTGCGAGGCTTGTCGAAGCCAGCTTTGAATGATGGCTTGTCGAAACGTGGTTTATCAAAACGCGGCTTATCGAAGCCGGTTCTATCGCTGGATCCTTTTTCGTGGTCGAAGCTGGGACGTGCTTTTTGGCCGGCGTTGTCTCCGTTGCCGGAAGCAACGCGGAAGCTTGACTTTTTAATGCTGGGTTTGCTGAAGCGGCTTTCTGCTTCCGGGCGGGCTTTCTTGAATGGGTGGCCTGCGCCGTCGTTGGATTTGCGGAAAGTTTTTTGTCCGCCGGTCGAAGGTTGCGACGCTCTTGGCGCCTTCGACGGTGTTGATGTTCTTTTTCTCATTAGGAATGCAGTATCACTACTGGAATTTTGTTCCTCTTACTATTTGCCGTGTACTAATCAGGCGGTTTTTTGGTATTTGCGAAATTGCCACTAAAACCGGCTAATCAACGTATCTGATGATCAGAGTACTAAGTGTTTTATTTAAGACTGCAAAGATACAGGAAATTTTTAAGTAAATATTTTCCCTTCGGTTTATGCCATTTTTCGTAACCGAACGTTTATTAGTACTATTGGTTAAATGCGCCACAAACGCCTTTTTCCACGACCTAACCTTCACCTATAAAGATTTCAATATGTCTACTGATATCCAGCCTCAACCGCTATGGAAACCAGGGAGAGCCCTTTTGGAGCAATCCAATCTTAAAAAATACATGGATTGGCTTTTTGTGAAAAGAGGCCTTTATTTCCGCTCTTATCAGGACCTCTGGGATTGGTCTGTGACGGATCTGGAAGATTTTTGGGAGAGTTTGTGGCTCTACTTCAATATAAAATCGCATGACCTTTACTTGGAAGTTTTGCAGCGGCCAAAGCATGGAATGATCGGCACAAAATGGTTTACGCGTTCCAAACTCAACTACGCCGAACATATTTTCAGAAATAAAACAAAAGACCGTCCAGCCATTATTTTCCAATCGGAGCAAACCGGATTAACCGAAATCTCCTGGGAAACGCTTGAAACGGAAGTGGCTGCTGTGGCTGCCTGGCTCAAACAACGTGGCGTGCGACCGGGGGATCGCGTAGCAGCCGTTTTGCCTAATATCCCACAGGCAATAGTTGCGTTTCTTGCAACCAATGCTGTGGGCGCCGTGTGGTCGTCCTGTTCACCGGATTTTGGTAAAACAGCCATTACAGACCGTTTTTCACAGATAGAACCCAAGGTGCTTTTTGTAACTGATGGCTATGTTTATAACGGTAAGACGTACGACATTACATCATTTGCGCAGGAACTGTCATTCACCTTACCAAGTGTGAAAGACACGGTTTTAATTAATAACATTAATACAGAAAACCGTGCGGATAGGCTTACTTCCTGGGAAGATATTCTGCATCTTCAGAACTTCGGACTTGATTTCGAGCCGCTCTCCTTCGATCATCCGATCTGGATTCTTTACTCATCGGGAACCACTGCAAAACCGAAGGCAATTACGCACAGTGTGGGCGGTTGCATTATAGAGCATCATAAAGCATTGATCCTGCATCAGAATGTAAAACCGGGCGACCGTTATTTCTGGTATTCGACCACAGGCTGGATGATGTGGAATTATGCATTGGGTTCGCTACTGTGCGGCGCGACGCTGGTGCTGTATGATGGCGCGCCTGCGTTTCCTTCCTCGCAGGTTCTCTGGACTTTGGCGGAAAAAGCGAAAATAACGCACTTTGGAAGCGGCGCAGCTTATTTTATTGCGTCCATGAAAGCAGGCGTAAGCATTACTTCTGAAAGCCTGAATGCTTTGGAAACGATCGGCTCCACAGGCTCACCGCTGCCTCCGGAGGCTTATGAATGGATTTATAAATATGTAAAAAAAGACGTTTGGCTTATTTCGCTCAGTGGCGGAACGGATGTATGCAGTGCTTTCGTAGGCGGCTGCCCAATCTTGCCCGTTTATTCCGGGGAAATTCAATGTCGGATGCTCGGCTGCCGGATTGAGGCTTATAGTGAAGATGGAAAGCCATTGATCGACGAATTAGGCGAAATGGTGATCACGCAGCCTATGCCCTCTATGCCCATTTACTTCTGGAATGATGAAGATGATGAAAAATATCTGAACAGCTATTTTGAAATGTATCCCAATATCTGGCGTCACGGTGATTGGATCAAGGTTACGGACCGAAATTCGGTGATCATTTACGGCCGGTCCGATGCGACGTTAAATAGAGGAGGAGTGAGGATTGGAACTGCTGAAATTTACCGTGCCGTTGAGCGTATTCCCGAGGTGAAGGACAGCCTGGCGGTATATCTTGAAAAAGAAAACGGGGATGGCACCATCTCGTTATTTGTCGTTTTAAGCAAGGACAAAACCTTGACGGACGAACTAAAACAACGCATTAAAGATGTTTTGCGCAACGAATACAGTCCGCGGCACGTGCCGGATACGATTGAGCAGGTGAATGACATTCCCTATACGATCAACGGCAAAAAAATGGAGGCACCTATGAAGCGAATTTTGATGGGGCAAGATCCGGCCAAGTGCATTAATCCCGAACTAATGCGCAATCCGGAGTCCTTAAAGGCGTTTGTCTGACGGCCGGAGCTGGGCTAATATCTTAGAAATCACCTGAGATCCATTTGCTTTAGGCAACCAAAATTGCTTACTTCACGTTAGGAAAATGTGCCCGCTGCAACCGGCATTCGTACAACGCTTTCAAATAATTTATTGGCATGAATCAACAAAAATCTCCTAATCCGATTCATAATTCCCGCTCTGTGGTTCGCCTGCCTATCATAATAGCCATTACATTGGCTGCCGGCGTGCTGTTGGGAAGCACTTTCTTTAGCGGCGGCCGTAAGCTTTCGGACGTAGCCAAAGGTTATGCCAAATATCGCGAGGTGCTCATGCTCGTCGAGAATAACTATGTAGATTCGGTTAATACGGAGGAGCTTGTAGATTTTTCTATCTCTAAAATGCTCGAAAAACTGGATCCTCATACAGCCTATTTTAACACCGATGAAGCAACGGCTGCCAGGTCGCAACTGGATTCGGGGTTTGATGGTATCGGCGTGGAATTTAACATATACAATGACACCGTTTATGTGGTTACACCATTGAGCGGAGGCCCTTCGGAAGCTGCGGGAATCCAGAGCGGTGACCGCATTATTTCGGTTAATAAAGAAAACTTATCTGGTCCCGGTGTTACTAATGCGCAGGTTTATAAGCTGTTACGTGGAAAAAGGGGCACTAAGGTCGATTTGGCGATTGAAAGAGTCGGGTTAAATGAGAAAATGAACTTTGCAGTCGTTCGCGATCGTATTCCCACCTATTCTGTGGACGCATCCTATATGGTCGATCAGGAGATTGGATACATTAAGGTGAGCCGTTTCTCAGAAACTACTTATGACGAATTCAAATCAGCCTTAAAGACATTGAAAGCAAATGGGTTGAAAAACCTGATTCTTGATCTGCGCGGCAATCCGGGCGGCTATATGGAGCGTGCAACAAGCATGGCGGATGAATTCATTGCGGGCGACAAGCTTTTAGTCTATACGGAAGGGAAAGACAGTCGTTTTGACAGAAAAACACGGTCGCACATTGACGGTTTGTTTGAACAAGGACCGCTGATTGTGCTTGTAGACGAAGGCAGTGCATCTGCTTCGGAAATTTTAGCAGGCGCATTGCAGGACCATGATCGTGCGCTGGTTGTCGGCAGAAGGTCTTATGGAAAGGGTTTGGTTCAGATGCCGATCAAGCTTTCCGACGCATCCGAACTTCGCCTGACCATTTCACGCTATTTCACGCCAAGCGGCCGAAGCATTCAAAAACCTTATGAGCTTGGAAAAGGAGAGGATTATAGCCAGGATTTATCACATCGTTACGAAAGCGGCGAGTTATTTAATGTTGATAGCATTAAGTTTGATAAGTCCAAAGTCTACAAAACAGATGGCGGCCGGGTGGTTTATGGCGGTGGCGGCATTACACCGGATATTTTTGTCCCAAAAGATACATTGGAAAACAGCAAGTATTTATTTGAATTGTATTCCAAAAACATCATCCGCGAATATGCGCTTCGCTATGCCAATGACAATCAGAAAAAGCTTGAAAAACAGTCATTTAACGACTTTTTAACCTCGTTCCAAATCACGGATGCCATGCTTGCGGAGATGGTTAAGGATGCTTCCAAAGCTGGAATCAAGCCGAATGAAAAAGAGTTGAATCTTTCAAAAGCCGTTATAACTTCGCAGACCAAAGCCATTATTGGCCGATATGTCTGGGGCAGAAAACAGAAAAACGGGCTTAACAATGAAATTTTCCAGGTATTGAACCCGACGGATAACGTTTATCAGCAAGCCGTTCAGCTTTTTAGTCAGGCTGCGCAACTGGAAAAAGGGAAGTTCAGCAGTATGAACATTCCAAAAAACAAAAAGTGAGCGTCTCAGGATGCTCACATCCATTGACGAATTTAGATTTATAATGTCTCGAATTGCATTGATCACCGGAGCAACATCTGGAATTGGAAGGGCAACTGCAGAGTTATTTGCAGGCGCCGGAATTGATCTCATCCTTTGCGGCCGTCGCCAGGATCGTTTGGATGAAATTTCTGCTGAATTGTCTGCAAAAGTAAATGTTACCACACTTGTTTTTGATGTGCGTGATAAAGGCGCAGTGATCGCTATGATCGGATCATTGCCGGATGATTGGAAAAATATTGACATTCTGGTTAATAACGCTGGAAATGCGCATGGAATGGGATCATTGGATGAAGGCGACACGGACGATTGGGATGCAATGATCGATGGAAATGTGAAAGGCCTGCTTTACGTTTCGAAGGCCGTGATTCCGCTAATGCTTCAAAAAGGAGCGGGGCACATTGTCAATATCAGCTCCATTGCAGGAAAGCAAACTTATGTTAATGGTGCTGTATACTGCGCGTCCAAAGCGGCAGTCGAAGTTCTAAGTGAAGGCATGCGTCTGGAACTGACGCAGCATGGCATTAAGGTGACAAATGTTGCTCCCGGCGCTGTAGAGACCGAATTTTCACTTGTTCGTTTCAAAGGAGATGAAAACCGGGCTGAAAAAGTGTACGAAGGATTCGATCCGTTGCAGGCTTCTGACATTGCCGATGCCATTCTCTATGCGGTGAATGCGCCAAGCAGGGTTACCATCGCCGACATTACAATTTTAGCTGGTGCGCAATCTGCCGCAACGACAATACACCGGAAATAAGCATGAAATCCATTGAACAAGACCCCATTGCTGCCGACTCAACAGCAGCAATAAGCACTTC
This sequence comes from Dyadobacter chenwenxiniae, assembly GCF_022869785.1. Classification (NCBI taxonomy): domain Bacteria; kingdom Pseudomonadati; phylum Bacteroidota; class Cytophagia; order Cytophagales; family Spirosomataceae; genus Dyadobacter; species Dyadobacter chenwenxiniae. The sequence goes on along the minus strand of NZ_CP094997.1, from coordinate 5,365,833 downwards.
GCAAACGGTTTTCCCTATTTTACTTGCGTTGAGCTTTTGTCATTTACTTAATGACACCATGCAGTCGTTGATCCCCTCCATTTATCCGATGGTGAAGGAGTCCTTTCAACTGAATTTTACGCAAATCGGGCTGATAACGTTCACATTCCAGGTGAGCGCTTCGGTTCTGCAGCCTGTGGTGGGTGCTTTTACAGACAAGCGGCCGCAGCCTTTTGCTTTGGCTGTGGGAATGTGTTTTACATTGCTTGGACTAATTTCTTTGTCACTTGCAAACAGCTTTAATCTTGTTTTACTTTCGGTTGGATTGATCGGCGTTGGTTCTGCGGTTTTTCATCCTGAGGCATCCCGCGTGGCCCGTATGGCTTCCGGTGGCAAGCATGGCATGGCGCAGTCGCTGTTTCAGGTTGGAGGCAATGCAGGCAGTTCGCTAGGGCCTTTGCTGGCGGCACTGATCCTGTTGCCGTATGGACGTTTTCAGGTTATCTGGTTTTCGCTGGTTGCGCTCCTGGCGATCGTTATTTTATCGTGGGTCGGCGGCTGGTATAAACGCAGTCTGGAAGTGGTTGTTGCTAAAAAATCAGCTGCTAAGGCAACTAACGCATCTCATCTTTCGAGTGGAAAGATCACCTTTGCCATTGCCATATTGCTGCTTTTGATTTTTTCAAAATACATTTATATGGCCAGCATTTCCAGTTATTTTACTTTTTATCTGATTGATAAATTTGGCGTTTCCATTCAGAATTCACAGATCTATCTTTTTGCCTTCTTGTTTGCTGTTGCTGCGGGAACATTTATAGGAGGTCCGGTTGGTGACAGAATTGGAAGAAAATATGTGATCTGGATCTCAATATTGGGCGCAGCTCCGTTCGCATTGCTGCTTCCTTATGTGAATTTGTTCTGGACGGGCGTTTTGAGCTGCATAATCGGGCTTATTCTTTCCTCGGCATTTTCAGCAATTTTGGTTTACGCACAAGAACTTATCCCGGGAAAAGTGGGAATGATCGCCGGTCTGTTTTTCGGCTTTGCTTTCGGTATTGCGGGAATCGGCTCAGCCATTTTGGGTAGCGTTGCCGACAAAACCAGCATCGAATACGTCTTCTGGATTTGCTCGTTTTTACCGCTTATTGGGCTGTTAACAGGATTCCTGCCGAATTTGGAGAAGAGTAGAGCTTAGCTTGTAGAGCCAAAAATTCTTTTAGGTTGTGAACAGGCGAAGCTTTATCTGAAAACTTGTGCAATTGTTTATAGGCCTTTACTTGAGTCAGTAACGCTATCCTCAATGCTGATATTTACTCTAGCTTTTAGGAGATAAGTATGCGCATGATTCAAAAACAACGCGCATAACTATTAACAATTCTCTGCAATCCTCAAAATCAGATTCGGATCAGGGCAGAGATTCAAATAGTGCTCCTGATCCTGAATGCTGCTTACACCTGGAAAATCGCCTTTATAATCCCCTATATTTCCAATGATCTGGAAATGCAGATGCGTGGGCCAGTCGCCGTTTTCTGGATAGCAACCTATGGTTGCAAATTTTTCGTTAGCTGCAATGCTTTTGCCTACAAATAAATCTTCAAGTGATTCTAATGACAAATGTCCGTATAGCGTACAGAATGTGAGATTATCCAACGTGTGGGCGAGGATGATTGTCGGGCCGTAGTCGCCGTAATGATTGTTGAATGCGAAGCCGTGTACTTTTGCATTTAAGGGTGCGTAAATGGGTTCTCCGGCTTCAGCCCAAATGTCTGTGCCGAGGTGAATGCTTCTTGGTTGTTCGTCTTCGTTGTTGAAATGTTTCCGCTGGCGGTAAATAATCCGGTTTTCACCATAGCCACCAATTCCTGCGAATGTGTTTCCTGCAAGCATTTCATCAAATACAAACTTTGAAAAAACGGAAGTTTCAGATAAGTCACGACTTGTCAAAGCTTGATTTGAAGCTGAAAAGTCAAGTTTTTTAAATGGCTTGGCACTTTGGATTATGGGTGCAAATTCTTCGTGCTTTTCGAGAATTTCTTGAAGTTTTGACATTGTTTGGTTGGTAAAGTAGACTTGCTAAGTCTTTAAGACTTGGCAAGTCTCGCTTCTAACTTGCCAAGTCAGGCAGTTCCTAAAATCACTTCGGGTCCAGCGCCATCTTAATCCGTTGCAAAACATCCTGTAAGTGATATTTCGTGATTTTATCTGTTGATTTCGCGATAGCAGGCTGCAATGCTGTTTTTAAATTTTCCAAATGCGCCCTTGCGACAGACGGTAAATCCGTTTTTTCAAGTTCAACAACTCTTGTAGAAAAACCGTAAGTAACACCCACCGGAACGGAAAGGACATTGGCTTTGCCGGGCTTCAAAAGATCTACCAACTTTTCAATATACACTTTTTGGAGATTTCTGCGATGCAGGTCAATACTTTTGCCGGTTTTCGTTTCCGACCAAATGCCGCTTTCCAAATCCGTGAAAAGATCGTCCAGCGTGTAGTTTTTGCCAGAAATTCCTGTTTCCATTAACCTGACCGCACGGTCGCCTGCGAAGAGCGTGGTTAATGCATATTCCTGCAAGGCTTTTATCGCTTCAACACCAGTTTCGGGTTTGATTTTATTTAAAATATTTTGGTCCAATAACCAGGTCGGCGTTTTAAATAACTGATTATTCAAAAATGCAACTGCCTCTTTCTGAGTTGTTTTTGGAACAGTTTCAAAAGTGGAACCTTCCATATCATAGGTCGTCGGATTATCATAAATCCCACCCACATTCTTCATCACATGCCCGAGATAGCGGCGATATTGCTGGATCACATTGCTATAAATTTCGTCCAGCTCTTTATAACTTTCCCCGTCCTCCCGGCTCCATTCGATGAGGTTTGGTAAAATCCGTTTCAAGTTTTTAATGCCGTATTCCGAAGCTTTCATGGCATTATCACTCAAATCCTCAGTCTGATAACGTGGGTCGTACGGGCTGATTTCGGTTCCAAAATGCAGGCGGGAATCCTTATAAGCTTCTTTGGTCATCGCATTTAAAAGCTGTTTTTCAGCCTTTACATCTTTGGCATCTATGAAATTGCTGTAACCCCACTGGATCGCCCATTTGTCATAATCCCCAATCCTCGGAAATAAATTGGTAATGCTGTCTTCGGGCTGAGCAACGTAATTAAACCGCGCATAATCCATGATGGAGGCGGTGTGACCATGTTTTTCAATCCACTCCTTGTCACGCAGCTTTTCAACCGGCGTTGCCGAACTGGCGCCCATGTTATGCCTCAATCCCAATGTATGACCGATTTCATGAGAAGAGACAAAGCGCACAAGCTGGCCCATGAGCTCGTCATCAAACTTTTTTGCGCGCGCCTTCGGATCCACGGCTCCTGCCTGGATAATATACCAGTTGCGCAGTAAACGCATGACATTGTGATACCAGCCAATATGACTTTCCAGGATTTCGCCGCTCCTCGGATCATGCACATTAGGTCCATAAGCATTCTGGATATCGGCAGCGAAGTAACGAATCACCGAGTAACGCGCATCTTCAAGGCTCATAGTCGTATCATTCTCAGGCCAGTACTCTCCTCGGATCGCATTTTTCCAGCCTGCTTTTTCAAATGCTTCCTGCCAGTCGTCCACACCGGCTTTTAAATATTTGCGCCATTTTTCAGGGGTGGCGGGATCAATGTAGTAGACGATTGGTTTTTTAGGTTCAATCAGTTCACCGTTTTGCTGCCGTTTTGCATCCTCTGCATGCTTCGGCTCCAAGCGCCATCTTACCGCAAAAACTTCTGTATCAGAGCGCTGCGATTCTTCACCAAAAATGGCATATTGATTTGCAAAATAACCCACCCGACTATCAAAAATCCTTTTCCGCATGGGCTTTTCAGGCAGCAGGATTAACGAAGTGTTCATTTCCATGGTCACAACGCCGGCATCGAGTCCGGAGGGCAAATACTGACCGATGGATGGGGTAGGAGAAGTAGAAAGCAGTTGCGGCGTTACGGAAAAAGTTTTAACCGTACGGATTTCTGTATTGATTGGAAAAGACCTGATTTTCTCAATATAAGACGCTTCCTTTTTGAAAGAACTCAATTTCAAGAGCTGCTTACTAACCGAGCTTAGCGAAAACACCTGGTTATCAGCATTAAAGAAATCAGTCACATCAATAACAGATGATTTTGCATCAGGCTCTTTTCGAACAGCCTTTATTTCAAAGACTCCAATGATCGGATCTGAATTCGAATTTTTTACCGCCTGGAAAATAGGCTTAGTGCTATCCGGGCTTGCTACAACCACCGTTACAGAGCGCAACAACAGGTTGTGATCCATTCCTTTTTCCCAGCGGATCATTTGCCGGTTAACTTCCTCACCTCCAAAAATGCCCCCGCCGGCGGCCGTCTTTGCATAACGTGTAACGGCCATAATGTCTTTATCCAGGAGAGAATCGGGGATTTCAAAATACCACTTGTCGTCCATTTTATGAACGGAAATCATGCCTTTCTGGCTCACAGCGCTGGTGTCGATCAGGTCTTTGAAAGCTTTGGGGCCTTTTTTTCGGTCGTCTTTGAGTTTCTCTTTTACCGCTGTGGCTACTGCGTCCACTGCTTTGTCAATTTTAACGTCTTCCTGTTTTTCTTTTTTCTTCTTTTTTTGTGCGTAAGTGGTTGTGGTAAACAGGAATGCGATTCCTGCAAGGAGGAAATAACGAATTAATCTCATAGAGTTGGTTTATGTTTTTGCTTGCTTACAAAAATAGAAGTTTGCCTGACAGGACGTATAAATAATTCGCTACGGCTTACGCAAATTCGGACAAGACTTATTTAGATAAAAGATCAGCGACGACCCCTTCTTTCAAGGCATAGCTTGAAATCTGTATCTCCTTGATTCCATAGCTTTTAAGAACATAATCAATGAGGCAAACTGCCACCACGATCATATCGACGCGCAGCTCAATCATGCCCGGAATCTGCATTCTGTCGTTGTGATTTCCGGAAAGAATGAGCGCATAGGCCCGATAAAATTCTTCGAGTGGCAATGGAAAATCCGTCTGGCTTTTGGGCGGCCAGCTATTGAGGCGAAAGTGGAAATCCATGTCCACCAATGTATCAAATGTTCCCGACGAGCCTACGAGTTTTTCCGGAGAATATTGATGCACTGCGTTCGCTAGCGGAATCAGGCTTTCTTCAAAATAATTGTAAAGATTTTTTCTGTCGCCCTGTGACAGCGGATCATTGCGCATGAATTTTTCCATCAACCGCTGCCCGCCGATCTCAAAACTTTGCTTCCAAAAGATTTGTGACTTGTTACCAATGATAAATTCGACACTCCCGCCGCCTATATCCATGATTAATGATGGCCTGTCACCAATGTCCGCACCGTGGCGAACGCCTTTATAAATATATTCGGCTTCACGATTCCCATCAATGACAGTGATAATAATGCCTGTTTTGGAAAGGATTTCTGCACAAAAATCCGCCTGGTTTTCTGCGTTCCGGATTGCGCTGGTGCCAAAAGCGAAAGTGTTCGCATCAAGAACATTATACTCGTCCAGCTTTTCCCGAAAATAAGTCAGGACGGTCAGCGCGCGCTGCAAGGCTTCTTGTGTAATGATCTTTTTGTTGATTCCTCCCAATCCGATCCGGGCCGGCCTGCTTTCATGAAATATATTGATGACCGCATCTCCGTTTTTATCCACAATGAGCAGGTGAAAAGTGTTTGTTCCTAAATCAATTATTCCCAGTCGCGAGCTCATATCGGGCGTTTAATCTGTTAAAAGCTTTTTCCTCAATGCAATGATCACAAAAATAACCTAATAATAATGACTTATTTCTTGATTTTGTGTTTGATAAAGCTTTTCTTTGCAGTCCGATTTCAGAAACCAATTCAAAGAACATTACAATTTATAAGCATGCTTATCATAAACATTAAAGACAACGAATCGATTGACCGCGCTCTTAAGCGTTACAAGAAGAAATTTGAAAGAACTGGTACAATGCGCCAGCTTCGTGCTCGTACTGCTTTCGAAAAACCATCTGTAAGACGTCGTTTCGAAGTTTTGCGTGCCGTTTACAAAGAAAAAACTTACGGTCATTTAGAAGACTAGTTCCTTAGGAATGGTGTTCTGAAAGATTTCGACAGGATTATTATATCCATATCATACGCAAAAAAGGGCTGCTTGTTAAAGGCAGCCCTTTTTTGTATGTTGCTGATATGATTACGCAATTCATTGATTTTCTAAAATTCGAAAAACGCGCCAGCGTCCATACGATTAAATCATACACGACCGATCTGGACCAGTTTCAGAAATATCTGTTGTTTCAGTATGAGCTGGATAAACCCCAGGAAGCAAAAGCTCCCATGCTTCGGTCATGGGTTGTCAGTTTGATGGAAGAGAATATGAACCCATCTTCGATCAATCGTAAAATAGCCTCATTGCGCACGTTTTATGGGTTTTTGAAGAGGAAAAATATGGTTTCCCAGGATCCTACCAAGATTCTCTCCGCATTAAAGACACGTAAAAAACTTCCTGCTTTTGTGGAAGAAAAATCCATGGAAATGCTTTTCCAGCCAGATACTTTCACGGACGATTTTGAGGGAGTTCGTGACCGCACCATTATGGAACTGCTTTATGGAAGCGGAATCCGGCTTGCAGAGTTGGTTTCTCTTGAAACAAATGACCTGAATCTTCCTGCAAGGACCATTCGTGTTTTTGGTAAAAGGTCAAAGGAGCGCGTAGTCCCTATTTCCACTTCTCTTGCCAATTTACTTTTTCAATATTTATCACTGCGGGCACCCGGGGAGGAAACTAATGTTTTAATTTTAACAAATTCAGGCAAAGCAGTTTATCCGGTTTTTGTGCAGCGAACTGTTGGGAAATATTTATCCGCCGTAACGACATTGGCGCAAAAAAGTCCGCACGTGTTACGCCATACATACGCAACGCATCTGCTCAATCGCGGAGCGGACCTGAATGCAATTAAGGAGCTTTTGGGCCACGCAAGTCTGGCCGCTACGCAGATCTACACGCACAACTCCATTGAAAAGCTTAAAAAAACGCATCAACAAGCCCATCCAAAAGCCTGAAACCCATTTTTTAGAAGTATATTTGCCATAATTGCAGTTTCCAGAATATAATTTTGTCACTCCAGTATGAATAACAGTTTCCAGGACGCGGTTGTCACGAAGTACAATATTTTTAATAGTCTTTTTCTGAGTTTGCCTTACCGGGGCATTTTTCAGACGGGATCGTTACTCCCCATACTAACGCAGCAAAGTGAGATCGGATTTCAAGAAGGAAAGTCGCCTAGGGAGATTATAGAGCACTTTTTTTCCGAATTGTTAGAAACTGCAACGCCTAAGGAAAGGGCTGACCTGCTGTTTGCTTTTATCCAATACATTGAAAGGCAGGTTGTACTTTTCGACTCTGTGGAGGACGCAGCATTTGATCAGACGCATGACCTTACAGGCAAAGGATCAGTGAATTATTTGACGGATCGCCTGGATAATGATGAGCTAAGAAAAAAGCTGCTGACCAAGCTGGAAGATTTCAGTGTCCGGATCGTGTTGACTGCGCACCCAACGCAATTTTATTCCGGTAAGGTGCTGGGAATCATCAATGATCTGGAAGATGCGATCAAAGAAAACGACTTTACGGAAGTAAACCAGTTGCTTCTGCAGTTGGGTAAAACCGCATTCATTAACCATGAAAAACCCACGCCTTTTGATGAAGCCGTGAGTCTTTGCTGGTTCTTGGAAAATGTATATTATGACGCCATTCCCTCCATTCTCGAAAAGCTGATCAATGGACTGGGCATGAGTGTTCACGACTGGCCGTATCCAAATGTGTACAGATTAGGCTTCTGGCCGGGCGGTGACCGCGATGGAAACCCGTTTGTCAATCCCGAAATTACGCTGCAAGTGGCTGCCAGATTGCGCGAGACGCTTCTGAGAGGTTACTATCGTGATTTGAGACAATTGAAGCGCAGGCTGACTTTTAAAGGTGTGGACGAGGCGATCAGCCTGGCTGAGCGTAAGATGAACAGCACCATTTTTGGGCCGTTTGAAGAGGGTTATAACAGTGCACAGGAGTTGATCGATGAGTTCCTGAAAGCACGCGAAGTATTGGTTTCCAAGCATCAGGGACTGTTTGTGGAGCTGCTCGACAACTTTATTCTTAAACTGAACATCTTCGGATTTTTCTTTGCGAGCCTGGATGTACGTCAGGATAGCCGAAAGCATGGAAAGGCCTGGGAGGATATCCTTAAAAGACTTGAGAAAAAAATTCCGCTGCTGAAATACAGCGATTATGAAAGCTGGGATGAGGCGAAGAAAATAGATCTGCTGCTCTCGTTGAACATTCCGTTGCGGGACGAAGATTACGAAGACGAGCTTACCAAAGATATTTTAGGCTCCATTCGTGCGATCAAAACGATCCAGGGAAATAATGGAGAAAAAGGCGCTCACCGTTATGTAATCAGTAATAACACATCTGCATTGAATGTCATGCAAGTGGTTGCGCTGGCTAAAAACCTTATTGCCGATGAAAGCGGGAAGCTGGCGCTTGACGTCGTTCCGCTTTTCGAAACGGTCGATGACCTGGCTAATGCTCCGGAGATCATGCGGACATTATATGAAAATGAATTTTACCGAAACCATGTGCAAAACCGGGAAAACCACCAGACTATCATGGTTGGATTCTCTGATGGAACAAAAGACGGCGGTTACTTGCGTGCGAACTGGTCAATTTATCGTGCTAAAGAAGAATTGACAAAAGTTTCCCGTGAATTTGGTATTAAAGTGACATTCTTCGACGGCCGCGGAGGCCCTCCTGCGCGCGGCGGTGGCAATAACCACAACTTTTATTCCTCTCTCGGAACTGACATTGAGGATAAGGAAATTCAGTTAACCGTTCAGGGCCAGACGATTAGCTCCAACTACGGAACAGTGACGACGGCCATGTACAATCTGGAAAGATTGTTTACGGCGGGTCTGGAAAACCATCTGTTCCGGGGCAATCGTGTTGAAGATGAGCTGAGTGGGGATGACAAAGTGTTGATCGAGGAAATGGCTGCTTTGGCTTACGACTCCTATCTCGACCTGAAAAATCATCCCATGTTTGTTAAATATCTTGACAAAAAGACGCCGTTGCGTTTTTATGGACAAACCAACATTGGAAGCCGACCTACGAAGCGTGGTAATGATGACGAGGGTTTGAAGTTTGAAGATTTGCGTGCGATTCCGTTTGTGGGGTCATGGGCTCAGATGAAGCAGAATGTGCCTGGCTTTTACGGTTTCGGAACGGCGATCGAGCAGATGGGTAATGACGGTAAGAAGGAGGAAATCAAGCAGTTGTATAAAAAGTCGCTATTTTTCAGGACATTGATTGAAAACTCAATGCAATCATTGTCAAAAGCGTTTTTCCCGGCCACAAAATACCTTCGCGACGAGGTGGATTACAAGGAGTTCTGGGATAAAATGTACAACGAGTTCCTTTTAACCCGCGACCAGTTACTGGAAGTATCCGGGCAAAAAGAGCTTCTGGACAGCAACAACGTCACCAAAGTCTCAATCAAAACGCGGGAAAGGATCGTCCTGCCATTGATCACAATCCAGCAATATGCACTGCAAATGCTCGCCGAGGATCCAAAGAATTTGCCGGTCGATGTAGAAACGTATAACCAGTTGATTATGCGGGCTATGTTTGGGATTATCAACGCGGCGAGGAATTCGGCTTAGCGGCTAGAAATATAGAAAGTTTAAATGCTCCTGATCGTTCTGGTCAGGAGCATTTTTTTTGTTTTATGGTTGGATGAAGCTTACCGTTTTCGCTTTGGAATAATCTTAGTATGAATCTTGCCATTCTTAAAATGCAATGTATCCTTTAAAACATGACTTGATCCTTGACTCTCCAGTACAAATGTCACTTCAAAACTTGCTTTAAGTTCCTTTGTTTTCGAATCATAGCTTTCTATTTCAAGAAAATTATTAGCATTGGTTAGCACCTTATAGTTGTCACCTAACACGTCTCCATCCGACGTCCAAGTATAAAAATTCGCACAAACAGGTTCTTTTTCATCGCATTTATTATACTCATATGGCAGGATCTTGTATCTACCTTTTTGTAATGGAAACTTGTAAAGCAAGAATGACTGACGCAGATAACTATTTTCATTATATAGCTCTGAGCATAGAAAAGTGCTTCTGTCACACGGATTGGGAGCGCCGTTAGTTTCATCCAAAGCATATGTACCTTGATATGCGTTTTCGTAAGTTTTGTTCCATAATAAACTACCGTTGACCTCTGCATTAACAAATCCGTAGGAAATACGAGGCATTGGATTTTCCATGCAAGAATCTATTAGGATGGATAGTGATACAAGGAAAATACCACAGATCATTATTTTTTCCAGTTTCATAGTTCGTTAAAGCCTGAAAGGAGCTCTCGGTTTTGCTGGTGGAATGATCTTCGTATGGAATCGGCCGTTTTTAAAGCGTAATGTATCAGCTAGAACATGACCCCAACCTTGTCTTTCTAAAACAAAGGTTACTTCAAATTTTCCTTTCATTTCTCTTGTTTCCGGGTTGTAATGTTCTATTTCAAAAAAGTTATTTGCTCCCGGTAACACGGTATAGTTGTCACCTAATACGTCTCCATCCGATGTCCAGGTATGAAAGTTTGCGTATACAGGGTCTTTTTCATCACAATAACCATTCACGAAAGGAACAATTTTATACCTACCTTTCTCCGGATGTAATTTAATTAATAGAAAGGTTTGGCGTAAATAACTGTCTTCGTTGTAGAGCTGTGAGGATAGCTTGGTGTAGGTATCACAAGGAATGGCAGAGCCATACGTTCCGTCACGCGCGTATGTTGTTTGGTAGGCGTTGTTGTAAGTTTTATTCCATTGCTTTCCATTGACTTCGGCATTTAAAAATCCGTATGAAATGCGAGGCATTGGATTCTCCTGACACGAGTCGCTAAGAATGCAAGTCAAAAGGATGACCAAGATGTTGATTGCTTTCATCCAAAGTTTATTTTACAATTTTCATAAGTTTTATCTGACTTGCGCCCTCTGAGGTAAATCTAACAAGATAGGCTCCATCCTTATAGCTACGAAGATCCCATTGCTTGACATATGGACCTTTCGTTCTGGGAATGTCCAAATCACTAACCAGTAGTTCAACCAGATGGCCTGAAAGGTCTAGAATTTCAATTTTTACACGAGCATCCTGTTTGAGAAAATAGCTGACTCTTGCATTATTTGATGATGGGTTCGGGAAAATTGTAAGCTTTGGGTCTACCGCAACCGTATCCTTGGATTCAATAGCGGTTTTGTATGGATTTGGCACTTGGGACGTGACAGCAATAAAGGCTGAAACAGACTTTCCATTCCCCGTTACTGTGGCCTTAATCCAAATTTTCTGAGTCTGATAAAAATACCAGGTGAAAATGTCCGTGGTCGTGTTGGAAGGGAGATAGTTGATCCCGTCATAGCTGTAATGCCAAACGATTGAATAAGGTGCTGATCCGCAACTATATGTTACTTGATAATCTTTCCCGCCAGGACTTGTCACAAATGTTGGTCCGTCAACATGGGCAACGAAAGCTGGATTTGGATTCGGTTTAAAGGCGCTTACAATGGGATGAGACTCGGTGATCCGCTTCGCATTGTTTTCGTTATTGGTGCCGGAAGCTTTTCCGCCCACCTGCACATTGGGATTTGAAAAATTTAACAAACGATTTTTGGCTTGTTGATCGGATATAGCCTTACCAACCATCATTGTTCGATCTGTAACTATGCCCAGGCCGTTTTTGATACAATAGGCTTGTGCATATGTGGGAGAACCTGATGTGTCTTCGTGTCGGCAACCATATAAATGGCCCACCTCATGTGCAAATGTTTTTCTGGATGTGGAAGACCAGACTTCTACAATTGAGTAGGATCGAACACTCTCAAGTGTTACGGTGCCTGAGCCTCCTCTTGTATTGCCTTCTGAGTAAACACCGTCAGTAAACAAAACAACTAAGTCTGCCTGATACTGGTTTCGCAGACTTTGCGCATCAGCATTTATAATGAGTTTCTCCAAATCCGGACCAAGCTCATCCTCTTCGTTAAAGTTCAATGGCGCTATACCGACCAACGTCAAAACGGCATTACTCGTTATGCCGCTGTTATATATTGTGTTGTTAAACTGCGCGACTGATAAATTTGCCTGATCAGTTATAGTTGCAACGCTTCCTACGTATGCCAGGGCTTTCGGCGTGTACAACACAAGCACACGTGGGCTTATCAGCGGCTGGCAGGGATTCATCTTGGCATTCGCATCAATAGGAGGAGATTTTTCAGTTTCTAACTCAGTAATCTTTTCACCTTTTGATTCCACTTCACCAGTAACGCAGCCCACATCATCCCCTTGCGAAGTGTCAACCTCCTGCAAGCAATACAGACCACCCGGAGCGGAAAAAATTTCGTAGACGCCGTCCGGGGTTGAGAAATGCGCGGAAATTCTGCCTGCCTTTGATAGGATAATGATGGTTCCACGGTTATCGTCCGTTTTGCCAATCCACTCGTAATCGCTGGCTGAGTGATATTTTACTTCACTTGCTTCGGCAATGATGGGCTTGTCTTTTCCTGGAATTTCTAATGTTAAAATGCCTTCTTTCTGAGCGGTTGCAAGGGGATTTAAGTGGATGAAATGATAATTCGAAATGTTCGGGTTCTTTTTTAGCCTGTCAATGTATGCAGTCATTTCCGGATTGTCAGGGACGGTGTTACCTGGAACTGCCTCGATAAATTTCTGCACTTGTGCGGATGCCGGATTACAGCAAATAAGCGAGATAAACATGCAGAAAACGCAACTTTTGAATGTTAGGGTAAATAATTTTTCCATAGTGTCTGTCAATTAGTTTAAGTTATTGCACTGCCGAATGTTGTCTTATTTCGAGATGAAACAAAATAATTCTATGTTCCAGTTATCCTGGTGTGGCTATGGATTATTCATCGGTAATTGTAACCGGTATGCACTAAATTTATCGGTAATTTTCCTTGCAATAATTAGTAGACGAATAGTTGAAGGGACTTATAATTGGTAATCATTTACTCAATGCCCAAAGCTTCAACCTAACCGACCATGACGCATCATTCTGATCAGCGTGCCTATTTCTTTAAAATAGATACGACAATCAAAAAAATCCGCAATGCTTTACAAAAACAATTAACGGAGGCTGGTTTTGACCTTACGGTAGACCAGTGGGTGCTTATCGATCACATTTTCAGAAGACAGGGAATTAGTCAGAACGAACTTGCAGAACTTACTTTTAAAGATCCGCCAACGGTTACGCGCATCATCGACTTACTGGAAAAAAAAGGATTGGTGGAACGTGGACCGGCGGCAGGTGATCGCAGGAAATTCAATTTATTTCTAACTAAAACAGGAGAATCAACTTATAACCAAGTGTTCCCCATCGTTGCAGACATCCGCAGAAAGGGCTGGGGAAGCCTCAATGAGTCCGATTATCAGCATTTTGTCCGTATTATGGACTCGATTTACCAGAACTTTACCTGAATCGGGCAAGGAAAAAAAATTCATTTGTAAGTGGGAGAATAACAGCGGGTTGCGTTATGCTCCCATTTTCATTTTAAACCTTTGGTATAACATTGCATCTAAACTACGTTGACGGCATTTAATCATCGCATTACAACGATATGCCTGCCGCTTGCATCTGTACTTTATATCCAATATTATTAATGAAAGCCATGAAGAAAATTATTTTGAGTTCCCTGCTTGCCATGACTGTTTTGTTTCCTGCTTTTTCCCAGGTTAAGTATGAGCAGCAGATCGTTTCGCCTAAGATAGAAGTAGCAGGATTTGCCGAAATGGAAATCGTGCCTGATGAAATTTATTTCAGTATTTCGTTGCGGGAATATTTTGAAGATGAAAAAAGCCAGAAGAATAAAGTCGTGATCAGCACTTTGGAAAAACAGCTTCTCAAAGCAATTGCAGATGCAGGACTTCCCAAAGAAGCGTTGTCTATCAGTGGGTTAGGAGGTTACCAAAACTATACAGATAAGAAGAAAAAGCCTGCCACTTTCCTGGAAAGCAAGCAATACGAGCTGAAAGTTAGCAGCGCAGATAAGCTGGACGGCATCTTGTCAAAAGTGGAAAGCCGCGGCGTGCAGTATGCAAATGTTGCGCGTGTGGATCATTCGAAAAGAGAAGAATACAAAAAACAGGTTAAAATCGATGCTTTGAAAGCGGCGAAAGTGAAGGCGGAATATCTCGTTGCTTCGCTGGATGAAAAGCTTGGTAAGGTGATTGAAATCAAAGAGCTGGATGAAAATCTATATTTCCCACAGCCCGTTTTTGCCAAAGCCAATATGAGAACATTGGCACAGGAGGAGTCAGCGGATGCGGTAGTCGAGAGCGATGTTCAATATCAAAAAATTAAGATCAGTTACCGCATGCAGGCTGCTTTTGAGATCAAGTAAGCTGATGTCTAAACAAGGTGGGCATAGTTTTTTTTGAGAAATAGCGTAATACTTGGAGCATTACCTTTGTAACAAAACATTAGTTTCTTTAAATTTAATCTCAAACTAAGTAACTGGAAATCATGAGCATAAACGCAAAACACCTTGCCACATTTATTCTTGGAGCCGCCGCTGGAGTGGCAGCGCATAAGTATCTTCAAAGCGAAGAGGGCGAAAAGCTTTTGGAAGACCTGAAAACCAAGGCTAACAATCTAAAAGCCGAAGCGGAAGGTGCGATGGATAAAGCCCCGGAATATTTCGAGGAGTTAAAAACAAAAGGTGCGGACACGCTTAAAAGCAGTTTCCCTGACGCTGAGAACTTCTTTAAGGAGCTTTATGATAAGTTCGTAGGCAGTAAAGGCGGCGCCGAAACTGCAACCCCTGCCAACACACCTACGCCCGATCCGATCTCATAAATACAAGACTTATATGGCCGGAGAGAGTTGATAGGACTCTTTCTGGCCATTTTTTGTGAGCAAATGGTTAAGCTGGGCATATTGCAACAGCATAATGGTTTTCGCATCTCTGATTTCACTTGTCTTCACCATGGCTAATGCCTTTTCAAATGGCAGTTCCATCACCTCAATGTTCTCCTGTTCCTGCTCACTGCCACCGCCATCGCTCACTTTCATGTCATCGCTGTATTCGGCCACAAAAAAGTATAGGATTTCCGTAACAGAGCCAGGCGACATATAAGCTTCAAATATCTTCTCGACAGCACGAATCTTGTAGCCTGTTTCTTCTTCTGTCTCCCTCTTAATGCAATCGTCAGCATTATCCCGATCCAGAAGTCCGGCACAAGCTTCTATCAGCATGCCGTCTTCGTTCCCATTCACATAAGTAGGAATGCGGAATTGCCGTGTCAGTAAGACCGTTTGCTTCGCGCGGTTATAAAGTAATATCACAGCCCCATTTCCGCGGTCATAAGCTTCCCTCGACTGCCTTTCCCATTGGCCGTCAGCGCGCTGATAATCAAATGTGTATTTTTTTAATGTATACCAATTATTAGAGAGCACTTCGTCGGCCACAACCTTCACACGATCATTTTTCATTTTGATTGACTTTGAGTAAATATGATTTATTTTGATCAAATGTAGTCAAATATTTGGCGAGTTGGTTGGATGTGACTTTTTTTGTTTAACGAAAAAGCACCTTCTGATGCTTCAATTATTAAACGGTCGTGCTATCTTGGCTTTACTATGAAAAACCTGAAACCAGCCAGTTACTGGATTGAGAAATACGCATTAGCCCCGCATCCGGAAGGCGGTTACTACGCAGAAACTTATCGCGCAGCCGAAAATGTGCCACAGCAAGCATTACCGAGCCGATTTAATGGAGACAGATCGTTTTCGACCGGGATATATTTTCTATTGGAAACGCATAATTTTTCCGCATTTCACAAGATCAAGTCGGATGAAATGTGGCATTTCTATGCGGGGGAAGCATTGGAAATTTTTGTAATCCACGAAGAACAAATGGAAATGCAGGTTATAAAGCTGGGCGATGATCCTGAGAACGGCGAAACCTTTCAAGCGGTTGTTCCGGCAGGAGCGTGGTTTGCATCCCGTCCGGCGCAAGGCAGCACATACGCATTGGTTGGCTGCACAGTCGCGCCTGGTTTTGATTTTGCAGATTTCGAAATGGCAGAACGAGCAGCATTACAAATGCAGTTTCCTGAATTTGATCAAATTATCGAGGAACTGACAAGATCCTGATCATGTGAATGAACCCTTAATTAACGCGCATTTTTGCCCAATACGGCTTGGAAACGGTTTTGTCAGGGAACACAGCCATCACTTCGTATTGTCCGGCCGCGAGATTTGCAGGCACAACGTATTTTCCAACCGGATAACTTACTCCCGCCGTTGCCCAGTTCACAACAGCCAATGTCGGTTTCAGATCAACGGTTGTTGCACCACTTTTCAGCCGCAACGAAGGCAGTTTCTTCACATCGAAATTAGTGTTGGAAGAACCATATTCTACGGGGGATGGCTTCGCATAAAAAGTCTCCCCTTTTTTGAAGGTCAATGGTTCGGTGTTTCTGGTCAAAGCTTGCATTAACTCGCCTTTCCAAACAGATTCAAGGGATTTAGGAGCCGTATTCGCCACATAAATTGCGCCTTTGCCAATTAGTTTCCCGCCTTCGTGGAATGTTAGCAGGTAAGAACCTTCGGCAACATTGGAAGGAAATTTTTCCAAATTCAGGCTTGTCGGGCTAATGAATTTCAATGAAGCCGTTGCTGGTGTGGTCACAAAATCACTGGTAAATTTGACAGTATATTTTGATGTGGAAACGAAATAGCCTCCGCTAACGAAAACTGAGTCTTTGGTTGAATACACAAATTTAGCATCCGGAATCCATGAAAATGGCTCTCCACGGGTGAATGTTATTCCTTCAAAAACAACTGGATCCTTATCTGCAAAAAGAACTTCCAGTTTGATCGGATCAGCGCCTACAAGCTTTTCAATGTCTTCAAACGTGATATTTTCCTGATTCTGATAGTAGGTTGTCTGGGTGGTAAAGCCTGTTTTTGCATTGGAGGCCTTAATGACAGGCGGTGTCTGTCCAGGACGGGAAGGAATTGTTCCAACTCCCGATACAAATTTGAATGGTGACTTAAAACCATTGGTATTGATCGTAATCGCCTTTGTAAGCAACTCCACTTTGGGTGCGCCCGCAATTTCAAAATAAACCGTAAACGAACCGGCAAACTTATCCTCCTTGTCACGCAATGTAAATGACAGCGGCTGATTTCCCTTGAAATTGTATGTGATTGTGCTATCCGTTGTGGCTTTTCCGAGGCTGTCGATGAGCACCACATTTTTGTTCAGCGACATTTTCAATTCGGCGGAATTGCTAAAATAAGATTCCGGCAAGCTGATCTGATAATTTTTGGTAACGGAGTCGAATGTGATTTTTTCAGAACCGGGCACCTCAAATGATCTCAGAAACTGGATCGGGGTGTAGGGCTGGTTTGTATCCGGGTCAGGCCCAGGATCCTTTGAGTCTTTTTTACAGTTGGATAAACACGCAACGGATATAAATAGCAGTAGGAATGTAAGTTTTCTCATAACAAATAAAGCAATGCTTAATAGTAACGCTCAAAAGTGCTATAATATTAGTACCCGATACTAGTATCATCACCTCTCGGATCAGAGCCTCCTTCCAATGAGCCGTCGGGGAGCACGAGTATGCAGTCCATGCGGCCTATTGTATTCCGTTGCTGTTCAAGAACGTAACCTTTATCCTGCAACTTTCTGATGGCTCCTTCGGAGAAAGCATTGGCCTCGAAAGTTGTTTTATCAGGAAGCCATTGGTGGTGAAATTTTAATGCATTCACCGATTGTTGCATCGTCATGCCGTGTTCCAACACATTTAGAATGGTTTGGTAAACGGATGTGATAATGGTAGATCCACCCGGCGTTCCGACTACCATCAGCAGTTTCCCTTCTTTTTCTATGATGGTTGGCGTCATGGATGAAAGCATTCTTTTACCTGGCGCAATTGCATTCGCCTTGTTACCAATCAGTCCATACATGTTGGGCGCGCCTGCTTTCACGCTGAAATCATCCATTTCATTATTCATAAAAAACCCGCCGCCTTTGATCACAACCCGGCTTCCGTAGCCGCCATTTAATGTTGTCGTGAGGGATACTGCATTGCCTTCTTTGTCGACAATGGAAAAATGTGTGGTTTCCAAACTTTCATATCCCGGGAAAACGCCCCCACTAATGTTCTTGCTATCAGTGGCTTTGTCCCAATTAAAATCGTTCCATCGCTTGCTCAGATAATCCTTGCTGATCAGGGTTTCTACGGGCACCTTTACAAAATCAGGATCGCCGAGAAATTTGGCACGGTCGGCGTAAACCCGGCGTTCCGCTTCGATCATAACCTGAATGGTGGAATCGCTGTGCCAGCCCCATTTCCGCAATGGATGTTGCTCGGTGAGGCGCATAAGCTGCAACAATGCAACGCCTCCGCTCGAAGGCGGTGCCATGGTGATCACTTTGTATTCCTTATAATTTTCAGTAATCGGTTCTCGCCACTGCGCTTTGTAGTCGGCTAAGTCTTTTTTGCTGATAATTCCCTCCTTATTTCTATTGATATCTTTAACCAAACGCCTGGCAGTCTTTCCCTTATAGAAGCCATCGTGTCCCTTTTTCTGAATCCGGCGTAATACTTTGCCTAAATCTTTCTGAACCAGCAAATCACCGGCAGCCCAGTCTTTTCCGGTTGGGTTAATGAAATATTTTGTGCCAGGATTCAGTTCTGAAATGTCCTTTTTTACAGCGTTCAGTCCACGGGCTTCCCTTTCCGTTTGTACTACGCCCTTTTCGGCAAGATCAATAGCAGGTTGAAGAAGCTGTTTCCAGGGTAGTTTTCCGTGTTTGGCGTGCGCTTCCGCCATGCCCGCGACTGATCCCGGTACGCCCGACGCAAGGCGGCCAAGTATGCTGGAGTTGGGGATTACGTTGCCATCTTTATCTAAATACATGTCCGCATGGCCCTTTGCGGGCGCCTTTTCGCGAAAATCGATGCTGTAACTTTTACCCGTTTTATCTCTCAATACTAAAAATCCGCCGCCGCCCAGATTTCCCGCGGAAGGATGCACAACTGCTAATGCAAACTGCACCGCAACAGCAGCGTCTACTGCATTGCCCCCGGCTTTTAATATTTCGACACCCACTTTCGAAGCATCGGGATGGGCTGTCGCCACCATGCCATTTTTTGCGATGGTGCCTGGCCTGTCATTAAAAAATGGTTTCTGATTGGGATCATCGGAGAGGAACTGGTAGAATCCGGTCGACTCCCGGACAGGATTTTGCGCGGCCAGAAATCCCGGTAAAGTACAGATAATACATGCGAGCTTGTAGCGTAATGTCATTATAGGAGTGTTATAATTCAGTTTGTAATTTATCAAATCAATCACTTTATCTTGCCATTTGTAACAATTTATTTCTAAGCCTGATACTTTAAACTTAACTTTTGGTTTGAAAGGATTTTGAAAGAAACATTATATCCGAAGGCTATGAAATTTTTACGGCAGGTTTTAGAAAGTTTTCGTTTTGCCTGGCAGGCCCTCAAATCCAACATTACCAGGACAATTTTATCGCTCCTGGGCGTGACCGTAGGCATTTTTGCCATTGTTGCCGTTTTTACCATTGTTGATTCCCTTGAACGCAGCATTAAAGACAGCATGAGCTTCATCGGCGATAAGGTTATCTATGTTCAAAAGTGGCCCTGGGGGTTTGGAGGCGAATATCAGTGGTGGAAATATTTTCAGTGGCCGGAGCCTACCTACGCAGAATACAAATTCCTTTACGAAAATCTCGAGAGCGCCAGCGCCGTGGCTGTAATGGATTTTCGGGGAAGCACCACATTGAAAAATGGCTCCAACAGCATTGTCGCACAAATTCAGGGCGTTTCTTACGAGTACAATCAAATTTCAGATATTCCCATTCAGGATGGACGTTATTTTATCCCACTTGAAACGAATAATGCACGCAATGTTGCTATCGTTGGAGCAGATATCGCTGCGGCGCTTTTTCCGGGGCAAGATGCGATTGGCAAAACATTCAAGCTTGCAGGAAACAAATTTACAATCGTTGGCGTCCAGGTCCGGAAGGGTGAAAGCCTTGTGGATTTTGGCGGAAGTCCGGATAAGAACTGCATTATTCCATTTGCTTCTTTCTCAAAACTCTTTCAATCCGGCCGGCGCAGTGCGGACATTGTGGTGAAAGGCTTTCCAGAAGATGAGGGAATGAAAGAAGTGGAAGCCGAAATTACGGGCTTGATGCGCACCAAAAGAGGCATTAAGCCGCGCGACGGCAGCAATTTTTCCCTGAATCGTCCCGAAGCGGCAGCAGAGGCAATCGGTCAGCTTTTTGCCGTGCTGACGATTGCTGGTTGGGTGATCGGCAGCTTCTCCATATTAGTGGGAGGATTTGGGATTGCGAACATCATGTTTGTATCGGTGAAAGAGAGAACCAATCTGATTGGCATTCAAAAATCACTGGGGGCAAAAAATTATTCAATCCTGTTCCAGTTTCTTTTCGAGGCTGTTATGCTCAGTTTGGTAGGTGGTTTGGTGGGCATATTTTTAGTCTTTCTCCTATCGTTCATGCCGATGGGCTCATTGCAAATCCTGCTGACACCAGGCAACATTATTCTTGGGCTGGGCGTTTCGAGTGTTATTGGCGTGCTGTCCGGAATTGTTCCCGCAATGCTTGCTGCACGCATGGACCCGGTTATTGCGATCCGCGCGAAATAATAACTAGGAATAATCAATCCGTTTTGCGAAGTTCGCTGCTATCAATAAACTCAGAAAAACACTGTTATGCGTAAATGGGTCATATTTGCCATATTTCTGGCGATTATTTTCGGAATCCTTTATTACCTCACTTTCGGCTATTATAGCGAAGGGAAACGCGGAGGGTTTATTACAAAACTGAGCAACAAAGGTTATTTGTTCAAAACATATGAAGGCGAGCTGAGAATGGGTGGCCTCTATGAAGGCGACGGCACAATGAATTCCTCGGAGTGGGTATTTTCAGTTAGCGCCAAAAACAAAGACGCCATTGCCAAATTGGAAGAAGCAATCAAAAACGGACAACGCGTTTCATTAACTTACGAAGAGAAGTTCTTTACCCTGCCTTGGAATGGTGATACCAAATATTTTGTGACCAATGTGGAAGTGCTGGAAAACGTACGTTCAAACCAGTTGCCCCAGCCCCCACCGTCGAATCTCCCCGCACCGACGGATATAGATACGAATAAGGTCCTTTGACTCTTCTGCCCCTAAATCCCCTAAAGGGGACTTTTCCATCAAACTATGTAAAGTCCCCTTTAGGGGATTTAGGGGCATGTAAAGTCCCCTTCAGGGGATTTAGGGGCACTACCCACCCGCCTTTTTCGCCTTATAGCCCTTCCCGGCCAGCCAGTTAATCACTTTATCCCGGTGATCGCCCTGGATTTGCACTTCCTGCTCTTTCACGGTTCCGCCGCTTCCGCAAAGGGTTTTTAGTTGTTTGCCCAATGTTTCCATATCTGCATTGGTTCCAATGAATCCTTTTACTATCGTGGTCACCTTTCCGCCTCCTTTGCGATCCAGCCAGATCCTCAGGTCTTGCTGCGCGGGCGGTAAAGTATCCGGTTCGTCGGCTCCGGCATCAGTGTATTCGAAGTCGGGGTTTGTGGAATAGATGACTCCTGTGCGGTTCTTTTTTGACATCAGACAATTACTCGCAGGCTCTGCGGTTTTATTTTAACTTCTATCCTCGTTGTATCAAGCTGAAATGGCTCACCGTCGTAATGTATCATGGGCGGCGCTTGTGTTTCAACCACGGCTTCGGTCATATGCTGGTAGTCAACGTAACGGGACGCCTTCATTTGCTTGGTGAAAAGTTGGTATGCCAAAGATGAGCCATACCATTTGGGGAATGGCTTAATGGTGCAAACATCCAGCAGACCGTCCTGTAAGTTGGCCTGAGGCGCAACCCAGGCATTATTCCCAAATTGACCGGCATTGGCAAACGACAATGAAAACGCATCTGTTTTTACGCCATTCAGTGTAAAAGTCTGCGGCTTATAACTCCAATACGACTGAAACGAAACGTTAATGTAAGTCGCCAATCCCCGCTGATTTTGTTGACTGAACAAATGCCCGACATAGGCGTCGAAACCCATTCCCGCTGTGCAGAAAAATGGAATGTCGTTGATTTGGGCGCTGTCAATGGTTGTTATTCTTCCTTCAAAAAGCCTCGTTAATGACGCTTCCAAGGTAAGCGGAATGCCCAAATGGCGCGCCAGCCCATTGCCTGAGCCGAGCGGAATAATGCCGATGGGCTGCTCCGTGTTCACAAGCGGCTGGGCGATCTCATTCACTGTTCCGTCACCGCCCACTGCCACAATGGCCTTCCAGGGCTGCAAATCCAGGTTTTCTTTCACTAATGTTGTAGCGTGAGCCCTTTCCTCTGTAAAAAGCATTATTGCCTCGGCTCCGTTTTTCTTAGCAAACGATTCAATTGTTTGCTGCACCTCACTAGCGTTTCTACCAATTGAAGTGCCGGAGTTGGGATTTAAAATAAACAAATAGGAAGGCTTGCTCACAGGTCAGGCAAAGAATAGGAACAAAATGAACAGAAAAACAATGATGAACAAGTAATAAAGCCCGTCGATAAACGGATATCTCTGACGGTCAAGCTTTTTAAATATCTCATCGAACTTACTCATTCTGATATTTCTGATTTGGATTTTTGGTCTTGCAACCGCTTCCCTTATTTCTTTCACGTATATTTAAAATCAGGAAACGATTTACAAAAATCCGCAAAAATTATGAGAAACCGGCTCTTTACGCTCATCCTGATCACGATTTCGCTTTTCGCAAAAGCGCAGTCTCCCAAAGACAAAGAAACGATTTACGCAACGATGGACAGGCAAATGGCCGATTGGAACCGCGGCGACATCGATTCGTTTATGAATGGTTACTGGGAATCGGACTCGCTTATGTTCGTCGGAAAGGCCGGCATAACTTACGGCTACAAAGCCACGCACGAAGGTTATTTGAAGCGTTACCCGGACCGGGCGACTATGGGAACACTGAAATTTACTTATTTAAATCTCACGTTTCCAGGTAAGGACGTGGCATTTCTGGTAGGGAAATTTCATCTTACCCGGCCGGAAAAAGGGGATTTGGAGGGACATTATACATTGCTCTGGAAGAAAATAAATGGCAAATGGGTGGTGATCTGCGACCACACCAGTGGATAAAAAAAATGCCCTGCCTTTAAAGGCAGGGCATTTTGAGTTGTATCAGGCTTATTTATAGCTTCTTAAATTTCAACAGCGCATTCACCGCAGGTTTTGTTGCATCAACTTCTGTGTTAGCAACTACAGTAAGCTCAGTTGGTGTCTGTGTGAATTTGAAATCCTTTGCCGTAGTGCCGCTTTTAAGGTTTAGCACATCTCCATTCACTTTCCATGTTGAACCATCTCCTACTGGCGCAATTGCACTAATGGCAAGGACGGCAATAGGACAGTCAGCAGTGGTCAATGTATTATCTGATTTGAAAGTAAGTTTTAAATCAAGATAACAGGGCGCAGCTCCCGCTAATTGAGCCAATTGTGGAATTGTTCCGGGAGTTTCAGCAGACACAGAGGTCAATTGCCAGGTTCCGACGATCGGATTGTCATCCACTTGTGGGGCCGGATTCTCGTCATCGTCCTTACAAGCCGTTACGACGAAAGCCATAATCATGAAAGTCAAGAGGGTAAGTTTGCTTAATACTGCGTAAATTTTCATAGCTGACTGAAATCGTTGTTTAGTTTCGTATATCGTTAAGTCTAACGTCCAAACTTACCGGAAAAATGTTTTTGCAAGAAATTTTTATATGTTAACGTGACGAATTGATACTTGAAGCTGAAAATGAGGCATTAACGATTTATTTGGTCAAAAAAACATCCAGCAAATCCTGTGCTGCTGATCCGGGAAGCTCTTTTCCTTCTTTAACTGAATGTTCAAGCTCCTGCAACTTGGTTTTCACCTTCGGATCGCCATAAAACAAATCATCTAGCGCCTCCCTGATCTGATCGTGCATCCAGTTGATGTTTTGTTTTTGCCTGTTTTGATGAAAAAAACCATTTGCGCGCGTCACCTGCTCATATTCCTGAATGAGCGCCCAGATTATATCCATGCCGTTTTCCATTAGTGCCGAGCAAGGAAGCACTTTCGTAAGAAAACCCGATTCTGATTTTGGAAACAAATGCAATGCATTCTGATAAGCGGAGATTGCGTGATTAACCGCCATAACATTATCGCCGTCCGCTTTATTGATTGCGATGGCATCCGCCATTTCCATAATTCCCTTCTTAATTCCCTGCAATTCATCGCCCGCACCGGCGAGCATCAATAACAGGAAAAAATCAGTAATGCTTTTGACCAATGTTTCCGATTGCCCGACGCCCACGGTCTCGATGAGGATAATATCATAGCCAGCCGCTTCACAAAGCAACATGATTTCACGTGTGCTTTTGGCAATTCCACCAAGAAACAGGCCGTTTGCGGACGGCCGAATATAGGCCATAGGGTTGTGAGCGAGCTTTTCCATCCTCGTTTTATCCCCTAAAATGCTTCCCTTGGATTTCTGGCTGCTCGGGTCGACGGCCAGCACAGCAACACGCATTCCTTCGGACGTTAAATAATTGCCGAAAGATTCTATAAAAGTGCTTTTCCCAACTCCGGGAACACCCGTTATTCCAATGCGAAAAGCGTTGCCTGAATGAGGAAGGATTTCTTTGAGAATAGCCGCCGCGAGTTCCTTGTCCGCCGGTAACCTGCTTTCCGTCACGGTAATAGCCTGGCTCAGCATGATCCGGTCACCAGCCAGTATTCCGGTTGTGTAGTCTTCGATGGAAAGGCGCTGGCGCATGGTTTATTATCAGATGTAACCGGAAATATTTTAAAGTAACTACCGGTTAGCAAAAATGAAACTTTTTATATTAAAAAAGGCGAAAAGCCGTATATTGCTCGTTTACAATCACATGTTTTTAATATATAATCATTAGAATGAAAATTTCAATATTTCGTCTGGGCTTGTTCTTTACGGCAGGTCTTGGATTTTTTAATGCCCACGCACAAGAGCAGGAGAAGGTGAAATACGACTCACACGTGCTTTTTCACCCATTATTTAATTTTCAGCCAGGTAATGAATACCGTACAGGCAGCGGTTCGCCCGGACCAAAATATTGGCAGAACCGTGCAGATTACAAAATCAATGTTGCCCTGGAAGAGGAGAAAGGAACCGTGAGTGGTGACGTCGAACTGACTTATAAAAACAACAGCCCCGAAGCACTTGATTTTATCTGGCTACAACTCGACCAAAATGCATTTAATGACCAGTCAAGAGGCGGAAAAACGACACCGGTAACCGGAGGACGGTTTGGTAATACAGGTTTCAGCGGAGGAGATTCCATTAAAACGGTAACTGTTCAACAAGGAAAAGGTGGTTTTGTTGAAGCTAATTATAAGATCACAGATACACGCATGCAGATCAGGCTTGCAACACCTGTGAAACCGAATGGAGATGTTATCAAAATTAAAATCGCTTATTCATTCAAAATCCCTGAGTATGGATCGGATCGGATGGGAACATTGGAAACCAAAAACGGCATTGTTTACGAGATGGCGCAATGGTATCCGCGTGTGGCCGTGTTTGACGACATTGAAGGCTGGAATTTACTCCCTTACCTGGGCGCAGGCGAGTTTTACCTGGAATATGGCGATTTCGAATATAATGTTACTGTGCCCTGGGACCACATTGTGGTGGGCTCCGGCGAATTGCTGAACCCGGGCGAAGTGCTTACAGCGGAGCAGAGAAAAAGACTGGCTGATGCCGCAAAAAGCGATCAGACTGTAATGATCCGTAGTGCCGAAGAGGTTACCAATCCCGCGTCAAGACCAAAACAATCGGGCGCGCTTACGTGGCGTTTCCGCTGCCTGCAAGCGCGAGATATCGCCTGGGCAACTTCAAAAGCATTTGTTTGGGATGCGGCAAAAATGAATTTGCCGAAAGGTAAAACTGCATTGGCACAGTCGGTTTACCCGGCAGAAGACGGTGGATTGGATGGCTGGGGCCGCTCAACCGAATATGTGAAGGGCTGCATCGAGTTTTATTCAGGTTATGTGCATGAATACACTTACCCGGTGGCGACTAATGTTGCCGGAATTGTTGGTGGAATGGAATATCCGGGAATCGTTTTTTGCAGCAGCAAAAGTCGTAAGGATGATCTTTGGGGCGTAACCGATCATGAGTTTGGGCATAACTGGTTCCCGATGATCGTAGGTAACAACGAACGTAAATATGCGTGGATGGACGAAGGTTTTAACACATTCATCAACTTCCTGTCTGCCGATAATTTTAACAATGGCGAGTACAAAAGCACGCAAATGAATGATTTGCAGCGTCTTGCGCCTATTATCTTCCGTCCGAAAGCGGATCCGATTATGACTATTCCGGACGTTGTGCAAGCTGTGAACCTGGGCTGGGAAGCTTACTATAAGCCTGCTCTCGGTTTGAAAATGTTGCGCGAGCAAGTTTTGGGCAAAGAGCGTTTTGACTATGCTTTCCATTTGTATGTTCAGCGCTGGGCTTTTAAGCATCCAACTCCTTACGATTTTTTCCGGACGATGGAAGATGCTGCTGGGGAGGATCTTGGCTGGTTCTGGAAAGGATGGTTCTTTGAAAATTATAAGCTCGATCAAGGCGTTAAAGGTGTAACTTATGTTGAGCAAAACCCGCAGAAAGGTTCCTTCATTACGATTGAAAACCTGGATCAATGGGCTATGCCGGCTAAAATTGACATTGAAGAGGTGAGCGGCAAAAAAACGCGTGTTGAATTACCGGTTGAAATCTGGCAGCGCGGCGGAAGCTGGACTTTTAAGGCAGCGACGCAACAGCCAATTCGTTCGGTAACCATTGATCCGGAGCATAATCTGCCAGATATCAATCCTGAAAACAATGTCTGGAAACCGACAATGTTCTCAGAACCAGAGGTGAATTAAAGACTGATAGCAGACACAAAAAAGGCCCGCATTTCACCAATGCGGGCCTTTTTTGTGTTTTTATAAACAAATATCAGACCGTGATCAGCATGGCTCCGTAGGAATAGCCGCCACCGAAAACAGTAATTACAATGTTATCACCCTTCTTGAATTTGTCTTTATTTTCCGACAATGCAATCGCGCAACCAGCGCAACCAGTATTTCCTAAATATTGAATGTTAGAAATCAACTTTTCAACTGGAATTCCTAACGTGTTGATCACATTAAGGCTAATGCGGTGATTGGCCTGATGTGGGATCAGATAATCCAGGTCGTCGATCGTAAGTCCGCAAGCCTGCAAAACCTGCTGGCTTACCTTGGGCATATACTGGCAGGCATTCTGGAACACATCCCGACCGTAAGGCATGATCACGCCCCGGTCATTGGGCCGTAAAACAACGGCTTCAATGGCTTTTCCGCTTGTTGCCGCGCCGCCGGTAATGAGGTTTTTAATCTCCATATCAGAATCCGTCTGGCGTTCTTTGGAAATCAGAAGTGCCGAAGCGCCGTCTCCCCACAAATGGCCTGAAACGGTGTCCATTTCATTATAATAGGCTGTGTTATGATCCGAAACCACAACCACAGCCTTCGAAGCTTTGCCTAATGCGAAATAGCCTTCAACAATCTCAATAGCATTCAGTAACGAAGAACAAGCAGAAGAGATGCTGACAACCGGAATGTCCGGAATTTGAAGCTGGTGCTGCACTGCATGCGCTAATGTAACGATCGTGTCATAAGGTGTATAAGTGGCACCGATAATCAGGTCGATTTCATTTTTGCTGTAAGGGATATTTTCAAGTAAGGCCTCAACCGCTTTCATAGCCATCGTGGAAGTATTTTCTTCCGGAGAAGCCTTACGTCTTTCTGAAATTCCTGTGCGTTCTACAATCCACTCATGGGACAGATTGTTAATATTTGTAAAATATTCATTACCAATAACTTCGCTTGGTAAATAATGACTAACTGTATTAATATACATGATTGAGAAGTTGACTTCGCAAGCTACGATTCTTTTTAATTCCGAAAGTTAAATATTTCGTAGAAATCGTAGTACTTAATATTTGAACAATTCAATAATAAGTTTATAAAATTATATTATCTAATAAAATTTGCTGAAACAACTCTAATTTTTAAGCAAACTCCGGTAAAATGACAAAAGCGTGCCTTCCTCGGACGTCCAGCTGTACATTTTTTCAACCGATTCCCGGCCGTTAATGCCCATTCTCAAACGCTCTTCCGGATTTTCAATCAGCCATTGCAGCTTTTCTGACAGCAAATCGGCGTTATATGGTGAAATACAAAAACCACATTCCGATTGTTCGACCACATTTTTGTATAATGGGAAATCTGATGTAATAACCGGCACTTTCAAGGACATATATTCAAACAGTTTGGTTGTGTAAGACTCCGGATAATCGGCGACGGGCTTCAAAAGGGCAATTCCTGCAATCGCATTACTGGCATATCCCAAGACTTTTTGCTGATCTGTATAACCGTAAAAAGTCAGATTTTCCGCAATCTCATCGAAGCCTGGCAGTTTTTCTACTTTGTCTCGGGCAATCCGCACGTTGCCAAACAGATGCATTTTAAAATTTGGGTAGCTTTTCTTCAATGTTGCCAAAGCAACTACAATAACATCAAAAGATCGTTCCAGTGAAACAACTCCTATGTAAATAATCTCGGGACTGGTGCTGGTTAATGGTATGTCCGCCCGATATCTGTCTATAAATGAAGGAAGTGCAAAGTTGCGGACGGTTGCGGACGGGTAAGCCAGTTTATCATACTCAATCAAATAGGCGTCTTCAGTGAAAATCAGCGAAAAATTTCTTCTCGCCCAATGGTCAAACAATCTGAAAAGCTTCCGAAAAATCCAGGCATTGTTGTAAGTCTTGATGCTGAATTTCTTGAATAAATTTTCCTGGACCTCGTAAATCACTTTTGCCCCAAAGCATTTGAATATAAATGCAACAGGAATCAGCTCCGGGACGAAAATGTGAACCAGATCCGGCTGGATACGCAGGCATTTCCATAAGACAACAATGTGTGAAAAGAGCAGTCGGAGACACAGACTTTGAAACTCAGGAAGCCGGATCATGGTGCATGTATTCTCTGCTGTAACAGGCTTCGCATTTGGAAGCGCGCAAAACACGTCATATTCCTTTGCGAGCGAAGGCGCGATTTTGTAAAAAATCCTAGGATCGGTTGCCGGATGAACGGTGCTGACAAGGAGGACACGCCGTTTCACACTGCGCTGACAATGGTGACGCCCGCAGATGTCCCGATGCGCTCAGCGCCCGCGTCGATCATAGCAATGGCCTGTTCCCTGGTTTTTATCCCACCCGATGCTTTAATTTTGACATGGGGCGGAAGGATCGAACGCATTTTTCGAACAATGTCAGCATCAGCGCCTTGTGGTCCGAAACCGGTGGAGGTTTTTACAAAATCCGCATTCGATTCAGCACAGATTTCACAGGCCGTGTAAATGTCAAATGAATCGAGATAGGCCGTTTCAATGATCACTTTAATCATTGCATTCCGCTCGTGTGCAAGGGCTGCGATTTGGCTCAGTTCTTCACGAACGCTGAGATAGGCCATGGATTTAAATTGTGCAATGTTCATCACTACATCCAACTCAGTGGCACCGTTTTCCAATGCATTATTCGCTTCGAAAATCTTGGTTGCTGCCGTAGAGTAACCAAAAGGAAAGCCCACAACGGTTGCGATTTCGATCTTTACCGGACAGAATTCGAGCATTTCTGCTGTATAAGCAACATAAGCAGGGGCAACGCAGACTGCCTTAAATTGATGGATCCAGGCCTCTTCACACAATTTCCGTATCTGGGTTTCACTTGCATTGGCAGCGAGTAAAGTATGATCGATGTAGGCGGACAGGGATGTCATAAATCAGGAAGGCAATAAGTTTAAAAAGTAAAAACCCCGTCGTAGTGACAGGGTTTATGCAATGATCTATAAACTGAGATTATTTTTTGCTCTTTTTTTCTTTCTCAGGAGTTTCGGCAACCTGTTCTGCAACCACTTCCGGGGCTTCTTCTGCTTCCGCTTCTTCTGGTGCGGCTACAAACAGCTCGGGTGTATATTTAGACAATAAGTTATACCAGGTAATGATTTTCTTAATGTCAGAAACGTAAACTTTCGACCTGTCAAATTCCGGGAGAATTTTATCCAAAAATTCGATCAGCTCTTTGTCTGATGCTGTTTTTGGCTGCAAAGTCACTTCTTCTCCATGCGCTTCATGAATTTTCAGGAAAACGTCTGCCAAAGGCACTGATTCTTCCTCTCCGTCTGTAAAAATAGAAACGTCTTTCAAAACAGAAACACGCGCAGTTGGCCCGATCAACGTTTTTTCGCGCTTTTCATCCAAACTTTCTACGATGACGCCTGCGCGGCTAGGTTTAAGAATACGAAACAATCCGCCTTTTCCTGAAACATTCGCTATCTCTTTCAACAAATCCATTCCTGTTGACTCTACTTTTTCACTCATCCTTTCTTACTAATTAGTTATATCTTAATAATGTTATGTTGAATGCGATGACCAATTCAATTTTGCGCAAAATAACGGAAAGATTGAGCGCTAAACAACCTTTGCTTTACTTTGTCCTTTCAAACGTCTGATTATAAGTTTCTATTGTCTCCATAATGGGATCGCGGCCTTCGTTTTTTTCTGCCGACGTAATGAACATCGGCGGCACTTCTTCCCACATTTCAGCCAGCTTTTCTTTATATGCCTCCATTTGGTTGATCGCCTGCGTCGGTTTCAGCTTATCGGCTTTTGTGAAAATAATGTGAAAAGGAATGCCGGCTTCACCCAGACCGGCCATGAATTCAAGATCAACCGGGAGTGCGCTGTGCCGAATGTCGATCAGTACGAATGTGCAGATCAGGTTTTCGCGGTTGTGCAGATAATCGCCGATCATTTTTTCCCACTTCTCGCGCTCAACTTTGCTCACTTTGGCATAACCATAACCCGGCAAATCGACCAGATACCAGGATTCGTTGATAAAATAGTGGTTAATGAGCTGTGTTTTACCGGGTTGCTGCGAAGTTTTCGCAAGGCCTTTCTTTCCGGTCAACATGTTAATTAATGAAGATTTACCAACATTGGAGCGCCCGATGAACGCATATTCAGGCAAAACCGGGTCAGGACATTTCTGATAATCCGAGTTACTCATTACGTATCTTGCTTCCTGAACTTTCATGCTTTTTTGACGTTAATAATAGTGCGAAGTTACTTTTTCTTTCTTTACTAACCTCGAATGCTCTGGTGGCATACTCCGTAAAGGTGATTGGATAAAATAAATGAATAGGGTATTTTCGTTGTTAAAGAGTTGAAACCATAACTAAATCAATAAAGATGAAAAGTCTTAAAAAACTATCCTTTCTCATTGCAATCCTTACTTTGACATTTGCAGTGGCCATCGCGGCAAACAAGCCAGACGGAGATAAGAAGGAAACCAAAGCAGAAGAAAAGGGAATCCAGTTCACTGAAGCCAAATGGGCAGAAATCCTGAAAAAAGCAAAAGCTGAAAACAAGATCATATTTTTCGATGCTTACACCACGTGGTGCGGCCCTTGCAAAATGATGCAGAAAAATGTTTTCACGCGTGACGACGTCGCAGCGGTTTTTAACAAAGATTTTATCAATGTTAAATATGATATGGAAAGTGGCGAAGGATTGAAACTTGCTGGCAAATATCCATTGGAAGCATATCCAACATTGTTTTTTATTGATGCAAAAGGAAAAGTCGTAAAGCAGGTGATTGGTTACCAAACGCCTGAAAAATTGATCGAACTTGCAAAATCCGTTCAAAAGAAATCTCCTAAGGCGATCTGATTTTTGAGCGAAGCGATATAAAAAGAAGAACCCCGGAGGATTTCCTTCGGGGTTCTTCTTTTTCAGCAATGCTGTATGTTATTCGTAGTAATTTGGAACACGGTGTCCGCTGCTTTCCAAAAGCCTGTCTTTCTTGAAGAGCAATACATCGGCTGCAACCATATCATTAACCAATGCTTTCAAGTCATATTTAGGTTTCCAGCCCAGTTTCGTCATAGATTTGGTAGGATCACCGATCAAAAGCTCCACCTCGGTCGGACGGAAATATCTCGGATCGACAGCAACTACCTCTTTTCCAATTTCTACCTGGAAATCAGGATTGTTGCATTTAGTCACTTTCGCGATTTCATGCTCGCCTTCACCGCTGAAATCAACTTCGATGCCTACTTCGGCAAAAGCCATTCTTACAAAATCACGGATGCGTGTCGTTATCCCGGTCGCGATCACAAAATCCTCAGCAACTTCCTGCTGAAGAATCAACCACATTGCTTCCACGAAATCTTTTGCGTGTCCCCAGTCGCGCTGTGCGTCCAGATTTCCCAGATAAACTTTATCCTGCAACCCCAAAGCGATCCGGGCAACTGCGCGAGTGATTTTACGGGTTACGAATGTCTCTCCTCTTAATGGAGATTCGTGGTTGAAAAGAATTCCGTTCACCGCAAACATATCATATGCTTCACGGTAATTGACTGTGATCCAGTAACCGTAAAGCTTGGCAACTGCATAAGGGGAGCGGGGGTAAAATGGGGTAGTCTCAGACTGAGGAACCTGCTGCACCAAACCGTAAAGCTCAGATGTTGAAGCCTGGTAGAGTTTTTTTAGTTAAACCCAAAAGGCGAACTGCTTCCAGGATACGCAATGTTCCAATCCCGTCCACATTGGCCGTGTACTCAGGCTCTTCAAAGCTCACCTGAACGTGAGACATGGCACCTAAATTGTAAATTTCATCAGGTTGCACTTCCTGAATGATGCGAATAATGTTGGTAGAATCGCTCAGATCACCATAATGCAGTTTGAACCTCACATTTTTTTTCGTGCGGATCCTCATAAATATGGTCAATACGCTGCGTGTTAAATAACGAACTGCGACGCTTTATTCCATGCACCTCGTATCCTTTGCTTAAAAGGAGTTCAGCCAGGTAAGCACCGTCCTGTCCGGTGATTCCGGTAATTAAGGCTATTTTCATTAGTATGTATATATGGATAAAATAATATCCGGGTTAAAAAGTTAGAAACAATCAAATCCTAATTGCTTTCGGCAGTAGGGTTTACCAGGAGGCTCCGCTTGATGTCGACACGGTCTGCCAGGATCACTGCTGAGGAATACCGTTCGCGGATGAGTTCCAGATATTGCTCTGCATCAGTGCGATACATAAAGTCGCCCACTTTTACGCGGTAAGTCGGTTGCGTATAGGAAACGTAGGGATTAAGGTCCGGGAAAGCCCCGTAAACGTAACTTTTCGCATCGTCCGCTTCTTGCCTTACATTGCCCACATAGATCTGGATCCGGAAGCCGTTGGCATAACGAATTGATTTATTGTGCTTTGCTAATGTATCCAGCACCGTTTCCAATCGTTTGTTGACATACAACGGCTTGTCTGCATTTCCCTTTGGCGCTGTATTGGTTTTGGGGGTGCTTACCGGGGCAGCTTTTTCGGTAACTGTCGGTTCAACATAGTCGAAACGAGGTCTCACCGAAGACAAATCTTCTTTGTATTCCGAACTGGAAGAGCTTACAACAGACTTTTTGCTGCAACCTGAAAGAAGGATGATGAAAAGATGAAGAGCCCATAAAAAATTCTTTTTCAGCATCATATCCTTAGCCTTTATTACTGAGCCTGCAAACTTAATCAAAAATGGATGAATCACCATAACATGCTATTTTGAATGTAATAGCTAACTTTACAAGGATTTATTTATTGGTTCAATGCAAATTCAATCTAACTTTTCGCTTCGGCATTTCAATACATTCGGCCTCGAATCCGTAGCTTCCTTTTTCGCCGAAGTCAGTTCGGTAGAAGAATTAACTGAAATTTTGGTAGATCCGGTATGGAGGCAATCGTCAAAATTTATTCTCGGAGGCGGAAGCAATGTGCTCTTCACTCAAAATGTCGACGCATTGGTGATCCATCCGGCGATTAAAGGAATTGATAAAATAAATGAAGACGAACATTCCATCAGACTGAAAGTAGGGGCGGGGGAAAGCTGGCATGACTTCGTAATGCATTGCGTTGAACATAACTACGGCGGCGTCGAGAACCTGTCGCTCATTCCGGGCACGGTAGGCGCGGCGCCGATGCAAAATATCGGTGCCTATGGTGTCGAAATCAAGGATGTTGTAGAATCGGTTGAGGCCGTTTCGATTTCGGAAGGTCGTAAAAGGATTTTTTCCAATGCCGAATGTGAGTTTGGTTACCGGGAGAGTATTTTTAAAAAGGCGCTGAAAAATCAATATGTGGTAACTGGGGTGACTTTTGTTTTGAATAAAAAACCGGTCATTAATATTGGCTATGGTGATGTGCAGAAAACATTGGCCGAAATGAATGTCTCCGAACCGACCATTAAGGACGTAAGCCAGGCCGTGATTGCCATTCGCCGCAGCAAACTCCCTGATCCCGCCCAAATCGGTAACGCGGGCAGCTTTTTTAAGAACCCTGAAATCCCATTAGAGCAATATAACAGCCTAAAAAATGCATTTCCGGACATGCCGGGATATCCGGTGAGTGAGACAATGATAAAAGTGCCGGCTGGCTGGCTTATTGAGCAG
The DNA here is from genome assembly GCF_022869785.1 of Dyadobacter chenwenxiniae. Classification (NCBI taxonomy): domain Bacteria; kingdom Pseudomonadati; phylum Bacteroidota; class Cytophagia; order Cytophagales; family Spirosomataceae; genus Dyadobacter; species Dyadobacter chenwenxiniae. The sequence continues at coordinate 5,331,113 of NZ_CP094997.1, read as the reverse complement.
GCAGGCTGGAAAGGTTATCGCCAGGGCGCTATTGGCGTGCACGAAAAGCAAGCGCTCGTACTCGTCAATTATGGTGGAGGAAATGGCAACGATATCCGCGAGCTGGCAAGCACCATTCAGGGTTCCGTTGAAGTCAAGTATGGCATTCGCTTAACGCCGGAGGTTAATTTTGTATAGTCTCAACGCACCAGTACAACCTTACTGGTGCTGATTTTATTTCCATAATAAACCCGGAGAATGTACTGGCCGCTGCTAAGATCGTTCACATTGAATGTTGCCCAATCCTTGTTTGCATAACCCGCGTCCTTAACCTTCTTGCCATTGATTGTGAATAATTCTACCAGATTGATGGCGGATTGGGTAGAGACAATATTTATGAAGTCGGTGACAGGGTTAGGATACACATTAATGCTTAATTCCTGAATGTCCTCACCCAGTATGATGTCGATGTCCTCACCCTGTTTCGTAATCGTCGTGGACGCCAGTTTTGATTCGGACTGGTCGGTGTAACCTCTGATCCGATAAATATACGTAATGCCTTTTTTCGCGGATGGATCTGCATATTGAAGTTGATTTGCGGGGAAATGCAGAATTTCGTGTGCAGCAAGCGTATCATTGGCTTGTAATCTCTCCAACATATATCCGGTTGCATTAGGCAATTTGTTCCAGTTCAAGATCACTTGTTTATCTTGTTCTGAGGAAGCAAGAGTCATGGTGCCCAGATTTGTATACGGGAAAATTTTGTTGTGATGGAAAGCAAAAGCACGCAATCCTTTTGTGTTCCTTAAAAATGGACCAATATACACCCAGGCAGCATTCAAAAGCCCCGAATAGTGATATTTGGAAGGAAGATATTTGATCGTAGAATCATTCCCGGCCTCTTCCAGCTTTACGATAATTTTATTGGCCTCCGCTCTTCCCGAAGCCAGTTTTTTCCACTCGGCATTCAAATAAAAATAGTCTTTCATTGAAAAGACGGAAGACGGTTCCAGGCTTCCCTCAATGTTCACGGCAGTGGTGTCATTGGGATAAACCATCTGCTGATAATCCTCAAAAACCATCGTTATTTCATCCCTCTCGGGTGTAGAATAGAATGCTTTCTGCAAGCTGGGCGAAGTAATCTTTTCCTTTTGGCCGTAATGATTGTGTCCTGCCATATCGGCCATATCACGGCCGAGTTGCAAATATCCCTCCAATCCATAGTGAAACCCGTTCCATCCTACCGCCCCTAAGGCTGCATAAGGCTGAATAATAGGATATTTCCGGTCCAATGTTCTTTGCTGCTCACGCAAGAGACCAATGCGGTCGTCATATACGCCGCCGCCGAAAAGAGGAAGCTGAAAGACATAGATTTTTTTGACCATCGGATAATCTTCCTTCCACATTTGCACGAGCTTGTCAAAGCGCGGCGCCCACGTAAGCGGGTTATCAGATGATGCTTCGGTTTCGCCTTGCCAGTAAAATATGGCTTTCAGAGACGGCAATAATCCGGTTTCTCTGGCGGCATTGAGCAAGTGTCCGTAATAACTGGATTTATCGGTAAGGTCAATCAGGGAAGCGCCTGCGGCAGAACCATTAAGAATGCAGGTGGGAACCTGGTATCTTTCGGCGATCACCCTTTGAAATTCTATTCCAAAGATGCCCACGCGCTGACCAATGCCGTTCGCCAGACCCCATTCGGCCGGCCCGCCGGACGATCCGTAAGTTCGCGCAAATTCATTCCGGTAAGCATAGTCAACCTCCCAGGCCACGGCATTGGATTGGCCGTAAATGAGATAGAAATCACCGGCTACAACGTTGTCACGCTTTACAATCAATGTGGAATCAGATCCGGATTTGCATGCATAGACTTCATATCCATACTCGGCAAGCTCGGCTTTGATCCTGAATGTGAAGTTAAATGGTGCTTGTGAGCCGTCGTATTGAAGGTTTTTGCGCTGGTAAGCGTTCCTTGTTTTATTCCTGTACTGAACAACAGAAAAATAGGCATATCCGGGTGTTTGAACTCTCCCCAGAAACTCAACATTGGCATATCCGGTGCTATCCCTTGCAAAAAGCTGCATATTGGCAGGGACTTTATCCAGGATTGCTATGCCCGATTGCTGTGCATCAGCATTCGAAATAAATAATCCGATAAATGTTGATAAAACCAGTAGTAGAGTTTTCTTCATGCGAAAAAAGCGGAATTGATAGAGAGATTTTCCTTGATCGTAATGCCAAAGCCGTTGCCATAAGTACGATCAACGGGTGAAAACGGATCACAATAATTATTCCAAGGCGGATTTGAATTCCCTACCGGCCAAAACCGTACCGCACAATGCAGTAAAGCGCACGAAATCCGTCTTTCCAGTTGATCTTTTTGCCTTCCTCATAAGTGCGGCCGTAGTAGGAAACGCCTACTTCGTAAATGCGTATTTTAGGTATTTTTGAGATTTTGGCCGTAACCTCGGGTTCGAAACCAAAGCGGTTTTCTTTGAGCTCGAGGCCTTTGAGCAGATCGGCGCGGAAGAGTTTGTAACAGGTTTCCATATCCGTCAAATTGAGATTGGTGCACATGTTACTCAGGAAAGTCAGGAATTTGTTGCCGATCGTGTGCCAAAAGAAAAGGATCCGGTGCGGGCGTCCACCCATGAACCTGGACCCATAAACTACGTCGGCGTAACCATTGATAACCGGTTTCAGCAGAATGTTGAATTCCTCGGGATCGTATTCCAAATCGGCGTCCTGCACAATAATGTAATCGCCGCTGGCTTTGCGAATCCCCGTATGCAGGGCTGCACCTTTGCCCTGATTATACTCGTGGCGGAAGTAACTTACTTCCAGTGAAGGGTTTTCTGCAATAAAACGCTGGGCGACTCCCTCGGTATTATCCGCTGAACAATCATTTACAATCACAATTTCCTTTTGAAAACCACCAATCAATTCGACGGATTTGAGCTTTTCGAGCACTTTCCAAATCGTTTTTTCTTCATTGTACGCGGGGACAATTACTGATAATTTCATCAGGTAAAAATTGTGGAGGATATAAAGGACCGTTCAGCGAGTAAGGTAAAAGCTATTAATCAAAACATAAAGAGGCCGCGCCCAAAAGACCTGCGTCATTGGCTAATGTTGCTCTCTTAATGGTAATTGTTTTCAGGTAATATGGGGTCAACCAATATTCAAAACGCTCATTAATAGCGGGCAGAATATATTCAAACGAAGCAGAAATTCCTCCGCCTATCAAAATGGTTGTAATATCCAGAATGCGGATCATCGAAACCAGTCCTTCGCCCAGCAGATAGCCCATTTCCTGGAATACTTGCATGGCCAGTTCGTCACCTTTCGATGCCGCCGCTACAAGGCCTGTTGTCGAGATTGTTCCGTCAGATGGGAGCTGCGTTTGTCCTGTATAATTGGTGCGCATGGCGATGGCAAGATCCAGAAGCTCTTTTTTACCAATGTTCCTTTCCAAAACTTTGCCGTTTTTAGAAGGCACGTGACCCGGCTCCATGGCATTTCCGCCGCCACCCTTAAAAACTTTTTTATCAATGATCGCTGCACCGCCGATGCCTGTGCCCAGCGTTACGAAGATGTAGTCTTCGGGAAGTTTGTCTTCACCAAAATAATATTCGCCCAATGCAGCAGCATTCGCGTCATTTTCAAGGTAAAAATCGTGTTCAGGAAATCTGACTTTCAGATCAGGAACAATGGCAATTCCGTCAATTTCAGGTATGGCTGTGATCTCGATCAATGTAGTCCTGTCGCGGGTGGTGAGCCCCGGAACGCCGATTCCCACTTTTTTAACCTCGGGATATTCAACAAGCTGGAGCGCTATCGCATCTCCCAAGCGGTCTATAAAATGCCCTGAACTGCGCCAGCTGGCGGTATCGTGACTGTAAAAATTTGAAATTCTTCCATCCGTAGCGTCAACGATCCCCATTTTTACGTTAGTACCGCCCACGTCTATACCGAGGTATTGTTCCATGAAATGAAATATGGGTTTTAATAAATAATTTTAAAAATGCGGCAATTTAGCAAAATTGCGCTATTGTTCACTAATCAATCTAAATCTCCAAGCTGCGGCCTGATCAAAATCTCTTCCATCACCGCTCTCGGGGATAATGTATACGCAGCCCAGATGGTGTCTGCAATGTCTTTTGAGTCCATAAACCGGTCTTCGGCGAGGTCAGTGCCTTTCCAGCTGTCGGTGAATGTTGCTCCTGGCAGCACGGCTGTCACTTTTACGTTGTGCGACTTCATTTCTTCCCGCAAAACTTTGGTCATTCCGTAAAGCGCAAACTTGGAAATACAGTATGAGCCGCCATTTGGATAGGCCATAATGCTTGCTGTGGAGCACATTGTGAAAATATGTCCTTTGCGTCTTTCAATCATTCCGGGAATAATCGCCCTCGTGAGGTGGTAAGCGCTGTAAAGGTTGGTCTCCATTGTTTTTTCCAGGATGCCTTCCGTTTCATTGTGGATCTGGCCCGGAATGAATACGCCGGTGTTGTTGATAAGGACCTCTGCAAATGCGTTTTTTGAAATAATAAATTCAATAAAGGCGTTGAGATCTGCTTTTAGCGAAAGATCGGCGACCTGATAATATAATTTCGCCTGATCAAACCGGTTGTTCATTTCTTTTTCGAGTGCTTCCAGGTCGTTAGCATTTCTCGCACAGGTAATTACATCAAACCCCTCACTTAAAAACCGCTCGATGCATGCTTTCCCGATCCCTTTCGTCCCTCCGGTGACAACCGCTAATGGATTCATTTTTCTGATTGCTTCTTTTTTTACCTAATTTTCCCGAAAATATTGAATACAATTAAGATATCATGTCTGTAATCGGGAAATACTTCATTTTTTTAGGAACGCTATTCGGAAAGGGTGAAAAACTATCGGTGTACTGGCGGCGGCTCATGGAAGAATGTGTGGGAATCGGAGTGAGCTCAATATTCATTGTTGCCATTGTTTCTACATTTATCGGGGCCGTTTCCTGCATTCAAACGGCCTATAACCTCGTTAGCCCGATCATTCCTATTTCAACGGTTGCGCTCATCGTGCGGGATATGGAAATTTTGGAGCTTGCGCCTACGATTACGTGCATTGTGCTTGCGGGAAAGGTTGGTTCCAACATTGCCAGTGAGCTGGGCACCATGCGCATTACCGAGCAGATTGATGCCCTGGAAGTGATGGGGATCAATTCATCATCGTATCTCGTGCTTCCAAAAGTCGTGGCAGCGATGCTGACTTTCCCTATGCTGGTTATTTTTTCTGCATTTCTCGGGATCCTGGGCGGTTATCTGGCGGGCACCTTAACAGGCGTTATTACCGAGCGCGATTATTTGTACGGGATCAGGGATTCATTTGTGCCGTACAACATTTTTTTTATGTGTGTAAAACCTTTTGTTTTTGGCTTCCTGATCGCTACAATATCTTCGTTTAAGGGATTTTTTACGGAAGGCGGCGCGTTGGAAGTGGGTAGGTCCAGCACCGAAGCGGTGACCAACAGCTGTATTTCTATTTTGGTTGCCGATTATCTTTTAGCCCAGCTTTTATTGTAAAAGCACATTTAGCCATGAATTAAGAATAACTGGATCAGCAAATGATTGAAGTAAGCAATATTTCCAAAGCATTTAATGGTAAGGAAGTTTTAAAAGGCATTAGTGCATCATTTAAAAAAGGAGAAACCAATCTGATCATCGGCGGCAGCGGAACCGGAAAAAGTGTTTTGCTTAAGTGTATGATCGGACTCGTGAAACCGGATCAGGGCAATGTACTTTACAATGGCCGCGATTTTTACAATTGCGATAAAGAAACGCAGCAGTCGATCCGACGTGAAATGGGCGTTTTGTTTCAGGGAGGGGCGCTTTTTGATTCCAAAACAGTGGAAGAAAATGTGCGTTTCCCGCTGGACATGCTTACGGACCAATCCGTTCAGGAAAAGCAGGAGCGGGTTGCATTTTGTTTGCAGCGCGTAGGCCTGGAAGCTGCGGCGAAGAGAATGCCTTCCGAAATCAGCGGCGGGATGAAAAAGCGCGTGGGCATTGCACGGGCCATTGTAATGAACCCCATGTATCTTTTCTGCGACGAACCCAATTCCGGACTCGACCCGCTTACTTCGGTTAAAATTGACGAATTGATTAAAGAAATTACCGAAGAATACCAGATCACGACGATTATTATCACCCACGATATGAACTCGGTGATGGAGATCGGGCAGAATATCATGTTTCTTTACCAGGGCGACAAACTTTGGGAAGGGCTTAATTCTGAGATTATCAGAACGGATGTTCCCGAACTAAAAGAATTTCTTTTCTCCAATAAGCTGCTCCGCGAAATGGAAAAATAGGCTTCCTAACGCCTGTTCAAAAAAGGAATATTCTTCCGCTCAATTAAAAATACAACAAACGCAAAGAGCGCCAGCACCAGCATATGCACCGGAACTGCAATGTACAGATTTGGGATTTTGACAAATGTTGAAGCCGTAATTACCAGCCCGCCAATGCCAATATAACCCACTGCAGAAAGTACGTCGTACGGAACAGGATAATATTTTTGGCCAAAATAATAACACAACGCGACCATAATGAACGACGACGCTGCAAATGCAATGGCAAATCCCAGATAACCGATTTGCGGCACGAGCATAAAACTCGTCGCAATGGTGATCGCAGCACCCATTAATGTCAGCCAGGTTCCGTATTCTGTTTTGTCTGTAAGCTTAAACCAGGTTGCGAGATTGTAGTAAACGCCCAGGAAAAGATAACCTGCCAGCAACCAGGGCACTACGGGTAATCCTTCGTGATAGATTTTTTGTTTCAAAAACAATGCTGCCAGCAAGTCCAGGTTCAGGCATATGCCCACCCACATCAGTACGCAGATAATGATGAAGTATTTGGTCACCTTAGCAAATACAGGCGGCGCATTCTTGTCTTCACCTTTGGAGAAGAAAAACGGTTCCGCAGCGTATTTGAATGACTGGATTGCCAGGTTCATGAAAATCGAGAGCTTGTAACATTGTATGTAGATCCCGATGGCTTGCTTGGAGGTTCGTCCCGGATAGAAATTTTCCGGCAGCAAAAACTGGATGAACGCCCTGTCAAACAACATATTAAGCACGCCGCCCGCATTCATGATCATGATCGGGTAGGCGTATATCCACACGGGACGGAAAAGTGTTTTATTAAATACAAATTTGAAATCGGCAAATTCCTTCCTTAACATGAAGAAAAACAGGATGTTAGCAACCAAATTCGCCATCACGATATAGTCGGGCGCGCGCAAGGGATCATAAATTGCGTCAATGGCAGGTTGAAGAAATGCCAGATATTTTCCGGCATGGATATCGCGGCAAACGATCAGGAAGAATAAGTTTAAAAAGATATTGACCGCAATATTGGCAACGCGCACAACAACAAACTTCTTCCCTTTTCCTTCAAGGCGCAAACGTGCAAATGGGATTGAGACAATGCCGTCAATCGCCATAATCACCGCGAACATTCTCACCAGCGCGACGCTTTCGGGATATTTTATAAATTCTGCCGCCGGACCGGCGAAAATAAAAAGCAACCCGGAGAAGAACACGCTGATGATGATAACAGCGCTCAGGATCAGGTTATAGTAAGCTTTGCGATCCGTTTCCTGCCGGGCAAAACGGAAGAAGGCCGTCTCCATCCCGAATGTGTAAAGCACCATTCCGAGGCCCGCATAAGCGTAAAGCTGACCCTGGGCGGCAATTTGTTCCGGTTCAAAAAGTTTGGTGTGTAAGGCAACAAGCAGGTAATTCAGAAATCGCCCAAGCATCGTGCTGATGCCATATATGGCGGTTTCGCTGGCTAATTTTTTTAAAACGCTCATTCCATGTTAACCTGCAGCAAGTATTTGCAGGAGCGCAAATATAGAACAAGGAGTGTACAATATTTCAAATGAAATAGCTGTACACTCCCTGATAACTTGTAAAATACTTTGAATAATTTTTTAGCAGGTTAATTCCGGATGTCGGTAATAATACGTTCGATCACTTTTTCAATGCGTTGCCAGCCTTCATCGGAGTGCAGGTCAACGTCGATCATTTTTTCACGGTAATCTGTGGAAATGGTCATAAAGTAAATGCCGGCGGAGAGAAACGATACGAGGGCGCTGGTATCACTGTAATTGGGCAGATTGCCGATTTTGTCGAGGATACGCGTCGCAACCTGGTTACGCGCATCGGATAGCATGGATTTGCCGGTGCCGATCTCCCAGCGCAAAAGGTCCCGGGTGGCTTTCCGTTCCCTGAGATCATTCATAAAAGTGTGCATCAGGCTGGTAAGCGCCTTACTGCGTTCTTCTGGTGCCAGAGTCGGAATGTTGTCAATGTACTCTGTTGCGGTTGTAGAAGTGTATTCGCCGGATTTGACGTATTGTTCCATTAATCCGTCTACACTCTCAAAGTATCGGTAAATCAAAACCTTGTTGACCCCCGCCGTTCGTGCAATTAAATTTACGCCTACTTTTTCTGTTCCATGTTGTTCGATTACTTCGCCTACTGCTTTAAGGATTTTACTTTTTGTCCGCTCTCGGTCGCGCTTTTTTACTTTCTCAATTTTCATGTTGGGTGCCGTTTAGGTTAATAACATAGTAAATTTAATATTTCATATGGAAATATTATACCTGCCAAATGCCCTAAGTCACCATTTCTGAAAATTTGTTTCCTAAATGTGCCTTTATCGATAAAATTGGCCAATTCATAGATAATAATGGCCAGTTCGTCGACTAATTTGTACAGATTCTTAAAAAGGAATGGGGCGAAAGGGCATAAAAAAAGAGCTCACCGAAATGAGCTCTTAAACTTTCACTGTTGGCCGACAAGGACTCGAACCCTGAATAAGACAACCAAAATGTCCTGTGTTACCATTACACCATCGGCCAAAACCGTAAACAGTGGTGCAAAAGTAATGCGGGTAATTCAGGATGTCAAGTTTTTAGAGAAAAAAATTAAATGCTTTTTATCTCGGCAGCAGGAGCGATCTTTTTTACAAGCCCTTGAAGGACTTTTCCAGGGCCGCATTCAATAAATGTTACTGCGCCGTCATTCACCATCTGCTCAATCGATTGCGTCCATCTTACGGGTGCCGTTAGCTGTGAAATAAGGTTCTCTTTGATAACATTGACCTCGGTTGCAGGTTTTGCATTTACATTTTGATAAATAGCGCAAATGGGTTGCTCAAACTGCGCTTCATGTATCGCGGTAGCCAATTCTTCCCTTGCAGGCTCCATCAAAGGCGAGTGAAATGCGCCGCCGACGGGTAAGATTAATGCTCTCTTAGCACCGGCAGCTTTCAGAAGTTCACAAGCTTTTTCAACACCTTCAAAAGTACCTGAGATCACAACCTGTCCCGGGCAATTGTAATTTGCCGGAACAACGATTTCGTCCGTTATACCCGCGCATACTTCTTCTATAATGTTATCAGCCAATCCGAGGATCGCCGCCATCGTTGACGGACGGATTTCACATGCTTTCTGCATGGCATCTGCCCGTTTTGCAACAAGTTTCAGTCCATCCTCAAACGATAACGCGCCAGCGGCAACCAATGCAGAAAATTCGCCCAGGGAATGACCGGCGACCATACCAGGGTCAAAATCGAGGCTTATTTTTGCCAGTATGACAGAATGTATGAAAATAGCGGGCTGTGTTACATTAGTCTGTTTCAGTTCCTCGTCGGAGCCTTCGAACATGATTTTGGTTATATCAAAACCAAGAATGCCGTTGGCCTGATCAAAGAGCGTTTTGGCAGAATCTGAGGATTGATAAAGATCAAGTCCCATTCCTTTGAACTGAGAACCCTGTCCTGGGAAGATGTATGCACTTTTCATGATGATCGTTTTTGTTTGGGGATTTGAAATAAAAAGCCCGGTCATTACAACCGGGCTACAAAGGAAATACTTCGGTGTCAAAGAAAAAAGGCGTGCCTATCTGATGATCTGCACCCAGCCTTTCATTGTAGTTGGTGTACTTTCTCTTTTGGAAGATTCGAATAAGATGGTCACTTCGTAATAATATTGACCGGCAGCCAGGTCTTTTCCGCCATTGGTTTTACCATTCCAGTTAATGTTAACGTCATTGGTTTTAAACACCTGCGCGCCCCATCTGTTGAAAGCCTTGAATTCGAGCGACTGCACAAAAGCAGGGCATTCGTAAGGCCGGAATTCGTCGTTTTTACCATCCGCGTTGGGTGTAAATACATTGGGTAAAACATACATCGGGCAGTTGTCCTTGCATACAATGTTGCTGGGCGCACTTTCGGCCCCGAACCTGTTTACTGCCGTCACATAATAGCAGCCTGCAAAAGAGGTAAGCCCTTCGTGGTTGAATGTGGTTGCCAAAGGCGATGGCGGCGTGGTAACGGTTGCAATCAATGTCGGCGTATCACCTTCGTAACGGGCATAGTAAATGCGGTAAGCGGACACATTCGGGTCACAATCTTTGCCATCCAGGGATTGCGGGTAAGTCCATGAAAGATGGTTGGTCAAACCTGTGGGGCTGCAAAATGCTTCGGGATGTGCGCGCAAGGAATCGCAATTCAGCTGGTCAATGGCCAGCACCGGTGGGCAGGGCTTGGTTGTATCCGAAGATGAAACACACAGGATCTGCGAGAAATTGTAAAGGACCGAGGGTTTGATCTGACTGTTATTATAGGAACCAACCGTTTCTACTTTATAACAATAAGTGGAATCGCTGACAATGGTTGTGTTCACTGTGCCGTCGGCAGCATATTTATCAGACCCATCATCCAAATAATTGAATGTCTGCGGACCTTGGACGGTCACCTCTGCAATGCGGTTGAATGTTCCCGGCCTTGCTTTGTCTTCACGGTAAACCCTGTGGGTGCGGTTGCCATTGTCCCATGGCACCAGCGCCGACCAGTTCAGACGGATACGGTTGGGTTCTGCAGCACCTTGTTCTAGTCTTACCGAGCTGGCCGGTTTAATGTCGTCCATTTTAACAAGCTGACCGCCTTGTGTTGCGTAATATTCGAGCTTGTAATTATACGGGTTGGCTAATGTGTTAAGCCCGCGGTCAACGAAAATCGTATCAGCGGCGCCTGGGGTAAGGTTTGTGTTAATGGTGGCGATCTGCGTGAAAACCGATCCATTTTGTCCCACAGCCCTGAACAGTCGATATTGCGCAGGAAGTCCGGATGAAGCAGCGGGTTTTGTCCATTTTATTGTGATAACCCCTCTTGTTTCGCTGGTTGAATCGACCGTGACATTGGTAATAACCGGTGCCAGCATGGGCAAATTCAGGCAGAACTCATCGGAGGCGACACTTTCGCCACCGCCGATCAAACTTCCAGGTTCGTTAATGTTTGTTCCCGGACGCGGAAATTCAACAACGAGCCTGTAACTGTAAGAAATGCCGGCGCGGAGTCCGTCCCCATTGTTATTATCTAAATACGTGGTCTGATCCACGGCAACACTTCCAATTTCCTCGTAGCCTGAGCCAGCCGGAATGCCTGTCAAGCAAGGTTCAACAGGGATATCAGAACAGCCTTCACGTCTGTAAATAACTACTCTTGCGCCTGGAACAGGACATTTGTAGGAAGTCCAGTTGAGGCGGTAAGCCGTTCCTGCCGGATCTGTGGTTGCGACAGCTCTTAATCCAAGCGGTTTTGGTCCATAAACTTTAATGCTGAGCGTGGTCATATCCACGAGTTTGCGGAACAGATTCGGATTCGCGTTCGTGCCGGGAGCGTCTTCTACTTTAAATAGCACATCATAAGGCTCCAACCGAATGTGGTTACACGAAGTTTGCCATGTAAACTGTCCCGTAATCGTACCAATTGCGGATTGCTGCGGAACAGTAAACCGGGCCAACTCAGGACTGATCAATGTTCTTTCGTACACGCCACCTGTTGATGTAAGGTTAAGCCTGTCGCCATTTTTATCCGTTGCCTTAATTTGCTGGTTAATGAGCGTTCCTGCTTCCACGCAAATGTCCGGGATCGGCTGTGCCAGCGGCCGGTCGTTCCTGGCATCTTCTACGATAATCTGCATGTCGCGCACAATTTCGCCGATGAGCACGCCATCACGCCATTCTTCCACGATGAAGGCGACATTGTAATATCCTTTGGTAACAGGCGCGTCCCAGGTCAGATCACCTGTGAGGCGGTTCATGCCAAAAGTGGCAGGCGATGCACCGGTTTCAGTCTTTCCCGGAGCATTGATTTGATTGGGGTTTACCATATTGTAAATTAACACCTGCGCCGTTAGAAGTTCCTCTTTGCGGCGTATACAAGCGGTATGCAAGACTGTCACCATCTGCATCGAATGCATTCGGGTTGTGAATGTAGCGCTGTCCCACGGCAGCAAGGTCGATAGGAGCGTTCAGAAGTACGGGGGTCTGGTTCAAGCCGAAATTTGCATTAATTTCCAGGATAGTGCTCACATAAAAGTTAAGGTTTTGTGTAGGAGGCGGACCAATGTTTAAGATTCCATTGTTCCGGTTATCTTCCTCAAATGATATCCTGAATTTACCCGCAGAAGGGAATGTATATCTGACAATGTAAATGTTCTGGGTGGTGTTGTTCCCAATGTTGATAATGGGCAAAATCCTGGGGGCTTCGATAGGGCCGTTGCTTCCTACATAAAACTGAACAAAGTTCTGGGCATTCGCAGCGCCTTCGCCATTTTGCATATCAAAATAGGCCGTTAGCCTGATTTCATAAGTCAATGCCGTTGCAGACACCCGTTTCGCAGTAATCTCACCCGCGCGGATGTGCGTAGCATTCGCCTCATAGCCAATGCCAAGCAATGTCAGAAGAAAAGAGACTAATAATAATCGTAAAGCAGATCGCATAAATATATCAGGGTCGAGCTTTTTTAGATAGAGGTCAGGGCAGAAAATGCATCCGCCAAACTATTAATTCAACGAAAATTTGAATAAAAATGTGTGCTGGTGAAGGTAATATAATAGGTGCTATCGTAAACTTACAAAACAAGTTTATAAAACATATAGCGTATTGCCATAAACTGGTGTTATGGCAATACGCTATAAAGTTACATGGGTTTGAACTATCTGATGATCTGCACCCAGCCTTTCATTGTAGTTGGTGTACTTTCTCTTTTGGAAGATTCGAATAAGATGGTCACTTCATAATAATATTGACCGGCAGCCAGGTCTTTTCCGCCATTGGTTTTACCATTCCAGTTAATGTTGACATCATTGGTTTTAAACACCTGAGCGCCCCATCTGTTGAAAGCTTTGAATTCGAGCGACTGCACAAAAGCAGGGCATTCGTAAGGCTGGAATTCGTCGTTTTTACCATCCGCGTTGGGTGTAAATACATTGGGCAAAACATACATCGGGCAGTTGTCCTTGCATACAATGTTGCTGGGCGCACTTTCGGCCCCGAACCTGTTTACTGCCGTCACATAATAGCAACCTGCAAAAGAGGTAAGCCCTTCGTGGTTGAATGTGGTAGCCAAAGGCGATGGCGGCGTGGTAACGGTTGCAATCAATGTTGGCGTATCGCCTTCGTAACGGGCATAGTAAATGCGGTAAGCGGACACATTCGGGTCACAATCTTTGCCATCGACGGATTGCGGGTAAGTCCATGAAAGATGGTTGGTCAAACCAGTGGGGCTGCAAAATGCTTCGGGATGTGCGCGCAAGGAATCGCAATTCAGCTGGTCAATGGCCAGCACCGGCGGGCAAGGCTTGGTTGTATCCGAAGATGAAACACACAGGATCTGCGAGAAATTGTAAAGGACCGAGGGTTTTATCTGACTGTTATTATAGGAACCAACCGTTTCTACTTTATAACAATAAGTGGAATCGCTGACAATGGTTGTGTTCACTGTGCCGTCGGCAGCATATTTATCAGACCCATCGTCCAGATAATTGAATGTCTGCGGACCTTGGACGGCCACCTCTGCAATGCGGTTGAATGTTCCCGGCCTTGCTTTGTCTTCACGGTAAACCCTGTGGGTGCGGTTGCCATTGTCCCAGGGCACCAGCGCCGACCAGTTCAGACGGATACGGTTAGGTTCGGCGGCACCCTGTTCCAGTCTTACAGAGCTGGCTGTTTTAATGTCGTCCATTTTAACAAGCTGACCGCCTTGTGTTGCGTAATATTCGAGCTTGTAATTATACGGGTTGGCTAATGTGTTAAGCCCGCGGTCAACGAAAATCGTGTCAGCGGCGCCTGGGGTAAGGTTTGTGTTAATGGTGGCGATCTGCGTGAAAACCGATCCATTTTGTCCCACAGCCCTGAACAGTCGATATTGCGCAGGAAGTCCGGATGAAGCAGCGGGTTTTGTCCATTTCACGGTGATAACCCCTCTTGTTTCGCTGGTTGAATCGACCGTGACATTGGTAATAACCGGTGCCAGCATGGGCAAATTCAGACAGAACTCATCAGAAGCAACACTTTCGCCACCGCCGATCAAACTTCCAGGTTCGTTAATGTTTGTTCCCGGACGTGGAAATTCGACAACGAGCCTGTAACTGTAAGAAATGCCTGCGCGGAGTCCGTCCCCATTGTTATTATCTAAATACGTGGTCTGATCCACGGCAACACTTCCAATTTCCTCATAGCCTGAGCCAGCCGGAATGCCTGTCAAGCAAGGTTCAACAGGGATATCAGAACAGCCTTCACGTCTGTAAATAACCACCCTTGCGCCTGGAACCGGACATTTGTAGGAAGTCCAGTTGAGGCGGTAAGCTGTTCCTGCCGGATCTGTGGTTGCCACTGCTCTTAATCCAAGCGGTTTTGGTCCATAAACTTTAATGCTGAGCGTGGTCATGTCCGTCAGCTTTCGGAAAAGGTTTGGATTTGTGCCGGGCGATGGCGCGTCTTCTACTTTGAAAAGCACGTCGTAAGGCTCCAGCCTGATATGGTCGCAACCGGTTTGCCATACAAACTGTCCCGTAACTTGTCCAGTCGCTTGTGCAGGAACGGTGAAAGTTGCCAACGCCGGTTTAATGAGCGAGCCTTGGTAAACGCCACCGGTGCTAGTCATGGTTAGCGGGTTTCCATCTTTGTCAACCGCCTTAATCTGCTGATTAACACGCGTTCCCGCCTCGACGCAAAGGACCGGAAGCGGATCAATGGTAGGTCTGGCATTGCGGGCATCTTCCACGAGGATCTGCATATCGCGCACGATCTGGCCAATGCGCACGCCATCGCGCCATTCTTCCACCACGAATGCCACATTATATTGTCCTTTAACCGTCGGCGCGTCCCATATCAGGTCGCCCGTAATTGGGTTCATCCGGAATGTTGCCGGAATGGCGCCCGCTTCTGTTCTGCCGGGTCCCTCGACCAGGTTAGGGTCTTCGTAAGGGATATTGATGCCATTTCCTCTGCCATCACCACTCTGAGGCGTAAATAATTTGAACGACAAGCTGTCGCCGTCCGCATCAAAAGCATTGGGATTGTGAATGTAACGCTGGCCAACCGCCGCCAGGTCGATAGGTGCATTCAGAAGCACCGGCGTCTGATTTGTGCCTATTAAGGGATTGATTTCCAAGGTTGTATGCACAAAGAAATTGATCCGGTCGGTTTGCTGACCTTTGTTGAGGTTCAATGTGTTGGCATTCCGGTTATCCATTTCCACCGAGATCTCGTAAGACCCCGCAGCTGGGAAAGTGAACGTGGTAACGTACTCATTGAACGTCGTATTATTGCCTATATTACGGATCGTAGACTCTACGCGCGGCACGGATCTGGGGCCTTCGCTTCCAAAATAAAAGTTAATGGTACGGGCATTATCCGCAGCGTCCTTACCAGGAGGCGACACATCAAAATAGGCGGATAAACGAATCTCGTAGGTAAGCGAAGAAATCCGTCTGGCTGTGATTTCTCCCGCCCGAAAGTGCGTTGCGTGAGCACTAAAAGTAGAAAATAGCAAAAACAGAAGCGCAATGATCGGGAGGAGTCGTAAAGAAGGACGCATACGAGTTGTTTAATGGATCGCCGTTATAGAAATGTGAACGAAAAATTCTATCAAAAATGTGTATGTTTTTGAAGGATGGCGGTCAGTTTGGGATAAAATTTTATAATGTAACCAGGGCTTGCAGTATCTGAGATTCTTGTGACTAACTAATTCTTCATAATGATTATAAATAATAACCCGCTTTACAAAAATGAACATGATTCTTTGCCTTGCATGGGTTTGTGATATACCTTTGAAAGGTTCTAAATATACCTAATTTTTTTGCACTAAAACGATTCGTTTTTGATATGTCGTGGTTTTCACAAACGTTAACGAGCTCCATTGGTAAGAAACTTCTGATGGCTCTTACCGGATTATTTTTGATAAGCTTTCTGGTGATTCATGCCACAATAAATGCCATGATTTTTTACAATGACGGAGGGGAAACCTTTACGCATTGGGGGCATTTTATGGGAACAAATCCCATTATTCGCACGCTTGAAATTGGTTTGGTTGCCGGGTTCCTGATTCACATTGCGGATGGATTTATTCTTTGGAAAAACAATTCAGATGCCCGCCCGGTTAAATACGCGGTTAACAATCCTTCGGCAAACAGCACCTGGTATTCGAGAAGCATGGGGCTGCTTGGCACATTATTGTTGATTTTCCTGGTAATTCACACAGCACATTTCTGGATACCGAACCGTTCCAACCAATTTGCCACGGGAGAGGAACTGAACCTTTATCAAATGATGCTGGACATATTCCAAAATCCTATTGTGGTCATCATTTATGTACTGGGGTGTATCTCACTGTTCTGGCATTTACTGCATGGTTTCAAAAGTGCTTTTCAGACATTGGGCTTGAACCATATCAAGTATAATGGTGCTATCAACTTTCTGGGAACGGCTTTTTCTGTCGTCGTCCCGACCATTTTCGCATTGATGCCGATCTCCATTTATCTGGGTTGGGTCTACTAAACCGCTGCGGTTAATGCAGCAATTTTCAATTAACTTTTTTGATTAAATAACATTCAATATATGGCAACTTCATCTAGTCTGGATGCCAAAATACCACAGGGGCCGATTGAAACGAAATGGAGTAAATACAAATCTTCGGTTCCGCTCGTAAACCCTGCGAATAAACGTAATCTTGAAATCATTGTAGTGGGAACAGGTCTTGCAGGTGCTTCGGCTGCTGCAACGCTTGCTGAAATGGGCTATAAGGTAAAAGCATTTTGTTTTCAGGATTCCCCACGTCGTGCGCACTCCATTGCAGCGCAAGGAGGAATTAATGCAGCGAAAAATTACCAGAACGATGGTGACTCTGTTTACCGGCTTTTTTACGATACAATTAAAGGAGGGGATTACCGTGCAAGAGAGGGGAATGTCCATCGTTTGGCAGAAGTTTCCGGAAGTATCATAGATCAATGCGTTGCAGCAGGAGTTCCTTTTGCACGTGAATATGGTGGTTTGCTTTCCAACCGTTCGTTCGGGGGAACACAGGTGCAGCGTACGTTTTATGCTGCCGGGCAAACAGGTCAGCAGTTGCTCCTGGGTGCATACTCAGGCTTGCAGCGTCAGGTAGGAATGGGAACGGTGAAAATGTATAACCGCCACGAAATGCTTGATGTAGTAAATATTGATGGCAAATGCCGCGGTATTATTGCAAGAAACTTAGTTACAGGTGAAATAGAGCGTCACGGGGGTCATGCTGTGTTGCTTTGTACAGGAGGTTACGGAAACGTATTTTATCTGTCGACCAACGCAATGGGCAGCAATGTTACCGCTGCGTGGAAAGCGCACAAACGCGGGGCCTACTTCGGTAACCCTTGTTTTACACAAATTCACCCTACTTGTATCCCGGTTTCAGGAGAGCACCAGTCGAAATTGACTTTGATGTCTGAATCCCTTCGAAATGATGGTCGGATTTGGGTGCCGAAAGCAAAAAATGATACACGTCCGGGAAATGAAATTCCTGAAGAAGAAAGAGATTATTACCTGGAACGCCGCTACCCTGCATTTGGTAACCTGGTTCCGCGTGATATCGCATCCCGTGCTGCGAAAGAAAGATGTGATGCCGGATATGGCGTCGGCAACTCAAAATTGGCTGTTTTCCTTGATTTTGCCGCTGCTGTGGAACGCTATGGAAGAGGAGAAGCAAACAAGAACAACATTGCTAATGCATCAAAAGAAGACATTACAACTTGGGGTAAAGCAGTTGTAAAGGAAAAATATGGTAACCTTTTTGATATGTATAAGCAAATCACGGGTGAAGATCCATATGAGGTGCCTATGCGTATCTATCCTGCAGTGCATTACACAATGGGCGGGCTTTGGGTTGACTACAACCTGATGACCACTGTGCCGGGTCTTTATGCATTGGGAGAGGCCAACTTCTCTGATCACGGAGCTAACCGCCTCGGAGCATCTGCTCTGATGCAGGGACTTGCCGATGGATATTTTGTGATTCCGTATACGATCGGTGCTTACCTGGCCAAAGAAATCGGAACAGGTAAAATCCCAACAGATCACCCGGAATTTGTTAAAGTCGAGAAAGAAGTGAATGACCGTATCGACATATTAATGTCGATCCAGGGAAAAACGTCTCCTGAATTATTCCATCGCCGCCTGGGTAAGATCATGTGGGATAAATGCGGAATGGCGCGCAATGAGCAAGGTTTGAAAGAGGCGATCATCGAGATCCGTGAACTCCGCAAGGAATTCTGGAGAGACGTGAAAGTGATGGGTAGCAAGAATGAGTTTAACCCCGAACTGGATAAGGCAGGACGCGTTGCCGATTTTATTGAGCTTGGTGAGCTGATGTGCATTGATGCGCTAACGCGTGAAGAATCTTGCGGCGGACACTTCCGCGAAGAGCATCAGACAGAAGAAGGAGAAGCATTGCGCGATGATGAAAATTTCATGTTTGTGTCTGCGTGGGAGCATAAAGCGCAGGAACAGTGGGAGCTTCATAAGGAAGAGCTGATTTACGAGAATATTAAGATTGCCCAAAGAAGTTATAAATAATGGCTGTCGGCTGTCAGCATTCGGCTATCGGCTGTTTGCAGTGGGCTATCGGCTTGTTCAATATTACTGGTTAATTGCTAACCGTTAACTATTACAACAATGAGTGCAGGTAACATGCATATTAAGCTTAAAGTCTGGAGACAAAGCAATAGCAATACAAAAGGAGATTTTGAAAATTACAGTCTGGACAATGTTTCTCCGGATATGTCCTTTCTGGAAATGTTTGATGTCCTCAACGAGCAATTGATCGAGGAGGGTAAAGAGCCGGTAGCATTTGACCACGATTGCCGCGAAGGTATTTGCGGAATGTGCTCTATGTATATCAACGGCAGGGCCCATGGACCGCTCAAAGGCGTTACAACCTGCCAGCTGCACATGCGCTCTTTCAGTGATGGCGATACGATCGTTGTGGAGCCCTGGAGAGCCGGTGCATTCCCCGTTATCAAGGACCTTGTCGTTGACCGCGACGCTTTTGACAGGGTGATTTCTGCGGGAGGCTTCGTGTCGGTAAATACAGGTAATGCCCAGGATGCAAACAGCCTGCCTATCCCGAAAGTGGCCGCGGATGAGGCATTTGCAGCAGCAGCGTGTATCGCCTGCGGTGCCTGCGTAGCGGCTTGTAAAAATGCATCTGCAATGCTTTTTGTATCTGCAAAAATTTCTCAATTGGCATTGCTTCCGCAAGGACAGGCTGAAAGAAGCATTCGTGCAGAGAAAATGGTTGCGCAAATGGATGCGGAAGGATTTGGGAACTGTACAAACATGGGTGCGTGCTCTGCGGAATGTCCTAAGGAGATCGGGCAAGAGAATATTGCGCGAATGAACCGTGAATATATCGGTGCTAAGCTTTCCTCTTCGGCAGTTTAGCATTAAGGGATGTAAACATCATTGAACCATCGATCAGAAAGCCACGGTGTAACATTCTGAGTGACGACAATGGTGTCTTGAATTGAAATAAAGGAAGTTTGCTCAGGGAGATATACCGAAATGGTGTATCTCCCTTTTGGTATCCAGTCATATGAAATGTTGGCTTCCCGCTCCGTGGCGAAAAAGTGCCCGCCGGAGAGAAGAAAATCGGAAAGCAAATTCCTGTTTTTCCGGACCGGAAATACGCAGCTTCCGCTATCTGATTTGAGCACGAGATACGACTCATTAAATAAACCCGACTCGTCACGCCACTTTACGGCGTATTTGTTACTTCTTTTAAGGATTTTTGGAGACTGAAGACTAATATCATTGGTATACTTGCTTGAAATAAAAGTATTCTGGATCGCAGGGTCGTCCGGTGATTTTATGCCAAGATCTTTCAATGCATTGATTCTTTGGTGAAATGAGGATTCCGCTCTCTGTGGGCTGTTTAAAATAGTCAAATAGTCAGCTTTTCTGACTGATTTGTATTCCAGCATTTCAGGATAATAACGCCAGAAAAAAAGCAGCCAGAGGCCCAGGCAAGCAACATTGATGACATTGAGACTAATGTCCATCCACTTGCGGGGTAATTGCGAGAGCACCATATTATATGTAGCGAGCAGGCATAATGTTGAAATTATCTTGTATCTGTTCTCGACATAAGAGCCGCGGCCAAGGCTAATTGCGATGGCTGACAGCAGCCCAAAAAGAAATGCTCCGATGAGGAACTGGCTTGCCGGATCTTTCTGGATTGCCTTTAATCCGGTTCTGCCAAGACATAAGACAAATATGGAAATAATCAGAAAACCAGCTAACACCGGAATAAACGGTGTGCCCCTTTCGTGAATGTCAAAAGTGCCCCCAATTATTCCCAGACAAATTTCCGGCATGTTCATCAGCTTTGTTGCAATGCTGGTGTCTTCGACAACAGGAAAATGGTAGGAGAGAAGAAAGAGATAAACAGAGCATATTCCCAACGCTAACATTATGGCGCCCTTCACCATATCGCCGCCGACCATTGCAACGACAATGAAGACGATCCATATCATAGGTCCGGTGCCGCTGGAAAATGTGGTGATAAATGCAAAAATGACCCCGATACATGGCGCTGTGGCATCGGACCTTGTTACCAACCATATTGCTGAACATGCAAGCGCTATAACGCCCAGGTTTTGAAGGGCGCTTGTGGCCCAGAGCAAACTGCCCATATGCTGGAATTGGAAGGATAGCAGCACCACCGGAATAATGGACAGGACATTTTTGCTGCTCTTGCAGGCTTCAACACAGAAAATGATTGTGACCAAAAACAGGTTTATACTTCCAAAGAAAATGAGATGGCGAAGATTGGTGCATCCGAATAGATAGTAATCCAGCAAAACGATTATCCGGGCGTAACCGATCCGGTGTTCGTTATGCTGCCGGAAAATGAAATGTATCTTGTCCAGTAGTGAACCGGCTCTCAGATATTGGATTATAAAATCCAGCAACGCATTATAATCGTCAATAAATGGGATGTCAAGGGCGGCATCGGAAATGAAGAATGACAATGTCGCTACGCAACATATAACAATCAAAAACCAGATCAGCCAGGAGTGTTTCGAAATTGCGGACATTAACTTTGATGATTAGCGAAGGGAATAACGCTATTTATCAAAGCTGCACGGTCGCAGCCAAATCCGATGATTAAAGGGTGGATTTGAATTAGTCTAAGGGGCATAAAAAAGCAGGCCGCTAAAAGCTAGCGGCCTGCCCTCATTTTATAAGTCAATGTTGCTTACTTCTTTTTAGTAGAATCCGCTTTTGATGTATTGCTTCCTTTGTATTCCTTGTTCAAGCCGTCGAGGATCTTCTGTGTAACGTCCAATGATGGATTAGCAAACAAAATTCCGCCGCCTAATGAGTAACCCAGAACATATTCAAAACCATTCTCTTTGTTATATTTCTCAATATAAGAACGGATGTTTTTGTAAAGCTCTTCGTTTTTCTTAGCCTCTTCCTGTCCCAACGCTTGTGCAGATTGATCGCGGTAAGCAACCAGGTCCTGCTGCTTTTTCATCAATTGTGCCTCTGTCGAACGTGCCTGCTCCGGCGTCATTGTTTGTGCTCTCTGCTGAAAAAACTGAACTTCATTTTGCAATGAACGGCCTTTTGTATTCAATTCGTTTTCAAGTTGGAAGTTTTTATTTTCCAGTTCTTTTCTTGTATCCTTAAAGAATTCGTAGTTTTTCAACAAAGAATCAACCTGAACATACACGGTTTTACGACCTGCCACTACGCCACCATCTGCTGCTGCACCAGCATCTCCCGAAGGCTTGCCTGAAAAATGTAAAAAGAATAACACCGCCACAGCCAGAGAAAGCACGATGTTCCATATTAATGAAGTATTGTTGTTCACGTTTTTTGAGTTTTGTTTTTTGAACGAGCCGCAAAGATAATAATTTGTGTTTAAGTACAATGAATATGAGGCCCTGTGTAACATTTACACCAAGTTTTACAGCGACACGCTTTTTGGCGGGGCCGAAACAAATGTTCTCCGGACCAACTGCCCCGATAATGCGGCTAAACCGCCCGTTAAACCGCCTACCAGCGCTGAAACGAGTAGCAGGATAATGCCATTTGGTAAAGAGAATATTCCTGCAATCCGGTCGGACATGGCGCCATCGGAAATAAAATGCAAATAAAAGCCATAAGCCATCCATAGCACTGCAATAGCCGCAAATCCAGTCCAGAAAGCGTGGGATGCACGGCCTGGTCTGATCAGAAAAACTATAAAAGGAACAACTGCTACAACCCACCATGGAGCGACAATTTGGAGCAATGCGGTTATCAGTAGTATATGATAATGAAGTTCATAATGGCGAAGATTAAGGTTTTTGAAGCTTCACAACCGACGTCATATGCGGGTGCTTCTGGGATGGTTCGAGCAGGTAAATAAGCTCGTTCAGCTCCCCATTCTCCCATTTCTTTAGCAAATTCAAATAATAAGGGCTCCCTGGATTGCCCGATTGGCCGCCCGGATAAATGCCATAAGCCCTCGGAACTGGTCCCCAGCTCCACCACCATGCGCCAGGAAGGCCCGTTTCGCTTGGTGATAGCATTTACGATGCTCCGGCCACCACCTACTTTCAATGGCGGCGCATTGAATGGTTTCAAGCTTCGGCTTAAATGCCTGATTTCCGTTCCTTTCACTTTTGCCCATTGCCACGATTGGCTCATGGGGCCATGCCGGGTGGTTAATGTGTCAATTGCGGCTTTAAAGCTGGTTGCGGTGAGGTCGGCCAAAGTTTCTTTTTCCGGCGTGGTAATGTTGTCGAACCATTTTTTATCGGGCTCGTTAATAATCATATATAATGTTCGGTCGCGCGTGGGATATTCCAGATTTTCGCCAAATTCATCGTTCCAGATCCGGGCTTGCAACAAGGGCATCCATTCTTCAAAAATAGAGGTGGCAACTGACTCGGCTGTGTTCTGATAATTCCAGTTGGATAGTGTGATCGCAGCGGCTTTTTGAGCAGGGGTCAATGCTGTTGATTTTAATGTTTCCAATAATTTGGGTAAAATGTTTCTTGCCAAAACGCTGAAATTGTCGTTTTGTAACATTCTCAAACTATCGGCATTGGCGCGGGTCATGGACGTCAGGCGTTCATTGATACGCACGCCACGCTCCGTGGGTGCAAAAACCCAGTTGATAAAATAAGGATAGGAGGGATCTGTAGAAGACTGATTTGCACTGCTGACAAAACCTCTTTTTGGGTTCTTAACAAAAGGATTCTGTGCCGCCGGGATCCAGCCTTGCCAGTCATCGGATGCATGGGTGCCATCCAGAATGAATTTCCCCTGTTCCTTATATTTCAAAGGTAATTTTCCGTTGACTGTCAGCGCGATATTCTTACTGTTATCGGCAAAAACGAAATTTTGTGCCGGCCCTACATAATAGGATAGTGCCTTTCGGTAATCATCATAATTTTTGGCCTTATTCAGCTCATAGAACGTCAGAAAGCTGTTTCCAGCCTCATGTCCGATCCATTTTATGGCAAGTTCAGGATATTTTCCGGAGCTGTTGTCCGTTTCTGTAACCGGCCCGTGGTGGGTGTAAATGACTTCTTCTTTTAAAGGTTCTTTTTGGCCCTTTATGATGATGGTTTCAACGCGCTTTCGTGTAGGTTTCCACTGATTATCATGCCAGTATTGTGTCCTGGATTCATCTTTGAATTTAATTTTATATAAGTCAAAAACATCAGCATCCGTATTGGTAACACCCCAGGCCACATGCTGATTAAATCCAATAATCACACTCGGAATGCCCGGAAGCGACACGCCATAGACATTCATGGATGGAGAATGCAGCTGCACCTGATACCAGATGGACGGCAAAGTCAGTTCAAGGTGCGGATCATTGGCAAGGATAGGATAGCCCGTGACCGACTTCTGAGCGCTCACTGCCCAGTTATTGCTGCCGATTCCTTCCGGTTTCGTTTCCCGGTGCATTAATGCAGCGGGAATATTTTTAAATTGGGCTATAGTGTCGCCGTTTGTAGCGGTTTTGGGTTTGTTGGGAATAGGAAGCGGCTCAAAATCCCAGGCAGTTCCGGAAGGAATGACCGGGCTTTCCTGGAACATGGGATAGTCGGGAAACAGATCATTGACCACTTTCTCTCCGTATTTTTTCAGGACATTGCTCATATTGAGCTCATTGGATCTTCCGGCCAATGTTAATGTCATCTGTTCCAGCATATACATGGTGTTGATGGGCTTCCATGCCTCCGGTTTGTAACCCAGCAGTTTGAACTCGATTGGATAATCTTTTGGTGAAAGCTGATCAATGTAAGCATTCACACCAGCTGTGTAACCGAGCAATGCTTCCCGTGAATGCGGGTTCTCCATCGCCACTTTGATATTTGCCTCAGCGCCATAGCCCATTCCAAGCCGACGGCTCTGCTGATCTATTTGCAATGTTGCTTTGCCCAGCACTTCGGAAAGCCGCCCGGAGGCAGCGCGGATCTGCAAGTCCATTTGCCAGAGCCTGTCCTTAGCCGTTACAAATCCCTGTGCGTAAAATAGATCAAAGTTGTTTTTGGCAAAAATGTGGGGAACGCCTGAGTCGTCGTAGCGAATCGTCACTTCTTCTTTCAGTCCGTCCAGTTTGAGAATTGTTTCAGCCTGGTTATCGATGATTTTGTCTCCATTTTGTCCAAATCCTGTGTACGGACTCAAAAAAGGCCCCAATGCGGGGGCCGGACCGAGCGGCTTATTCAGGAAATAAACAAGGCAAATTGTTGCAGCGAGTGAAACAAAAGCTTTCAAATACTTCATAGAGGAAGAATTGGGTGACGCAATTTTAAAAGCCCTGCGTCCTTAGGAAACTACTTGCACAATGGCTTCAACGAGCGCCAGATCAGCATACATTACCGAATGTTCGTCGGGAACGCCCCCTGCCATGGAAATGTCCGAAGGGAAATATTTTTGTCGTCCGGGGCGGAATGCTTTGGCCGTTAAATGCAAAGAATGTACGCCAGCAGCTGCCAACTGCACCGCATTATTATGGTTAACCCCACTGCCAGCCATGATTTCAATCGAATCCCCTGCTTCTTTTGCGAGTTGTTCCAATAAAGAAATGCCCTCAACAGCAGTCGGTTTCTGGCCGGAAGTAAGGATTCGCTCAGCGCCGGTTTCAATGACTGCTTTCAATGCTTTGATCGGATCTGGAGTAAGGTCAAATGCGCGGTGAAAAGTGACTCTCATTGGTTTTGCATAGTCTACGAGTGCCTTCGTACGCGTTACGTCCACCTGGCCGTCATTGGTTAAAATGCCTAATACGACGCCGTTTCCACCCAATTTCCTGGCAAGGTCGATGTCTTTTCTCATAATCTCTTCTTCGAAAACGTCGTAAACGAAATCGCCGCCCCGGGGCCGGATCATGACGAAAACATCAATGTCAATATGTTGCCTTACCAGTTCTATCAAGCCTGCACTCGGCGTGGTGCCGCCTTCCCCCAGTCCGCCGCATAGTTCAATCCTCCCTGCGCCGCCAGCCTGTGCATTGATACAAGATTCCAACGAATAAGCGCAAACTTCAATGGTCATATGATTGCTTTTATAATGATTGGGAAAATTACAAAAAGGTTTTCAGGATTGAAGAAGGCACCAGGGAATTGTGCTTAATTTGGGCTGCTATTCATGAATTAACTTTAATGGCCGATGAAAACGATACAACAAATCAAGTCCGAGCTAAAACCGATTCATTCGGATGCGGATTACAGAGCTTATCTCAAAGTCATAGATTCATTGGTTGACTGCGCTGAGAACAGCCCGGAGGAAGAATTATTGGAATTGATCTCGATAATTGTAGAGGATTATGAAACGGTGCATTTTGCTATTGAGCCACTTGATCCGGTTGAGGCGATCAAACTAAAAATGGAGGAGAATGGATTGAAGAAAAAGGATTTGGTGGACTATTTTGGAAGCGCCAGCCGCGTATCTGAAGTGCTAAACCGAAAAAGGCCGCTGACGCTTGAAATGATTCGCAGGATTCACAAAGGTTTAGGGATATCGGCTGCGACTTTATTGGCTTCCTGAATATTGCAACTGGCTGGTAAATAGTAAGTTGATAATTACGAGAAAATTAAATTTTGAGGGAAGCAATTATTTTTGTTTTTTTTCGCTTTAAGCTTTTAAAAGATGTCAAATTTTTTACTTTTGCAGAAAAGTAAGTAACTATTAATAGGCGAAAATATTATGTACTGGACTCTCGAACTCGCGTCATATCTTGAAGATGCTCCCTGGCCAGCTACCAAAGACGAGCTCATTGACTTTGCAATCAGGACAGGCGCTCCGTTAGAAGTAGTTGAAAACCTACAGGAACTTGAAGATGACGGTCAGCCTTATGAAAGCATTGAAGAGATTTGGCCTGATTATCCCACCAAAGACGATTTCTTTTTCAACGAAGATGAATATTAAATAAAGAAAACGGCACCTTATCAGTGCCGTTTTTTTTATTCTTATAAGTGAAACTTTACGAAATCCGCTAGTCAATATTTTTTTAATCCGGCAAAAGGAATGTAAATTGTTAGCGTTATCAAGTAGAAAGACGAGGAAGTTACCGAAAGTGATTTTGTCATAATTCAGATATCTATCCATTCCAACCGATGGAGCTTCGATTGTTGAGAGAGTTGGTTAAGAAAGGTGAGGGTGAACATGTGGAATTCAAATTGAAGTCCAATCACCCGGAAAAGATTGTCCGTGAAGTTGTCGCGTTTGCCAACTCCGGTGGTGGAAAACTCTTCGTCGGGGTGGGAGACGACAAAACGATCAAAGGCCTTAAAGACGCGGAGGAAGATGAGTACACGCTCACAAAGGCCATCGACAAATACATTTATCCCAAAATCAGCTACAAAAAAAGAAAGGATCCCGGTAAGTCCGGACCGCGATGTGCTGGTGCTAACCATTCACAGGAGCATCGATAAGCCGCATTATGTGGTGGACGACACCGGAAACCGACAGGCATACATCCGCGTTGACGACAAATCGATACAGGCCAGCAGGGAAATGAAGGAAATCATGCGCAGGGGAAGAGGCGAGCGCGATATTCGTTTTCAGTATGGCGATAAGGAGCAGAAACTGATGAAGCTTCTGGATGAAAAGGAATCTGTTACCGTTGATCTTTTTGCAACATTCGCGGGCATTCCCCGGAAAATAGCCTCCAATACGCTGGTAGTCATGGTGTTAGCGCGCATTCTTGAAGTGCATCCGCAGGAAATGATCGACAAGTTTACGATGTCGATGGCTTACCAATCCAATTAGAATCCGAATCAATAAAAATTCCCGGCTTGGCGTGTTTTTTTTGCAAAACAAAATCCGTCAAGCCGGGAATTATAATGTTAATTAAAAAGGAAGATCGTCTGACTCGTCCTCGCTGAATGTTGTAACGGGTGGCAATGGCTGGCCTCCGGAGTTAGAACCTGAATTATTGCCGGCTCCTGCTTTGTCCACTTTCCACGCTTTCACTTCAGTATACCAGCGGGAGTTGTATTCGCGGCTTTCCACGTCGATGGAAGCAGTCACCTGATCATTTATTTGCAAATTTGTCTGATCAATTTTGTCTCCCCAAAGCGCAATACAAACCTTTTTTGGATACTGAGAAGGGATTTCAAGAATGAATTCCTGCTTACGCCAAGCTCCGTTCTTTCCCTGGCCTGTTACTTCGGGAAGCAAAGCGATGACCGTTCCTGTTAATTCCATTACAATTATATTTTAGTGCCTGAAAAAAATGTGATGCCAAAAGTAAGGTTTTTGAACTTTGATTGCAAAGCAAACAGAAACCTATCCAATGGCCTGTTGAAGATCTGCAATAAGGTCTTGCACATCCTCAATTCCTACGCTAAGGCGTATTAATGTGTCTTTCAAGCCCGTTTTGAGCCTTTCTTCTTTTGGAATGCTTGCGTGCGTCATGCTTGCGGGATGTGTGCAAAGCGATTCCACACCGCCTAATGATTCGCCCAGAGAAAAAACTTCCAGATTTTCCATGAGGCGCACGGCTTCTTCATAAACATCACCCTTTAATTCAAATGACAACATGCCGCCGTAACCGCGCATTTGTTTGCCTGCCAGTTCGTAAGAAGGGTGAGAAGGCAGTCCAGGATAATAAACCTTGCCAACTTTTGGGTGAGCTTCGAGCCATTCGGCTACTTCCAAAGCATTCTCACAATGTCGTTGCATGCGGATATGCAATGTTTTGATTCCTCTTAAAACCAAAAAGCAATCCTGAGGACCCGGAACCGCGCCGCTTGCATTTTGAATGAATGCTAATTGTTTTGCCAACTCGTCATCATTTGTAACGAGCGCTCCCATAACTGTGTCCGAATGTCCGCCCAGATATTTCGTCACCGAATGCATCACAACATCTGCATCCATATCCAGCGGATTTTGCAAATAAGGCGACGCAAATGTGTTATCAACAATGCTATGAATGCCCTTTTCCTTGCAAATGCTTGTAATGGCCCTGATATCAACAATTTTCAGCAGCGGATTTGTTGGTGTTTCCATCCAGACCATTTTCGTTTTCTCTGTAATAGCCGCCTCTACATTACCCACATCACTCATATCGACAAACTTGAAAACCATTCCGAATGGCTCGTAAATCCGCTTCATAATGCGATATGTGCCTCCGTAAATGTCGTTGGTCGCAATGATTTCGTCACCTGGCCGGTAAAGTTTCAGAACGGCGTCGGTGGCGGCTAATCCAGATGCGTAGCAAATGCCGTATTTGCCGTTTTCCAGTGCGGCCAGTGCATTTTGCAGGGCGGTTCGCGTGGGATTATGGGTGCGGGAATATTCGTAGCCTTTGTGCTTGCCCGGGCTTTCCTGCACGTAGGTGGACGTCTGGTAAATGGGCGTCATGATGGCGCCGGTGGTCGGGTCCGGCTCCACGCCGGCGTGTATGGCTTTTGTTGCGAATTTCATGTTTGGGATTTTATGTAATGCCACGGATGCACCCATGTTCACTAATAGCAATACTATTCGTGAACATTTACGGTCCGCCGCGCGGTGCATCCGTGGCAAGAAGAACAAGGCATAAAGTCAAGATTAGGAAAAACCTTTTAACCAAACAAGTGGTTATCACCATACGCGGAACGAAGCAAAAATTTAAACAGAAAATCATTGGAGACTTCCTCCCCCAAAAAATTATCATTACCCGTTGTCGTAAGCATTTTACTGACTGTGGTTCCGCTTGTTACAACCTCCATTATCACAGCCTGGGCAGTCGGTCACGAAAGCCAGTTACGGAGCTGGCCTTTTGAATGGTGGGTTGTTGTCACGCTGGTATTGACATTGGCATCCTCAGTGGCACTCACACCGCCCACCTTCCTGGCATTGGTTTACGGGTATTTCTTGGGATGGACCGCACTACCATTGCTTTTTGGGTTGAATCTGGGCGCGATCGCTATCATTTACGGTTTGGCCAATTTCCTGCATGCATCTTCCATCCGTAGCTACTTGATCCAGGTTTATCCGCAGGTGAACGTACTGCTGCGCAGATTTTATCAAAATGAGTTAAGACTGATATTTTTCGCCAAACTTTCGCCCGTCCTGCCCTTTGCCATTACCAACTTATTTTTCGCAATGGCGGGTGCACGATTCAAGCAAGTGCTGGCTGGCGGCACTTTGGGAATGATCCCGCGGACGGTTCTGGCCGTTTGGGCGGGACGGGAAGCACGCGACATTCGTTATCTTTTGGAACATCCTAATGAGGGTTTGGCGACTAAAATCGTCTTGATCCTGCTCATCGTCATCTCCACCATCGGCATCGGCTATTTCTTCAAAGACAAGAAGGTAGTAGAATAATCCCATTATCATTTTGTTATCAGACGTCGTTTGATAATATCGTACAATAAAAGGATATGAAACCATATAAATGCAGGGTTTTGATCCTGTTCCTTTGTGGTAAAGTTATAATTGTCCGAAAAGTCTAATGAAATCCTTACCCTTCATCGATCTGGTTATTGTTATTGCCTATCTGGTTGGGATGGTTGGTGTGGGCATTTATTTTTCGAGAAATAACACCAACGCGGATCAGTTTACAAAAGCTTCGGGCAAAATTCCGGGCTGGGCGATCGGGATCTCCATTTACGCCACCTTTTTGAGCAGTAATACATTTCTGGGCGTTCCCGGAAAGGCTTACGGAAGCAATTGGAATTCGTTTGTTTTTAGTTTATCGATGCCATTTGCGGCCTGGGTCGCAACCAAGTTTTTCATTCCCTTTTATAGAAATACCGGAGCCGTTTCTGCTTATACACATTTGGAAGAGCGATTCGGTCCCTGGGCACGGACATATGCGGTTGTTTGCTTTCTGCTTACACAACTGGCCAGAATGGGTTCTATTTTTTTTGGGATTGCATTGAGTCTGCAGGCGCTTACGGGTTACCCGATGTCCACCATTATGATCGTGGTCGGGATCTGCATTGTGTTGTATACGGTAATGGGCGGCATGGAGGCGGTTATCTGGACGGAGGTTGTGCAGGGTGTGATTAAAACGGTGGGCGCATTTGTGATTCTTTACCTTGTGATTTCGGGCATGGAAGGTGGTTTTCCAAAGATCCTGGAAATTGGTAAGGCGAATGACAAATTCAGCTTGGGTAGTTTCGCTCCTGATTTTACGCAAGCGTCGTTTTGGGTGGTGCTTTTATACGGATTTTTTATGAACCTGAACAATTTTGGTATGGACCAGAATTATGTTCAGCGTTATCATACGACCTCTTCGATTAAGGAAGCCGCCAGCTCAGTTTGGCTCTGTGTTTATCTCTATTTGCCAGTTTCGCTGATATTCTTTCTACTAGGATCTTGTCTTTACGCCTATTATCAAAGCAATCCCGAGCTGCTCAACATTGTAAGAATGCAAGTGGCAACAGAAAGATTGCCGAACGGGTCGTCCCAGGCGATTTCGCAATTAGCTTCAACATTAACACCGGCTGATTACGGGGATAAAGTGATGCCGCATTTTATGGTTACCAAAGTTCCTGTGGGCTTGCTAGGGCTTATTATCGCAGCAATTATGTCTGCCGCAATGAGCACGATCAGTTCGGGGATGAATGCGTCGGCGACGGTTTTCTCGGTAGATATTTATCAAAAGTATATCAAATCAAACTTGTCCCAAAAGGAGTCGATGAGGTTGTTGTACATCGCTACGACGGTTTTCGGACTGTTTGGAATGATCACCGGCATTGCAATGATCGGGGTGAAAAGTGTGCTGGATGTGTGGTGGATGCTTTCAGGTATTTTTGCGGGGGGAATGCTTGGCTTGTTCTTACTAGGCATTGTTTCCAGATCAACCAAAAACACGGAAGCGCTAATTGCGACATTGATAGGAATCGTGGTTATTATCTGGATGACGTTTTCTTCGCAACTTCCTGACCAATACGAATATCTGCGCAATCCTCTGCACCAGAATATGATCATGGTCGTAGGCACGCTCACTATATTTTTAACCGGCATGTTATTGACGAGGCTGAAAGGCAAAACGCAGCCGGAAGAAGAAGTTTTAGCAGACAAACACTAACACAATACAATCGACACCAATATGATGAACTACGCAACACCCTCCTCTGACTCATTACCCCAAGGCTTTATCCCGGTCATGCTAACCCCGTTTCTGAAATCAGGTGCGGTGGATTATGTTGGATTAAGAGCATTAACCGACTTTTATCTGGAAGCCGGGGCAACCGGGTTATTTGCCAATTGCCTGTCTAGTGAAATGTTTGAATTATCCGAGCAGGAGCGCCTGGATGTGACGCAGACGGTTGTGGATCAGGTGGCTGGGCGGGTGCCTGTAGTTGCCACAGGGACATTTCCGGGCAGTGTTGCAGAACAAGCTGCATTTACGAAACGTATATATGACACCGGTGTGCAGGCTGTGATTGTTATCACTGGCCTTATGGCTGCTGAAACGGAATCAGATGAAGTTTTTACAAGCCGCGTCCTGGAATTGATCTCGCTTACGAACGACATTCCCCTCGGATTATATGAATGTCCCGTCCCGTACAAAAGGTTAATTAACAGCGAAATTCTGGAAACTTTGATGGAGACCGGCCGCATCGTTTACCATAAAGATACGAGTCTGGACCTGGATGAAGTGAAGCGCCGGATAGCAGTTGCAGATGGTTATAAGTTTGGACTTTACGACGCATATATGGTGAACGCGGTTTCCTCGCTTCGCGCTGGTGCGGCGGGTTTGTCTTGTATTCAGGGCAATATATTTCCAGAGCTTGTGGTCTGGATATGTGATCATTACAATGATCCGGCAATGGAAAGTGAACTTGCGGAAGTACAGCAATTTCTGGAAGATTCCATGGAAATCGTTCATTCGGCTTATCCAACCATTGCCAAATACAGCCTCAAGCAACGCGGTTTCCCGATCTCCATTTACACAAGACGGGAAGTGGACACATTAACGCCTGAATTACAGTCACGAATGGACCAGCTGTTGGAAGACGTTGACCGCATTCAGACAACATTGGGCATTACGAGCATTTTCAAAAAGAATCTGGTCAAGTAAAAAGCCATTTTTACCTTTAAGCTTAGAGCTATGAACTTTCCAAATCAACAAATTCTTTATCAAATCAAACAAGGGGATGAGGCTGCTTTCTCGCAACTTTGCTCATACTTTTATTTTTCTGCGGTAAAATTCTGCGCCGTGCTTTTAAAAGATGAAAAGGAGGCTGAAACGATTACGGAGAGCGTTTTTGCTAAGATCTGGGACGAACGCGTTGACATTGAAACGGAAGATAATTTTCAAGCTTATCTTTTTTTAAACCTGAAAAGCGAAATTTTTGGTCAGATGAACCGATACAGAGATCCCGCGTCTAAGGAAATGTTTTTGAGTAAAATCCATTCATACAGTGATAATCAGCACCTGTAACCCTTTTAACTAGGAGTAACTTTTGATAAACTAAAACGATTACGAGATTTCATATAACTATTTTAAAGTTTTTACTGCAAACGTAGATAGATATTAATACATTTTTCTTTTTAAATTGAATGTTGGCAGCCTGCTGTTGTCGAAAAGATATTTAAAAATGAAACCGCACTTTCACAAAGTTCCGATTGCATCCCGGACTTCTTTTAGTATCCGTCACGACAAAGGCTCCGGCTTCGGCACAGTATGGCATTACCATCCTGAATTGGAGCTGCATTATCTGATCAAAGGCACAGGAGTGCGGTTCATAGGCGATAATATTAGCAATTTTTCGGATGGAGAATTGATTCTGTTAGGCGAAAATCTGCCGCATACCTGGCGCGTTGAGGAAGGCACGAGCAACGCGGCCGTAGAAGTGATCATAATTCATTTTTTGCCCAACTGTCTGGGAAGTGAGTTACTGCTTTTACCAGAAGCATATCAAATCCCCAAACTTTACGAAAAAGCAAGACGTGGCCTTTTGATTAACGGCAAAGCCAAAGAAAGCATTATTCCGTTAATGAAAGCAGCTGTGAATGCTCAAAACCTGGACCGGTTGATCGCATTGCTTTCCATTTTGAAGATCTTAGCAGAAGCAAGCGATTTGGAAACCATCGCCTCGGCGCATGCTTTTTATAAATCCAATGATTCCGAAACGCTGCGGTTGAACAAAATATATGCCTACACGCTCTCAAATTACCGAAACGATATTTCCTTACAGGACGTCGCGTCTATCGCGAATCTGGGTATAACGTCCTTTTGCCGGTATTTCAAGCTGATGACCAAGAAGACTTACAATGATTTCCTCGTGGAAATCCGAATTAGTCAGGCCTGCCGTTTCTTAATTGAAGATAAACTGGCGACGGAGGTGATTTGCTTTGAGTGCGGCTTTAACAATGTTTCCAATTTTTACCGGCATTTCAAAAAGGTGACCGATATGACGCCATTGGAATACAAAAGAAAATATTTGTATAAAACCGCACCCGAGCTGATCTGACAGCTTACCTGTCATGATTTTTCATCCATTCATCCATTGAAAACCGGCCAGATCCGACAACGGCAAAAGTAACAACGAGGATCAATGTGATTATTGAAAGCCAAAGTTCGGAGTTCAGATACGAGAAGCCGGAACGGAAATTGACGAAAAATACTGCGACGAGCAAAATTGGAATCTGAATGATCGCGGATATGCGTGTTAGGCAGCCGAGCGCAATGAGGAATCCACCAAAAATATGTGCGAAGGCTACGTAATGCACGGATGCAACCGTATACAAATGAAGGTCAAGCCCGGTTACCAGCTTCGACAAGCGCGTGGTGTCGCTAATGAAGCTGACGCCCTTCACAAAAAGAAACACTCCCAAGGCAATACGAACGATATCCATCCAGGCCGGATGATGCGCATCGCCCCAATGCTCGATTCGATTTATCATGTTCATAACTTCTAAAAGTTTTGGTTTTCAGAAAGTTACATATTTGAATGGATTATGTCAAGAGATAATTTATCTTTTCCAAGACGCTAATCGATCAGCGAAGTGTGCTTCGTGTCCCGCATTTTGAAATAAATAATGAGGGAAATGAAAATGCAGGCCGTCACATACCAGTAATAGTAATTTTCATGGCCCAGATTCTTGGCCCAAAGCGCGAGATATTCCGCCGTTCCGCCAAAAATCGCGACCGTAATGGAGTAGGGAAGGCCAACGCCGAGCGCCCGAACTTCCACGGGAAAAAGTTCAGCTTTCACAACGGCATTGATGGAAGTGTAGCCGCTAACAATGATGAGCGCCGCCATGAGCAAGCCAAAAGCAGCCCACATGTTCGTAGTATGGCTTAATGTGGTTAAAAGCGGATAAGTAAATATTGTCCCAAGCACACCAAACGCAATGAGCAATGGCCTCCTGCCTACTCTGTCACTGATCGCTCCGAAAACAGGTTGCAGGCAGGCAAAGATCAGCAACGAGCAGAATGTCAGGAGAGTAGACTGATATTTAGTTAAACCCACTGTGTTAACCAGAAACTTCTGCATATAGGTTGTGTATGTATAAAATGCCAGTGTTCCCCCCATCGTCAGCCCGATCACAACCAATATCGCCTGCGGATGTTTCAGGAGTTCTTTCATAGATCCCTCCTTTTTCGCCGCCGAATCTTTGGCTATAAAAGCTTCTGTTTCATTCAAATGCGTTCGCAGATAAAGGGCAACCAATGATAACATTGCCCCGAAAACAAACGGAATCCGCCAACCCCAATCATGCATTTGCTGATCGGTAAGAAAGATATTTTGCAAGATCAGTTGCAATCCCAATGCCAGCAGCTGGCCGCCGATTAATGTTACATATTGAAAGCTGGAATAGAAACCGCGCCTTTCCTTGGTGGCCACTTCGCTCAAATACGTGGCGGATGTGCCATATTCGCCGCCTACGCTGAGGCCTTGTAAAAGTCGCGCAATGAGGAGAAAAATGGGGGCGGCAATGCCGATACTGTTATAGCCGGGCAAAAAAGCAATGAGCAATGAACCGAACGACATTAAGAGCACGGACAATGTCATGGCTTCTTTCCGTCCTTTTGTATCAGCCAGCTTGCCGAAAATATATCCGCCGATCGGGCGCATTAAAAAGCCTACAGCAAATATGCCCGCTGTGTTGAGGAGTTGGACGGTTGGATTGGAATCCGGGAAGAATGTGTTGGCAAAATAGAGCGAGAATGCGGAGTAAGCATACCAGTCATACCATTCAACTAAATTTCCGGCGGAGCCGCCCATAATGGCCCTGAGGCGCCAATTGGTATTATTTTTTGGTAAAACTTGTGGCATAGGACGGGTTGGTTTCCTCAATTTACTTAAATAAAGCACAAATCCATGAGGCGGCCTGCTCGACCAGCTGGGTATGACCACTTTTTAGGACAATGTAATGATTGGCAGGAAGTAATGTTGCAAGCTTCTGAACGGCGGCAGGTTTTAGCAGTTTATCATATTGGCCTACGAACAGATATATGGACACATCATTTGACGACGCCATTTTATAAATAACAGGAATGTCAAAACGCAATTTTCGAAAATTAACCCAGGAATGATAAACGGTTTGTCGTTTTTCAGGTGTGTTCAGGACTTGTTGTACAAACCGATACAAGCTCGCATTGACCAATCCTATTTTTTGGAGAAGACCACAGACGCTGAAAAACGCATTTGGATGCTGCATAGACCAGCCAAAGATGCTCCTCGCAGGCGAAAACCGACTTGCTAATGAATAAAGCGGATGCTCCGAAATCCCGTCCGGCGCTATCAGAAATGCATGATCGATTCTGTCTGGAAATACCTCTAATGTCGCCAATGCAAAGCGCCCGCCCATGCTGAACCCAGCAATGTCGAATCTTTCAATATCATTTGCCGCAAGAAAATCTTGAAGAACGTTTTTCCAAAGTGCCTTTGTGATGATTTGACCTTTTACAAATGCACTTCTTCCATGAAAAGGCAAATCAATGGCATAAATCGTATAAAGCTCTTTCCAATACGCTTCAAAGGGCTTGAAGCAAGTCAGCCCATCCTGTCCAATGCCATGAAAAGCAAGGACCGTTCGCGGGCCATGGCCGAGTTTGTGGTAATGTAGAGTTGCTGTAAATTGCGTTACCAATGAAGTTCAACCGAATAAAGCAGAAAGTTGGAGTCTTTCGAAATAATCACAAAGTGTTCAGTTATTCCTTGTGCAATGATAAGACGATCAAAGGGGTCCTTGTGAAAAAAGTCAAATTCACTTAAAAGCAGGATATGCTTTATAGATATCGGCAAAATATGAATATCTGATTCTACGAGTTCTTCAAGAAAAAGATCGAGGGAGTTTTGAAGAGAGAGTTTACCCAAACTGATTTTAATAGCGATTTCCCAAAGCGAAGCAATGCTAACATATTTCTTATTGTCTTTGTTTTCGATTGCTTCAAGCGCATTTTCGGACAAATTTGCATCGCCTTCAAGAAACCAGATCAGTGCGTGTGTATCTAAAAGTATATTCAAGGCATGTATTCTTTAAAGTCATCCAAAGGCTCATCAAAATCAGGGCTCATTTTAAACGTTCCCTTCATCATCCCAAACTTCAACGGCTTTTTGTTTACACTTTCGCCTGGGAGATATTTGCTGATTAAGAAGTCCACATAGTCGGACACCTCCTCTTTCAAATTCTCAGGAAGAACTGATACCTTTTTCATTAATTCCGTTTCAGTCATAACTTTCAACATTTGACAGTAAGTTATCAAAAATAAAAAAAACCTCCAAGCGAATCCGTTTATTGGGACATTGCCGGGAGGTTTTTTAGATTTCTGAATCTTACGATTCCATCAGATATGCTTTGATGAAATCATTGATTTCACCATTTAAAACGGCATCTGTGTTGGAAGTCTGATGATCTGTTCTGTGGTCTTTGACGCGGCGGTCGTCGAGGACGTAGCTGCGGATCTGAGAGCCCCATTCGATTTTTCGTTTGGAGGCTTCCACTTCTGCCCGGGCCGAATTCCGTTTTTCGAGCTCAATCTGATAAAGCCTTGACTTTAAAAGCCTGATCGCCACTTCCTTATTCATTAACTGCGAACGTTCCTGCTGGCAGGCAATAACAATTCCCGAAGGCTTATGGTGCAAACGCACTGCGGTTTCAACCTTGTTCACATTCTGGCCACCTGCTCCACCGGAACGATAGGTGTCCCAGGTAATGTCTGCCAGGTTGACGTCAATCTCAATGTTGTCGTCAGCCAGCGGATACACGTAAACAGACGTGAACGAAGTATGCCTTCTTGCATTGGAATCAAATGGTGAAATGCGGACAAGCCTGTGAACGCCGTTTTCCGATTTCAAATTTCCGTAAGCATATTCACCGTCAATTTCCAATGTAACCGACTTAACCCCAGCTACATCGCCATCCTGCAAATCCACTTCACGGACTTTGTAACCATTTTTCTCCGCCCACATAATGTACATGCGCATAAGCATGGATGCCCAGTCCTGCGACTCCGTTCCGCCTGCACCTGCATTGATCTCAATAACAGCCGGCAGTTCGTCGCCTTCTTCACCCATCATTTTCCGGAATTCGACTTCTTCCAGCTTGTTGGATAGCTTTAAGCCTTCTTCATCCACTTCTTCTTCCGTTGCTTCATCGGCTTCATAAAACTCCCAGATCGTGTCTAAATCATCACGTAAACGCGATAATTCTTCATATCCGTTTGTCCAGAATTTCAATCCGCGGATTTCCCGCATGGTTTTTTCGGCGCGTCCTGAATCGTTCCAGAACTCCGGTTGAACAGTTTGTTGTTCAAGATCTTCTAGTTGTTTTTTTCGGTTATCGTAGTCAAAGATACCTCCCCAAAGCCTCTACACGGGCCTTCAAGTCTTTCAATTGCTCTGCAGTCATTTGAATTTTTTGAATTTAAGTTGAAAAATAGTCCAGGCTGCTTGTCATCCTGTATGCTTGTTTGTCAGCCTGAGCGGACCGGGCCGCCGGGCGGTCGAAGGCGTGCTACTCGCAAGTAACGCGTCTTCGGCTCCGCTCAGACTGACAATGCCCGGCCGCGGGCAGCAAAGGTATAACAATTCGCAATAACCCTCAGTTTCATAGCAAATAGGAGCTAATGTACATGTAGTCTTTCCGGCAAATCGTCTTAACTTTGCAGGAAATTTTTGTCAACCCATTTCGTACAATAAAAATACCGGAAAATGGCTCAAGCATATGATGTGATAGTAATTGGCAGCGGCCCGGGAGGTTATCCCGCAGCCATTCGTGCTTCCCAATTAGGACTTAAAGTAGCAATTGTTGAAAAGGAAAGTTTAGGTGGAATATGCCTTAACTGGGGGTGCATTCCTACCAAAGCGCTTTTGAAAAGTGCGCAGGTTTTTGAATACATTAAGCATGCAAAAGAATACGGAATTAATGTTGGTGAGTCTGCTGCGGATTTTGGTGCAGTGATCCAGCGTAGCCGCGGCGTTGCAGATACCATGAGCAAAGGCGTGTCTTTCCTGATGAAAAAGAACAAGATCGACGTCCTCATGGGAACCGGCAAGGTTAAAGGCCAGAAGACAGTTGCAGTTACAGACAAAGACGGCAAAACAACGGATTACACAGCGGGTAAAGGTGTTATCATCGCAACCGGCGCGCGTGCACGTGAGTTACCGAATATCAAGATCGACGGTCAGAAAGTTGTTGAATACCGCAAAGCAATGAGCCTTGAAAAGCAGCCGGCATCCATGCTGGTGGTTGGATCGGGTGCGATTGGAATGGAATTCGCTTACGTATATGCTTCTATGGGCACGAAGGTGACAGTGGTTGAATTCCTGCCAAACCTTGTGCCGGTAGAAGACGAGGATATTTCAAAAGAAATTGCCAAGCAATACAAAAAACTGGGCATTGAAACTTATGTAAATTCAACTGTTGAGACCGTAGACACTTCCGGAAACGGTTGTAAAGTTTCTGTGAAAACGCCGGATGGTCAGAAATCATTTGAGGTAGATATAGTGCTTTCTGCTGCTGGAATCGTTGCTAACCTTGAAAACATTGGTCTGGAAGAAACTGGTATCAAAACAGATAAAGGCAAAATCACTGTAAACGAATGGTATGAAACCAGCGTTCCAGGATTTTACGCGATCGGAGACTGCACCCCTGGCCCTGCTTTGGCACAC
This sequence comes from Dyadobacter chenwenxiniae, assembly GCF_022869785.1. Taxonomy (NCBI): domain Bacteria; kingdom Pseudomonadati; phylum Bacteroidota; class Cytophagia; order Cytophagales; family Spirosomataceae; genus Dyadobacter; species Dyadobacter chenwenxiniae. The sequence goes on along the minus strand of NZ_CP094997.1, from coordinate 5,291,182 downwards.
GTTGCTACGGCTGAGGGGATTATTTGTGCAGAGAAAATTGCAGGACATAAAACAGAGGCTTTGGATTACGGAAACATTCCGGGATGTACTTACTGCCAACCTGAAATTGCATCTGTTGGATTTACAGAAAAGAAAGCAAAAGAAGCCGGATATGATATTAAAGTGGGTAAATTCCCCTTCAAAGCGTCAGGAAAGGCAGTTGGCGCTGGTGTTACCGACGGTTTTGTAAAAGTAATCTTTGACGCAAAATACGGTGAGTTCCTGGGAGCCCACATGATTGGTGCAAACGTTACGGAAATGATCGCCGAGGTGGTTGTGGCCCGCAAATTGGAAACGACATCTCACGAGATCATGCGCGCGATCCATCCACACCCAACCATGTCCGAAGCATTAAAAGGTGCAACAGAAGCAGCTTACGGTGAAGCAATCGATCTGTAAGCAGTAAATAAGTTATTGTATGAAATAAGGGTATTCATTTGTTTGAATGCCCTTATTTTTTGCTATTTATGTAAATTTGAATAATTGTCTGACTGACAGTCTCAACCCTATTATCAGCGCATTTAAACTGCTCTTTCTTGAATAAAACTACCTATACTAAGGAGTTCAACGAACTATGGAAAAAAGAGAGTGAGTTGAAGTCGCGGTGGGGCAACATTATATTTTGTGTTGCTTATTTGGTTGGTTACCCGGCTACGTCCATTCTCTATTTTCTGCGTAATGATCCCGGATTTCAGGAAGTTTTAGCCGCAGAACTCGTCCTAAGCGGAATTATTGTCTTTTTGCTTATTCTTCATTTTTACGGCAAGCTCAGCGCCCAGAAAACATCATTCTATACAAACCTGGCATTGGTACCGGTGCATGCATATATCCTGGCCGAAGTGCCGCATGCCTCGTACGACCGCGCCAGCCTGAACATGACGCTGGGTTTAATGTTTGCGTTTTTTGTGCTCCGGTGGCCACTGCATTACAGCATTATCCTGACACTATGCGTCCTGTTCATATTTCCGCCGGCATTATATTATCGTCATCCCGATTATCTGTATCATTTTTTCAGTCAGGGAGGGTTGTTCTTTTTTCTTGGGCAAATTTTGTTTCCCTTCATGATGTATTTTCATGAGAGCCGGAACAAGCACGAATTTTTCTATCTGTTTTCACTGGCCGAGCAAAATGATCTGCTGGAAAAGCAAAAGCAAATTGCGGAAGATGCAACATTGGCAAAGTCAGAATTCCTGTCTACGATGAGCCACGAGATCAGAACGCCGCTCAATGGCATCGTGGGCATTGTACATCTTTTGGAAGAGAATAAATCACGCAGTGAAGAGGAAATGGAGCTGATCGAAACGCTGAAATTCTCTTCAATACATTTAATGGCGGTTGTGAATGACATTTTGGACTTTAATAAAATTAATTCCAACCATGTCAAGCTTCATCCTGTCACGTTCGACATCGAAGATCTTTTCAAAAACCTTTACAACAGTTTCCTGCCAAGAGCGCGGGAAAAAGGGCTTGAACTGGCTGCTGATCTTTCGCCCAATCTTCCACAGCTCCGCGGTGACCAGGTTCGGCTGAGCCAGGTGATCACAAATCTAATTCATAACGCCATTAAATTTACTGATTCCGGCTACGTCCGGTTTTCGGTAAAAGAACTGGAGCGTACCAGCAACGGGATCATTAAGCTGGAATTTGCGGTTTCTGATACGGGAATTGGTATTTCGGAGGATCAGCAGTCCAATGTTTTTGAAATATTTACACAGGTGAGGAGCCTGGTCAAAAGGCAGGATGGCGGAACGGGGCTGGGTTTGGCCATTTCAAGGGAATTGGTCCGGTTGTTTGGTGGCGAACTTACGCTTAACAGCAAGCTTGGGGAAGGATCTGTATTTTCATTTCAAATTGCGCTTCCCTATTCCGCTACCGTACAAAATCCTGTGATGACTGGGAAGATCTTGACGCCAGCTTTAAGCAAAAGCTCCAAAGTGCTGGTCGTGGATGACAATGCTACGAATCTGATTTTTGCGACCAGTCTTTTAAAGAGAAAAAGCATACCCTACGATCTTGCGTCAGATGGGAAGCAAGCCGTAGAAAAATACTTTTCGGATCAGTTTGACCTTATTTTTATGGATTTGCGAATGCCTGTCATGGATGGTTTTGAAGCCACTCGTTTGATCCGCGAGCGCGACCAGCAAATCCCTATTGTGGCACTTACGGCTTCCGCATTTCAGGACGAGCGCGAACGTGCGTTAGCCAGCGGTTTCAGTGATTACCTGGTAAAACCCTTCCTGCCACCTGATTTCTACAAAATTGTGTATGCACACATCGGGATTGAGGACTAGCTGTTCTGTTCCGCGATCATTTCACTTTCTGCCGCCGCTCCATTGCTTCACGCCAGGTGGTAAGGATAATGCCCTCTTTTTCAATGTATTTTTTCAATTCAGGATCTATCATGGCCAGGTAATCTCCTTCACGCGTCGGCCAGGATTCTGAGATGTGCGGAAATACATCGGAATGGATTGTGCAATGCATAATGACCATCGTCAGGCCCGGTTTGAGCACTTTTATGGCATGAATGTATTTTTCTGTTTTATATTTTTGAAGTGCCTTTTCTGATTTGTCGCCATTTTCAGGGCCTTTCCAGCCATAACTTGTATTTTCCAGATCGTCCAGAACCGGAAGCCCGGCATCCCATAGTTGTTTTCCAATGGTTTGCGTCATCTGAAAGCGCTCAGCGCTCATTCTTTCGTCGGCCTGGATTGACGTGTTATGCCCGCCAGGAAACATGACCGGGATTTTTTCCTGCATGCCCACTTTGAGATAACGTTCCAGAAACTCATCTTTTGCGAAGAGCGTTCCCATGTGTGAATCCATATGGGTAGGCTCGAAACCCATTGCGCGTGCCCGATCCAGCTGCGCGCGGACTTCCATTTCTACCTCGTCGGCAGATGCATTTTTAATAACGTCCGCTACACTTCGCCACATAGCACCTTCGGGATCAACGAGCCCCTTTACATTAGGCTTGCCAGCAAGCGGTCCCCAGCGATAATCCTTCCATTCCGATGTCATGGTAAGGTGAAGGCCGGCGTCAAGATCTCTATTTTCCTTCCAATAATTCACAAAACCCGGCACCCACCCGCAAGGCATCATAACGCTCAGCGAATTGGCGACACCATTCCTGATCGCCTTTATTGCACCCTGATTAGACTCATACGACATACCGACATCATCTACATGAATAATCAGCACTTTTTTCCCCTTCGGGTAACCCAGTTTTTCAGCGTATGTTTCAGCAGTTTGCGCCATGGCAACATTGGATAACAAAATGAATAAAAAAAGTAATGTCGTTTTCATATAGGGATGTATGCACATTGTTTTAAGTTAAGGCGAATTGTGACAGTTAATACCCGCTTTTGAGAGAATTGTACCATCCCTGTTCCGTTCCGATCTTCCTGAAAATACAATAGCCTCACTCTTTTCACGTTATTTGCCAAAATCAGCCACCCCGACATTTCCGCATGATCCATTCCCGAAGTCTGCTAACCTGTTCGCTTCTCCTGTTTTTTAGTGCCGTGCAAGCGCAGCATTTCTCGCTAAGCCGCCTTTTTTACCCGAATTTAACATTAAAAGCAGATTACGCCGTTCCTTCCAGCATGAATGGAACCCAGGATTATGGCGTGACAAGAACTGGTTTTTTGGGCATCATTCCCATTCACAGCGAAGTGCAGTTAGGTTACAGTTTGCGAAAAAAGTTCGATTTAAGGGCTGTTCACACAGTTATGCTGGCCCAATACAACCAGATCCAACCCACCGTGGACGGGAAAAACAACCCGGAAAATGGATATAAAACGCTTTCGCTGGGTGTTATACGGCTCCAGGCGAGCATTAAGGACCGGCTTTGGGTCTATGGCGGTGGCTTGGGCATGACCGAAACAAATGAAACGTTTTTTAGTCCGCAGCCTTTCTTTTGGGGTGGCGCGGCGCGGATGCACATTCTCGGTTTGCGGACTCAGATCATGTATGGTTCTGTTTTGGCATATAATCAAAAACTACGTTTTGTGCCTGTTTTTGGGGTTAATAAAGGTTTGGGAAGGCACTGGCGCGTATCCGCATTGCTGCCTTTTATGGCCAATGCAAATTATAAGGCTACCAAATGGTTTAATATTGACTTTCTGGCCGGGCTGAGCGGTTATAGCGGGGGATTCCAAATCCAAATGCCGGAGGAAAAGGTGCTTAGGCGAGAAAATTACCGGCAGATCAAAACAGGGATTTCTGCCAATGCGCATTTGTTTACAGCCATTAATGTGTCCCTGGAAGCTGGCGTAAGCACTTTCAGGCAGATCAAAACATTCAACAGTGCGCGCGAAAATCTCACATCTTACACGCCAGCAACAACGCCTTACATTGGTGCGAGCGTTCGATACATTACCAGCCGATCCAAGCTATCTTCCAAATTCACACGGAGAATGGGTCTAGGACAGTCGGGGATTAACTGGTAATTCAGTGGGTGGATTGCAAATATGAATAATGCAGCAGGTTAGTAAGTTGGTGCGATGACCAGGTTGAGCGCTTCGGTTTTTAACAGCTCTTTATCGATAGGCACTACGCCAACAAGTTCGCAAACCAAACCTCCACCCAGATTGGAAACAGCTGCAATCGTTTTGGGCGGCAAACCCAGTGCCACGCAGCAAGCCGCAATGCTGATCACCGTATCCCCGGCGCCGGAAACATCTGCTATTTGCCTGATATGCGCAGGTAGTTTGTGAACCTCGTCCTGAAAATCAATGATAACCCCACGTTCCGAAAGTGTGATCAAGGCGCCTTTGACATTCAAAGCTTCTTTCAAATGCCGGACTGCGCCGCGAAGTTCTTCGGGGTTATCCACATTGAATTCAATTTTCAAACCCTCCCGCAATTCTTTCAGGTTCGGCTTGAACAATGTCGTGTTATTGTAAGCTAAGAAGTTCCGTTTCTTTGGATCGACAACGGTTGGAACATTGTGTTCATTGGCAAATGCAGTGATCTCAGAGATGGAGTGGGGAGTGAGCACGCCTTTGTCATAATCTTCAAAAATAATCACATTACAGCTAGGGATCAGCTCCTTCGCTTTCGCGATCAGCTGCGCGGTCTCACTTTTTGAAACAGGTTTATCCGTTTCCGTATCAATGCGGACAACTTGCTGAGAACCAGCGATAATTCGTTCCTTAATGGTTGTTATACGGCTTTCGCTGCGGATTAGTCCTTCACAATTTAACCCTTTGTCTTTCAAGCTGTTTTCGAGCAGATCTCCTGAGCTGTCCGTTCCGATAACGGAACATATAATAGCCTCTGCGCCGAGCGATTGTACATTCAAAAGCACATTGCCGGCACCGCCCAGACGATACTCGCGCGTTTGAACATTAACCACCGGGACCGGGGCTTCCGGCGAGATTCTTTCCACTTTTCCCCAGACATATGAGTCCAGCATTACATCCCCGATAACCAGTACACGCAATGTGTCGAACGCTTCAAAAACCTGATTAATATTCATAAACTATTTTCGCTCTTGGTATAATGTTTAGATCAAATCTTAACGAAATCAGATATTAGCAACAAAATGCAAGCTCGCGACCTGGAATCGCTTGTTCAGATATAGCCTGTGCGCATCGGTACGTGCCTCAGATACTCCGGAGTCCAAATGAACCTGCGCGTAATCATTTTTCTTCGCATAGTCCAGTATCCAGTCGATCAGAATGCCTGCCAAGCCTTTGCCGCGTTGTTCTGGTAATGTGGAAAGATCGTCAATATAAATATAACTTCCCCTAAAAAGGTTGTATCCGGTTTCAAAAACTGCAACAGAGGCAGCTTCATCATTTTCTTCGATAAATATAATCTGCCTGTTGTCTGCAAGCGTCTTTTTTACCGCATCCAGATAAAGGTCATCTCCCAACTGAGGACGCAAGGCCTGAACGGCCCGGCGGCATTTCAGCATGTCGCTTTCAGTTTCTACAATTTGAACATTTGTCATCCTTTATTGACGGGCATGGTTAGGTTGCTCAAATTATGACCCATTTTATCTCTTTTGGTCAAAAGATATTTCTCATTATGTGGGTTAGAAGGAATCTCAACAGTCACTGAATCCACGATTTCAAGGCCATAACCAATCAATCCTGCACGTTTTTTAGGGTTATTGGTAATGAGGCGGATCTTCGTCACTTCAAGGTCGCGGAGGATCTGAGCGCCAACGCCATAATCGCGGTCGTCCATCGGGAAACCAAGTTCCAGATTCGCTTCAACGGTATCCCGGCCCATTTCTTGTAACTTATATGCTCTCAGTTTATTCAAAAGGCCAATTCCGCGTCCTTCCTGGTTCATATAAACGATCACGCCTTTGCCTGCCTTGTCCACCATTTCCATCGCAGCATGCAACTGGGGACCACAATCGCAGCGGCATGAGCCGAAAATATCACCGGTAACGCAGGACGAGTGTACGCGAACGAGGATAGGCTCGTCTTTTTCCCACGTTCCTTTCACTAATGCCAGGTGCAAATCACCCGTATTAATCTGACGATAAGCAATCAGGTCGAAATGGCCCCATTTAGTCGGCATATCCACGCCGATTTCGCGCTTTATTAGAGATTCTTTTTGAAGTCTGTATTCGATCAGGTCTTTGATACTAACCAGTTTAAGGTTAAATCGGTTAGCGATTTCACGCAATTGCGGAAGTCTGGCCATCGAGCCGTCTTCATTTAAAATCTCCACCAAAACGCCTGCGGGTGCTAATCCAGCCAATCTCGGAAAATCGATGGCGGCTTCTGTATGGCCCGTTCTTCTCAAAACGCCGCCTTTTTTTGCTTTCAATGGAAAAATGTGACCCGGGCGTCCCAAATCTTCGGGTAGCGTATCCGCGTCAACAAGTGCTTTTATAGTCTTGGAACGGTCGCTCGCCGAAATCCCCGTCGTACAGCCATGACCCAGCAAGTCAACCGAAACGGTGAATGCTGTTTCATGAAGCGCCGTGTTTGTGCCCACCATCATTTCGAGGTTCAGTTCCGAACAGCGTTCTTCGGTGATCGGGACGCAGATCAATCCCCGGCCTTCACGGGCCATAAAATTGACAATTTCCGGGGTAATGAGCTCGGCTGCACATATAAAGTCGCCTTCATTTTCACGATCTTCGTCATCTACGACAATGATCATTTCCCCTCTTTTTATAGCTTCTATGGCCTCATCTATGGAATCCAGAACTATTGGAATGCTATTATTATTCATTAATCAGGATGACGAAAAATAGTTTTAAACAAAAACTCGTTTTTACTCTGCAAAGGTACATGCTTAATGTTGAAAAGTTCTATTTTTGAACCTCCATTGCATCTTAACAAAGCTTTTAGCTTATCCGTTTCAATGATCAGCAGGAACTATCCAGCCCGTCATTTTGAGATAATTTTACTCATCTATGAAGATTAATCTACTGATATTGTTTCTGTTATGCGCATTTTTGTTTGTTGATAGAAATGTTTTCGGACAAAGCTTCTGCGGAAACACCGGCAAATTTCTGGTAACTCCATCCGAAGGCTGTGCACCACTGACAGTGAACATTACCAATCAGATGGTAAATGCGGAAAATGTCACTTATGCCTACGATTTTAATAAAAACAGCACATCGCCGCCAGAAGAGAAAGACCGGTCTTTTGAGCTTTCACATGTTTATGATCTACCCGGAACCTATACCATTTTGCAATATGGGAGTATAAAGGACGTTGCCGGGTTCAGCCTTTGCAAAGATGTTATTGTTAAGGAAAACCGGGCCCCAAAGGCTGAATTGATGACTTGCAACAATGGCCGCGCAAGGCTTACGATTATTAGTGACAGCATATCGCTGGCTTATAATGCAATCGAAATTAACTGGGGCGACGGGTCCAGTCAATCAGTTAGCATTAAAAATAACGGTGCACTTTTTTATGATCATCAATACGCGACGGGCGGGACTTTTCCTGCAATAACGGTTCAGGGCAAATATGCTACCGGCATCTGCACGCAAGGCTTGAAAACCACATTAACCAAAGAAACAGCGCCGCAGTCGCTCGCGAAAATTAGGATACGAAGTGTCGAAATGCTTCCTTCCGGTGACGCAAAAATCCTTTATGATGGAATGGAGGGGAGATTGCAACGGAAATTTGGATTGATAAAGGGGACGGCCAGTTTGTTACAACGGGCAAGGGAGGCCAATCCGATGGCGCTCAGGCAGCGACCATTACGGGCCTTAACCCGCAACAAATTTACCGTTTCAAGTTGTCGTCTAAGAACTTTTGTGAAAATCTGATTGATAGCCCGGTGGTGAGCAGCATGGTTGTTAAGGAGGGTGCTGTATCGCTGGATGAGATTATTTCCGTTTCCTGGGAACATTATCCCAACACAGATAACCTTTTGCAGTATCAATTGAAGCGCGACGGGGTTGTTATTTTTAGCTCATTGGATCAGTTATCATATTTGGATACGGATGTGAAATGCGGGACCACGTATCAATATGAGATCGTCGCGATCATTGAGAACGATGTACGTTCCTACTCTACGCCGTTCAGCATTGCTCCGAAAAGTGCAGCGCCCGAGACGATTACAACTGCCAGCGTGACGGTTAAGGACGAAAAAACCATTACAACCCAGGTTGCTTTAAGCGGAGAAGGTCTAACCAGCAGTTACGACCTGATCGTTGAGCGGGCAACATTGGGAAGTCAGGATTTCCAGCAGATTTCGCAGCCGGATAACCAGAGTTTGCTGTTTGATGATGTGGATGTGAACACTTCCGAAAATGCTTATTGTTATCGCTTTACCTATGAAAATGCGTGTAATCTGAGATCTCCGGCATTTAGTAATCCAGTTTGTTCAATCCTTTTGCAAAATCGGGTTACGGATGTCCATTGGAATGCCGATTCTCCTTTTACGGCTGGTGTTGCTTCCTATAATTTAATTCAAATGAATGATGCTGGAACGGTTCAGGACGAAATTCCCAAGCAGTTAGCAACCAGCCATATGCTCGATATCGAATCGCAGTCGGCATTTTCATTTCAGGTGAAAGCGCAGTCTAACGATGGCAATATGGAGAGTTATTCCAATGTTTTATCCTTACGAAGAAATCCGATTGTCCTCATCCCGGATGCGTTTACGCCCAATGGAGATGCTCATAATGAGCGCTTTGAAGTGAAAGCATATTTTGTTTCAACATTCAGTATGTCGGTTTTCACGCGCTGGGGCGAAGTGGTTTTTCAGACGGAAAACAGTGCGGAGAGTTGGGATGGGAACATTAAAAATGAGAAAGCGCCAGGCGGTTATTATTTGTATAAAATTGAGATAAAAGATGCTACGGGTCAGCAAATTTCCAAAAATGGGAGTTTTTTATTAATCCGATAGGATTTTTCTAATGGCTCGTGGATCAGAATACTAGTTTGAATGCAATCCCGTTTACTAGTTAAGAGCCTTTCTCTTTTAAAATAGATTATTTTTGTAGTCGCTTTACAACCATCAACACTTCATATCGCTCATATTCGTATGAAGTCTCTTAAAAAAGTCATGCTTTAATTTTGCACACTTATGAGATTAACACTACTATCCCTTTTCTCTATTTTAACTTTTTTCAGCAAAACACTTCAAGCGCAGGGACTCTGCGACCGCGGGGGAGGCGGTTTCACAATTGATAAAACAGAAGGTTGTGCGCCTTTTACTGTAAGGGTAACTAATACCGTCCCGAATCCAATTTTGGTGAACTATGATCCCGCTTACGACGGGAAATCTCTCAACATCCAACCCGGACCCGTTTTCACATACTCTCTTCCTGGAATATATACAATTTTGCAGCAAGGTGCGTTGTCCTCAGGGCAATTTTACGCTTGTAAAACTGTCCAGGTGTTTGAGACTCGGGTTATTACGCCCCAGTATTCATCATGCGGTGGCGGAAAGATCTTTCTGAGTTTGACAGACAATGCGATATTAAAAGCCTACGATGAAGCCAAAATTGAGTGGGGAGATGGACAAACCCAGATATGGAAAAAAGGCAGCCCACTGGTCATTGAGCACAGTTATGCGGATGTTACTTCCAGCCCTACGGTGCTTGTAACGGGTTTATATGTGGGAAAAGGATGCGCGGAAGGCCGTGCAACGTCTTTGCCTATCACGTTTCAACAAGCCCAGCTGAATGACATTGCAATAAAATCGATTGAAATGAGGGGCGATGGTACGCTCAGGATCAATTATCAGGGTTTAAGTGGCGTTTATACGGATATTAATTATAGCACCAATAACGGAACCTATGCAACTGCCGGAAGAAGATCGTCGGGTGGATTACAGCCGTTTGACATAAAAAGCCTGGCTACGAACCAAGTATATCAAGTCAAGCTGGCATCCGAAGATTTGTGCTCAGGCAAAAATGACAGTCGGGTTTACAGCAGTATGACGCTATCCGGTAGATCCGAAGACGGACAAAATATCCTTACCTGGAGTAAATATCCGGATGCGACTGATTTTACCTCTTATGATCTTCTGCGTGATGGGACTATTATTAAAACCTTTGCGTCTATTAACGACATTACCTATACAGATGAGGATGTGCAGTGCGGCAGCTTTTCGGAATACCAGGTGGTTGCAAAGATCAAGGACGTAACTTCAACATCTGCTCCGGTTGGTGTAAAGGCTGAAATTGCTTCGCCTAAGCCCATTAAAGATGCAGCAGTTTCTGTTGATGGCGATCGTGCTGTGATTATTAAAGCAAGTGTTCCGGGCGCCGGGCCAAACAGTACATACGACCTTACTATTGAAAAGGCAGAGGCCGGGGCAACATTGTTCAAGAAAATAATTACACTCTTTAACGAGAGTGAGTATTCAGATCCAGACGTCAAGACAAATGAGTTATCTTATTGTTATAGGATCAGTTACACCAATTCTTGCGGTCAGAAAGTCCCGGCATCACAGCCGATTTGCACGATTCTGTTAAAAAAGAATCTGACCACGCTCAATTGGACGACTGAATTGCCAATCCTTGGTGGCGTTTCCAGTTACGATGTTATTCAAGCTGGTTCGAGTACTGCGGAGGTGGAGATTCCGGTCCAAATGAATTCAAATTATACCATTAAGGTAAATGCACAAAGTGATCTGGAATATAACTTTCAGGTTCGGGCGAATTCTGCTCCCGGCGGATTTGTGAGCTTGTCCAATATCATCAACTACAAAAGAAGTGCAGGTGTTTTTGTTCCTCACGCTTTCAGTCCCAATGGCGATGGTTACAATGATATTCTGGAAGCAAAATCGACTCAGCTTCAATCCTTTAACTTCTCGGTAATGAACCGCTGGGGTGAAGTTGTTTTCCATTCCAAAGACATTGCAACAGGCTGGGACGGGACCATAAACGGGGAAAATGCACCGGTTGGATCTTACGTTTACAAAATGACTTTCGTGGACGATATCAATCAAACTGTTGAAAAAAGTGGTACATTTATGCTTTTACGATAGGAACCATTTCCCGTAAATTAGTTTTATAAAGAGCATAACCTAATAAAGACGAATATGTTTGGTAATATGGCAGATATGATGGGGCTCATGGGCAAAATGAAAGACCTTCAGTCTCGCATGAAAGAAGCGCAGGATTCATTGGTCAATATAACTCAGGTGGCTGAGTCAGGTGGTGGAATGGTGAAAGCGACTGTAAACGGACAAAAGGCTTTAATAGGCTTGGATATTGATAAAGACCTTGTCAATCCAGATGACAAGGAAATGTTGCAGGATCTGGTTGTTGCGGCAGTTAACAAAGCATTGGATAACATTGAACCAAAAATAAAAGAGCATTTGCAGAAGGCAACGGATGGTGTACTTCCCAACATTCCGGGGCTTGATTTAAGCGGGTTTATGAAATAACCGCTTCATTAATGGCTCCCACTGTTGCGATTGTCATCCTGAATTATAACGGCAGACACCATCTCGAAAAATTCCTTCCCAATATCTTGAAGTATTCAGATGGCTATGCAGTTTGGATAGCCGACAATGCGTCTACAGACCAGTCTCTCAGTTGGTTAAACTCAGCCTATCCCGAACTTCACACGCTGACAATTTCAGAAAACAAAGGCTATGCAGGCGGCTATAATGATGCATTGAAGCGCATTTCGGCTGATTACTACATTCTGCTGAACTCGGACATTGAGGTTACAGAAAACTGGATTCAACCGGTTATTTCCTTTATGGACTCGGATGAAAAAATTGCAGCATGTCAGCCGAAAATCCGTGCATATGATCTTCCCACGCACTTTGAATATGCAGGAGCGGCTGGTGGTTATATGGACTATCTGGGTTATCCGTTCTGCAGGGGGCGGATATTTGATACGCGGGAAGAGGATTTAGGCCAGTTTGATGACGAGCAGGATGTATTCTGGGCAACCGGCGCATGTTTGTTTGTCCGCGCATCTGCCTTTCACCGAGCTGGGGGTTTCGACGAATCGTTCTTTGCGCATATGGAAGAAATTGACCTTTGCTGGCGGTTGCTTAATATGCAGTACAGGATCACATATTGCGGAAAATCAGTCGTTTACCACGTAGGAGGCGGGACTTTGCATAAGTCCAATCCAAGAAAGACTTTCCTCAATTACCGGAACAATTTAATCATGCTTTTCAAGAATCTTCCCAAAGGGAGGAGGTGGAAAACGGTGTTTATCAGATTGTTATTGGACGGAATTTCGAGCGTACGGTTTATGGCAACAGGTGCCTGGCCCGACGTTGTCGCCATTTTGAGAGCGCATTTTGCGTTTTATAGAATGATCCCTTCACTCATTAAAACCACAAAAAGAACATCATATCGTGCTCCATTATATTATAGGAGCATTGTATGGGAATATTTTGTGCTGGGGAAGCACAGATTTAGTCAGCTGACGGGAATTAATTTTGATAAGGTTACAGTTCCCAAATCGTAGGACTGTTGTGACGGCGCCAATGCTTCTGCAACTCCATCCAGAAAGCTAGCACCAGATAAAGGATAATTGGCGATCCAAAAGTCATGAAGGTGGCATAAATAAAGTACAACCGGACGCTGCTAGCGGGGAAATTGAGCTTTTCGCCCAATTTTGCGCAGACACCAAATATCTGGTCTTCAACGAAATACCGAAATTTGTTCATACCTTTTTCCAATAATTAGTTCATAATTAGGGAATTTTACCCGTATATACAATTCGGTGATCAAATTTTCCTCTAAAACTGGGCGAAACGGCAAAATACCGCTAACTCGTAAATTTTCAAATTCTTTAGTCAAATAAATTGATTTACAAACAATTTTTGTTTCTTTGTGATTAAAGATTTTGTAAGTTGTTCATTATAATCGGGATGTCTTGACTAAAAATTCCAAAGTTTCTTTTACCAATGCGTTGAGCCTCCCTCAATTATTTGGTGAAGCTCATTGGGCTTTTGAATGAAACGCTTGCAAATCTTTTGTATTTTCACCTTATTTCAATTTTTTTATTCAACCATTATGCCAACAGGTACTGTAAAATTTTTCAATGAAGCTAAGGGATACGGCTTCATCGTTGAAGACGACACAAACAGAGACATCTTTGTCCATGTGACAGGATTGGGAGGACTTACTATCCGTGAAAATGACCAAGTAGAATACGAAGTCGTTGAAGGTAAAAAAGGACTAAACGCTGTGCAGGTAAAAAAGATATAATCGTATTTTTTTTGCAGAAAATGAAAAATGCCGCTCGTTCAGGGCGGCATTTTTCATTGATTACCTAGGCGATCCATGCCTTAATATCATCTAAAAGTGGCATTTTCTCTTCAATTTTAAGCTTTTTGCGCATTCCTCCCAGATCATTAAAAATCTTATTTGGATTAGCCGCTTTCAATTGTTCAATCGTAAGAATATTCATTTTTTGCAATGCAGGCACCCAGGCAGCAGGCACCCCGGCATTGATATAGTCCAGTTCCTTTGCAATTTCAACCCGGCGTTCAGGGCGCATTTGCGGGAAGAAAATCACTTCCTGAATGCTCGTATTATTGGTCAGCAACATGGTAAGCCGGTCAATGCCAATCCCGATGCCTGAACTTGGGGGCATGCCGTATTCGAGTGATCTGAGGAAATCGTCGTCCATTTCCATGGCTTCATCATCGCCGCGTTCCTTCAATTTCAACTGATCTTCAAAACGTTCCCGTTGCTCCAAAGGATCATTGAGCTCAGAATAAGCATTGGCAATTTCTCTGCCATTCACAAAAAGCTCAAAGCGCTCCACCATGCCTTTTTTGGTGCGGTGTTTCTTGGTAAGGGGCGACATTTCAACCGGATGGTCGATAATGAATGTAGGCTGAATAATGTTCTCTTCTACTTTTTCACCAAAAATCTCGTCAATCAGCTTGCCTTTGCCCATGCTTTCCGACACCTCCATTCCCCACGCGCGGCATTGTTCGCGGATCGCGTTTTCATCAAGCGTTTCCACATCAAGCCCTGTATATTGCTTAATGGCATCCGTAATGCTTAACCGGGGATATGGGCCAGTAAAATCGAGCTCCGTTTCTCCGAATTTAGCTACTGGCGTTCCGTTCACTGCAATCGCAACCTGTTCGAGCACTTGCTCGGTCATGCGCATCATCCATAGATAATCTTTGTAAGCAACGTATAATTCGACGGTTGTAAATTCAGGGTTGTGCGTCCGGTCCATTCCTTCGTTACGAAACAGTTTTCCGAATTCATAAACGCCTTCAAAACCACCAACTATCAATCGTTTTAAATGCAATTCCGTGGCGATTCTAAGGAAAAGATCCGTGTCCAACGCGTTATGATGTGTTTCAAACGGCCGGGCGGCGGCACCTCCGTGAATGCTCTGCAAAACGGGCGTTTCCACTTCTAGCCATCCATTTGAATCAAAATAAGAGCGCATTGTCGTGATAATCCTGGCTCTTTTGATAAAAATCTCGCGGACTTCAGGATTCACGATCAAATCCACATAGCGCTGACGATAGCGAAGTTCAGGATCGGTAAAACCGTCATGAATGTTGCCCTCTTCGTCGCGTTTCACAACAGGAAGCGGACGAAGCGATTTGTTAAGAATCTTAAATTCCTGAACATGAACGGATATTTCTCCGGTTTGCGTAGTAAACACAAATCCTTGAATTCCAATTATATCGCCAATGTCCAGCAGTTTTTTGAAAACCGTATTGTAAAGCGTCTTGTCTTCGCCCGGGCAAAGATCGTCCCTGCGGAAATATAGTTGCACACGTCCGGTGCTGTCCTGAAACTCGGCAAAAGCAGCGCTTCCCATAATCCGGAAGCCCATCAACCTGCCGGCCATGGTGACGTGTTTATAATCTATTTTATTGTTTTCGTAGTTCTTGACAATGTCTGCAGCGTAAGTATTTACCACAAATTCTTCCGCAGGATAAGGCTCGATGCCCATCCGCATTAATTCCTCGCGCTTTTGTCTGCGCAATATTTCCTGTTCGCTTAATAGCATTTTTGACAGCAATGGTTTGAAAATGGCAACCTCAATGTTCGAAAAGAGTGCGCAAAAGTACTATATTTTGCCGTGAATAACGAGGATGAAACCATTAACCTACATTCGTTCGTTGTAAACGTATATGTGCTGGCACGTTATTAATAATTTTCATGATGGCAGACATTGACTTTGACAATCAACCCTGTCTGGCATAAATTGTGTTAAATCCCTCTTTTCATGTTTGCAAGAATTTTAAAAATCTTTGGAATAATTGCCCTGTGCGCTTTTTTTCTTTTCGGTGCCGTTGAGATATGGGTTTACAGAAACAGGGATAATATTTTCAAAAAGACAAAAGAATTCGTCAACGAGAATTTGAACGGGAATCTGGAAATTGAGGATTTTAAATTCCGGCCTTTCAGCGGATCATTTGGATTAAACTTCACATTAACAAACGTCAAACTTACCGACAGCCTTTACCAGGTTCATCAAAAACCCTTTCTGGAAGCCGAAAAAATGCACATTTCGTTAGATCTTGCGGGTTTTTATAAAGGGAATATGAAGATTAAAAACCTCATTCTGGAAAATGGGACAATGAAATTGTTTGTTCAAAAGGACGGCTATTCCAATTTAAGCATCTTCAAAAACAATTCGAAAGACAAAAAGAAAAAGGATTCCGGAGGGAACGACAATGTCTTAAAAAAGCTGGGTAATATGCGTTTCGTTAACTTTACCGTTAGCTATTCCGATTCTGTAAAGCAAAAATTTTACGGTGCTTTGATGCATGATGTTACCAATATCATCACAACAACCGATTCAACTACAAATGCCAGCCTTAACGGCGCCATTTTGTTTAACCAACTGACATTCAAGCCTAAAAAAGGCGGTTTCCTGATCAACCAGGAGGCGAGGCTAGGACTTGCATTAGCCTATGACGCTGATAATCAACAGCTCAAAATTTACCCGTCCGTATTGGAAACTGCCACCAATGATCAAATTGGCATCAACGGAACATTCGACTTCGCGGACTCTTCAAAACAATTTTCCTTAAATTTCGAGGCTAAAAAAATTGCCATTAAAAATGCGCTTCCGCTATTGAACAGGCGGATTAAGGAGCAAATTGATTCAATTGGTATTCAAACTAAGGTGGATGCAAAGGTGCGTGTGAATGGGCAAATCGCAAGTTTGGTGCAGCCGCACGTTGACGTATATTTCAAGACGGATACGTTTCAGTACAACCTGCCGGTGGGCGTTTTGCGGGATATGTTGGCGGAAGGCAACTTTACCAATCAGGCCGATACAACCGAAGTGCCCGGTCCGCTCAACTCACGCGTGACCGCGCAGGATGTAAAGGGTAAATTCGAGACCATTCCATTCCGACTCGCCATTGCCGTCACCAATTTTCAAAACCCGGTTGCCCGGATCAGCGGAAAAATTGATGCGGATTCCACGAATCTGGATCAGCTTTTGGATCCCAAACGATATCGCTTCAAAAACGGGAGTGCGAAGATCGAGTTCAATTTTGATGGCAGCTTAAAAAACTTCTATGATCCCAGCCGTGACCGCTTCAATGGCAAGTTGAGTGGCAAAGTGTCGATCGATAACATTTCCATGGATTATCTGCCGCGGCAGGTTCATTTGAAAAAAATAAAAGGAGATTTCACTTTCAACGAAAAAGCATTCGTCTTTCCTGATCTGAGCTTATCGGATGGGCAGAACATGCTGTATATCAGGGGTCAGGTGCTTGATTTGATCCCTTATCTGTTTGGTTCTCCCAAGCCGCTCAGGGCGAATGTGGACATTAACATTCCAGTTTGGAAAATGAACTGGCTGGAAACACTGCTCGCTCCACGACAGGTTGTGACAAAAAAAAGAAAGAAGCTGAAACTGGTTGAACTGCTGGACGACGCCATTGACCAAATGCAAATTGTTGCCAAGCTGGATGCTAAGAAGCTCAATTACAAAAATTTTACGGCAAGGGACGTGAAAGGAGAGTTTACGATTAAGAACAACGCTGTTAGCATTGAGTACTTTGTCATGAAAGCATTTGGGAGCGGAAACGTTCGTGTTTCCGGGGAGATGGACAATTCCGGAGCGAGCCAGCTGCCGCACATGGCTATGCGAGGCAAAATTGCGAATGCGGATGTGCACTCCGTGTTTTACTCGTTTGATGATTTTGGACAAAAAACCCTTACACATCAAAATTTAAAGGGAATCCTGAATACAGATTTTAGTTTTGAGTCACGGCTTAATAACAACGTCAGGCTAATTCCCTCGACGATGAAAGGCCTGCTGCGTATTGACCTTACCAATGGTTACATTCTGAACTTTGAGCCTTTTATGAAGATGAAAAAGCTCATTTTCAAACGACGGAATTTTGAGCGTGTAAAATTTGCGCCTATTCGGAGCGATTTTAAGCTGAGCGGCCAGGAGATTGAGATCGCGCCAATGGAGATTGAATCCAATGTAGTGACGCTTTATATTGATGGCATTTACAGTTTTGGCAAGAAAACGGACATTAACATTCAAATTCCGTTGAGTAACCTGAAAAAACGGGACTCGACTTATGTGCTCGATCCGAATAATGAAGAGAAGAAGCAAGGGTCTAAAATTTTCCTGAGAGCCATTGACGAAAATGGTGAGGTAAATATCAAGCTTGCATTCAGGAAAAAGAAAGATAAAGACAAGGATAAGGACAAAAAAGACGAGCCGGAAATCAATCCAGAGCTCATCGAGAAATAGCGTTATTCCTGCTCATTACTGAACATATAGCCCACGCCTTTCAGGGTTTTGATATAACGGTCGCCGAGTTTTTCGCGTAACTTTCTAATGTGGACGTCAACGGTTCTTTCCAGGACATAAATGTCGGCTCCCCAGATTTTTTGCAACAGCTCGTCCCTGTTAAAGACCTTATTAGGCGTTTGAGCAAGAAAAAACAGCAGTTCAAATTCTTTCTTCGGAAGCACGATTGACTTTTCCGAGCCTTGGGTAACCGTGTAATTTTTGCGGTTAATGGTCAGGTCCAGAATGTCGATCTGGTCACCTGATTCTGCTTTTTGCGCTTCCCTGCGGAACAATGCATTAATGCGGCTCATCAGAGCCCGCGGCTTGATCGGCTTCGTAATGTAATCATCCGCGCCTACATCGAAAGCCGCAACCTCAGAATATTCTTCCGATCTGGCTGTTAAGAAAAGAATGTATGTGTTTTTGATTTCCGGGTTACTGCGCAAAATACGGCCTGTTTCGATGCCATCGAGTTGCGGCATCATAATGTCCAGCAGGATCAGATCAGGGATAAATGTCTTGGCGATTTCGATTGCTTTCTTGCCATTGGAAGCGGTAACCACCGAATATCCTTCCTTAATTAAATTATATTCCAGAAGTTCAACAATATCAGAATCGTCGTCAACAACTAGAACTTTTGGGGCTGACGATGCAGATTTAGCGGTGCTCATGTTTTTCTTATTAAAACGCGGTTCGAAATTAGCAGATGTGATGTTCAGATTACATGCTTTACGGCATTGTTAACAGAAACATAATATCATTTATAAGTAATCTGATAAATATCGCCTTGCTCATTGGTTACGAGCATATCGGTATTATTCAAAAACATAAGCGCTTCGTTCTGTTTTTTTACCAGCCGAAAACAGCTCCTGGGCTTACTAAAATCAATGCGGTCATTTTCAATGGCGAAGAGCAGGATCTTACCATAAGTCAGCAATGCAAAAGTCTTACCATCCGGACTCACATCGGCTGCGGTAACCTGTGTATTGATTTGAATGCTGTCAATTGGCATTATAGTGTAATTGCCCGCCTCGGCAGGAACGCGATAAAGTCTTACAAACTTATTTTTCCCCCAGTTTTTTGAGAAGAGATAAAGGTTTTTTTGAAAATAAAAGAGCGATTCGCAATCAAAAGCAGGCTTATTAGAAACGCCCGCAAGTGATTTCTGATCAGTATAGCGAAACGAAATTTTTTCCGTCCCGTTCTGGCTGTTGAACTTGTAGATTTCAAACTGGTTCCTCGGAGCACCGTTATTACCAAAATCACCTATGTAAAAATTTCCGTCCGCATCTTTACCTAAATCTTCCCAGTCCACATTTCTTGCATCAGGGACTGGCTTTGTTGCAGCCAGCTTGCCTGAAAGGTCAAATTCATACAATTCCGGCTTGCCGCCGCTGTCATTGTGAGTGACAAACAAACCAGGCGCCGAGCCGTTCGCCAGGCCCGAACTTTCCGACGCAACAGCCGGAAGCTTACCTATTTTGCTAATTTTGTAATGAGATCGCACCTTCTCAAAATCATTGATCTTATGATCAGGCTGGCAAGTACAGAATATCGTTTTGACAGCAAACCACAGATACATTAATTTATTCATGAATTCTACATTACGTCCTCTTCCAAACAAAGATAGAGAAACCCCACTTTACCTGAAACTGGCAAGCATCCTGGTCGCCCTCATTGCCGCCGTCTATATTCTTTATATTCTTCGGGAAACGATCATCCCCATTGCATTCTCCATTTTGCTGTCCATTCTGCTCCATCCCGTTTGTGTTTGGCTGGAAAAGCACCGTGTTCCGCGGATAGGGTCTATTTTGTTAAGCATCCTTTCACTTGTTGTAGTGATTGTCGTGCTTGTCTATGTGGTTTCGTTGCAAATCGGCGGTTTTGCAGAAGAGCTTCCGAGGATTACAGAAAAGGCAGAAACGATTCTGGATCAAACGCTTACGATGGGCGAGCGTTATCTCAACATTAGCCGGAGCCAGCAAGTCAGCGAAGCAAAAAAATACCTCATTAACGCATTAAGCGAAGGGAGGGCGGTTTTGCTAAACACGCTTGTTACGACCACGGGCGCCATTTCAACATTCATCCTAATCCCGCTTTACATCTTTTTCTTCCTGCTATACCGCGATTTTTTCAGGCGTTTTGTTCACAAAGCCATTACCAATGTTCCTAACGAAGCATTGAATGTGCTTTTGAAAAAAATATACGAGGTGATCCAAAGTTACCTGTCAGGATTGTTCCTAGTCATTCTGATCGTAGGCGTTTTGAACAGCATTGGGTTGCTCATTTTAGGCATCCCACACGCTATTTTCTTCGGCTTTTTGGCAGGGTTCCTGATCCTGATCCCATATATCGGAATTTTGATAGGCTCAGTTTTGCCTGCATTATTGGCTGTCGTTACCATGGATTCGCCCTGGTATGCGGTGGGTGTAATCGGTGTGATGAGCTTTGTACAATTTCTGGAAGGCAATTTTATTACACCGAACATTGTAGGATCCAAAGTAAGTGTGAATCCACTGGCCGCGATTGTCGCATTGTTTCTGGGAGGGCAGTTATGGGGGCTAGCGGGTTTAATCCTCGCATTACCCGTGACGGCTATTCTTAAAGTGATTTTTGATACTATTCCAAGTATGGAGCCTTACGGTTTTCTGTTGGGCGAGCCTGTGCATGAGGTGCAGGAAGACGAAAAAGAAGTAATGATTGAGCAAACCGTTGAAAAGGAATTTAAGAAAAAACCTTACCGCAGATATCGTAATAAGCCGAGGAATCGTCCGGATAGCACTTCTCCTATGCCCAACAAACCGGAAAATTAGAATTATTTAACACCTGTTTTCTCAACACTAATCCCCACACTCATCACGAAAGGAAGCGGATTCTGGCGCATAGATTGCGTCAATGTGAACGTGTAAGTGCCGGATCTGGGGAATTTGTAGTTTTTAACAAACGGGATCTTATGATCAAAAAGATCTCCCAAGCCGTGGCCGTAAGGTTTTCCGGTGGTTTCATTGGAGAGAAAAACTTCTTCCAGTGTATTAGAAATGACCTTTTGATCCGGTCCTGTAAAACTTTTGGTCAAATAAAGGTTGTAATAAGGATACTGGAGCGTGTTACGGAGCAAATAATACATGTTGTAAGTTGCTGTCGTATCCGTTATCTCAACTTTAAAGGTCGGTTTGTTTTTGATATACCAAAGTCCATCATCAATGTCTTCATGTGCTTTGTAAACAACATTTTCGTCGCAGCCCGACATTGCCAGACTGAAAGCAAGAATTGAGACAAACCAAAAAAACTTCATTCCGGACCGTTATCGTTTAATTGACAAAACTAACCATTTTAACTTAAACGCTGGATTTCGCCGAAAAGTAGCGATTGAGCCAGGAGTTTGAAGCCGGCGTTTTCCAATGGTTCATCCATTGCGCTTTTGTCGTCACCTGATTATCAAAAATAATGGTTGATGGCAAAAGGATTTCGTCAGTCACAGCCTGCTTAATGTTAGGCACCGGAACTGTATGGATCTGATTGTCAGCACCGAGGTAAGCAATCGAACGATCAAAGAAGTCAATCCGCATCGAATGGCCAACCGACTGGATCCAATGCACCGACTTGTCGATAGAACATCCGCTGGGCAACTCGTCATTTTCGTCCACCGCAATGACTACAAACCGGTGTTCAAACACTTTCCCGGATGCCGTAAGCGGTTTTCCGTGCGCTTCCCAGCCATCGAGGGACGCTTTCAAAGTTTCAGTAAGAATGCCAACTTCGGTGTCAGTAAGCTGGCGGTCAGCCTGATAAATCCAGACACGGGATTGAAAATCTATATCACTAAACGGAATGTACATGATTCAAAATTTTAAATAAAACCATCCTATTAACGAGGCAGGTGACATTATAACCCCTCGGCCTGCGCGATCAGTTCCGCGAGGTCGTAAACTTTGACGGTGCTTTCCTTTTCCTTATTCTTAACGCCATCCGTCATCATGACCATACAAAACGGGCAGGCAACCGCAATGGTGTCAGCGCCAGTCGCGATGGCTTCTTCAATTCTTTCAATGTTAATATCCTTTTTACCCGGCTCCGGCTCTTTGAACATCTGTCCGCCCCCCGCGCCACAGCACAGTCCTTTGGTGCGGCATCTTTTCATTTCGACCAGATCGGCATCCAATGCTTCCAAAACCTGCCTTGGCGCCTCATAAATGTTGTTTGCACGTCCCAGATAGCAAGAATCGTGAAACGTGATTTTTTTACCTTTAAATGTTTCCCCACCTTCAATCCGCACGCGGCCCTCATCAATAAGCTGTTGCAAAAAAGTAGAATGGTGGATCACCTCATAATTTCCGCCAAGCTCGGGATATTCGTTTTTTAATGTGTTAAAACAATGCGGACAAGCCGTCACGATTTTTTTAATTCCATACATATCCAGCACCTGAATATTGGACATGGCCAGCATTTGAAAGGTAAACTCATTGCCCGCCCGCCGCGCCGGATCGCCTGTACAGCTTTCCTCTGTGCCTAGCACAGCAAATTTCACACCCGCTTTATTCAATATTTTTACAAAAGCAACCGTCACTTTTTTATAACGGTCGTCAAACGAGCCAGCGCAGCCCACCCAGAACAAAACCTCGGGAGCCTCATTATTAGCCGCCATTTCGGCCATTGTCGGCACTTTATATGTCAATTCGCTCATTTTATTCTTTCGGTTCAAGGCCGGCAGCCCAATTAAAACGGTCGCCCGGCGAAAATTTCCACGGTGCCTGATTTGTATCCAGATTTTGGAACATCATATTCCAGCTCGCAGGGGCCTGCGATTCATCCATGATCTTATGCCTGCGCAACTGTAAGATAATGTCCAGCGGATTGATCAGCACCGGACATTCCTGCACGCAAGCATTGCAAGTTGTGCAAGCATTGATTTCCTCTTCCAGTATATAATCGCCGATCAAACTCTTTCCATCCTCGACAAACTTGCCGCCATTGGCCAGCATATTTCTTCCGGCATCTTCCAGCCTGTCACGCGTGTCCATCATTATTTTGCGTGGAGATAGCTTTTTGCCCGTAATGTTGGCGGGACAAGCCGCCGTGCAGCGCCCGCATTCCGTGCAGGAATAGGCATCCATGAGATTTTTCCAAGACAAATCCTGCACATCTTTGGCGCCAAACCGGTCTGGAATTGCCGCCGCTTCACCCGTCTGGGGCGTTTCGATACCCAGCATTGTTTTGACTTCCGCTGTGATTTCAGGCATGTTATTCATCTTTCCTTTGGGTGTTAGCCGCGAGAAATAGGTGTTAGGGAAAGCCAAAACAATGTGCAAATGCTTAGAATAGGTCAGATAAACAGCGAAAACAAAGATTCCGATAATGTGAAACCACCACGCAAACCGCTCATAAATAATGAGCGTGTTTTCATCGAGTCCGGTAAATAATGGTTTAAAGAACTGACTGAAAAAGAAGTCGCCCGTTTGCCGGTAATGCGGACTTCCGAGGTCCTGTAAAACCAGGTCCGCCGCGTTCATGGTCAGGATCGCGA
Source organism: Dyadobacter chenwenxiniae (assembly GCF_022869785.1). Lineage (NCBI taxonomy): Bacteria > Pseudomonadati > Bacteroidota > Cytophagia > Cytophagales > Spirosomataceae > Dyadobacter > Dyadobacter chenwenxiniae. Next base: position 5,267,455 of record NZ_CP094997.1, on the reverse strand, counting down.
TCATCAGCACGATTTCAAAAACCAGGATCAACTTTCCATCCAGTGCAGGCCAGCCGTTCATTTCACGGTGGCGAACAGGCTGCAATCTTTCCACTTTGGTAACGCTCCGCCGCAGCAGAAAAATGATGCAGGCGAGCAAAACGCCAATAGCAAGCAATTCAAAAAAACTGATCAATATAGGGTAAAAACCGCCTAGAAACGGGGCAAAAAGCCGATGTGTGCCTAAAATTCCGTCCAGCACAATTTCCAGAATTTCCACATTGATCAGGATAAAACCAATGTAAACCGCGAAATGCAGCACACCGATCAGCGGCCGGTCAAACATTTTTTTCTGGCCAAACGCGACACGGAGCATTGTCGAAAACCTCTCGCCAGGATGGTCCGTGCGATCTTCCGGCTTCCCGAGCAGGATCGTCGACCGGATCAGGCTCACTCTCCGATAGCCCAGCCATGCGACTGTTCCCAAGACAGCTATGAATAGTATTTGCTGAAATATCGCCATTGTTACAGATCATTTAAAACACGTATTAGTATGCAAGCATACCTTAACAAATATGGTAAAAATGTAAGTTGGTGCAAATGTTTTTGGGATAAATTATGAGAGCAGAAATGTAAAATGAAGATAATCAGCCGGGTAGGTTGTTGGAGTAAACAAATTGCTAAATATTTTCACAAATAATTTGTAAAGCCAAAACAGGTTTCTATTTTTGCACTCCCGAAAGGAACCAATTGAGCCTGGTGATGTAGCTCAGTCGGTAGAGCAAAGGACTGAAAATCCTTGTGTCGGCGGTTCGATTCCGTCCATCACCACAACTTAAAAGCCGTTACGAGCAATCGCAGCGGCTTTTTTGTTGGTAGCGTATCAGTTCTTAGTCAATCAGGATAATTGTCATACATCCGCGGCTTTTAATGTAGTACTGACTTCCAAACTGATCTGCAAATTCATAGTAGATCCAGTTTGACAATGATAATTAGTCAGCTTGGCCACTGATAACGCCGGTAAGCAGCTAGCCTGGGATTATTTGACGGTTTTACAACCCTACTAGCCGATAACTTGTGCTTCGACCACCAGAGTTTTCCTTTTCTAAAATGCCTTGTTCAACCAAATTTTGAATGTCTCTAAGCGCTGTATCTGGTGAAGTTTTCGCGATTTTTGCCCATTTGGATGTGTTAAGCTTTCCTTCAAACCCGTCCAAAAGTTTGTTAAGCAATAATTTCTGACGGTCATTTATATTTTTTTCTGCGAACAGTTTCCAGTATTTCGCCTTGTTGAGCACTGCATTTAGCGTTGTTTCCCTCGCTTCCAAAGCCCCGTCGAGGCAGTATAAAAACCATTCGAGCCATTCTGTGATGTCCAGATTGCCTTTTTGTGTTTTTTCCAAAATGTCATAATAATGTTTGCGTTTCTCCTGGATTTGGGCTGACATGCTATAAAAACGCTGCGCACTTTCATCCGAACGTGCCAATTGCATGTCGGCGATGGACCGGGCGATCCTGCCATTGCCGTCGTCAAACGGGTGGATTGTGACAACCCATAAATGTGCTATGGCAGCCTTAATTACGAGATCCAAATCACTTTTAGCATTGAACCAGCTTATAAATCGGCATTTCCTCAGGCAATCTATCGGAAGCAGGCGCATCAAAATGCACCTTTTCGCGTCCCATTGCGCCGGATACAACTTGCATGGGGCCACTCGCATTGTCTCGCCAATTCCCGATGGTAATTTTGAACATACCACTGCGACCAGTAGGAAACAACGCAGCGTGCCATCCAAATAGCCGCTCTTCCGACAATGCTTCTTGATAATGCTGAGTTGCATCAAGAAGCATTTCAACAACGCCTTCAACATGACGATCGGCTGGCGTTAACATGCCAATGTCCATACCAAGCCTGCGCGCAATGGAAGAGCGCACTTGATCAGCGTTTAGGATCTGGCCTTCAATTTCGTTTGACTTCACGGCATCCAAAGTCAGCGTTTGTAAAACGGCCTCATCCTGCAAGGAGAAGCTCAGACTTTCCATCCGTCCAACTAATTTTCCCTGCTTGTGGCGTACAGATGCCAGTAAAAAAGAAATCATCTGATGATCCCAAGTGAACGCAGGCTAAGATTCTTTTTGATGAATGTACATTGTAATCACCGCATAATGTGCGGTAAATGTAAGAGTTATTCGCCGCAGACCAGATTAATCACCGCATAAAGTGCGGCGATTTCGTGGTTTATTCGCCGCAATTTTTAGAGTTTCTCAAAAACCTCGCTTAGTGAGATATCTAGGCCTTTTGCGATTTGTTGGAGATATAGAAATGATGGGTTAATCTTTCCTGCTTCTAGACGTTGTATTGATTGCTGATCCTTGTCGATTGTGTGCGCGAGCTCTTCCTGCGTGATGTTTTTCATTTTACGCAATTCTTTTATTCTCAGACCGAGCTGTTTTAATTCAATGTCCTTTTCCATATTAATTATAAAGGACACTTTAAACAAAAACATTTTACACAACGAATACGTTGTATTTTATTGAATTTACTTACATTTATCTCATAATAGAGATTGCCTACTTACTAAAACCAATCAGCACACATGAACTTCAAAATCCTAACCCTTCCCAAATCAAAAACCCAAATCTGCCTGCACCGTGATCGGAGCGAAGAAAATCAGGAAATTGTCCGCATTACAACATTTTTAATAGACACAAATGGGCAGGAGTTAATGTTGGAAACAGTTGGGCAGTTTGCGGATGCTGGATCGGCAAGACGTTTTGTATTTGATTATTCGGAAGAATCTGCGAAGAGGTTTTTGGAAGAATGCCTGCAAGAAGATAGGATTTCACTGGTCAGCACCCAATTATAAATTTAATCCAATTTACCCCCGGTCACATATGCCCCTTCGAAATTAAAACTACATTAAAATATCCTGAATTGTCCAACAAAAAAATGGTTCAATTCTATTTTGGCTACGTTCCCGACATCGATTGCATAAAAAAATTTGGCTAAATACTTTGGCATTTCTTGCTAATCACTAACCTTTCTCATGCCAAGCGACGGATTAGAAAAAATGATAATCAATTATTTCTTCGATTATTGATATTTCGGCTCACTTGCATTCATTGCCCATTTTCCCTCAAAAATTTTTTAAGCAACGATATAATCAGGCCATCGTTGCAGCCGGTTTTGAATGTCACTTTTGCATTAATAAATAGAATAATATAAACTGTTATGATGTATGTTTAGAAAACTACAAAGTGCCTCAACCTTAGGGTTAGTGCTCATGTATGGGATGTTATCGGTTAGTAATCAGAACGTTTATGCTGGAAGCCGTCTGCATTTTACAGACAACCGTATGACGTCGGCAGAGGGAGGAAACCGGGGAATTTCTGTTTTGGATATTACGGGAAAAGTGACTGGCGATAATGGCGAAGAGCTGCCTGGCGTAAGCATTTTGTTAAAAGGAACGACGACCGGCGCCACTTCGGATGTCAATGGTTTATACAAGCTGACCATTCCAGCAGGAAATGCGACACTCGTTTTTTCTTATGTGGGTTACGTGAGTCAGGAAATTGAGGTCAACAACCGCTCTGTCATTGATGTTAAGCTGACAACGGATACCAAGGCGCTAGAAGAAATCGTAGTTGTAGGTTACGGAACCATGAAGAAAAGCGACGTGACAGGCGCGATCACTTCCGTAAAAGCGAAGGACATTACAGCCATTCCCACAACCAACGCTTTGCGGTCATTGCAAGGAAAGGTTTCCGGAATTGACATTACGCAAAGTTCTGGGCAGCCTGGCGCGAACATTAACATTGTGTTGCGCGGGAACAGGTCGTTAAAAGCTGATAACAAGCCACTTGTGCTGGTTGATGGCATTCCCTACGGCTCGTTTATCGATATTAACCCTACTGACATTGCCTCCATTGAAGTGTTGAAAGATGTTGCTTCAACGGCCATTTACGGAACGCGGGGCGCAAACGGGGTGATCATTATTACCACCAAAAAGGGATCGGCAGGAAAGTCGACGTTATCCTTTAACTCCTATGTTTCGGTAAACAAAAAAGCGCTTTATCCGCGCATGATGAATGGGGAGGAATATGCGCAGCAGAAACGCGAAGCTTACCGCACGACCAATGGGGACGTTTACAGAAAAGATGAAGATATTTTCCAGGTTACAGAGCTGCAATACATTAAGGATAAGCAGTTTGAAGATTGGCAAAGCTATATTTTCCACAACGGGCTGATGCAGAATTACGAGATCAACCTTACTGGCGGAAGCGAAAAAACTACTTTTTCAACATCTTTTGGTTACCAAAAAGATAAAGGTTTGCTGCTCAATGACGTTTATCGCCGGTTAAACGGAAAAATCGGTGTGGATCACAAACTGAATGATCGTTTCCGGGTGGGATTGAGCGCGATTTATTCATACAAAAACCAGGATATGCGCGACAATCCGCTGAATATGGCCAATAAAATCCTTCCGATTGCAAAGGCTTTTAATGATGACGGCACATTGATCCTGAATCCGGCACCAGGCTACAGCGCGCAGTTTACACCGTTGGCTGATGAACAACCCGGTGTTTTTGAAAACAACATTGTCGATAAGCGCTTGTTCTCATCGGCTTATCTGGATGTGAAAATTACCAAAGATCTGTTTTTAAAATCAACGATTGGTCTGGATTTCAGGGATTACCGCCGGGGTTATTACAAAGGATTTAACACCATTGCCAATGTCGGACGCAACTCGTCTTCCGGTGTGGAGATCAACAATAATTTCAATTATACCTGGGAAAACACATTGAATTACAACAAAACCGTTGGCAATCACCAGATCCAGGGGCTTTTGGGGACGAGTTCACTAGGGACGAGATTTGAAGAATACACTTCATCGGGGAACAACCAGGCATCGCCTATCACATCCTATCACGACCTTAATTCCAATACGATCTCCAAGGCAATCGGCAGTAAAATGAGGGAAACCACCATCGCTTCATTTTTTGGAAGGGTTAATTACAAACTGAGCAATAAATACATCTTCCAGGCATCGTTGCGTGCAGACGGATCATCGGTTCTGGCGGCTGGAAACAAATGGGGTTACTTTCCATCGATCTCGGGAGCATGGCGCGTGATTGAGGAGCCGTTTTTGCAGGATAGCAGGGTTGTAAATGATTTAAAATTGCGTCTGAGCTGGGGGAAATCGGGTAACTCGGCCATTGATCCGTATGCAACATTGGGTGGTTTAGGATTGTCTGCTTATGCTTTTGGGACGAGTGCTGCATTTGGTTACTGGCCAAGCATCATTCCGAATCCGGCCTTAACCTGGGAAACAACAGGCACCTGGAACGCGGGTTTGGATTTCGGTTTACTTGGAAACAGAATTTCCGGAACAATCGACGTTTACCGGTCGCAGACCAAAGATTTGCTCCTGCCAAGCTTGCTGCCCACCCACACAGGTTACAGCGAAATTCTCGAAAACGTAGGTCAGGTTGAAAACAAGGGCATTGAGCTTGCGATCACATCCCAAAATATCAACGGCAAAGCATTCAACTGGTCTACGGACTGGACATTCACATTGAACCGTGAAAAAATCGTGGCCTTGAATAATGGCGTAACGCGCAATGAGGCGAACAAATGGTTTGTGGGTGAGCCTACGAAGGTGTTTTTTGACTATAAAAAGATCGGGATCTGGCAGTTGGGTGAAGAGGAAGCTGCTTTGGACTTTGGTAAAAATAAACCCGGCGACGTGAAAGTGGCGGATATGAACGGAAACGGCGTGGTTGATCCGGGCGATCGTACAACTTTTTCCAATGTGCCGAAATTCTCGTTCGGGGTTAGTAACCATTTTGAATACAAAAACTTCGATCTGAGCGTATTCGTGTATGGCCGCATCGGGCATTACATCAATTACGAATACAATGCGGGCGCCTACAAACCGAGCGCACTGGAAAACTCTTCGAATGTAGACTACTGGACGCCGGAAAATCCGACTAACGCGTTCCCAAGGCCAAACAGCTCTTACTCGACAAACAATTATCTGTATCAGTCGACCCTGGGTTATGTCAAAGGCTCCTTTGTTAAAATCAGGGATGTTTCCCTGGGCTATAACATTCCGTCGGCTTTAACCAAAAAGATTGGCGTAGGGCGCGTGCGCGTGTATGGAACGCTGCAAAACTATTTCACTTTCAGCAAGATCAAGGATTATGACCCTGAGCGTGGCGGAGATCTTAGCTTCCCGCTGGTGAAGCAGATGATCTTTGGTGTAAACATTGATTTTTAATCATTTCGGCTTAAAACAGACATTCTAATGAAACTTAAAATAAAGGCTCTATTCATCGCATTTGCCTTTACCGGCCTCACATCCTGCGAAGATTATCTTGCCGAAACCAACAAGGGCGGCCTCACCGAAGATCCGTTTTACCAAACTGAACTGGGGGTAACCGCAGCCGTGAATGCCTCTTATTCAGGAACCAGGCTTTGGTATGGAAAGGAATTCCCGTCCGCTTTTGCTGAAACCGGCACGGATCTATTTCTGCGCGGCGGCGATAACAAGGCGAACCAAATTTCTGATTACACAGTGGATTTAAATGGTGCGCAAGCGAATTTGAGAGATTACTGGGCGCATTTATACAAAGCATTAAACACTTGTAACACAGCATTAAAGCTTCTTCCGTCGCCTGCCATTAACGAAGCGCTGAATAAGCAGTACGAAGGCGAAGTGCGGTTTTTGCGGGCACATTATCTGTGGCTGATCACCGAAACATGGGGTGATGTGGTGCTTCAAACGGAGCCTACTGCCGGTGCAGTAACCACTGCCAAAAGATCAAGCGTGGAGGAATTTTATAAAGTGATTTTCGCAGATCTGGACATTGCTATCACCAATCTGGCGCCAGCCAAGTCGACGAATGGACGCATTACACAGGATGTTGCCAAAGCGTTTAAAGCCAGAATGGCCCTGACCCGCGCTAGTGCAACCAACAATGCGGAAATGTATGCAACAGCAGCCACATTGGCCAAAGAAGTGATCGCTTCCGGGCGTTATACATTGTTTACGGATTTCAAATCGCTTTGGGATATGAAAAACGCAGAGGGCGGGACCAATTCGGAGGTTGTTTATTATGTCAATTACACCAATGATGACACCATGAACGGCGATTACGACGCCGCAGCCGGAAAAGGCAATAACAGCCATCTGCACTTTGTAATGGTGTACGATAAGCAGCCCGGCATGGAGCGGTCAGTTGCATACGGACGTCCTTATCAGCGTTATGTGCCCACATTGCATTTGCTGGATCTGTTCAATGAAAAGGTCGACCAGCGCTATGCGGGCACTTTTCAAACGGTTTGGCTTGCTAATGTCCCTAATCTGAAAGCTGGAACCGTGAATGGCTATCCAAAAATGGCTTTCGGCGATACATCCATGGTTTTCATGAAATCGGTTGCAACACCCGCACAAGTGGCGAATGCAGCCGGTCGCTATAAAATTTTCGACCGCAACACCATGTATAAAGAAGACGGGTCGCTTCTATTAAGGTCTCAGTTTATTCAAATGAGCAAATTAATGGATCCAACGCGCCTCACCGCCAACCAGGAATGGAGCTCGCGCGATGGTTTCGTGATTCGTATCGCCGAAATGTATCTTATTGCTGCTGAGTCTTTAATGAAAACAAATCCCGCCGAGGCACTTACTTATATCAATGATTTGCGCAAAAAACGTGCAATGCCAGGCAAGGAAGCCGGCATGGTAATAGCTGCAAAAGACCTGAACATTGATTTCATCCTCGACGAACGCGCCCGCGAGCTTGCAGGAGAACTATTCCGCTGGTACGACCTGAAACGGACAGGTAAACTAGTAAGCTACGTCCAAAAATACAATCAGGACGCCAAAGCGAACATCAAAGAAACCCATAATGTCCGCCCAATCCCGCAAGTTCAGCTTGACGCCATTACGAATAAGGAGGAATTTAAACAGAATCCAGGTTATAACTGATCGGGTTTTGAAAGGAGCATAAATCCCGAAGGGATGACATATTGGTAGAAAAAACGGCAATCGACAATTTCAAATCCCGGAGGGATGCAACATCATGCACGATGTTACATCCCTCCGGGATTTGAAAAAAAGGGGTATAACCGTTACTGCCGCACGCCGGCTACCAATATTACATCGCTCCGCGATTTGAATCGGTAGGAAGCCCCCGCGGAATTCCTTTAATATTCGCTAATGCCCCGGAGGGGCTCCCTGTTTCTAGCAAAACGAGGCAACGCATTTCGGATGGCCCCGGCGGGGCCTCCTGTTTCCGGCACATATTCAGGAGGCCCCGCCGGGGCCACATTATTAATCTTGACATCTATGCTAGAAACAGGGGGCCGCTCTGCGGCCTGCATTGGGCCGTTATTAGAAGCCCTTTGTACTAAATGAGCGTGTTCATCCACTCCATGACCCTTCCAAACCATTCTTCGAAAGTCGGATAGGTCAAAAACCCATGCTCGCCTTTTGAATAAATGTGCAGCGCACCAGGGACACCATTATTGTTGAGTGCTTTGTAAAATTCAATGCTATTAGCAGCCGGAACGACCACATCCGCACCGGAATGGACTAAAAATGTTGGCGGCGTCGCCTTAGTAACTTGAAGCTCATTCGAGAACAAACGAATCTTTTCAGCGCCTGCGTTTTTGCCCAATAAATTATCCCGTGAACCAATGTGCCCCGTGGTGTCATTGAAACTCACGACGGGATTGATCAAAATCATAAAATCGGGCCTCAGGCTGGTTTTTCCTCCTTCATCAATGTAGCGGGTTTCGAAATGTGTTCCGGCAGTGGAGGCAAGGTGGCCCCCTGCCGAAAATCCCATGATGCCTATTTTCGTTGGATCAATTCCGAATTCTGTTGCCCGTTCGCGTACGATTTTAATGGCTTGCTGTGCATCCTGGATCGGCCCGATAGACTGATCCTTCATGATCTTAGGGTCTGGTAATCTGTATTTTACTACGAATGCGGCTATGCCGAGTTTGTTGAATGCTCTGGCCACGTCGCTGCCTTCGCGCTTGGTTAGTAATGTTCCATAGCCGCCTCCGGGGCAGATGATAACCGCCGTTCCGGTCGCCTTTTCTTTGGCGGGCAAAAAGATGGTCAGGCCTGGAATGGAAACTTTGGAAGTAAGGGAATCGACCAATGTGTTGGCGGCGTGAACTTCCTGGTCCGGCCCCGAAATGGAATTCGGGACCGTTCCTGGATAGAGGTTTATGTGGGTTTGCGCAATGCTTTTCAGGCCTAAAAACGAAATAAATGCAGTCAGGCAAAACGATTTCACTTTTGGCATATTAAGGCACTTTTGAATCCGTGATCGTCAAAATTCCCTGCATAACCCGCCAATGTCCCGGAAATGAACAGATAAACGGATATTCGCCCGGCTGGCTTGGTGCTTTGAATTCCAGCCTAAAACTTTTCCCGGAGTTAACCAGTGGCGTTGCAAACAAAACATCCGGCGTCGAGGGGACAAAATTCTTTTCAAAACCATCCTTCAGACTCGCCATCGCGTCCGCCGCTTCACCAACTTTTTCAGCCGTGCCGGGCCTCACGATCACAACATTATGCGGCATCAGATCAGGGTTTTCAAAAACCAATGTAACGGCTCTTCCCGCGGGAACGGTGAGTGCTTTTTTATCAAAAGCCATTTTGGCTTCTATCGCTACAAGCTTTATTTCAATCGTCCCCATATTTTCCAGCATCGAAAGCACTTCTTTTCTGTCTTTTTCCGGCACGCTACTGACCATATTTTTCATCGCTGTAATGGCTACGGCGAATGCTTGCGAATTCTGGATGGATTCCGGCGTGCGGTTTAGTGATGCGATCAAATCCTTTGTTGGCTGCGTCTTGGAGGCGCTTTCCATAGTTATTCTCATTAATAAAGGATAGCCAGCCGCCGGGGCATTCGGAGCGGTTTCTTTCACTTTATTATAAAAAGAAGCGCGCAAATCGGCATTGGTCAACATTGAAATGCCTGTCAAATAGGCCGTTGGTTTCTCCTGAATCGCCTTTTGCAAAGTCTGGTCGGATTGGCTCGCCGTAATTATTGCTGCAAAACCGGTCGCCTGCATAACCTGACTTGTATCCACATTGATCAACTTTGTCAATTCAGCCTGATTTTGTTTCAATTCCGAAGGTTCGGAAGCCAGTAAAAGTTTAATGAGCTCCTGTTGCGCTGGATTATATAGGTTTCCTTTCCTGCTTTTTTCTTCCTCCCGGATTGCATTTAGCAGCACATTCACTTTCCCAGTTTTCTGAGTTTTGGCAAGACTGCTCACCGCTTCCTGCTTTTTCCCGGCATTAATATCCGGCCTGGTCAACATGGCAGTAAGCACGTCGGGAGATTGTGGTAATGTAGCTAGTTCCTGCGCATTCGCCAGTTTTAACAAATAACGGTTACCTTGACTTCCTCCGAAACCCCTTCCTTGTTTCATGCCTGCGAGCCAGATCGGTTTTAAAAACCTGAATGTTTCATGCACGGCATAATCCATGTAATAATCAGTCGGATACTTGAAAATGTCCGCGGCAGCAGTGACAGCCTGTTCCGAATTGAAATAACTCAATGCGACAACCGCCTCAATCCGCACGCGTGGCGATTTATCATTGAGCCTGACACGCATCATTTCCAGCGAGCCGGGAATGCGATCGCGCCAGTGGAGGAGTAATTTTGTGGCAGCAGCGCGTGCCTGAGGCTCTTTTGCATGGAGCAATGTTTTTAAAATGTTTGGTTCAACCACATTGAAATCCTGGTAAAGCCACAATCCTTCGAGCAGATTATGTTCGTATTGCGGATCGTTTTTATCCAATGCAGCCACCCATTTTTTCAGTTCCGGCAAAACTTCCCCCGCTTTCTTTTCGCGGATCTGTGCCCGCGAACGATAGCGAAAACGGTCTTCGTAGGCTTTGAGATTATCGAGTAATTCGGGAATGCTTTGCTTTGAAACGTCCGTTACTTTCAGCACGGGCTTGCCTTTGTAAGTGATCCGCCAAACGCGGCCGTGCGATTTGTCCCGGGCCGGATCGCGCGGCGGGTTTTCTCCATGCGAGATCAGCGGATTGTACCAGTCTACAATATATAAGCCGCCGTCCGGGCCAAATTCAATGTCGATCGGGCGGAAATTCGGATCCTGGGATTGCAGGATCGCCTCCACTTCCTTACTGCCGATTCCCGAGCCGCGCGGAATGATCCGGTGCTGCTTCGTGCCCTGGAAACCAATGTTGTTATTGACCAGAAAATCACCCTGAACCTCATCCGGAAACTGTCGGCTGGAAACGATTTCGATGCCCGCCGTGGGCCTTACACGCGTTTCAGTGAACATTTCAATGCGCGGATGCTTGTCCGGATAAGTCACATTTCCGGTCATAGGTGGCGCGAAATAATTGGAACCATCGGATGCATCACCGATCAAATGCATGCCCCATTTATCAAAAACACTTCCCCAGGGATTGTAATAAGGATAGGAAATGTAATGCGTGAGTTTCGCTGTGCGCGGCTCGTAACGATAGGTCGCGCCCGCGTAGGAACGGATCGGGCCGTAAGGCGTTTCCACTTGTGAATTCAGGAATGTGCCTTCATTGAAATACAATGCACCATCCTGCCCGAACGTGAACGCGTGGGTTGCGTGATGGCTGTCTTCGGAGCCGAAACCAGTCAGAACCACTTCCCGCAAATCCGCTTTGTCGTCGCCGTTGGTGTCTTTTAAAAACACAATATCCGGTTCCTGGGACACATAAATGCCGCCATCGCCAAATTCGAAGCCCAACGGCAAGTAAAGATCATCCGCAAAAACGGTGTGCTTATCGGCCTTACCGTCTGCATCTGTATCTTCCAGGATCACAATTTTGTCGTGAACCGGAATGCCGGGAAAATATTGCGGATAAGTGGGCATCGTCGCCACCCAAAGCCTGCCACGCGCATCGAAGTTCATAGCGACCGGTTTTTCAATCGGGAAATTCTTTTCCGACGCAAAAAGATTGATCTCATAACCTTCCGGCAGCTTGAATCCTTCGGTCGTTGCAGGCCACGTTTTTTCATGATGTGCATGGGCGGCTGCTTTGGCAGCCTCGCCCTGCCGCCCCGTCATCGGAATGTCGGGTGTCAGCATCGGGTCAACAGGTTTTCCGCGCCTGTCGACGATTTCAATGGCTTTTTTGTAAGCCTCTGCGTTATTGCTTTTGCCCATTTCCCAGATCACCGAATCCAGCGAAGCCGTCATTTGGTTCAATTTCCTAAGTTCCGGAGGAAATGCGATCACGCCGAACGGCTCTCTTCGCCGGCCATAAATATATTCTCCGTTGACCGCACGCCAGCGGTAAAAGAAGTGATCGTCCTTCATCTTGATCACCGCCAAAAGCTTCTTGCTGTTTTCCGAGTTCAGGTCGGGCATTTTACCAAAACCCAGCGACTGGGCCATCCATTCGGCAGCGAGCTTGTAACCGTTTCCGGTCAGGTGAATGCCATTTATGGTGAGCTTTTCCTGGCCTTTTTGCTTCATTTTTGCAATCGAAGGTGTGAAAAGATCAATGAAATAAATCCCTTTTGCAGACGCCGTTTTTTGCATCGCTTTGGCATATAATTCAAGATTTTTGTTGTGCTCGGCAGGATTTGGGAAATTTATGCCCAGTTCTTCATGTGCAATTGGAGAAACCAGCACCAGCGCAGGAGCTGAACGACCATTGTATTGATTTTTTTGCAGGTTTTGGATGAATACAATGAGGTCTTTTTCAAATTGCGGCAGGCCGGCTGGACCTTTAAATGCTTCATTCATTCCAAAACACAAGAAGATCATGTCCGCTTTCTGATCATAGAGATCCTGGTTGAGGCCTTCGAAATTAAGCGCTACGGGCATAATGATACGCTCACCCTCATGTGTAAAACCTTGAAATTTCACCTCCTTCTGGCCTTCTGTAAGCCTGGTTGTTTTTTCTCCAAACCCCGGAAAATTCAACGGGCGCGGCTGTAAACCTACTTCATCCGCACTCCACCCCATGTTTCGCATGGTTAATTGCTTGCCTGGGAAGTTTTTCTGGAGTAATGTTTCAAAGTAGCCGTAATGTCGCATCCGGTCGGCAAATGTGTTGCCGAGGAGAATGATATGGTCGCCATTTTTAGGCGCAAAACCGGGGTTAGGCGCTTGTGCGTTCGCAAATGTGACCGACAAAAAAACGATGGCCAGAAGGATATGCTGAAATTTGGACTTCATAATCAATGAGGTAAGTCAATAAAAGGGCGGTTGGACTACCAGCCGTTGTTTTGTTCCAGGTTCGGGTTTTTCTCTATCTCGCGCTGCGGAATGGGCATGAAATACATTTTTTCCTGAAAAACATAAGGCACGCCATCCACCGGTTTTGCTTTGTAAGTGTACGTTCCGTTTGCGTTTTTGGTGATGTACATGGCGTTAAACTGCTTGCCGTTCAGCACTTGCGCGGCAATTTTCCAGCGTCTCAGGTCCCAATAGCGCTTGCCTTCAAAAGCCAGTTCAATAAAGCGCTCGTGGCGGATCTTATCACGCATTTGCTTCGCAACTTAAAGCAATGTCTGCTGAATCGTCGGGGCGGTTGTTTAGTATTAACTTCCGCAGTAAAATATTGAAAATATGATACTTTTACTTTCAATATTCTCATTATTAGCCCGAATAGTTATCCTGTACCGTCCTGCTTATTTGAAATAACCACTAACCTTCATTGTTGTTAGCAGCAACATTAACTCCCGAAAACCCGCACATCCGTAATCTTGTGCCGGTGCGTTTCGAGGAATTCACAAAATGTTTTGATCTGCCTCATTTGTGCGGAGAAGTCGATGGAATGGTCGTATTCTTCCTGATATACTTTTTTAAAATCCGTGATCACATATTTCAAGCTCCGGATTCCTTTGCTGCGTAATGCGGGGAGGTAAAAATTTTGGTGGCTGTCTGCGTAACATCCTGGTACATAATTGCTTGTTGTCTTAATGTCAACGGCAACAATCTTTCCCAGCACGTCCACATAGCCGTAAAGCAGCACGTTTTCAATCTGATATTCGCAATAGACCTGAGTTTTCAGCATGGGACGGGGCAAGAGTGCGCGCACGCCGGAAATGATTTCGGGGTCAAATTCTTCTTCGTCGATGCCTTTGATCACGGCTTCCTCAAAGGAAACGCCTTTGCGCTGAGCCTCCGTCTGCGGGACGGGGAGGCGGTTAATGTTATTCAGGAGCTCAGTTTCGCTGATATAACCCTTTTCAAATCGGTCAAAACGATTGAGCAGTGTGGGGTAAAGTTTGTATTTAACAGTGTTTGAGAACATGTTTTGAAGTTCTGCTAATGGGATAAATGGAAACGATAGGCCAATGTTACGGCAATAAAACTGAATTTATCGTTCGGCGTATCACTGTACGACTCACTTTCTTCGGGATTAATCAAGCGCATGCCGGAAGTCGCGTCCAGCTTGTCTGTTCGCACGAAATAGAAGCGATAGTCAATGCCGACCTTCCAATGTTTTAACATTTTGTAGTCCAGAGAAGTGCCTAATGGCAGGAGTCCTTCGCGTGTTTTTCGAATATTAGCCAGGCTTTTTGGTTGCCCCCAGCGCAGAAAATGCGGATTTCGTGCACTTAGTTTGCTGTTGGTAAAACGGAGCAATTGATTGTCATCCATATCGTAAGCATTGGCATTAAAATAAATAATTCCTAACCCTCCATAAATGCTAAAACTGGCGTTACCGGGTTCAAAGTGATTGAATTGTTCGGTTACGTTCCATTTTATTATCGCCTCAACACTATTATAAGCATTCACAAACCAGGAATTGAAAAATGCGGGTTTCTGGCCGCCAAGCTTTCCGGAATAATAGTCCAGATGCAGGGAAATATTTTTATTGAAGGCCCGCCCCATGCTCACACCCGACACGCCACGCATATCCTGGTCGCCAAGCTCTCCAAAAAACTGCGTCAACCCGGCTTTAACGCTCAGGGTAAAAGGCTGATAGTCATTCCTGTCGTAACTTTTTTTGTGGCTTACGCCGTTGGT
The DNA here is from genome assembly GCF_022869785.1 of Dyadobacter chenwenxiniae. Classification (NCBI taxonomy): domain Bacteria; kingdom Pseudomonadati; phylum Bacteroidota; class Cytophagia; order Cytophagales; family Spirosomataceae; genus Dyadobacter; species Dyadobacter chenwenxiniae. The sequence continues at coordinate 5,252,445 of NZ_CP094997.1, read as the reverse complement.
GGAGGCAATGCGCCGTGTTTGTGCGTTTGCAGTCCATGTGATAATGGTCAGCAAGGCGGCTAGTAAATATTGATGCATGGTTGACAACCCGTTAACTGTTAGTCCTTAGTAGTTTTTCCTTTTAGACGCAGGTTTCCGGTTTTGGTCATCATGGCTTTTTATTTACATGATCCATCTGATCAGAATAACAACATTTATCTGTTAGTTTTGTTTAATTGTTGTATTAACAATAAAGCGAAATGAGTGTAGTTCCATATAAAGATAAAGAAGGCAGCAAAAGAGAGCAGGTCGCTGAAATGTTTGATAATATTTCACCAAAATACGATCTGCTGAACCATCTTTTGAGCGCGGGCGTGGACATTTACTGGCGGAAAAGGGCCATTAAGCTGCTCAAAAAGCAAGCGCCGAAAGTGATCCTGGACATTGCTACGGGCACAGGCGATTTTGCCATAGAAGCGCTTGCATTGAAGCCGGAAAAGATTATTGGCGTTGATATTTCGGAAGGAATGCTCGCCGTTGGCCGCGAAAAAATAGCAAAACTGGGCAAGCAGGACATTATTACCTTACAGAGTGGCGATTCTGAAAACTTGTCTTTCGAGAGCAATTATTTCGATGCGATCATCGTTTCGTTTGGAGTACGCAATTTCCAGAATTTGCTGGCAGGACTGAGCGAGATGAACCGCGTGATGAAGCCAAACGGAACTTGTGTGGTTGTAGAATTTTCAAAGCCGCGCAGCTTCCCATTTAAACAGTTTTACAATTTTTATTTCAAATACATATTGCCATTGATCGGAAGAAGCGTTTCCAAGGACAGTTCGGCTTACACTTATCTGCCCGAGTCTGTTCAGGCGTTTCCCGACGGAGAAGCTTTTCTTGAAATTTATAAAAAAGCAGGTTTTATCAATACCAAATGCATTACACTTACCTTCGGGATTTGTTCGATTTACATAGGGCAAAAATAATTTTGGGCATTCTTGTGCTGCTGATGGCGGCTCAGGAAGTGAAATCGCAGGGCATCGGTTACAGGCGTCGTCACCTGGAATTTTATGATGACAAGCCGATTCATTATGGTATTTTGTTTGGCGTGCCCTTCACGCGCTTCAATATCAAGCACAATAACGATTTTGTTTCCAAAGACTCTGCATTTGTAATCCAATCTCCAACCAATGCGGCATTCCGCATGGGCTTCATCGTGAATGCATTTCTTACGGACCATTTTGATATCCGCACTACGCCTTCCGTTTCTCTTTACGAGCGCCAAGTGAAGTTTAGCTATCCAAACGGCACCGATAAGATCGAAAAGCGTGAATCGACGTGGATTGAGATTCCATTATTATTGAAATACAAGTCATTACGACGTGTGAATTCGCGTATGTACATGCTTGCAGGGTTTACGTTAGGCTTGGAGACCAATGTGAAGAGGAGCAGGGGCGGTGGTCAGCTGGACACAAAATCGAGTGATTTCTCGGTTGATTATGGTGTTGGTTATGAACAGTTCTTCGAATTTTTCAAATTTGCGCCCGAATTGCGATTTTCGCATGGGTTAGGCAATGTTTTCCGGCCATCGAAAAGTTCGGCCGGTGTGGGGATCAGCAAACTGACCACGCATACGGTGACATTGTATTTAAATTTTGAATAAAATGTGCCTTGATCTTCAATGAATTGCAATTTTTTTAATTTTTTTTCATCAAAAAAGTTGCAGAGAAGAATTTAGTCCTACATATTTGCACTCCCAAACGACGGGGAAAAGGGAGTTTAGCTCAGTTGGTTCAGAGCATCTGCCTTACAAGCAGAGGGTCGGGGGTTCGAATCCCTCAACTCCCACAAAAAAAGAGCATTGAGAAATCGGTGCTCTTTTTTCATTTATAATTGCCCGCGCGGCGTCCGCTTACAAGCAGAGGGTCGGGGACGGTCCGCCGCGCGGTTCGAATCCCTCAACTCCCACAAAAAAAGAGCATTGAGAAATCGGTGCTCTCTTTTTTATATAGCATCAGGTTTACAAGTAGAGGGTCGGCTACGATTCAATTCTTTACAAATATCTTACTCGTCACACCTACTTTCATAACATACAAGCCGGGCTGCAGGGAGCTGACGTCAACAGGTAAATGATTACCGGAATTTGAAACCGTCATTAAAGTGACACCAATCATATTTACAACTTCGACTTTTCCCAAAAATTTTGACGATTTGATATTCACTATATCGCTGGACGGATTAGGGTAAATGCTGAAATCTTCTTGAATGGCGGATTCTACTGCGGCCATTTTACTGTAGGCAAATTTCCCGTCATGATCCAATTGCTTCAGGCGGTAATAATTGATGCCGGAAAATGGAGTTGCGTCGACATAATGGTAGTTTTTGAGTGAAGCTGCATCATCCATGGCTGCGACATGTCCGATTTTACTGAATTTCTTGCCATCTGCACTTCTTTCAACGTCAAATCCTTTGTTGTTGGCTTCATATGATGTCGTCCATGATAGGACTGTGTGATTTTCTTGCATTACAGCGTTAAATGAGCTAAGAGTCACTGGTAGAAGAATCTCATTATCCGTGATAGTGCCGTAAATTCTCGGGTCACCGGAACGGTAATCTTCCCAAAATATAAGAGCTTCCCCACTACCATTACTTACCAGTGTTGCCAGTTGTTGATGACTGGGAGCATTAGAGATAATTGCACCTTTTGGGTGCCACTGAACTAAGCCGGAGCCTGTCACTTTTTGCGCGAGAATATCAGCGGTTGAGTTAATTGCCGATGCAATGATAGCGCCATCTTTTCCGTCGGTTGTAAGCTGATAGCGATGAAATCCTCCAGCGGATTGCATCAGAGGTAATCCGTTAACGGGCCATAGCCGCTGGCCTGAGCTATTAATTCGTTGTCCCCAAAGCGTTTTGCCATCTTCGGCAGAAACATGTTGCCAGATTAGAACGGCACCACCATTGTTATCACTAATCATTTTAGGTATTGGACGTTTTTTCGGTCCATCATAAACACTGATAGTATTTCCAGCCCAAACCGGTAGTCCGGATGAAGTAATGCGCTGTGCAACGATCTTTTGTTTTTTGTCCACAGTAGATTCATACCAGGATAAAATTGCTCCGCCGGCGCCGTCACTTACTATTTCCGGACTTATATAATAATCATTGTTGGCAAGAGTAACAACTTTCAGTCCGCCATCTTGTAATTGAGGTGTACCAGAGGCGGAAAGACTTTGGACTTTATAGAATCTATTACCATTATCAAACATTTGCTGCCAGAATATTAAGGCTCCTCCGTTTTCGTCGTTAACCAGCACAGGTAATGTATTGGAAGTATTTTCGTCTTTACTGATCGGCTGTCCGTTCATTAACCACTGAGTTACACCATTGTGGTCTATATGTTGTGCGTAAATACCTGTTTGCACGCTGCGCTGATCATCCCAAACAATGAATGCTCCTCCATTGCCGTCTTCAATTACATTGTAATTCTGCTGAAGGCCTGGGGCATCACAAATAACATTACCATCTGTTTCCCATTGTATCTCCCCGGCTGCATTGATTCGTTGTGCATATATATTAGCTTGATATCCAATAGCTTGATCCCAATTCCGTTCGTCTGCCCAAACGATAATGATGCCCCCTTCGCCATCATGCACCGGTTTAATGCTCCGAATGGAATGTGAAGTGATCGTTGGTTTAGTAAAAATCGGCACCCCGCCTTCGGCCCATTTCTTGTTTCCCTGGGCATCTATATGCTGAGCGTACAAATGAGGAGCCTGATTTCGCAAATCCTTCCAAAATACGATTACTCCGCCCGCGTTATCACTGATGAGTGCCTGGTCATATTGACGACTATCAACATCACACACCTGTGTATTAACCGAAGGATCGATGCTCCATTGAGCGAAGACAGAAAATGAGAAAAATACCAGATATGCCAGTGTGAATAAGTGTTTCATACTCTATTAGTTAATGTTTCATAAAGATTTGATTCCAAGAAATAGTTTTAACGACATACATGCCGACAGGTAAATTTGCGATGTCGACGTAGGTCCGAGTACCGGTTGGAGGTGTGTTAAATACTGCACGCCCGATCATATCAGTGACTTGTATGTTTCCATTTTCATACGGAGTTTCGACATAAATTGCCTTAGAGGCAGGATTAGGGAACACGAGGAATTTACTGCCGTTTTTAAAATCTAGGCGCACCATTTTGCTATAAGCAAATTTTCCGTCATGATCCAGTTGTTTGAGGCGATAGTAATTGATTCCTGAGAGTGGGGCGCGGTCAGTATATTGATAGTGTTTTTGGGCAGTCAAATCAGACGAAGCTGCAACTTCACCGATTTTTTCAAATTTTCGGCCGTCCTTGCTTCTTTCAATTTTGAAATGGTCATTATTTATTTCCGTGGCCGTCGTCCATAGCAACTGAATTTGGCTTTGCTCTGCAACAGCATCAAACGCAACTAGTGTCACTGGCAAAAGAATCTCATTGTTTGTAATGTTGCCGTATATTTTGGGTGGTTCGGTCCTGAGATCAACCCAGAAGATAAGAGCCTCGTGATTTCCATTGCTAACCATTCTGATTCTACCTTGATTGTTATCTGCATTGCAAATTGCGGCACCCTTAATGTGCCATTGAAGAACACCCGCGCCAGTAATTCGCTGTGCACGGATATCGGTTGTCGCATCTGTCCATGCAATAATAGCCCCGTCTGCTCCGTCAGTTACAAGTTGATAGTCATATACCTTGGTATTTCTATTTATAACAGGTAATCCTGTTGTTGGCCATAGCAATTGACCAGCAGCGTTTACTCGCTGGCCGTGGATAGCATTGGGTTGCAAAGTTGGCCCATGTCCCCAAATAACTATTGCACCTCCATTATTATCAGTCACCATCTCCGGAATCGCGCGTCCGAGAATATTTTTACATATATCAATGGCTCTGCCTGGCCACATTGCTAAACCAGTTGAATTGATGCGCTGGGCGAGGATTTGGTGACTATCTCCAAGGTGTTCATACCAAGAAACAATTGCTCCGCCTTCACCGTCAGCTATAATTTCTGGCTTTATAAAGGGGTCAGCGTAGCCAAGCGTGATAACCTGAAGTCCGCCATCTGACCATTGCTGCGCGCCCGTTTTGCTAAGACGTTGGGCTTTAAAATAGCGGTCGTAGGGCGATGTAGTTTGATGCCAAAATACCATTACCCCCTCATTCCCATCGGCAACCAATTGCGGACGGATATTCGGATTTACATTGTCTTTACTAACAGGCATACCATTAGCTGTCCATTCAGCCTTGCCGGAATGATTGATGTGTTGTGCGTAAATATTTGGGTTAACGTCGCGGTTATCCTCCCATACAATGAATATGCCGCCGGAACCATCTTCCATTACATCTATGCTGAATTGAAGACCTGAAGCATCACATACAGTTTCCCCATTGAAAGTCCATTGAACCTCACCATTAGCATTTATTCTTTGTGCATAAATATCAGCATTGAATTCATAAGGAGCTTCATTTCGTGCGTCTGCCCAAGCGATGATAACACCACCATCTCCATCCGCAACAAGCTTAAAATCCAGCAAATATTCATCGCTTTCCGTCGCAGTGGCTATTGGCACACCTTCACCTGGCCATTTCTTAAATCCTTCCGAATCAATGTGTTGAGCATATAGATGGAGAGCTCCCGAACGTAAATCTTTCCATGCTATAAATGTTCCACCTGCATTGTCAGTAGCAAGCTCCTGATCATCTTGGAAGGCTTCAGAATCGCAAATCCTTGTGTTAATTGACGGGTTGTCACTCCATTGCGCGAAGGCATAACACGGAAATACAAGGAGAGAAAATAGAGTGAATAAATGTTTCATATCGAATTAATAGCTTGATTAGCAAACCTATGACACCTATTGCTTCACAAAAACCTGACTTAAAGCACCTCCCTTGATGATATACATTCCAGGTGATAAATCCTTAACATTAATATGTGTCCTGGGCTTAACTACGCGCTTGTCAAGAACAGTGCGACCAAGCATATCTATGACTTGTAGGCGTCCACTAACGTGCTCTGTTTCAACGAAAAGATCACCAATCGTAGGATTTGGATAGACGGATATCTGGAAAGTCCTGAGATGGTTAACATGAACCATCTTGCTGTAAGCAAACTTTCCGTCGTGATCGAGCTGTTTCAGGCGGTAGTAGTTTGAGCCTGCCAGGGGGCTTGTGTCCAAAAACTGATAGTTTTGCGTTGTATCTGAGCCACTGCTATATGGGTTGATAAACCCAATCTTTTCAAAATGCTTTCCATCGGCACTGCGTTCGATTTCAAAACCCTTGTTATTGGTTTCCTGACTGGTTGTCCATGTTAAAACTGCATTGGTATTTTCTTTATGAACATTAAAGGAAATGAGTGTAACAGGAAGCAAGCCATCTTTGCTAAGGCGAGATGCGAATATACTGGCATCCCTAAGCCAGATAATAACAAAGCCTCCATTATCATCAGTGGTGATCGCAACACTCACCTGTCTTTCCTCTCCAATGCTAACCGGGGCGCCATTACTTTCCCACATTAAAGCTCCTGAGCTGTTCAGACGCTGCGCATATACGTCTAAGTTGTTATAAACAGCCGAAGCATTTCGAGAGTCATTCCAACAGATGACAGCCCCACCCTCACCATCAGGAGTCATGTGTGGACTGAGTTGATCAGAAGATTGCGCACACACTGGTATTCCGTCGGCTGTCCATTGAGCTTGGCCGCTCGCATTTATCCGTTGAGCGTAAATGTCATTGTTGGAAGTGCCGTTTCTTTGATCCTGCCAGGCGATGATTGCCCCTCCCTGCGTATCGGTGACAATAAGAGGATAAATCTGATTCTCATTTGCAGTACATACAGGCAGTCCTCCAAGAGTCCATTGAAGTTGTCCATCCGAATTAATTCTCTGTGCATACAAATTTCCGGAAGCATTACGAACGTCATACCAAACTGTTATTATTCCACCATTGCCATCCGTAACAGAACTGGGTTGTTGTTGTATGCCAGGAGTAATAATGCCCATAACAACCCCATCAGCGTTCCAAAGTGCATTGCCATTCTGATCAAAACGTTGTGCGAGCATTGGACCGGGACCTGACATATAGGGCACATCTAGGTTTTGTTCCCATGTTATTATTGCACCGCCATTTTCATCGCTAACAATATTTAAAAAATCATTACCATACTCTTCACTCTGCGTGACTTTAATGCCATTGCTTTGCCACTGGCTTACACCGTTTTCATTGATCCGTTGAATATAAACTTCATTAGCTTCACCGAAAGCTTTTTCGCCATTCCATGCAATGATAGCTCCGCCACTCCCGTCACTTATGATCCTTACTCTATTAGCAGAAGCGCAGTTGGTACAAATGCTTTGTCCACCGGTTTGCCACTGCACTTCACCGGTGCCATTAATCTTCTGGACATAGACTTGGGAACCATCTCGGTCGTCTGACCATGCGATGATGGCATTTCCGTTTCCATCACTTGTCGATCCAATGTCAGCGATAGATGCAATCATTTCTTCATTCCCCTGCATCGGACGAACGATGTGACCTTCATTTTCGTCCCATTTAGGCAACCCTTCGGCAGTGATGCGTTGTACGTAGATATTAGGCCCGAATGTTCGCCAATCCTCCCAGACCAGGAACGTTCCGCCATTATTATCTGTGTGAAGGGTAAAGTCCTCTATCGTGTTTGATCCCTGGCGGATTAGATTGCCTTGTGTAGGATCCGTACTCCATTGTGCAAATCCAGTCAAATTTGCGAAAAGCAGTCCCAGTATTTGTAGTATTGTTTTCATAGTGCGAAAAGTGTTTTATTCTAAATGGTTTAATCTAAATGTCATATTATACTTGATTCAGACCTTGATGATCATAGAATGTCATTCTCCCTCAAATAGTTAAGTATCAAGTAAACGCTTTATACTTGTGCGTTAGTTGTCAGCGATTTAAGGCTAGCTGAGTAGGAATAATTGATAATAATCGAAGCAAATCCGATCATTCTTCCATTTATGCTGCAATTGCAGTGCAGGGGATGTTTCCGTTAGTTGAGTTGTGTATCAGGTGAGCGCACGAAGATCGTTTTTCAGGCGAAGTCTGGGCAAGCCAATTATTAAACGGTAGGATAAATGAATAAACGGGTGACGAAAAGCTTATTATGTCAACAAGCAAAGTTTCAAAGCCACCTTTAACGAACGATAAGATATATACGTAGTCGTATTTTAAATTGTTAAAGGTGGCCTTAAATGTTCTTTATAAATCAACCTGGCGTTTGGATGCGGCTGATTCCAGGCCGGCTTCCAAGACCTTAATGATCTTTAAACCATCTGAAAAGTCAGGTTTGATCTGCGTATCGTTTTCAATGGCGGTCACGAAATCCACAACTGCGTGCACAAACGAATGTTCATAACCAATAATGTGTCCTGCGGGCCACCAGTTTCCTGCATATGGATGCGCAGCCTCGGTTGTCAAAATGGTCCGGAAGCCTTGCTGCCCGCTTTCATCTTCCCTCGAAAAATATTGCAGCTCATTCATTCTTTCCAGGTCAAAACAAAGGCTGCCTTTGCTTCCGTAAATCTCAAAAGACAGTCTGTTTTTCCGTCCGGCCGCGAAACGCGTAGCTTCAAATGAGCCAATCGCCCCATTCTGAAACATCACCATCATGAGCGCGGCGTCTTCAACAGTCACATCACCCATTTCAGTCCCGACTTCGCCAGCCGTGAGATTGCCGGTTGTTCCGCCGCCTTCCACCACTGGGCGTGTTTTGATAAAATTCGTGGTTAAGGAAGACACGCTCGCTATGTCGCCCACAAGATAATGTGCCAGATCAACAGCATGGGAATTGAGGTCCCATTGGGGGCCGGCCTGGGCATATTCTTTTTGCAGCTGCCAGGTTAACGGGAAATTCGGGTCGATGATCCAGTCTTGCTGATAAGCGCAGCGCCAATGAAAAATACGCCCGATCTTATCATCTTCGATCATTTTTTTTGCGAAAGAAACAGCAGGCGTCCTCCTGTAATTGTGGTTCAGATAATGCTTCACTTTGTTATCCTCGCACGCTTTCAACATTTCCTCAGCCTGTTTGCTGTTCATGGAAAGCGGTTTTTCGCAGAAAATATGCTTGCCTTCCTTTGCGGCTGCGAGTGCTACCTCGTAATGTAACTGCTGAGGCAACGCGACGTCTATAATGTCGATGTCAGGCCTGGCAACGAGCTTTTTCCAGTCCGTTTCCGTTTCCTCCCAGCCCCATTTATCTGCAAATTCTTTTAATGAACTTTCATGTCTGCCGCATGCTGCTTTTAAGGCAGGCATGGCTGGCATATCAAAAAATTGCGGTGCTTTTTTCCAGGCGTTGCTGTGCGCACGGCCCATGAACTTATAACCTACGATGCCAATATTCAGTTTTTTCATGCTTTAATTAAGCTGGATTTGCATTTTTTGCTTGAATTGTAATGATCAAAAATATTAAAATTTTGTTATTGCTTTTAACATTGTAATTTCCCGCACTCAATAACACACTATATTTATGAAGCAGCTCACGCAAAACCTGCGAACGGGGGAAACCTCGTTGCGGGAAGTCCCACCTCCCATTATCCAGCCGGGTCATGTGCTGATCCAAACGCACAAAAGCCTGATTTCTCCCGGAACGGAAAATGCACTGATCCGTTTTTCCATGGCTAATCCATTTCAAAAGGCAAGGTTAGCACCCGACAAATTTTGGTTTGCTTACCAAAAGGCGAAGTCTAACGGTCTTTTTCCGACAATCCGTAATATTTCTCAAAGGCTCGATCAGCCCATTCCGTTGGGTTACTGCAACGTGGGCCGCGTTGTTGAAATCGGTGAAGGGGTGGAAGACATTCAAATTGGTGATCGGGTCGTGAGCAACGGGCCACATGCAGAAATGGTGCTTGTGCCGAGAAATTTGGTCGCAAAAATTCCATCCGATGTTCCTGAACAAACGGCCGTGTTTACTGTAATGGCTTCAATTGCGTTGAATGCGATCAGGTTAATCGCGCCTTCGCTTGGAGAAACGGTTGTCGTGATCGGACTCGGGCTTATTGGAATGTTAACTGCCGAATTGCTGAAAATCAGCGGATGCAATGTGATTGGCATGGAGACCAATGAAGAAAGGCTCAATGTGGCCATTTCAAGAGGTTTCGCGGCTCTTAATCCGGATTTACTTAACCCTGAACATTATGTGGCTGATCTGACCAATGGCTTCGGAGCAGATGCGGTAATCATTGCCACCACTTCTCAGTCTGATCAAATATTATCCTTAGCAACAAATATCTCCCGAAAACGGGGTAAGATTATATTAATAGGGACTGCCGATCTTCGGCTCCGCCGTTCAGATTTTTATGAGAAAGAGCTGACATTTCAGGTTTCATCTTCCTATGGGCCGGGGCGTTATGATCCTGATTATGAGCAGAAAGGGGCCGATTATCCGCAGGCCTATGTGCGTTGGACAGAGAATCGGAATTTGCAGGCTGTACTTAACTTAATGTCAAATGGATCGTTTGATCCTTCCTATCTCACGGGAGAAATTCTTCCACTGGCCGATTTCAGAAATGCCTACGCAAAACTGAATGATCAAAAACACATTGCCGTAATCCTTGATTATCCTGAAACATGCTCAGCAACAAGATCAATTCCATTATTCCAACGATGTTTTTCAGGAACAAAAGGAGTGATCGGCATTGTGGGAGCCGGGCATTACACTTCTGCAACATTGCTTCCGCTGCTGAAAAACGCGTCTATAAAGCACATCGTCAGCGCGAACGGATTATCTGCTGCCAGCCTCGCTCAAAAATATCACATTGCCTATTTTGGAACTGATTATCATGACATTATAAATGATCCGGAAGTCGACCTGGTAATCATTACTACACGGCATAACCTTCATTCGCAAATGGCTTGTGAGGCGATAAAAGCTGGAAAGCATGTGTTTGTCGAGAAGCCTATGGCCATTTACGAGAATGAATTGAATGAACTTGTTGACGTTTTTCAGCATGAAAATCCGGCAAATGTATCGGTCACAGTTGGCTTTAACAGGCGCTTTTCTTGTCATATACAGAAAATGAAAAACCTGCTGGGAGATGCTCAGATGAATATCAGCGTAAGCGTTAATGCCGGTTTTGTGCCACAAAATTCGTGGATTCATAGCCGGGAAGTGGGCGGCGGCAGGATTCTCGGAGAAGCCTGTCATTTTATTGATCTGATTTCTTTCCTGGCAGGAAGCAGGATTGTGTCGGTTTGTATGAACGCGATGGGACAAGATCCGACAGAGACGACTGACAACGCGATCATCACGCTCAAATGCGAAAATGGCTCAACGGGTGTCGTCAATTATTTTTCCAACGGTCATATCGATTACCCGAAGGAACGCGTCGAAGTCCATGCTTGCGGCAGGACTCTGATCCTTGATAATTTCAAAACTTTGCGCGGTTACGGATTCAAGCACTTTTCCAGCTTTAAAACGAGCCAGGACAAAGGGCATCAGAAAGCATTTGAGTCATTGCTGGATTTTGTAAAAACTGGCGGAAAGCCGCCAGTTCCATTCGAGGAAGTCATAAATACGACGGAGGCTAGCTTAGCAGCTTTGAAAAGTTTAAAGCAGAAAACGTGGATTAACATATGATCCGGTTTCTGAGAGATATGGGTTTGCGATATGCCCTTTTCCGCTTTTGGCACGAAATCCAAGTCAGAACAGGATTGCTAATCCTTCGTTTTCCGGTCTCTGGAAAAAACTCGCCACACTTCTCAAAAGATGAATGGTTACGCCAAAGCATTCATTTTGCACTGGGTCCGGCCCTGTTGAATTTGGAAAGAAATCCGGCATTACAAGGCGTGCAGGAACGCGTTGAACACATTTGGCAAAACCGGTTTTTATTTTTCCATGATAAATGGCATTCCGTTTCCGATTGGCATACAAACCCTGAAAATGGATTTACTTACAACAAAACAATGCATTGGAGCAGGATTCCAACGCTTTCCAGGCAAGCCGGCGACATTAAATATGTTTGGGAAAAATCGCGATTTTGCTTTTTGTATGATCTCATTCGTTTCGATTTACATTTCCAAGTCGACCAATCCGGGGTTGTCTTTTCTTTCATCAACGATTGGATTGAAAAAAATCCGGTAAATCGCGGGCCTAATTGGATTTGCGGGCAGGAAATTGCGTTGCGGGTGCTTAACTGGACTTTTGCATTGCATTATTACAAAAGTTCTGACACGCTTACAGACGAATTGTTCAGTAAAATTCTTAACAGCATTCGTCAGCAAATGCTGCATGTGGAGCAGAACATGAATTTTTCGCGCGCTGTTGTTCGGAATAATCATGCACTGACGGAGACATTAGCGCTTTATGTGATTGGGTGGTGCTTCCCTGTCTTTCCCGAAAGCAGTCGCTGGAAGCAGAATGGCAAGCAGTGGTTTGAACAAGAAATCGCTTATCAAATCTACGATGACGGCACATTTCTGCAATTTTCAATGAACTATCATCGCGTGGCCGTGCAGTTGCTGACACTGGCGATCGATATGGCCCGGCTCAATGAGGAGAAATGGAATGATGTTGTGTATGAACGTGCTGAAAAATCACTTCATTTCTTGCGAAGCTGCCAGGACAATGTTACCGGCTGGTTACCCAATTATGGAAACAATGATGGCGCATTGTTATTCCCGTTAACGGAGCAGCACTTCCGTGATTTTCGTCCGCAACTTGAAGCACTAAGCAGATCTTTGCAGATCATGGAGTTAAGGCCTGCACCCTTATCCTTTTTCAAAAATGGCGGTTACTATATATTTCGTGATGAAAATACGATGACTTTCCTGCGCTGCGGAGCATACAAAAACCGGCCATTCCAGGCGGATAACCTGCATCTGGATATTTGGGCGAATGGCATGAACATTATGCGCGATGCCGGATCCTACTCCTATAATACAGATGAGAAATGGACAGAATATTTTTCAGGGACTGCCTCACACAACACGGTGATGCTGGGTGATTTTGACCAAATTAAAAAAGGTCCTCGTTTCATGTGGTATAACTGGATCAAAAATGCGAAAGGGTCGGTAAAACAAGATACAGACTCATTTCAGATCGACGCCGAATTTGAAGGTTTTTATCAGTTAGGGAAAGGAATAAAACATTGTCGACGCGTTGTGAAGTCGAAAAATACGCAGCATTGGATTGTTGAAGACCGCATTGACAACCGGCCCAATCATCTTCCCATGCATCAGATCTGGCATCCGCATCCGGAGTTTTTTGAGCATTATCAAATTATGGCTGAGGATAATGAAGGATCTAAACTCGATTATATAGAAACAGAGGGCTGGTATTCTGAGACTTACATGAAGAAAGTTGCGTGCCGCAGGCTGGTCTTTTCTTCTTTCGGAAATTACATAAAAACGATCATTAAGGAAAAGCAATCTTTACAAAACCCATGCACATTCTCTTGATTCACCAATATTTCCTGGAAGATCAAGCTGGCGGAGGCTCGCGGTGGAATGAAATGAGCCGGATATGGATCGAAGAAGGACATACAGTAACGGTTTTGGCTGGAATGGGACATTATATGCATGTGACATCGGATTATAATGGAGGACGTTATTTTTTGAAGCAAACTAATCGGGATGGGGTGAAAGTTGTTCGATGTTATGTTTCCAATTCCTCTGATGGTCAGTTTTTGAGTCGGGTTTTCGCTCAGTTTTCCTTTCTGTTCTCGGCAGTTTGGGGCTGCCTGTTTTACGCCAGGGATAAATATGACATCGTGCTTTGCACTTCTCCGCCATTGTTTGCGGGTGTTGCCGGGTTGCTTATTTCATGGATTAAAGGGGTCGATTTTGTTTTAGAAATCAGGGACTTATGGCCTGAATCTGCGATTGAAACGGGTGTTTTGCAAAATAAAACCTTTATACGCGCTGCTTTCTGGTTGGAAAGATTTTTATATAAAAAAGCAAAAGCTATTAATGTGCTCACACCTGCTTTCGAAACAACTTTAATTGAACAAAAGAGGATTAACCCGGGTAAATTGTGGCTGATTCCGAATGCTTCTGATTTCAAGCTCTCGGATGAGGTTAGCCGAACATTTGACAGGAATATACTCCGCAAAGAACTTGGATGGGAAGGTCGCTTCGTTGTTATTTATGTGGGCGCGCACGGCATGGCCAATCATTTGATCCAGATCATTGAAACTGCCGAATTGCTTCAAAATACTGCTGCACATTTCATGCTGATTGGGGACGGAGCCGAAAAAGCATATTTAATGGAAGAAACGAAAAGACGGAACCTGAATAATGTTCGCTTTAAGGACACGGTTTCAAAGGCTAATGTTTTCAAATACATTCTGGCGGCGGACGCGGGGGCTTCGGTTTTAATGAAAACAGATGTGTTCAAAACGGTTTATAGCAACAAAACCTTTGACTATTTTGCTTGTAGGAAGCCCGTTTTGCTTGCTATCGATGGCGTTTCGCGTGAACTGGTTGAAGCAGCGGATGCAGGAATGTTTGTAGAACCGGAAAATCCGAAGGATTTCGCGGAGAAAATTTTGATTTACCTTAAAAATCCAGCACGCGCATTACGTCACGGAAGTAATGGTCACGCCTATGCGAGGGAGCATTTTGACAGGGAATTTCTAGCCAGGGAATATTTAAAAAACATTCAGAAGCTGTTGGAATAGGGATGTTTTGGTCGAAAAATACGGTTTAAAAATCTGTTTACTCTATATTTGTCCTAGGCTGGAATCAGCTTTTAATTCAAAGATCGGTTTGTCCACGTATTTTAAAAACATATCGGAAGGAATCAGCACGACGGTGACCGGCATGCGGTTGACGTTGCGCCATTTGTGGAATGCAAGAAGGCGACGCAAGATGGTGGATATCCGTTCCGATGATTTTTTCGGCGGACAAGAAGGAATGGTCACCATCCAATATCCGCAGGAAACGATCCCGATTCCCGATAATGGCCGTTATCGCTTGCATAATGAAATAGATGATTGCATCGTCTGTGACAAATGTGTGAAAGTTTGCCCGGTGGACTGCATAGAAATTGAGCCGATCAGGGCGATTGAGGAGGTTGGTAAAGCGTCGGATGGGTCGCCGATCCGATTGTATGCAGCGAAGTTTGACATTGATATGGCCAAGTGCTGTTATTGCGGACTTTGCACGACTGTGTGCCCGACGGAATGTCTCACTATGACTAAGACGTTCGATTACAGTGAGTTGGATGTGCGGGATATGGTTTACAATTACGCCAGTCTCACGCCCGAAGAAGCTGACGAAAAGCGTCGTCTGCTTGAACAATTTCAAAAAGAAAAAGAAGCATTGAAAGCAGCTCCCAAGCCAGTTGTTACCGCGGAGCAACCGGCTGCAAGCCCGCCCAAGCCTGTATTTAGGCCGGGTATGAAGCCGAAAGTGCAGGAAACTGAGACCAAAGAAGAGGCTAAGGAGGAAACTCCCGTAGCAAAACCTGCACGACCGGTTTTCCTGCCAAAAAAACCAGTTCCTGTTGTAGCTAAGGAAGAAGTGCCGGAAGCAAAGGCAGAAGAAATTATTGAAGCGAAAACAGAAGAGGTGCCCAAACCTGGGCCCAGACTGCCTTTCAAACCTTCGATGAAGCCGAAAGTTGTGTCGGAGGAAAAAGCGGAAATTCCTGTTAAAGCGGAACCCCCTGTTAGTGAGGAAGCTGCCGCGGCAGAACCAGCAAAACCCGCAGCCGCAAAACCGATCTTTAAGCCAAAAATGAGGCCGCCGGTTGTGGCAGCAGAAAAGACAATTGACGAGCCCAAAGAGATAGTGACCGAACCGGAGCAGCCTACGCCTGAAATACAACAGGAAGTGAAGCCCAAACCTGCGTTTCGGCCAACGATGAAGCCCAAGGCTTTGCCGGAAATCGAAAATGCAGACATTGAGCAGCCAAAAGCAGAGATTATTCCCGAACCGGAAGCAAAGCCCAAACCCGCGTTTCGGCCAACGATGAAGCCTAAGGCTTTGCCGGAAATTGAAAATGCAGACATTGAGGAGCCAAAAGCAGAAATCACTCCCGAACCAGAGGCGAAGCCCAAACCTGCGTTTCGGCCGACAATGAAACCGAAACCCAAAGAATAACTTCGGGCTTGATTTTTTGAATTATAGTGTGAGCATTAATAATATGGAAGTTGCAGCATTTTATGGATTTTCATTCTTCGCGATCATGGCCGCGCTTTTCATTCTATTCTCAAAGAACCTTATTTATGGTGCTTTTGCATTGTTTTTGGCTTTTTTAGGTGTTGCTGCGTTGTATGTTTTAGCAGGTGCGGATTTTCTGGGTGTAACACAAATCATGATTTACGTTGGCGGTATTCTGGTGCTGTTGATCTTTGGGATTATGCTTACCCAAAAGAAGAAGAACGATGATCCACAGCATCATAACCGCGTTGAAATATTGTTTGGCCGGGGAGTTTGGGGGTTTTTGCTTGGTGCGGGCTTTTTCGTTTTCTTGATCAAGATTATTTACTCGGCCAATTTCAAAATGGCCGGTGATTCTATCAGTAGCAGATCTACTATTAAAACGATTGGCGTGGAGTTGATGACGAGTCATTTGTTGCCCTTTGAAATCACTGCCATTTTACTTCTGGTTGCCTTGGTTGGCGCTGCATATCTCGCAATGAACCGCAATCCGGCACCATGACTTACATTCCAATTCATCACTATCTGATTGTTGCGGCCGCATTGTTCTGCATTGGGCTTGCTATTGCCATTACCAAACGCCACTTTATCGGGATTTTGCTGGGGATTGAGTTAATGTTAAATGCAGTTAACATTAACCTGGTAGCATTCAGTCGTTACGATCCGGAAAGGCTTAGTGGTCAGTTGTTTGCGCTTTTTGTTATCGTGGTTGCGGCAGCTGAGGTTACCATTGCGCTTGCCATTATTTTGCGTGTTTATGGTCATTATCAGACCGTTGACCCGGACGAAGTAGATCAATTGAAAAAATAAGCTTTTATTAGAAACAACTATTTTCATGCATTGGATTTTCCTGTTTCTGGCATTCCTGATTGGCATTAGCAATGCAGTGCAGTCCGGCGTAAATGTACAGTTGCGCGAATCCTTGAATAACCCTATCCTAGCGGCCTTAACCTCGTTTTTTGTAGGTTTTATGATCTTACTGATCGCTTTCGCCTGCTTTAATCAAAGCCCGGTTCCCAGTATTTCAGACATTAAGCAAATCTCATGGACACGCTTTATGGGCGGCGTCCTGGGCGCTTTTTATGTGCTCACGGTTGTGTTTATTGTGAGAAACATCGGCCCGGCAAATATGATTTGTCTGGTCGTTGCTGGTCAGATGATCGCAGCCATAACCATTGACCATTTTGGTTTGCAAGGATTTGCGGTGCATCAGATCACATTACCGCGCATTGCAGGCGCCATTTTACTCGTTGCGGGCGTTTATTTGATCCTCAAAAACTAAAAAAAAGCGACCCGTTTTCCCGGATCGCTTTCATTAAGACAGAAGTCATATAATTACGGAACCCGGGTAAAAACAAACAGGTCCATAAACACCCATTTGTTATCCTCCATTTTGCCGCGTTGAATGACCAGTTGGTTTTGCGAGCGTCTTTCGTAAATGATCCGCACAGAAACATCATCTTTTTCAAATAATGCCTGATTTTTCTTCGCTTCAATGAAATTGTAAGTGTCTGAAACATTTTTCTCTTCCAGCGCAATCAGACCGGGCTTGAAATGTTTTACTCTTGCAATCGGCCCTTTTTCGCCTTGTTCAAATGCAAACACCTCATACAAAGCCGGTTTGTCATCCTTAATCATACGAATGTAACCCATAATGTTGCTTCCTTCGGGAGCTGTCCAGCCGGCTTCGATAGGTCCGCCGTTGTAAGTGCCTTTCCAGTGGCCTTCCAGAAAACTGAGGTCATTCAGCGTTCCGGTGGCAGTTTGTGCTTCTGCGAAAGTTGTTAACAAGCAAAATGCTACAAATAGAGAGCAGGCTTTCAGCAATGTCGTTTTGGTAAATCGGATCATTAGGATTTAGGTTTTAAAATAAATGGGAGATCAAAGAGCTCCTGAGCGTGCCAATTTCTATAAAATTGCCTGAATTACAAAAAAAGAGCCGCTGCAAATGTGCAACGGCTCTCTTCATATGGATATTTTAATTAATAAGCTCTCTCTAATTTTCCTTCATGGGAATTTGCAAATGCTTTATTAACTACTTTATTTCCGCCCAGTGTTGGATAGTTTCCTGTGAAATACCAGTCTCCCAAATGCTGCGGACAAGCTTTATGCAAGTTGTCAACCGTTTGGAACACAACCGAAAGCTCGGCATTCAAGTCTTTCGGACGAATGATCTCAGCAATTTTATTTGAAATTTCCTGATCCGTAAAAGG
The DNA here is from genome assembly GCF_022869785.1 of Dyadobacter chenwenxiniae. NCBI lineage: Bacteria > Pseudomonadati > Bacteroidota > Cytophagia > Cytophagales > Spirosomataceae > Dyadobacter > Dyadobacter chenwenxiniae. The sequence continues at coordinate 5,234,058 of NZ_CP094997.1, read as the reverse complement.
CTCATACAGTGCTTTTACAAAGTTGGTGTGATATGGATTTTTGGTTGCAATAGAAGTCACACTGTGCATGTAAGTATCTTCCAGCAAATATTCCAGATCACGCTCTTCCAGCAATTTCAGCACAGCACGGAAAGCAACGAAGTCCTTCATTTTCGACATATCAATGCCATAACAATCAGGGAAACGGATTTGTGGAGCGGACGATGCTACAACGATTTTCTTAGGACTCAACCGGTCGAGCATCGTCAGAATGCTCTTTTCAAGCGTAGTGCCGCGCACAATGGAATCGTCGATAATGACAACCGTATCTATATTCTTGCGCACAACCTCGAAAGTTGTATCGTAAACACTGGAAACCATATCGTCACGCAAAGCATCAGCCGTAATAAATGTCCGCGATTTAACGTCTTTGGTAACCAGTTTTTCAATTCTCGGCCTGAACGAAAGCACTTTTTCGAGGTCGGCTTCGAATAAAATGCCTTCCATGATGGCCTGCTTGCGTTTTTTTGCCAAATATTCTTCCAAACCCTCTATCATACCCAAAAACGCAGTTTCGGCCGTATTTGGAATGTAAGAGAAGATCGTATTTTCGAGATCGTAATTGACTTCTTTAAGAATCTGCGGGATTAAAAGCTTGCCTAGTTGTTTGCGTTCGTTGTAAATGTCTGGATCAGTTCCACGTGAGAAATAAATCCTTTCGAAGCTGCAAGAGCGTTTTTCTAACTGCGGCAAGATTGGGAATTCATTGTATTCACCATTTTTATCAACAATCAATGCTGAGCCTGGCGTAATTTCCTGAATCTGATTGTAATCCACATTAAAAGCAGCCTTAATCGCCTGTTTCTCAGATGCAACCACAACCACCTCGTCATCTGCATAATAGAATGCCGGACGAATTCCGGCCGGATCGCGAATCACGAATGACGCGCCATAACCTGTCAACCCGCACATCGCATAACCTCCGTCAAAGTCCCGGCACGACCTGTAAAGCAGTCGCGGCAGGTCGATATTCTCTTCTATAACGTCGGAAAGTGTTGGATTTTCGTAAATTCCTTTGAAGCGTTCGAACACTCTCTGGTTTTCCTCATCCAGGAAATGTCCTATTTTCTCCATTACGGTTACAGTATCCACTTTTTCTTTTGGATGCTGTCCCAATGATACCAGTTTTCCGAAAAGTTCGTCCACGTTGGTCATGTTGAAATTCCCTGCCATGACCAGGTTGCGGCTTCTCCAGTTGCTCTGGCGCAGCATCGGGTGGCAATTCTCAACTTCATTGGAACCGTGTGTTCCGTAACGCAAGTGACCCAGCCAAACCTCGCCTGTAAACGCCAGATTTTCCTGCAACCATTTACCATCATGGGAGCGGTCTCTGTGGTTCTTTAAGCCCTTGCGAAATTTCTTGTGAATTTTGGAAAAAATATCCGTAAGTGGCTGAGGTTCTACGGATCTGTATCTGCTGATGTATCTTTTCCCGGGCGGGACATCTATCTTGATATTGGCTACTCCGGCTCCGTCTTGTCCCCGGTTTACCTGTTTTTCCATCATTACCGAAAGCTTGTGGACTGCGTATAGCGGTGTCTCGTACTTGTCGATGTAGTATTGATAAGGCTTTCTAAGACGGATAAGTGCTATGCCGCACTCATGCTTAATGGCGTCGCTCATATGAAGAGTTATGCGTTAGAAATATTAATATTTGCTGTGTGCAAATTGTATTCCCTGAATAATAACTTAACGATTTTATGTTCTAATAAAGTTCGTTTTGCGTCGCAAAGGTACAAATCCTTTGGCTTAAAAAATTTCAAATTTCTCCGAATTTTACAAGCCGGTTTTAAGTGCAATTCTTTAATGGAAAGATAACTATTTTTGGTCAAAAGGCCAGCTAATATAAAATATGTTACACAAAACGCGAGGGGTTGCTTTAAGTTACATCCGTTACCGTGAATCGTCGATCATCGCCAAGATTTACACGGAAGCCTTTGGCATTCAGACTTATATAGTAAATGGTGTAAGAAGCAGCAAGTCGCGGAATAACCGGATCGCTCTTTTTCAGCCGCTTACTTTGCTGGATATGGTCGTTTATCATAAAAGTAAAGAAGATACGATCCACCGGATTTCTGAGATGAAATGTTACCAGCCATTTCAAAGTTTACCATACGACGTTGTTAAATCCAGTCTGGCGCTTTTTGTTACGGAAATGCTGGGCAAAACTTTAAAAGAAGAGGAAAGTAATCCAATTCTTTTTGAATTTATTGAAGAATCCGTCACATATCTGGATCTGGCCGAAAGCGCTTATGAAAATTTCCACATTCAGTTTTTAGTTCAGCTGGCTTCTTTTTTAGGTTTTGGGATAGAGACTGTGGAAGATCTGGAAAGCGAGCTGAAAAATAATCATTTCCCACATTTGCCCGATGCCATTGAAAGAAATGCAACAATGCAACTGCTCACCCAGCATTATGGGCTAAATGTGTCTCTGGATCGAAAACGCAGAATAATGATTTTAGAAAAATTGCTCTTTTTCTATAAAATACACATGGAAGCATTGGGTGAGATTAAATCCCTTGAAGTTTTACGCGAGGTTTTGAAATAGTGCCTCAAGCCAGGAAAATGGTGGCATAATTTTGATAACGTATATTGATAAATTAAAAACAAACAACCAATGAAACATTTACTGACAGCCACACTTGTTTTTGCTTCCTTAATCGGATTCGCGCAGGTGCCCAAGGGCGCATGGAAATCCCAGGAGCCAACCGGAAGCGCATCAACGCTCATTGTTGCGGATAATTACCTCGTTATTGCTTCCTATAGTATTGGTAATAAATATTTCGAGAGAACAGAAGGCGGGCCGTTTACAATAAATGGCGACCAGATGACTTATACACCGGAATTCAATTCTGCGGACTCATTAAAGATTGGTATACCTATCGTATTTACAGTGACTGTGAAGGATGATATTCTGACATTAAAATATGAGGAAGCCATGGTGTGGATGCGTGTGGACGACGCAACTTCTTCACCAATGGCGGGCGCATGGCACATTACCGAGAAGGCCGGTGAGCAAGGGGAGCTCGTTAAGATTCATCAGGAAGGAACCCGGAAAACACTGAAATTACTATCTGCGACCAGATTTCAATGGTTCGCAATCGATCCAGCGGTTAAGGGCTTTTATGCAACAGGTGGTGGTACTTACACGGTTAAAGATGGAAAGTACACAGAGAAAATCCAGTTCTTCTCCAAGAATAACAATCGCGTAGGGGCATCGTTGTCATTTAATCACAAATTGGAAAACGGCCGCTGGGACCATAGCGGGAAAAGCAGCGACGGAAAACCCGTTCACGAGATTTGGGAAAAGATCCAATAAGCCATTCCGAGAAGCTATAATTTAGATTTATTCAAAATAATTTTTTTGCATTTGTTTGAATCATTCTAAATAGCGATTACATTTGTTACAGATTAATTGCAAACGATGAGCGCTTTTACATTGAATGATCCTGCGGACTGTGCAGTTGGAGAAGTAACTTGGATGAAATCATTCAGCGGGAATACCGAATGTGTGTTCAAAAAGTGCTGTGAAAAATATAAAAAGAAAGGTAAACACTGTAAAAAGTGCCCTAAAAAATAATAACTGCGGGATCTGAAAAGAGCCCAAACAGTTCATGGTGAATAATTGTAAGAGAGGGAATGCCGTGAAGCGTTCCCTTTTCTATGTCTAATGTTTTCTAGATTTTACGCTTCAGTTCAAAATTTTGGCCTAGGTAAACGCGCCTTACCACTTCGTCCTCTGCCAACTCCTCCGCACTTCCTTGTTTTAATATTTTTCCTTCAAACAACAAATAAGCGCGATCTGTAATGGAAAGCGTCTCATTTACATTGTGATCGGTGATGAGGATGCCAATATTTTTGTGTTTCAATTTGGCAACAATGCTCTGAATGTCCTCCACCGCAATCGGGTCAACGCCGGCGAATGGTTCGTCTAGCAGAATAAATTTAGGGTCTACTGCGAGCGAACGGGCGATTTCTGTCCGGCGGCGTTCACCTCCCGATAGCACCATTCCTTTGCTTTTGCGTACGTGTGTCAGGTGAAATTCTTCGAGAAGCTCTTCCACTTTTTGTTTCTGGTCGTGGCGGGATAAGTCGGTCATTTCCAGCACAGCACGAATGTTCTCCTCCACAGTTAGTGACCGGAAAACAGAAGCTTCCTGCGCCAGATAGCCCAGCCCCAGGCGCGCGCGCTTGTACATAGGAAGGCTTGTAATGTCCTTATCGTCCAGGAAAACTTTTCCGCTATTGGGTTTCACCAATCCTACGGCCATGTAAAAAGAGGTGGTTTTACCGGCACCATTCGGGCCCAGCAAACCTACAATTTCGCCCTGCTCAACCTGATAGCTTACATTATTGTTGACAAGACGAACCCCGTATTTTTTTACAAGGTTTTCGGTTCTTAGTATCATCGTTTTATTTCTATTTCAAATCTGAGAGGGAATCCCGCTCACAGCAGTTTAATGTCTTTCAAAGACAGTTGTAACGTTTTTTTATCGCGGAAGTTATTTTCTTCCAGGCAGTAGGCAATCGAAAACGGCCTTCCGTTAATCAAATCAGGATAAAAGTGCGCCATACCAAACCCGATGGCCGTAAATACTCCTGAATTATTTTGCTTTACATCGAATTTGAGGTGCTTCTCTTTCATGATCGTAGGCCGCCCTGCGAGTGAAACATTGCGGGATTCGAAGATCGGTGTCATGTTTCCGGGACCAAAAGGGCCCATTTGCCTGAGAATGTTGTAAAACTTAGGCGTAATCAATTCCAGTTCCAAAAGCATATCAATGTTGATCATCGGGATCAGCTGATCCGGCAAGATTCGGCTGCTTACAATGTCGTTGAAACGCGTTTTGAATGCTTCTACATTTTGTAAAGGCAAAGTTAGCCCGGCCGCAAACGTGTGCCCTCCATATTGTTCCAAAAGATCCGCACATTCCTCAATGGCTTCATATACATCAAAACCAGGAACCGACCGCGCCGATCCCGCTGCTTTTCCGTGTGACTGGGTTAATATAATGGTAGGACGGTGGTATTTTTCAATGCACCGGCTAGCCACAATCCCGATCACGCCTTTGTGCCAGTCTTCCTTATATAACACAGTGCTTTTCGCAGTCGTAAACCAGTCGTCGTTTTCGATCATGAAAAGTGCCTGTTCCGTAATGCTGGTATCGAAAGTTCTTCGCTCGCTGTTATGTTTGTTAATTTCCTGAGCAAAATCGGCTGCTTCTTCATGCTCTTCACAAAGTAAAAGCCTCACCGCTTCTTTTGCATGTTTGATCCTGCCAGCCGCATTGATCCGAGGGCCCAAACCGAAAACAACATTTGTAATGTCCAGCACACCATTAAGCCCGGCGATCTCGATCAGCGCCTTAACACCGCACCTTGGCGCAGCATTTAATCTTTGTAAACCATAATAAGCCAAAATCCGGTTTTCGCCCGTAATGGGCACAATATCCGAAGCAATGCTGATCACCAGCAGATCCAGCTGATCGAACAAACCTGCGGGATCAATTTCATTATCGAGGCAGAATGCCTGCAGCAATTTGAATCCTACACCGCAGCCAGTCAGTTCTTTGTATGGATATTCGCAATCGTCCCTTTTGGGGTCGAGCACTGCAATGGCTGGCGGTAATTCAGAACCCGGGCGATGGTGATCGCAGATGATGAAGTCGATGCCTCTTTCCTTTGCAGCAGTCACTTTGTCCACTGATTTGACCCCGCAATCCAATGTTACGATCAGTGAAAAGCCGTTTTCATGCGCCCAGTCAATGCTTTGCCAGGAAACGCCGTAACCTTCTTCGTAGCGGTCGGGAATGTAGTAATCAAGATTTGGGTAAATTTTCTTCAAAAAACCGTAGAACAATGCGACGGAAGTGGTGCCGTCCACATCATAATCTCCATAGACCAATATTTTCTCACCATTTCTGATGGCGTCATTGAGCCTGCTAACAGCCGCATACATGTCCTTCATTAAAAACGGATCATGCAAATGCGAAAGGTCAGGGCGGAAGAAGGTTCGGGATTGTTCAAAATCAAGGATTCCGCGTTGCACTAAAAGGGTTGCGAGCGAAGGGCTTACTTTTAACGATTCAGCCAGTTCCAGGACAATGTGTGTTTGTTCAGGGGTAAATTCAGGGTTGTGTATCCAGCGCTTTTCAATCATGAAACAAAGATAATCGGATTCTGTGATGCGCGTATCAAAATCTATTCTCGTGCCGCACAATCAGGAAAAGCTAATTGAAAGGTCTTATCTTTGCAAGCAATTAACATTCTTTAAGATAAATGCCGCGTCTTTTGGCTATTGATTACGGTGCCAAACGCACCGGTATTGCTGTCACAGATCCCTTACAGATCATTGCAACTGCCCTGGATACGGTCAGGACGCATGATCTAACGGAGTTTTTGAAAAAATACGCAGCCATTGAGCCGATCGAAGCATTTGTAGTAGGAATGCCCAAGAGACTTGATAACACTGAGAGCGAAAATGCAGCCCGGGTAACCGCATTTATCAAAGTCTTGAAAAAAACATTTCCGGAAATCCCGGTGCACACACACGATGAAAGGTTCACTTCATCCATGGCCTTGCAATCCATGATTGCGTCAGGATCAAAAAAGAGCGACCGGCGGGAAAAGGGCAACATTGATAAAATAAGTGCCACGATCATTCTTCAGTCATATATGGAAGGCAGAAGATAAGCAGGCATATAAATAGGTACATTATATTAAAACGAATAAAGAAGCATTACAATGATTTATCCCATCGTAGCATACGGAGATCCGATCCTGAGGAAAGCCACCCAATTCATAGAAAAAGACCAGCTTGATCTGAAAAAACTTTCGGAAGATATGTTTGAGACCATGCATGGTGCGAATGGGGTAGGGTTGGCGGCACCGCAGATCGGCATGAATATCCGTGTTTTCGTAGTGGACGCAACGCCGTTCAGTGAAAAAGATGACGAGGACGACGACGAGCCGGATCTTTCATTGGTTGATTTCAAAAAAACATTCATTAATCCTGAAATCCTGGAAGAGGATGGCAAGGAATGGGCGTTTGAAGAAGGCTGTCTGAGTATTCCAGGCATCCGCGGTGATGTATATCGTCCCGAACGCGTCAAAATCCGTTACCGGGATACGGATTGGAATGAATATACCGAAGAATATACAGGAATGGCCGCCCGAATCATTCAGCACGAATATGACCATTTATTAGGCAAACTCTTCGTGGATTATCTGCCAACATTGAAAAAGCAGTTTATCAAAAAGAAACTGGCCGACATTACAAAAGGAAATGTAGACGCAGATTACCGCATGCGTTTTCCAGGACGGAAATAATTGTGAATGAGTGAATGGGCATGGCTTCGTTGCTGACAAATTTATTCACTCATTAAGTTTTGTCTTCATTATTCACTCATCCACTCATCCACTCATTCACTCATTAAAGCTCTCACCATGCATGCAGCCCAGCAAACGCAAACATTAGCGGTCGCTTTAATTCAAACCGACCTGTTTTGGGAAGATGCAACTGCGAACCTCGCGTCACTGGAAGAAAAAATAGCCGGACTGAGTGAGCCGGCTGATATCATTGTTTTGCCCGAAATGTTTAATTCCGGATTTACAATGAACACTGCCGCGGCCGAGCCTATGAATTACACCACCACGCGCTGGATGAAGCAAATGGCTGTAAAAAACAAAGCCCTGATCGTAGGAAGCATTGCAGTGAAAGAGGAAGGCAAATACTACAACCGCCTGATGTGCGTCGACCCCGATGGCTCCTATACATTTAATGATAAGAAACACCTTTTTAGCTTCGGACAAGAGGATCTTACTTATACGCCCGGGAAATCTAGGCTGATCATTGACTACAAAGGCTGGAAAATCTGCCCGCTGGTTTGCTATGATCTTCGTTTTCCGGTGTGGAGCCCGCAACATTGCTTCCGATCCTTATGACCTTCTTATATATGTAGCAAACTGGCCCGCCAGGCGCGCACATGCCTGGAATACATTATTAAGGGCCCGTGCGATTGAAAACCAGAGTTATGTAGTTGGGGGTAAACCGCATTGGTTCTGATCCTAATGGGCTTACTTACCAGGGAGATTCCGTTGCGCTCGATTATTTGGGCGAACCGCTGAGCATGTTGACTAATGCTGAAACCGAGAAGATCATCACTTTCAGCAAAGCGGACCTGCATGAATATCGCATCGTATTTCCAGCATTGGCCGATGCGGATGAGTTTCAGATAAAGTGGTGACAGGAGGGACAAAGTGTCCTATTCGTTACTCAATTACTTTGGGGACCATTATATAGGACGTGTTTTTAGCAGGTGCATTGGCAAGCGCCTCTTCACGGCTCAGTGAATTTACGCCTACATCTTCACGCCAGTTATTGACTTCACTAAGGATATGAGTCAGAGGTTCGACGCCCTCGGTATCCACTTCATTCAGCTGCTCCATCCATGTCAAAACGGAGTCCATGCTCTTGAGAATGCCCTCTTCTTCCTCCGGTTTTATTTCTAAACGCGCCAGGTGGGCTATTTTTTTAAGAGACTCCTTGTCGATTTTCATGATGTTATGAATTTGTTAAGTTACCGTTGGGGATTAAAACGGATGTCAAAATTACCTGATTTTTGCGACTCTATTTTCCCTGGTGGCAAATTATTCAGAAAGGTGTGGGAAGCATTACCGAAGCCGGTCTCTTGTTTCTGTTGTTTTAGTAAAATTTGCCGTGCAGCGTAAAATGTGGGTTATCCGAATTTTAAAATTGTTGTTTAGCTAATAGTAGGAGAAAAATAATATTTGCTTTTCTAAGGGATTGTTGAAATATTTTGAAATACAACAGGGCACTTTGAAAAACATGTTAGCAGAGATTATTGTAAAGAGTACAATTATGTATAAATTTGAATCTGGGTTGCATATGATTCTTAATCAGCACAAAATCTAGAATAATTAAGAAAATTGAATGTCCGGGTTTCTTTAAAATATGCAATTTCTACGGGCTATGTCAAAAATTCTGAGAAAAAAACTGACGAAATGCTTGCTTTTTTTTAAAAGGAAAACTCATACTTTTGTAGAAGGCTATTATCCAAAACGCGGTCAAAATTTTATTTTACCAAATCCAGTTTTAACCAAAAGTTTTATTTAATTCACAACCAAAATCTCAATTTAACCTTTAAAAGTAAGTCTGATGGAAAAGAAAGCTACAAGTCCGGCACCAGCTCCCAAGCCTGCTGCGGCAGCAACAAAAGGCAAAGGCGGTTTGAACCCGGCATTGGTAATCCCTCTATTATTTGCGATTGCATTAGTTGTTTACATTTTCGTGTTAGGAGCTCCCGAGCACTTTAAAGATGGCGATCACGCAAAAGGCCCAATCGATGGTGATTACTACGGAATCGTTTACAAAGGAGGTCCTATCGTACCAATTTTGATGACTTGTTTCCTGATCGTGTTAACATTTACAATCGAGCGTTTGATCACTTTGAACAAAGCGCAAGGTTCTGGAAGCATCGATTCATTCGTTGTGAAGCTGAGAGGTCTTCTTGACAAAAACCAAATCGAAGAAGCAATTAAAGAATGTGACAGACAAAAAGGTTCTGTTGGTAATGTTATCAAAGCAGGACTTCTTAAATATAAGCAGTTGACTACTGAGACTGCCCTTGACAAAGAGCAAAAACTTGCAGCGCTTCAGAAGGAAATCGAAGAAGCTACAACGCTTGAACTTCCTATGTTGCAGAAAAACCTTACCATTATCGCAACACTTGCGGGTGCATCTACACTTCTTGCACTTCTTGGAACGGTAATCGGTATGATTAAAGCGTTCGCGGCACTTGGTACATCAGGTTCTCCTGACTCAGCTGCACTTGCAACAGGTATCTCTGAGGCCCTTATTAATACGGCACTTGGTATCGGTACTTCTGCAATCGCTACTATCTCATACGCTTACTTGAACAGCCGTGTTGACGACCTTACTTATAGCATTGATGAAATCGGCCTAAGCCTTCAATCAAACTTTGCTACACATTATTAATAGTTTTTTGAACTATTAATATGGAAGTTTCGTTAATATACAAAAAACTTATATATTTGCTATGGGAAAGGTAAGACCTAAGAAGCATGCGCCGCATACGGATATGACAGCGATGACTGACGTAGCGTTCTTACTATTGACGTTCTTTATCATGACGGCAACTTTTAAGTCGAATGAAGCGGAGATTACAACCCCCTCTTCCATTTCGCAGATTAAAGTTCCGGATGATCACATTATGGTCATTAGTATTGACAAGGCGGGCAAAGTATTCTTTGGAGTAGATGCAAAACCAGTGAGAGCAGCAATGCTTGAAAACATTGGCCAGTCAAAAGGAATCACTTTCACTGAGACTGAAAAAGCAAAGTTTGCATTGCAGACAAGCTTTGGATTTCCTTTGAATCAGTTGAAACCCTGGTTGAATATGTCAAAAGAGCAAATGCCGAATGTGAAACAGCCTGGTATTCCAGTTGATTCCACAGGAGCAAGCGAGTTGGCTGACTGGGTTTATGCTGCACGTAAGGCGGATAATCAGTTGAGAATTGCCTTAAAAGGTGATAATCTATCGAAGTTTCCGGTTTTCAAAGATGTTTTGTCTAATCTACAGTCGCAGAATATCAACAAGTTCAACCTGATTACAGGTAGCGAACAAGCGCCTGCCGGCTACACAAACGATTAGTTATAATACAAGGGATCATTTTAATTAGAAGAGAAAATGGCAGCAATTGAAGAATCGGGCGGTGGGCACGGCAAAGGTGACGGTAAGGTTCGGGCCAAGAAGATGTCCACTCGCGTGGACATGACTCCAATGGTGGACTTGGGATTCTTGCTTATCACGTTTTTCATGCTAGCAACGACAATGTCGAAACCGACATCCATGACGTTGGCTGTGCCTGATAAAACGGATGAGAAAGACCAGGAAAAAACTGAACCGTTGAAAGCGTCGAAAGTGTTGACCCTGTTTATGGGAGCCAACGACGATGTATATTATCTTGACGGAATTGCGGCAGATGATGATAAAGCAGTAGCATCTATGAAAACAACTCGTTACGGGTTCGATCTTAGAAGTGTTATTTTCGCTTCTGCAAAACGCATCAATGCTGCGAACCCAAAAGATGAGAAAGGAAACGATCCTTTTGTTGTGGTAATTAAGCCAACCCCAGTATCAACCTATAAGAACATGGTTGATGTATTGGATGAAATGGCGATTACCAAATCAAAGAGATATGCACTTGTGGAGACTTTGACAGATTCAGAGAAGAAGCTCTTAGGTGATAAAATCGTAGCTAAATAATTATTAATCAAATCAAATTCAAAGCGCCATGGCAGAAATAGGCCCGAATGCTACACTGGATGATATAGTGTTTGCTGATCGCAATAAGGCGTACGGAGCATTTTCACTTCGTCAGGGATATCGTGCTGATGTGACGAAGGCTACTTTGATCGGAGCTGTTCTTTTTGTTCTTGCAATGTTTACACCGTCAATTATTAATAAATTGTCGGCTGGCGAGGAAGAAGAAGTAGCAATGGTTGAAGTGGATTTAATGAAGATACCACCGCCGCCAATTGACCCGGCAGAACCGCCGCCACCACCACCACCACCGGTTGAACAACCTAAGGTGAACACGGTGAAGTTCTTGCCTCCCGAGGTAAAAAAGGATGAAGAAGTACCTGAAGAGGTGCCGCCACCAACAGTAGAAGAAATCAAGGAAGCTGTTGTTGCGGATAAAACAATCGAGGGAGATCCTAATGCGAACGAGATCATTGTGGCTCCGGAAGCAGTAGCAGCACCAAGCAAAGGAACAGTTGTAGAAGCAGCGCCAGAACCGGAAAAGGTTTTTACCGTTGTAGAACAGCAACCTGAGTTCCCAGGTGGTACGGCTGAAATGTACAAGTATTTAGGTAAAAATATCAAATACCCAAGTGCAGCTTCACGTGCCAACGTTTCAGGAAGGGTGTTTATGTCGTTCGTAGTAAATACGGATGGAAGTATCCAGGATGTAGCTGTTTTGAAAGGACTTGGTTTTGGTTGCGATGAAGAAGCTATCCGTGTTGTGAAAGCAATGCCGAAGTGGAAACCAGGTAAGCAATCAGGACGTGCGGTTCGTGTTAAGTACAACCTGCCAATCAATTTCCAACTGGAGTAACTCATGAGGGAAAAACCATTGCATGAGAAGATCGGTGATCTAACCTCTGTGTTAATGGCTCTGACATACATAGGAGGAGGGGTCTTTTTAGTCCTCTCCTCCTTGTCTTTTAGGTTGTTACCTGTTGGTAGTCTGGCAAGAAATGCTTTCGCTGGCACACTTATTTTGTACGGAGCTTATAGAGGTTACAGGGTTTGGAGAAGGAGAAATCAAAAAGAACTATGAAATTTTGGTCAGCCGGAATAATGCTCGGCACAACGGTAGCGTTTCTGAGCTTACTAGGTTGCGGCGATTCTGATGGTGATCTTGATAACCCCAGGCAGGGAACGATTACAGTTGCCTCGGACGAATCATTCAAACCATTGGTGGATGCACTTACAAATGCATATGAAGGTATTTATCCGAATACGCACTTCAAATTGAATTACAAGCCAGAGCAAGAGGCGATCCGGCAGTTTTTACAGGACAGTGCTCGGATCATCTTTTCGACCAGACAGCTGAATGACAAGGAGTTGGAGATCATTAAGAAACAGAAGGGGTCTCACAAGTTTCAGCATATCGCAACAGACGGCCTTGCATTGGTTATTAGTAAAGCAAATGCGGATAGTCTCATTACAATACCGGAAATTAGGGCGATCCTGGAAGGCAAGATCACTGACTGGTCTCAGTTGAAAGGCGGAAATCAGAAAGGCTTAATTACATTGGTTTTTGATAATGCCAATGCAAGCAACCTTAATTTCGTTCTTAACAAATTTGGAATAACTGATATTCAACGTTTGCGTATAATTTCATCAGGTTCCAATGAAAATGTAATAAATGATGTAAAGTCCAACCCACTTCACCTCGGGTTTATTGGTGTGAATTGGATTAGCGACGGACATTCGCTGGCATCGGAGGAACTTTCAAAGGGAATCCACGTGATGGGTGTTGCGCAAAAAGCAAATCCCGACTCGATATCCAGCTACATTCAGCCTTTTCAGGGCGGGTTGGAATTTAAAAGATATCCGCTCCACCGGGAATTATATATCATCAGCCGTGAAGGATATTCTGGTTTGGGGGGAGGACTAATGACTTACATCGCACGGGATGTGGGAGGTTTGATAATCCAGAAAATGGGTTTATTGCCGAAAGTAATGTACCCGAGGGAGCTTGAAATAACCACCGGGAAGAATTTTTAATAAGTGTAATACAACTATAAGATTTGGGACTTGTTATTGGAAAGCCAAATTTTTTATCATTATTTTAACCGGGTAAAAAATGAACAGAAACATGAGAATGAAATTAGTAGCACTGGTAATTGGTTTATTAGCGTTTGTTAATTTACACGCACAAACGACGCAGGATGGCTTGGCATTGATCAACGGCGAGCGTTACAATGAAGCGGGCGATTTATTTAAGAAACTCGCAGAAACGACGCCTTCTGCCGATAACCAATATTATCTTGGTTATTACTATATAAAAACCAATCAACTGGACGAAGCGCAGAAAGCCTTTGATAAAGGTCTGACGCTGGATGATAAATCCTATTTAAACAAAGTAGGTCAGGGAACAGTAGCTCTTGCAAAAGGAGAAAAAGCAAAAGCGAAAGAGCTTTTCGACGAAGCTGAGAAGAAAAAGAAAAAGGATGCAGAGGTTCTCTTCAGAATTGGCGAGGCTTACACGCTTTTTGAAAAAAATAGCGATCCCGCCGAGGCGATCAGACTATTGGACGAGGCAGTTAAGAGAGACAAAAATCTTGCTGATGCTTATCTGGCAAAAGGAGACGCTCTTATGCTTCGCAACGAAGGCGGTGCAGCAGTAACGGCTTATGAATATGCATTAACAGCAAAGCCGAACTATGCAACAGCTCACAATGCGATCGGATCGATCTACCTGCGCGGTAAAAATTATAACCTGGCACTTGAGAATTACAAAAAGGCAATTGAAGCAGATCCTAACTTTGCTCCGGCATACAAGGACCTTGCTGAATTGTACTTCTTAGCTCAGAAATTTAAACAAGCGGCGGAAAACTTCGATTTGTATATCCAGAAAAGCGGAACTACGGATCCTGAAATGAAGTTGCGTGCTGCTCAGTTTGCATTTACAGCGGACGATTATGCAAAATCATTGCAATTGCTGGAAGAGATCAAAGGAAAGATCAATAACCCGATCACATTGCGTATGTATGGCTGGTCTTATTTCAAGACTAACAAACCTGACGAAGCAATTCAAAACTTAACGGAGTTCTTAAAAGTTGCTCCTGAAAAAGTGATTGGAGAGGACTACAAATATTTGGGTCGTGCTTACAATCAAAAGGTAACAGACGGTTCAGGTTATGATTCGACTGGTGTTGCTTATATATTGAAAGGTGCTGACATGGATACCAGCAAAGCAGAGGCTGCAACGGCATACAAAGAAGTGGCGGCATTGTACTACGCTGCTAAGGATTTCCCTAACGCTGCTGCGACTTTTGAAAAAGGTATCGCATTGGATACTGCAAAAGCTAGTGCCAACGATTACTACTACACTGGGTTGTCTAACTTCCAGATGGCAACAGCGAAAGTGCTTCCAATGCCGGCAGATTCTAACTATGCAGACAGCGCTAAAATTGCTGGCGAAAGACGTGCATTGTTCCTAAAAGCAGATTCAATATTTGCAACTGTAACGCAGAAACTTCCTGAATGGCCATATGGATACTATTGGAGAGCAAGTACGCTTTACAATGCATATGACAGACAAGAAAACGTTGACAAAGGCATTTCTCAGCCTTACTATTTGAAATTGACTGAACTTGCTGAAAAGGATCCAGATCCAAGCAAATACAAGTCATACTTGAAACTGGCATACAGCTATCTTGCCTTCCACGCTCAGACTACTTTGAAAGATGAGGCAAAAGCGAAGGAGTATTGGGAAAAGCTTTTAAAAGTAGATCCGGATAATGTATCAGCCAAAGAAGCATTAGGAATGGCTACTCCTACAGCGGAAACACAGCCTGCGGCTGGCGCAAAAGCCGGTGCAAAAACTAAGACTGCAGCGACACCGAAGAAAAAATAATTCGGTAGGTTATAACGAAAGAAGCCGCTTGGATATCCAGGCGGCTTCTTTCGTTATAAAATCTAAAAATTTTCTAGCCCAGTGATGAAAGGCGTGCAAAACAAGTATTAAGTACTGGCAAATGTATCGTTCCGTAATTATCGTAACACCATTGTCTTAACCGTTTCACCTCGGCAGGCATCAACATTCGGATTGCTTTTCTGAGTTCTTTTTCAAACAATCTGCGGTCGAAGCTAACTTTTTGCAGAATAATTTTTATGTATTCAAGCATCGAGGCCATAGTATTATGTAGTTTTGTGGTTTAGGGACGTGAATAAATTTTATAGGAATCAAGCCAAAAACATCAGATCGGGGCAATTCTTAATAAAGTTAACGAAAATATTTAATGAAATTATATGCCTTATTAAATATTATTTTGTGTTTTTCTGGTACGCTTGTCGCCCAGACTATCAATGACGCCTCCACCATTGAGTTAGGCTCCAAAAACCTAACGCTTGACCAGCCCTTTTTAATATCTGTAGTGTTGCGTGACGCGGAAACCCGGCCAGCCGTCATCTTTCCTGAAATCAACGGTCTTGAAAAGCGGAGCAAATCGGCTACCAGCGCCATCAGCACAGTTGACGGGAAAAAAGTGGTTATACAAACCATTACGCAGGAATACTTCGCAACCAAGCCCGGAAATTACCTGATTCCGGAATTCACCATTACAGTAAGCAGCCTTAAATTGAAATCAGACGAGACAATGGTTGTCTTTTCACAGTCGGCAGGCACAGAAGGCACCGTTTCGGCACGTTTAAGCCCAACATTTGATGCAGACTTGGAAGATACAGGCGACGGGATTTTTCTTTCCGTACAAACCGATAAAAAAGCCATTTACATCAGAGAGGGCTTCGCGCTCCGGATTTCGCTTTACATTGCCGAAAATGCGCCGGTACAAATGGAATTTTACCGTTTCAACGAGCAGCTGCAATCCATTTTAAAAAAATTAAGACCCACGAACTGCTGGGAAGAGAACGTAGGCATTGAAGAAATTGTAAAACGCAAGGTTAACATTAAGGGCCGTCGCTACACCGAATATAATATGTATCAGGCGCGGCTCTTCCCTATAACGACGGAGGACATTGTTTTTCCCTCCATCGCATTGCAAATGCTTGTCATTGATAACAGTAAGGCAGTGAATGTTGAACGGAGGGTTATTAAATCTTTCCGATCCAACAAGGTTACAATTTCTGTTCGCCAGCTGCCCGATCATCCGCTTCGGGACCAGGTGGCTGTTGGGCAGTATAATTTAAGGGAAAGTTTGTCCGCCAAGCTGGTTTATCCTGGTGAAAGTGTTCGTTACATGTTCAAAGTAGAGGGTGTTGGTAACATTGCAGCCATTCCCGCGCCCACTATCCAGACCAGTTCAACATTCGATATTTATTCACCGGAACGTAGTCAGATCATTAAAAGGAGCTATCAAAGTGTGATTGGGGAGCAAACTTTCGATTACTTTGTTGTGCCAAGAAAGGATGGTGAGTTTCCTTTGGGAAGGTATTTTCAATGGGTGTATTTCAATTTGGGAAAAGCCCGATATGATACACTGAGATCCTCTAAAATGCTAACCGTGAAAGGAGAGGATTATAAGCTCGCCAATTTGTCTTTAAGCGGCTCTTCAGGGTTGTATGATAACCTGGAAAGCCTCGATAGCAGTAAAGATTCAATAGATTATAAAAAGATTTTAAAAGACACCACCAACGGCATTGTCATCCTGCTGCTGATAGCAATGGTTTGGGTATTCAGAAAATAAAATTAATGGGAAGTACATACGGTAAGATTTTCAAAATAGCCACGTTCGGCGAATCGCATGGTGCCGGAATCGGTGTCATTATAGAAGGATGCCCTGCGGGCGTAAATTTCGATTCCGATTTTATTCAAAGTGAACTGACGAGGCGAAAGCCAGGCCAATCAAGAATTACGACACAACGTAAAGAGGCGGACGAATTTGAAGTGCTTTCAGGAGTTTTTGAAGGCAAAACAACCGGAACACCTATTGCGTTAATTATTAGAAATGAAGATCAGCGCAGCAAGGATTATTCACACATTGCTGCCCAATTCCGTCCTTCTCACGCAGATTACACCTATCAGGTGAAATATGGCGTGCGGGATTACAGGGGAGGGGGCAGAAGTTCAGCAAGAGAAACGGCCGCAAGGGTTGCAGCTGGCGCGCTGGCGAAACTGCTTCTGGCTGATCTGGGTGTGAACATTCAGTCTTATGTTTCACAGGTTGGAATATTAAAGCTGGAAAAATCTTATCAGGAGCTCGATTTGACATTAACAGAAAGCAATGCTGTGCGTTGTCCTGATCCTGAAATGGCGCAGCAAATGTTCGATTATATTGATTCGGTCAGAAAGCGGGGCGATTCAGTCGGAGGCGTTGTGAATTGCGTGATTACAGGCG
The DNA here is from genome assembly GCF_022869785.1 of Dyadobacter chenwenxiniae. NCBI lineage: Bacteria > Pseudomonadati > Bacteroidota > Cytophagia > Cytophagales > Spirosomataceae > Dyadobacter > Dyadobacter chenwenxiniae. The sequence continues at coordinate 5,216,384 of NZ_CP094997.1, read as the reverse complement.
TTCCGGCCGGGTGGGGCGAGCCCGTGTTTGACAAACTGCACGCAGAGATGGGAAAAGCGATGTTAAGCATTAACGCGGTGAAAGGGTTCGAGTACGGAAGCGGTTTTGAAGGCGTAACATTGCTCGGCTCGCAGCATAATGATGCTTTTTATATAGATGATGAAGAAAGAGTGCATACGCGCACAAACCATTCCGGTGGAGTTCAGGGTGGCATCTCCAATGGCGAAGACATTTATTTCCGCGTAGCATTTAAGCCGGTGGCAACCATTATGCAAGATCAGGAAAGCATTGATCAGCATGGGGACGTTGCTATTGTTCAGGGTAAAGGCCGTCACGACCCTTGTGTGGTCCCACGCGCCGTTCCTATTGTGGAAGCGATGGCAGCATTGGTTTTAGCCGATTTTTACCTTCGAAACCGTTCCAGCAAAGTCTAGATCTTATTGCGTTTGCGCCTTTGATTCAGGCTTAAAACGAGCCAAATTGTTCCCAGGAATTCAATGGCCAGTGCGGTGAGGATAATGGGATTGCTGAATTTGGGTTGATCTGATCTAAGTGAGGCACCGACCGCGAGCAGGAGCATGCCGGTTAACAGAATGAGTACAGCGTTTCTCAGGCTAAGTTTCACTGACGATATCGTTGGTTCAACAATAGAATTCCATCGAATGGACATTCCTACTCCAATTTAGAAATTCTCTTACAACTTACAAACAAAAAAGGGCTCCCAGGAGCCCTTTTTTACTGCATTTTCAATTAAATAACCTGTGTCTTACCAGGAACCGCAACCGGATAAAGTCCGTCTGGACCTGGAAGGATTTTTGGAGAAGCATCCCAGGCCAATTTGTCCGGGAACAGATTGATATCTGAATTGAACGCCTCATCCCATTTAATCATCTTGCCTGAATATGTGGCCATACGACCCATAATGGCTGTCATTGTGCTTTTTGCACCGTTTTCAGCATCAGCGAATTTGTACTCGCCTTTCGCGATAGCAGCAAACAGTTCGTCGTGTTCAACCTGATATGGGTTTTTATCACCTTTATCGTCGTGCTGGTAAATTACGCCGCCTTTGTAGTCTTTCAATATGGTTTTCTTGCCATCAAAGCTATCAATGCGTCCTTTTGTTCCTACAAAAGCCTCATCCACTTTATTCCAGGTGCCTTCAAACTGGCGGCATTGGCTTGAAATAGTGGTTCCGTCAGCGTAAACAAGATCCAATGTATGGTGATCGAAAATCTCTCCATAAGCCTTTCCAGTACGAACTGTGCGACCGCCGGTTCCCTGAATTGAAACAGGATAACCTTTTTTCACCCAGTTAGCCACGTCAATGTTGTGCACGTGCTGCTCTGAAATGTGGTCACCGCAAAGCCAGTTGAAATAATACCAGTTTCTCATTTGATATTCCATTTCAGTCTGGTTTGGCTGGCGCTCTTTCATCCAGGGGCTGCTACCAACCCAGTAAACTTGTCCGCCTACTATATCGCCAATTGCTCCATCATGAATGCGCTTGATGGCAGCCAGGTAATTAGCCTGATAATGGCGTTGCAGACCTACAACAACATTAAGCTTCTTTTTCTTAGCTTCTTCGGCTACTTCAAGCACTTTACGAATCCCCGGCGCATCCGTAGCAACCGGTTTTTCCATGAAAATATGCTTGTTATTTTTCACGGCCTCTTCAAAATGCGAAGGACGGAAGCCCGGAGGTGTTGCCAGGATCACAACATCCACGTCTTTCAAAGCGATGGCTTTTTTGAATGCATCAAATCCTACGAACTTGCGGTCCTCAGGCACATCCACTTTCAGTTTCGTGTCTACCACCGTTCCTGCCGCATTCTTGTATTTCTTGGCAGTCAGGTTTTTGTATGATTCATCCAGACGGTCTTTAAAAGCATCCGCCATCGCAACGATCTGCACATTCTGCGTAGTGCTCAACGCCTGCGCGGCAGCACCTGTTCCTCTTCCGCCACAACCAATAAGAGCGACTTTAATCGTCTCGTCCACCGCACTGTTAAAGCCGTATCCGCGGACCGGATTCAGCATTGCACCGCCAGCAAACAAGCCCGATGCTTTTAGAAAATCACGTCTATTTTGTTCCATTACCTTTATGTTAAGAGTTTAAATATGATCTCAATAATCTTCAATCAATTTTGGGCTGTAATAAGCATTAATTTCCTCCTGAGAAGGTTGTTTCACCGGTCTGACCACTCTGAAACCAACAAACGATGCACTTGTCATCCACCATTCGCTTTTAGGAAGCTGCGGATCCAGGATCTTCCATTCGGCTTTTGACGCTGTCCGTGCTGCGCTGCGCAAGTCGGCAGGCTCGTCATCCCATGAACCGCCACGTACCGCTGTTGGATAAAGCTCCGTAACCGGCGCATATTTTTCTCCCGCAGGTTGTTTGGCATAATAATCCGGAATGTATTGATCCAATGTCCATTCCATCACATTTCCGTGCATATCGTGCAATCCGAAAGCATTTGGCTTTTTCAAACCGATCTTTTTATAAGCGGCGTCGCTATTTTTGCGATGCCACGCGTATTCATCCAGTTTAGATTCGTCAGCTCCAAATGAGTAGGCGGTTTTTGACCCTGCCCGGCAAGCGTATTCCCACTCAGCCTCAGTTGGTAATCTGTAAAAAATACCTGTTTTCTCATAAAGCCATTTGCAAAAATGAATCGCTGCATACTGCGTCATGTTGATTGCCGGGTAACCGGATCTTCCCATACCAAACGACATATCTACATAGGGAGGGCTGGGGCGGGTGCTTGCGTCGGTTTTCTGAACGCTTTTGTCAGGATCCGGGTGGCGTGCTGCCATTTCCTTTTCCATGTTTTTGAAGGCATAGAGATCGTAAATGTCCCAAACTACTTCTGTTTTGCCCATCCAGAAGGGCTCGATTTTTACTTTGTGCTGAGGGCCTTCATCCGGTCTGCGACCTTTTTCGGAATCCGGGCTTCCCATTAAGAACTCGCCGCCGGGAATCGCGACCATGTCGTAGACTTGCGGGCTACCTCCTATTTTTTGGGTGTAATTCTTAAAATTTGCGTCTTGTGCTACTGCGTTAAAACAAATGAAAACGGTTGAGAATAGGAATAAAAATTGCTTGGACATGATTTAAAATGTGTTCTATGGAACCATATAACTAAATATAAAGGGCAATATTATGCTATTTACCCTTTCAAAACGAATTTTTTCTTTGTTGTTTGAGATCTGTCCTACCTTTGTAGGAATTGAATTTTACTTTGGATCATGAATTACCTTTCAGCAGAAAATATAGCAAAGTCATTTGGCGATCAATGGCTTTTTAAAAACATCAATTTTGGAATCAGCAGGGGCGATAAGGTTGCGCTCATCGGAACGAATGGAACGGGCAAGACCACTTTCCTGAACATTCTAACGGGTAAAATTCCGGCGGACGAAGGAGAAGTAAGCATTCGCAAAGACATTCGGGTGGGTTATCTGGATCAAAGCCCGGCTTTTGATGAAAGCCTTACGGTCCTTGATGTGATTTTTTCTTCCAATAATCCTGTCGCACAAGTTGTTAAGCGCTACGAGCATGCCATTGAAACCGATAACCACGACGAGCTTTCGGAGGTGATGGAAGATATGGACAAGTTTAATGCCTGGGATTTTGAATACAGGACCAAAGAAATCCTGGGACGCCTGGGCATTCACCACACTGAAAACCTTTTTGGAACATTGTCAGGAGGCCAGCGCAAGCGGGTTGCTATGGCGAAGGTTTTGCTGGAAGATCCTGATTTGCTAATCCTGGATGAACCAACCAACCATTTGGATCTGGACACGGTTGAATGGCTTGAAAATTACCTGAATACGTCCAATACGACTCTTTTAGTAGTTACCCACGACCGGTATTTCCTCGACACGGTTTGTAATCAAATGCTCGAACTGGATCATGGCTCGGCTTATCCTTATAAAGGAAATTACACTTACTTCCTGGAAAAAAAGGCTGAAAGGGAAGAAATGGAAGCTGCCGGCATTGATAAAGCTCGAAACTTAATGCGTAAGGAGCTCGACTGGATCCGCCGACAACCTAAGGCACGCGGAACAAAAGCGAAATATCGTGTCGATGCATTTGAAGAATTGAAGGAAAAGGCAAGCCAGAAGAAGTTTGACACACAAATGGAATTGAATGTCCGGACTTCGAGGCTGGGCAGCAAGATCATCGAGTTGGAAAATGTAAGCAAAGGTTTTGGAGAGAGGCAGTTGATCAAAAACTTTGAATATACATTCAGAAAGGGCGACCGCATTGGCATTGTCGGCCAAAATGGGATGGGCAAGTCGACGCTCCTGAATATGATTACGGGTGAATTAATGCCTGATAAAGGTCAGATCGTAAAAGGCGAAACGGTTCAGTTTGGTTACTATAAGCAGTCAGACCTTGTTTTCAATGAGAACCAGCGGGTGATTGATATTGTAAAGGATGTTGCAGAAGTGGTGCAATTGGGGACCGGCGAGACGGTTACGGTTGGGCATTTGTTACAGGCTTTCCTGTTTTCGCCTTCCAAACAATATGATTTTATTTCCAAACTAAGCGGCGGAGAGAAACGGAGGTTGCAGTTGCTTCTGATATTGATCAAGCAACCCAACTTCCTGATCCTCGATGAGCCAACGAATGATCTCGACATTGCAAGTTTGAATGTTCTGGAAGAGTTCTTATTGAATTTTCCTGGCTGTCTGGTGATCGTTTCCCACGATAGATATTTCCTCGACAGGCTCGTTCAGCACATTTTTGTATTTGAAGGAGAAGGTAAGATCAGCGATTTTCCAGGAAATTATACCGAGCTCCGTGAGTATCAGGATGAACAGGAAGCAGAGAAAAAGGCTTCCGGAAGCAATGGTAATGCGGGGAAAAGCAACACAACGCACGTTATTCAACCAGTTAAGGAAACAGTGACGCCCTTAGCGGCAACTCCTGCTGCGCCAGCCACACCAAAACGTAAGTTGAGCTATAAAGAGCAGAAGGAAATGGAGCAGCTTGAAGCCGACATTGCCAAAATGGAAGAACAGAAGGGTGTTTTAGTTAAAAAACTGAATGATGGCGGTTCACACGCAGAACTTGCTCAGTGGTCGAAGCAGATTGAGGAATTGACCGAAAGTCAGGCAGACAAGGAGATGCGTTGGCTTGAACTATCCGAAAATGCTTAAATTTGGCAGCATTGCGATCCTCTGTTCCGATTAGCCCGTTTAAATCTGCATTATGAATTCAATCACCGAGTTTTTTCAATATATTCTTAATTCCGAAGAGTTGATCCGCACAGGCGGTCTGCTGGTCATTACGTTTATTGTTTTTGCTGAAAACGGCCTGTTCTTTGCATTTTTCCTGCCCGGCGATTACCTGGTTTTTCTGGCCGGCGTTTTCTGCGGGACGGGCATACTGAATGTTCCAATCGGGGTTTTGCTGTTGTGTTTATTTGCAGCCGCAGTAGTAGGCTCGCTGGTCGGATATATTTTTGGGAAATATTTCGGTGATATGTTCGAGAACCGGCCGGATTCTTTCTTTTTTAAGAAGAAACATATTGAGACCACGCGTAAATATTTTGATAAATACGGCAGCAGGACATTGGTTATCAGTCGTTTCCTGCCAATCGTTCGCACATTTGCACCCATTTTGGCTGGCCTCGTAAAAATGACGCTTCCTGCTTTTATGATCAACAATGTTGCAGGCGGCGCAATCTGGATTGGTACATTAACGGGCGGCGGTTATTTGTTCGGTGAGCGTTTCCCGTGGATCGTAGACTATGTGCAGTACATTATCCTTTTCTTCCTTGCGATCACCACATTTACCGTGATCAAAGGATATCTCAATGCCAGAAAGGAAATGGGCTGATGCTCATTTTCCTTCCTCTTCGCGAAACCAGCCTGAATAAGTAATGTAATTATTGGCTGTTCTGTCAATAGCCGCGTTCAGCTCAGTTGAAACATCTTTCAGATATTTTGCCGGGTTACCGGCGTAAATTGTCCCCGGTGGGACTTTTGTTCCCTGTGTGACAATGGCGCCAGCCGCTACAATGGAGCCGGTCCCGATCACAGCCCCGTCCATCACAATGGCGCCCATGCCTATGAGCACGTGATCTTCGATCGTGCAGCCGTGCACAATTGCATTATGCGCAACGGACACATAACTGCCAATCGTGGTTGCAAACCGCTGGTAAGTACAGTGAATTACAGCACCATCCTGGATATTGGAATAATCTCCAATGCGAATGCTGTTCACATCGCCCCTAACCACCGCATTGAACCAAACCGTACAATGGCTGCCCATTACTACATCCCCGACCACCGTTGCATTTTCGGCGAGCCAGCAATTTTCCCCAAATGTGGGATCGAAGCCTCGCACAGATTTTATATATGGCATGTCTTTCTTTTTAGATTTGCCCGAAAATAGCTAAACCGGGAATTCCTTTTGGTATGTACCGCAAATTTGTTGCTAAAAATTAAATATATTACGTTTTTGATCATTAAGCCATAACTCACTATGCCATCAGCCATGAAAATTTCAAAAGGAAGTCTTTTGATTGCTAAACCGTTTCTGGGGGATCCCAATTTTGAAAGAGGCGTTATATTGATGTGCGAACACAACGAGCAGGGCAGCTTCGGCTTTGTGCTCAACCAGATCACCGATCTCTTCCTGGGAGATGTGCTGGACGAAACCATTTATCAGGACATTGCGCTGCATCTGGGAGGACCAGTTGAAAAAAATACGCTTCATTTCATCCACAGGCGCCCCGACCTGGTAACCGGAGGGACGGAAATTATGCAAAATGTTTTTTGGGGAGGAGATTTTGATGCGGTGAAAATGCTTTTGAACTTAAACACCTTTCGTCCCGAAGATATCCGCTTCTTTATAGGGTATTCGGGATGGAGCGGCGGCCAGCTGGAAGAGGAATTGAAACAGGATTCATGGATTGTTTCAAGCACAAACTCGGATTTCCTTTTCACGACACCACCTGAAAATTTCTGGCGCGAGATCCTGCGCAATATGGGCGGCGAGTACCGGTCCATAGCCCATTATCCTATCGATCCGCGCCTGAATTAGCCATTACCAGGCTAGTTGGGCTGGTCAAGTCCCTGGATGGATTCGTAGTCGGACTTGATCCTGCTGACTTCCTTAGCCAGGAATTTCTGCAACTGTTCATTAAAAATCGTCTTTTCTTCCTCAGAAAGAGAAGCATACAGATCTTTCAATTCCTGGTTGATCTGTGCCCGTTCTTCGTCCGAGCCCGCATTCATGGAACGGATGTGAAAACGTTTAAAATCAAATTCCGGCATAATGTTCTTCGTTTGGTAGTTCAAAATTACTAAATGCTGCCGAACGAGAAAATTCTGCGCGGTGTTAACGAGAAATAGGATCATTATCACCTCCAATGAACAGGACATTCGTTTTTATATTTTTAACATTCATACTTTTTGCAATTGATTGGTATGTGTGGCAGGGATTACGTTTTGCGATCCGGAATTTAGCGCCACTGACACAACGCTGGATCAGCGGAGCCTACTGGGTTTTTACTGCGCTTACATTAGGAGCTTACATTATGATGCAGCTTCTTCCGCCTGATTATCTCAAAAGCACCACGCGGACATTCATTGTCGCCTTCATTGCGATTCCTTATTTATCCAAGCTGCTGGCTGTTTTTCTGTTGTTCCTAGACGATATTCGCCGTTTTTTCCAATGGATAGCGAGCTTTTTCTTTCCATCCGCAGCACCAGTTTCCCCTGGAACCGGCGAGACGACCATTCCGCGTTCTCAATTTTTGGCAACGACGGCCATGGTTGCGGGCGCCGGGCTTATGGGCACATTTGCTTACGGCATAATCTCTGGCGCGCACGATTACCGCATTCGCCGCGTGCGCATTCCGCTTAAAAATCTGCCCAAAGCATTTGACGGGATCAAAATCGCGCAATTGTCTGACATTCACTCGGGAAGTTTTTTTAACAAAACCGCTGTAAAAGGTGGTGTTGAAATGTTGATGAAGGAAAAACCGGATATTGCATTTTTTACGGGTGACCTTGTGAATGACCGCGCGCTGGAAGTGCGTGAATACATTGACATTTTTAATAAAGTAAAAGCGCCGCTGGGCGTGCATTCGGTGTTGGGAAACCATGATTATGGTGATTATTTCCAATGGCCAAGCATTGAAGCCAAAACCAGCAACCTGGCAGATCTTAGAAAAGCGCATCAATTGCTGGGTTGGAATTTAATGCTGGATGAAAACCGTGCGATCCGTGTCGATGGCGAAGAAATCGGGCTTATCGGGATTCAAAACTGGGGCGCAGGTAATTTTGCCAAATACGGAAACCTGGAAAAAGCTTATCAGCATACGGAAGATTTTCCTGTCAAAATATTGCTCTCACATGATCCAAGCCATTGGCAAGCACAGGTTTTACCCAAATATAAGGACATTGATCTCGCATTGGCCGGGCATACGCATGGGATGCAGTTTGGTGTAGAGATTGGTGGCTTAAAATGGAGCCCTGTGCAATACAGATATAAGCAATGGGCAGGGTTATACACCGAAAATGACCAGCATTTATATGTTAACCGGGGTTTTGGGTATTTAGGTTATCCGGGTCGCGTGGGTATCTTGCCCGAAATTGCTATCATAGAGTTGGTTAGGGCGTAAGATTTAGGGAACTTGTAAATGGGTTTGATTAGTTATACAGGATAACAGCCTAAATGCGTTGAGTATATAAGGTTCTGTAATTCAAAAAATGAAAATGATGACAAAATTTGCTTCCTTATTTCTCGTGCTTGCATTGATTTGCGGAATATCTGGTGTCAGCACAGTTACTGCGAAACCAGCCAGCGCGAAGACCGAGCTTTTAGTCAAAAAGAAAAAGTATAAGGGTTACAAGAAGCCGAAATCCAAGAAATTCCTCGGAATATTCAAGCGGAAAACGGATTGCGGTTGTCCTAACAAATGACATTCGAATTGCTATAGAATTTGCATATAATCAAGAGTAAGCAGGGCCATCATTCTCTAAGAGATTCGATTGGATTTGCTTACTTTTGTATTTTAAAACCACTTATTATTGACGTCGTCAGCCCAAGTTGAATGAAAATTAATCTTCGGAACCAGGATAAATTTGAAAACCGTCACCACGGTAAAGATGCGCAGGAATTGCAGGAAATGCTGAGCACGATAGGAGCCGCATCATTGGATGAATTGATAGACCAGACGCTTCCTCCCGCCATCAGATTGCAAAAACCGTTGAACTTGCCCAGACCGAAAACCGAGCAGGAATTTTTGCAGGGCATAAGGAAAATAGCGAGTAAAAATGCTGTTTTGAAATCATACATCGGAACAGGTTACTATGACACCATTACACCTAATGTGATTCTTCGGAATATTCTGGAAAATCCGGCCTGGTATACTGCTTATACACCTTACCAAGCTGAAATTGCGCAGGGAAGACTTGAAATGTTGCTCAATTTCCAAACCGTCATTACGGATTTGACGGGCATGGAGATCGCAAATGCTTCCTTGCTCGATGAAGCAACTGCTGCCGCGGAGGCTATGACCATGCTTTACAGCCTGCGTCCCGCATCCAGGAAGAAAGCAAATACTTTTTTTGTCTCAGAACTTTGTCATCCACAAACCATTGATCTCGTTCACACCAGAGCAAAACCGATCGGCATTGACATTATAGTAGGAAACCACGCGACTGTCGATCTTACGGATGAAAACCTATACGGTGTGCTGGTTCAATATCCTGCCACCAATGGTGAGGTCATTGATTATACAGATTTCATCGCCTCTGCGCATGAGCAAGGCCTTTCAGTTGCCGTTGCGGCTGATCTGCTGGCATTGACATTGCTCAAATCGCCAGGTGAAATGGGCGCGGATGTAGTTGTGGGTTCTTCGCAGCGATTTGGTGTTCCGATGGGTTACGGCGGTCCGCATGCTGCTTATTTTGCAACAAAAGATTCATTTAAAAGACATATACCAGGCCGGATTATCGGTGTTTCTGTTGATACGGAAGGAAACCGCGCATTGCGGATGGCATTGCAGACGCGCGAGCAGCATATCCGCCGGGAAAAAGCAACTTCCAACATTTGCACCGCGCAGGTGCTTTTGGCTGTTATTGCAGGCGCTTACTCCGTTTACCACGGACCGGAAGGCATTAAGAACATTGCCGCCCGCGTTCACGGACTTACCAAGCTTTTTGTTGACACTATCAAACAATTCCATTATGAGGTCGTAACGGAACATTACTTTGATACTGTCACGGTTAAGACTGGCCTAACCAGAAAGCTGAGAGAAACGGCCGTGAAATGGGGCATTAACCTCAAATACAATGGTGAAGAAAGTGTTTCGGTCTCATTTGATGAAGCAAAAACATTTGATGATGTCATTTCACTTTTGAATGTGTTCGCCGAGGTTTCTGGTTTCCAGGGCGAAATGGTCATTGACGAGGAATTAGAGCTGGATCTGCCAGCAAACCTTGCCCGTACATCTGAATATTTGACGCATCCCGTTTTCAACACGCATCATACGGAGCACGAAATGCTGCGTTATCTGAAATCGCTTGAAAATAAAGACTTATCGTTAGTGCATTCCATGATTTCACTGGGCAGCTGCACGATGAAACTGAATGCAACCGCTGAGATGATCCCGTTAACTTGGCCGGAATTTGGCGCGATCCACCCGTTCGCACCGACTAACCAGGTTGGTGGTTACGCGCAGCTGGTAAGCGAGCTGAATATCTGGCTTTGCGAGATCACGGGATTTGCTGCGATGTCTTTCCAGCCTAATTCAGGCGCACAAGGCGAATATGCAGGGCTTATGGCCATTCGCGCTTACCATGAAAGCCGCGGTGATGTGCATCGGAATGTTGCATTGATCCCTTCATCTGCACACGGAACCAACCCTGCATCGGCTGTCATGGCGGGAATGAAAGTGGTGGTTACCAAATGTGATGAAAGAGGAAACATTGATGTAGCCGATTTAAGAGCAAGAGCTGAGCAATATAAAGATGAACTGTCCTGCTTAATGGTTACTTACCCTTCAACGCACGGTGTGTATGAAGAAAGCATCATTGAGATCTGTGAGATGATCCATTCATTTGGCGGACAGGTTTATATGGACGGTGCCAATATGAATGCACAGGTTGGGCTTACCAGTCCGGCAACCATCGGCGCGGACGTTTGTCATTTGAATCTGCACAAAACATTCTGCATTCCCCACGGAGGCGGCGGACCTGGCGTTGGGCCGATCGGTGTGGCGGAACATTTGATGCCTTTCCTTCCCGGTCACGTTAATTTCAGCACACAGCCTGAACATTTGCCAGCGGGTGAAGCAGGAGCCGTTTCTGCCGCGCCTTACGGAAGTGCAAGTATCCTGACGATTTCCTACGCTTACATTGCCATGATGGGAGAAGCAGGACTTACAAATGCAACCAAATACGCAATTCTGAATGCCAATTATATCAAAGAACGCCTGAGCGGACATTATGATGTGCTTTACACAGGCACGAACGGGCGTTGCGCGCACGAAATGATCCTGGATTGCCGGTCATTTAAGGCAGCCGGTGTAGAAGCCGAAGATCTTGCAAAACGTTTGATGGATTACGGATTCCACGCGCCTACATTGTCATTCCCTGTGGCAGGCACATTGATGATCGAGCCGACGGAATCTGAATCGAAGGCGGAACTGGATCGTTTTTGCGATACGATGATCGCGATTAGAAATGAAATTCGTGAAATTGAAGAAGGCACAGCAGACCGTACTGATAATGTGCTTAAAAATGCACCGCATACTTCGAGAATATTGTTAAGCGAAAATTGGAACAGATCTTACAGCCGAGAAAAAGCTGCGTTCCCATTGCCGCATTTGCGTTTCAACAAGTTCTGGCCAAGCGTAAGCCGCGTTGACAGCGCTTATGGTGACAGAAACCTGATCTGCTCTTGCATTCCGGTTGAAGCTTATTCAGAGGTTGAAGCAAGTTAAGAAGCTATCGATACAACAGAAAAAGGGAAATGCTCGATTGAGTATTTCCCTTTTTTTATAGGCTAAAATATTAGCAGAAGATCTTAGAAATGTCTCTCGCCAATTTCTCTTTTTCCCAACATTACCGCACCCACCATCGCTACCAAAAGGAGAATTGAAACCAGCTCAAACGGAAGCAGATAATCGCGGAAAAGCAAGTGTCCCAGGTTTTCAATCATCCCAATCTGAGAGTCAAACTGCTGCGGATCAAATGCAGGGATAACGCTTTTGCGATAAGCGCCAAACAGGATCACAAACACGGTTCCGCCTACAATCGTGGCAGCAATTTTGGTCAGATTGGTTTTAGATTCCTCATTATCCTGTTTCATATTCAAGAACATAATCACAAAGAGGAAAAGAACCATGATAGCACCCGCGTAAACGATAATGTTTACCGCTGCCAGAAACTGCGCATTGAGCAGAATATAATGTCCCGAGAGCGTAAAGAACGTCAGGATGAGATAAAGGACGCTGTGGATCGGGTTGCGCGAAACAACCACCATTACTGCGCTGAGGACAGTCAGGAATGATAAAAAATAGAAAAACGAAATAGCTGAATTCATAAAATTAGATAGCTGATATGCTCAATGAATGTGTTCAGGGAATGGCTCTCGGAACAACATTGGTAACTTCGCCGCTGGCTCTCTTCAAGTCCAATGCGCGCGCTTCTTCCTTGGTCCAGGCTTCGCGGGTGTATCTGTCGTTCATATCTTCTACCAAACGATCCTTTCCCCAAATCACCTGATCACGTTCTGCGAAAACAGGAACGAACTCGTCGTGGCGTAAATAAACGGCTTGTTTCGGGCAAGCCTCCTCACAAAGTCCGCAAAATATGCATCTCAGCATATTCACTTCATAAAAATCGCCGCATATTTTTCCTCGCGATAGAGTTTCTCCTCTCCTTTTTCCCGTTCAGCAGCTACAATTTGAATGGCTTCTGCCGGACAAGCAACCGCGCAAAGTCCGCACGCTGTGCAGCGTTCCCGACCGTCTTCATCCCTTTTCAGAATGTGCCTTCCGCGAAAAACGGGACCCAGGTAACGCTTCACTTCCGGATATTCAATGGTTACTTTTTTCGCAAAAAAGTGCTTAATGGTGATCGCTAACCCAGTTGCAATAGCAGGCAGGTAGGCGCGCTCCATGAACGTCATTTCCTTATTGCTTACTTGCTTAGAGCGATTTGTCAGTTGCATGGCAATGTGTTTTTATTAATTCAACCACGCGGTGATCATCGGCTTCAGGAAAAGCACGGCGGCACCGGTGATAATAATATTAAAGATAGCAAGCGGGATCAGTTTTTTCCAGCCCAGGTTCATCAGCTGATCATAACGGAACCTTGGAATGGTCCAGCGCACCCACATGTAGAAAAAGATGAAGAACAGTGCTTTACCAAAAAATACTGCCGTTCCGATCAATGTGGCTGCATTATGGCCGGTTTCGGTTCCGAAAGCCTGTGTAAGCTGCGTATAAACCCAATCCATCCCAGGATAATTGTATCCGCCAAAATAGAGAACGGAAATAATGGCCGACGAAATGAACATGTTAATGTATTCGGCAAACAGATAAAAGCCGAGTTTCATACTTCCGTACTCTGTGTGATAACCGCCTACAAGCTCAGTTTCGCACTCCGGAAGGTCGAAAGGCACACGGTTACATTCTGCGAAAGAACAAGTTATGAATATAATAAAGCCTAATGGTTGGTAAAATATATTCCAGTTCCCGCCATGCTGCTGCGCTACAATCTCATCCAATGAAAGCGAGCTGCTCATCATCAGAATCGCGATCAGCGAAAGGCCCATGGCTACTTCATAACTAATGTTCTGCGAAGCTGCACGGATGGCCCCTAATAGCGAAAACTTGTTATTGGAAGCCCAGCCGCCGACCATAATGCCGTAAACGCCCAGCGCAACAACGCCAAAAACGTAAAGGATACCGATGTTGGATTCCACGCCCTGTAAAGCCACTTCATGACCATTGATCCGGAAGGTGCTTCCAAAAGGAATAACCGCACTGGCTAGCAATGCCGTAAGCATGGCCAAGCTGGGTCCTGCTATGAAAAGCCATTTGTTTGCCAGAGCAGGAATAAAATCTTCTTTGAAAAACATTTTGCCTGCATCAGCAAGTGGCTGTAATAACCCGCCTGGTCCCGCACGGTTTGGGCCCATCCTATCCTGAATAAAGCCAGCAACTTTACGCTCGCCCCAGGTTGAGTACATGGCAATGACCAGTGTAAGGACAAAAACAACGAATATTGTTGCGGTTTTAATGAGAAACTCCGTTAAATCCATTTTTTGTAAACAAGGTTAAAAACAGGCTGTTATGCCGCTGAACTAGTTATTTTTTGCCAACAATGAGCGGTGATTTGCTTTGTCGTTGTTTTCAATGCTTTGATGACGGATCGTATCTTCATCCGTAACGAATGGACGTGTATCGTCAATGCGCTTGTACTGCGTTTCTGCCATTTTTATCGCGAAATCAGGTTTTTTAACCAGATCAGCGCGGTATTTGTTGGCTGAAATTACGGAGCTGCGTTTCACTTTCGTTGGACCTTCCAGCACCCAGTCGCTTGTTTTTTTCTTCTCAAAACGGCAGGTGTTGCAAATGAAGTCATTCACTTCTCCCCAGGTATTTTTGCGGGCAGTGACACGGATAATTTCGTCACCTCTATACCAAACAGTAGTTTTGCCGCAGCATTTGTCGCAATCGCGGTGCGCGTCCTCTGGTTTGGTAAACCATACACGGTTTTTAAAGCGGAAAGTTTTATCTGTAAGCGCTCCCACCGGGCAAACGTCGATCACATTTCCGGAGAAATCGTTATCAATCGCTTTTTCAATGTAAGTGCTGATTTCAGAAGCGTCTCCACGGTTCATTACGCCGTGCACACGCTTGTCTGTAATTTGGTCGGCCGTGTAAACGCAACGATAGCAAAGGATGCAGCGCGTCATGTGCAGTTGCACGTATGGGCCGATATCGATTTTATCAAAAGTCCTTCTGTCTTCTTCGTAACGCGTGTTTACCGAACCATGCTCAAATGCAAAGTCCTGCAAATGACATTCTCCAGCCTGATCACAAATAGGGCAGTCGAGCGGGTGATTGATAAGGAGAAACTCGACAATGCTTTTACGCGTATCCAAGACGGCCTGATTGGATGTATTTTCAACAACCATTCCTTCCTGAACCTGTGTGATGCAAGACGGAACGAGTTTCGGCATTGGCCTTGGATCTTTTGCAGATCCTTGTGCAACACGAACCAGACACGCTCTGCATTTTCCGCCCGAAGTAGGCAGCGGTTTGTAGTAACACATGGCTGGGGGCACAAGCGCAGCCTGACTTGCGTCCGCTTCTGCAATCTTCCGTGCAGCCTGCATAATCGTTGTTCCCGGTTCCACCTCGACTTCAATGCCGTCGAATGTAATTTTTACTAACTGAGGTTTGGTCTCTTCCATGCCAAAATTATATCATTATGCTATTTGTCAGCCTCGTAAATGTCATACGGGCCCACGGTTGAGCTATACTTTAAAGTGTTTGCAAAATCAACATTGAGAATGTTGGTAGGAACAATCCCTTTTAATGAAATTACATATTTAATCTCCCTTCTCCTAACCATGCTCTCAAATTTATCGAAGCGAAAGGTGCCGTTCAAATTTGCGAGATAAACGAGGTCAGCAAAAGGAATTAACGAATTATTTACTAAAAAATGATTAAGAAAATAGCCTTCCAGATTATTGCCGCCGCAAATATAAACCCACTCCCGCGGTTTCAGGTTTTTCTCATGGTATAAATATTCCGACACATTCCGTTCATCAATGTAATTACGCTCAAAATTGGAATGGATCGCCGATTTGTATTTCATAAAAACAAAAAGGGTGCAGTGCAAAAATGCGAATATCATGTAAAACGATGCTGCAATCTTGAAAAAACCTTGTTGAAAGCGATAAGTGTTTGCAGAATGGGCTATGAAAAGTGTAATCTGTATCACCGATAAAATCAGATAATCCTGATAGTAACCTACGCCTGCACCAATTTTGAATGCTGTTGAAGTTGCAAACACGAAGGTCAAAAAGCAGCAGAGCGTCAGAAACAGAAGAAAATTGGAATATCTGTAATAAATAATGTAGCCGCTCACAATCACATTGGCAATGATCAGTGGTGCAAATTGCAAAAGCCAATGTTGCAGTGTCCAGTCATAAAACCAATCCCAGCTTGCCGAATTGGCTACTCCTCCAATAATGTTGGTAAAAAACAGGTCAATAGTGTTGATGGGCAGAATGGCCAGATAAAGACCCATAACGACCATTCCGAAGGCAGTCAGGCTTAACAGCGTTTTCCATTCCCTATTCAAAATCCAGTAAACGCCTGCCGAAATGGCGAGAATTGCACCGCTTTGCTTTACAAAAAACGCAGTAACAGCAATGAAAATAGCAGCATAAAACCAGATTTGGTTGCCATCTTCCTTTAAAGCATTATAGCTGGAAAATATAAAGAGTATTGTCAGTAAAATCAGTAAACTATCCGGGCGGGAAGTGGTTAAAAACCAAAAGCTCAGCACATGGAAAATATAAAGACTGGCAATGATCGCAATGAATGGCTTCTTAGTCAACCTGTTCAAAAAGACGCCCACCAAGCCCACCGTAGCCAAAACAAACAGATTCGACCATAACCGGCTTGCAAGATAAATCTTGTGCACTTCCAGCGCCGACCAGCCAACTACTTTACAAAATGTGGCGACGATTGTGGAGTAAACCGGCGCATACTGGGATAACCTGAAAGGAGCGTCTTCCGGATCAAGATAAATGGGATTGCCCGATACGAGGAGTTGAATAGGAACGATTGAACTCCCTTCGCTTCCTGAGATATCGGGGTGATAGCTGATGGATGCCTGGAATTTAATGATTAATAGTATCAATGCGCTGATAAGCCCGAAGATCAAAGCGATCACGAAGGATTTATCCCGGACCCAAATCAGCGATTTATTGATTTCCATTATACTAATGCCATTTCGCCCTGATAAACTGCTCCGGGCTGCGATGCTTCGTGTGGATGGGTAATGTGCCACATGAATTCATCCCTGAAATGACGGATCGCGCTCGCAACCGGCCAGGCAGCAGCGTCTCCCAATGGACAAATTGTGTTACCTTCTATTTTTTTGGATATATCAACCAGCAGATCAATGTCGTGCATGCTTCCGTGGCCGTGTTCAATGCGGTGAAGCACTTTTTCCATCCAGCCGGTTCCTTCGCGGCAAGGGCTGCATTGGCCGCAAGATTCGTGATGGTAAAAACGGGCGAAATTCCAGGTGTTACGTACGATACAGGCGGTTTCATCAAAAACAATGAAACCACCCGAACCTAACATTGTCCCGGTTGCAAATCCACCGTCTGATAATGACTCATAGCTCATTAAGCGATCCTCGCCGTTGGCCGTTTTGGTAATCAAATGTGCGGGTAAAATGGGGACTGAAGAACCTCCGGCAACCAATGCTTTCAAATGATGCCCTGTTCTAACGCCTCCGCAATATTCGTCGGAGTTAAGGAATTCGTCAACGCTTACGCCCAGTTCAATTTCATAAACGCCCGGCTTGTTAATGTGTCCCGAAGCAGAAATCAGCTTCGTTCCTGTGCTGCGCCCCAATCCGATAGCAGCATAAGCATCGCCGCCGTTGTTGATGATCCAAGGCATGTTGGAGATAGACTCCACATTGTTTACCACAGTGGGGCTTTGATAAAGTCCTTTTACAGCAGGGAATGGTGGTTTGTTTCTTGGATTTCCTCTTTTTCCTTCCAAAGATTCCAGCAAAGCAGTTTCTTCGCCGCAAATGTAAGCGCCACCACCTGGTTGTACGATCAGTTCAAGATCATAACCGGTTCCCAATATATTTTTACCAAGGAATCCTTTCGCTTTTGCTTCTTCGATGGCTTTTTCCAGGATGCGGATCACGTACATGAGCTCCCCGCGCACGTATATAAACGATTTGTTCGCACCAAGTGCATAACTGGAAATGATCATCCCCTCGATCAGCAAATGCGGAATGCACTTCATCAAATGGTGATCTTTGAATGTTCCCGGCTCGGATTCATCCGCATTACACACCAGATAACGGGGAACACCTTCTGGCTTTGCTAAAAAGCCCCATTTCATGCCCATCGGGAATCCTGCACCACCTCTTCCACGCACACCGGATTTCTTTGCTTCTTCAACGACCTCTTCTGAGGTCATCGTTTTTATTGCTTTTTCAACGGCCGTATATCCTCCCTTTTGACGGTAAACGTCGAAAGTTTCGATGCCCGGTGTATTAATGTGTTCCGTTAAGATTTTTATAGCCATTTGAGGATCAATTTCTGCTTACGCTATTTACTCAACTCTTCAATAATTCCATCCACTTTCTCATTCGTCAGATTCATGTAATATTTCTCACGAATCTGAAAAACAGGCCCCCAGCCACAAGCTGCCAAACATTCCACTTCTTTCAATGTAAAAAGTCCGTCCGCAGTTGTTTGTCCGGCTTCAATTCCGAGTTTTTGTTTCAAATGTCCGTATATGTCCTCTCCGCCCATAAGGCAGCAAGGACCTGTGCGGCAATATTCAATTACATGCTTCCCCACAGGATCGAGGTGATACATGGTATAAAAGGTCGCCACTTCATAAACCTCAACCGGTTCCAGGCTCAATAAGCTGGCCACATGATCCATTACTTCGCTGCTCAACCAGCCCCATTGTTCTTGGGCAACGTGTAAAACAGGCAAAAGAGCCGATTTTTGACGGCCCTCAGGATAACGTGCTATGATCTCTTTTACTTTTTCCTGTCTTTCCGGCGTAAATGCAACCAGATTCGGTGATTCAGTCATTTCTTGAATATTTTTTAGGCGTCCAGCTCACCTGCAATTACATTGAGGCTACTCATGGTCAGGATTGCGTCAGAAAGCGTACTTCCTTTGCACATTTCAGGGTAAGCCTGATAATAGATAAAGCTTGGTCTACGGAAATGCAGCCTATATGGAGTCCGGCCGCCATCGCTGATCAGGTAAAAACCTAGTTCGCCATTGCCGCCTTCTACTGCATGGTAAACTTCGCCAGCGGGAGCGTCAATCTCTCCCATTACGATTTTAAAATGATAAATAAGCGCTTCCATGCTCCTGTAAACCTCTTTTTTGGGAGGCAAGTAATATTCAGGGGCATCGGCATAATAAGGACCTTCAGGAAGATTGTTAATCGCTTGCTCCACGATTTTCAGACTTTGCCACATTTCTTCATTGCGTACCATGTAGCGGTCGTAAGTATCACCGTGCTGGCCGACAGGAATTGAGAATTCAAAATCTTCGTAAGAAGAGTAAGGGTTCATCACCCTAACGTCATAATCCAAACCGGCTGCACGAAGATTAGGACCTGTGAAACCGTAAGAAATTGCCCGTTCCATGGAGATAGGGCCTACATTAATGGTCCTGTCCATGAAAATCCTGTTACGGTTGAGCAATTGTTCAAGCTCTCTCAGAACAGGCGGAAATGATTTTATAAATTCCTTAATCTTGCGAATCGCTGTCGTTGAAAGGTCTCTTTCCATTCCGCCCAAACGGCCCATATTGGTTGTCAAGCGGGCGCCGCAAACTTCTTCGTAGATTTCGTAAACTTCCTCACGCTTCTGCATTACATATAAGAAGCCGGTAAAAGCACCTGTATCAACACCCAAGATGCTATTGCAAATCAAGTGGTCCGTAATCCGGGCAAGCTCCATCATGATCACGCGAATGTATTGCGCTCTTTTTGGAACTTCTACGCTAAGCAGTTTTTCGACCGTCATGTGCCATCCCAGATTGTTGATCGGGGAGGAGCAATAGTTCATGCGGTCGGTAAGGGTTGTGATTTGATAAAAAGGCCTTCTTTCAGCTATTTTCTCAAATGCACGATGTATATATCCAATGGTTTGTTCTCCTGAAACGATCTTTTCTCCATCCATTTTAAGGATATTCTGAAAAATACCGTGTGTTGCAGGGTGCGTAGGGCCGAGGTTAAGCGTCGTCAGTTCTTCAACCAGCTCAGGTAGATCGGCGTTTGCGGAAACATTATGTGGTAACAATTCAATATCTGCCATATCTTACTCAGTATAGGGTCATCGGCCAAAAAGGGCATCAGTCTTGTCTTCGCGCGTTGCATCTTCCATCGGAAACTCCCGTCTCATTGGGAAGTAATCCATTTCTTCAATGTTCAAAATGCGCTTTAAATTAGGGTGCCCGTCAAACATGATCCCGAAGAAATCATAAGTTTCGCGCTCCATCCAGTTGGCGGAGGCAAACAAGCCCGTTGCAGTTGGAATGTGAATGTCGGCTTCTGCAAGACTTACCTTAATTCGGACACGGAAATTGTGCACGAAACTGTGCATGTGATATACAACCATAAATTCATTTTCCACATTGTCGGGATAATGAATGCCAGTTATGTCTGTTAAAAAAATAAACTGGTAGGTTTTATGGTCGCGCAGAAATTCTAAAAGTGGTATGATTTCCTCGCGAGAGGTTGAAAGCGTCAGCAATCCGTAAGGCTCTTCAAAGTCAAAAACCTGATCACCAAATTTTTCCAAAAGCGCTTCGGCTACCTCCTGGTTACTTAGCATAGGGGATTATTGAATATTATATGATGCTAATAATTCAGAATACTCGTCTGTATTTCTGCGACGAAGCTTTTCATTTTGTGCCAAATGCTGAATGTGCATCAGGCCGTCAATAATCTGCTCAGGTCGTGGCGGGCAGCCGGGTACATACACGTCAACGGGGATAATACGGTCAATTCCCTGCAAAACACTGTAAGTATCAAAGATTCCGCCGCTTGAAGCACAGGCACCAACAGCCATTACCCAACGGGGTTCGGCCATTTGTAAATAGACCTGTTTCACCACAGGGGCCATTTTCTTCGCTATTGTTCCCATTACCATCAGCAAATCGGCCTGACGGGGAGAAAAACTAGGTCTTTCTGACCCAAAACGGGATATATCGTAATGTGCTCCCATGGTTGCCATGAATTCGATTCCGCAGCAAGAGGTTGCAAAAGGAAGTGGCCAGAGTGAATAACTTCTTGCCAAACCGATGGCTTCATCAAATGAAGTTGCAAAAAAACCAGATCCGCTATGTCCTTGCGGAGCCTCCACAATCGTTACTTCTTTCATAATTTTTCTGTCAATCAAGTTTGTAAATTACTCTTCCCAGTTCAGAACCCCTTTGCGGATCACATAATAAAATCCGGAAAGGAGCAATGCCATGAATAATAACATTTCTACAAACCCAAACATTCCTAAACCCTTAAAATTAACTGCCCAGGGATACATAAATATCACCTCGACGTCAAAAAGGACGAATAGGATGGCAACAAGAAAATATTTTACGGATATAGGCGTGCGGGCATCGCCGACAGATTCTATACCACATTCAAACGGATCATCTTTTAATTTGCTTTTCCTGCTTGGGCCGATTAAATGTGTTACAATCATTGTGCCACCGATGAAGCCAGCCGCCAGGATAAACTGAACCAAAATCGGCAGATAATCGGAAGGGAAATACGAATTTTTCATTGAGTCAGTTATTCAGTTACTATCTACGAAATCAACATGAAAATGTTGTCTGCGGTTACTTTCTTTCTCGTTTCTCAAAATTAGCCTTTGCAAATTTATCAATCAAATTCTTTACTTTATCTTTTGCCTAATTAGTATGATACTAAATAAGCCCCGGATGGCCGGGGCTTATTGACATAAAAACGATGATTGCAGCTTATCGGATCACGATCTGTTTGGTAAGGCTCTGACCCTGCCCGGTTACACGCAGGATATACTTCCCTGTTGGCAGGTATCGCACATCAATTTCGATCCGGCTGTCCAGTATCCTGGGTGTCAATGTACGGATCACCCTTCCGTAGATGTCAAAAACAGTTACAGAAGCGTCGCGGATGTTATCTCTTGACTCAATGTAAACAAAGTTTCCCTCACTTGGATTAGGGTAGATCACTACTTCGTTTTGCTCATTGGTTTTAAACTCACGTGATGCCGTATCCGAATAGCAAGTCAGTAAATCATCTCCTAGTTGAAAAACAACCTGCGCTCTTGTAGTGTATACGCCAGTTTTTAATATTTTTATCAAGTTGGCTGTTGTATCCGACTCAGTTCCAGGTCTGCGCCACAAGAACTTCGCATCCAGGTCTTCCGGAATTGCAGCCGTGATGCTGAATGGACCTGACGGCTCTATGACAGGCTTTGAAATTTCGGGTCTGACAATCAGCGACGAAACAGTTGAATTTTCAGAAACGCAACCAAAAATGTTTCTTCCCTGCACGTAGTAATTACCGCTTTCCGCGATTTGCGCAGTCGCGCCGGTTGCAATAACTGTGTTTGATCCTTGTTTATACCAACTGTAAATGTCTGTTGATTCTCCGACTGAGAACTGAAATGCAGAATCAAAACATGCCTGCTGGTCGCCCTGCTGCTGAATGGTTGGTTGCACCGGCTTCGCGCCGTTTTCAAGCACTACAACCGACGTCAGGATCGAATTTCCTGCATTATCCTTCACCGTCGCGCGGTAAGTTCCGGCATCGGAAACAGTGATAGAGTTGCCTGTTGCGCCGTTATTCCACAAGTAGGAAGAGAAACCGGTAGGCAAAGTGATCGTAACAGCATTATTTTCCGTCACACAACTCGCTTCTATCGCAGGGACTGGCGCCGGATTGGTGGGCGTAACGGTTGAAAAGAAATTAGCGTCAAGACTTTCATTCCAGGCATTGGCAAGAATAGTAAGTGCTTCTCTGGTACTGGCAGGGTCCCGGCCAACGAAGTGCGTTCCATCTCCTCTGTTTGGAACCAGCGGATCCGTTTCTGGTCCTGGATAAGTTGGATTAAACTGCGTATCAAGAACTGCATTTTGCGCGGCAATGATGGCAGGATTTATACTGGATGCTATATTAGAACCCGCAGAAGTTCTGGAAGTACGGGCAATAACCCATGTGATACGCTTATCGCCTGTTTCGCTTCCAAGCCTGTTCATAACAAACTGAAGATCTTCTCTGTAGGATGCGGTGGGCGTGTTATAAAGCGCATCCGTTTCACCTTGCATCCATAAAATGGCTCTTACACCATATTGATTGCCATAATTTCTTGCTGCAATCCTTAAATTTGCATAAGGCATCTGGGGAGGATATACAAACCCTCCGTATTTATTTTGTGTTTTTAATCCTTTGGCACTGCTCGCCCAGTTTTCGATTGAAGTTCCTTCCCAGGCCGTATTAATGAACAGGATGGGAGCATTCAACTTGGCGGCCAATAAGTCGCCCAAAATCCCCCAACACCAGGCAGATTGCCCCCTTGGTGACATAATTCCCAAATCTTGTGAAATTTTATTGAATGCAGGCGGAAGAGGATCCGTCAGTAAGTCCCTATCATCATTATTGTAATTTGAAATATACATGACACGGTCATCCTGCGCCGAAGGTCCTGGATATGCTCTTAAACCTTGTGCATTGGACTGGCCGGCAATGATAAAGACTTCGCCGACGCCTAATCTGGATAGAATGTCCCTGCCAACAACCTTTCCGTCCGAAAGACCACGGACTTCGAGAGAATACCAGCCCTTCATCAATGTGATATTACCTTTAAAAACGCCACCTTTCGGAGCTTCCTGTAAAGGTCCCCATGGTGTCTCAAAGCCCTGACCCTGTACAACAGGCACGGCGCGGACTTCAACTTTGTCCATAGGGACAGTAAAGGTTCCTGAAACGGTTATTTCTCGCTGTCCCTGAACATTTTGTTGATATACAGCCTGGAAGGTTGGTGAAGTGATTCGGATTTGCGAGAAGGCTGTTGAGGATATAAAACTGATCAACAGCAATGCCTTTGCCACAACCGGAAAAATAATTCTATGACGCATTGGGAATTCTTAAACAGGATAAAAATTTGTATATCTGACAGATTTTGGATTTCGGCTTGGGCGATGTGCACGACACAAAACGGTCACAAATGTAAATGATTATTTTTGCTAAAATATCACTATTCCGTTTTTTTGATCACAACGTAGATGCTATGACCGTTTACTGTACAATTACCAGCTTCTGCGATGCAGTAAATGGAACGGAAACGACCCGAATTATGTAGACGCCGCTTGGTAAGCCCTGGATATTAAAGAATTGCTGGCTGTCAAATTTCTTAACCTGGAAAGTTCTGTGAATGCGTCCGCGGCTGTCAATGATCTGAACCTCGGCATTATTCAGGTTTTGTAATGTTTCAACAGTGATCTTGCCGTCGGCAACCGGATTGGGATAAGTAACAAAACCTGGATTCTTGGTGTCTGCAATAAAACTGAAAGGATCTGAAAAATCGGAAAAACACGTTAATGTTGGGCTGTAAACCACTGTATTGTTAACCACATAACTTCCAGACCGGATGGCTTTCAATGTTGCAGAATTTTCTGTCAGTTCCTGCCCGTCCAGTTTCCATACGTGATCTCCGTCGTTCAGGTTATTTTCTGCTAACAATGTAAATACGCCCACTTGCCGGATCGTAGGTCGGGTCGGCGTAGGCTTTACGTCCACTTGTATGGCCCTCGAGAACGGAGAAAAACAGCCCTGTGCGTCCTTTACCCGCGCTGTATAACTGCCCGAAGTGTCTGCCTGAATGCTTTCACCTTCTTCAAGTGTATTCCAGAAGAAGTTATTTCCCAAAGTTGCTTTCAGGACAACAAAATCTCCTGCACAAAAAGTCGTGGCACCCAGGGCTTCAACGGTTGGCGCAGGCGGCAATGCAAGCGTTTGCGTTGTAATCTGATTGCTGGGATCGGAATAACACTGGAATTGATTGATCGTCTGTACCGAAAATGTGCCGGGCGTAGTTACTCTCAATGATTGTGTCGACGCCCCATTGCTCCATAAGAAGCCGGTTGCAGGCGATGATTGCAGGGTGACACTCAAATCTGCACAAAAAACCACCGGGCCGTTCGCTCGGATTGTCGGCGTTTCAGGAAGCACATTGGCTACAACTTTAACAACCGGGGAAACCGGGGAAACACAACCATTTTGATCCTTTGCCGCAATTGTAAAATCTCCTGAATTCTTGACCTCTATTTCTCTTCCCGTTTCACCATTGCTCCAAACATAAGAAAATGCCTCGCTGCTTCTCAGTGTCGTGTAGTCACGAAGGCAGAATGTGGTCGGACGAAGTGCGGTGATCGCAGGCGTTGCCGGAAGTGTATTAACCTTCACGGGGATTACATCAGATGTTGATTCGCAGCCGTTTGCATCACGCTGTTTCAGCGAGAAAGTGCCTGATGTGCCAACTGTAATCGCCTTTGTTGTCGCAGCGGTGCTCCATATGTTGCCGCTGTCGTAATTTGAAGTCATTGTAATGTTTTCTCCTTCACAAAAAGTGGTGTTGCCGCTCAATGCAACCACAGGTTTCTGGGGCAATGCATTCACTTTCACGTTTACAGGCTCAGATGCTGGAGAGTAGCATCCCACTTCATCCAGTGCCCTAACCCGGTATTCACCCGAAGACTTCGCGACAATGGTTGCTGTATTACCACCGTTTGACCACGCATTTTTCAATTTTGAATCGGAAGTAAGGCTAACTTCGCCGCCATCGCAAAATTCCAGAACGCCGGAAGCAGTGATCTTGGGCGTAGGCGGCAATGGCGAAGTGGAAACGGTCATGGTAATTTTGTCTGACGTCGACTCGCAGCCATACACGTTTCTGGTCGTTACAGAATATTCGCCGCCAGCGGTGATGCCTATCCGGTCACTCGTTGATCCGTTGCTCCAGCGCACGTTTTCAGAAGTGCTGGAAATTAATGTTGCAGTATTTCCAAGACAAACTGGATTGCTTCCTTCCAGCTGGATGGTTGGTTTGTTGGGCTGAATGTTTTCGTTGATCCTGATATCAGGAGAGAATATATAATGCCCTTTACCATTGCGGGCGCTTACTTGATAGGTTCCATTTCCTACCTGTGTCGTATTAGAATTTGCCCCGTTACTCCAGTTGAATTGTGATAAGCCGACATTGTCGGCTTCCAGGTTAAGATTACCATTGCCAGCGCAGGATGCGGTTACTTTCAAAGGCCGTACGCCTTGATATGGTTTGGAGTTTGAAAAAAAATTGTCGTTCAGTTGCTGGGCCCAGGCGTCGGCCAGTTGTCTTAATCCGTCATCTTTAAAATGGACACCCTCGCCATCTATACGCGGGATTTGAATTACATCTGTGTTCGGTCCCTGGAATACGTTTGAAACATTATTGATAACCCGCTGCTGACCGTCTGTTATGCGGGAGTCTGTTCCGTGCATATTGTCATAAGAAGTAAGCGAAACCACCCAAGAAACATCCTCGCCTGCATCATTTCGGCTGGCTTCTATTACCGTTTTCAAATCATTGAAATACCAATCCGTATCCGTGTCCTTGAAATTATCGGCCTCTCCCTGCAACCATAGGATGCCTCTTAATCCGGTTATGGGCGTGTAGCGTTGGATTACATTCCGCATATTGCCATAAGGCATGCCATGCGGTTCAAAATTGATGGGAGCGTAAACAGACTTTCCAATGCCATTGATACTTTCTTTCCATGCCCTGACCGCAGATCCCGTCCACCCAACATTAAAAAAGAGCACCGGTACACCAAGGCGGCTAACCAGTTGATCTCCAAGCCTTCCCCAGCACCATGCAGAGGGTCCGCGGGGAGAAATATCCGTTTCTCCGTCAAGATGAACGAATCTGGGATTTCTTGGAAGATCCTGAGAAGAAGACCCTGTATAGTAATGATCAATGCTGCTCACGCGGTCATCCTGGGCGCCTTGCGAACCTACATCTTTAAAGCCTTCCGCATTGGATTGCCCGGCGATCAAGAATACTTCCCCGACACCAACGTGGTCAATTCGGTAAAATCCGACTTCCTGGTCTCCGTTGAAGGCGCGGACTTCGAGCTTATACCAGCCGCCCTGAGCCGGAAGGCTTCCAGAGTAGAATCCGCCTTTTGGATTACTATCAATGGGCGTCCAATCAATGTTCTGTCCTTGTCCGTTGATTCCTTCTAACCTCGCTTCAATTCTGGTAATAACTCTGGTGTATGTGCCCGAAATGTAAATGTTAGCACGATTGCCCTTATCACGCTGAAAAACAGCTCGATCGGTTGGGAAATCTATACTGATTTGTGCAGAAGAGGTGAGCGAAAGAAAGATTAATCCTACCCAAAAAGTGTATGGTAGATAGTGTTTCATGAGTACTTAAAATTCATTAGAATTAACTCCTTGGACACACAAGTTGCATCAATTGGTTGCCTGTTTCAAGAAAATATTATTATACGGACAACGGCGAATTGATGAGATTCCATACCTGATCTTTCAATTGTTCAATTCCTTCTTGGGTAATTGCAGAAATCAAAATGCTGGGTATTGATGTCGGGATTTGTCTTTTCAGATTGGTACGTTCCTCGTCAGAAAGAACGTCAATTTTTGAAATCGCAAGAATGCGGTTCTTATCGAGAAGGGAGGGATTGTATATTCTTAGCTCTTGAAGCAATGTTTCGTATTCAGCATTAATGTCTTCACTGTCAGCCGGGACCATGAAGAGTAAGATGGAATTTCTTTCTATATGTCGTAAGAAACGCAAGCCAAGGCCTTTTCCTTGTGACGCGCCTTCAATAATTCCGGGAATGTCGGCCATAACAAATGATTTGTAATCTCTGTAAGAAACTACACCCAGGTTAGGCACTAATGTGGTGAAGGGATAATCTGCAATTTCCGGGCGTGCAGCGGAGACCACGGAAAGTAATGTTGACTTGCCTGCATTAGGAAAACCGACAAGTCCAACGTCTGCTAAAACCTTCAATTCCAGGATGATCCAGGCTTCCAGGCCGGCTTCTCCTGTTTGTGCATGCTGTGGAGTTTGGTTGGTGGCAGATTTGAAATGATCATTTCCCATTCCACCGCGACCACCTTTCAGCAAAATCACTTCCTGGCCGTCTTCCGTAATTTCAAAAAGTTGCTCACCGGTTTCCGCATTTTTGGCGATTGTGCCGAGCGGCACCTCCAAAATAATGTCCTTACCGATAGCGCCTGAACGTCTGCCGCCTTCGCCGCCTTTTCCATCAAAAGCTTTGATGTGTTTGGTATATTTCAAGTGAAGCAATGTCCACAGCTGACTGTTCCCTTTCAGGATCACATGGCCGCCCCGTCCGCCGTCGCCGCCGTCCGGTCCGCCTTTTTCAACGTGTTTTTCCCTTCTGAAATGCAGCGAACCCGCACCGCCGGAACCGGAGCGCGCATTAATTTTAACGTAATCAATAAAGTTGGAGGAAGCCATGTGTATAGTGAGCTGAGTAAATTATTTAACGGTAACCTGCGAAATCGCCTTATTGATCTCTGCAAAAATGAAATCTATCTCACCGATTCCGTCAATAGCGACAAATTTGCCTTGTTCCTGATAATAGTCGGCAACCGGTTTGGTCTTATTGTTGTATTCCTGGATACGCTTACTGATCAGTTCTTCATTCTGATCATCCGGGCGTCCCGAAGTCTTTCCACGGTTAAGCAAACGAGCAAGCAGCTCATTATCGTCTACAACCAACGCAATCATTACGGAAATACTTTCATTGTAGCTGGCCAAAAGTTGGTCAAGCGCCTCTGATTGCTTAACGGTCCGCGGGAATCCGTCGAATATAAATCCGGCAGCGTTCCGGTGTTCTTTTAACTTGTTGTCAATCATGCCGATCACCACCTCGTCAGGAACTAAAATGCCCTGGTCCATCAATGTTTTCGCTTTAAGGCCCAACGCTGATCCTGCCTGAATTTCGGAGCGTAGGAGATCACCGGTAGAAAGGTGGATCAGTTTGTATTTAGCAATAATATTTTCACTTTGAGTGCCTTTACCTGCACCCGGAGGGCCAAACAGTATAAGATTCAGCATAGTTGCAAAAAAAATTGATGTCGCGGTGGAATGGTGTTTTTCCACAAATTTACAATTCTAAATAAATGCCAGCCTAATACTTAGTAGTATTTTTACAATAAAAAATCCTCCTGATGGCTTAGAATCAGGAGGACAGTGTAAAATTTTTGGTATAAATCAGGGAATCACGACCCTTTTCACAGCCCCGTCTTCGTTCTGAACAACGCTCACAAATACGGTTCCCTTTGTATTTTTCTTCAATTCGATCTGGCCCACAAATTCACCTTCGAATTCCTTAATTTCCTTCTTTCCAACTTCCCGGCCTTTTGTATCCGTAACGGTCACCGTTACATCTCCCTTTTGCGGAACACCGAATCTCAGGTTCAGGACTCCGTTATCAGGATTGTTTGTATAAACCGTTAGTGATCGTACACTAGCCGGTTTCATAACCTCTTTGTTCCAGAATTCGCCCATTTCGTTACCAAAGTTTTCCATATCACGAAGAAGCATTTTGGTCTTTGGCTTCCACTCGTTTTCGAAAGTTCTCATCTGCTTGCGAAAATCCTCCGTATTGAAGTCATGCGAAAAATCTCCTTTCCAGTGATAGGCAAGCGGCTCGCGGTCATCGCGGTGGTCAATGATCACTTTGCGGCGTTTCTGCGACACCATATTGTCCTCACCGTCATCAATTGTCACGGAAACAAGCTGGCTGTTTTTCTTTTTATCAACGCCCAATGAATCCAGGACTTTATCCACAAACTTGTCACGCTCGCCGTCCGTCATGGCGCCCACGCGGTAACTACGCTCCTTACTTTCAACTTTGCCGTCCTTTTCCTCGGTAACCTTGATACGAATGGTTGCCTTTTCCTCCTTTCCGGGTTTCTCCGGCTTGTCTTTCTGCGCCTGAACAAGTGTCGCCGTTGCGCAGGTGAGCAACATTGCCAGCATAAATTTGTTTAAAAAAGAAGTCCTCATATCCGTGATTAGGTTATGTATATGAATGAATTACAAAATTATCAGAAGCCTTTTCAGGTGGGTGTTAAATTTTGTTAAAAACAAGATTGGCCCGACCGGATGCGTTAAATTTGTTATCAGCAAGAATGTCGGTGAATCCGGACGCGGCGTTGCATTGGTGAAATTAAATTTATGACGAAGAGGAAAATTCAAATCATAGTCGGCCTGATGTGCATTGCGCTCATCGGCCTTATTGGGTTTCAATGGTATTGGATCCGTGAGGCGATTGCAATCCGCAATGAGCAATTTAATCAGAAGGTTTCCGAATCCGTGCAGGAAGTGGTGCATCGCCTCGAAAAGCAGGAAATGATGTATCTGCTGCAGCGCAGGATCGAAACAGAGCAGCAGAAAAGCAAATTGAACCGCATTACCCAGCTGCGGAATATGCCGGTCAAAAGGACGCCGGTGGCCAAAAACAAACCCGCCCGTGAGCTTGCACAACGCACGCAGCCCCACATGGAAATCGCGATCGGGCCCAATGGCGAAGAAATACATTATCGGATCATTACCGAAGCCGTTCCGACGGACGTGCTAAGCCCCAACTTCCGGGTGATGGTGGAGCATCAGCAGCAAATCATGGAGGAATTCTTTCAGGCACAGCAATATGGCGCTGCCGGCATTGATGAATTCATGCGCAGAAGATTGGACGACGAGAGGCGCTTAGGGAATGCATTCAGAGGAATGCAGGATGTTGACGGTAAAAAATACCAAACAGGAAGCGGAATGCATGGCGATTCGGCCTCACGAAGAATAGCAAACCGCCAGGTGGCCATTCCGGAATCCAGGAAAAACGGCAAGAGCACCAAAGCCATCATTAGTGACGCTGAACCGGACCGGGCGTCCTTACTGAAAGAGGTGATGAAGGATTTTATTTATACTAAAAGGCCCATTGAACAGCGTGTTAACCGTTTCTTGCTGGATACATTGTTAAAAAAGGAACTTGTTGAAAACGGCATTGCGCTTCCGTATGAATTTGCGGTAAGAGGCCGCTCGGATCATAGCCTGATTTTTTCGACAGCAAGCCTCAGGCCAAAGGAATGGGAAGAGAAGTCGTACAAAGCGTCACTTTTTCCCAGCGAGACCATTAATGCACCCAGTTCTTTATATGTATACTTTCCCGACCAGCAAAAATACATTCTGAGCAATATGGGTGTCATGTTCGGGGGATCCGGCATTTTGATTGTGGTGATTATGGCTTGCTTTTACATGGCCGTAACTACGATTCTGCGCCAGAAAAAGCTCTCGGACATTAAGAATGATTTTATCAACAACATGACCCATGAGTTCAAAACACCCATCTCAACCATTGCATTAGCAACAGAAATGGCGCAGGAAAATGCTTCTGCGATGCCACAGGCCGCAATCGGTTCGCGGCTGGAACGCTATCTGGGCATTATTAAGGAGGAAAACAAGCGGTTGGGAACGCACGTAGAAAAAGTGCTGCAAATGGCCCTTTTGGATAAGGGTCATGTTAAATTAAAAATCAGTGAAGCAGATGTGCATGATCTGATTGGCAAAGCTTTAAACGCGCAGAGCGTGCAGATCGAACAGCGGGATGGGGAAGTGGATCTGGATTTTGAGGCAACACATGAAGTGGTTTCCGGAGATGAAATTCATATTTCAAATGTCCTTAATAACCTCATCGACAATGCGATAAAATACTCACCTGAAAAACTACACATCAGGATCCGAACCTGGAATGAGAACAATGGCATCAACATAGCGATTTCAGACAGCGGAATTGGCATGAGCCGAGAGCAGCAACACCGCATTTTTGATACATTCTATCGCATTCCCACGGGTAATGTGCATGATGTAAAAGGTTTCGGGTTAGGATTGAGTTATGTCAAAAAGATGGTCGAGGCTCACGAAGGAACCGTTCAGGTCGAAAGCAGACCTGGTGAAGGCAGCACATTTACAGTCTGGCTGCCCATTAGCAAAGAGGAACAATTAGTTTAGAAATTTCGTCTGCAACGCCTAACTTGCCATCTTTTTAGATGACCAGCTGCGATTTGCGGTAAATTTCTGACTATACAATGATTTCCAAAACATATGCCCCCCAGGAGATAGAGGATAAATGGTATTCCTACTGGATTGATAATAAGTTTTTCAGTTCAAAACCCAACCCGGATAAGGAACCTTACTCGATCGTGATTCCCCCGCCAAACGTCACTGGCGTGCTGCATATGGGGCATATGCTCAATAACACTATTCAGGATATTCTGATCCGGAAGGCCCGCATGGAAGGCAAAGAAGCCTGCTGGGTGCCGGGAACGGACCATGCTTCCATTGCTACGGAAGCAAAAGTGGTTGCCATGCTCAAAGAGCGCGGCATCAGCAAGCGTGATCTTACCCGCGACGAATTTCTGGAATATTGCTGGGAATGGACGCACAAATATGGTGGCATTATCCTGCAACAATTACGCAAACTGGGCGCATCCTGCGACTGGGACCGCACCCGCTTCACGATGGAACCCGATTTGTACGATTCGGTGATCGACGTTTTTATTGACCTATATAATAAAGGAGATATTTACCGCGGCCACCGCATGGTGAACTGGGACCCGCAGGCGCGCACAACGGTTTCCGATGAAGAAGTGATTATGAAAGAGGTGAATCAGAAATTGGTTTACCTGAAATATCCTTTGGTAGACGAAATCGGCGAGGCGCTTACAGACGAAGCGATCATTATTGCCACCACGCGCCCCGAAACGATCATGGCCGATGTGGCGATTTGTGTGAACCCACATGACGAGCGTTACAAGCATTTGATCGGCAAACAGGTTTCAATTCCGTTAATCAACCGCGCGATCCCAATTATTGCGGACGAATATGTTGAAATGGAGTTCGGAACGGGCTGTCTGAAAGTAACTCCCGCGCATGATACGAACGATTATGTGCTGGGTAAAAGACACGATCTGCCCGTCATTGATGTGCTGAATGAAGACGGCACATTAAATGATAAAGCGCAGATTTTAGTGGGTGAAGACCGTTTTGTTGCGCGTAAAAAGATCATTAAGCTGCTGGAAGAGTCTGGTAATTTAGTCAAAACAGAAGAATACAAATCCAATGTAGGCCATTCCGAGCGGACCAATTCGGTGATCGAGCCACGGCTTTCGGAGCAGTGGTTCCTGAAAATGGAAAAAATCAGCAAACCGGCATTCGAGAATGTAATGAATGATTCGGTGCAGCTGATTCCAGCCAAATTCAAAAACACATATCGGCACTGGATGGAGAATGTTCACGACTGGAACATTAGCCGCCAGCTATGGTGGGGACACCGCATTCCGGCTTATTATTTAAAAGATGGCACCATTATCATTGCCAAATCCAAAAGAGAAGCATTGCGGAAAGCACAGCATGAATATCAGCTTTTTGCGTTGACCGAAGAGGACATCGAGCAGGATCCGGATGTGCTGGATACCTGGTTTTCGGCCTGGTTGTGGCCGATCACGGTTTTTAATGGCATTAAGGAGCCGGATAATGCGGATATTAATTACTATTATCCTACAAATGACCTTGTTACGGCACCGGAGATCCTTTTCTTCTGGGTGGCGCGGATGATCATTGCAGGTTATGAATACAAAGGACAATATCCGTTCAAAAACGTTTATCTCACGGGCATTGTACGTGATAAACAGGGCAGGAAAATGTCCAAATCGCTGGGTAACTCGCCCGATCCCATCGATCTGATTAATCAATATGGCGCGGATAGCATTCGTACGGGGATGCTTTTCAGCTCGCAGGCGGGAAATGACCTGCCTTATGACGACAAGCTGGTGGAGCAGGGAAGAAATTTTGGAAACAAGATATGGAATGCTTTCCGGCTAGTAAAGACTTTCCAGGTTTCCGAAAACCTGGAAAGTCTGGCGCAGCCTGAGGGTTCGCAGCTAGCAATCCAATGGTTTGAAGGTAAGCTAAACCAGACCATTCTGGAAGTGCAGGATCATTTCTCCAAATTCCGCATTTCCGATGCGCTTAACTCGGTTTATAAACTGATTTGGGACGATTTCTGTGCACAATATCTGGAAATGATCAAGCCCGGTTTCGAGCAACCGATCGACAAACAGACCTACGACGCCACATTAGAATTCTTCGACCGGTTAATGCGCCTTTTGCATCCGTTCATGCCGTTCATTTCGGAAGAAATCTGGCAAAATATCATTGAAAGAAAAGAGAAAGATTCCATTTGCATTGCACCGTTCCCACAAGCTGCAAACATTGAGCAACAGCTTCTGAATGATTTTGAAATCCTTTTTGAGATTATTTCGGCAGTCAGGAATTTGAGGAATGCCAAAAACATCAGCCCTAAAATTGCTCTTCCATTGTCAATCCGTACGGATAATCATGATCGTTACGCAGCATTGCAGCCTTTGATCCAGAAACTGGCCAATGTTGAAAACATCAATTATGTGAACGACGAAGGCGAAGGAACAGCTTTCCGGGTTAAATCGGATGAGTTTTTTGTGAATCTGGCAGATGAACTGGATGTTGCGACAGAGAAGGAAAATCTGCAACGTGAATTGGAATACACGCAGGGCTTTCTGGATTCGGTAATCAAAAAATTGTCAAATGAGCGCTTTGTACAAAATGCAAAAGGCGACATTGTGGAAAAGGAACGCCAGAAGCAGGCGGATGCCGAAGCCAAGCTGGAAACGTTGAAAGAAGCGCTTGCGAGGTTGGGTTAGTGTGAGTTTTCGTACCTTTGCGCGATGCAGACTACGCAAAACAAATTTGAGCAATTCAAGCTTAACCGTCAATTACTCAATGCCATTGAAGAAGCGGGATACACCGAGCCGACGCCTATCCAGGAACAAGCCATCCCGCTCGCATTGTCAGGACAGGACATTCTGGGCATAGCCCAAACAGGAACAGGCAAAACAGCCGCCTATACATTACCGTTATTAATGCGCATCAAATTTGCCCAGGGCGAGCACGCCAGGGCATTGATTATGGCTCCTACGCGTGAGTTGGCGATGCAAATTTCGGAAGCCATTACGCAACTGAGCAAATACACGGACATCAGGACGGTAGTGCTTTTTGGTGGAGTAGGAGCCAAGTCGCAGATCGAGGCGATCCGGAAAGGCGTTGATATTATCGTTGCCACGCCTGGAAGGTTTATGGACCTTTATTTTCAGGAAGAGGTCATTGTAAAGCATTTGAATGTAATGATCCTGGACGAGGCCGACAAAATGATGGATATGGGCTTCATGCCGCAAATTCGCAAGTTGCTCGAAATCATTCCGCGAAAACGGCAAAATATGCTTTTCTCAGCCACATTCTCGGATAAAGTAGAAAAGCTTTCCTTCGAATTTCTTGAATTTCCAACGCGCATTGAAGTAACGCCGCAGGCCACAACGGCCGAAATGGTGACGCAATCTCTTTACGAATTGCCCAATTTCCGCACCAAAATCAATCTTTTGACCCATTTGCTTAAAGACCGGGAAGCATTCAACCGCGTCCTGATTTTTACCAGAAGCCGCGAAGTTGCAGGATTGGTGCACCAGAATCTCCTGAATGTGGTTGTGCGTGAGGACGAATTAAAAGTAATCCATGCAAACAAAGGCCAAAACACCAGAACCAATGCAATGGAAGCATTCAAGGAAGGTTCGGTGCGCGTCATGGTGGCAACGGATGTGGTGGCGCGAGGGATTGACATCACGGATGTAAGCCACGTGATCAACTTTGATGTGCCTTTGATCTATGAAGATTATGTGCACCGGATCGGAAGAACGGGGCGCGCAAACCGCATTGGTCAGGCCATCACTTTTATGACGATGGCGGACGAGTATCACATTCAGAAAATTGAAAAAATGATCCGCATGGAGATCCCGCGGAAGGAATTGCCGGAGGATCTGGAAATTGCCGCAACGCCCGTTACAGAGCGCCAGGACATGCTTCGGGAGATCGATAATCAGAAAAGGAGAGAAGATCCGACCTTCCTCGGAGCATTCCACGAGAAGAAAAAAACATATCGCCCGGCGCAAAAAACGCCCGCAAAAGGAGGCCAAAATCGCCGTAATTCATCGGGCAGAAGTAAACGCAAATAATGCAATACAATTCGAATAAATCCGTTTAACTTGGACAATAGAAAACCTGTTTCTCTATTAAAGTTACTTATGAAAGAGTCCGTTGTTATTTGGCTTGCTATTCTAATTCCAGTATTTGGCTTTGCTCAAAACACCCATCTCGCGAGCGCAACACCAAATACAGATACGAATCTTGCCCAGAAAAAGCCCTTAGAATTAAAGGAAAGGCGTATTCTTCCACTCTTTGGAGAGGTTAGCAAAACCTCAGAGCAGATTGATGAAGAGATCCGTTTTTTGAGTGAATGCGACAAGTCATTCACAAGCCGAGCCGAGGCAAGCAGCTTTTTTACAGCACGTGCCTGGGAATATTTGCAGGAGGGATCATTGGATACAGCTTGCTATCGCTTCAATCTCGCCCATTTACTGAATGATAAGAATGTCGAGACCTATTGGGGGCTCGGCGTGATTTCCTACCAGCGCGAAAATTGGGTTGAGGCGAAAAGAATGCTGAGCCGGGGAATCAGTCTGCAAGGTGAGAATGTCCCTTTACTCGTGGATTTGTCAACTGTTGATTTAAAACTGTACGCGATCACGAGCCGGAAGGAAGAGCTTGACGAGGCCGCCGAATTGCTCAACCGGGCAACTGCATTGGATTCAACTTATGCGTTAGGTCAATATAATCTGGCATTGCTTCATTATAATCTCAATGATCTGGACAGGTCGTGGGAACATTTGCACAAAGGTCGATCGCTTGATTTCAACCAGATGAACCTGGATTTTGTAGAGCTGCTAAAAGCTAAAAAACCTGATCCGCAAGGGTTCTTTAAGTAGATTTTTGATTTTGATATACATAAAAAAAGTCTCCCGCGAAGGAGACTTTTTTCGTTTGCGGCAGATTCTTTTACTTAAAGAAAAACCCTGTTGGTGCTACATTTACTTTAATTGAATCAACCAGTGACCCGTCCGCGCGGTAACGCACTGCGTAGCCAGCCTGCGCGTATGAAGGCGTTACGCCCGCATAAAGAAGTCCCTGCGTTGGGTCCACGGCCAGACCTGTAAAAATTCTCTTAATCAATGGCGTTGTAATGTTAACCTGCGCATCATTAATGCCGAATTTGTAAGTTCCTCCATGTTCGCCAGCGGCATCAAAGTAGGAAAGAACAAAGAAAACGGTTCTGCGATCCGAGCTGAATGTAAACTTATCCGCGAATTTGGTTGCATCGCTGCCTATTGTCAATGTTGCTTCTGCATTGTAAGAATCAGGGTTCATTTTGATGACCTTGATGCCATCATTCACCCAAAGCTTTCCATCGGCATCAATGCCGACTGGGTTTGGCGCGTTTTCGAAGGAAAGCGTTTTGTCAATTGCATTTGTGGTCGTGTTGATAATGCTCAGCGTTTTGCCTTTGCCATAAGAAACCGTTCCCACGAAGAGTTTGCCGTTATTAAAAACCAGGTTTTCAGGGCCGCCTGACGCAATGTCAATACGCTTGGTCACTTTATTGGTAAGCAAATCCACCACAGCCACATAACCCGTTGTGAATTTTTGATCTGCATTGGTTCCCCAGCATGAAACGTAAGCTTTGTTATTACTGCCAAAAACCACTTCTCTCGGATTCTCAATGTCGGGTGTGCCAATGCTGGCGATGGTCTTAAATGTATTGCTGTTTACAATTTCAACCTTATCTTGTCCGGCAGACATATTATCCACGAGAATGATCCCGGTTTCGCCGGATGCGGCATAACCCTGTACTCCGCCTTTTAATGCAGTGCCATTAGCTGCCGAAAAAATGTCCGCCTGTGCAGTAGTTTGCTCTCTGGTAAAGAACGAAATGGCTCCGTTATTTTGGGAAAAATTACCTTCATTAACCACAAAAACGCCCTGGATATAATCACCTTTCGGAGTGGGGTCGCTTTGGTTACACGACCATGCGAAAAGGGATAAAGATGTAAATGCTGCTAATCTGAATAACTGTTTTTTCATTTTTTGTTTTATTAGTTGTAAACATTTTTGCCACTTAACCGGCTAAGATCAATCAGCGATTTTTTGGCGGATCATACATTAAAATCAAACTCAATGCAAAGCTCCTTCCCGGCATTGCATTGTTCCTCACATTTAAATAGAACGTGTTTGCAACGTTATTGATCTGTCCCTGCAAGCGCATTTTTATTTTATCCCAAACAAAAGTATGCTCTGCCAGCAAATTTGTAAGCGTATAACCATCCAAGATTTGTGAATTATCAAATGTGCTGAACCGCTTGCTGACCGCCTGCGCCTGGGCTGTAATTCTGGTATTCTTGTATTGAACAAATGCATTCAAATTTCCGGAATGAACAGGCACAAACACAAGTTGCTTGCCAATAATGTCCGAGGAATAAGCATCATAGGCTTTTTCCTGAGCGCTTTTGTTGAGAGTATATCCAATGTTAGCTCCTGACTTCCAGTTGCTTACATCGAAACGCCAGCCAGCCAGCACTTCAATGCCGCGGGCTAGCACTTGCTGTAAATTTTCAACGCGATAACTTTTTCCCGGATTCCAATAAGTCCAGTCCTTGATACGGTTGTGGTATGCAGTTATTGAAGCAGAAAAAGTGTGGTTCAAGGGGGAAGTGAAGTTTTGTTCAAGACCAACTTCCTTATTCCAACCCGTCTCCGGCCTGATTTCCGGGTTTCCCATTTCTTTCCAAAAGCGCTCATTCAATGTTGGCACGCGATAACTCCGTCCGATTGAACCTTTGAATTTCAAATTATAAGTTTCTTTTTGCGCCAAAACATATTCCGCTCCCAGTGAGGGCGTAAATGGCGGATCGAATTTTGTGACAAATGCTTGTCTCAAATTGGCAGAAACGATTATGCGATTCGTGGGTTGCCAGCGCGTGAGCAAAAAGAGGTCGCCGCGATTTTCGGTAACCAATTCTTTATCATAACCCGCCACCTGCGCCCGGTAATGTGCCAATTCGCCACCTGCTTTGATCTGGAACGCATTAAACTGAAAATCACGTTCAATGCGGTTCGAAAACTTGTCGGTCACGGCGTGATCCAACTGACTGTAATCGCCTTTGGCATAATCAATAATGTCCCTTACCCACGAAGCCCGGAATGTGATTTCTTTGTAATTATAGCGCAGCATGGTCCGGTAAGCTTCTGTTAAAGTCAGCTCACGACCCGCTTTATCTTCGGGCGTTAATGTGAGCCGGTTCCGGGTCAGCCACACGTGTGCCGAGATCTGATGATCGTTTTTTGAATTGAAAAACAAATCCTGCACCAAACCGCGCTGGAAAGAAGTTGACGGCAGAACGGTGTATTGATTTCGCTCCGAATAAGGGAAATCGTTGTTCATACGGCCGTCATATACATTTGTTTTGCCCGAAAAGGTCCACCGATCATTGATTACTGCCGTATATCGGGCCGTAACCTGGGTTTGGTGGTTATTAAAACTTTCCTGCTGACGGCCTATCGAAACCTGCAAAGGCTGCTTCGAAGGAGTGCTTCCCAGCAGAATGCTCCCACCCACCGCATCGCTGCCGACAATGCTCGCCGCAGAACCGTATTGTACAGCAAGCTGATCAAAGCCTGCAACGGGAATGGTCGAAAAGTCGGTTTGCCCCAAAATAGGTGAATTAATGTTCAGGCCGTTCCATAACACAGCCGTATGGTTCGCCGACGTTCCACGAAAAGAAGCCGTGTTTAAT
Organism: Dyadobacter chenwenxiniae; assembly: GCF_022869785.1. Lineage (NCBI taxonomy): Bacteria > Pseudomonadati > Bacteroidota > Cytophagia > Cytophagales > Spirosomataceae > Dyadobacter > Dyadobacter chenwenxiniae. The sequence goes on along the minus strand of NZ_CP094997.1, from coordinate 5,176,752 downwards.
TGCCCGGGGCCATAATTTTTAAATGCGATCGGCGTGTAAAGTGAGAGCAGGTCGCTGATATTTTGGAAGCGGAAAAGGTTTAGCGACGTTGAATCTAACTTTTGGATTTTAAGTCCGCTCATGAATTTTTCAGGAACAAAACCTTTTATCACCACAGGTTCCAGGCGAATGCTATCGCGTTGTGCCAGAAGTATTTGTGGACACAATACCCAAGCGGCAATGGCCAAAGCCATGAAAAACTTCCTGTCAATAATCACGCTGTGTCAGATATGTAGCATCGTCAGCATTGCTTTTCCTCCGAAAGCAAATTTGATGAATCCAGTTTTGGCAGGTCTCCTGGCTCGTCTCTCGATCCATGGCCTTCCCGTTCGTGGAACAGTGGCATTGGGGATTGGATCAATATAAACAGACTCACAGTTGCGGGGACAGCTTCCGGTTCAACGGAATTCCCTATTAAGCCTTATCGCGGCATTGAAGCCGCTTATGGCGCCAAAGGTGCAAAGTTAGGAAATTGGCCGGACTTCCAACTCTGTGCGATATGCTTTATATTTGGTCAAAATCTTTACCCCTTTTGGCTGCTTCTGCTCAAAAACTCACTGTAACTTCTTCGCATAAAGGCATTTACCTTATGCTGGGCGCGGCGTTTTTCTTTTCTCTTACATCGGCCATTTCCAAGTGGCTGGGCCGCGATTTTCACATTGTGCAGCTGGTATTTTTCAGGAACATTGTAGGCGTTGTGTTTGTGGTGACCAGCATTTGGCGCCGCCCGATCCGACAACAGGGAGGCAAACTGGGCCTGCTTATTTTTCGCGGCGTTGTGGGCACGTTGTCGCTTTATATGCTCTTTTATGCGATCCAAACATTAGGATTGGGCCGTGCTTCCACTTATCAATACACCTATCCCATTTTTCTCGCATTGCTATCCTGGCTGTTGATAGGCGAAACGCTGAATTCGCGCGAATGGGCTGCTATTTTTGTGGGCTTTACAGGCATTATGTTCGTTTTCCGGCCAGATCTTTCGATTTCGCTCCGCGATAATGCGCTGGGGTTGGGTAATGCATTGCTGACTGCTATTTCTTATTTATCAATCAGGCAGTTAGGCGTTGTTTATGACACCCGGGCTATCATTCTTTCTTTTATGCTGAGTGGCATTGTAATGCCCATTATTTCCATGCTGGTAGGGACGTATTATCCGATGGAAAATCTGGATTTCCTGATTGGGACATTCACCTGGCCCACTAACATTTCGCACTGGCTCGGGTTTCTGGCACTCGGGTTAACAGCATTGATGGGGCAAAGAATGTTAACCCAATCATTCACCTATGACAAAGCCGGGCGCGTTGCGGCCATTGGTTATTCCAATATTCTGTTTTCGGTTTTAATTGGTTTTCTGATGGGAGAAGCCATTCCGTCGTTCTCAATGCTGACGGGCATGTTGCTGATTGTGGCAGGAGGGATTATGGTTTCCCTGGCAAAAAGAAAGCCTACGGTTGCCGATGATCTGGAATAAGTCAGGCATTCAGCACAATTATTCCGCAATGAAAATTGTTAACTTATTGAAATCAAATGAAGTTATGAAAAGATCCGCTACATCCCTTTTTCTGTTTTTTGTCATGCTTACGGTGGCAACGGGTTTCAAATCCGATGGAAATCGGCCTGCGGAAGGCATTCAATGGTTGACAATAAAAGAAGCTTACGCCAAAATTCAGAAAGAGCCGAGAAAGGTTTTAATCGACGTGTACACAGATTGGTGTGGCTGGTGCAAAGTGATGGACCGCGAAACATTCAAAAACAAAGCCGTAGTCGAATACGTCAACCGCAAATATTACGCCGTAAAGCTCAACGCAGAACAGAAAAAGGCCATCATGCTAGGAGACAAAAAATTCGAATTCATTTCCGAAGGCGGCCGAGGCGTACACCAACTCGCATTGGCACTGACCAACAACCAGCCCAGTTATCCAACGACCGTTTTCCTGGACGACAAATTCACCATGATCCAGCCGCTGCCAGGCTACATGAAACCTAAGGAATTCCATCAGGTCATCACCTTCATCGGCGAGGATTACCATAAAAAACAAGCCTTTGAAGATTACAAATCAAAGACTTACAATACACTTTTCGCAGCTAAGTAATTAGTTCAACCATTCAGTTACTCACTTCCTTCAACGTTATTTTAGTAATAAATTTATTACTTTTGTATGAAGTCAAGTGAGCTTTTCAAGCTGTTGATAAAGGATGGTTGGTTTGAAGTGAGGCAAGCAGGAAGCCACAAAATTATGCGCCATCCTATCAAGCAAGGGCAACTTACTGTCCCTTATCACGGAAGCACAGAGGTGAAGAAGGGCCTGCTGAGTGCTTTGTTAAAACAAGCGGATATTAAAACAAACAAGCGATGAAAAAGCCGTTAATAACAATGGCAATTGTGAAAGAAGAGGTAGGTTATAGCGCTTACACTACTTTCAAAAATAACTTTATTGGCACGCAAGGTGAGGATTTTGATGAGCTGAAAAAAAATATCGTTGAGGCAGTAAATCTGGCTTTTCAGGAGAAGAACCTTGTTTTTTCAATTGAAGAAATTATTTTGAAACCAGATTTACAAAGCTTCTTTGCATTTTATAAGGTGCTTAATGTGAAAGCGCTGAGTGAGCGTATCGGGATGAATCAGAGTTTATTGGCGCAATACATTAGCGGAACTAAAAAACCATCTTCCATGCAGGCCAAACGCATACTTTCGGGTGTCCAGCAAGTGGGTAAGGAATTAGCTGCTATTCAGTTTCTAGTATAATAGTTATGCTTAAACCGTCTCGCCCTCCTGCATACGCTCGGCATTCTCGGCGATGCGTAATCTTTCTATAAATTCTGCGATGTCCCCTTCCATGACGGCGGGAAGATTGTAAACGGTGTAGCCGATGCGGTGATCTGTAATGCGGCTTTGTGGATAGTTGTAAGTGCGGATTTTATCGGAACGGTCGCCGCTTCCTACCATTGATTTTCTTTGCGAGCTGATGGCATCATTATGCTCTTTCAGTTTGATCTCATAAAGTCGAGAACGCAAAACGCTCAAAGCGCGGTCTTTGTTTTTCAGCTGAGAACGCTCATCCTGGCAACTAACAACCAATCCGGAAGGAATATGGGTCAAGCGAACTGCGGAGTAAGTCGTGTTAACGGACTGTCCACCAGCACCTGACGATTGAAATGTATCCACGCGGACATCATTCATATTGATCTGGACATCCACTTCTTCAGCTTCCGGCAACACTGCCACGGATGCAGCCGACGTGTGAATGCGCCCCTGCGATTCCGTCTGCGGAACACGCTGAACGCGGTGCACGCCCGACTCAAATTTCATTTTGCCGTAAACATCCTCGCCCTCAACTTTGCAGATAATTTCTTTATAACCACCGTTTGTGCCTTCGGTAAAATCCATGATCGACGAACGCCAGCCCATTTTTTCAAAAAATCGCTGATACATTCTAAAAAGATCCCCGGCAAAAATTGCGGCTTCATCTCCACCCGTTCCGCCCCTGACTTCGAGAATAATGTTGCGGCTGTCATTCGGATCTTTTGGAATAAGCAGCTCTTTAATCATTTGTTCGAGCTGTTCCAGTTTAGGGCCAAGGTCGTCGAGTTCCTCTTTTGCCATTTCCCGGAGCTCCTCATCCTTTTCAGTAGCGATGAGTTCTTTTGTTCCTGCTATATCTTTTTGAAGCTTTTTATAATGCTCATACTGCTCCACAATCCTTCCCAGATCCTTATATTCTTTGCTAATTTTAGAATAGCGGGCAGAGTCGGAAACGATTTCCGGTTGTATGATTTGTTGCGAAACTTCTTCGAAACGTTCTTTTATAGCTTCTAATTTATCGATCATCTTTATTGAATATCTTTGGCACCACGCATTCGGGGCACAAAGATACGCATTTTAGATAAATGAAGGTTTTTGAGATATCTGCCGCCCGATGAATTAGATACTTTGGAATACTGTTAGGAACTTATAATGTGCTTGGAAATGAAAAAAATATTGATTTTTGCGTTGATGGCGATTGTTCTGGGGAGTTGTGATACGGGAAACCGTGTTGAAAACACCAAAGAATTGTCCAACGAGATAAATGCGTCGAAAATTAAACGCGTTACCAATACGCAGCTTATCTATTCTGCTGATGCGTGGGGTAAAAAGATATCTAAAATCGCTGAAAAGTCGCTGAGCAACGAACTTTCCAGGCATCCAGAGAAAGCAGGAGAACTTTGCCAGAATCTGGCTGGGATTCCGGTGATAGCAGCACTACAAAAGGAATACGGCGTCAAAGTAGAATTGCTGGATTTGACGGATCTTAAAAACCCAGACCTGGCACCGAAAGAGCGCGAACTGCTCGACGCATATCTTTACAGCGCCAAAAGCAAATCTGTTGCCAGCGACAATCTCCAGCAACTGAGCGACACCTCACTGGTTTACAATGCACCAGTCCCTGCCGAGAGTTTAATTTGCAAATCATGTTTGCCAAAAGACGAAATACCTTTTGCCGTCTGGCGCCTGCTTTTCAATAAAAAAGACATCATCAGAAAGCTGGATGCGAAGCAGTTGAAGGACTGATTTTTGACAGATTAGGAATGGTTTTTTACAAAATGGGAGCAAGACATCACCCAATTCATTCACTCCGCATGCAAGCTCCCGTTAATAAGACAATCCCGAAAGTTATTGAAAATGAGGTTTTAAAGGCTTTGTCTTTTTACCCGGAGTTGCAGGAAACGCCGATTGATTTTGTGTTTAAAAAGAATATTAAGCGGTCTGTCATGCAAGCGCAGCCCAAGATAGGAACCATGTTTGGGGCAAAACGGGGCTATAATATCAACATAAGCGCACTGTTCAGGCTTACAACTTCCGCAATTCCTATCCATCAGATCCCGCCGGATATTATGGTGGGCTGGATTGGTCATGAATTAGGCCACGTGATGGATTATGAAAACAGGAATGTAGCCGGCATGATACGGTTCGGCATTGGTTATCTATTTTCTTCCAGATACATCAGGCAAGCGGAGCGTGTGGCCGACACATACGCAGTAAACCATGGCTTGGGAAGTTACATTGTTAAGACAAAGCACTTTATCCTGAATCACGCAAGTTTATCCCAAAAATATAAAAACAAAATCGCCCGGCTTTATTTATCGCCGGACGACATTATGGAGCAAGTGAAAAAGCTGGAAGCTGAACAACACCTGAAATCATAGGTTACTTCTGACAAAAGCCTCAAATTCCAGAAATTGCTCTTCTTTCATCACACGGGGGATTTTCACCTGGCCGCCCAGTTTTTTGATGTCTTCGCTCCATTTGTAAAAAATCTCTTCCGGAATCAATTCTGTTTCAATTCCTTTAAGCGCGCGTCCCCTTGCAACATTATAATTTTTGTTATTCTCCCGAAGCGTTTTGTCCAGCGACTCCGCGACTTTTTCATTATCGGGAAACTTGTCGCAGCTCAAAAACCATTTGTGAATGTAATCTTCACCGCGATGCACCGCGGCAACGATAAACTCCTTAATCACAACGTCATATTCCTGCTCGATCACCCGCAATGCATCATTCATCTGATTCACTGAAAGTTGCGACCCAACTACATTCAGGAAATGCTTGGTGCGGCCGGTGATCTTGATTTCGGCTTTCGCCTTGTCCGTAATTTGAACTGTATCCCCTATCATATAGCGCCACGCCCCTGACACTGTTGATATCAGCAGCACATATTCGACATTTTCCGTTGCGTTCGCGAGCGACAAAACTTGCGCTCCCGGTTTTACCAAACCATTTTCATCTACATGGTCGCCATCAAATGGCACGAATTCATAGAAGATCCCATTATCCGGGAATAGGGCCATCGAGCTCGTTTCCGGGCGTTTTTGAATGGCTATAAAGCCTTCGGAAGCCAGATATGTGTCAATGTAAATCAATGGACGGGCGAATAGTTGTTCCAGGCTTTTTCTATAAGGCTCGAATGCAACGCCACCCGTCGTATAAACCATCAAGTTCGGCCATATTTCGTGAATGTTGTTCAGCTTATTATGGCTTATGATCTCTTTAAGCATCAACTCTACCCAAGCCGGAATCCCGGAAATGCAGCCAATATCCCATTTTGGGGCTTCTTCCGCAATCTTTTTGACGCGCTCATCCCAATCCGCGATGTCGGCGATTTCTCGTCCGGGCTTATAAAATCCGCCAAACCAGGTAGGAAGGTTACTAGCACTAATCCCGCTGATCTCACCTTCCTGGTGATCACCCTTTTGTATGAGTGCAGTACTGCTTCCCAGCATCAGGATTTGTTTTGTAAAAAACTCGCCGGGAAGATTGAATGCATTAATATTGGTAATCTCCGAGATGCCCGCTTTTCTGATCGCATTAAGCATATCGTCGGTCACGGGAATGTATTTGCTGGCGCTTGTGGTTCCGCTGCTGAGTGCAAAATATTGCTGTCCGCCCGGCCAAGTCACATTTTGATGACCTTCGAGCAAGTAATGCCACCATTCTTCATACATTTTGTCGTAATCATGCACAGGCACTTTATTCTGAAAAGCAGCAATGATATCTTGGCTTTGCAGCAGCTCTGAAAAATGGTAGGCTTTGCCAAAAGCAGTCAGCTTGGCTGTTTCAAGCAGGTTTCGTAAAACTTTTTCTTGTGCTTCAACAGGATCGGGATCGCTGGTGATCATTCCCGTAAAATCAATTGCCTTCTTTATAAGTTCGCCGATTACCGCCATTCGTTTAGTGCTTTAATTTGAAAAATCGCTTTAATAAATCAGATTTTAAAAACCCATGCCACTTCATAAATTTGTGGCTTCACATCATATCTATATGTCCATGAAGGCATTGAATCGGGTCAGAGCTTTACGCAAAGTTCTTATTAAGTCATTTTTTGTAATCCTCGTTTTGGGCTTAGTCATTCAGGAATCCGCCCTGGCGCAGAACAATATGCTTGTTTTTCAATCCGATTTTGGGCTAAAAGACGGGGCTGTTTCCGCGATGAAGGGCGTTGCTTCCGGTGTCTCGCCTGATTTAAAATTGTATGATCTGACCCATGAAATCCCAGCCTATAACGTTTGGGAAGGAGCGTACAGATTGGTGCAAACAGCGCCCTACTGGCCGGCAGGGACGGTTTTCGTGTCTGTCGTTGATCCGGGCGTGGGCACAGACCGCAAGTCTGTCGTAGTGAAATCTATGTCCGGACATTATTTCGTGACGCCAGATAACGGAACATTAACATTGGTCGCCGAACAACTGGGCATTCAGGAAGTTAGGGAAATAGATGAAGCGGTTAACCGGCGTAAAGATTCCAATGAATCGTACACATTTCACGGTCGGGATGTATACGCATTCACGGCCGCACGCCTGGCTGCCAGGGTGATTTCGTTTGAACAGGTTGGGAGGCAGCTTGAAAATAAAGTTGTGTCAATTTCTTACCAAAAGGCCGTTTTTCAAAACAATCAGGTTAAAGGAGCCATTCCGATTTTAGACATTCAGTATGGGAATGTCTGGACCAACATTAATAAGGAAGTTTTTAATAAACTGAACATTAAAATAGGTCAGGACGTCCATGTTCAGGTTTTTAATCAGGATTTGAAGATTTACGAAGGGGAAGTTCGCTATGTGAATACGTTTGGGGAGGTTAAAGAAGGGGATGATGTTGGCTATTTCAACAGTCTGCTGAATTTCTCGCTTGGCATTAATATGGGCAGCTTTTCCGAAAAATACAAAGTGCTGAGTGGAGGAGAATGGCGGATTGTTTTAACAAAATAAACAACCCGCCCAAATCACTATTTGCCTACAACCTGATAGATATCGTACCAGTCTTCGTGGCTTAACTTTATTTCGGAAGCACTTGCGCCATTTCTGATCCTTGTTTCGGAAAGTGAGCCGATGATCGGCAAAGTGCCTAATTTCATCAGCCAGGCAACGGCAGTCTGCTCAATATTTGCATCATATTTCCTTCCCACTTCCTCCAATTTGGCTCTTAGGCGAACTGCTTTCTCCTCTGTTCCATTCAAAATTTTACCGCCAGCCAGCGGTGCCCAGGCAAGCGGCTTGCTGAAACTCTGCTTAATGAAATCAATACGACCGTCCTCGATCGCAGTCGTATTCATCAGATTCAGCTCAATATGATTGGTAACGATTGGAATTCTCAGATAAGATGCTAGCAACTGGTGTTGAAAAACCGTAAAATTGGCAACTCCGATATGCTTCGTTTTACCTGATTTGACGATTTCTGCCAGCGCAGTCGCGGTTTCTTCCGGGTCAGATAAAAAGTCGCTCTGGTGCAACAGAAAAATGTCCAAATAGTCCGTTTTCAGTCGTTTCAATGAGCCATTAATGCTGTTTACAATGTGATCGCGCGATGTATCGTAGTAAGTCAGATATTTATTGCTGGATTTTCTGATCCCGCATTTGCTGAACAAAACGATATCTTCCCTTTTAAAAGACTTATTCTGAACTACTTTCCCAAAATGTTCTTCAATAGCAGTATCACCATAAACATCTGCATGATCAAAAGTATTAATGCCCAGTTCCAGACAAAGATTTACTGTTTTCTCAATTTGAGACGTGGTTTGGGCACCTTCATCTGTCCATCTCCAGAAGCCATAGATTGCTTCGGATACTTTTGGGCCAGAGTCGCTTAAACTAACTTTTTTCATTGGATGGATGTTTGAATGCTCGTGCAAAAATATCTATTTATCCAAACGTTTATCTTTTACGATCAGATAAATATCGTTTTCCAGTTCCAGATAACCGTAATCATACACGAAGTGGTAAATGTTCCCTTTTTGCGTAGGCCGGACGCTTGTGATCAGGTTAAAGTCAAATCCTTTGCCAATAAGCTGGCTTTTTGCGGTTTTGGATTTGTCGTCCGGGCAAAGTTCTTCCAGTATCCGGCGATTTTTCCGAAGCTGGTTGTTCATGTTCCTGACGATATTATACGAATCTGAATTTAACCGGTTATTGTAGCTGTTCCGGCACATATCCGAGCAGAATTTTTTGTCTACTCTTCCCATCAGTGGTTTCCCGCATTCCAGGCAATTCTTCATTTTTTCAAAGTTTAGTCGAATCCGGTTTACGGGATCCGTAAGTGTGCATATGTAATCTCGCTTTGCAATATAGCAAAATTACTTTTGCAGCGCCCAAGAAACCGGTTTTCCCGTTTGCAAGCGGCTGCAAATGCTTGTATCTGACTGTAAGTAGTTAATAACCGAATCGCAAATCATTGATGCTGCATATTTGCAAAGGCGATTCAGGAGGGTCGTCTCAACAAATCAGATATTCATTATTAAACAAAGTCAGAAAACATGAATTCAGTGAAACTAATCGGAAATGTAGGCCGCGAAATCAATGTGAAGGAATTTGATGGCGGCAGGGCAGTGACGTTTTCGCTTGCTACGGACGAAAACTATATTAACAAAAATAAAGAGGAGGTTAAATCTACATCCTGGCACTCGATCATTGCCTGGGGACCGCTGGCGCAGCGTTGTGAGACAATGCTTGAAAAAGGTAAAATGATTTCTGTTGAAGGCAAGCTGAGTTATCGTCAGTATGTGAATAAGGAAAATCAGACGGTCAGGATGGTGGAAATCGTCGCTTTTAAAATCGAGGAAATTGCCCGGACGCAAGAAGCCAATGCGTAAGGCAAAGCCTGGTCTTGACAACGTTTCAATGTTATTAAGACCAGGGTATTATCAAAAATGATGGTTTAAGAGAGATTATTAAAGACTGCTTTCCAGAGCCGCTTTCCAGTTGCCATAGGCTTCCTTTGTTGCTTCTATTAATGCAGTATCTGGTTCAATGGTGCTTAATGCAGAAAGGCCTACGAAAGCCTCAGAGCGGTTTTTGTAGTAACCAAGTCCAAATCCTGCCGCACGTGCCGCACCTTGTGCGCCGTCGGTATTATAGAGTTCGACGGTTGCGCCGGATACGTTTGCGAATGTTTCACGGAAAACAGGGCTTAGGAACATGTTCGCTTCACCGGCCCGGATGTTTTTCAAGGAAACGCCTACGGTTTCCATGATCTCCATGCCATAATATAGCGCAAATACAATGCCTTCCTGCGCCGCGCGCGTGTAATGGTTAAGGCCGTGACGACTGAATTGTAAGCCTTTAAACGTACTGCCTGGGTCCTGGTTTTCAAGCATCCGTTCTGCACCATTGCCAAAAGGAAGACAAAGAAGACCATCAGCGCCAACGGGAGCTTGCGAAGCCAAAGCGTTCATTTCAGGATAGGAGACATTCCCCTGGAACAAAGCGTTGCGAAGCCAGCCATTCAGGCTGCCTGTGCCGTTGACACAAAGCAAAACGCCGTAACGCGATGCTTGCGATACCGGATTGACATGGAGAAATGTATTCACGCGTGATTTCGGGTCAAATTTCACCTGATCACTTACGCCGTAAACGACACCGGAGGTGCCGGCGGTGGCTGCTACTTCGCCAGGTTCGAGGACATTCAGCGAGAATGCATTATTAGGTTGGTCACCTGCGCGGTATGTAACAGGAATGCCAGCACGCAATCCCAATGCTTCGGCTGCGGATGCCGTTACTTTTCCTTGTTCGGAAAATGTGGGCAAGACCTCAGGCATAATTTCATGATTGAACCCAAAATAGTCGAAAAGAAAATCTGCGGGGCGGCCGTTGACAAAGTCCCAGAAAATGCCTTCGGATAAGCCCGACGGTGTAGTGACAATTTCGCCGGTCATGCGGGCAGCTAGGTAATCGCCGGGAAGCATGAATTTATACACTTTTGCATATACATCAGGCTCGTTTTCCTTAACCCAGCCTAACTTGGAAGCAGTGAAATTACCAGGGGAATTAAGCAGGTGGGGCAGCACGTATTCCTCGCCCAATGCTTCCATCGCCTTGTTACCAACTTCCACCGCGCGGCTGTCGCACCAGATAATAGACGGACGGAGCACATTCATATCCTTATCAACAACCACTAAACCATGCATCTGATATGAAATTCCGATCGCACCCACTTCCTCAGGCGAAATACCGGCCTTTTGGATTACTGCTTTTGAAGCAAGGCAAGCATTTTGCCACCACATTTCGGGCTGTTGCTCCGCGAAGCCAGGCTTGGGGGCGGCGATTGTCATTTCCCGTTCAGGATAAAACGCAGCGGCGGCGACTGCACCCGAATCTGCGTGGATCAAACATGCTTTTACGGACGAACTGCCTAAATCGAATCCCAGGAAATACATTGTTTCTATTTTGATTAAAAATTGCTGTAATATTTAAATGTAAGCCGAAAATAATGCAAAAATGTTCCACCGGATCTGAAAAAACAAACTGTTAAGTGTAAATATTACACTTATTTAAAATCGCCTTGCCGAACTTCCTTTACATGGAAAAACAAAAAAGATATCCAGTCCGCGAAAAATTCACTATTTTAATGAAGATATTGAAACAATTTGAATCTATTTGTAGTCTTATTTGTGTTAACGAAGCAGAACACCAAATAGCTGATTATTAATTCATGGTGTAAATTTTAAGAAAACAGGGCATCCTTCAATGGGTATTATGAAAAAAATTGTACAAGTGGTTTTGGTTGGTGGCTTATTTGTTTTGTTCGCCGGATTTAGTGCTATTGATAAAAAATGGGAAAAACCCTTCTCCCGGCTTGATAATGAAGTAAGAAAAAACAGCAAAGCGTATCAGACGCTAGGTGAAGCAACAAAGACTATCGGGCATAGGTTAACAGGCAGTGTAAACGGGGAAAAAGCCGAGGAATACGCATTTCAACTCCTGAAAAGTTACGGATTTACAGATGTTTCATATCAGCCATTTGAGGTAGAAGCGTGGATGCGCGACACGGTAACTCTGTCCATTGCACCGAGCAGCAGCGATAATTTCAGAGAAGTTCCGGTTGTCTCGCTGGCGCATTCGCCTGTCGAGTCCAAGTTGCAAGGCGAAATTGTGGATGTAGGCAATGGGCTTGAAGAAGATTTCGAAGCAATTAAGGAAAGAATAAAGGGTAAAGTCGCGCTCGCTAACATCAATCTCGTTGGGGCAGCTGGCAAGAAAAACCTGCACCGTTCTGAAAAAACGGCGCTGGCAATTAAATACGGTGCAACCGGTGTAATCATGGTGAACGGTGCGCCGGGCAAAATCCTGCTTACAGGAACAGCTTCGGTAACTGGTGCAATCATTTCGATCCCGGCGGTTTGTATTTCAAATGACAGCGGAGGAGAACTGCGTAAATGGTTAAAGGAGGAAGGGCCTCTGGAAGCCCACATTGATATGCACAACATTTCCAAGCCCATCAAAGCAAGAAATGTAATTGCAACGCTCAGAGGTAAATCGGATGAAAGAGTGATTATTGGCGGCCACCTGGATTCCTGGGATCTGGCAACAGGCGCAATCGACAACGGTATCGGCTCCTTTGCGGTAATGGACATTGCAAGAGCCTTCAAAGCACTGAAAGTGAAGCCTGAGCGCACAATCCAGTTCGTTTTGTTCATGGGCGAAGAACAAGGTTTGCTGGGTTCAAAGCACTTTGTTAGTGAATTGAAGAAGTCCGGTGAGATCAATAAGGTAAGTTATATGATGAACCTGGATATGACGAATGACCCGAGAGGCGTTAATGCTTTTGGAAGGGATGAAATGAATGAATTCTTTGCAAGTGTGGGCAGTGCCATTCAGCATGTTGACCAGTCTTTCAAAAATGAGTCGTCAAACCGTGCCGGATTACACAGCGATCACCAGCCATTTATGCTTGAAGGAGTCCCCATCGCGGGCTTATCCGGTCACTTGGATCCGAATGTGTTGCAATGCTATCATGCTGATTGCGACGATTTTAGTCTGGTAAATAAAGACCAATTTGAAAATACCGTGCGCATTGCATCCATGTATCTGTATGCGCTGGCAAACACTGAGACCATTGCCGTTTCCAAGCTTTCCGATGCCAAAACCCGTGATTATCTGATTTCCCAGGGATTGAAAGAAGAATTGGTCATCGGGCAGGAGTGGCGGTGGGAACAATAAAATAGAATAATGCTTGTATTCCCAAACGCAAAAATTAATATAGGCCTCAATATCGTTGAAAAACGGGCCGACGGGTATCATAATATAGAATCTTGTTTTTACCCTGTAGGCTGGTCCGACGCGCTCGAAATCACTGTTGACGAGCAGTTTTCCTTCCAGGCGGACGGCATACCGATCCCCGGAGGAGCATCTGATAACCTTTGTACAAAGGCATATCAAATGATCGCGACGGACTATCCACTGCCGCCGGTGAAAATGCATTTGCTGAAAAGCATTCCCATAGGCGCAGGGCTGGGAGGAGGATCTGCTGACGCGGCATTTGCCATCAAGGCTTTGGACCAGCACTTTAATCTTAAAATATCTTTTGAAAAACAGCTTGACTACGCACGTAGATTAGGGAGCGATTGCGCTTTTTTTATTCCTAACAAGCCTGCTTATTGTTTTCAGAAAGGAGACATTTCCGAAGATATTGAGCTGAATTTGAATGGAAGATGGATTGTTTTGGTCAATCCGGGAATGCATATTTCAACCGCGGAAGCATATTCAGGAATTATTCCGAAACGCAGTGAGTTTGATTTGCGTATTGTATTAAAAGAGCCGATTGGCAATTGGAAACATAAAGTTAAAAATGATTTTGAAGCAACTCTTTTTCCCAAATACCCTCTTTTAGCAGAAATCAAAGAAGCATTATACAAACAAGGCGCAGGCTATGCAGCAATGAGCGGATCCGGGTCAACCTTATTTGGAATATTTGATTTGGAAAAGGATTTATCGAAGCATTTTGCTGAATTTGTTGTTTGGCAGGGACGGCTGGATTAAAAATTATTATCAGGTTACAAAACGCGGGAAATTGTAACTATATTCACCTCCCCGCTTATAAAGCATTAGAGAACAGCGTTGTAATGAGCTCCAAACCAACCACCAAATTAAAGGAAAACCCCTTTACCAAGCGGCGAGAACCCCTGGGTTTTATGCTGTGGCTCGGTGTGATCGGAAGCTCGCTGCTTTTTACTTCTATTTTCATCATTTTCCTGGTCCGGATGCATAGGGAGACGGGGCACATGATCGTGCTTCCTGATATGTTTTGGTTGAGTACACTGGTCATTTTGTTTAGTAGTATCACGTTGCATGAGGCCAATCTGGCATTTGCAAGTGAGCGTTTCCTTCATTACCGCGTTTTCCTGGGAGCTACGTTGTTGCTGGGGATCACATTTATTTTATTGCAGGCAGGCGGCTGGGCAGAAATGATGAATGCAGGCATATTTGAAGGTGTCACAACTTCCAGCGGACTAATTTATCTTCTTACCGGCTTGCATTTAGTGCATATCATTGCCGGGGTGGTTTATCTAAGCATGCTTTTCCAGAAAGCTGTAAAAAATAGAACTTATGTTGACTCATTTGTTTACAGCGTGAATCCGCCGAACCGGCTGCGGATTAAGTTGTTAACCCGTTACTGGCATTTTACTGGCGCGCTCTGGCTGGTTGTATTTCTTTTCCTGATAATACTCTACTAGTTCCTCTTAAAAATTACGTTTAAGGCTTCTCCTGGCCAGGAATGTGCTCAGCAATGTGAGAACCGCCGCCATGATCATGGGTGCTCCAGGTAAATAGAGGGGTGCGGAAGGCTGCGTAAAAAAGGAGAATAAGTTGGTCATCAGTGGCGGGCCAATAATAGAGGTCAAACTTTGCAAGCTGGTTAAGGCGCCCTGAATTTCGCCTTGCTCATTCGGTTGAACCTGGGTAGAAATGATCCCTTGTAATGCGAGCCCGGCAATGCTTCCCATAATGTAAGGAACCATAAATACATACATCATCCAGCCTTGGGAGCAAAGCATAAAGCAAGAGAAAATGCCGCCGCAGCGAGGAAAGGAACGCGGGTTCCATACTGTTCTAGCAAACCACCGACAACCGGACCAATGATAAAACCAAGACCGAAAGCAGCACCCAGTAAACCGAAATTTTGTGCCCGTTTTTCGGGTGTGCTGATATCCGCAATGTATGCAGCACCTGTTGTGAAATCCGAAAGTCGCTTTAAATTTTGGTGCCGGAATATGCACACACATACATTTTTGATTTTGTATATTTGAATACAGATATATTTTTATGACTCCTGCAACCCTTCCAGTTCGGGCTGACCTGTTTTCCGTATTCATTCTGCTGGGGTTCGTTCAGGGGCTTATATTGGCTTACTTTTTTCTATCGCATTCCGGAGGAGATAAGCGACCCAACTTATTTTTAGGGGGGCTTATATTAGGTATGGCCATTTTGCTGGGGGATGTCTGGCTGGGATACACCAATTACATGTTCCGGGTGTTATGGCTGGTCGATTTTTCGGAACCGATCAATCTTCTGCTGGCCCCGCTGGCGTTTTTGTATATTAAAATAAGCATTACGCAAAGGGAGGAGAAGGCCAACTGGCTGCATTTGTTGCCCGCGATAATTTATTTCCTATATATGTGCGTCCTCATATATCCGCAAGGCAACGCATACAAATACAATTGCAACATTTCCGCCTATCATCCCGAGATGGAAATGATGGTTTCTAATCGTTACGGAAGCGACTGGATGTTTTTTCTGAAAGATCGCATTACCGATCTCACCGCCCTTAGTATGGTGATGTACAACCTCGCAGGTCTTTACTTCCTGGGTAATGCGTTCAAAAAAGAGCGTCTTTCTTTTTTCACCAGGGAAAAAAGCGCTTTGTCCTGGTATCGTAACTTCCACCTGGAGTTAACAGCTTTGGTGATCATTTATCTTATTGTGCGGCTATCTTTCCCGCATGATCTGGGTGATCACATTATCGCCGCATTTATTGCATTCATTATTTACGCAACCAGTTTTACAGTCCTGCGCAGGTCACTTTTTTTTCAGGATAACAATGTCCGTTCTGCCAGGAAATATGAAAAATCCTCATTGACGCAGGAAATCCGGTTCACGACTTTGAAAAAACTGGATGACCTTATGAATAGTGAGAAAGTTTTTCTCGATCCGGGATTTTCGCTCCCTATGCTGGCAAAACGCTTAGGCATCTCGACGCATCATTTGTCCCAGATTTTGAATGAAGAATTAGGTCAGAGTTTTTTTGATTTTGTTGCCAATTACAGGATAAATGAGGCCCAGAAACTGCTTCGGGACGAAGGAAGCAACTTTATCAAAATCGAAGAAATCGCGCAGATGGTTGGTTATAATTCCAAATCTGCATTTAATACTTCTTTCCGAAAACTCACAGGTTATACGCCTTCTGAGTTCAAAAAGAATGCTGTAAAATAGCTTTTTCCCCGTTCTGATGTATCGGGAAGAACTCCTAGCTGATAATCACGGTCGTTTTTTGCCCTCGGGTGCGGATACTTTTGTCCGGAAAAAAAAACAGATCCGACCATGAAAAATCAAGAAAACTTACATTCAGCTAATTTACCAGCGCGTCGCTACGATCTCGACTGGCTGCGCGTCATCGCATTTGCGATCCTTATCTTTTTCCACGTTGGCATGTTTTTCAATTTTTGGGAATGGCACATTAAAAATGATGTAATCACCCATGCCATTGAATTGCCGATGCGATTTACGAGTCAGTGGCGTATGTCGCTTCTTTTTATGATCTCCGGTGCCGGAATGTATTTCGCCTTAGGGAGCCGCGGACCGAAGGCATTTTTGAGCGAAAGGTTTGTCAGAATATTCATTCCGCTGGTTTTTGGCATATTTGTGATCGTGCCGCCGCAGATCTTTTTGGAGCGCCTTACCCAGGGTGAAACTTATTCCTATGGGGAGTTTTACAAAACCATTTTTGACTTTACGCCCTATCCTGCTGGAAGTTTCAGCTGGCATCACCTTTGGTATCTCGTCTATATTTTTTTATACTCGATCATCGGTCTGCCATTATTGTTATTCATTCGCCGCCACAATCAGTTAACAGCAAGCTGGGTTCGTTTATTTGGTAATCCTTTCACATTGATACTCGTCCCCGTGCTCTGGCACATGTTGGGAAACGTCTTGCTGGGGCATTTCCCGACAACGCATAATCTGATCAGGGATTGGAATGAGCATTTTCACGACTTTACACTTTTCGTTACAGGCTTTGTTTTGTGTACACAAACCGGTTTCTGGGAAACACTAAAAAAATATAGAAAAGTCAATCTGGTGATATGGCTGATATTCACAGCCATCCTGTATGCATTTTACTGGATTCCGAGGGCGGAGATTGAAGGCGGGGAAATTATTTTTTATAATTTGCTTAAGACGCTGAATGCCTGGTGTATCCTCCTGTCCATTTTTGGTTATGCATATGTTTATCTCCAATTTTCAAACCGCTTTTTGAAGTATGCCAATGAAGCGGTTTACCCGTTTTATATTCTACATCAGACAGTCATTGTTTGTCTGGCTTATCCATTGATAAACACAGCATTACCCTGGATAGTAAAGTTTATTTACTTATCAGTGGCCACATTTCTGATCTGCCTGGTCATATATCATTTTCTGATCAAACAACTCAATATCCTGCGCATTGTTTTTGGACTAAAACGCAAAAAGGAGAGTACAGTTAAGAGGTCCGAAGAGGCTGTTATTTCTTTAAGATCTTAAATTCAACACGGCGGTTTTGTTGCTGGCCCTCAGGTGTATCATTTGTAGCAACCGGAACCGTCTCACCGTAACCTTTGCTGCCCACGCGATCCGGCTCGATTCCCTTTCCAATCAGATATTCCCTGACGGAATCGGCCCGGTCCTGGGAAAGCTTAATGTTGAATTCGGCGCTACCGGTGTTGTCTGTATGCCCGCCCAATTCAATGGTAAGCGTCTTGTTTTCGGTCATGGAAATAGCGATCCGGTTCAATTCGGGAAAGGATTCACTGCTCAATGTTGATTTTCCTGTGGCAAAGAAAATGTTATTCAGACGCACAATTTGGCCTTCTTCAATCGGAATGAGCTTTAAAGATTTATTAGTAATTTCTTTAAAACCCTTGGTCGCCGTTGAATCACTCAGATCAATGTTCTCTCCTTCAGCAATGAAGTCGGGCGCGACCGCGCGCATGCTGTATTTTTGCCCATAGGGGAGGATAATTTTGTATTCGCCGGTTGTAGGGTTCGTCGTGGCCGTCCCCACCTCTTCACCATCTGCCAGGCTTTCATAAATGATCGTTGCTTCGACGGGTTTTCCCGTTTTAGAGTCGATCACTTTCCCGCTAACCATCACTACCGGGTCAGAAACAGGCACAATTGCGATTGGCGCTTCGGTTGTATCACCCGGAACTTCTGTCGGTTTCAGGTTGTAACGCACCACATCTCCCTTGCCCTCCGTGCCCTTGAACGAGACCATATAAGAATAATCGCCCAACGCAGAAATGGTGTAATAGGCATCATAACCGTCGGAATTGATAGCTGGACCAAGGTTTACAGGCCTGCTCCACCGTTTCCAGGTTTTGTCGATCCGCTTGCTGTAATAAATGTCGTTGCTGCCCTGGCCGCCTTTGCGGTCGCTTGAAAAATACAATGTGACGCCGTCAGGGGCCAGGAACGGCGTGGTTTCGGTAAATTCTTCGGAATTGATCTCCGGTCCAATGTTCATGGGCTTAGACCAAGTTCCATCTTTCGCCTTGAAACTCACATAAATGTCATCCACCTTGCTGTTTTTCTTTTCGCTGAACGACATGATTAATGTCTTTCCATCATTGGAAAGATAACCGCAGTCAAACTGCCCTTTACTGATCTTCGCATAACCGGGAATTTCGAGCTTATTAGGGGCTGCCCATCCGCGGGAGGTTTTTTTACTCGTCGAAAATCCGCGCGTTTCGTACACGCCGTTTTTGTAAGAACCTTTGATTAACAAGGTGTTACCATCTGGTGTAATGCTATAAAGGCTGTTGTAATCCTCTTTATTCAGCGGAGCGGGAAGCCGTCGCGACTGCGACCACTTATCATTTTTCAATTCCGAAAACCATATGTCCTGACTGCCTTTGGTCCCGTGCGTATTTTGCGGATGGCTTACCCGGGAGAAGTAAATGGTCTTGCCGTCGGGCGAAATAATAGGGTTAATTTCATTGTATTCAGTGTTCACCGTTTTTCCAAGATTTTCCAGCTGCGCATTTGCACAAAAGGAAATTGAAGTAAACAGCACGGCAAGTAATGAAATGCGCATCGTCTTTTGGAAGGGTAGTTAATTGTTGTCTACATATAACGACTTATCCAATGGCTTATTTTCTGTGTTTCCAACACGAAATGCTTCCATTTTTTCCAAGAGGCCTGATACATTATCAGCCACCACCAAAAGTTTTTGATTATCAGGGTGTAAAAACCCCTCTTCCACCATTTTGTCGAGTTGCAAAAGCATCAGATCGTAAAATCCATTGACATTCAGCAAGCCAACCGGTCCTTTAAAAATTTTCAGTTGCGACCAGGTGAGTATTTCAAATAACTCATCAAAAGTGCCGTAGCCGCCCGGAAGTGCAATAACGCCGTCTGTAATGGAGGCCATTTTGGCTTTACGCTCATGCATGGTTTCCGTGAAATGGATCTCGGTCAGTGTTTTGTGGGCAACTTCCAGTTTGGCAAGAAAGTTAGGAATGATGCCGGTCACGGAGCCATTGTTTTCCATGGCTCCGTCAGCCACGCGGCCCATTAAGCCCATATTTCCACCGCCGTAAATGAGCCTGATGTTTCTTTTTGCCAGTTCTGCGCCTAAGGCATAGGCGGTTTCAGCGTAAATTGGTTTTTTGCCCGGATTTGAACCGCAGTAAACTACAATGGATTGCATAACTTCAACTTAGAATTATAGTGTATATGTAAAACTCAGGCTAAAAGCGAATCCGCCAATGCCTTCAAATCCAGATCACCGAAAGTTCCGGAGCTCATTAGCAGCAGGTTGGCGTTTTCCCAGGTCTGTAATTTCAGAAACTCCACCATTTTTGCAGAGTCTGTAAAAACATGAAGGTCTTCGCGTTTGAACGCTGTGCGAATGTCGTCTTCCGAAATGGGTTCAAGTCGCTTGTGCTCAACGGTTACCGGATTAAAATAAACCACTGCAATATCAGCCGACTTCAACTTCCTGCGATATTGGCTCAAAAAATCTTTGTTCAAACTGCTGAATGTGTGCAGCTCTGCGCAGGCAACCAATGTCCGATCCGGATATTGTTCTTTCAAAGCAGCGGTCGTTGCTTCCACCTTGGAAGGCGCATGTGCGAAATCCCGGTAAATGCTCACCGTGTCTGTTTTGCCCAATAATTCAAGCCGTTTAGAAGCGCCTTTGAAGCTCTGAATGGCTTCGTAGAACTGATCATCAGTAATGCCCAGGCGTTCGCAAACGGCATAAGCACCGCTTATATTTTTCATGTTGTGGTTTCCAAAAACCAGCACAGAAACTTCTTTTCCATCCGGTGTAACCAGAATCGTTCTGCCATCTTCAATTTTATAAGGATGGGCGTGGTAAGGCGTGCTTACAACGTCTGTACGCTCTTTTTGACCGATTACATTCAGCATATCATCGGTTTCATCGAAGATAATTCCCCCGGCTTTTGGCAAGGAATCCGCCAACAATTCAAATTGTTTTACATAGGATTCCCAAGTTGGGAATACATTGAAATGATCCCACGCAATGCCGCTGATGAGTGCGATATGCGGCTGATAATGCATGAATTTGGGTGTCGGATCCAAGGGCGATGTGAAATATTCATCCCCTTCAATCACAATGAGCGGCGCTTCTTCCGAAAGCTTCACCATGTTATCAAACCCCTCGATCTGCGCGCCGACGAGATAATTGAAAACGCGCTTATTGAAGTTTAAAACGTGCAGGATCATTGAAGTAATGGTTGTTTTCCCATGACTTCCGGCGATGACCACGCGTTGTTTGTTCTGGCTTTGTTCAAAAATATATTCAGGATAAGAATACACTTTAATCCCCAATTCATTCGCTTTTGCCAACTCAGGATTGTCCTGACGAGCGTGCATTCCCAAAATAACGGCCGAGAGATCAGCCGTTATTTTTTCTGGAAACCAACCTGTTACGGTCGGAAGCAAATCGTATTTCGCAAGCCGGCTTACAGATGGTTCATATATCTCGTCGTCGGAACCTGTGATGATAAATCCTTTTAAATGGAGCGCAATGGCAAGATTATGCATTACGCTGCCACCAATTGATATGAAATGTATTTTATCCAAAGATGAAATCTGACTCATTGATAATGTTTAACTGTTTCTGATTAAGCCAATTTTTTGTATTTGATGCGCTTTGGCGTCAGATCTGAGCCCATTCGTTTTTTCCGGTTCTCCTCATATTCAGAGAAATTTCCTTCAAACCAATAAACCTGAGAATCACCTTCAAAAGCAAGAATGTGTGTGGCAACGCGGTCCAGGAACCACCGGTCGTGGGATATGATTACTGCACAGCCCGCAAAGTTTTCTAAACCTTCTTCTAATGCACGCAAAGTGTTAATGTCCAGGTCATTGGTAGGTTCATCGAGCAAAAGCAAGTTGCCGCCTTCTTTCAATGTCATCGCCAAATGCACGCGGTTTCTTTCTCCACCCGACAGGTTACCAACCTTCTTTTCCTGATCGCCGCCGCCGAAGTTGAAACGGCTCACATAAGCTCTCGCATTGGATTGCTTGCCTGCGATCATGATCCAGTCATTTCCATCCGCAATGCTTTGGTAAACAGTCTTAACAGGGTCCAGATTATCATGTTCCTGATCCACATAAGCCAGTTCTACCGTGTCGCCGACATCAAAATGTCCGCTTAGCGGTTTTAATTGACCCGTTATGAGTTTGAAGAGTGTCGTTTTACCCGCACCGTTTGGTCCAATAATGCCGACAATGCCGTTTGGGGGCAAAGCGAAGTTTAGGTTTTCATATAAAAGCCTGTCACCGAAGCCCATCGAAACATTATGCGCTTCAATCACCTTGTTGCCAAGACGAGGTCCGGCTGGAATGAAGATCTCCAATTTTTCTTCTTTCTCGCGGCCTTCTTCGCCTAATAAGCGCTCGTAAGCGCCCAAGCGAGCCTTGGACTTGGCCTGACGACCTTTTGCACCCATGCGCACCCATTCCAGCTCGCGCTGCAATGTTTTCTGGCGTTTCGACTCTGTTTTTTCTTCTTTTTTCAAACGTTCCTGCTTCTGTTCAAGCCAAGAAGTGTAATTTCCTTTCCATGGAATGCCTTCGCCGCGATCCAGTTCGAGGATCCAGCCAGCGACATTATCCAGGAAGTAACGATCGTGGGTTACGGCAATGACCGTTCCTTTATATTGTCTCAAATGCTCTTCCAGCCAAAGCACAGATTCCGCATCCAAGTGGTTAGTAGGCTCATCCAGAAGCAAAACATCAGGCTGGCGAAGCAGCAAGCGGCACAATGCAACCCGGCGTTTTTCACCACCGGAAAGTGTTGAAACCAATGCATCCGAAGGCGGACAGCGCAATGCGTCCATGGCCACTTCCAGACGATTATCTAAATTCCAGGCGTCTGTTGCATCCAGTTTTTCCTGCACTTCTCCCTGACGTTCAAGGAGTTTATCGAAATCTGCATCCTCTTCTCCGAATGCTTCATTTATTTTTTCAAATTCATTCAAAAGGTCAACGATCTCCTGAACGCCCTCTTCTACAACCTCTCTTACAGTCTTGGTAGGGTCTAGTTTTGGCTCTTGTTCAAGCATTCCCACTGAATATCCGGGAGAAAAAACCACGTCTCCCTGAATGTCCTTATCAATTCCTGCTATAACGCGTAAAAGCGTCGACTTACCTGATCCGTTTAAACCTAAAACCCCGATTTTAGCACCATAAAAAAAGGATAAATAGATGTTTTTAATGATATGCCGGTTTGGAGGAATGATTTTGTTAACCCCCGACATTGAGAAAATTATGGTTTCGTTACTCATTTTTTGTTTAATTTGTGCGTAACAAATATCGTTATTATCCCTACACTTAGCAGATAAAAAATTGAAAGAATGGAAAATGCCACATTGAATGATGAATACGGCTACGTTAAAGACAGCAAAGTATTTTTAAAGGGGTATTTGGAATTCCCCGACCGGCAAATTGGAGAAGTAAAGCGGACTGAGCAAGAAGCGATTGACTATTTTAAGAATCGTTTTAACATCGTCCTGAACAAAGTGGAGCAGTTGGAAAAAGAAATAGATGAGGCACTTAACAAAGGATCTTATCTTACCAAGCTGATCCAGCTTCAACGTAAGCTTAAAGGTTTTGATGCACTTGGGGACTTTGTTCCGTTGTTGCAGAGACTGGAAGAAAAAGAGGAGTATCTGAAGGGTTTGATCGAGGTTAACCAGCTTAAAAACCTGGAAATCAAACGGGCATTGATTGAAGATGTGAAAGTTGCAGCGGCTATTGAAGATTACACCACCGCAACGGATCAAATTCAGGAAATCAAAGCGAAATGGATCCGTACAGGGCCGGTTGAAAAAGAATATCAGGAGGAGGTTGAAACCACTTTTCAGCAAATCCTGGATAATTTCTTCCAACGCCGCAGGGATTATTTCGACGAGCAGAATAAAATAAATCAATTCCGCATCGAGGAATATGAGAAGCTGATCAAAATTACCAAAACGCTTAGTTATTCGCGTGATTTGGACGACGCTTATCAGAAAGCGAGGGAAGTGCGTAATGCATGGAATAACATTGGAGAAGTGCCGCCAAAGCGTTTTTTCAAAGTCAATAAGGCTTACAGGCACTTTTTGAAATTGTTTTACGACAAATACAATCTGGCCAAAGGCATCGAGCCGAAAGTGCGCGTTGACCCAAGGATTGTGGAACAACAGAAATTACTGCAACAAGCTGAGACATTGCTGCGTGCACCAGACATTATCGAAGCGTCACAGGAAGCAAAAGTGCTTTTGAGCAAATGGAAGGAAATTAAAATTCCTTTCAAAATGGCTGATAAGGAGCTTGCAGAGCGTTTCAGGATGGTTTGTGATAAGATCTTTGAGCTAAGCTATCTGGCACGTGTGATCAGCAGAAAATATCCCGCTTTCGAATTGAAAAGCCCTGAAGAACAACTCAGGACGAAATACAGAGAGCTCGAATGGCTGGCAAAACGTGAAAAGAGCGATTTGGAATTTGCCATACTGGAATTTGACAGAACTGCAACCGGCGATCCTGAGCAAGACAAGCAGGCAGCTGGCCGCATCAACATTCAGAAGCGGAAAGTGCAAATGAAAGAAAAGATCCTTTCAGAATTCGAAAGAAAGTTGAAAACGATTACGGGGTGACGATTACGGGGTAGTCATTACCCGGTAGTTATTTGCTAACGCGCATCGACGATTTGTTAATTACAAGGTTTGAAGGCAATACCCTGGTCTCATATTCGGCCGGGGTATTTTTGCTTTCTATCAAATCCAAAAGCAGGGATGTGGCTTGCTGGCCCATTTCAAATGAAGGCTGCGTAACTGAGCTCACGGGAGGATCGAGTAGGGACGACATGGCCACGTCACAGAATCCCACCACCGCAACATCGTCAGGCATGCGGTAACCAAGCTGGCGCAACGCCCAGTGAATGCCCATCGTGATCCGGTCGCTGGCGCCGAAAATTGCATCCGGACGCTCGCGCAATGCCATCAGCTGATAAGTTCTTTCGGTCCCGCCGGCCTGATTTATTTCGCTGTGCAGCACCCATTCTTCTTTAAAATCAATGTTGTATTTCCTGAGCGCATCTTTGTAACCTTCCAAACGAAAACGCGTAATCGAAACTGTTTTTGGGCCCGCAACGTGCGCAATCCGCTTACAGCCCCGCTTGATCAAATGCTCCGTGGCCTCAAAAGCACCTTTGTAATCATCAATCCGGACCTTATGCGTCTGCATGGCATCACTTACGCGATCAAAAAAGACAACGGGAATGCCTTGTTCCTGCAAAGACACAAAATGATCAATGTTCTCGGATTGGCTTGAAATCGCCACGACCAGTCCATCTACGCGGCGTGATGCAATGTGCCGGGAAGCCGAACGCTCTCTTTCCAGTTGTTCGTGGCTTTGGTAAATCATGGTGTGATAACCGCGGCTGTAAGCAATGTCTTCTACGCCACCAATTGCCGAGGAATAAAACCGGTTTGCAATGTCCGGCACAATCACACCGATCGTTTGCGTACGGTTTTTGAGCAAACTAATCGCAATGGGATTTGGATAATAGTTAAGCTTTTCTGCCAGGTCGATGACTTTATTTTTCGTCTCTTCACTGATTTCACTGCTGTCGCGTAGCGCCCGGGAAACTGTCGATTTTGAGATATCCAGCTGTCTGGCGATTTCTTTGATGGTGATAGAAGTCTTTTTCATCGAACAGTATGGGAATAATACAAATGCAACAATTTCTATAAGCAATGCACTAATTGCGGTTTGTTGCACAAATTACAAACAACGCAACAACTTCCGGGAAATATTCCGCAAACGGGAACGGTTCCGGGAACGGTTGCGTAGATTTATTGATCTTTTTCAAGATTAATTTTTGTGTATCAACGAATCAATGGTTAAACTAGGTTCACTGTTGACGACGAGGATACACCTCACACCACTACTAATCCTGGAAATTTTCTATAATTAACCTAGCTCATTAATGGAAGCAAAATCATTTACCAACACCTTGCCATCTGGCCATTCCCAGAAAAGTGCTTTGGAAAATTTATTTGGTAAAGTAGTGGCAACCGGAGATTACACTGCTTTTCGCGAATTGTTTACGCATCATTACAGATCTCTTTGTAGCTATGCAATGCGTGTGGTTATTACCCGTGAGATTGCGGAGGAAGTTGTCTCTGATGTGTTTGTGAAACTTTGGAAAAATCGCGAGCAGATTGAAGTGCACACTTCGTTTCAGGCTTACATTTACAGAGCAGTAAGAAATCAGGCACTGGATTACCTGAAACTAAGGATTCACAGGCAAAATGAGCGCGAATCACTGGATTCTGTTCAGTGGAACCTAACTCATGCAGATCACTTTTCGCCCGTTGAGGAATTGACATTCAATGAGTTTTTTGATCACGTGGAAGGGTGTATCCAGGCTTTGCCGAGACAATGCCAGATCATTTTCCGGCTGAGCCGAGAGGAAGGCCTGCGTTACCGTGACATTGCGGAAAAGCTTGAAATTTCAGTTAAAACAGTGGAAACGCAAATGAGCCGGGCCTTGAAAGTCTTGCGCGAACGCGTTCCGGAGCATAGGTTGGTAGCTTGAATAGCTTCGGCAGTCGGCTTTCGGCTGTCGGTTTTATCAGTAAATATAAATTAACTTCTGAAAGCCAACGGCCGACCGCCGAAGGCCCACAGCCGAATAAACAATGGCATTAGAACAAACATGGCGTTGGTTTGGTCCGCAGGACCCTGTGAGTTTGCAGGATGTCCGCCAGGCCGGAGCAACCGGAATCGTAACGGCGTTACACCACATTCGCAATGGGGAAGTGTGGGAAACAGCTGAAATACACGCTCGCAAAGAAATGATCGAGCAAGCCGGTCTTACCTGGTCGGTGGTGGAAAGTGTCCCGGTGCACGAAGCCATCAAAACCCGGACCGGAGATTATGAACGATACATTAAAAATTACCAGCAAACCTTGGTGAACCTGGGTGCCTGCGGTATAGACACCGTTTGCTATAACTTCATGCCCATTCTGGACTGGACCAGAACAGACCTGGACGCGCCTATGAAGGATGGCTCAACTGGTTTGCGGTTTGATGCGGCACAATTTGCAGCTTTTGATCTATATCTTTTGAAAAGACCGGAAGCAGAAGCTGATTACACAGACGGGCAAAAGCAAAAAGCAAAAAGCTGGCTCGATAATGCTGAGGAAGCAGAAGTTAGCAAGCTGGTGAGGAACATTATTGCTGGCTTGCCAGGATCCGAAGAGAGCTTTACAATTGAGGAGTTCCGGACTGCACTGAGTGCATATGCGCATGTAGGTGACTTGGAGTTAAGAACGCATTTATATCAATTTATACAAGCCGTTGCGCCGGTTGCCGCGGAGGCTGGCGTGAGGTTAGCAATCCATCCGGATGATCCCCCTTATCCTATTTTAGGCCTTCCGAGGGTGGTTAGCACCGAAAATGATGCTTTGTTGCTATTGGAAGCATATGACAATGAGGCCAATGGCATCTGCTTCTGCACAGGTTCCTATGGCGTAAGACCGGACAATGATCTCAGCGGCATGGTTGACAGGCTGGGTAACCGCATTCATTTCATCCATTTGCGTGCAACCAAAAGAGAGCATGATGGAAGTTTTTACGAAGCCGATCATTTGGACGGGGACGTAGATATGTATAATGTGATGAAAGCACTACTGGCAGAACAAAAACGCAGAAAAGAAGCTGGAAGGGTTGATTTAAGAATGCCATTCCGCCCCGATCACGGCCATAGAATGCTGGACGATCTGTCGGGCACGAAAAGAACAAATCCCGGTTATACCGCCATTGGCCGTCTGCGCGGGCTGGCTGAGTTGCGGGGATTGGAATATGCTATTGAAAGGGGCCCCTAAATCCCCTGAAGGGGACTTTGCGTTTTGCTTGGGAGTGGCTTTGTGGGCCCCTAAATCCCCTAAAGGGGACTTTGCGTTGGACTTTATTGGACTTTATCATTAAAAATAGCCCCCTTTAGGGGGTTGGGGGAAAAAATACTTGCCATATGACAACATTCGTTACTGCACAAAAGACCTTCATCACCGATGATTTCCTGCTTCGTTCGGAGACTGCGCGTATTCTTTATCATGATTATGCTAAGGAAATGCCGATCATTGATTATCACTGCCACCTTCCTCCGGACCAGATTGCGGCGGACAAGCAGTTTGAAAATATCACGCAGATCTGGTTGTATGGCGATCATTATAAATGGCGTGCAATGCGTGCCAATGGCATCAATGAGCGCTATTGCACAGGTGATGCGAGCGATTGGGAAAAGTTTGAGCAATGGGCAATTACGGTGCCGTACACCATGCGCAACCCACTGTATCACTGGACACACCTGGAATTGCTGCGCTATTTTGATATTGATATTTTGTTAAATAAGGATTCTGCCAGAGAGATTTACGATGAATGTTCAGCGAAATTAAAGCAGCCGGATTTCTCTGTAAAAAACCTCTTGAAAAGAATGAATGTAAAGATCATCTGCACTACGGATGATCCTACGGACTTGCTATCTGATCACAAATCAATTAGAGACAGCGGGTTTGAGATTAAAGTATTACCTACATTCCGTCCTGACAAAGCCATGTTGCTGATCGATTCGCCGGAGGAGTTTAATCAATATCTTACTAAGCTTGGTGAAACTTCCGGTTTGAGAGAAATCAATACTTACGAAGGTCTGCTGGCTGCATTGCAGAATCGCCATGACTTTTTTGCATCCATGGGCGGCAAGCTCTCTGATCACGGTTTGGAGCACATTTATGCGACGTTCGACGAAGAGGCTGCAAAACAGGCGTTTTCGGCAGCACGCAATGGCCAGCTTCCCAGCGATTTGCAACGGGAAGCATTCAAATCATTGGTCCTTTTTGAAACAGCGAAAATGGATCATGCCAAAACCTGGACGCAACAGTTTCACCTCGGCGCTTTGCGTAACAATAATGCACGTATGCTGCGTGAGCTCGGCCCCGATACAGGCTGGGATTCCATCGGCGATTACAGTCAGGCGCAAGCGATGTCCAAGTTTTTTAACAAACTCGATTCAACCGATCAGCTTGCTAAAACGATTCTCTATAACCTCAATCCAGCTGATAATGAAGTGTTAGCCACAATGACGGGTAATTATAATGATGGAACCATTGCCGGTAAGATGCAGTTTGGCTCAGGCTGGTGGTACCTGGATCAAAAAGATGGCATGGAACGCCAGATGAATGCCCTTTCCAATATGGGCTTACTGAGCCGTTTTGTGGGGATGCTGACCGATTCCAGGAGCTTTTTATCTTACCCGCGTCACGAGTATTTTCGCAGGATACTTTGTAATATCATTGGCAATGATGTGGAAAATGGTGAGCTGCCCAATGATATCCAGTGGCTTGGCAAGCTGGTGGAGGACATTTCTTATCGGAATGCAAGTAATTATTTCGGATTTTAGCTAGGTTTACATATCCATTAATTCATTTAAATCTCCGGCCTGAGATCACCTTTTTTCAGGTCAACATGCAGGGTATGGCTCAAATAGTTTCTTTTGGAGAAGTCCTTATGCGGCTTTCTACACCAGGTTTTTCCCGTTTTGAACAAGCACGTCAACTAAATGTCACTTACGCAGGTGGAGAGGCAAATGTCTCCACGGCGTTAGCTTATTGGGGGCATCATACGGCGCACGTAACCCGGTTCCCCGATTCGCCGATAGGGAGGGCTGCGGCGCAATATCTTCACTTTCACGGTGTTGATGTTTCTCATATCATTTATGGTGGTCCCAGAATGGCCGTTTATTTTCTGGAAACCGGCGCAGCATTACGTGGCAGCCAGATCGTTTATGACCGTGCTAATTCATCATTGGCAGAAATAGATCCGAAGGAGATTGATTGGGACAGCATTTTGAAAGATGCCAAATGGTTTCACTGGGCAGGAATTACGCCGGCGCTTTCCCAGGGAGCTGCGGATGCACTTCTGGATGGAATCAAAGTGGCCAGAAAATACGGACTAACCGTTTCCGGGGACATTTTTTACAGGGCTAACTTATGGAAATACGGTAAAAAACCATCCGATATCCTGCCTGACCTCACCGCCGGGACCGACATTGTCATCGCAAACAGCGAAAATATTAAGGAGATTTTTGGCATAGAAGGAAGCGATTTTAGCGAATCCTGCGTCAATTTACAAAAGGCATATCCACAGATTAAGGCGGTTGTTGATACAAAACGGACGTCCATCAGCGCCTCCCACAACTTGCTAAGGGCTTACCTTTGGAATGGAACAGCGCTTCTGGAGACTGCTGATATTGAAATAAACCCTATTATCGACAGAGTAGGTGGCGGAGATGCATTCATAGCCGGTTTGATCCACGGATTGATTACCTTTAATGATCAGCAAAAGGCCCTTGAATTCGGCGTAGCAGCTTCGGCATTGAAACACACCATAGAAGGGGACGCACTGATTTCCACTATTCAGGAAGTTGAGGCGATCAGGCAGGGAGAAACTTCCGGCCGCATTAAGCGTTAAAGTGCCTGGCGGGTGTATTGAGCCATTTGCTGCTTCAAAAAACAAAAACATGGATAAGGAAACAACATTAAAACTATTAAATCAGGTGGGCGTTTTGCCCCTGTTTTATCATAGTGACATAGAAATTGCCAAAGAGGTGATCAACGCCAGTTACAGGGGCGGCGCCCGGGCATTTGAATTCACGAATCGTGGTGAGAACGCATTTACCGTATTCAATGAACTGGTTGCTTACACAAAAGAAAGCCTTCCGGGGCTGTCTATGGGCATCGGCACGATTTACGATGCAGAAACTGCGCAAAAATTCATTGATGCAGGAACGGACTTTGTCGTAACGCCCTGCCTTAACCCGGCTGTGGGTTATGCGTGTGCAAAAGCCAACATTCCCTGGATTCCAGGGGTGTCCACATTAACAGAGATTTACAATGCTCAGCAAGCCGGGGCCGAAGTGGTGAAGCTCTTTCCAGGCGATGTGGTAGGCTCCAAATTTATCAAAGCCATCCGCGGGCCTATGCCGAATGTTAAAATTATGGTCACAGGCGGTGTGCAGCCTACTGCCGAGAGCATTAACGAATGGTTCGGGGCAGGTGCGTATGCAGTTGGATTAGGGTCAAATCTGTTTCCAAAGGACGTTATCGCCGATGGTAACTATGCCTGGATCGAGCAGAAAGTGGCTGAGAGCATTGCATTGGTTACCAAATTCCGGGAAGCCAGTTAAGGTTTATAAGTCAATATAGATGAAAAGCGGAGCCTAATCTTTTTTACGTTCCGCTTTTTTGCGCTCCCGCTTTTCTCTACGTGCTTCGCGTTTTTCCTTCCGCTTCTCTTTCCGCTCTTTCCGGACCTCCTTGATGGTGTCTTTCACGCTCATAGAAGGGTCATATTCAGCTTTGAAAGCCTCTACATATGCATTGCGCAATACATTCACGATGATCGGCCAGAGGTCAGTAGAGATCTCGCCGACGGTTCCTTTCAGCGGGATTCGTGTCGCAACCTGGTCTTTCTTTTTGTTTTCCAAAATAAAAGTGCCGCCTTCTGCCAGCAGCTCGCGCAAAAAAACTGACTCACATTGCGGTTTTCCTCCTTCATTTTGAAGATCTTCATATCCTTGGTTAGCGGCTTTAAATAGCCTTCGAGTTTTCCGTCGACCATTTTCATTTCGCTTAAGAGACTCATTGTCCCTTTTTCAAAATCCAGATTTCCATACTTGCGTGAAAGACTGTTCAGCTTCACCAGTTGCACATCTTTCAGACTCATGTTATAATCAAAATCAGGGATTTTTTTCAAAAGCATCATATTGGCTGTGAACGACAATGTTCCTCCAAAGCCGGGCATATCGCCCGTTGCTTTCACCGGAGAAGGCAAAGCCTT
Source organism: Dyadobacter chenwenxiniae (assembly GCF_022869785.1). NCBI lineage: Bacteria > Pseudomonadati > Bacteroidota > Cytophagia > Cytophagales > Spirosomataceae > Dyadobacter > Dyadobacter chenwenxiniae. The sequence goes on along the minus strand of NZ_CP094997.1, from coordinate 5,145,308 downwards.
GCCTTTTTCCTCTACGTTACGAATGTTCGAAATTTCCAGTTGGAAGTTTTTTAATGTAAGATCAGTCTTCGGTTGGCTTACAATGCTGGTAAGGTCCACCTTGCCGTTAATGATTTGAAAACGGTTTATTTCAATAGGCAGAAGATCCTTTATAACTTTCGTCCAGTCATTTTCTGCACCAGTTTGGCTTCCCTCTTCGCTGCTGCTGAACGCAAAGTTAATCTCGGGATTATGACATTCCACCTCGCTGACCAGCTTCCCTTTTAATAATGATTCCCATTGTATCGAAAGGTCCATTTTCGGAATAAGGATAAATGGCTCTTTAATTTTACCGTTTACCTTCCGGATATTCATCCCTTCGATCTGGTAAGCACCACGGATCAAATGAATATCCACGTCCTCAATATGGCCGGTGTAACCATTCATATCCGCGAGGACTTTGTTCACATAGCGAACCACAAAATAAGGGAGGATCAAACGGCCAATTATGAGAATAATGACTATTCCTATTAATATCTTTACAGATCTTTTCACGTTTATATAGTAATATCGGAGTGTGGAAGTTTTGCTTTCCAGAGTATTGGAAGTCAAAAATGATGCCAACGATATTTTCCCTTGTTTACAAGCGTTTTACCCCTCAATCATCCATATATGTTTACCGCCGCAATTATCCTTTCTGTCATTTTCACATCACTTGGCTTCGTTGTCACGGCCAGTAATGCGAAATATATTTTATCGGGTTACAACACCATGTCCGAAGCGGACCGGGCCAAGATGGACATCGTTGGTTATGTCCGTTTTTTTAAAAGATTTCATATTTTCCTGGGCCTTTCACTGATCGCAGGTTTCCTCATCCTGACTTTGCTCAACAACAACTGGGCAGGCTCATTCATCATCATTTATCCGCTTTTCGCTTATGTCTTTTTGATTGCAAAAGGCAACAAATATTATAGCGGGACCAAGGGACAGCGTTCCGGCACTTATGTTGCAATGGCCATTTTACTTGTCATTATCGTCGGGATTTCCACGCAGCTGTATTCAAGCCTGCAAGACAGCAAGCTTATATTTACCGATAATAGTATGGAAATAAAGGGAATGTATGGTTTGACATTAAGCAAAAACGACATCTCGAAAGTCGAACTCGTACCGGAACTGCCGCCCATTTCCTATAAATCCAATGGTTTTGCAGCGGGTGACTTTGCCAAAGGGAATTTTATAACCAGAGACGGACGAGCAGTCAAGCTATTTGTTAATAAAAAAATAAATCCGTTTCTGTTTATTACAACAAAAACGGATCAGATCTATTATAGCTCCGACGAGATCGCCTCGCAGGATCTTTATGACAAATTAAGGCTTTGGAGCGCTAATTAAGACTTTTCAATTTTTTAAAACCTGGAAAGTCCTGGTCTAATTAAATGTCCAGCTTGGGGGCGTCCGCCCCTGGAACGATACGTAAAGTTTCCAGTGCTTCCGGTTCAACCATATGCGCATGTACAGCTTCCGGAAATCCGGGAAGTTGTGTCAAATCAGTATCCCAAATTGAGACATCGGACATTACTTTGCTTGCCAGGTCCAGCGGCGAAGCGGCTGACTTCCACATTTCATCAAAATAAGGAGCAGCATCGCAGCGGATCGAATAAGGTTGCCCTTCACGCTCGCCATAATAAGCGCCATCTTTGTGAACAACAGGCTTCATAAATTTCAAAAATGCTGCGAAACCTTTGGCAAAAAGCGCAGGTGGCTGCTCGGATTTTTCGTAGTGACTAAGCAATGTCGGAATGTTGCGCATTCTCATTTTAGCCGTGTATTGCACGGTAATGTCGATGAGTTGATGGCGGATAAACGGATTGCGAAAACGGTCCAGGACCTGGTTGCCGAATTCCTGCGCACGCGCCGGGTCCACTGGATAGGGGATCGCCGGGGCAAGTTCATTCAACATTACATCTGCAATGAATGCGGCCGTTTCAGGGTTTTCCATGCTTTCACTTACTGTATCGAGGCCGCTCAGAAAGCAGAGGCCACAGGCAAGCGTATGCGTGCCGTTAAGCAAGCGCAATTTTAATTCTCTGTATAAATCAATGTCCGGTTCGATCACAACGCCCTTATCTGCTTCCGCAAAGTTCAGAATCGATCGCACATGCTCGCTTCCTTCAATGGCCCACAGTCTGTAAACTTCGGAAACGATCAGCAAATCGTCTTGATAACCCTGCTTTTCCGAAATGGAAGCGATCGTTTCTGCGTCCGGTTTGCCAGGGACAATCCTGTCTACGAGCGAACTGCAAAAATGATTATGCGCTTCCAGCCATTGTACGAATGTTTCGTCCAGGTTATGGCGTTTGGCTTGTTCAAAAACGATATCCCTTAACTTCTGTCCACTATTCACGATCAGCTCGGTAGGGACAATCACCATGCCTGAGTCAGCGCTTCCGTCGAAAGCTTTGAAACGCTCATACAGATAAGCCGTCAGTTTGCCGGGGTAGGAAGCGGGAGGACTTGCAAAAATATCATCATCGGTCAATTGGATGCCGACTTCGGTTGTATTTGAAATAACAATTCTAAGATCAGCATTATGTGCACATTGCAAGATATCGGCCCAATTAGTATTTGCCGAAAGGGTCCTGCTGATGGCGCTGTTAATAATGAGCTTATCCACCTGGCTCCCATCCTCAATTCCGCGGATGCTGTGCGAGAAAATGTTTTGTTGGGCTGCAAAAGCGTCCGTTCCACCGCTGTTTGTGGATTTTACAACTACTATCCGCCCATTGAATATTCCCTGCTGATTGGCCTTATTTACAAAATAATCGGGTAAACCGCGAAGCAGTACGCCCGTGCCAAACTGAATGATCTTTTCGGGCAATGCAAGCAGATTTTGATGGTTTGGCAACAGGTCTGGACGCTGATCCAGTAGTTGGGGGCAAAGCTGGGGTAGGGACATTTTAATAATGAATAGTTGTTGATATCAGGACGTGTTTTTGATTTAAGAACCCTTAAGCAAAAAAGACGCCTGCGGGCGTCTTTTTTGAATTTTAAAATATATTAATTTCTGAAAATGGCCTTAGGCATCCACAGTCACATATCCGCTTTCCTGTTTTTCTTTCTTCTCATCCGGGAAAATGAAGTTTGTGGCATTTTTTACCTTCTCGGGCAGCAATGCATATTCCAGCACTTCATCAATCTGGTCTACATAATGGAACGACAGATCTTTGATATAGTTGGCAGGCACTTCTTCCACATCCTTGCGGTTTTTCACACAAAGAATAATTTCCTTCACACCCGCACGACGCGCTGCCAGGATTTTCTCTTTAACGCCTCCCACAGGTAAAACTTTGCCCCTTAATGTGATCTCGCCTGTCATCGCGATGAACGGTTTCACCCGGCGCTGTGTGAAGATAGACGCCATAGAGGTGACCATTGTTACACCGGCAGAAGGGCCGTCCTTGGGCACAGCGCCGGCGGGGACGTGTACGTGCAGGTCATAATGGTTAAAAATCCTGTAATCAATGCCTAAACGGTCTGCATTGGCTTTCAGATAAGATAATGCAGCCACTGCGGACTCTTTCATTACGTCGCCTAGCTGACCGGATAATGTGAGGTTCCCTTTTCCGCGGCTCAGGCTGGTTTCAATAAAGAGAATTTCACCACCCACCGAAGTCCAGGCAAGTCCCGTTACCACGCCGGCAAAATCATTGTCCTGATACAAATCTTTGTCAAAAATCTCTGCGCCCAGATATTTCTCTATCAGCTCTGCCTTAACGGTCTTTGGATATTCCTGCTCCATCGCAACAGATTTCGCGATTTTGCGGACAACGGATCCTATTTTTTGTTCCAAATTCCGCACACCGGATTCTCTTGTATACCCTTCAATGATCTTGGTAAGTGCAACATCGTCGATTTTAATGTCGGTTGATTTCAGACCATGATCTTTGCGCTGCTTTGGAACGAGGTAACGTTTTGCGATCTGCAATTTTTCTTCAATCGTATAACCTGTCATCTCAATGATCTCCATCCGGTCGCGCAATGCGGGGTGGATCGTGTCCAGTGCATTGGCTGTTGCGACGAATAAAACCTTAGAAAGATCGTATTCGACTTCCAGGTAATTATCTGTAAATGAAGAATTTTGCTCGGGATCGAGCACTTCCAGCAATGCTGATGAAGGATCGCCGCGATAATCGGAGCTTACTTTATCAATTTCATCCAGAATGAAAACAGGGTTTGCATATCCTGCCTTTTTAATGTTTTGAATGATTTTCCCCGGCATGGCGCCGATATATGTCTTCCTATGACCACGAATCTCCGCTTCATCATGCACGCCGCCCAGCGCCATTCGGATGTATTCGCGGTTCAATGCTTTTGCAATGGATCTTCCTAATGATGTTTTCCCAACGCCCGGAGGGCCATATAAACAGAGAATTGGCGCTTTCAAATTGCCTTTCAATTTCAAAACGGCCAGATATTCAATGATCCGCTCCTTAACCTTCTCCAAACCGAAATGATCCGCATCCAGCACTTTTTGCGCACGGACCAGGTCGAAATTGTCTTTGGTATATTGTCCCCAAGGCAAATCCACCAGCATTTCCAGGTAATTCATGGTCACCGGATATTCGGGCGCCATCGGGTTAATGCGTTGCAGTTTGGTCAGCTCTTTTTCAAAGTGACTGCGCACCGAGTCACTCCATTTTTTCTGACTTGCTTTTAAACGGATGTCGTCGAGATCACGCTCGGGACTATCCATTCCGAGCTCGTCATGCAGGACTTTTATTTGTTGTCTAAGGAAATAATCACGCTGCTGCTGATCAATATCAGAGCTGGCTTTGGTCTGAATTTCCCGTTTCAATTCCAGCATTTCAATCTCCCGCATCATGTATTGCAGCAGGAGCGTAGCCTGTTTGTGACCATTTCTTTCTTCGAGCAGCTTTTGCTTGTCGGCAACTTCTACATTAATGTTGGAAGAAAGGAAATGAATCAGAAAAATCGGGCTTTCAATGTTATCAAGTGCAATGCGGGCTTCCTGAGGAATTTCAGGGTTCAGGCGCATGATCTTGTGTGCGCCATCCCGCAAGGATTGTAAAAGTGCTTTGGACTCTTTTTTGGTAGGACCAACAAAAGAATCGTCAATGGCTTTTACTTCGGCAGTCAGATAGGGCTCTTCGTGCAATATAGTCTTGATCTCAAAACGCTGTCTTCCTTGCACGATAATGGTAACATTGCCATCAGGTAATGTGATCATTTTCAAGATCTGGGCAACTGTTCCAACATTGTAAAGGTCCTCGGCAGTAGGGTCCTCCTTGTTGGGGATCGCCTGCGTTACAGCGCCTAATATGCGTTGATTGATATCCGAATTCCTGTATATCTTTTTAACTAACCGAATGGCTTTCTGGCGCACAACGGTTACGGGTATTACCATTCCGGGGAAAAGCACTGTTTGCCTGATCGGCAGTATCGCAAGTTCTTCAGGGAGTTCAAAAGGCTCATCGGAGCCATCGGGGCCACCAAGAGGGACAATTTCAAGGCTATCCATATCCGAATCGGACATTAGCAGCCGACTATATAAGTCAGAAGGTTCAAATTTCATAGGCATTCTGTCAAATTGACAGATAATCTTTTCCCAATATATAAATAATGACTTTCAAAAGAAAGGGAACAATAAAACAAAATAGCCATGCCACCAACGGCTGTGTCAGGCTTTTTACTAACCGTAAATTGGTTAAAGAATGTGTACAGCTTGTCCCTTTTTAAACAAGAATGTGCGTTTTTCAGACGCGTTTTTAATGTTCGTCATATTGACCTGATCATCAAAAACTTCCATCAGTGTGCTGTTTTGTAACTTGTAACCATTCAGAGGACCCTGAAATGGAATTTCCAAATATACCCACGTCGCATCCTCCTCCTGCTCCTTACCCACATATTTCGTTACAACGGGCTTTTTCTGATGATCCATCAGAAAAAATGATTTCAAAACATAACGCTCGACCAACGGATCGTTCTTGTCATTGTTCTTGATAACAACGCGCTGCTTGTCATTTCCTTGTGACAGCGCACGCTCAAGATCGTCCGTGAACATACGTATACTCACTTCGAACGTTTTGATTGCAGGGTTGTACTGCATCTGCGTGACGCTTACGTGGTAATCGTGCACGGAGGACGACAGCGTCAAAACGAAAAAAATAAGGAAAGGAAAGAGGATTAAGCTCTTCGTCCTTTCCTTATTTCCTCTGATAAACTTATTAGAATACTGCTTTCCAGACATCATTAAATATTGCAAAAGCCATCAGGCCAAGTAAAAGCACCATGCCGACTTTCTGAGCGTTTTCAAGGAATCTGTCAGATGGCTTGCGTCCCGAAATAATCTCATAGGAAAGGATCACTGCGTGGCCGCCATCCAGGGCCGGAATGGGTAATGCGTTCATGAATGCGAGCACCATTGAAAGCAATCCTGTCAGATACCAAAAGCGGCTCCAGTCCCAAACGCCACCGAACATACGGGCAATGCCGATCGGTCCGCTCAATGCCTTAGAAGCAGAGACCTCGCCTCTGAATATTTTACCAAAACCCTTGATATTATTGTAAACTACTGCAAATGCATCATTCGTGCCGACTGCAATCGCTTGTCCCAATGAATACTTCACAGCCGTATAATTCAGCAGACTTTCAGGATAGAAACCCAATGTTCCGTCCTCATCCACAGTCGTATTCAGTGTTTTCTGACCTGCTCCGCGCTGAACGATCAGTTCCGCTTTTTTGCCTTTTAAGCTTTTCAGCTGTGCCTGTAATTCGTGGAAAAACTGGATCGGCTGACCGTTTATTGAAACGACCTTATCACCGGTTAGCAAGCCAGCCTTTTGAGCAGGGGATGCCGGAACAACTTCCCCGATCTTGAACGGTTCCAAAGGCCGGATAAAGCCTCTTTTCTCCTCAGGATCAGATAGTTTCTCAATAAAGTTATTTGGGATATCAATTTCAACTTCCTTGCCTGCGCGGTTAACTGTATATGAACTGTTGCTGCCAAGCAAAACTTCGGAGCTGCCCAGTTCATCGAAATTGGTGAAAGGCTTGCCGTTAACCCTTACAATTTTATCACCTGTCTGCAAGCCGATTTCCTTTGCCAGATCACCTGCTACAATACCATATTTATTCACCTCCGTGCTGGAAAGATACTTATCCCCATCGTTATACGCGATCACAATGAATATGAAAATCCCCACGATTACATTGACGATAATCCCTCCTAACATGACGATTAAGCGCTGCCAGGCCGGTTTCGAGCGGAATTCCCAGGGTTGAGGCTCTTTACTCATTGCCTCCGTATCCATGGATTCGTCGATCATACCGGATATTTTTACGAAACCACCCAGCGGGATTGCGCCGATGCCATACTCTGTTTCTCCTTTTTGAAAGCTGAATATCTTCGGAGGAAAACCTATGAAGTATTTTTCAACTCGCATCCCAAACATTTTCGCAGCGAACATATGTCCCCATTCATGCAACCCTACCAAAATTGATAAGCCCAGAATGAGCTGTCCTGCCATTATTAATACTTCCATTCAGGTTTCAGTGATCGTTATTTGTTATTAATTAAAGTACTAAATCTAATATTAAAATCCTTAATCCACTATCAGAACTAAGAAACGTAATTGAACCCGGTAAAGTTACGCAAATCCCGGCAAAACATTATTTGTCAATGTTGATGCCCATCATCCGCATCAATTCCGACGCATTGAAACTCTTGCAAATTCCGTCGTGCAGCTTATAATCGAACAGCAATTCGCCATTTTCCACATCAGATCTGAAATGGAAATTGTGAACATAATTTTCAGTTGCGCCCCATTCCCCGAGTTCAAGATCGTGCGTGGAAACCAGGCCCGACGCCTGCTTGGTATGCAATTGTCTGATCAATGCCTCGGCTCCACGGTGGCGGTCGGAAGAATTGGTCCCTTTCAGGATTTCGTCCAAAAGATAGAAAACAGGCGGTGCACCTTGTTCGTCGGCCAGTTCCAGCAGTTTTCGCAATCTTTTTAATTCAGCATAAAAAGACGAAGTGCTTTCTTCAAGCGAATCCTGCGTGCGCATGCTGCTGAAAACACGGACGGTTGAACATTTAAAAGTCTTGGCACTCACCACGGCGCCCATCTGCGCCAGCACGAAGTTTAACCCGATTGTCCGGAGGAATGTGCTTTTGCCTGACATATTTGAGCCGGTTACCAAAATCGTATGGCCCGTTCCCGCAACGCTGAAATCATTGCTGATGCGTCTATCCAATGGAATAAGCGGATGTCCCATCGCAATCGTGTCAATTTCAAATGCAGGTGAACTGGTAACGTTCGGCGCGATATAGTCGGGGTTAGCAAATGCATGACCGCCGAGGCTGTTCATGGCTTCCACGTCGGCCAGGACGTCCAGCCAGTCGGCTAATCTGTCGTGGTAATTTTGCTTCCAGCTTTCAAGTCCGGCGAGACAGTGAATGTCCCAAAGTGTTGGAATGCCTACAAGCAGCGAGAAAAAGATGTTATTCCGATAATCCAGTCTCTCGAAAAGCACACCGGCTTGTTTCAATGCATTGCCGGAACCTTCAATGCGCGCTTTGCGGTCTAACCACCATTGCGCCTGGTAGGGAAAGGATTGTGCAATTTCCAGGATCTCACCATAGGAAACCAATGTTTTGCCCAGTGCCGCCGTGCGGTTTGCAACGGATTCAATGTAAGCTTTGAAACGCGCGATCAGTACAGCATTGACAGCAATGCATAGGAGCAAAGGCCAGGCAGGCAAAATGGAAAATAAGAAGAGGACGGCAACAACAACAGTGAGGATACTAATCCAGCGAAAGGGAAGCAGGCGCGCCAGATCTTTGTTCATAAATTCCGTCGACCATTTCCTGAAATCACCCAATTGCTCTGCGGCATGCTCATGCAATAATGCTGTGGCTTCCAACGACTGGATCATTTCCGGATGCTGGCTGAAATCCGCTGCTGCATCCTGCCGAAGCTTTATTTCTTTCACGTCCGCATGGTTTTTTAGCCAGTTGGCAAGCCGACGGCTGCCTTCTCCGGTGCGTGTCCGGTTTAAAAGTTTGTAAAGGGAATAATCGCCAAATATGTCCAGGTCGCTTCCATATGCATGGTCCTTTTCCTGGAACTGAAACCCGGAATCATTTCTTGTAAATCGGAATGAAAGCCTGTTGAGCTCATCCGTGTTGATAATGCCCAGGTTTCGCTGAAAATCGCGCAGCTTGCGGGCGGCTTGCTGGCGGCGCATGGAAATGAGGAAAATAACAAGCAATCCAAATGCAACCAATCCCCAGACCGGCTGATTCTGATGATTCCAGAGCCATAGGAAGAAGATCATCGCAAAAAAAACGAGTAATCTGGCAATGGCTAGCTGATTGAAGTTCTGCAATGCGGCTGCTTCTGCGATGCCTGCTTTGTTTTTCTCAGTTTCAAAAAATTCTTGGGATGATCTGTGGGCTTTACTGCTTGTTTCCATCAATTGCTTTCTGCGGTTTCAAACTGCAATTTGATCAGATTTGCGTACAAACCATTGTCCATAAGCGTTAATTGCTGATGCGTGCCCGATTCCGCAATGCGCCCTTCCCGGATCACATAGATCATATCCACTTTTCGGATCGTGGCCAAACGGTGCGCTATGACGATCGTAGTGCGGTTTTTCATCAATTCATCCAATGCAATCTGCACCAGCTTTTCTGATTCTGCATCGAGCGAACTCGTTGCTTCGTCGAGGATCAGGATCTTGGGATCTTTCAGAATGGCGCGGGCAATGGCAATGCGCTGGCGCTGGCCGCCGGAAAGCTTAATGCCGCGTTCGCCAACCACGGTGTCAAACTTTTCCGGGAATGTCTCAATGAATTCCCTGGCGTGCGCACGTCGGGCGGCATCGTAAATTTCTTCTCGCGTGGCGTTGGGTTTGCCGTAAGCAATGTTCTCATAAATTGTTCCGCCGAAAAGCATTACTTCCTGCGGCACAATGGCAATGTTCTTCCGTAATTCGGTAAGGCCGTATTCATGAAGTGGTTTGCCGTCAACGAGAATATGGCCCGTTTGATAATCATAAAAGCGCATGAGCAGCTGAATGATCGTAGACTTTCCGGCACCGCTGTATCCCACTAACGCGATTTTCTCCCCTGCCTGAATTTGAAATGAAATTCCTCTTAAAACAGGAAGATCCGGCCGTGAAGGATAGGAAAAATGCACATCCTGATATGAAATGCTTCCCTCGATTGGCGTAGCCGAAGCATTTCTTGCTGTTTCCAGATCCATCTCAGGCTCTTCTTCCAAAATCTCGAAAATCCGCTCGGAAGCACCGATTACGCGGTTGATCTGTGCATATAAATCACCCATTCCGCTGATGGACGCGCCTATGAATGTGGTGTAAAGAATAAATGTAAAAAGATCGGAAAGCCCGAATTCCCCGGCCTGGACAAGCCCGGCACCATACCAGACTACGCCAACAATCCCGCCAAACAGAGCAAAAATGATAAACGAAACAAATCCGCCACGGAACGCGGCAGCGTAAAGCGAAAGATCCACCACTTTTTTAAGGATCAGCTGGTAGCGGTTCACTTCCAGCGGCTCATTGGTAAACGCTTTGACCACATTAACAGACTGCAATGTCTCCTCCACAACCACATTGGCCGCAGCCAGCTCATCCTGCACTTTTTTGGAAAGCCTGCGCTGATGCCGGCCAAAAAATACGGAAGCGATCACCAGCACCGGGAATGTGGCCAACATGAAAAGCGTGAGTTTCCAGGAAGTATAAAAAAGAATGGAAACACCCACGATCAATGTGGCAACCTGCCTGAAAACCTCTGCCAGTGTAAAAGAGAGTAATCCTTGCAGCTGAGAAACATCAGAAGTAATGCGGCTCGTGAGTTCGCCTACGCGCCGCTGTTCGAGGAAGGCAATGGGTAATGTGATGATTTTGGTAAAGACATCTGACCGGATATTGGTCATCGCCAGTTCGCTGACTTTGGTAAAAAGATAAACCCGGAAATAAGAAAATATCGCCTGGCATATCAGCACAAGAAACAGGAAAAGCGTGATTTGATTGATCGTATAAGGCGATTTGCCCTCGATAACCTCGATAATGCTGCCAACAAGCTTCGGAAAAGCGAGCGATGTAGCCGTGGAAAGTGCAAGAAATACCAGTCCAACAATGAATGTGATCCGATAGGGCCGTATATATCTGAGCAGATCAAGCGTCGTTTTAAGCCCTTGCCAGCTTATTTTCCGCACCGCAAAGGGCGATGCCGGGTCAGGAGAAGTGTCACTTTTGGCCATTAAAATCTAATATAGTGTATAGGGAACACATTATTTGAAAATTATATTCAAATATGCGTGGTTAGGCTGCAAAAGTAAGTAAGATACGGAAACTATTATACGGCGATTTCGCTGGGATTGGCATGCGAGCGCTTCTGGTTCCTGTGTTTATACCAATTTCGAATGATCATGTTGGCCGGGATCTCTACGAATGTATTGACCAGATACGCGATCAGCACCACCACCGCAATGGTAATGACGAGTGCAGGATAAATATTAATCTGCCAGGAATCAGTGAGCATGGCCAGCAAACGCAGACCAATGTACTGATGGATCAGATAGAGGCAATACGATATCTTGCCAAGGAAAAGCAGTGGTGCTTTGTTAAGGAAGCCCATTTTGCCAAATATTGCAAATGCAAAAACAATATGAAACACGGCGAGGATCACATAATGCTCCGACGGCGTCACATGATATTGTACTCTGCCGCCCTGATAATGCATGAAACATGCAGCCAGAAGGCTCGCCAGGATCAGTAATGAATTCCGGCGCACATGATTTCCATTACGTACCAGATAAAAAAGTATCCCTGAAAAGAAAAGCGGAAAGTGATTCAGCAGCTCTATTTTTCTGGTGGCAAATTCATGAAAACTAGTGTAATATGCCGAAAAAGCGTGAAAAAGAACAACCAAGACCATGAATGCAAGACCTACATTTACAATGCTTTTGATTTTCCCCAATATAAGTAGTACGAGTATCCAGAAATAGAAAACCAGCTCCACCAACAATGTCCAGTACGATTGATCCATGTTTTCCTGTCCGAAAAATATAGAGGCCATGGTCAGGTTCGCCAAAATCCTTTTCACACTGACTAACTCAGGTTCGAAATACATGGTTACAACGGCTGTCAGGAACATGCAGCACCAGAAAGCCGGATAGAGCCTTGCAAACCGGGAAACCACAAAGTCGGGCCACCGCTTTACTCTTGATATCGTTAGAAAGATCACAAATCCGCTGATCATGAAGAAGATATCAACGCCGGTTACTCCGTAATTGAATTCCCATCCTAATAATACACCATTAGAATTAATGGTGAAGTGAAAAAGCACAACCATAATGGCTGCAAGTCCGCGTAATGCGTCCAGTTCAAGAAAGCGGGAATCGATAATGTTGAGATGGGGTAGTTTTTCAGTCATTCCTTGCTCCTGACTGTTCAGGAATTATAACGTTGAGTAATTCAATATGCGGATCAATTTGGAAAAAAATCCACATTTTTTCCACAGTTTGGACGAAATTTCGAGATAGATTTGCGACTAATCAAAACATTATCAAATAGTTACAAAATATCACTGAAAAATTGCAAACTTGTAAGCAACCCTAGCCAAAAGTTTTCCGTAATAGGGATAAAAAGGAACAAATAGCATGCCCGAGTATACCTCCGCTGTTCTTATTGAACTACTCGACGGCTGTTTAAAGAAAAACCGCCGCAGTCAGGAGCTGTTGTATAAACAGTTTTACGGCTATGCTATGAGCATCTGTCTGCGCTATACACGCAGCCGGGAAGAGGCGAAAGAAATACTCAACGACGGATTTTATAAGGTTTTTACAAAGCTGGATACATTCGATTCCAGCCGATCATTTAAAACCTGGTTGAGCAGAATTATGATTAATACAGCCCTCGATCATTACAGACAGGAAGTACGCCGGGACGTTTTTGATGCTGTGGAAGTTGCGGACAATGTGACCGTGGATGAAACGGTTATCAGCAAACTCGCGCATGAAGAACTGATGGAGCTGATCCAGAAGCTAACCCCTTCTTACAGACTTGTATTTAGTTTATCAGTAATAGACGGCTATACACACGAAGAGATTGCAGACCAGCTGAATATTTCGGTGGGGGCGTCAAAGTCAAATTTGTCGCGTGCAAGAGAAAAATTGAGAGAAATGTTATCCAAAATAAATATTGGCGATTATGACAGAGTTACCAGATGACGAACTGGATAAGCTCTTCAGAAAGTCATCAGAAGAGCTTGATCCACAATTTGACCCGGAGGATTGGAATACGTTAAAAAAACGTTTGGACGTGCATGACGGCAAAGTCGCAGGCGGTTGGTTCAAAAAATGGTGGCCATTGGGTTTAATGGCTTTGCTGATCCCGATCGGTTTTGCAATTTATTTTTTCACTAAAAACCCAGTTTCAAAAAGCGCGGAAATAGAGCATAACGCATCTGCAGCAGGCGAGCTGCAAGCCCAGGAGCCAGCGGCTTCCCCTGTTTCTAGCAAGGAAGATGCGTCAGCCCAACCCAAGGAGTCGGCGGCATCCCCTGTTTCTAGCAAGGAAAATGCGTCAGCCCAATCCAAGGAGCCAGCGGCTCCTCCTGTTTCTAGCATTGAGCCAAACAATACATTACGTAATAAGGAATCCAGGATTAGCAAATCCTCCTCTAAATCAAACATTGCCGATTACCAACGCAGGAAAAAATTGCCCCGGAGCCAGTCTAAGACAGGCGGAGTGTACTTAGAGCCTAACCGCTCAAAAGGGGAAGGAGGCGACGGGGCTTTTTCCATTAACAACATTGCAGAACGCAAATCAGCAGAGCCCGTTTCTCGGACCAACGCTATAAATGAGACTGGTACGGAAAGAGAAATCAGCGAGGATCAGGCAAGGTTACTGATTTCAGCCGCAACATTGGCGAGCAGAACATTGAACTGGGAAAACCAGCCTGAAATTCCGATGGTAACATTCACTGCGCCAGCAGCTATGGAACCTTCTGAGCCGGAGAAAGTAGAAGAGGATTATGCCAAATGGGCTGTCAGATTGGGTTACTCGCCTGATTTGTCAACAGTTGGATTTAAAAATTATACAAAACCAGGGACAGCGTTTTCATTGTTGCTTGAATATGCGCTGTCGCCGAGATTTTACTTGCAAAGCGGAGTAATATGGAGCCAGAAAGATTACTACGCTCATGCAAAGGACTACGAATTGCCGGAATATGTGACCAAATACAATACGCCTTACGGAGTCGATGGGGAATGCACAATGATCGAAATTCCGCTGGGATTCCGTTATAACCTGATCCATCAGGCGCATTCAAAGTTGTTTTTAGGAACAGGCGTTTCATCTTACTATGCCCAAAAAGAGAAATACAAATATCATTATGCCAAATATGTTAAGTATCAGAAGGATAACTGGCAAGGTAAAAGTGGCTGGTTTTTATTAAGCCACATTAATGCATCCGTAGGCTACGAACGCACGATCACGAAGAAATTATCTCTCGTCGCAGAGCCCTATATCCGGATCCCGATCAAAGGCGTGGGTTACGGAAAGGTCAATCTCATGACCGTAGGAACGTGGATATCATTGCGCTATACACCCGCTTTTTAAATAGAACCGCATAACCAAATTATATCTACTAATTTAATTATTCACTATGGAAAATGTTAAGGCAGACAAAATGAAGCGAGGTGAATTCCTAAGAAGTCTGGGACTAAGTACTTCCACACTCATGGCTTTTTATTGCCTTGGAACAACGATGACGGCCTGCGGATCAAGCGACAACGAACCGGAACCGGAACCGAATCCAGGAACGGGAGGGAGCGGAGTGAGCGGAACGACTACCGGCACCGCGATTAACTTTACATTGGATCTCACGAAGGATGATACAAAAAAGCTTAAAACCGCAGGAGAATCTCAGGTTTTCGGGGACGTTTTAGTGGCTCTCACCACAACGAATCAGTATGTTGCTTTGTCGAAGATTTGTACACATCAGCAGAGCACAGTTGGCTACCGAAAAGCGCAAAACGACATTCAATGCCCTACACACCAGTCGGAATTCTCTCTCACAGGGGCAGTGGAACAAGGCCCGGCAACTTCTCCGTTGAAAGCTTACAAAACCACACTTTCCACCGACGGCAATACATTAACAGTTGCAGCCTAACTGCTCAAAAAACAATGAAATTACTCCGCCTAATGCTCATGTTGACTTGTTCAACAACGGTTCTCTATGCCCAGGATGATCTGCTTAGCGAACTTTCTAAGCAGGATAGCATGGTTACCGTGCCTGTTTCTGCCACTTTTAAATCCACGCGCGTCGTCAACGGACATTCCGTTGAAACGATGAAAAAGAAGCATCTGGATTTTCGTATTTCACACCGTTTCGGCCGGCTCAATTCGGGTGCTTACCAGTTTTTCGGACTGGATCAGGCCACGATGCGGATGGGTTTTGAATACGGGGTGACGGACGATTTTATGATCGGGGTTGGCAGGAGCACTTCGCAAAAGGTTTATGATTTTTTTGGTAAACTAAAAGTGCTGAAACAAAGCGAGGGTGCTAGGAGCATTCCGGTTTCGGTAACACTTTTCGGTGGGACCGGGGTTGCGACGGTGAATAAGGAGCTGGAATTTCAGGATAAATTGTATTACTCCGCCCAGGTGCTCATTGCCCGGAAATTTGGAGAAAGGCTTTCATTGCAGCTTTCACCCACATTCCTGCACCGCAACAAGCCCGAAGTTTTAGGGGATGAAAAAGTGTTGCTGGCGCTTGGCATTGGCGGAAGGTTCAAACTATCCAAACGCGTTTCTTTGAACGGAGAGTACTTTTACACAGCACGTGAGAAAAACACCGTCACAGCCCCTTACTATGATTCCATGTCGTTCGGGGTGGACATTGAGACGGGCGGCCATGTATTCCAATTGCATTTTACCAATTCGCTGGGGATGATCGAAAAGCAATTTATTGGCGAAACAACCGGCACCTGGGGCAAGGGTGACATTCATTACGGGTTCAACATTTCCCGCACATTCAGTTTTGACAAAAAGAATAAGAAGGCAGCTAACTGACCGAACAAAACGCATGAAAACGCATCTGCTAGCCATGGTTTTCGTAACCGTGCTCACTTCCGCTTTGCCTTCCCGGCCGCTTCTGGCGCAAGGAAAGTTTGCGACCTCCACCGGAAATACCAAATTCTCTTCCGAAACACCATTGGAAAATGTGAATGCGGAAAACAAGAAAAGTCAGGTAATTTTAAATACGGCGAACAATGAAATTGCCATCCGAATGAACATGCGCGAGTTTGTTTTTCCAAATAAACTTATGCAGGAGCATTTCAATGAAAACTACATTGAATCGACCAAATATCCGACGGCAACATTCAGCGGAAAGGTGGATAATGCACCCGATTATGCCAAAGACGGCCAGTACGACGTTTCAGCAACAGGAAAATTTACCGTTCACGGCGTGACAAAAGAGCGCACGATAAAAGGCAAAATGAAGATTGAAGGCGGCAAAATTACCATTAACTCCGACTTCGAAGTGCCGCTAACCGATCACAAAATTGAAGTTCCGCAGGTGGTTTTTGTGAAAATAGCCCAGGTTATCAGTGTAAAAGCGCAATATGTGCTGGCTCCGAGGTGACGATTAGACTTTTCAAGTTTTTGAGCGAAGACTTTCCAAGTTTCCAAAACTTGGAAAGTCTAACTTCTACCTCCTTCTCCTCCGCCGCGAAGCTTTCTTTCTATAAACAGGCTTCTTGCGAACCGGCGCTTTCCGCACAGCAGCCTTTTTAACGGGTTTCTTAACCGGAGTTACAACCTCTTCCTCCGCTAAGTCATCTTCGACATCATCAGGATCATTAAGAATGCTCGTACTCAGCGCTAAGCCGGATTCCTCGCCGGTGTAGGGAAGCTTAAGTGCCGCAATCTGCTCAATGCTCGACGTGTTATCAATTGGCCTTAACCGAAAAGCATAGCTATATCTCCTTGCAGGAAGCAAATACGTCGTTTGCACATGCGGCGCCAGGCTGTCATCCACACCGATGCCCATTTGCGCAAGGTCAATGTTCACAACGGTCTCCGAGCCGCGGGCAAGTGACGTCCCACGTTTCCTGGTTGCGAAAAGCTGCTGATCCGTATAGTCATGCACGTTAAAATTGAAAACCGAATCGCTTACCGCTAACAGCCCGATTCCTTCCGCGTTCGTGACCGTTGCCCAGCGAACATTTGTCTTGTTTCCATTCTCCTGAGGCGCTAGAAAGGCTGTATGCTGATCTGCGACGCTTCCTGAATAAAGCCCAACTTTGCCGCTTGTCTGGTGGTCTGCGTAGGTTTGGTGCGGGCCATTGCCATACCATTGCGTTTTATTGAATGTGGCTGGCATCCGGAATTGTGTTCCGACTTTTGCGAGTGATGGCCATTGGCCGGTTGGGGTAAATGTATTTTTTACATAAATATCACCTGTGGCATAAACGATAAACTCATTATCCACGTCCACGTCACCCGTTTTGCTTTTAAATGTTCTCGAAATGCTCACCCGGTAAACCGTTGAAGTCAGTCGCTGCATTTTAATTTCAGAATCCGACACTTCCAGCGTATCCAGCCCGGCTTCGCGCCATTGGGAAGCGTAACTTTTTGCGCCGCCGAATTCATCATGATGCGTAGGCACGCGCCAGAAGTTGGCATATAGTCCCGTTTGCAGCATTTCCTCCTTTTTGTTTTTGAAAGAAATCATTCCTTCTTTTTTATCAAAAGTTACTGCAAAATCCTGCCCGGTAATGGCAACGCGGCCTGAACTGATCTGGGCAACGCGAAGCGGTTTTTCATTATACAGGCTAAGCGCTGGTGCTGCTTGCTGCGGTTTGATAAGGGCAATCTGCTGCCAGGCAACTTCATGCCCTTTCGGCGCCCAGGATGTGCCCTCTTTCAATCGTATGCTGATGTTCAGGAAATATTCAGCGCCCGGCTTTTGGGTTGCTGGCAGTTCATATGGAATGGAAACCTGCTGGCGCTGCCTGGACGCCGCATTGAGATTATTGATCACGCCTGGTTTTCCAATTACCTTACCATTTTCCTGAACAGACCAAACGAGCTCAAAGACATTCAATGGAAGAAAATCATAGTTATTGAGAATGCTAACCGTTTTTTCACCCGCACGCATGGTATCGGACGATTCAAATTTTACATACTGATAAACCTTTTTCACTTCGTGAAGCGCAGGTTGCGGCACACGATCCGGATTGATGAGGCCCTCGCCCGCGTAAGTGCTGTCGTTTACATTTGCATATTCCCAGTAAGACTTTCCGTCCGGTTTTTTAAGCCTTAATGCCCTGTTAACCCAGTTTAATGGAAAGCTGCCTTGTTTTATAGGGTGCTTGTCGATCGGCCGTGTAGGGTCAGCGAGGTTAATGTAGTCGGCCATGTCTTTGAAATTCTTACCCTTTTCCGATTCACTACCCAGCGACCAAACGATCACAGAAGGATGGTTTTTATCGCGTTCGATCATCGCACTGCCCCGCGCCAGAAATGCAGAACGCCACTGCGGCATATCGGCCAGAATAATGTTCTGGCTGGCAATGTTGGCTTCGTCTATTACATAAAGGCCATACTGGTCGCAGAGTTCGTACCATTCGGAAGCATTCGGGTAATGTAATGTCTTTACAGCGTTAATGTTATGCTGCTTCATCAGGATAATGTCCCTGATCATTGTTTCACGACTTATCGTCTGCCCCGTTTCAGCATCAACTTCCTGCCTGTTAACGCCCTTCATTGTAATTGTTTTGCCATTTACCAGCAAATGGCCGCCTTTCATTTTAACCTCTCTAAAACCAACCGGCTGGCTTGTGGCTTCAATCACTTTTCCATCCGAGTTCATCAGTTGGATTAACAATGTGTACAAATAAGGCGTTTCTGCGGTCCATTTAACAGGATTTGGGATTGGAATATCCACGCGCACTGCACCTTCTTTCGCCGGATCGAGCTTGCCCAACATTTGGCTGACCGGCGTTACCACTACGGATTTATTGGCATCATATAAGGTGAATAAAACCTGGTGTGCGTGGATGGCCTGCTCTGTGAAATTTTTTACAAAAGCGCTGAGTTTCAATGTCGCATGTTCATAATTTGCATCCAAAATCGTCCTGACTGAAAAATCGGTAAGAACCACCTTTGGGCGCACAAGCAAATTCACATTCCTGAAAATCCCTGATAACCGCCAATAATCCTGTTTTTCGAGATAACTGCCGTCCGACCAGTTGATTACCTGGACGGCCAAATGATTCAGTCCGGATTTCACATCTTCTGTAATGTCAAACTCAAAAGGCGTCATACCATCCTCGTGATAACCGATCGCGACGCCATTCAGCCACACGTAACAAGCGGATTGTACGCCGCCGAATTGCAAGAATATTTCCTTGCTTTTCAAATCATCCGAAACCGTAAATGTGGTCCTGTACATGCCCACAGCATTGGTATCGGCATTAACACGCGGCGGTGTTGCTTTAAAAGGTTGTTTGTTATTGGAAATCGGGCGGTCGTATTTGCGGCCTTCATGCACCCCGGTCACCTGCCAGTTGGAGGGAACGGGAATGTTGTCCCAGCCCGCATCCTGCATATTTGGATCAAAAAAATTGGGAACGGCTTTGGAAGGATGCGACGCCCATTTGAATTTCCACGTTCCATTCAGCGAGCGAACCGACGACGCTTTTTTGTCCATCAGCAGCGCACTTTTTTCGTTGGGATAGGGAATAAAATCAGCGTGTGGTTTTTCCGTATTAACGCTGAAAACCTGCGGGTCCTGCCATTCCGGAACGGCCTGGGCGTGGGATTTGAATGTATGTAAAAGTAAAAAAGCAGTCAGTAAGCCAAACCAATAACGATAGAAGCGGTGCATATAATTTTGGGTAACGGATATTTTCGATGAAAAGAGCCCGCAGGGGCGGCGTATATTTTTTGCTAAAATTATAGATTAATGCCTTTAATTTGTCTGCAATTGTAAATTCTTTGCTATGCTTTTAGCCGTTGACGTTGGTAACACCGACACTGTTTTTGGGCTTTACCAATCGGGTGACTGGGAATATATCTGGCGCATGCGTTCGCTGGTCCAGGAAAACCAATCACATTACGAATCCAGGCTGCGGCTGCACTTTTTGGAAGCAGGGTTATGGTTTGGCGATGTGGACACGGTGGTGCTCAGCAGCGTCGTTCCGGCTATGACGCCCATTATCCAGAAAATGCTCCGCTCCATGTTCGGCGATGAAATCATCGTTGTAGGCCCGGACACTTACCCCGAACTCTCCATAGCCATCAATCATCCGCATGAAATCGGCGCGGATTTGATCGCTAATTCAGTGGCGGTTATGACGCGTTACCAGGAAAATTGTGTGGTTGTGGATTTTGGCACAGCACTAACATTTACAACCGTTTCGAAAGACCGGAAAATATTGGGCGTTGCGATCCTCCCGGGCCTGATGACAGCCGTTAAGGCGCTTTTTGCCAACACTGCCCAGTTACCGGAAGTGCCGCTCGTTTTACCTAAAACAGCCATTGGGAAAAATACAACAGAGGCTATTCAGGCTGGGATTTTATTGGGTTATGAAGGACTTGTGAAATCGCTTTTACAAAGGATCAGGCAGGAAATGGGCGGCGAATGCATTGCCGTAGCCACCGGAGGACTTTCGTCCATCATTGAAACATTGCAGGATGAATTTGTAGAAATTGACAGTAATTTAACACTGGACGGTCTCCGAATTATTGGCGAACGCCTCAACCCAAACGCTTGAAACAGCCTTCTTCGATCAATGGCAATCCGGTTACTGGCTGATTGTAAAGATATACCCAGCAATCGACCGTCTCACCGCTTTCTTTCGTGATCGACACCGTTTTGCGGAGATATAAGCTGCTGTTTTCATCCTCAAAAACATCTTCATAATCGTCCAGTTCCACAATCAGCGCTTCGAGGGAGGAAAGCCTGTAAATCTCGCCGTGCACTTTTGTGGGAGAATCTGCATCAAAAACTGCCCCCGGATACCAGGATATGAGATAAAGCAAGCCAGGAAAATGACCCGTTCCTTCAAAAACGGAATTGTTGTGAAGCCGTTCGGCAAACGGATTATCAAAACCCTGCATCAGGGTGCCATAAGTGAACAGATAAGTAGCATGTGCATCCATAACGATGAATTAACATTAGCCGAAGCCAATACAATAATTATAGAACTTTTCCTTTTTACTAGTTGAAGTCAGTCAGCCGTAATCGACTGTTAACTGTATTTTTCTTATATTTACACATATTGCTTTTCATCTTACTAATATACAGTTATGTACGAAAAGAACCTTGGTACAAAACAAAAAGCGTTAAGGATCAATCTGGATCGCAGGATTTACGGGTCTTTTGCAGAAATAGGGGCGGGTCAGGAAACAGCTGCTTATTTTTTTAAGGCAGGCGGGGCGTCAGGAACGGTAGCGAAGACGATGTCTGCTTATGATATGACTTTCAGTGATGCAATATATGGGACAGAAGAAGGCGGAAGATATGTAGTGGAATCCCGCCTGATGAAAATGCTCAACCGCGAGTACAATCTGGTTGAAAAGCGTCTTTCGGAGAAACGCGGTGAAGAGAGCCAGTTTTTTGCATTTGCAAACACCGTTGTTGCCCTCAATTTTCAGAAAACCAATGAATCACACGGCTGGATCGGATTGCAGTTTCAGCTTTCTCCTATGGACCCGACAAATTACGTTGTGATCCACGTGCGGATGCGCGATGATGAGAATATTTTACAGCAGCAGGCATTGGGAATTATTGGGGTTAACCTCATGTACGGCTGTTTTTTCTATTATAAATCTCCCGAAACGCTCCTGCTGTCCTTGATGGACGATCTGACGACGGATCGCATTGAAATTGATATGGTGCGTTTCAGCGGGCCGGACTTTGCGAAAGTGGATAACCGGTTAATGAGTCTCAGGCTCGTGAAAAACGGCTTTACGGATGCAGCATTGTTTGGCAGCGACGGCGGTGTTTTGCAGCCTTCGGAAGCGTTGTATAAAAAGCACATTCTTATGATGCGCGGCCGGTTGAGGCCCATTACCAATGTGCACATTGACCTGATCAGCAATGGACAGAAGCAGTTTCTGGATGAGGAGGACGTGGACGAATCAAAAGTGGTGCTGATATCGGAGCTGACGTTGCATAACCTCAAAAGCGGTGACCGCGACATTGACGAAAAAGACTTTTTGGACCGGGTGGACATCCTTTGTTCATTGGGACATATGGTAATGATCTCCAACCATCACGAGTATTATCGCCTGGTGGCCTATCTTTCCCGCCTTACCAAGCTGAAAGCGGGGCTTTTGCTGGGAAGTCCGAGCTTGCAGGATATTTTTGAAGAAAAACATTACCAATCGCTTCCAGGAGGCATTCTGGAATCTTTTGCAACGTTGTTCAGCAGGAAGGTGAAGCTTTTCATTTACCCCACACTACAACCCGACGGATCGGTTTATAGCTGTGCTAATTTCGTTGTTCCGGATCATTTAAGGCCGTTATTCCAATATTTGGTCATCAATGATAAAATTGAGGACATTGTCAATTACAACAAGGAACACATGCATATTACCACGGATAGTGTGCTTGAAAAGATCAAGCGGGGCGAACCGGGTTGGGAAAAGCTTGTTCCTGAGAATGTTGCCAAGATCATTAAGGAAAAGTCATTGTTTGGTTTGCCTAACGACGATAACTACGAAGATACGGTCAAGCAGATTCATCAGGCCGTTGGCAATCTTTGATTTATTCCATTAATAGTTTAAATAACAAAATAAAAGTAGTCCTGCACATCGTGTTGCTTTTCAGAAGAAAGCTTCAAGATGAGCAGGATTCTCTCTCCTCCTTCCACCTTTACGGGAAGACTCAAATATCTCGGCCCCGGTTTCATACTTTCCGCAGCAATTGTGGGCTCGGGCGAGCTCATCGCCACCACTGCGCTCGGCGCTAAGGCCGGTTTTATCACTTTCTGGGTCATCATTGTGAGTTGTCTGGTCAAAGTGGCGTTGCAGCTGGAATTTGGTAAAAACGCCATTTACACAGGAACGTTCATGATGCATAATTTCAACCAGCTGCCCGGTCGCAGGTGGGGGAGAGCGCATTGGAGCATTTGGCTGTGGCTTTCATTACAAGGGTTGAAATTGCTGCAGGTGGGCGGGATCGTTGGCGGCGTTGCCATTGTTTTGCATATGGCCTGGCCGGCGGTTTCGGTGAATGTGTGGGCCATCCTTGCTGTCCTGATCACTTCTTTTCTCGTTTATCGCGGCCATTACGGACTCGTGGAAAAGGGATCATTGGTGATGATCATTCTTTTCACAGCCGTCATTCTTGTATCATTGATCCTGTTGCAAGGCACCCGATATGCTATTCATTGGGAACAGATTAAGTCAGGTCTTCAATTTTCGTTGCCCACTGGTTTGGTAGCGATTGCATTTGGTGCGTTCGGAATCACCGGCGTGGGTGGGGATGAGATCATGTACTACAATTACTGGTGCATAGAAAAAGGTTATGCGGCTTA
Source organism: Dyadobacter chenwenxiniae (assembly GCF_022869785.1). Lineage (NCBI taxonomy): Bacteria > Pseudomonadati > Bacteroidota > Cytophagia > Cytophagales > Spirosomataceae > Dyadobacter > Dyadobacter chenwenxiniae. The sequence continues at coordinate 5,121,720 of NZ_CP094997.1, read as the reverse complement.
TACAGGGCCCAATGACGGGACACCGGCATGGGCGGAGCGGGCGAAAGGCTGGTTTAATGTTATGTATCTGGATGCGGTTTTGTCCATGGTCGTTTATACGGTGGTGACCGCTGCGTTTTATTTATTAGGTGCAGCGGTTTTACACCGTGGAGGCGCTGTTCCGGAAGGTTATGAAATGATTAATGTATTGTCCCGGATCTTTACGGAAACGCTTGGGCCATGGGCTAAAAACCTATTTTTGGTTGGGGCATTTTTTGTTTTGTATTCTACCCTTTTCACGGCTACGGCAAGCTGGGCCAGGGTTTGGGGTGACGCATTCGGAGAATTGGGCTGGATGAAATTTGATACCGCGGAAAATCAGCGCAGAAGCATTGCGATTCTATCGTGGATTTTGCCTGCGGCCTGGTGCATACTTTATCTTTTTATTCAGTCACCGGTTTTAATGGTTATTTTGGGCGGAATAGCAACTTCGATTCTGTTGCTTTTGATCGTCTACGTTTCGCTCGTTTTTCGTTTCAAAGAATTGCCTGCCTCGTTGAAACCCACATTAACCTACGATATTTTCTTTTGGGTGAGCGTTGTGTCGATCCTGATGGTGAGCGCATATGGTGTCATTCAAATTCTTTGAGCATGTAAATAGTACTAAAACAGAAAATAATGGTATTGTTTAACATAGGTTACTAAGGGAAGCTATGCAAATAATCGTCTCATTTATATAGAATTAACTCATCTCGTTGCCATCCTAAATCTCCTGAATATGAACAAACAAAATGAAGTTTCTCGCAGGGATTTCATCAAAAATTCCACTGGGGCCGCAGTTGCCCTCTCGATTCCCTACATTATTCCGGCCAGCGCATTCGGTGCCAATGATCGGGTGCGTGTAGCAGTGTTAGGTGTCAATGGCCGCGGGAAGGACCATATTAAAGGCTTTACAAATCTGGCGAATGTAGAAGTGGCTACGCTGTGCGATCCTGACAATAACGTGCTGCAAACGCGGGCGAAGGAGTTTGAGGAGAAAACGGGTAAAAAGGTCAAGACAGAAAATGATCTTCGGAAGGTTTTTGAAGATAAAACCATTGACGCCGTAAGTATTGCAACGCCTAACCACTGGCACGCTTTGGCTGCGATATGGGCTTGTCAGGCAGGGAAGGATGTGTATGTAGAAAAGCCTGGTTCCCATAATCTTGGCGAGGGGCGTAAGCTGGTAGAGGCCGCGCATAAATACAAAAGGGTTGTGCAGCACGGCGTCCAGTTACGCAGCTCCGAGGCTTTGCAGGAGGCAGTCAAACATTTGCGCGACGGATTGATCGGTAATGTTTACATGGCAAGAGGGTTGGTATACAAGTGGAGACCGGACATCGGCGACAAAGGCACCGAGCCCGTTCCGGCAGGACTTAATTATGACCTTTGGACAGGTCCCGCGGAGATGAAACCATTTTCCAGAAACTATGTGCATTACGATTGGCACTGGCATTGGAATTACGGCAATGGAGACATTGGAAACCAGGGGATTCATGAAACGGATATGTGTATGTGGGGCCTCGGCGTGGATAGTTTTCCAGAGAAAATAACTTCTTCGGGCGGCAAATTTCTATGGAATGATGCCAAAGAAACACCGGAAGTGCTCACATCATCATTTGTATATCCCAAAGAGAAAAAAATCATTGAGTTCGAAGTACGCCCCTGGATGACCAACGATGAGGGCGGCACGGGGATCGGCAATATTTTCTATGGTTCCGAGGGCTATATGGTCGTAAAAGGCTACGATTTCTACGAAACATTCCTGGGCAAAGAGAAGAAACCAGGCCCCACGCGCAAAGCTGGCGGCGACCACTACAAAAACTTCATCGATGCCGTCATTGCCAAAGACCCAAAAATGGTTAATGGCCCCGTGGAAACCGCGCACTTGTCCTCCGGCCTCGCCCATTTAGGAAACATTGCATATCGGACGGGAAGAGCGTTAACCTTCGATCCTAAGACTGAGAAGTTTGTAAATGATGATGATGCGAATAAGTATTTGACTAGAAAATATCGAGCACCGTACTCACTGCCTGCTACTGTGTAGGGTTTGTGTATATTTGAAAGCCTGGTAAAAGCCAGGCTTTTTTTATCAAGCAAAAGTTCTCTTTTTGCTAACTTTCTAATTATATTTACACACTATTTCATGAGAGTTCACCTTATAAAAAGGGCCACTATCGAGGACTTTGTCATTTCAAATCCACAATGCCGATCTTCCTTCGGCGACTGGCTTACGAAGGTCAAATATGCAGAATGGGATAAGCCAGAAGATATAAAAGGCACTTTCGGATCTGCTGATTTATTAGGAAACGGAACGAATAGGGTGGTTTTTAATATTGCCGGAAACAATTGCAGAATGATTTGTACGTATGTTTTTGGCGAAAGGCAGGCACATCTTTTTGTCTGCTGGATTGGGACGCATGCAGCTTACACCACATTATGTAAGGAGCAGAGACAGTATCATGTAAATGCATATTGAGATGGTAGAAACACTTAAATACAAGGTGATTAAAGACAAAGAGCAGTACGACAACTATTGCAAGCAGCTGGAATGTTTGCTTAGCGGCAACAGCCATTCTGAAAATGAGGACGAGATCGACCTGCTAACCGTCCTGATCGAAAAATATGATTCCGAAACGGATACTTTTGAAGAATCTGACCCTGTTATCGTTTTGCGATCACTAATGTCGGAGCATCAAATGAAGGCAAAGGACTTGGTTGCGCTTTTGAATGTCAGCAAAGGCTACGTGTCGGATATTCTGCATTATCGAAAAGGAATGTCCAAAGACGTTATCAGAAAGCTGGCGGATCGATTCAAAGTGAACCAGAAAGCATTTAACCGACCTTATGAGCTGGTTTTATTGCCACTAAGAAGTAACCAATTTAACAAACAAATACACGCACATGGAGTATCTGGAAATTGACAGGTATCTTGCGAATACGAGGGAGATTTGAGTACAAAGGCGTAGAAGGAAGGGATTGAGTATAAAGACATTAAATATGTTCAAATGGCATCGGGAACTGCTTACAATGCTGCGCTCATGATAGCTGATGAATATTTGAAGAAACGAGAAGGTGTAAAATTTGTGAAGCCTAAAAGCATTGAAGATTATCGCAACCGCCTCAGGAAGAACAACAAGACATTGCTGTCTTATTTAAACGAAGCCTACGATACATTGCATTTAGCAGGTTACTATCATGGGACGCCTTCGGTTAGGACGATTAAAGAAGTAATGATATAGGATAAGGCTTTTACTTTCCAAATGCTTTATCCAAATCAATAACAAGCTCCGGAAAGATGCTTGATTGCAGAGATTTGGTTGCTGGTTTCAAGCCGATGAATTCTCCCTTTTCATTGCGGACATATACAAAAACGGCATACTCCGCTGGCTCGACGAGCCAATATTCCCGGACGCCACATTCTTGGTACAACTCAAATTTATCATCCATTTCTCTTCTGGAATTTCCTGGCGATAAAATTTCAATTACCAGGTCCGGAGCTCCCAGGCAGCCTCTCTCATCGAGCTTATTTTTATCACAAACAATACAGAGGTCAGGTTGGACAACCGTATATATATCGCTATTCTCAACGGCTGATTTGCTTAAATTATATAACCTTACGTCAAATGGCGCGCTAAAAAGATCACAGGACCGACCAGCAAGGAAGTTGAAAATCGCACCTTGCAGCTGGGTCGATATGCGCTGATGCGTCAGATTCGGCGCAGGCGACATCTTGAAAATTTTACCTTTGATCAGCTCAATTCGTTCTTCAATTCTCCATCGAATGTAATCAGCATATGTGAAAGTTCCGTTAGGATCAAGCTGGCTAAGGTCTGTAATCAAAGCTGACATGGAATCTGGTTTTGAGTAAAACTACAAATTTTTCAAGAATTGATCGGTACAACAATGTGCATGGCGAAGGCACGAAAAAAGCTGACAAATTATTGCCAGCTTTTAACAATGTAACTATTTATATTTTTAAAGCGTCGAGAAATCAAACGTCTCCAAATATTTCGTTGTGAAATTCCCGGACTTGAAACCCGGATCATCCATTAACTTAATGTGGAAAGGAATGGTTGTTTTGATTCCTTCGATGACAAATTCCTGTAACGCACGCTTCATACGGGTGATTACTTCTTCGCGCGATTGGCCGCTGACGATCAGCTTGGCAATCATGGAATCGTAATTCGGGGGAATCGTGTAGCCGCTGTAAACATGGCTATCAATCCGAACGCCGTGACCGCCTGGGAAATGCAAGTTTGTGATTTTGCCCGGGGCCGGACGGAAGTTGTTGGCCGGATCTTCTGCATTAATGCGGCACTCCATAGCGAAAAGCTTTGGCGTATAGTTAACGCCTGAGATTGGCTCGCCCGCAGCAACTTTTATTTGTTCCTTAATCAGGTCAAAATCAGTTACTTCTTCTGTAATCGGGTGTTCAACCTGGATACGGGTGTTCATTTCCATGAAGAAAAATTCGCCGTGCTTGTCAACGAGGAATTCAATCGTCCCGGCTCCTTCATAACCAATGGCTTGCGCGCCTTTGATGGCGGCTGCACCCATTCTTTCGCGCAATTCCGGGGTAATGATAGGAGAAGGTGTTTCTTCAACCAATTTCTGGTGACGACGCTGGATAGAGCAATCGCGTTCTGACAAGTGGCACACTTTACCGAACTGATCTCCAATGATCTGGATTTCAATGTGGCGGGGTTCTTCTACAAATTTTTCAAGATATAAACCGTCGTTTCCAAATGCCGCAGCAGATTCTGTGCGGGCATCATTCCACGCTTTTTCAAATTCGTCGGGCTTGTTAATGATCCGCATTCCCCGGCCACCACCTCCGGCAGTTGCCTTCACAATCACAGGATAACCAATGCCTTCTGCCAGCATTTTGCCATGTTCAACCGAATCCAAAAGTCCTTCCGAACCCGGAACAACCGGAACACCGGCGCTAATCATGGTTGCCTTTGCAGTGGCTTTGTCACCCATCCCATTGATCTGGGCGGCAGTTGCACCGATAAATTTGATGCCGTAATCGGCGCATATTTGAGAGAATTCAGCATTTTCAGACAAAAATCCATAACCTGGATGTATTGCATCTGCGCCGGTAACTTCGGCAGCTGAAATGATATTTTGAATGCTCAGATAAGACTGTCGGCTTGGCGGCGGGCCGATACAAACGGCTTCATCTGCGAAGCGAACGTGCAGACTATCACGGTCGGCAGTGGAATACACGGCAACCGTTTTGATGCCCATTTCGCGACAAGTCCTGATAACACGCAAGGCGATCTCGCCCCGGTTGGCAATGAGTATCTTTTTAAACATGAAAATCAATTAAGTTTTATAGATCGTCCATTGCCTTAAACAGGCTCTACCAGGAACAACGGCTGGTCAAATTCTACCGGAGTGGCGTTTTCAACCAATATTTTTACAATTTTTCCTGAGATTTCCGATTCAATTTCGTTGAAAAGCTTCATCGCTTCGATCACACAAACCACTTTGCCTGGCTTGATCTCATCACCAATGTTAGCAAAGGCAGGCGTTTCAGGGCTTGAAGCGCGGTAGAATGTGCCGATCATCGGCGATTTTATCGTAATCAGATTGGAAGATGCTGGCTCTGAGGAAACCGTAGGCTCAGAAGGAGCTGAATGCGTAACAGCTGTTGTCGGCGTAACTGGCGCATACGATGGAGCTGGTGCCGCTTGTGATGAAGATAATGATGCTGTTGGCGCAGAACCGTAACGCTTCACCTTTATTTTCAAATCGGTTGTTTCAATGTTCACTTCATCAAGTCCCGACTGGGCAATGAAGTCAATCAATTTTTGGATTTCTTTGGTTTCCATTTAGTCAAGATTAAACTGTGGGATGATCGCTGAGCTATGATTTTACTCTTTCTACGTAGTCGTAGGTGCGTGTGTCGACTTTGATCTTCTGGCCTTCTTCAATGAACAAAGGAACCATAATTCGCGCTCCGGTTTCTACCTCGATTGCTTTCTTGGGGGAGTTGGCTGTATCGCCTTTCAGTCCTGGCTCAGAATATGTTACGGTTAGCTCAACGAAAGGAGGCAATTCGCAAAGAAGCGCAGCGTCAGTTTCTGTGTTGATCAGAATTTCAACTTCCTGGCCTTCCTTCATCAGATCAGCATTGGTAATCAGCTTTTCATCGATTGAAACCTGGTCGAATGTCTCCGCATTCATGAAATTGAAACCCATTTCATCTTTGTAAAGAAATTGAAATTTATGTCTCTCCACACGAACCGGTATAATGCCTGCGCCGGAGGAGAATGTATTGTCCAAAACTTTGCCGGAAGTAAGGCTTTTCAGCTTAGTACGAACGAATGCATTGCCTTTTCCAGGTTTTACATGCTGAAATTCAATTACTTGAAATAGATCGTGATTAAAGTTGATCACTAATCCGTTACGCAAATCTGCGGTAGTTGCCATTTTAATTCAAAAATTAGTATTGATATTTATTCGCCGTAGGCCCATTTCAAATAAATGGAACCCCACGTAAATCCGCCTCCAAAGGCTGCCAGGACAAGATTATCACCTTTTTTCAATTGTGATTCATAATCCCAAAGACATAGCGGAATGGTTGCGGAGGTTGTGTTTCCATATTTCTGGATGTTAACCATCACCTTATCCATTCCCACACCCATGCGGTTCGCCGTTGCTTCTATAATTCTTCTGTTTGCCTGATGCGGCACAAGCCATGTCACGTCATCACCGCTGAGGCCATTCTTTTCCATGATCTCGGCCGAAATATCGGCCATATTGGTCACAGCAAACTTAAATACCTGAGCACCATCCTGATATACGTGATGCAAACGGGCATCAATGGTTTCATGCGTGGGCGGATAGCGGCTTCCTCCTGCTTTTTGGTTCAGGTAAGGGTAACCCGCGCCGTCTGATTTTATGATGGAATCAATGATCCCGTTTCCTTCTGTGTCAGGTTCCAGCAAAACAGCACCCGCTCCGTCTCCAAAAAGAATACAAGTTTTACGATCCGTATAGTCAACAATCGCAGACATTTTATCGGCGCCTACGATGACGATCTTTTTATATTTTCCTGTCTCAATAAACTGAGAACCCAGGGTAAGCGCATAAACAAAACCTGAACAAGCTGCCTGAATGTCAAAACTTCCCACGTTTTTAATTCCCACCATGTCACAAATGAGATTGGCTGTACATGGAAAAATAAAGTCGGGGGTTGTGGTAGCGCAGATCAGCAGGTCAATTTCGCTGGGAAGGGTGTTTGTTTTGGCAAGCAATCCTTTCACAGCTTCGGCACCCATATGAGAACTTCCTAAACCTTCGCCTTTGAGGATATGCCTTTCTTTGATGCCGGTGCGGCTAACGATCCACTCGTCATTTGTCGCAACCATTGTTTCAAGCTCGGCATTTGTCAAAATATAATCAGGCACATACCCTTGTATTCCTGTTATAGAGGCTCTTATGTGGATCATGATAAATTTAACTATTCAAAATCCGAATAGGTTTTTGTAAAAAGGAAAGAATCAGTTTATTCATTTCGTGGTTATCAGCAATTGGAAATCAATTCAATGCCTGCGCAATATGCAAATATGCTTTCGACTTAACCTGTTTATAAGCCCAGCCGATCATGTTTTTTATGGCGATTGGCGATGATATTCCATGAGCGATCATTACATTGCCATTCACGCCAATGATCGAGCTTCCGCCAATGGATTCGTAATTTGTTTGGTCTACGAACCCATCGCTGAAACCCCGCTGCTTGGAAATTTCATAGAATGATTCGCCCAATTTAAATAAAACATTGCCTGTAAAGCCGTCAGTTACAATAACATCAGCTTTATTGGTAAAGAGATCTTTACCCTCAATATTTCCTATAAAATTGATTCGCTTGTTTTGTTTGAGTAGGGGATAAGTGGCCTGGGTTGTGAGAGAACCTTTTTGTTCTTCTTCCCCAATGTTCATCAGGGCAACCCGCGGCTTATCTATCTGAAAAGTATATTGGGCAAAAATAGAGCCTATTTCTCCAAATTGAGCAAGCACTTCTGGCTTGCAATCGGCATTAGCACCGATATCCAGCATAATTGAATAGCTGCCGTCAACTTGTGGCACAAATCCTGCAATAGCTGGTCTTATAATTCCTTCGATCGCTTTAATGCTAAAAAGCGCTCCTACGTGCATAGCCCCGGTGTTACCGGCACTACAGAAAATGTCAACTTCTTTTTCCTTCAGAAGCTTAAAGCCGATGCCGATGCTCGAATTGGGTTTTTGAGAGAGGGCTTTGGTTGGATGTTCCCCCATCTCAATAACATCTTCTGCGTGAACGACGTCAACATTAGTAGGAGTGAAATTATTTTGGTTAAAAATGTCCCAAATCGCAGTTTCACGGCCAATTAAAACGATTCTCGCCTCGGATGGTAGTTCAGAAGCGGCCTGAATAACCCCTTCAACAATTGCCTGTGGAGCCAAATCTCCCCCCATAGCATCTACCGCAATTTTCATTTACACGCTGTTATTTTAGACTAATAAGTTAGAAATCGAAGGTGTAAATTTAGCAGATGTGCCGTAGTAAAAAAGAATTTCGCAACAACTTTTATACGGCTGCTGCGAAATTAATATACTCATCGACTGAATCTAAACCGTTTTGGAATAGTTTTCAACTACAACTTTACCTCTGTAGACCAGGTTACCTTCGTGAACGTGTGCACGGTGGAACTGGTGAATTTCTCCTGTTGAAGAATCAGTGCCCAATTGTTTTCCTGTTAGGAAATCATGTGCTCTGCGCGAGTCGCGACGGCTTGTGGAATGTCTCCGCTTAGGATGTGCCATGATGCTTTATTTCTAATGTTTATTTGTTGTTGTTTTTTTTCGTTGGCCTAAACCGACGGGAATTGTTTTTCTTTTGCCGCTCTTTTCCGTCGGTTTAAACCGACGGTCACTGGCCGGTCATTGGCCGTTTCCGATGAATTGGGGCGGCGGGTATTGTTATTCGCCCTTCAGCTTTTTCAATGCTTCCCAGCGTGGGTCAATTTTTTCGTCTTCTTCCTTCTCGTCACTTTCAGCGATTTCTGATGAATATACCAAAATTCCGTCCGCCTCATCCAATGGATCAATCTCTTCTTCCTCACCCCTCAAATCCGGATGAATCTTTTTAAATGGAAGAGAGAGCGCTACAAAATCAAAAAGATAACGGGCTACGTTAATCCTTGTCGTATTGCGATCTATGATCTCTATCTCATCCGTTAACTCCTCATTGTGATCGCCGAACTTCAATATAATGCGTTCGTTGGAGTCAATCGGTTCCTCAAATGGTTCCAGACTCCTGTCACAGGTCAGCGTTACACTTCCAACTGTATGAAAATTCAGCTGGATCATTGTAGCAGATTTTTTCAGCACAACATGCGATTTGAAATGGCCAAACTCAATCAGATCCTGATCCAGTTCCTGGAAAAATGCATCTCCCGACTCCATTTCATAGGCATACTGTTTGTCTTCCAAACCGTAAATGTCTATGTTGTATTTACTTAGCTCTTTCACTTTTTCTGTCAAAAGGACTGCAAAGGTAATGTCTTTCGATTTAATAAAAAAACTATGGGGGAATTTTATTGACCTCAGACCTTACGTGCCGGATTGCCGAAATACGTGGCCTTAGCAGGCACATTCTCAACCACAACCGAGCCCGCGCCAATCCGCGCATTCTTGCCAATTTCAATTCCAGCCACGATAATTGCACCTGATCCGATGAATACGCCATCTCCGATTTTAGCACGGTCATTAATAATTGCTCCTGCGCCAATCGTCACATAATCACCAATTTGCACCCATGTATCCACCACGGCACTTGTTTGCACCAGGCAATGGTGCCCGATTTTAGACTTCGCTCCCACCGTGACGCGTGCGCCAACCAGATTCCCGTGACCTATGGTTGCCATTTCCGAGATCAATGCGCTGTCGTGGATCGCGTTAATGGGCATTGTTTTGTACTCGTCTGTCAATGTTTCTACCAATCGTTCGCGTACCGAACGTTCTCCGATGGCAACAAATGCTTCACATTTACTGCCCAATATGCTTAGAAAACCGGCATCGTCTGTATTTCCCAACACACTCACGTCACCAAATTCTTTGCCATGCAGCTCCTTATGATCATCCAGAAGGCCATAAACGAGCACATTATTCCTTTTAAATATATCCAATGCCTGAACGCCCAGGTCGCCGGCACCGAAAATCAGAACGGGGTTTTCCATAATACAATTTGTTAATGTAGAGCCGCATTAAGCAGGCTTTCCTATTGGTGGTAAAAAATCAAACCACTGCGGTGACACAGTGGTTCATTATATATGGTATAATTCAGAATCCTTAAAGAAATGTTACCCGGAAAACGAAGGGGCTTCCGTACGGCGAAAGGTTTTGGCCGCTGTATTTATCGATCTGATTGTTGTAATTCAAGTTAAATAAAGCTGTGAAATGTACAGCTTTAATAAATCGACCGCCCGTTGGCTGTGAGTAGGCCGCTCCGACAAGCGGCGAGGTCAACCACTGTCGCTTTTGGTAAGATCCTTCAACATTCAGCACTTCTGCTTCGGCAATTATATTGACCACAGGAACCACCGAATACATCAGGAATGCTCGGCCTCCATAATAAAGCGTGTTTATATCATAATACTTGTATCTGAAATACATTCCCGTCACACCCACACCGCCAACCAGCTTTTCGGTAAGTTCGTAACCGGCCATGGGAGAAAGGTTAATGTTGGTAACCGTTCCCAGGCTTAGCCCAAAGCTGCCTCCCAGCCTTAATCTGTCAACAAACGGACGGTCTTTAAATTCAGCCAATGGTTTTTTCTCAACCACTTCTCTTTGTTCAACAGGAGGCCTTTCCACTTCTTCGGGTTTCTCTTTCCGCAGCGAGTCGGGGCGGTAATATTCATCATCTTGCGCCATTAATGCCGGACTGATTAAAATACCAAACACGACCGAGCATAACAGGAGGATTTTACTTTTCATCTTAAAATCGTTTATTTTATATTATTGTAACTGGTAACGTAGAAATTCCAAATTTTGGTTTACACCTGAATTAGTGCTACCCACTCCTCAAATTACCTTTCATTCTCTATGCATTATAATATTTACGTATCTGATCCGCAGTCTCGTTTAATCAACATTACTTACACTATACCTGAAATTGATGCAGAGTTTATCGAAATTCAGTTGCCTGCGTGGAGGCCCGGACGATATGAAATACAAAATTTCGCCAAAAATATTCAATTTATTGAAGCGATCTCCACGACCGATCAGAAACTCCACATTCATAAAGTAACGAAAGACCGCTGGCAGGTTGCAACGGCAGGAGAAAAAGAAATCAAGATCCGCTATACATTCTACGCAGTCATCCAAAATGCAGGCAGCAGTTACGTAGACGAGGAATTGTGGTATCTCAATTTCATCAATTTCTGCATGTATACCGAGGGGCGCATCGATGAAGCATACACTGTTGAGCTCGAATTACCGGAGGGTTACCAGATCGCCTGCGGGCTTCCGGCGAAGGGAAATGTTTTAAAGGCAAACGACTTTTATCAATTGGTCGATAGCCCGTTGCTGGCTTCGAAAACATTGCAGGAACGGCACTACGAGGTTCGTGGGGTAAAATTTAAGATATGGATGCACGGTAACTTGCAGCCCAACTGGCACCGCATTAAGCGCGATTTCCGTCGTTTTTCCCGAGAGCAGATCGCAACCATGGGCGAGTTCCCCGAACAAGATTACCATTTTCTTAATTTAATCCTGCCTACTGCATTCTACCACGGAGTTGAACACCGCAATTCCACAATGATCGTGCTCGGGCCGGATGATGAGGGCGAAGGGCTTTATTCAGATCTGCTGGGCGTGAGCTCGCATGAATTGTTTCACGCGTGGAACATTATACGCATCCGACCTGCTGAGTTGTTGCCGTATGATTTTACCAAAGAAAACTATTTCCGCACATGTTTCGTGGCGGAAGGCTGCACCACTTACTACGGAGATATCTTCCTGAAACGCGCTGGTGTTTTTACAGAAGAAATCTACATCAAGGAATTGCAGGTTTACATGAAAAGGCATTTCGAGAACAGCTCGCACGCTACCCATTCGCTGACAGATTCGTCTTTTGACCTTTGGCTGGACGGTTATGAAAAAGGGATTCCGAACAGAAAAGTATCCGTATATCACAAAGGCGCATTGGTGGCGCTTATCCTGGACCTTTATTTAAGAAAAAACACGGACCATACACAATCACTGGATACTGTTATGCAGTTGCTTTGGACGCGGTTTGGTAAGCCTTTTATTGGTTATACATTACAGGATTACATCGATATCGTAGAAGAGGTGGCCGGAGAATCGCTCGAATGGTATTGGAATGACTGTATTTTCTCTAGTACACCGCTGGAAAATAAATTAAACGAGGCGCTTGCCTTTGTCGGGCTGCAGATGTCGACGTTCAGTAATGGGAACATTCAATTGAATGTCATGGATAATTTCAAAGCCAAATTACAAAGGGATAAATGGCTCGGAACAGTACAGGTTTTGACGGAGGAAGAGAAGGAAGAGGAAGAGTAGGGGGGCAGCTTTCGGCAGTCGGCCATCGGCTTTCGAAATGCATCCGTGTATGCCGACAGCTGACAGCCGACAGCCGACAGCTGAAAGCCGACTGCCGAAATCATAAAAGTATTTCCACTAGTGCCTTATCGAGCTCTTCGTAATAATATTGAAAGTTGGTTTCCTTTGCGATTCGTTCGTTGATGAGATAGCTGCTTCCGAGCACGACGCTAGCCATTTCTCCGAAAGCCAGCTTTAAACCGAAAGCAGGGACATTAGGCAACCATTGCGGCTTTCCCAATGTAATGCAGATTTGCTTGGTAAGTTCCTCGTTCGTCACCGGCTGAGCCGCAACAGCATTGTAAGCGCCTTCCCACGATTCATTCTCCATTGCTTCGATATACATTCGGCAAAGGTCATCGATGTGAATCCAGGAAACCCATTGCTTACCAGAACCTAGCGGAGCGCCGAAGCCTAATTTTGCCGGAGCGGCCATTCTCGGGATCGCGCCGCCTTCGTTACTCAAAACGATTCCCGTTCGCAGTTTTACAGTCCTTATGCCCAGTGCTGCCATGTCGTTTGCCGCTTTTTCCCAAACAACTGTCACTTGCGATAAAAAATCACTGTTCGGCGGCGAACTTTCGGTGTTGCGAATATCGCCCGTGTCTTCTCCGTAATAACTGCTTCCCGAAGAAGATACAAATGCAGCGGGCCGAATGTGTTTTTCTGTTAGCTTTTTGTGGATCAGCTTCGCCGTTTCTGTGCGACTAGAAATAATCAGTTTTTTGCGCTCTTCCGTCCAGCGTTCATCCGCGACGCCCGCGCCTGCAAGATGGATCAGGTAATCCGTGTTTTCCAGCGCGCCGTCTTCTATATATCCTTTATCAACATTCCATTCAAAAACCTGAACCGACGGGATGCTTGTCTTTTTACGGCTCAAATATGCCACTTGGTAGTCTTTTTCAAGCAGCAATTGGGTAAGCCTTTTGCCAATTAATCCTGTTCCCCCAGTTATTAATACTTTTTTACCTTTCATTCGCATTTTGTGTGGGATGTCGAGACTTTACTTACGTGCAGAACACAATTACGGATGTCACACGACCGGAATAGCTGCCGGGCCGTCTTTCGGCGCATCCTGTTCAATCGCCTTGGTGACGCGTTCAATCATGCTTTCCAGGGATTCGTCCGGTAGAAAATGCATAGGCGGTTTGAAATGCACGGTAAGCTTCGTGTTCCTTTTCTTAAACCGCAAACCTTTTTTATCAAATGCCCTTCTAAAACCATTGATAACGACCGGAATTACGATGGGTTGATGGTCTTTGATCAAATGTGCCGTTCCCTTGCGTACTGGCGCGTATGGTTTTGTTGTGCCCTGCGGAAAACTCACGACCCAGCCATGTTTAAGACCCATTCCGATTTTATCTTGCGCAGCATTATCCAGTTGCCGCTTCACATTTTCACCATTCGCGCGCCAGGAACGATCAATGGTAATCGCGCCGCCGATGCTGAACAATTTGGGCAAAATCCCTTCTTTCATAGTTTCAGAAGCGGCAACATAATAGCATCTTGCGCGTGGAGAAAACAGATAAAATGGGGGAGAAATAGTACCCTTATAACCCCATTTAGATGCACAAAAAATATGGTAAAAAGCAATTACGTCCGCGAAGTAGGTTTGATGATTGGATAGAAAGAGTACACCATTGTCTGGAAGCTCAATAAGCTGGTCGCTTCCTATAATTTCAATTTTGTTAACTGCCGTATATCTGTAATAAGTAAACCAGCCAATGATAAAAATAATAATGCGCTTAAAAATCAAGTAGTTACCGAAAGGGTCTTGCTCAAAAAGTCCAAAAAAGTCGAATCGCACTAACCAGGAAGGAAGTAAACTAAAAGTACTTTTCTTTAAATCCATAGTGTAAATGTAATTTCAGTTGTCTTGGAATGCGAATCAAAACGGGTGGACAACTTTCATACCAATTTCTCGTAATTTAGATAATTCGCATAGTTAATGTAAAATATATTTAGTTTTCAGTCCGGGTTTGATTATACGTCTTGGCATGATTCTTTCGTAAAAGTTTTAAATTTGACCAACTCTCTGGTAATAGTCTTTCTCTTAATAATTTTATGAAAATGAAATTTCAATTTCACATGCTCCTCTGCCTTGTCAGTGCAGGGTTTCTATCCAGTTGCTCCAAAAATCCGGTTACCGGTAAGAAGGAAATTATCTTTATGTCCAAAGAAAAGGAAATAGCGCTTGGCGCAGAATCCCACCCTTCAATTGTGGCTACAATGGGTATTTATGACGATAAAAACCTGAATGCCTTTATTAATGAGAAAGGAAAAGCCATGGCAAACGTTTCTCACAGACCTGAATTACCCTATCAATTCTTTATTGTGGACTCGCCCGTGGTTAACGCATTCGCTGTGCCTGGCGGTTACGTATACTTTACTAGGGGGATTATGGCGCACTTTAATAATGAGGCAGAATTCGCTGGCGTTTTGGGTCACGAGATTGGCCACATTACGGCAAGGCACTCAGCGCGCCAACAGACTTCACAAATCTTTGGCCAAGTAGGTTTGATGGCCGGAATGGTCCTTTCAGAAACCGTCCGCGGAATGGCAGATCAGACGCAGCAGGCGCTTGGATTATTATTGCTGAGTTATAGCCGTGATCACGAAACTGAATCGGATAAAATTGGTGTGGAGTACTCAAGCAAGATCGGATACGATGCGCACGAGATGGCCGATTTCTTTGGTACATTGAAAAAAATCAGTGAAAAAAGCGGCCAGGCGATCCCTACTTTTCAATCAACTCACCCTGATCCGGGCGGCAGACAGGCAAAAGTGCAAAAGCTGGCGACGGAATATCAAAAGGCTAATCCAGGCAAATACAATGTCAACCGCGATACATATTTGCGTAAAATCGAAGGCATTATATATGGCACCGATCCAAAACAAGGCTTCGTTGAAAATAACACTTTTTACCATCCTGACCTGAAATTACAGTTCCCGGTTCCAAGCGGATGGCAGTATGAAAACTCGCCGGCGCAATTCCAAATGGGAGCGAAAGATGGAAAGTCGATGGTGATTTTTACAATCGCACCGGGCAAAACATTAGAAGAGGCGGCCCAGGCTACGGTAAAAAATTATGGCTTGCAAGTCTCTGAAAATGAGAAAACAACGATTAATGGCAATCAGGCCATCGTCATGATTTCAACACAAGCAGCGCAATCGGAAACCGGCCAGCAAGCCGCTCCGACGCAGAATTCAATACAAGTTGCTTCATGGCTGATCCAATATGGCGGCAATATTTATGCGATCCACGGGGTTGCTGCGGCTGCCAATTTTGGAGGGAGCGTGAACCAGTTTAAGTCAATCGCACAGGGTTTCAAATCGGTAACAGACGGAAACATCATTAACCGCCAGCCCGACCGCATCCGGATCAAAACCGTGCAACGCGACGGCTCGCTCAAAGACGCATTGAAAGACAACAACCAGCAGGATAAGCAAATGGACGAGCTGGCGATCATGAACGGCATGTCGCTTTCCGACAAAGTGACAAAAGGAATGCTGATCAAAACACTAGGCAGATAACATTGCTTTAAACTCCTGACTGATGTCCTTTAAAAAAGTTTTTGGAAACAAAAACTTTTTTAAAGGACATTTGGTTGATACGTCAACGTAATGTACATTTGCACCATGACTACAACACATCCAAAATTTTTCCTAAACATTAAAGAAGAGATGAAGAACTCCCTTCAATTTAAGCTGGGAGTTGTGACGAAGATTGTTTTCAAAAAAATGAATGCGCAGCTGGTGCAGGAGGGCATTCCGGTGCTGGCGGAGCAACTGCCAATTCTGATGGTTGTGTATTTTCAAGAACATGCCATGACACAGCAGGACATTGCCAATGTGCTGCAAAAGGATAAAGCCGGAATTCAGCGTTCTGTGCAGACATTGCATAAAGATGGATTCTTGAAGATTGAGAGTGATATTGAGGATAAAAGAAAGAATCTGGTAACATTGACGCCGAGTGGGAAATTTGTCTGTGAGCGCATTCAAGCGTTGGTAATTGCATTCGATAATCGCGTAATGGAGCATTTCACCGAGGAGGAACGTAAGACGTTCATGGGTTATCTGGACAGAGTTGCGGCCATAGCAGAAAAGTAAAATTTTTTAAATAAATAGTTGATATATCACCAGTAGACCTATCAACTAAATGTAGCATTAGCCACAAATAACTAATAAACAGAAAAGATGAAAAGTAAATGGATCATAGCAATGCTGGCATTCGTTGCGACGGCCGGGCCTTCGTGGGCGCAAACGCGCCTGAGTCTGAAAGATTGCATTGCTTACGGGATCAAGAACAATGGCAACGTTAAGATTGCGCAATATAAAGAGAGCATTGCCATGCAGCAGGGTCGAGAGGCCTTAGCGGGTTACCTGCCGCAAGTTGCGGGTAGCGGCGCGCTTGATGATAACATTAAGCTCCAGTCGACCGTGTTACCGGGAGCGCTTTTTGGCGGAGAAGATCGCCGCGTTGCCCTGGGAACAAAATATTCGACCAACGTTTCTGCACAGGCGGATCAGGTGATTTTTGACCAGGCATTGCTGGTCGGCATTAAGGCCAATAAGCCTAACCTTGAAAACGCCGCACTGAATGCGCAGAAAACAAAAGAGACGATCATTTTTAATGTTACGGACGCCTATTATCAGGTTTTTGTCACCCAGGCGCAAATCGACCTTTTAAGAGATAACCTTGAAAAAACACAGCAGATCCTCGGCACTTTAAAGCTGCAACTGGATAATGGGGTTATCAAAAAAGTGGATTTTGACCGTACGCAAGTCAGTTTGAACAACATTAAATCGCAACTTACTCTCGCGGAAAGCAATTTGATACTGGCTCAAAATCAGTTGAAGTTCCAAATGGGCATGCCGTTGGCCGAGCAATTGGAATTGACCGACAACCCGTTAAGTCAGCCTTTCAAATTGGTAGAGCCGGAGAAATTAGACGTTGCTAACCTTACAGACTTCAAAATTCAGAACGTCAATATGCAGTTGCAGTCCTTGGAAAAAGAGCGGATTAAAGCAGGTTATCTGCCTAAGTTGTCCGTTTACGGCCGATATGGTATGCAATCGTTGGGTCAAAACCTGGGCGAATCCTGGGGCAACTGGTTCAGCTTCGGGGCAATTGGTGTAAAACTTTCTATCCCAATTTTTGATAGTTTCAGAAGAGATGCGCAATACAAGCAAGCCGACCTGAATCTTTTGACACAAAATGAGCAGCTGAAATTGAATGTCCAGAACTACGAACTTCAAAATCACAACGCCACCACGCAGCTTCAAAAAGCAAAACTGAACCTCGGCAACGACGAAAGCAATGTGACTTTGGCGAAAGAGGTTTACGATGTGACGACCCTGCAATACAGAGAAGGAACCGTAACATTATCGGACCTGCTGAACGCAGAAACATCTTATAAAGAAGCGCAAAGCAACTACATCAATTCCATGCTAAGCTATTACCAGGCCAAACTAGGAATAGAACAGTCCCAAGGCAGCTTAAACGACTTCTATACAGCACTACCTTAGAAGGTTAGCAATAGTCATTGTTGATCATTAATAGTCAATCAAAAAACATTCACTCATTCACTCATTCAGTCATTCAACATTAAAGATGAAAAGAAAACTCATCATCATCGGCTCCATCGCAATCATCGGGATACTGATCGGATTTCGTTTGGTGGCCAACAAGTCCAAAATGGACGCTAAGAAAGTAATGCCGGATAACAAAAATGTGACCATTCCGGTGACCGCTGTTTCTGTAAAAGAAGGCAGCACGGATCAGCAGCTGGTTCGTACGGGAAGTTTGATCCCGTTCAAACAGGCTGAAATCATGGCGACGTCCGCCGGAAAGGTTATGACTGTTAAATATGACCTCGGAACCTACGTATCGCAAGGCGCAACACTGGTGAAGGTGGATAGCAAATTGAAAGAGCTTTCGTTACAAGCCACTGAGCTCAATATCAACAAATTGAAAAAAGATACGGATCGTTACAACAAGCTTTTGGCAGGAAATGCAGCGACAGAAGTGCAGGTGAACGATACAAAATACAATTATGAAAACGCATTGAACCAGGCCGAGCAGATCAAACAACAGATCAATGATGCATCCATTGAGGCACCGATCAGCGGTCGCGTGATCAAAAAGAACATTGAGCCGGGGGAGTTTGTGAATGTAGGGACTTCGCTGGGAACGATCCTGGACGTTTCGCGCCTGAAAGTGCAAGTGATGATCTCTGAAAATGATGTTTACAAATTGAAAGAAGGTCAGCACGTAAAGGTTGGATCCAGCATTTTCCCGGATAAAAAAATCGACGGAGTGATCTCTTACATTGCCCCACAGGGCGACGAATCGCACAATTATCCGGTGGAGATTGTGATCAAAAATTCCAGTCAGTTACGGGCAGGAACATTTGTAAGTGTTGAATTTAGCCAAAAAAGCAGCCAGCAGGCATTGCTGATCCCGAGAAGTGCATTGGTGGAAAGCGTTCGCAATCCTTATGTGTACACGGTTGAGAATGGTGTTGCCAAACAACGCAAAATCCAGGTGGGCCGCGAATTGGGCGATAACATAGAAGTTTTGTCGGGTCTGAAATCGGGCGAAACGGTGATCACAACCGGACAGATCAACCTGAGCGAAGGTGCGGCGGTTAATGTTACCAAATAGTTTTCATCAGTAAACGAATAAGAATATGTCAATCACCGAAGTAGCAGTAAAAAGACCGCTCTTCATCATAGTAGTATTCACGGTGTTGATACTATTTGGTGTGATCAGTTATAAACAATTGTCTTACAACTTGTTGCCCAAATTTGAGGCTAATGTTGTGAGTGTGATGACGACTTACCGCGGTGCCGCTGCGGACGAAGTCGAAACCAATGTTACCAAACACATTGAAGACGCCGTTTCGGCCATCGAAGGTTTGGATCAGATCAATTCAACTTCTCAGGAAGGGGTTTCCTCAGTGATTATCCAGTTGAAACAAGGCATCAGTGTCGATTTGGCACAACAGGAAGCACAGCGCAAAGTAGAGCAAGTAATTTCATTGCTCCCCGACGATGCCGACCGCCCTGTGATCAACAAATTCTCAACCGATGAAATCCCGGTTTTGAGAATGGGTGTAACAGCAAATATGGCCCCCTCAGCACTTTACGACCTGATCGATGACAAACTGAAACCGCAACTTTCAAATGTAACCGGCGTAGGCCAGGTGACCATTATTGGTGGAACGGAGCGTCAGATTCAGGTTAATATCAGTCAGGATAAATTAAAAGCATATCGCTTGTCCATCGCACAGGTTTCCGCTGCGATTAGTAATGCAAACACTTCCTATCCAGCCGGTCAGGTTAAAACGCAGGAAGATCAGCTTTCGATCCGTTTTGATGCGAAACTGACAACCGTTGAAAATCTCCGAAACGTAATCGTAGGCCGTAACAGCACCGGTGGGCAGATCTTTTTGAAGGACATTGCCGAAGTATATGATGGCACAGCCGATGCAACCGCGGTAAACCATATTAATGGCGCGCCCTCGGTCGCATTGCAAATTCAGAAGCAATCCGATGCCAATGCCGTGGATGTGAGCAAGTTGACACGCGAGCGTTTAACGACTTTGGAAAAACAATATGCTTCATCAGGCTTAAAGTTCAACATTGCATCCGACCAATCCATTTACACATTGGCCTCAGCCGATGCCGTGGTTTTTGATCTTGGGCTTGCGATTTTGATCGTATCGATCGTGATGTTAATGTTCCTGCACAGCTTCCGAAGCTCGATGTTTATCCTCGTAGCATTGCCTTCTTCAATGATCCCGACCTTCATTTTAATGAGCCTTTTAGGTTTTTCGCTCAACTTAATGACATTAATGGCCCTTTCGCTGGTCGTTGGTATCCTGGTCGATGATTCCATTGTGGTTTTGGAAAACATCAACCGCCACATGGAAATGGGCAAAAGCAGATGGCAGGCCGCATTGGACGGACGTGCAGAAATCGGTTTCACAGCCCTCGCGATAACATTGGTCGACGTCGTGGTTTTCGTGCCGCTCGCGTTGACGTCCGGCTTGATCGGTAACATCCTGAGAGAATTCTCCCTAGTGGTTGTGTTCTCGACATTAATGAGCTTGTTCGTATCCTTTACATTGACACCGCTTCTCGCTTCGCGTTTTGGTAAAATAGAAATTTTGGATAAAAACACCCTTTGGGGCAGGCTGAATATAGGTTTTGAAAATTTCCTAGACAGAATCAAGGAAGAATATGGCCGCTTGCTAACCTGGGTTTTAGGTCACAAAAGATACGTTTTCCTTGGCTCTCTTGCATTGATTATCGGTTCAATCGCTCTGGTTCCGGCAGGTTTTATCGGAGCAGCATTTATGCAGCAAAGTGACCGTGGCGAGCTGAATGTGTCCCTTGAACTGGCACCGACTGCGTCCGTTTACCAGACAAACCAGGTTGCGCAGCGCGTCGAGAAAATGCTTTTGACACGGAAAGAAGTGACCAAAGTATTTACCAATGTGGGTTATAGCAGCACAGGTTTGGGGACGACATCAAGCGGTAACATTGCCGATTTGACTGTTCAACTGGTTGACAAAGCGGAGCGCCCAATGTCAGCAGAAGATTTTGGTACACAAATTCAAAAAGAAATCCTGCAAATTCCGGGTGTGAAAGTAACGGTCGCCCCAACTTCCATAACGGGTAACGCCAACCAGGCGCCGATCCAGGTGGCGGTAAAAGGGACCGATATGCCGACAATCCGTAAAGTTGCGGCGCAGGTAAAAGAAGTTGTAGCATCGATACCGGGGACCGCAAACGTAGATTATTCTGTCGACGACCCGAAACCGGAAGTAGGCGTGTCATTGGATCGTGAGAAAATGTCGCAACTGGGCATCAACGCGGCCGAAGTAGGTGCTGCATTGCAAACCGCATTCCGCGGCGACGACCGTTCGAAATTCAAGGAAAATGGCAAGGAATACGACATTATGGTCACATTAGACCAGTTCAACCGTTCCAGCGCCGACGATATCCGTCACCTGAGTTTTGTAAACAGTGCAGGACAAGCATTTGAATTATCCCAATTCGCAACCATCAAGGAAGGAATGGGCGAAAGCGTGCTGCAACGGATTGACCGTCTGGGTTCCATCAGCATTAATTCACAGGTAATCGGACGTCCATCCGGTTCTATCGGAGCCGACATTCAAGCCAAAATGGCCAGTGTTAAACTTCCGGAAGGCGTTTTCATCGAATACCGCGGTGACCTGAAAAACCAAGCCGACGCATTCGGAAGCTTGGGCTTGGCGCTTGTACTCGGCATTGTGCTCATTTACCTGATCATGGTGGCCCTTTACGAAAGCACCATTTACCCATTCGTAGTATTATTCTCGATCCCGGTCGCTCTAGTCGGCGCATTAACCGCATTGGCATTAACCATGGAAAGTCTAACCATCTTCTCCATCGTAGGTATGATCATGCTTTTAGGATTAGTAGCCAAAAACGCGATCCTGATCGTCGATTTTACCAATCAACTAAAAGAAGAAGGCCACGCATTAAAAGAAGCATTGATAGAAGCCGGCAAAGAACGCCTCCGCCCAATCCTGATGACCACCATCGCCATGATCGCCGGTATGTTGCCGATCGCACTAGCCTCCGGCGACGGAGCCGAAGTAAAAAACGGCATGGCCTGGGTGATTATCGGTGGTCTGACAAGTTCCTTGCTGCTGACGATCTTCCTGGTTCCGAGTGTTTATTACGTTGTGGATAAACTAAAAGATCGCTTCGCAAAGCGGAAAGCCAAGAAGCAGCAGCGGGAGGAGTTGGTTTTGGAAGGGTAAGGTTGTTGACTTGTCACCCTGAGCGGACCGGGCCGCCCGGCGGTCGAAGGGGGCGCTACTGCCAAGCACCATGTCAAAAAGCACAACGCTCCTTACATTGTCACCCTGAGCGGAGCCGAAGGGGCGTTCCTGCCAAGCACTATGCCAAAAGGCGTTGTATCTAGCAGTAGCGCCCTTCGGCCGCCCGGCGGCCCGGTCCGCTCAGGGGGACATGGGGAGTAGCTCTTCAGCTTTAGCAAATAAAGGTCTACTTCTCATCAGCGTTCATGTTCCTCGAATGCGTGTCATTCCGACATTCTGCCAGGGATCTCAATTCATTCCATTGACCATTCATAATCGCCTCTTTCTTTTTCCTGCCCCAACCTTTGACCTGCTTTTCAAAAGCAATTGCATCAATAATGTATTTGAACTTGCGAGAAAACACCAGCTCAACCGGCCGCCGGGAATAAGTATAACTCGTCTCTTTACGTCCGGAAGTATGCTCTGCAAAACGTCGTTCCAGGTTATTTGTAACGCCTGTATAATAACTCTCATCAGAGCATTTCAAAATGTAGACATAGTAAATTCTCATCTTCGCAGCGTGCTTAGATTTTCATCTTAGACGCTGATGTTCATTGGAAGTCACACATTAATAAAAGAAAAATGGCCATAGGCAAACGCCCAGGCCATTTTAAAAAAAACACATATTATATTCTAAGCCGCCTTCATCGACTCAATCCTTTGGCAAAAAAGCAGCAAGTCACGAAAAGTATAGAAAATGTTGAGTTTGCGGGGGTTGAAGCCGGTTTCCTGATCAAAACTTTGAAAACCGCTGTAAATCTCCCAAAGATGTTCCACCATTTCGGCAGGTATATTGACCTCAAATAATTGTTGCACTTGCTCGCCATAAGCCTCGCGCATCGAATCCGGGGATTCGATAGAGTGTGTTTTTGTGTTCATTTTGTATGTTTTTTGGGATAAAAAAAATTAAAAATGCCCTGTCTTAGGTGTCCCGCGCCCATACAAAGGCGCCCAGGAGCTTTCACTTGATCCACACCATAACAGGGCAATGCTTGCTGACTTCTTCATTTTTGTATGAGTTTTATTGGGAATGCGAATATGAAAACTTTGTTGGGAGAAATACAAATTAGAATAGGGTATTTAATCCGATAAAATTGACCTCTCAATAAATACATTATTCAGGTGAATTGCCTAGCGTGTAGATCAATTTACAAACTATCATCGCCATAATACCAAGGTATATCGAGCCGAAGGTGAGTAATAAGTACTATCCGATAATTGCCAATCTGTTTGTTTAAACTGCTTTTACCGACAAATAACCGCTATCCGCCACATGTTCATTTTGAAAGTCTTATCCGCTTCCTAAAGGCTTGTTTTGTAGCCAGTAACATAAATAATGTTTAACTACAAAAACAACAGAAATGAATCTAGTAAAACAATTACCAATTGGCCTGAGCCTGGCGTGTTTAATGATGATGAGCAGTTGCTCGAAGGAGGATGCGGCCGTGACACCCGCTCAGCAACAGGAACAGGGAAATATCCATTCGAGCCACAAAGGTGTAACCTATGTATCACCGTTATTTTCGCCTACGATTGGTTCCGTCGGGAAGGAAGTATATCCGGCAGGTTGGGAGGCATATAGCTTCGGCCCGGGGGAAGCTGACCCGCTAATTCCGGCAGGCACATCCAGCCTGACGCATTTGTGGGGAGAAGGCACTTATCCCTGGGAGAAGCCTTTGCCGCCGGTTCCGACGGCTCCGAATGCAAATTCTGTCGTAACGGTTTCTAACTATGGATCTATAAACGATATCTCATATGCTGGAACAAAAATCAAGAATTTGACTCCCGGCAAAAAGTATACAATCACGTTTTATGTGGCTACCACAAAACTCAAAGGTGCGTATACGACGCCGCAACAATACGCAAATAGCATGCATGTTATATTAAATGCAAAGTCTGTGCAAGTAAGTCTCAAAGGTAAGGAGGCTACATGGGTGCCCCAGACGATAACATTTGATGCTGTCAGTAATGAAGCAGTTTTTAATTTTTTTCCAACTGGCGAAATTGGCAGCTATGCTTACGCACACGTTTTTGTAGATCAGAATTCTATCAAAGAACTTATATTCAAGCTCTAACATACTAAGTTAAGAAACACAAAGGGCGG
The DNA here is from genome assembly GCF_022869785.1 of Dyadobacter chenwenxiniae. Taxonomy (NCBI): domain Bacteria; kingdom Pseudomonadati; phylum Bacteroidota; class Cytophagia; order Cytophagales; family Spirosomataceae; genus Dyadobacter; species Dyadobacter chenwenxiniae. The sequence goes on along the minus strand of NZ_CP094997.1, from coordinate 5,097,102 downwards.
CCGGAGTATCCAAGCCGCCCTTTGCTTTTTTCTGCTACCTTTACTTCCACCTCTCCCCAAAACCTTCATCCAATACCCACCCACAACGACCGGGCACGAAAGCTAACAGACTTCCCATCTACTGTCTCATGCCAATTCAAGAGCGGAATGCGATCCGGGATTTTCATATTTCATAAAGGCTTGTTTTGTAGCCAGCAACAAAAACAATGTTCAACTACAAAAAAACAAAAATGAATTTAGTACAAAAATTACCAGTTGGCTTGGGCTTGGCTTGCCTGATGTTTATGAGCAGCTGCTCGAAAGAAGAGGCGCAAATGCCTGAACCAAAAGTGGAAGCGGCAACTGCCGACACGACTGCAAACATGAAGACAGGCCCATATGCATGGATCTGCGGAACAAAGGGTTATCCCGGAATTAATACACTGCCCAACTTCTGGGAAAAACGCTGGCTCGAAAGCGGCGAAGCTTCAAAATATCCATCGGGCACATCCAGCTTCGAGAGATTGTGGGGAAACAATGCATTGGAGTGGAAAGGCCCATTTCCTGGGCTCCCGAATGTGCCCTGGAATTCGATTGTCACGGTTACTACTTCCACGAATGATAAATCGAAATTCAGTAAATTGTCGAAAGTGGGAACAACGATCCGTTTCCTGAAACCGGGTGCTTTTTACAACCTCACATTCTATGTTGCTTCCGCGCGTCCGGAAAAGGACCCGGCTGGTAAAAACCCGTCGTTTGTACACTATTGTAATATTGCAATCAAGAGCCCAAACACCGGTGAGGCCTGGCAGACCAAGTATTTTGATGTAAACATGCTGGAAGCCGCGCCTCACACGTGGATCAAAAAAACCGTTCTGTTCCAAGCGACAGGGAGGAAAATGCGGTTTGATTTCAGCGCTACGTCGATCAATGAAGGAATGACGGCCTACGCGCACCTTTTCATAGGTCAGGATGCAATTGCTGAGAAGAAAATGTATTGAATTGGCGCATCAACTTAGTATTAAAGGCCGCCTCGTGAAACCCGGGGCGGCCTTGTTATTTTCAACGATAGTAAAATTTTGGTGAGTATTCTCGTATCAAAATCAGTTTACATTCTGGCGGTTTCTATCCGCATTTAAGCTAATTCGGATTACCTCAGTAGTACTAGTTACTTTCCAAAATTCACAAATCTACTAACCAAAACCACTCTTTACCGGCGAATAACCCGAACCGTCCACACATTCATTTGAAGCGATTAAATCGTAATCCAAAACCTTGTTTTGTAGCCAGTAACAAAATGAATGTTTAATAATTAAAACAGCAAAAAATGAATTTAGTAAAACAATTACCACTTGGGCTTAGCCTAGCCTGTTTAATGTTTATGAGCAGCTGTTCGAAGGAAGATGCAGTAACGCCCGGATCGGCTGTCACAAATGAAAGCTCGAATTTGAGGCAGGGAGGACCTGTTATCAGTTCTGTATTTCATCTTCCATCTACGGATGGTCCAACTTGTGTAGGTTGTGCGGCTAATGGATGGTATTTAAAAATTCCGGCGCGAGATGCTACTTCTAGCTTAACAGCGTATGCTGGCGACGGTTTAAAAAAGTGGCGTTATCCATTGCCAGTGCCTTCAACAGGCTCAGGGTCTATTTTAACTGTGATAAGTGAGGGGAAAATGAGTGGTGCGACTAGTCACCATATTAAAAATTTGATAGTTGGCAAGAAATACAAGGTTACCTTTAGTACATCTACAACTAGCTTATTTGGAGCGTATGGTCCAACACCATATGCTAGTCTTGCTTTGGTGTCTGTACAAGATTGGCATGTGAAAGGCGCTCCTAACTTAGTAAGTAAAACGATCGATTTCACTGGGAAGCATAGTCAATGGATAACTGAAACAGTTGAATTTGTAGCAACGAATGAAGATCTGAGATTTGGGATGTATGGTGGCAGTCCTTGGGAACAAACTCAATTGTCATATACAAACTTCCACGTTGGTTCAAATGCGGTTCAACAAATAAATTAGGCAATTTATATTAGGTTCACTTTAATAAAAAATCCGCTTCATTTGAGGCGGATTTTTTGTCCAATGGTTAAAGGCCAATACATATCAAGCCACCTTTGTTTTTTGGTAACTCAATTCCACTTCTCCCCCTAACCTTCATCTAACAACTACACACAACCGACCTTGCCCGAAACTCAACAGACTTTTTCCATTCACCGTCTCATGTCAGTCCGAAAGCGGAATGCGGTCCGGCGTTTCCACAGCGTATTTGTAAACGGGTTTGATCAGTGTTTATAAATCCTGCTGGTTCGTAGCTAATGTTGCCGTCCAGACGATCCAGTTGGATTGGTCTAGGCTTTGCGGCTGTCCAGTTGAGGCCGGAGTGTTTTTACTGGGTTAGGCTAGATGTGCTTGCTTAATGTAAGCTTACTTTGAGAGATAACGGTCATATTCAAGTAAATCGTTTCGCCTCGATAGTAATAGTTGCTATTCAAAAACCACAAATCTCATGGTCAATAATTTTTTTAACCGAGGAATAATCCTAATGCCCCGCATATTCATTTAAAGGGATTAAACTATAATTTACAAGCTTGTTTTGTAGCCTGTAAAAATGAATGTTTAACTACAAAACAGTAAAAGATGAATTTAGTAAAACGATTACCAATCGGCCTGGGCTTCGCCTGTTTAATGATGATGAGCAGTTGCTCGAAGGAGGATGTGCAAACTCCGGAGCCTACGGGAAGCGTGAGTGCAAGCTCGAATATGCGAAAGGAAAATGGGATTTTTTCGTTTATCTATCTTGACCCTACATATGGCCCAACTGGTTCGACCGTTTTTCCGAATGGCTGGAAGAGAGATTTATCTACCTCAAATGACATAATCCAATTGCCTGCGGGAACTTCGAGCTTAACACACTTATTTGGAAACCCGGGTGCAGCCTGGGAGAAACCACTTCCTTCAATTCCTAATGCACCAAATGCAAATTCGATTGTTACCATTAGCTCCCATGCAAAGACAAATGTTTTGGATTTCAATGCAACAAAAAACAAGAGATCCTCAGCAATTACAAAAGTTAAAAATTTGAAACCTGGAAAAACCTATCAAATCAACTTTTATGTCGCGAGTACTATCAATAAGATCATAAAACAAGGATGTATTCCAGGATACGCAAAAGATCTTTTTGTTGAAACGTATCTATCAAATGGTAAAAAACTTTCTGCGCATATGATGTCTTTGAATGCGGGAGCCACTTGGTTTAAACAAACCATAACATTCAAAGCAGCTGAGACAGAACTTACATTAAAGTTCAGCGCGTTTACCGACTCGGATAATACATTTAGTTATGCTCACATATTCGTTGACCATAATTCCGTTGAAGAGATTCAACAAGAAGAACCTCTGGATTACTGAAAACTATCGCTATAAATTGCAAAAGGTGGCCGGAAATATCCTGGCTGCCTTTACTTTTTTTTATGTATACATTCACTTCCACTTCTCCCCCAAAACCTTCACCCATTACCAACCACAACTGACCCCGCTCGAAACCCAACCGACTTCCCATTTACAGTGTTATGCCAGTCTGATAACGGAATGCGATCTGTGTTTCCATGGCCTATTTATAAACGGGCCTGATTAATGTTTCGAAATCTTGCTGGTTGGCGGCAAGTGTGGCGGTCCAGATGATCCGGTCGGATTTGGTGGTCGAGGGCGAGGCCGAAGGGTTTTTGTTTGGTGAGGTAATATTCGATTTCTTTTTCAGCGACGGTTTTTGATCATGTAGTTCTCCGGTTTGCAAATAGTGTAAGTAAATCTCTACTATTTCTCTAACACAAATGCGCTCCACCGCAGAATAATCGTCACCGTCCTTGCACTCAATGGTTATGCATTGTGAACTTTATAAAGCTTGTTTTGTAGCCAGTAACAAAAACAAATGTTAAACTACGAAAACTGGAAAAAGTGAATTTAGTACAAAAATTACCAATTGGCCTGGCCCTGGCCTGTTTAATGATGATGAGCAGTTGCTCGAAGGAGGATACGCAGACTCCCGAGCCTTCGAAAAGTGAAAGGACGGATGCGAGTATGCGGGATGATGGAGGATATATTAAAGTTCTTCCTATTTTCCACTCAACATTTGGACCGCTCGGTTCAAATCTCTATCCAAATGGATGGCAAAGAGGCAGCTCGACTTCAAGTAATTTAATTGGGTATCCGACTGGTTCCTCAAATTTTATCCATTTGTTTGGAAATCCGGCATGGCCATGGGAGAGTCCCATATCTCCAATTCAAGATGTACCAAATGCAAGTTCCTTCCTGACTATAAGCACAAAGGCTAAGAAGACTTGGACAGAGGATGAAACTTCAACAAGTAAGCGGTCTTCAGTTGAAACTACTATCAAAAATTTGACGCCAGGTAAATTGTATGAATTGACCTACTATACGACAAGTTCTGTTTGTGCAGTGAAACAAAATAATCTTACGCCGACATATGTGTCAGCGGTTGTGGTAGATTGGATCTATTCAAATGGCACCAAAAAGAATGCTTTGACAATGAGTTTGAAAAACTGGAAAGGGATCTGGAAAAAACAAGCCATAACATTCGAAGCGAACGAAAAAGAACAAGTTTTAAACTTTACAGCATTTACAGATTCAGAAAGAACTTTTGGCTATGCGCACATATTTGTAGATCATAAGTCAATAAAAGAGGTGGAGCCTGCGGATTTGCCTTAAGTGAAATTAAAATCAACGATGGCGGTCACGGAAACATCCGGGTCGCCATTATTATTCGTAATCAAATCACTTCCACTTCTCCCCCAAAACCTTCATCCAATAACCACCCACAACCGACCGCGCCCGAAACCCGACCGACTTGCCATTCACCGTCTCATGCCAGTCCGACAGCGGAATGCGGTCCGGTGTTTCCATAGCATATTTGTAAACCGGCTTCACCAATGCTTCAAAATCTTGCTGGTTGGTGGCTAATGTTGCTGTCCAGATGATCCAGTCGGATTTTGTGTAGGTTTTGCGGCTGTCGAGGGGGAGGCCGAAGGGTTTTTGTTTGGTGAGGTAATATTTTATTTCTTTTTCGGCAACGGTTTTGGGGAATACGTTGAGCTTCAAGAGTTCATCCCACACAAGATTGTATTTCTGGCTCCATGAATTTTTGTTGTCGAAGGTTAGGGCGTAGTGATCGCCGCTGTCGGCTAGTTGCATCCACTTTTGCACAAACTCTTTTACCAGTGCATTTACCTCAGAGGCTTCTTTGGTGTCGCCCAGTTGCTCGGCCATTTTTGCGTAAGAGGCTAATCCCATAATTGCCTTGATAGACAGGTTCGCATTGCGGGCGAGGTGGCCGGCGAAATCGTCGGTGCAGAGTTGATTGGCTGGGTCGAAGCCCTCTTTTTTGAGATAATTGGCCCAGGTCGTGAGCACTTTCCAATGCTTTTTGGCGAAATCAATGTTGTTTTCAGCTTTGCAAACGGCATAAGTCAGCGTAAGCATATTACCAGATTCTTCTACGGGCATGTCCTCGCCGTAAGTCTGGCCGTTTGCGAGCGGATAGGTGCCTACGTCGTGCGCCGCGAACGGTTTGGTCCATTTGCCGCTTTCGGAATAATAAAAGATGGGCTCCATCATTCCTTTTAACAGTGTTGGGTTGTAAAGCAGGAATAATGGTGCGGATGGATAAGTTATATCAACGGTTCCAATGGAGCCATTACTGAAATTTTCTTTAGATAAAAACAAAGGCGCGCCCGATGGATCGGCCACCAACTTATGCGCCGATATCGCTTGGCGATAAGCTAACACACAAAGCTCCGCATATTGCTTTCCACCAGCTTTCAGCGCATCCTGATAAATCATTTCATCCGTCGCCTCACATTCTTTAATGATTTTGGCAAAATCTGCTTCGGCGTTTTTCAACTCATTTTGAACTGTATTTTTTCCATCCTTATTCCACCAGGGACGCAAATTTTTACCAAAATATTGAACCGAATAACCATCGTCATAACCGAGCATTACGTGCATGGAAAGGCTTTGCGCACCAACTTTATCCGCAAGCACGACCGCCATGGATTTGGCATCCGCATGGGCAGCCGTTGTCTGATTCGCATTGACGGAGCCGCTTTTTGAAAATGACTTTATGATTTCCTCAGGCGTACCCATGGCAGAGCCTTTCACTTTTGCCGCAGCGACCGCCAAATAAGCATTTCCCCAATCAATGCGGACGTCATCGCCTTTCCTACCCAGTAATTTCTGCTCCGTATTTCCCATTGAAAGCATGAGCAAGCCATTTTGTGTTTCACTCTTGCCGGCCACTTGCTGACTCGCGTCATTCACCGCCCAAAGCCCTGAAACTGAATTCAATATTTCAACCTGATGCATTTTCCCGTCGGTCGAAATTAGTTCGTAAACAACATAATTAACCGGACGGGACACCATGTGAAGATCTTTCAAAATCAATGGCGCAACAAACTTGGCTTTGAGCTGAATCGGTCCTGCTTCGAAATTATAAATGGTTTGTGTGGCAGTCATTTCCAAACCGGTTTGCTTGGCAGCCTGAATTACATCGTCACCTTTCGGAGCAATTTCATCTGCCAACCCAATGTCGATGTAACCCGGGCCAGCGCCATTCTTGCAATAAGCAGCAAGGATGTTTTTTCCTTTTTTCAATGCCTTTCGAGCTGAGGCGCTGATGGGTTTAAATTCATAATCGCCTGTAAAGCAAGGCGCGCAGTCGTAAGCGGGGACGCCATTGATATAAACGGCCACGTCATCATCATGAAAGATATTTAATGTTGCTTTTTCAAAATCAGCGGCTGTCAATGTGAATTCGCGGCGATACCAAACTTCATTCTGAAACTCTGTTCCTCCTTTTAGCATGGCATCGTTGCGGTCATGCGTGCCGAATGGAGCAGGGGCCTGTTTCCATGTGCTTATATTGTAACCCTCTTTATACCACCAATTTGGATCCGGTTTTACGGTTGTAAATCTTGCTGTATACGCAGCTTGCTTGGCTGTTGGTAAAATGGTTTTCATCGTCGGCGTGGGTGCGCCCATGAAGCGGTAGGTCTTGCCATCCACCCGGATCAGTCCGTCCATAGGATGCGGTTTACCAGTCCAATGCTTTGTTATTGAGCCATTTAGTTCATCGCCGAACGACCATACGCTGGTGTATGGATCAATGGTTATTAAAGGGGCGGCAGGCGGGCGGAAGGTTTGGGCAAGAAGTGAGAATGGAAAAAGGAGTTGCAGCAAAAAAGACCAGAATTTAGTCATAACACAACAAGGTTTCAGGAAAGGAATAAATTTAAAATTTCGACGCAAAATGATTTGGTTAGCGTGGATGGTTTTCTCCGTCAACTGATGTTGACGGGTTTTTGACGGGTTTTTTTTGCCGATGGCTGTGAACAGATTTTCCGTTGGGTTTTAACCAACGGAACCAGGGGTCCTATTTCCCGAACGCTGCTTTTCCGCTATCTAAAAACGCCGCGAAATTGGCTTGGTTTAAATCGTAATTTTTTGGCTTTACGAGCAGATTACCTTCATGATCCACCAGGCAATAATGTGGTTGTGCGTTGTTGTTGTATTTTACAATCTGCAAGTCGGCATTCTGGGCGCCTATGGTTTTTTTGATCTTATTGTCATATTTGGAAGTATACCAGGATGCTTCCGGCAGCTCCGTTTTATCATCCACATAAAGCGCCACGATTACGTAATCATTGCGAAGACGTTGCTGCACAGCCGGGTCAACCCAAACGCGGGCTTCCATCTCGCGGCAGTTGACGCAGCCGTGGCCGGTAAAGTCGATAAAAACGGGCTTGTTGACTTTTTTTGCATAGGCTAATGCATCTTTATAATCGAAGAAACCTTCCAATTCATGCGGTAAGTGGAAAAGGTCGGCATATTTGCGCGTTTCACCGGGTGTAATGTTGGAGACAACTCCCGCAGTTCTTTTGTTCAGATCAAAATCCAATGTGGATTGTGGGGGAAGATAACCGGCCAGTGCTTTTAACGGCGCGCCCCACATGCCCGGGATCATATAAACAACGAAGGTAAATGTGACAATGGATAAAAGTAATCTGGGAACACTTACTTTTTCAAGCGGAGAATCGTGCGGAGTCCTGATTTTGCCCAAAAGATAAAACCCTAACAAACCGAAAATGACGATCCAGAATGCAAGATAGATCTCGCGATCGAGCAAACGCCAGTGATAAACCTGATCGGCGATGCTGAAAAATTTCAATGCTAACGCCAGTTCCAAAAAGCCCAAAACGACTTTTACGGTGTTTAACCAGCCGCCGGACTTGGGCAAAGATTTGAGCCATTGCGGAAAAAGGGCAAACAATGTAAATGGAATCGCAAATGCAGCCGAAAACGACGCCATACCAATAATAGGCTTCACCACTTCGCCACCCGCGGAGGCCACGAGCAAACTTCCTACAATGGGCCCGGTGCACGAAAATGAAACGAGCACCAATGTAAACGCCATGAAGAAAACGCCCGCATAACCGCCCTGATCAGCTTTTTGATCCATTTTATTTACAAAACCACTGGGCAAGACGATCTCGAAAAGCCCTAAAAAGGATAGCCCAAAAACGAAGAAAATAGCAAAGAAAAGCAGGTTAGGAATCCAGTGCGTGCTCAGAAAATTGGCAAATGCCGGGCCATTTAACCGCGAAACCACGGTTCCTATTAATGTATATATCAAAACAATGGAAATGCCGTATATGAATGCTTTCAGCTTTCCTTTTTCCTGATTGGTAAAATAACTTACCGTCATGGGGATGATCGGGAAAACGCAGGGTGTAAGCAATGCGACTAAGCCGGATAAAAATGCAGCTAATGCAAAGCCCCAGAGCGATTTGTCGGCCGATTCATCTTCTGAACTTAATGTTTGAGATAAAGTCGCGGCGGCTTCTGCCTGGGCTAATGTGTCGGCGTCACCTGCATTGATGGTTAATGAAGTGTCAGCCAGCACGGCTGCAACCGATGAAGATGAATCTGTTGCAGATTCGGTTTTGCCTACGGTTGGCTGTGTATCACTGGTTGCTGCGCCAGCAACTACTTTCAGGCCTTTGAACTCAAAATCGTCGTTGCCCGGAATGCAAAGCCCGGTTACGTGGCTGCAGGTTTGATATTCGGAGCTTCCCTTGATGACCGGATTGTCTGCGAGTATTTTTACAGTCTGTTTAAAAACGCCTTTTCCTTCGAAGTAGCGAACTTTACCACCCCAGACTTCCTCAAATTTCTCTTTGGGATTCTGCGGTTTCAGCTTGCCCACAACTTCAAATGTGTTATTTTTTTCAAAATTGAAGGTCGTCAGCATAGGCCCCAGATCCGGGTCGAAATCGCTGGAATAAATGTACCAGTCTTTGTCAACAATGGCTGTAAAAACCAAATCGACCGTCTCCCCCTTCTTCGCTTCCGGTTTGGAAAATGTGTAGGTCCAATGTGCTTTGGCTTTTTGCAATTGAGCAAAAACGGATTGTGAAAAAAATAGACAAAGAACAAGGGAAATGAGAAGGCGGCGTTTCATAATGTTTAAATTCTGCTTTGCTTAGTCAACGTAATTTTGCCAAAAAAATTCATCAAAGAAAATTCCACTTCTAACCCGGCTTGTTTCTGCTAACTTTGTCGGCTCAAAATCAGCGTAAAAAACCCAATACAATGTCCCAAGCCCTTTATGTTGTAAAAATCGGTGGTAATGTGATCGACAACCCCGAAGCCTGCGCCCGTTTTCTAAGCGACTTTGCCAAACTCGATGCTCCCAAAATCCTCGTTCACGGCGGCGGAAAAGTGGCCACGCAAATTGCAGCCAAATTGCAGATTGAAACGCAGATGGTAGAAGGCCGCAGAATTACGGATAAGGCGATGCTGGACGTTGTAACCATGGTTTATGGTGGATTGGTCAACAAAAATCTTGTAGCACAACTGCAAGCCCTGAACTGCAACGCAATCGGCCTCACAGGCGCTGACGGCGGCATCATACGTTCAGTAAAACGACCCGTAAAAACCATCGATTATGGCTTTGTGGGAGATATTGAAGCTGTTAATGCAGCGCAAGTGAACGCATTGTTAAGTAGCGGACTCATCCCGGTCATTGCGCCACTCACTTACAGCTCGGAAGGTTTGTTACTCAACACCAACGCCGACACCATGGCCTCTGCAACAGCCGTCGCCATGGCCGAATTATTTGAAGTAAACCTTATTTTTTGCTTTGAGAAAAAAGGCGTTTTATCTGATCCTGATGATGATAATGCAGTCATAGCATCGCTTAATCCAGCTTCGTATGCCGATTACAAATCGTCCGGTGTCATCAACAAAGGCATGATCCCAAAACTGGATGGTGCATTCGAAGCATTAAAGGATGGCGTAAAGCAAGTTACAATCTGCCATTCGGATGATCTGCTGGAAGCTGTGATGTCTGCTGCTGGGACGGTGATTGCCCTTTAATTAAAAAATTTGAGGTGTAAATAATTAAAGTGTTATTGTAAATTTAGGAATTTGATTCCTAAATTTACAAATGGTTAATAGAGAACTTGTTGACAAGCTAAATGGAATGCTGGAAAAGTATCCAATTATTAGCTTAACCGGCCCTAGGCAGTCGGGAAAAACGACATTGGCAAAGATGGTCAGGCCAGATTATCAATATGTGAATCTGGAAAATCTGAGTCTAAGAGCATTTGCCAAAGACGATCCTGTTGGATTTTTAGAAAATTACCAAAATGGCGTTGTCATTGACGAAGCGCAATATGTGCCTGAATTGTTTTCTTATCTCCAAGTTTTGACTGACGAAAGAAATCGAAAGGGTGAATACATATTGACCGGTTCGCAAAACTTCCTGATGATGGAGCAAATCACCCAGTCACTGGCTGGACGTGTGGCTATTTTCTATCTCTTACCGTTTTCGCTAAATGAGTTGAAAGGCACAGCATATGCGCCCGAAACTTGGGAAGAATACATCTTATCCGGTTCCTATCCACGCAAGCTTGTGGATGATATTGACGCTTCCACATTCTATGACAATTACCTTAGAACTTATATTGAACGGGACGTAAGACAAGTTAAAAATATTCTTAACCTGAGCCAATTTCAACGCTTTATTCAGCTTTTGGCTGGCAGGATCGGGCAACTTTTCAATCAGCAAAGTCTGGGCGTTGAACTGGGAATTGATAATAAGACGGTTAATGCTTGGCTGTCGGTTTTAGAAACCTCATTTATCGCATTTCGACTTCAACCTTACCATCAAAATTTCAGCAAACGAGTCGTTAGCACACCGAAAATTTACTTTTATGATGTAGGCTTAGCCGCGCATCTTTTAGGAATAAGCAATGTGGAGCAATTAAATGTTCATTTTGCAAAAGGCGCTTTATATGAAAACCTGATTATCAATGAACTTCAAAAGAATGTTCTGAACCAAGGAAGACAGCCGCACTTCTATTTTTGGAGAGATTATAGCCAAAACGAAATAGACTTGCTCATTACAGAGGGCGTTGATTTGAAGGTTGTTGAGATCAAATCCGGCAAAACCATTCAAAATGACTTTTTCAATGGATTAAATCATTTCAAGAAAATTACAGGGGAAGCAAGTCTTAACCTTATTTATGGAGGCAAAGAATTTCAAAAAAGAAGTGGTGTGACCATCTATTCGATCAGTGATTTAGACAAACTATAAAGTGTAGCAGCCTTTCTTAAATTATTTTAAAATTAATTTTCTATTACTAAATTGCATGAGTTAAACCCACTCATAACCATGCCGTTCCGAGAAGGCCTTTTGTTTGTGCTTTTGTTGTTGTGTGATTTGTGTGCAGGCCAGGTTCCGGAGTTTTATAAGGATGTCCAGCCCATTGTTCATGCCAATTGCGTGCCTTGCCACCGGACGGGCGAAGCGGCTCCCTTTCCATTGATCACTTTTGAGGATGTTAGTAAGCGATCCAAGTTCATCAAACAGGTCGTGAGCTCGCGCTATATGCCGCCCTGGAAAGCGGATAATCATTTCAATTCTTTTGCCAATGACCGCTCGCTGAGCGATAAAGACATTAAAACCATCGTCGGCTGGATCGATGGCGGGACACCGAAAGGAAAGCAGAACCTGAAAGCTGAGCAGGATTTGCAGGCGAGGGTCAATGCGGGAACGGCCTATAAGCGCAAGCCGGATCTTTCGCTCCGCTTGAAGGAGGGATTTGTTGTCAAAGGCGATGCTGCGGAAAGGTTTGTGATGTTCAAAATCCCTTTCGAGCTTGGCCAGGAGGCTAATGTTGAGGCCATCGAATTTACTTCCAATAACAAAAAACTTATTCACCACGCCAATTTCGCGATCCACCCGGTGGCTGATCCCGCAATTGACTTGAATAATACGGTCGATTTTGTAGATCTGAGCGGACCTTCCGGCGATAAATATTATGAGTGGGTCAAGTACAAAAAAGAAATGACTTATTACGGCGGCTGGATTCCCGGGACCACTGTTGAAACTTACCCGGAAGACATGGGTTGGGTCATGCCAAAGCGCGGCGTCGTGCTGGTAACCGTGCATTTCGGACCTTCTTCCGTTGATGCGGAAAGCATGGATGGCGTGAACATTTTCTTTAAAACCAGCCCGATCAAACGCAAGGTAAAGGTGATCAGTCTGGGTTCCGGCGGGATCGGGGAGAAGGACATTAGTCCGCCGTTCATGATTTTCGCAGACGAGGTTAAAAGCTTCCGTTTGCGCATTGCCAACAACCAGCCGGACGTTTCGCTGCTTTATGCCTGGCCGCATATGCATTATCTGGGCAAGGAATTCAAAGCTTACGCGACCACGGCCGCAGGCGACACGATCAAGCTCGTGCATGTGCCTGCGTGGGATTTTCGCTGGCAGGAGATTTATAAATACAAAAAGCCTTTGCTACTGCCAAAAGGGGCCATTGTGCACGTAGAAGGCACTTATGACAATACGGCTGCCAATCCGGCCAATCCGCACAGACCTCCAGAACTGGTGATGTCAACGGGGAACATGCGGAGCGACCAGGAAATGATGACTTTAATTTTAATGTATGTAGAACGCGCGGCCGGAGATGAAAATCTGGTCTTTAAATGGAATTGAACATTTTCACTGGGTAGCACATATACCGGGTAAACCTTGATGCATGAGTAAACTGTACGTTACACTCATTTTTCTAATCCCCCTCCTCGGCACTTCCAGGCCGGGCCGCTCACAAACCCTCTTTACGCTCCTGTCACCGAAAGACACAAGGGTTAATTTTATCAACAAGATCGAGGAAAACGATTCACTGCATATTTTCCGTTACGAATATCTTTACAATGGCAATGGTATTGGCATAGGCGATTTCAATAATGATGGCTCGCCGGATCTTTTTATTTCCGGAAATACAGTTGATAACAAGTTGTATATCAATAAATCAGCTGCTTGGAAAATTACATTTGAAGACATTAGCAAAAAGGCAAAAGTAGAAGGCAACGGAACCTGGTCTACGGGCGTGAGCGTCGCGGATGTAAATGGCGATGGGCTTCTGGATATTTACGTTTGTCATTCGGGCTTTTTCCGTAAGCTTTCCGATCGTAATAACGAGCTTTTCATCAATCAGGGGATCAAAAACGGCGTTCCGGTTTTTAAGGAAATGGCCGTTGAGGCTGGTTTGAATGCCATTGGATCACAATCTACGCAGGCTGCTTTTTTTGATTATGACAAAGATGGCGACCTGGATATGTTTCTTTTGAACCACTCCAATCACACGGTTAACCCTTTCCTGAACACCCGCGAAATGCGAGCGACGCCCAATCCTTATTATGGAAACAGGCTTTTTGAAAACATTAGTGAAAATGGAAAGCTGAAATTTAAGGATGTTACGCAAAAAGCAGGCATCATTAATAATGCATTAAATTTCGGTCTGAGCGTGATCGTGGCGGACATGAATCAGGACGGCTGGCCGGATTTGTACACAACGAGCGATTACACGGAAGTGGATTGCTATTATGTCAACAACAAGAACGGCACATTCACAGAATCGCTGAAAAAATCATTTACACACGTTTCCAAATTCTCCATGGGCGCCGATGTGGGTGATTTTAATAACGATGGGAAACCCGACGTGCTTACACTGGATATGCTTCCGGAAGACAATCACAGACAAAAACTGCTCAAAGGGCCCGATGTTTACGACCAATATCATTTGCTCCTCGACAGCGGTTACTATCATCAGAATATGCGCAATATGCTGCATCTGAACCGCGGCGTGGATGCAGAAGGCCATGTAAAATTCAGTGAAATCGGGCAAATGGCGGGCGTTGCCAACACGGATTGGAGCTGGGCGGGCTTAATGGCCGATCTGGACAATGACGGCTGGAAAGATCTGCTCATTACCAATGGTTATCTGCGCGATTTTACCAATATGGATTTCCTCAAATACACCGTTGCCGACGAGCAAATGAAAGAAGTAGCCAGGGGGAATCTGAATTTCAAAACTTACGGCCTCGTGCAGAAAATGCCTTCCAACAAACTGAAAAATTACCTTTTCCGAAATACGGCCGATGGCCTGAAGCAGTTTGCCTTTGAAGATGTTTCTAAAAAGTGGGGCTTTAACGAAGAAGCTGTTTCCAATGCGGCCGCTTACGCAGATTTTGACGGTGATGGCGACCTGGACATTGTAATTTCAAACATAAATGAACCGGTTTCGATTTATCAAAATAATAGTGATCAAAAAAGCTTAACCATCAGACTTTCCGGCCTCGGTAAAAATACGCAGGCATTGGGAAGCAAGGTTTGGGTGTATGCCAATGGCACTTCCCAATACGCGGAGCTTTACCCGGTGAGAGGTTATCAGGCGACCATGACGTCAGATTTGCATTTCGGTTTGGGAAAAGCAGCCGAAATTGATTCGCTGAAAGTCCTCTGGCCTTCCGGCAAAGTAACAATGTTGGTGAATCCGGCTGAAAAAGTTTTGATATTAAAAGAACCGGAAGAGAAAGAAGAGCCGAAAAAAGACACGGCCCTTTTAAAAACAACATTTCAAAAAATATCTGCACAAAGCGTTGGCATAGACTTCATTCACCAGGAAAATGAATTTGTCGACTTCAAAGTGGAAGTGCTTCTGCCTTATCAATTGTCCAGGCTCGGGCCGGCACTGGTAAAGGCGGACGTGAATGGGGATGGTCTCGAGGACCTCTTTTTCGGAGGCGCCTCCAATCAGTTTGGTGTGCTGTATTTGCAAAAGCAGGACGGGAAATTTGAAGGTGCAGCCACGCAGCCATGGCGGCAAAATGCGGCTTGTGAAGAAGTGAGTGCATTATTTTTTGATGCAGAAAAGGATGGTGACCAGGACTTGTACGTTGTCAGCGGAGGCAATGAATTCGAAGATCAGGCGCCGGAGTATCGGGACCATTTGTATATTAATGATGGGAAGGGAAATTTTCATGAAGATGTTTTGGCACTGCCTTCCATGAAAAATCCGAAGCAATGTGCAGTTAGCGCGGACATTGACGGCGACGGCGATATGGATCTTTTCGTAGGTGGCCGCGCTGTTCCCGGGTCGTTCCCGATGGCTGCGAGGAGCTATATTCTAAGAAATGACAGTCAGGGAAGCAATGTTAAGTTCACAGATGCCACTGCAGAGTGGTCCAAAGACTTGCTCAATCCAGGAATGGTTACGGGCGCTTCGTTTGAGGATTTGGATCAGGACAAGAAGCCCGATTTGATGTTAATAGGCGACTGGATGGCTGTTAAAGTCTTCAAAAACGTCGGCAATGCATTCAAGGAACAGCGCTCGGCAGCTCTGGAAGACAGCGACGGCATGTGGGCCGCATTAACGCCCGTTGACTTGGATCGTGATGGCGATATGGATTTCGTTTTAGGGAACGGAGGGCTGAACAATCAATATAAAGCATCTGGCGGGCAGCCTGTGACGATCTACTATGATGATTTTGACAAAAACGGCGTAATCGATCCGGTTTGCACATATTACATCGGAGACAAAAGTTACCCGATGTTTTCCCGTGATGAGATGCTGGACCAAATGCCTTATTTGAAAAGAAAATACACCAATTATGCGCTGTATGCAGATGCAACCGTAGTGGATATATTTGGCCAGGAAGCAGTGGACAAGAGTAAAAAAGTCTTTTGCAAGCAACTGGCCAGCATTGCCCTTGAAAATAAAGGCAACTTTAAATTTGAAATCCACCAGTTGCCGCAGGAAGCGCAGATATCGAGGGTCAGCGCAATTGTTCCCGTGAAACTGAATAAAGAAGCCGGCACAACATTGCTTCTGGCGGGCAACTTCTCATCTTATCGCGTTCAGCTAGGCCCGTGCGATGCGTCTGTTGGTGTAATGTTGCGCCAGGTTGCGCCTTTTAAATTTGAATCGGTGGATCTGGTGCAATCCGGTTTTTGGGCTATGGGCGAAATCAGGAGTGGAACTGGCCTGGACGATTCGCGTATAGTGTTATCCGTTAATAATTCAATGCCTGTTATCTTTCAATGTAATGAGCAGAAATGAAAAAGCGATCTATTATATACAGGCTGGTAACATTCCTGGTTGTCAACTTTTTTTATGGGTTTGCACTCTATGCGGGCCCGTCACCCCAGCTTTTGCATAGGGCGGAGAGGAACCTGACGCGTGTAATCGTGCATGACATATTTTCACCACCGGTTGCCAGTCGTATCTATCTGTATGCCAATGTTGCAGCATACGAATTGCTGGTTATGCAGGATAAAAATTATCAAACCATGCATGGCCAGATCTCCGGTTTTCCTGACATACCCGCCTTAAAACGAGACGAGAAGGTTAACTACCAGTTAGCCGCGGTTTATGCTTTTTTCAAAACCAGCGGGAAGCTGGTGTTCTCGGAACATTTGCTGACAGATAGCATTACAGTGATATTGAATGACTTCCGGGAGACAGATACATTGGTTTATAACAATTCAATAAGACTTGGCCAGGCTGTGAGTGACAGCATATTAACCTGGTCTTTGACAGATAATTACGCAAAAACAAGGGCGAAACGCCGCTACACTTACAGCAAACAAAAAGGCAAATGGACGCCCACTCCGCCAGGTTTTATAGACGCGGTCGAACCGTATTGGTCCCAAATCCGGCCTGTGAGCCTCGACTCCGCCGGGCAGTTTAAGCCGGTTCCGCCGCATGTATATAGTACCGACCCGGCGAGTTTGTTTATGAAGGAAGTAAAAGAGGTCTATGATATTACCAAAAAGTTAACAAAAGAAGAGATCCTTCTTGCAAGCTTTTGGGACTGTAATCCGTTTTACCTCAACACACAGGGGCATCTTAATTTTGCGACAAAAAAACTATCTCCCGGCGGACATTGGATTTCCATTGCAGGCCAGGCAGCCGAAAGTAAGGGCAAGAATTGGCAAGGGACGGCAGCTGCTTATATGATGACTTCCATGGCTTTATACGACGGGTTCATCAGTTGCTGGGATGAAAAATACAGGAGCCAGTTCATCCGGCCAGAGACAGTTATCAATGCTTATATGGACGAAAAATGGCGACCATTGCTGCAGACGCCGCCTTTTCCTGAATATACCAGTGGCCATAGCGTGATCTCAGCTGCTGCGGCCGTGGTATTAACAGCGATTTTCGGCGATAATTTTGCCTTCGATGACCATACAGAAACCGATTACGGATTGCCGGTCCGCAGTTTCAGGTCTTTTAAGCACGCGAGTGACGAAGCAGGCATCAGCAGATTATACGGAGGAATCCATTTTAGGTCAGCGATTGTAAATGGCCAGGCTCAGGGCGAGCGAATTGGGCAGCATTTGCTCTCGAAAATAAAGGTCAATCGCTAAAATAACCAAACACTCTACTAGGTTTATATGCTTATTATTAATATTTTTTAATAAATGTTATGTTTTTGTTAATAATTATATTTATTTTGAAATATCGATACTCATGCCGTCTAAAAGTGTACGCTCAATTTTAGAGATGTCATTTTAGGTTTCGTCAGTAAAGACCCATTAAGCTACCTTTATTTAACTTACTAAAATTTACCATGAGACAAAAGTTTACGACTTTAACCCGTCTGGTAACCTTGCTTCTCCTGCTTATCGGGAGCACATGGAGCATGGCCCAGAGTAGTAAAACCGTTACCGGAACGGTGCTCGACAAGGATCAGAATCCTTTGCCAGGTGTTTCTTACCTGGTTAAAGGATCCAACACCGGAGGTGCAACGGATGCTAATGGAAAATTTACAGTCAGTGTGCCTTCAAGCGCCGCTGTAATTGTATTTTCTTCGATTGGCTACATCAGCAAGGAAGTGGAAGTTGGCAATGCAAGCCAGCTGACCGTGAACATTGAGGAAGACAACAAGACGCTTAACGAAGTAGTTATTACCGGTTTCGGTATGTCTACTGAGGCAAGAAAGCTTTCTTATTCTGTACAGTCAGTTCAGGGAAATGACATTACCAGAGCTGCCAACGCCAACATGGTGAACGCATTGCAAGGTAAAGTCGCCGGGGTTATGATCAATCAGGGAACGGGTGGTCCAATGTCTTCTTCGCGTATCCGTATCCGTGGTAATGCTTCTTTGAGCCCAAATACGCAGCCACTTTTTGTTGTGGATGGTGTTCTTATCCGTCCGGGAACAACCGGTGCTGACTCTTGGGGAGCGAACCAGGATTTTGGTAACATTATGAAAAACATCAACCCGGACAACATTGAGTCCATGACCGTGTTGAAAGGTTCAGCTGCCAGTTCTCTTTACGGTTCTGAGGCGTTGAATGGTGTTGTTGTTGTTCAAACCAAAAAAGGACGTCAGGATAAAGGTTTGGGTGTTACTTACAACCACACTTCTACTTTCGAAACTGCTTACAAGTTTTTGGATTTGCAAAATGAATATGGCGCAGGTTTGAACTCAACATTTGCAACAGGCGCTGACGGCGTTCCGGAAGTTGAGCGTGCAAACTATAACTTTTCTTACGGTCCCAAATTTGAAGGTCAGCAAGTACGCGACCTGGATGGCCGTATGGTGGAATGGAAAGCCAACGATCCTTTGAGCTTTTTTCAAACAGGAAAATACATTAACCATAACCTTGCTATCGAAGGCGGTAACGAACGCAGCTCATTCCGTGCGTCGTTCTCAACTTTGAAAAACACTTCTATCATGGTTGCGGGAACAGAGTTGAAAAGAAACAACTTTAACATCAGGGGAACACAGAAAATTGGCAAAATCCTGAATCTGGACGTAAGCGCAGATTACACGGACAATGACATGGTGAATCCGATTCGCCAGGGCGGAACATACAACCCGGTTTTTCGTTTTGTATACGGCCGTCCGCGAAACGTAGATATCGATTATTGGAAAAACAATTATCTTGATCCTGTTGCCGGTGGTCGTCGCCAAGGAACAGCTGATCCTTATGGAATGTCACAATTCATGTTTGAGACATTTCAGTTCAAGCAGTTCCGTAATGAGAAGGTTTTCAGAGGAAACATTGATTTGAACGGAACAATCACAGATTGGCTGAGCTTTCTGGTTCGCGGTAATGTTCAAAATGAATTATATACCGGAAATAATAAAAACAGAGGAGATGGTGTAAACTTCTCAGGAGGTGAATACCGTGAGTATTCTGAAAACAAAAGCCAGACTCGTTTCCAAGGGTTGATCACTGCAACAAAGCAAATTGGAGAAGACTTCAATTTCAGCCTTTCTGCGGGTGGAGAGACTAACCGTTTGATTGGCGGTCGCAAGTTTGATTATAAAACTGACGGCGGACTTCGTGTTCCTGATGTCTTCTCTTTGTCAAACAGTATCAATGTTTTGAAACAGGAAAGCATTGCGCTTACACCATCCAAAAGAATTGACGCGCTTTACGCTTATGGTGACCTGACTTATAAAGACGCGTTAACATTGAGCGCCAGTTATCGTACGGACTGGTCGTCGACATTGACTTATGCAAATGGAAGCGGTGACTACATTTATTCTTACCCATCTGTTGGTCTTTCCTGGATTGCGACTGAATCCTTGAAAGATCTTCCATCATGGCTTTCTTTTGGTAAATTAAGAGCCAGCCTTGGTTACACAGGTGGTGACACAGATGCATGGTCTACCAACCAGACGGGTGTTTACGAGCCGAAATCCCCTTATATCCAGGCCGATGGATCGACTGTGAACTGGTCTGGTTACAGGGACAACACACTTCCTAACTATGGTTTGAGAAACCGTTTGGCCAGAGAAGTTGAATTTGGTGCTGACGTTCGTTTCTTCAACAACCGTTTGGGAATTGACGCGACTGTTTACAACAAAATTACCAAGAACGAAATTCTGAACCTGACTACAACGTCAGAATCTGGTGTTGATAAGAGAATAGTAAACGCAGGTAAAATTCAGAACAAAGGAGTTGAGATCTTATTGACTGCTACCCCAATCAAAAAGGCAGACTTTGAGTGGAATACGAGCATAAACTTCTCACGCAACCGTAATAAGGTTTTGGAATTGGTTCAGGGAACTGATACTTATGAATTGAACCTTGGTTTTGGAGCTGATATTAAGTCCGTTGCAAGGGTTGGTAAAGATTACGGAACGCTGATCACAGGATACGGCTTTGCAACTTACACATCAGATGATGCAAACAATCCTGCAAACGGACAAAAAGTAATTGGATCAATCGACGGTGAAGGTGGAATCGGTTATGTACGTAACGGTTCTTACGGATCAAAAGCGGATAAAGAACTGGGGACTGTGATGGAAAAATTCCTTGCCAGCAACGTGAATAGTTTCCGTTACAAAAACTTCACTGCAACTGTGCAAGCAGATGCGAAGATCGGTGGAATGATGTCATCCGGTACACATCAATACGGTTCGTCATACGGTGCATTTAAATTTACACTTCCAGGCCGTAATACTGAACTGGGTGGTGTAACGTTTACGGATGCAGAAGGAACGGTGAGAAATGACGGTATCATTCCAGAAGGCGTTTTGGCTAACGGTTTTCAGGTTGTGGTGGACGGTGCTCCCAAAGATTTAGGTGGAATGAGCTATGCAGACGCCGTTGCAGCAGGTTATGTTAAACCTATCCCTGCTTATGCTTATTATTTGAACCTGACACAATGGTCATCGGGTATTCGTGAGTATTCAACTTTTGAAAACTCGTGGGTTTCACTTCGTGAAGTTTCAGTTGGCTACAACGTTCCGAGCTCATTGCTTGGAAAAGCGAAAATTCAGTCGCTGCGCGTAAGTCTTGTTGGGCGTAACCTTGGTTACCTGTACAAAACTGCGAAGGATGGTATTAACCCAGAAGGTTTGTACAGCAACAAAGCGGGTGAGTTCATGGAGTATGGCGGTCTGCCTTTCACACGTAACCTTGGCGTCTCAGTTAGTGTAGGATTGTAATCCTGATTTGTTACAACCCATTCAAATTAAACATTGTTATGAAATTTATAAAAAGTAAAATACTGTTACTCGCCGCAGTAGGATTTCTCTCCTCTTGCGAAAAGGAAGCATTCGTGGACATTAACAAAAACCCCGATGCGCTTACCGAAATACCGCCTCAGAATCAGTTCTTGCAGGCAACCAACAGCATTCACAGCCAGGATTTCGAGGCATATTATGATAATTACCGTCGGATTATGCCCTGGATGCAGTACAATACGCCGCAAACTGGTAACCAAGGGTCATTCACGCAGAATTACAGTAATTTTGCCAACCGTTACGGACGTCTTTATAACGGAATCGGCGACAGGTTATATGATGTTGAACAACTGGTTGCGAAGCTTGATGCTGCTGAACAGCCCCGCTACAATCAGATGATCCAGATTTCCAGAATTTTGAGAGCTTATTATGCTTTCTACGTTTCGGACATTTACGGAAGCATTCCTTATGCAGAAGCTTTTCAAGGCCGTTACGGCGGAACGCTTCAGCCGAAATATGATACGCAGCAAGAGCTTTTTGCGAGACTGGATAGCGAAATCAAAGCGGCTGTAACTGCATTGAAAGCGACTCCGGCTGCTGCTCAGAACTCACTGGGCAATTATGATCAATATTATAAAGGCGATCCTTTAAAATGGATTAAAGCAGCAAATGCATTGCGTTTGAGAATGGCTTTACGCGTTCAAAAAGCGGATGCAGCAGCAGGGAATGCCATTATAACAGATGTTTTGGCGCAGCCAGCAACAGATTTGATGAGCAGCAATGCAGATGCATGGGTGTTTATTGGAAATGCTACTTTCACAGGGCCGGCAGATGGTGGTAACTGGAACACAGAAGGTCTTCGGGCTCCTAAGCCAATGGTTGATTTCATGTGGACGAAAATGGATCCACGTCTTGATGTTTTCTTCACGCCTAACCAATATTCTCAGGCGAATATTGACTTGCTGATCGCTGACAAGAAGCTTCCGGCAGGAACAAAGGAAGGCAGACGTTATGTAGGAAGCTTTACAAGCCCGGATGATGCCAGACTTACAGTAAATGTTCAGAAATACTATACGCCTAAGCTGATTACGTCCAATAAGCAAACTGTGGATACATTGTCGTTCATTCAGCCCCGTTTATTTAATACAGGAAGAGCTGATGCGGCGGGAAATGCAGGAACGGGGCAATCCTATCTTCCGGTGATCACTTATGCTGAGTATTGCTTCATGCGTGCCGAAATTGCTTTGAAAGCAACAGGTGCAGCAGCTGCAAAAACCTGGTATGAAGCGGGTGTGAAAAGCTCTTTGGATTGGTATAATGAAGTGGGACAGAAATCACAGTTGACCAACTACACGCCAATGACAGCAGCCGAAATTACTACTTATATGGCACAGCCAGATATCGCATTCAATCCAGCAAAAGCAATGGATCAAATTGGCAGCCAAAGCTATCTGAACTTTATGAAGCAGCCACAGGAAGGCTGGGCATTGTACAAACGTACAGGCTATCCCAACGCGACAACTGTTGTTCCTTTGCCAAGAGTTACATATCTGAATGTTCCATTGACAATTCCACGTCGTGCACCGATTACACTGCCAGCGCAATCTGACCCAAACTACGCGAACAAAAAGGCAGCATATGACGCTATGGCAGCATTGCCAGGTTTCGGTGACCTGACCAGCGCAGCGGGCCGCGTTTGGTGGGACAAACCTTGATTTTATATTTTTAGATTTAGTTATAAGCAGAAAGAGGCGGGCCGCTTGGCCTGCCTCTTTTTTTGTGATGGTTGTCCGATAGACAGCTATTCCAGCTTCATATTGATTAAACAGCCAATTGCCTGCGTCTTGGTTTGCATAAGCGGATTGCCGTTCAATGTTGCTTCAATCGCATTTCTCAGATACAACTCAGTTGCTTTTGGCCGGCTTTTGCCCAATGCGTAAAACCAATTGTCAATTGCTCCCTGGTAAACGGTTATGCCGTTTGCATCAAGCAAAACGACTTCGGGCATTACGGTCGCTTTGTAGCGTTTTGCTTTTCGCATCTCAGGGTCAGTAAAGCCGGGGAATGTTGCATTGTATTTTTTCAAAAACGCCTTTATGTCCTTGTCCGCAATGGTTTCCATTGGAAAATAAGCTTCGAAAATTACTCCCTTGCCACTATAATCGGCGTGAATGCTTTTAATCTCCTTCATATACGCATTCGTAACCGGGCATTCGGGATCCAGGAAAAGGATCACTTTTAATGTTTCCGCCTGGAAGGTTTCACGCACAGATTTACTTGCTGTGTTTTCAATAAAAAACACATTTAAAGCCAGTAACAGCAAACAGATCTTTCGCCACATTTCCATCCCGATTATCCGTTTTGCAATAATTTTTCCAATGCTGCTGTAACCTTATCGTATCCAAAAGCAGCAACTTCGTGCCTCATGCGTTCTTGAATTTCAGCCGTTTGCAAATTACCAATGCTTCCTTCATGCGTATGTTTGAGCTCACGGGGAGCCACGTAACTTCCATCGCCAATTTCCGCGCCAACTTGCCGGTAAGCGTCCCGGAAGGGAACGCCATTGATCACTAATTCATTCACACGCTCGACGCTGAAAAGCAGATCATATTTAGCATCTTCCAGCAAATTTTGCTTCACTTTCATGTTTTCCAGCATAAAAGCTGCAATGTCCAGACAGTCCAGAATTTCGTCAAAAGCAGGCATCAAAATCTCTTTTAACAACTGCATATCCCGGTGGTAACCAGACGGCAGATTGCTCAAAACCATTGTCACTTCCATCGGAAGCGCCTTCATCCGGTTTGTTTTGGCGCGTAACAGCTCGGCCACGTCCGGGTTTTTCTTGTGCGGCATAATGCTGCTTCCTGTTGTGAGGTCATCGGGCAAGACAATGAAGCTGAAATTCTGGCTGTTGTAAAGGCAAACGTCCATGGCTAACCGGGAAACGGTTGCTGCCAACGATGAAATTGCGGTTAATGCCGCCTGTTCCGTGCGACCGCGGCTCATTTGCGCATACACAACATTGTGATGCATGCCCTCAAAGCCTAGTAATGTTGTTGTCAATGTTCTGTTTAAAGGAAAAGAAGAGCCATAACCCGCGCCGGAGCCCAGTGGGTTGCGGTTAGCAAGTCGGTAAGCAGCATTTAATTGGATCACATCATCAATTAACCCTTCCGCATAAGCGCCAAACCAAAGGCCAAATGACGAAGGCATAGCAATCTGCAAGTGTGTGTAACCAGGCAAAAGGTCATTTTTATGTTCTTCCGAACGTCTAGCCAGCACGTCGAAGAGCTTTTCGGTAGCTTTCACGACATCGAACAAGCGTGCGCGGGTGTATAACTTCATATCCACCAGCACCTGGTCGTTGCGTGAGCGGCCGCTATGGATTTTCTTGCCGGTATCGCCCAGCTTACGGGTCAGTTGCAATTCCACTTGTGAATGCACGTCTTCCACGCCTTCTTCAATCAGGAATTCGCCTTGTTGGACCTGGGAATATATGAGTTTGAGCTCCTGTTCCAGCGCAGTCAGGTCCTCAGAAGTTAAAAGTCCAATGGATGCCAGCATTTTCGCATGCGCCAGATTGCCCAGGACATCATATTCCGCCAGATTAAGATCCATTTCCCGGTCGCGGCCGACAGTGAATTTTTCGATTTTTTCAGAAGTAACCGTATTTTCTTTTTGCCAGAGTTTCAATGCACTTGTAAATTGAAGTAGAAGATGATATTGACATCACAAATTTACAAGCAAAAGGGGAGAAACCGTCATTTGAAAATGACGGGGATGCTTATGTGATGTGACCGACGTTCCTTTGTTCCGTCTAATGGATATTAAACCAATATTCAGGATGAGTTGGACAATTGAAAATGACGGGGATGCTTTCTGTGTGACCGAGGTTACCGATTACCGCCTAATGGATATTTCAATTATCAATATTCATTATGAGTTGGACGAGAGTTTGGGTTCATATGGTTTTTGCAACCAAGTATAGGCAACCGTTTTTAAATGATTTAATCAGGAAAAAGGTCTTTGCGCACATGTATGAGAACGCTTGGGAGAAAGACATTTTTCTGGACGTTGTAAATGGATATACAGATCATGCGCATTGCCTGGTCGCTTTGGCAAGAGAACAGACAATCAGCAAGGTCGCACAACTGATAAAGGGCGAGTCGTCTTACTGGATTAATAAAAATAAATTAACCACCCGAAAATTTATGTGGCAGGATGATTATTGGGCAGTCAGCGTAAGTGAGCGGCATGTTGAACGGGTTAGGAATTATATTAAAAATCAGGAAGAGCACCACCGAAGAAAATCGTTCAAGCAAGAAAATGAAAAATTCATGAAAAAATACGGATGGGAGCCAGCCAAACCGCAATCACCCTCTAGCCGTTCACCCTCTAGCCGTTCACTTAAGTGAACGGACATTAAAAAGGGGATTTTTTTCTATTTTTGAGCCAAATTTATTAAATACGCTCAAATGAAAACTACCGACCGTTATCTGCAACGCGGTGTCTCGGCTTCCAAAGAAGATGTGCATAAGGCCATTGAAAAGATAGATAAAGGGCTTTTTCCAAAGGCTTTCTGCAAAATTGTGCCGGATACGCTGGCGGGTGACCCGGAATATTGCACCATAATGCATGCCGACGGCGCAGGAACGAAAACATCTCTGGCTTATTTGTATTGGAAAGAAACAGGCGATATTTCGGTTTGGAAAGGCATCGCGCAGGACGCGATTGTAATGAACACAGACGACCTTTTGTGCGTGGGTGCAACGGGTCCAATGCTCTATTCGTCAACCATTGACCGGAATAAAAACCGGATTCCGGGAGAAGTTATTGCAGAAGTGATCAATGGTGCTGAGGAAGTTTTAGATATGCTGCGCAGCTATGGCGTCGAGATTTACAGCACCGGTGGCGAAACAGCGGACGTCGGTGATCTGGTAAGGACGGTGACTGTGAACAGCACGGTCATTGCAAGGATGAAGCGCTCGGAAGTGGTGGACAATGCAAACATTGCAGCGGGTGATGTAATCGTTGGACTGGCATCCTGCGGACAAGCAACATATGAGCAGATTTACAATGGCGGCATGGGCAGCAATGGCCTTACTTCTGCCCGCCATGACGTTTTAGGGAAATATCTCGCAGAAAAATATCCCGAAAGCTTCGATCCGGAAGTGAATGAGGATTTGATTTATAGCGGAACAAAGAAATTAACAGATCCTGTTGAAGGGACGCCCCTGAATGTTGGCCAGCTGGTGCTCTCGCCCACGAGGACTTATGCGCCGGTGGCCAAGGCATTGCTGGACGAAATGCGCTCTGAAATTCACGGCATGGTGCATTGCAGCGGAGGCGCGCAGACAAAAATTCTACATTTTGTTGATAACCTTCACATTATCAAAGATAACCTGCTTCCCGTGCCACCTTTGTTCAAAATGATCCAGGAAGAAAGTAAAACCGACTGGCAGGAAATGTATAAAGTGTTCAATATGGGGCACAGACTGGAAATTTACCTTTCTCCACAACATGCACAAAGAGTCATCGACATTTCGAAATCCTTCGGCATCGACGCGCAGATAGTAGGCAGGGTCGAGGCATCGGATACCAAAAAACTAACCATTTTAAGCGAATTCGGAACGTTTTATTATAGTTGATCATCGTTCATAAAAATAGAGAAGGCCGTCTGATTTCATTATCAGACGGCCTTCATCGTTTAAGCGTAAATGTGTTTGAGTAAGGCATGAATATTGTAGTATTAATGTCATTGAATATAGAATTACTACTAAACATCTATTCGGCTTATGAAAAACTTCGACTTTGATCTCTTTTCAAAAATCTGCCTGGTTTCTCTCAGCATGCTTTTTAACGCAGGACAGGCACTGTCTCAGGCTCCCGACGTGGCCATTGATACGCAGAAACCGTTTATTACAGGGCTTACGGCTGCGATGCAGCTCGTGCACGCAGGCGATGGCTCCAACCGTATTTTCGTTGCCGAAAGAGGCGGCATAATCAAAGTTTTTGCACCCGGTTCATTAGGAACGCCCATTACCTTTTTGAATATGAATCAAAATGGTCAGGTTGTGCTCACCGACAATGAGGATGGTTTGCTTAGCATTGCTTTTCATCCGAACTTTAAAACGAACGGGTATTTTTATGCCTATTATTCTAATTTGCTGGGCGACCTGGTTATAGCCCGATATACGGCCGCCAATCCCGCTGGTAACAGCACAGTCAATCCTAACACCGGTTTAGAAATTATAAAGATTCCGCATCCCATTAACGCCAATCACAATGGGGGAGAAATGCATTTTGGTGCCGATGGTTTCCTGTATTTGTCGATCGGTGACGGCGGTGGCGGTAATGACCCCAACCAGAACGCAAAAAATCCGAATGTCCTGCTGGGTAAAATCTTACGTATAGATGTTAATGTTCCCGATACAAATCCTGTTAAATATGCAATTCCGGCAGGCAACCCTTATAATAACCCGGTTTATGCATTGGGATTAAGAAATCCATTCCGGTGGAGCTTTGACAGGCTTAACGGCGATATCTGGATCGGCGATGTAGGGCAGGGAGCCAGGGAGGAGATTAATCATCGAACTGCTGCACAATTAAATAACGCCAACTTCGGCTGGCGATGTTTTGAAGGCGATATCCCAACACCGGGCGTTGACCGGACCGGCTGTGATGCTGCGGGGCCATATGTTGATCCGGCTTATGCCTATGCAATCGGCGCCAGGGGCAGGTCAGTAGTAGGCGGTGTGGTGTATCGGGGCACACGATCCCCGCAGATGTATGGCTGGTATATCGGAACAGATTATTTCTCCGGGGACATCCATAAAATATCATCAGATGAAGCCGTGAAAAGCTATGAGACGTCTACCGTAACAGGAATTACGGACATTGGCGAAGATCAAAACGGTGAAATTTACGCAGTGACCGGCACTACTATATACCGCATTATTTCGGATTCGCAATTACCTGTCACACTGGTTGATTTTACAGGAGCATATGGAAATGAGGGTGTAAAGTTATCATGGACCACATCAAGTGAAGAGGATTTCAGGGAATTCGAAGTAGAGCAAAGTTTCAATGCAGTCCAATTCGATAAAGTAGGAACAGTGAACGGTGAAAATGCTACATCAGGCTCTCAATACACGTTTTCTCATGCGGTCAATTTAAACAGTGACCTCTATTACAGGCTGAAAATGATTGACAAAGATGACAGTTTCGAATATTCAAAGATCATTGTCGTAAAGTCAGAGGACGCAATGTCTGGAAACTTCGTTAGGCCATCACTTATCAGCGGCGGCACAATAGACTTGGAAATCAACGAACCTTTCAATAAGATAGAACTCATCAGCACATCCGGAAAAGTCTTCATGTCCCAGGAAATCTCCGGCAAAAACGGGTCGTTCAGCATTCCATTGCGGGAGACAAGCACGGGTATTTACATCGTACGGTTGACGGGTAGGAATAAGATAATACAACAGAAGGTTTTAGTGATGCGGTGATGGAGCCGCGGCATTTTTTACCGGCAAAAAATTGAATCCCACCACTCATTCAACAAAATGTTAAGAGGTTAATACAAATCTGAAAATTGGGACAAACTGAGCTACTAGCGCTGCAGTGAGTAACAGATTTGCAAACATTTTAACATTAAGTAGAATGAGGAAAAAATACTTAAGCACCACTTTCCTAATATTGTTGGTGGCGTGCAGTCCCATGCTATATTATCAATTTAAAGGGGCAGATTCGCCGGATAAGTCCGCATCGCTGGAAAGGAAACTCGCTGGTGTCACTGCAAAACGAGCGACGTTGCCCGAAAACGGAAATGTGTCCGACAGTGAGGTTGCAACGATTTACAGTAGTATTGCTGCACGGGAATACAATGTGTCAAAAGATCCGGTTACGGGCGTTCCTCAAAGTCCGAATAGAAGACAAAATTTAAGAGCTTATTTCAAACCAGGAACATTTGCCATCAAAAACCGTGTCGATTCCGCCGGTCACAATTTCGAGCTGACACTCAAAATGAATGGTGTCTACGCAGATAACAAAAGACTGCCCCTTTCTAAAAGTGACACTGCAACTATTATTTCTGAAAACAAGATTCAATTAAAGCAAGGCATCTTAACCGAAGAATATGTCAATAGTGAAGCTGGCGTAAGGCAGAACTTTATTGTACAGCAAGCACCAACTGGCACGAAGCAGCTGGAAATACGAATGGCGGCTGAGGGGTTGAAAGTAAGGGACTTGACTGGCAACAGATTACAGTTTTTCACAGAAGGGACGAAAGATGATTATAATGTAAAGCTCACTTATGATGGCTTAAAGTGCTGGGACGCAAAGGGCAAAGATTTACCAGCAACATTATCTTATGAAAATGGTTTGGTACAAATTGCTGTAAACACCGCAGCCGCAGCTTACCCGGTTACCATCGATCCGATTGTTACGAGTGGAAATCCGGGCAATGCCGATGCGTTGCTGTCAGGCAATCAAGAAGGAGCACAGGCAGGCAGTTCGGTAGCAAGCGCGGGAGATGTGAATGGAGATGGATATAGCGATGTAATAGTGGGCGCTCCGACATTTGATTCAAACAAACCCAACCAGGGAGCATTCTTTATTTATTTTGGTTCATCACTTGGTTTAAATCCGAATGCAGGAATAACAGTAATGGGCGACAATGCCATTGGTAACGCCTTTTTCGGCAGTGCTCTATCCGGAGCAGGCGACGTGAATGGGGACGGTTTTAGTGACATCATAGTTGGCTCATGGGGATATTCGAACGGACAGACCGATGAAGGGGCCGCGTATATTTACTACGGTTCAGCAGCAGGTATAAACCTTGATGGCTTTAAAATTGAATTAAACGTTGCCACTGCTGATTTTGGCAAATCCGTCGCTACCGCAGGGGACGTAAATAACGATGGATTCAGTGACGTGATAGTCGGTGCGCCGGGATTCAGCAATGGACAAGCGAATGAAGGTGCTGTCTATGTTTTTAGAGGCTCACAGGCTGGTATTTCAGGCGTCGCTACTGACAGAATCGAGTCAAACCAAAGCCTTTCTTACTATGGTTCAGCAGTTGCAAGTGCAGGTGACCAGAATGGAGATGGATACAGTGACATCGTGGTAGGGGCATATAAGTATGATAATATATTCGCTGTTGACCTAGGGGCTGTTTTTGTTTACCGAGGCGCAGCATCCAATGTCCAACAAATGCCCGTTATGACACTTTATGGGTCGCAGGAAAATTCACAATTTGGATATGCCGTAAGCAGTGCCGGTGATTTGAATGGTGATGGTTACAGCGACATTATCGTAGGTGCTCCAAATTATGCAAATGGGCAAAACAGTGAAGGAGCCGTGAGCATTTATCTCGCTTCTGCA
This sequence comes from Dyadobacter chenwenxiniae, assembly GCF_022869785.1. NCBI lineage: Bacteria > Pseudomonadati > Bacteroidota > Cytophagia > Cytophagales > Spirosomataceae > Dyadobacter > Dyadobacter chenwenxiniae. The sequence goes on along the minus strand of NZ_CP094997.1, from coordinate 5,066,378 downwards.
GACGGACAGGGAATTCAAAATCAGGCTAACAAGCTGATTGAAGGAGCCTGGGCCGGTGCTGCATTCGGCAAGTCCGTTGCTTGTGCCGGGGATGTGAATGGTGATGGATTCAGCGATGTAATTGTCGGTGAGCCGTACCGAGACAATGGTGCCAGTTTGCAGGAAGGTGGAGCACACGTTTATTTTGGTTCTATTAATGGAAATTTACTAACGAAATCGTTTATTACAAGTGGACAGGCCGGAGCGCAATTGGGAGCCTCGGTAGCCAGCGCTGGTGATGTGAATGGCGATGGATTCAGTGATATTATTGTTGGTGCGCCTTCATACAACAAAGCAACAAACGACGATGGCATTGCTCTTGTATTCCACGGTTCGGCCGCTGGCGTCGAAACCAATTTCAGCACGCAGATTATCACGAACCAGGCAGAAGCAGAACTTGGTTATTCGGTTTCAGGTGCCGGTGACGTTAATGGCGACGGTTTTGATGATGTGATTGTTGGCGCTCCTTTTTATGATAATGGTGCCAACAACGAAGGTGTTGCTTTTGTATATATGTCGGATGATAATGGTGTGAATTTGAGCACAGGTCTTTTAATATCAAGAGGCCAAGCGCTAGCAAATTTCGGCAGTTCCGTAAGTAGTGCGGGCGACGTAAATGGCGATGGTTTCGATGATGTGGTTATAGGCGCACCACAATATGATTTGCAGGGCTATACCGACTCTGGTGCTGGCTTTATTTACTACGGCTCTGTCCAGGGAATTGCTGCGGCGCCCACGCCTTATATTTTTCTTGCCAAAGCGAATGCGCATGCAGGTATATCGGTAAGCGGTGCAGGTGATTTGAATGCCGATGGTTTTGATGATGTTATTGTTGGTGTTCCATCGTATTCTGATGGTGTAATTATTAATAGGGGAGCAGTAATAATTTCCTATGGCTCAAAAACTGGTATTGAAAGTGGAGATGGGCCTCTTTTAAAAGGAAATCAGTCAAGTAGCGAGTTTGGCAGCGCCGTGGCCTCTGCAGGAGATGTAAATGGAGACGGGTATGACGATGTTATTGTCGGGTCGTATAAATTTAATAATAATCCTAATAATCAATACGAGGGTGCTGCGTTTGTGTATTATGGTGGTCTGTACGGCTTGGGAACTTCAGGGGTTATACTAGACCTGAATAAATCTCAGGCTTTGACAGGATGGGATGTAGCAGGCGCCGGTGATATAAACGGCGATGGCTTTGCTGACGTTGTCGTTGGCGCAAAGGATTACAGTAATGGTGAGGCTGGTGAAGGCGCGGTTTCGATATTTTATGGTTCGCAAAGTGGGATCAAATACCTAGCTCCAACAATCATCGAAAGTAATCAAGCCGATGCATTTATGGGCTCGTCCGTTGGTTCGGCAGATGTAAATGGAGATGGTTACACTGACGTTCTTATCGGAGCAAGTTCATATACATTTAGTCAGGGTAATGAAGGCGTTGTACTTGTGTACCATGGATCTGAAAATGGGATTGTTGCAGATGCGGTAGCGATGATTAAAGGCAATCAGACTAATGCCCAAATGGGCCATGCTGTCTCATCCGCTGGCGATGTTAATGGTGACGGTTTCGAAGATGTCATTGCCGGAGCTCCCAAGTTTTCCGGGACAACCGGACGCGCATTTATGTATCATGGTAATGGCGACGGAATTAGTGTTAATGATGACCGCGCGATTAGAGGAAATATTCACTTGTATAACAGCGACCTGAGTACAAACATTAACAAAGACAATTTGGGCAAGGACGATTTTGGCCTTGGCTTGTATGCAAAATCGTTCCTGGGTAGGAACAAAGGCAAATTGGTTTGGGAGACAATCGGGCAGGGAGAAAGCTTTTCACATGCCAGCCCAATTACAAACAGCACACAGTTTACCGGGCAGGGTAATCTGATCGATCTGCCAACGACTGAAATTGAATTGAAAAGTCTGATTGCTAAGACAGATTTTTTAAATAAAGTAAGAGCTCGTGTAAAATATAGTCCAGTGCTGGCCATTACAGGCCAATTGTACGGCCCCTGGCGTTACACCAATTCCATCCTTGCAGACCCCAGCATATTGCCCGTTGAACTGGTCAGTTTTGATGCAAAAGCGATTGAAAAACATGTGGACCTGGCCTGGGAAACGGCGAGTGAAGTCAATAGCGATCACTTCGAACTGCAAAGGAGCAATGACGGGAAGAAATGGGAAGAATTTGGCAAAATATATTCCAATGGTGACAGCAAAAAGAGAAATTCATACCATTTCACAGATCTAAACCCACAAACCGGCCTGAATTACTATCGGCTTAAAATGGTGGATAAGGATGAGACATTTGCATATAGCTCCATCAGGTCGGTGAATTTAGCAGGCAGATCGACAAGCCTCTATCCAAATCCGGTTTTGAACACATTGAATATTGATTCCGAAAACTTGGACACCGAGGTTAGGATTTACGATGTTTCCGGCAAAGAAGTTTTGTATCAGCAAGACGTAAAAGGAATACGAACTATTAATGTGAGTTCACTCATTCCCGGAAATTATTTAGTTAAACTTAAAAACAAGTCTTACCATATCATTAAAAAATAAGTGCGATTGTTAAAGCAAAGGCCCGGTTTCATTGCAAACCGGGCCTTTGCTTTTTTAAACTTTCACTGCAATCACAATGCCCGTCGCCCAAACTTGTTTTGTTAAAACCAAATCTGTTCTTTGTTCCAGGTCTTCGATCAGTTTGATGGCTTTTAGATCGTGTCCTTCGGGCCAGTTAGGCTGGGGAAGCATGTCGTCGATGATGTAGTAGCCACCTTTATTCAGCATTTCGAGCACTTCGTCGAGCATCAGATATTTGCCGTGCCAGGTGTCGGCGAAAATGTAGTCATATTTTTGTGTACGGTTGGTTTCTACCCAAGTTCCGCCATCGGTTAATGTCAATGTAAGCCGCGGATCGCCGCCCAAATGCTCCCGGGCAATGGCCAGAAATTCGGCTTCGTTATCGATCGAAACCAATGTTGAATCCTTGTCCATTCCGTCCAGGATCCAGGCTGTGGACAGTCCGGTGCCCGTTCCGAGTTCCAGAAATTTGCCTCCTGGCTTGGAAGCCGCAAGTGTTTTCAGCAGCGAACAAGTCTGAATATCAGAGGCCATGGTAAAACCTGACGCCTTCGTGGCTGCGTCAATGGCAGTGTAGGCTTTGGGTAAAGGATGATGAATGTCCGGATTCATTTGTATGGGGTTTATTTCAATGTGTCAAACTTAAGAACTAAATGTTATGAAAATGATAACATGCGCCGAAATCTATGTAACGTATATTGGCATGGTTTTTATTGATTTATTGACATCTAAACATCTATGAAATATGCGTTGGCAAGATTTACGAAGAAGCGGAAATGTGGAAGACCGCCGGGGAATGTCCGGAGGCGGTAAAGTTGCGATCGGCGGGATCGGGATGATTATCGTTTTGGCAATTGGCTTGTTGACAGGCCAGGACCCGGGAGAAATCCTGGGTAACCTTCAGGGGACGGAAACTTCCCAGTCGGCACAAACACGTCCACCCGGACCGCGCCCGGACGACAAAACGGCGGATTTCGTTTCAGCTGTGCTAGGCAGCACGGAGGAAGTCTGGGCCGAAATTTACAAAGCCAATGACGCACAGTATGAAATGCCGAAGCTTCAAATATTTGAAGATGCAACCCAAAGCGCTTGCGGAGGTGCATCGTCCGCAATGGGGCCATTTTACTGTCCCGCAGATCAAAAAGTATACATTGATCTTGACTTTTGTAATGAACTGCGCGACAGGTTTAAAGCGCCTGGGGATTTCGCCGTCGCATATGTGGTTGCACATGAAGTGGGGCATCACGTGCAAAATTTGATGGGAATCTCTAACCAATTGCAGGAACAGCGCGGAAGGATCAGTAAAGAAGAATATAACAAGCTGTCGGTAAAACTGGAATTGCAGGCCGATTTCCTGGCGGGCGTTTGGGCTAACCACGCGCAGCAAATGGATAACATTTTGGAGCCGGGTGATCTGGAAGCAGCATTAACCGCCGCTAACGCCATTGGTGATGACAAGCTTCAAAAGGAATCGCAAGGCTATGTGGTGCCGGATGCATTTACGCACGGAAGCTCGCAACAAAGAATGTATTGGTTCAAAAAAGGCTTTGAAACGGGTGATCTGAATCAAGGAAAATACGAGGACATTAAATAAATTGTTATTTACATCCGCACTGAATCTGAGTTGGATAATCACGGATTATCCAACTCATTTTGTTTTAACAAACTGCTGTGTTGTATTCCCAAATCGGCAGAGATATAAGCCAGGCGAAAGATTGCTTACGTTCAAGCTTGTTTCGTTTGTGGTTGCGTTGACTTTATCTACAACACGACCCATCAAATCGATGATTAAAATTTGCCCTTTGAAATCAAGCGTGTTTACCAAAAGTATATTTGTGACCGGATTAGGATATAGTTTTGAAGTTTCCTGAATTGGATGTTGAACAAATATGATTGAAGAATGGTCAAATTTTCCATCCCAATCCAATTGTTTCAATCTGTAATAATTTTTACCATGCAAAGGCTCCGAATCTATAAAACGATACGATTTATTTTCATTAGAAGTCGTGCCATTTCCTTCAACATAACCGATCCTTTTGAAATTTCTTCCGTCAATACTCCTCTCTATCTCAAACCCTTTATTATTTGTTTCAGAAGAAGTTTCCCATGTCAATTTTGAATGGCCATTTTGAGTTTCTCCTTTAAATGATACAAGCGTAACCGGAAGGGTGCCGTTTTCCAGAATTCTGGACGCATATATTCCCGGAGCGTATTCCCTGTCATCCAGCCAACTTGCAATAGCTCCGCCGTCGTAGTTGCTAATAATTCTCATGGAATGACCATTTCTCCTATTCGTTGCAAAAGGTATTGGATTCCACAAGCGCTTACCTGAACTCGATATCCTGTCCATCCGTACACCTGTCCCATACGTGTCATAATTATACAGTATTATAGCGCCACCCTGGCCGTCACGTACAATTTTAGGAAGGCCGATATTACCTTTCTGCAGAGAAACATTCACCCCGTTTACTGCCCAAAGAGCATCTCCGGCAGCATTGATGCGTTGTGCAAAAATACTGTAATTCGAAGCTCCATCTCCAAATCTTCCGTCTTGCCAGGTAATGATAGCACCTCCGTTATCATCACTCACAAGCTCCGGATCCCTGTGTCCTACAGGCGCGTTACAAATAATAGTTGCATTTGGCTTTGCAAGTGTTCCGTTTCCTAAAAGATGCTGTGCGAAAACTCTGGTCACAGAAGATTGGTTCATAGTATGATACCAGGTCAGGAAAATACCTCCAAGGCCATCACTTATGAACTTTGGTTGCACGGCGTAATATGTAGGAGATACAACCTGGACGCCACCGGAAGGCCATACCGGAGTTCCGGTGACATTTATCCGTTGGGCAAAAACGAAGTTTTGATGAATATCGATGCCCCTCTGAGACCAGGTTACGATAAAACCGCCGCTTTCATCAGCAATTAACTGATGTAGCATATGGAATTTTGAAGAGGAAGTTACCACATTGCCGTTCGCCGGCCAAAAGGTCGTTCCTGAGGAATTAACGTGTTGTGCATAAACGCTGCCGTCAACGTTCCTCTGATCGTACCAGGCTATGAATGCTCCTCCTTGATTGTCGCTTACTATCACGGGCATGAATTGCCCATTGTCCGCGTCACTGATTACAATTCCATCTTTCTTCCATTGAACTTCGCCAATCGCATTGATGCGTTGTGCGTAAATATCACCGGTCGGAATGTGAACCCACGGACCACTATAATCTCTTTCATCAGTCCAGGTAATGATCGCTCCGCCATCGCCGTCAACAGCTAATTGTAAACCACTTACACTTTGATGATCTCCAACCGTTGCAGTACAAATAGGCACCCCATTTTTTTGCCATTTTATGATTCCATTCTTATCAATCCGTTGCGCATAAATATGTAAAGTTTCGTCTCGTTGATCGATCCAGGCGATAATGGCACCGCCGTCCCCATCGCTGATCATCTCAGGATCCCATTGATTGATGGCGCCCTCGTGCAGTGGTGTCGCACAAATTAAGTTGTTTACATCGTACCGCGTGCTCCATTGTCCGAAGCAGTTTGCGCAGACTAAAAGTGTCAATAAAAGTGTAGAGATCTTCTTCATTTTTTCCAAAATTTTAATGTGCGAATATGAATTGTAAAATGGCCGGTTTTCGTCCATTTGCAAATGGTGACTTGAAGAAGGCTGAGTATGAATGCTGGTGAATCCAAAGATTCAGGAACGGAGACTATCGGATGAAGTGCCGGAATCAATTATGCAAAACTGACAATGGGTCTGTATGCACTCAGTGACATTTCAATATGAACAAATGTAAATAAAACTTTATTTGAATGTACTTTCATTAGATAAAAATGATGAATAATATTCTTCCGCAATACGTATATATATGCCCGCTTTTTGCGTTGGAACTTATTGGAAATCCAATTTCGTTACCGTCTCATAGCAAGTCATTTAGTGAAGATCAATGAAAAATTAAAACTATTTGGTTTTCATTGGCCTATGAGCGTGTTTACGAGAATAGTAAACCTTTTTTAAAGTCAGTTATGCAGTTTCGCAGCCCCGGGCCATTTTTCATTATACTCACATTGTTGAGTGCGCACGCCATGTGCCAATCACTAAAACCCGGGCTCGAAGGCATGTCGCCTTCCAAATGGCTGACAATCCGCCGCACGCAGGCCCCTGGCAAAACGTATCGTTTCAACAGCACGGACACCAAAAGATTTACACAAGAAGAATATTTCATGCGTGCATGGGTCCCGCTTGTACACAGCAAAAAAGTCGCAGTGCTGCTCGGCCCTAATTACCGCGCGGAACAACTGGAATTCAAAAGCTCGGGTGAAAATCCCGTAAGCCACATGGAAGGCTGGAATTTGCGCACTTTTGCTCTGGACCTTAATTCGATTGTAAAGCTTGACAGCAGCTCGTGGTTTATTTTTACTTCACAGATTAATAAAAGCGGCGATTTCGGCAGATTGTTATGGAAGGAAATTCCTATGAATTATACATTGTCGGCTTCCTTTTTGCGCAGGAAAAGTGTAAATAAGGAAGTGGGCCTGGGCGTGATGATGAATAAAAGTTTCAAGATAACCGTGCTCCCGGTTTTCATCTTTAACTACAATTTTTCAAACAATGCAGGACTTGAAATGATTCTTCCCAAAAAGATCGCTTTCAGGAAAAATCTAACGCCTTCTGATATCATTTATTTCAAATCTGAGGCTGTAAGCCGGACCTATTATCTTAACCAACTTAACAGCGATGCGCTTGGCGTTTGCCGTCGTGTCGATATTGATATGGGCATGTCCTACAACCGGAAAATCGGTAATTATGCGGGTGTTGAAATATTCGCAGGCTATCGGAAAAATGTGTCTAACCGGTTAATTGAAGGCGCAGTTCCTGTCCGGACCTCCGGTTTTGCGGGCACAATTGAACTGTATGTCCAGCCTCCCAAATTCAAAAAGAAGCATTAAGCAATGTATTTTTCAGAAATGTTAGCAGCGCTTATTTCCTCAGCGTTTGCTGAATCTCAATTACTATTCACCTCATTTTCATTTCCATTTGTATTGAGGCTGCGCTGTTTCAGTGGAATGTGGATCCTTATTATTAAGTAAATTGCAGTTTATTTTATCTTGATTTTGCACTTTATTTAAGAAAGTAAATGATTTATCCTGCGCCAATTTTACTCCAATTTGGAATGTTTAGTTAATCCGAATTTTTTAAAGAAATTTTAATTATTAATTTCGCCCGGAATAACTGCTAATATTAATACAAAATTTATGAAAGCGAAATCAATAAAGTTTTTTTCACCCCAGGAGAATCTTCCTAAAAGTGAATCGGTAAAATCGAAGCCAAAGCCAGCGGGCTATATTTCTGCAACTGGAAAAATTGTTCTTCCCGTTGCAGCACTTGAAGAATTAGGAATCGAAGCGGACACCACACGATTCAAAATTGGAACTGATCAGGGAAAAAGAAAAATCAATACAGTTTACCTGATCCCGTCTGCCGACGAAGCGAATACATTTGCATTGGTTAAAAGTGGCAGAGGATATGTGATTCCGCTGGCCCTTATCCTGAAACAAGGCGGCGTTGCATTTGACACAACGAAATATACATTTACCGCAACTCCATTTAATTACGAAGATGGTGTTGTTGGTTATGAATTGGCTCTGGAAAGCACTGAACCCAAGCCAGCTTACACAGGCAAGCCACGCGGACGGAAGCCAAAAGCTGTTCAGCAAGCGGACTGAGGGATTAAACCTTAACAGTTCGGTAGAATAAAAAGCGGTTAATAAACATTCGTTTATTAACCGCTTTTTTAATGTTGTTTGATAAAATCAGGGCCAATAATTATTGCAAGCCAGTAATGCTTCTGAAAATCATTTTCAATTAAAATTAACAAGCACGCTCACCTGTTTTTATCAAAATTAATACTCTTCAAACACCGGCTGAATGTGGCAGCGGTGGTTCCGAGATAAGTTGCAATATAATGGTCCGGAATGCGCCGGAATAATGATGAAGGCTGATTCACATAATGTTCAATGCGCTGCTCCACAGATAAATATTTAAAAACTTTTACGCGGTCCGTGAAATTAATCAGGTGTTGTTCAAGTAATTTAACAGCTAGTCCAGCCATATAAGCATCTTCTTCCACAAGTTTGCGATAGGCGTCATACCCTATGGCATACACGGTAGTGTCTTCCAGCGTTTCCAGCACTTCGTTTGATAATTTTTGCAGCAAAAAACTTTCTGCAATGCAAACAATGTCGCCATCTGCAACGAGCAGCGAAGTAATGTCTTCCGATCCACGCAAATAATAAGTGCGCATCACACCCTTTTCAATTAAGTAAAGGTTATGGCTAACCTGCCCCAGGTCAACCAGAATTCTGCCTTTGGGAATCATAAACCGCTTCAAATTTTTTGTAAAGCGCTCCTTCACCTCTCCGGAGATCATGAATTGCGACGCTTCCAGTATGCGGTCTAATGGCTTAATTTCTCCCGGGGTTTTCATCAAAATCTTGTTGTAGAACAACATGTTTCTATGTCGCAGGACAAGATATAAATTAATATCATTCAAGTTACTTTGATTAGGACAAAAAGGCTGATCCTGTTTACCATTTTCATTACTTAAATAACCTGACCATGAGAGCGCTGATTTTACAAATTGTTTTGCTAGGTTCCACAATTATTCCGTGCATTGCACAGGATAAAGGAAAAAGTGAGCTTACGATTAGTTTCGGTTTTATGCCAGCGGAAGATGTCGCCGCCGAATTTTTAACAATTTTCTTTTTAGCACTAGCTGGTCGGTTTCCCGAAGGAAAGCTGAATGATAATGCATTTGCTTTGGCATACAAATATCACGTTTCAGAAAGATTTTCATTAGGCGCGAGTGGGGCGTACAACGCGTCCGCCCAGGAAACCAGGTTTTTTAAATGGTATGATAACGAACCGCGTCCAAAAACATTAGCCATCGCCGCCGAATCAAACTTCTTTTATCTGAAAAGGCCAAAAATCAATTTGTATTCGTCTATGAGCGCAGGTTTTTTTGGTTCCTGGAAAAATGAATATAATGGCATTTCCAATACATCCTTTATTTCACCAACGTTGCATTATTCGCCTGTCGGCATACGGGTTGGCAGGGATACCGGGGGTTTTGTAGAATTGGGGTATGGCTTTAAAGGTTTGGTTAGTGGCGGCCTGAGTATCAGATTTTAGCTACTAAAATGTTTTTTTTGAGCGACCCAACCTGCGGGGCATTCATTGCAGTTTATTTTATTGACAGGTCACGAACCACTTGTCATTCACATTTAACTGCAAAGTCATGAAAACAGAGAAGCTCATTATTTTGGCCATTTTTCTTGTACTGATTCAGCTCGCCGCATGCGAGCGAAGCAAGCTCAATGATCCGGAACCGGGTTCCTTACGACAAAGTGCTGATTCGCTTGGTCATTTTCCGGGAGATTCTATCCCTGGTGACAGCATTCCGGGTGATACCATTTCACCTCCCGACACTTTGAATGGCGGAACCGACACCTTGTCTCATCCCGACACTTTGACCATACAACCCATCAAAGCAGGCGATGAATTTTTCATCACACCCGCTATTTTGCAGGATTCTCTGGCCTATCTCAAGCTGAATGTGGTTACCAGAGAGAAATACAACTGCCTGAACAACTATATTTCTTATAGTGCAATGAACAATTTTGGGACGATCGACATTAATTTTAATTTAGTGTTGGGAGGCATTGTTTGTCAACCCGGAAAAACGCCGTCGACAGCAACTATTTATCTGGATAGAAACAGCATTAACCCAGATTCCACTTATCAAATTCATGTAAAGGCCAGCGGTAAAAATTATCAGGGCACGCTCAAAAAGTCGGGAGCGGGCTACGAAATCAACTGGCCTTACGACAAGGGAGTGATTTTTACGAAAAAGTCCATATAGTTTAGCAAAGCGATTAAAGATTCCGGCCGTCAGGACTTTGGGTTCTGACGGTTGTCAACATTCCGCATTGGAGAATTTGAAAGAAATATTGATGGGTTGCAGGCGTCAGGAGCGTCAGGCCCAGGAAAAGCTGTATCGCCAGTTTTATCCTGTGCTTTTTGCTTTATGCCGAAAATTTTTTGACGATAAACATGAGATCCTGACCGCCGTTAATAATGGCATGTTAAAGGTTTTCAAAAATATAGACCAATTTGATGAGCAAAAAGGAGAGTTTTTTAATTGGCTTTACACAACAGTCCGGAATGCGGCGTTAACACAGCTCCGGGACAGCAAGACGCAACATTTTGATTATGAAGAAATCGATGATTATATGGGTTTCGAGTCAGATGAAAATCCATTTGACAAGCTCGATGCTGCCGACATTATCGTTTACTTATCCGCGTTACCCGTGGCCACGCGCAGGGTGTTCGGTTTGTTTTATCTGGATGGTTTTAGCATTAAGGAAATTGCAGAATCATTGGATATTTCGGATGGCACGGTCAAATGGCATTTGAGCGAAGGCCGAAAAAGGCTGAAAGTAATTTTTGAAAAGATCTTTTAATGTGAAACACAAAAACAAAAATATCGACAAATTTTTCTCCGCGAAGCTGCCGGACCCGGAAGTTCCGGCCGGCGAGGCCTGGGGAAAAATGAACGATATGTTCAACCCGCAAGTGCCGACCGGAAATGCGGGCAATGTATTTAATGCGATTTCAACCAGCGCGGTGAAACTGGTTTCGGGCTTAACATTGCTTGGACTTACCGTTTCAGGAGTGGTTTTGTTTTTGAATAACGATAATGCCAAAAGTGATTTAGCTCAAAATAAAAACACTATCAACACACCAAAGGCAACTCCCGAAATAGAAAATAAAAGAGACACGCTTGCTTACAACGATTTATTAACCAACAGGACTGAAAGTAAAGAGGGAAACATAGGGGAAGAGGCCGCGAGCAAAGAAGAATTTGTAAATAAAGAGGTGTTTTCGGATAAGCAGACATTTCCGAACATTGAAGCGTCTGACCATGAAGAAGCATTGGTAATTGAAAATGCATCCGTAAACAAAGAAGCCGCTGGGCGTAAGCGCGCATCTGCAAATAGGAAAGCATTTGTGCAGGAAGAAATAGCTCGAAATAGTCAGGGGAATGCCAGCAAAACATTGGATAAAAGGAGAGGAGCTTCTGAAAGCATTGCTAACCCGGAAAATTCAGGCGCGGTTTCCAACATTGGACGTGTAAGGTCAAATGGTGTGGAAAGCCAGGAAGAAAAATCTAGAAACGGAGCGGCAGGCACCGACAATGCTGTCACCAACGCAAATAACGCAAAGCAGGCAGCCGTAACGTCGCTCTCATCGTTGCCGTTTAAAGTACATGCCTTTAATCCTGATCTTTCTAAAAAGATTAAGGCAAATCGGGAACGGAATGTCAGCATGGTAAAAAATGCTCCGAAAGAAGTTGTGGGCAATGCTTTTGAAGTCGGACTTGAATGGAATGTGAATGCGCCATTTAAACGGACGGACTTTCTTTTTAATAGCATTGATAGTGTCAATAAGCCAGTGTCGCTGCTTATTCCAGGGATTTGGGTCACAAAATCATTCGGGCAAAAGCATTCGTTGACGCTTACCATGCAGGCCCGCCAGCCATACTTTGGCAATAACAAACGGTTAGCGCAGGTCACAGACACGATTCCGGGAGTAGATTCGGCGCATTGGTATCGCAATACGGATCTGATAAAAACGATTGGCTTCAATGCGGCCTTGCAATATCATTATCAGGTTGTTAAGGGGTTGTCTGTTGGGGCTGGCATCGGATACAGCCGGACTTCCGGCGCATTGATGCGGGTGCAAATGTACAATCGGCATGACATGCCGCTGGAAGGAGAATACGTTTCGTTGAAAGGCGCGAAGGAGCTTAATACGCTTCTAAATACGGATATTTTCTATTTTAGAGCAGGACTTGCTTACAAAATCGGCCGTTTTCAGACAGGAATTAATATTTTAGCGCCACTCAGCAACATTTCGGGTTCTCCTCAATATTCCATACGCGAGATGAACGGACAGTTTTTTCTGAGGTTTCGTGTCTGGTAATACTATTTATGGGTTTTAAAATCAGAAATTATACAAATGAAGATGCTCCGGAGCTTAGGCGCATCTTTCTGGAAGCAAGACAGAAAGCCTTTTTATGGGCCGACTCCGCTGAATTTGATCTGGCTGATTTTGATTTGGTAACGCGGGACGAAACGATTTTGGTAGCCACTGAAAACGAATCCCCCATTGGTTTCATCGCCTGGTGGCCGCCGGAAAACTTTATCCACTCGCTTTTTATCGATCCTTCCTTTGCAGGAAAAGGTGCGGGCAAGTTATTGTTGAATGCTTGTCTTCTTGAACTGGGCAGGCCTGCGCGTCTGAAATGTTTGCAGGCCAATGTGCATGCTTGTGCGTTTTATACAGCCCAGGGATGGGAAATTTCGGGTGCCGGCGAATCAGAAGAAGGCGACTATTATGTGCTAACCTTCTACTGACCGGCGATCTAAGAATTATTCTACTTTTTGGGTGATGTTACTTCGAGGGTCTGGATGATTTTGTATCCGATAAAAAGCATCAAAATGACTAACCCTGCTTCAATTAAACCTGCTAGTTGTAAGAATATGTTTTCCATGGCGTTGTGATTTTTTACAAAGGAACAGACCGTGGAAAAATGCAACAAATTAATTTGATTCAACGGTCATACAATGAGCCTGCGGTTGGAATGATTATTGTTGGAAGGAAGATAAGGATAACCCCAAATTCTTCTAAAAAATGATTGAAGGTCAGAAGACAAGCTCGCACATTAAAAATTCAGACAATTCGCTAAGCCGCAGGCGCTTTTTTTACCATTCCGGTGCGGCCATCTTTACAACAACATTGCTATCATCCTGTGAAGGGGTCATAGACGACATTTTTCCGAAAACCGATAAACCCGAAGAGGAAAATGCCCCCGACAGGGACAAGACACTCGCTTTTTTCGGGGACAGTCTCACAATCGGAGCCGGGGGAACAAAACCTTACGGAAGCGTTGTCGCTGCCGCGTTAGATGGCAGGCCGGTGCTAAGCGACGGCATCGTCGGACAAGTGGCCTCCCGCATTGCGGTGCGGCAAGGCGGGACCCCGCTGACCATTTCCATCGAGGGCGATAAGCTCAATGGCATTAAGCCGGTGAAGATTACCAAATTGAGCAATCAATTTTTATCCACACCAACAAATTACGACGAATACAGCCGAACTGGCTCCATAGGCGGCGTAAGATGCACGATCAGGCGGACGGCCAACGCGGAACTTGGTGAAAATTACACGATTACGCCCGCAACGGTGAGCGTGCTGGACGTTCCGGCGGATTCTGAATTTTTGCTGGACGACGCTTCCCGGCTTAAAACCGCTACCCAAATTTTATGGTATGGGCGCAACAACATTGGCAAGTCGGACGCGGAAGAACAGATTATTGCCGCTTTGGAAAGCTCAATCGCCTACATTACTGCTCCCGCACGCTACATTGTCCTGGGTGTACTGCTGGCACAATCGGAGCGGAAGGGAACGGAGAACTATGATCAGGTTAAGGCGATAAATGAAAGGCTGGCCGCTAAATATGGCAAGTCATTCGTGGAGATGACGCCGCCGACCGACGCCGAGCTGGCTGAAATCAGTTACAACCCATCGTCTGACGATATGACGGATCTTGAAAACCTCAACTTCCCGAGAGGCCTCAGAGCGGACGTAGCCAACGATGAAATCCATTTGAATGATAAGGGTTACCAGATCATCGCCAACCGTGTCATCGCGAAAATTAAAGAACTGAAATACTGAGGGCAGCGACCTCGCAGATATTTAAATCGTCGCAATTAAGGGTTAACTGTCTTTCCAACAGCATTGAAGGATGCGAAAATACCAAGTCCTCCTTCAATGTTGGTGTAAACCAGTGTTGGCTCCACAAACGGATTGTCATCATTATTTTCGAGCGAGCGCTTGAATTTATAATAATGCTCATCTATGCACATCACTTCTACTCGCACATCCCGCAGACGTGGATCATTGTCCAGTGTTCGCTCAACGCCTTTTTTGTCGAGATAGGAAATTATTCTTCTGGGTATTGAATAAATGACGTGTGCCGGGGCATTAAATTTAATTCCATCCAGATTGATGTCATTGTAGACCGCTCTGTAATAAGAATACATATCATAACGGTACGTATAGCGAAAGGGAGTAATGTCACCTGTTTCAGGATAGAACCTCGGCACAGTTTCTTCGAGGGTATATGCGCCGCGAACAGCATAAAAGTTGCTTTGCCCCTTTACATCTTCCCAGGAAAACCGGAAGCTGGCCAACGAATCAGTTCCATATCCGGCCCAGGCCTTTTCAATATTCAGGTCCATTACTTTTACCGCGTTGAAAGGGACTGTGCATTTTGCTTTGACAATCCTTTTTCCATCATTAACCGTTAATGTGTAGGTTTTACCAGCGACAATCTTGAATGCGCTGCTGTCCGCAGCATAATGCTTCAAAGAATCGTCGAAGATCAGCCGCACCTGGCTTACATCGTCGGCCAGAATCACCTCCGCATTTTCAACAAATACCGGATTATAATTTGCCGGGCCGAAGAGTGGTTGGGATTCTGTAATAATGGCTTCAAAACGAGGGGTTTGTGGTGATATGTAACAAGAAACAGCCAGTTTGGCCTCAACTTTCGGGAGCTTATCCTGATCAAGGTCATTCACGAGGCTCTCGCAACCGCACAACAGACCCATGCACAGCAGCAGGAGGAAAAGCACGGGCTTACAAGTATATTTTGTGGTCTTAGTAAAGCACATTTTCGTTTAAAATTTAAAATTATAGCTAAAAGACGGAAGCACCGGGAACAGCGAATAACGCGACAGCACATTGATCCGTTGACTAGGGTCTTTGGGGTCTTTCTTACTATCAATGTTATAGAAAAACGGATTCCTACGGTTATATGCATTGTACAAGCCGAATTCCCAGGTTCGCTCATGCCGCTTTTTCTTCTTATGGAACTGAATGGCAATATCCATCCGGTGATATGGTTCTGCCCGAAAACTGTTTTTCTCGCCGTATTCGTTGGTGACATAACCGTTATTGGCCGGTACACCCCAATTGTTAGGCACAAAGCGGTTTTCATACGTCATGAACTTCGAAATCGGGATCGTAAGCGCATTTCCTGTTCCGTAAACCCATGTTGCCGATAATGTAATCCGTTTGCTGAGTTCGTAAATCCCTACCACGGAAAGATCATGGCGACGGTCGTAACGGGGATAAAAGGTTTTACCAAAATTAAGTTCAGGGAACTTCCATTGCGTCCACGACAATGTATAGCCAATCCAGCCCGACAGCTTTCCTGTTTTCTTCTGCACCATGAACTCGGCTCCGTAAGACCAGCCTTTGCCCGTGGTAATATTGTCTTCCCAATTCAGCTCGTTCGCGTTTTCTCCATCTAAACTGATAAATGACGAGCCTTCCTTGTAGCTGATAATGTTTCCCATTTTCTTGTAGTATCCTTCCAAAGTCAGCGCGAGGCCGGGCTTTTCAAGGTCTTTTGCGAAGCCAAATGCGACCTGGCTGGATTGCTGTGGCGCAACCCTGTCGGTGGTCGGCACCCAAAGATCCGTAGGTAAACCGAGTCCGGTGTTGCTTAAAAGATGCACATACTGGTTCATTTTGGCATAAGAGGCCTTGACAGAAAAGTCCTTTGCCAGTTTTAATGCTGCCGAAACCCTCGGCTCCGGGCGCACATATACTTTCGAATTGGTCTCAAAAAGACTTAGCCGGAAACCGCCGTTGACCTTCAATGCTGTAAACGGCTGCCAGGTGTCTTCGATGTATGCGCCTGCCTCCATGGTGTTGATAGGCTTGGCTTGCAGATCTATCTCATTATCAGCAAAATCACCATCCAGCGCAAGCGCCGAGGGGACGAACCGGTGAGAAGTGATTTGCGCACCGAATTTTACGCTGTGTTTCGCGTTGAGATAATAGTCGAAATCTGTTTTTAAGCTGTAATCGCGGATCAGGCTATTGTATTTTAAACTAAACTCATCCTTCAAAACACCGTTTTCATACTGCTTGTCGTTGGAGAAGATGTTGAAATTGAAATGGCTGTAAATCAATGAGGTGTTTACAAAAAGCTTTTGGTTGATCAAATGATTCCATCGTAATGTTGCCGTAGCATTGCCCCAGTTAAGCCCCGACTTATTCTCACTATCCGAGCTCTTTTCCCGGACATTAAACTTGTCGCGACCGAAATAGCCACTCACATACAACTTGTTTTTCGCGCCGAAATCATAGTTCACTTTTGCATTCAAATCATAAAAAAAGTATCCCGGCTTCACCTTGCTGTCGTTGCCAGCCTGCTGCTGCGCGATCAATGGTGCGGCCAGCACGTCTATGTATGTACGTCGTGCGGAAATAAGGAATGAAGCTTTTTTCTTTGCCAGTGGCCCTTCCAGCGTCAGCCGCGAAGAAATAAGTCCAATGCCGCCCTCTCCGTGCAGCTTTTCCTTGCTCCCTTCTTTCATATTCATTTCAACAACAGAAGAAAGCCGCCCGCCATAGCGCGCCGGAAAGCCACCTTTTGTGAGCTCCACACTTTTGAGCGCGTCGCTGTTGAAGACGGAGAAAAAGCCGAAAAGATGGCTGGCGTTATACACAACCGCATCGTCCAGGATGATCAGATTCTGGTCGGGGCCGCCTCCGCGCACGTACAAGCCCGTTTGGCCTTCGGTTCCTTTCTGAACGCCCGGCATAAGCTGCAACACGCGTATTACGTCTTTTTCGCCAAAAAATGCAGGGATTTTCTTAATCTGGGAAATGGGAATTTCAATCTGGCTCATCTGCACCGATTCGCTCACCTTTTCATCCTGCCGCTTACCTGAAATGATCACTTCATCCAACTGATTAACCGCGGACAAAGTAATGTCAATCTGCTGATTAACAGCATTTCCGATCCGGACTTCTTGTCGTTCATAACCCACGAAGGAGTAGGAAACGGAGATAGAATCAGATTTTGGAACAGTCAGCGAATAGAAGCCATAAGTGTTTGTAACGGTCCCTGTCGTAGAATTTTGGATGTAAACATTCACGCCCGGCAGCAGTTCCAGACTTCCCTTTTCACGCACGAAACCACTGATGGTGACCTGTTCCTGAGCGAAAGCCTGAAGAGAAATGGTGAAAAGGAGTAGTAACTGGTAAAACGGTTTAAGCATACAGAGGGTAAGGTTAAAATTCGTTAACGCTCGGTGACATATTATGGTATAATAAAAAAATAATTTAACCATTTCAAGATTTTCCTAAACGATGTCGATAGGGATTACGAAGAAATCCGAGTTTCTGACGCAGGCATGAGAAGGATTTTATGCTTTGGCAAAACGATCATAAACTACATGGAGCTTCCAAATAATCAATTGTATTGACCGATGGCTAATTGAAGCGGGATGAGAGTTGGGTAAAACTTAACTTACCAATTGAACACTTTTACAATTCTGTGTAAGTCTGAGACGTAGCGAACCAACTTTTATCACGAAAAACATGATCACGAATTATTTCAAAATCGCGTCCCGCAACTTATGGAGACACCGCGGATTTTCGGCAATTAATATATTGGGACTGGCTACCGGAATGTCTGCGTGTTTGCTAATCTGTCTGTATGTGAGTTTCGAGTTGAGTTATGACAAGTTTCACTCGAAGGCGAACCGGATATATAGAGTTGTGACAGATGTTGAGACGATCGGTGAAACGAGTCATAAGGGTTCCAGTTGGGCATACGGACCTGCTATGTTAAAGGATTTTCCTGAAATTGAATCCTTCGTGCGTTTAAGCCGGGTCAGCTTTCTTGTGAGAAAAGGGGACGCTAAATTTCAGGAAGAAAAAACACTGTTTGCGGACTCGACCCTTTTTAAGGTCTTTGATTTTAAATTAATAAGCGGTAACCCTCAAACGGCGCTCAGGGATCCGTTAAGCATTGTTTTTACACAAACGGCGGCCCGAAAGTACTTTGGAGACAGCGATCCGGTGGGGCAGAGCGTGCTGCTGGATGCGGAGGGACTTGTCGCAAATGTGACGGGAATTGTACAGGATTTGCCCGGTAATTCTCAAATTAAAGCAAATATGTTTTTGTCAGCATCGACAATGAAACGATACAAGCCCGATGCTGACAGTGAGTGGGAGGCCTTTGAACCAATGACGTATTTGCTTTTGAAGCCAAATACGTCTGCTGAAATGCTTTCCCGGAAATTTCCCGCGTTTCTGGAGCATTATGCCGGCAAGATCATGAGCGAACAAAAGCTGAATTATTCAGTTTCGCTCGAGCCATTGCGCGACGTATATCTGCACGCGAAATACATTGGAGGTTTTGAAACGGGAAATGCTTCCTACGTATACGTTTTTACGGCAGTTGCGGTATTTACAATGCTTATTGCATGCATCAACTTCGTCAATTTAACGACCGCACGTTCTGTTGAGCGTGCCAAGGAAGTAGGGATGCGCAAAGTAGTAGGCGCAGGGAGGTCGAGGATTGCACAACAATTTATCAGTGAATCCGTCCTGATTTGCCTGTTTGCTTTTATAGTTTCAGTATTCCTGACCGCTTTGCTGATTCCTCATTTTAATGACCTTGCCGGGAAGAAAATTAGCCTGGGGATTATTAACGACTACTTGTTTGTGGTGGCGTTCTTTATTGTTGCCATTGGGATAGGCGTGTTGGCGGGCATTTATCCGGCGTTGGTTTTATCTTCATTTCAGCCTGCACTGGTTTTGAAAGGGCAATTTAAGCATAGCCGGAAGGGTGTGTTCCTGCGAAAAGCATTGGTTATAAGCCAGTTTGCAATTTCTATTACGCTGATGATCGGAACATTGATTATTTATATTCAAATGAATTACATGCAAAACAAGGATCTCGGATTCAGTAAAAACCAGATCCTTGTTTTGGATACTGACGCAGATCCCAACAAAGAAGTTTTGAGGCATGCGCTGTCAAACATTCACGGAGCTGTTGCAGCTTCCCGTTCTTCTAGCATTCCTGGAAGCAGATATCAAAATACATCTTCCCAGATTGAAAGTTCCGGCGGAGATTTTCAAACAGCCGGGTTGCACGAGTTTTTGACAGACTTCGATTTTATAGATTTATATAAAATGAAAATGGTTGCCGGAAGGCAGTTTTCAAAGGAATTCGCAACCGATAGTGCGAAAGCAATGATCATTAATGAAACTGCTGCAAAACTTTTTGGATATGCGGATCCTAAACTTGCTATTGGAAAGCGGTTCAGGCAATCCGGAGTTGACGGCGAGATAATCGGAGTTATCAAAGATTTTCACTTTCAATCATTGGAGGAAAGCGTTCAGCCTCTGGCCATGCGCATTGAACCAGTGTATTGCAATTTGGTTTCGGTAAAAGTTTCGCCTGCCGATTTATTCCAAACATTAAAATCAATTGAAGAGCAATGGAACAAACTGATGCCAAACAGACCCTTCGGTTATTTCTTTATGAATGAATATTTCGATCGTCAATATCGTAGTCAGCAGCAATTCAAAGCGCTTTTTATGAACTTCGCTTTTTTAACGATCTTCATTTCCTGCCTGGGGTTGATTGGACTAAGTTCTTATGCAGCAGTGCAGCGAAAAAAGGAGGTTGGCGTGCGGAAAGTCCTCGGCGGGTCTACGGCCAGCATTGTGCTCTTATTTTATAAAGATTTTGTTGGATTAGTTTTCGCTGCATTCCTAATTGCTTCTCCTGTGGCTTACTATGCAGGCCAAAAATGGTTAGAAAGTTTTGCATATAGGACTGAAATTCCACTATGGATTTTCATAGTGGTCGCTTCGCTGACTATGGTTATTGCTATCATTACAACAAGCTTTCAAAGTGTCAGGGCAGCCATTGAGAATCCGGTAAAGGTCTTAAAGACCTAATTAAGTGCCTGATTCAGCTCTTGGAATTTCTATTATTTATTGCTGTTTAAGTAAAGCTATCGCTCATATCCTTGGGCGATAGCTCTGCTTTAGACAAGGCCAGCCTCCGTTTTTTTTCTTACAAATTTGCCCATCTCACACATTTCATATTATCTTTGTTGCTAAGATATTTAGTTAATAAGATAAAAATGGAAGACGACTTACTCAAAAAAATCAGGAAGCTGAGCCAGCATTATGCATATATATCCCTTCAAATGCATGAGGCCGTCGCCCGGCGGGCCGGTCTTTCCGGGACGGACCATAAATACCTGGGGTTCCTGATGGAGAAAGGGCAGATGACCGCGGGCGAGCTCTCGACATTAACGGGCCTTACAACGGGCGCAGTAACCGGTTTGATAGACCGGTTTGAAAAGAAAGATCTGGTAAGGAGACGCTTTGCCGCGGAAGACAGGCGCAAAGTGATTATTGAACCGAACACAGAAAACATTATGCTGTTGCTGGCACCGCTCTACGAAGAATTTCGAAGCAGATCGGAAAAATTAATCGCTTCGTTTTCGGACGAAGAGAGCACGATCATTGAAACCTATTTTGAAAAGGCCATTGAAATAATGACCGAGGCAACAGATCAACTCAACAACAAACAATCATAAATACTTTTAGCCCATGGAAAATAAGAGCGCATACATTGTTGGTTTAGAAGAAGTGGATAAGACAAAGCTTGCTTTGGTCGGAGGCAAAGGCGCCAACTTGGGAGAACTGTCCGGAATCGAGGGCCTGAAAGTGCCGGCTGGTTTTTGTATTACTACCGAAGCTTATAAAGAAATAGTTGAAAACAATGCGGAAGTCAGCAGCCTATTGGCCGCCTTAACGGATCTGAAAGTTGATGACAGGGGAAAGATCAGTGAAGTCAGCGGGAAAATTCGCGCGGCCATTGAGAACATAGCCATTCCAAAAAATGTAGCGGATGAAATGGCTGCCTATCTGGCAAAATTTGATAAGAAAGATGCCTTTGCTGTACGGTCCAGCGCTACGGCTGAGGATCTTCCGACGGCTTCCTTCGCGGGCCAGCAGGACACATATCTAAACGTTACGGGCGAAGAGGAGGTCCTTTTGCATATCAGCAAATGCTGGGCGTCCCTGTTTACGGACCGTGCGGTAACCTATCGCATTCAAACAGCCGGGTCGGCAGTGCTATTCGATCATCGCAAAGTGCGGCTGTCGATAATTGTTCAGCAAATGGTTTTCTCTGAGGTGGCCGGAATTATGTTTACCGCGGACCCGATTTCGGCAAACAGGAAGGTCATATCCATTGATGCCAGTTTCGGCCTTGGCGAGGTGCTGGTTTCAGGACTCGTGAATGCGGATAATTATAAAGTCCTGAATGGTCAGGTTTTTGAGAAAAAAATATCAAACAAAAAGTTATCTATCAATGTCGTAGCTGGCGGCGGCACGCGGGAGCAGGAGATTGAAATCGAACGGCAGGACAAACAAGCGCTGACAGATGAACAGATTTTGGAGCTTGCGGACATCGGCAGAAAGATCGAAGCGCATTTCGGCAGCCCGCAGGATATTGAATGGTGCCTGGCTGGCGGCACATTTTATGTGGTTCAAAGCCGTCCGATCACTACTTTGTTCCCCATTCCTGAGGCTAATGATGCGAAAAACGCTGTGGGTTGCCCGCACGTGTATGTGTCTGTGGGCCACCAGCAGATGATGACGGATGCCATGAAACCGTTAGGATTGTCCTTTTTCCTGTCGTTAAGCCCCGGCAGAATGTGCACAGCCGGCGGCAGGTTGTTTGTGGACGTTGCCAAAGAACTGGCTTCACCAGTCTCCAGGAACATTATATTGAATACTACATTAGGAAAATCGGATCCGCTGAGCAAGGATGCACTGTTAACTATTCTCGAGCGGAAGGATTTTATAGAAGTGCTGCCAGCAGAGAATCCAATTGGAAAGGATCAGACAGAAACAGCTGACAATCCATCACAAAATGCTAAGAAACGTTCAGCCAATCCCCCAATTGCTTCGGAAACGGCCACTTCGGTAACCAACGCTTCGGAAATGACGGCTTCGGTTGAGGTCGTCAACGAGTTGATTGAACGGAGCGAGCAGTTGGTAGAAGAGCTGAAACAGCGCATTCAAAACAAGACTGGCGCCGATTTAATCGATTTTATTCTGGAAGATATCCAGGAATGGAGAAAATACTTGTTTGACCCACGAAGCTACGGCATACTCATGGCCGGTATAAATGCAATGTCATGGGCGAATGAGAAAATGAATGAATGGCTGGGCGAAAAAAACGCAGCAGACACGCTTTCCCAATCCGTCCCCAACAATGTTACTTCCGAAATGGGACTGGCGCTGTTGGACGTGGCAGATGCGATACGCCCTTACCCCGAAGTAATTGCCTATTTACAAAACGTAAAAGACGAGAATTTTCTGGAAGCATTGCCCTCATTGAAGGGAGGCCGGGAGACGCGGGCTGCTATCGGTGCTTTTCTGGAAAAATACGGAATGCGCTGTGCCGGGGAGATAGATATTACCAGAACGCGCTGGGCCGAAAAGCCTGCTACGCTTATCCCGGTCATTCTTGGGAACATTAAAAATTTCACACAGCACGCCAGCATCCGGAAGTTTGAGCAGGGAAAACAGGAAGCATTGAAGAAGGAGCAAGAGCTGTTAAGTAGATTGCGGCAGTTACCAGACGGAGAGCACAAAGCCAAAGAAACGAAGCAAAGGATCGACATGATCCGAAATCTAGTCGGTTACCGCGAGTATCCGAAATATGGCTTGGTGAGCAGGTCTTTTGTTTACAGGACAGCGCTGTTGAAAGAAGCCGAACGACTTGTCCAGGCGAAAGTTCTTCATGAAAAAGAGGATATATATTATCTCAACCTGGCAGAACTCGCACAAGTTATCCATTCCAACGAGCTGGATCACGAGATAATCAGTCAACGGAAAGAAGATTTTAAAAGGTTTGAAAAATTGACGCCCCCGCGTGTGATGACCAGTGACGGTGAGATCATTACAGGTCGTTACAAGCGCGAAAATATTCCTGCGGGCACCATTGTCGGCCTGGCGGTTTCCTCCGGAGTGATCGAAGGACGGGCACGTGTCATTCTGAACATGGAAGATGCTGATATAGAGGAAGGAGATATTCTGGTTACCACATTCACAGATCCCAGCTGGACACCATTGTTTGTCTCGATAAAAGGCCTCATTACCGAAGTGGGAGGGATAATGACCCACGGGGCAGTCATCGCCCGCGAATACGGTTTGCCAGCAGTAGTAGGCGTGGAGCATGCCACGAAGGTGATCAAAGACGGGCAGCGGATCCGGGTAAACGGCACGGAAGGTTGGGTAGAGATCATTTAGCAGCGGATGAAGTGCAATGTCATTATTTACAGAGTAGCGGGTCAGGGAATGCTGCTTTTTAAAAAATAATCAATAACCTGACCCCTACGATGAAATACACACTCTTGATAATTTTGGCATTTTGCACACTTTTGGCGCAAGCCCAGGACAAAAATGAGCCCGGCAACGCAGTCATCACTTCTGAAAAGGGGGAAATTCAAGTGTCTGTTGATGAAAATGGCAGACTGCATGTGAATGTATCTCCCGAGGATCTTCGGAAATTCAAGGCTGCCGGATTTGTCCGTTACAGCAACTTCGGCGCCAAGGGGGATGGGAAAACGGATGATATTGATTTCCTGGCCGCAACCCACGCATTTGCCAACCTGCACGGCCTGCCTGTTAAAGCTGACGATCACGCTACATATTACATCGGGCCAAAACACCGGACGGTGATAATTGAAACAGACACTGATTTTGGTAAGGCCGCATTCCTGATTGATGATACTGAAGTGGAAAAACGGGATGCCTCCATCTTTATGATCAGTTCAAGCCTTAAACCATTTAAACTGGACAAAATCACCTCGCTAAAAAGGGATCAGAAAAAAATAGACGCGCCTCTGCCCGGCCCATGCCTGATCACAGTGACGAATTCGAATGTAAAGCAATATATCCGTTTTGGTCTCAATCAAAACAATGGCTCTTCGCAGACCGATATTTTCGTTGTTGATAAAAACGGCAATGTAGATATGAACGCACCAATCATTTGGGATTTTGATGAAATCACGGAAATTACTGCACTTCCTATTGATGAAAAACCATTGAAGGTAAGCGGAGGGCGTTTCACTACAATTGCCAATAAAGCCGAATCAAAGTACACCTATTATAGCAGAAACCTGACAATCAGGCGATCTCATGTGATCATTGACGGCGTGGAACACCGCATTGAAGGCGAAGGAGATCACGGAGCACCTTACGGAGGCTTTCTTACCATTAACGACTGCGCCTATGTAACGGTAAAAAACTCCATCCTGACCGGGCACAAAACATACAGCACCATCGGCACAGCCGGCAAGCCTGTATCCATGGGCTCTTACGATCTTTCCGTGAACCGCGCTTTGCATGTCTCTTTTGTTAACTGCACGCAAACCAATGATATCAATGATAGTAAATATTGGGGTATTCTGGGTTCCAATTTCTGCAAAAACCTGCTTTATGACCATTGCACACTTTCTCGTTTCGACGCGCATCAAGGTGTAGCCAATGCCACCATCCGCAACTCAACCCTCGGGCATATGGGAATTAATGCGATTGGCAGTGGGTTGTTATTGGTAGAAAATTCAACGATCCGCGGCAAGAATATCGTTAACCTGCGCTCCGATTATGGCAGCACATGGCAAGGCGAGCTGGTGATCCGCGACTGCGTTTTTGTGCCTGCGGATGGCAAACCGGTCAGCGCCGCTTTAATAGGGGGCTCCAACTCCGGGCAACATGATTTCGGCTACACCTCTTATATGCCGGAGAGAATCGTCATCGAAAATCTTCGTATTGACGACGCCCGGCATCCGGCAAACTACCAGGGTCCCACTATCTTCGCCAATTTCAATTCGGACATGACAGACGAATCCGATCAGGAGAAATTTCCTTATATCAAGACCAGTGAAGTTATTCTTAAAAACGTGACGACTGCGAGTGGAAAACCTGTGCGGGTTAGTGATAATGCTTTTATGTTCAAAAATGTAAAAGTGAATGTTGTACGGTGACCATTGGCCGTTTGTCCATTACTTTATTTGCCTCTGTTCCTGATCACAGGATATTTGAAAACAGTAACTGACCGTCATTTCTTTCCTGCGAGCCCTCCGGAAAGCCAGGGTTTCAGCAATTTTGTAACTTGGGGCATCACGATCCAGGTAAGCAGGCCAACCATACACCCCGCCACAATGAGTGTTCTGAAAGCAGGGTGAAGTCCTTGCATATAAGGAACCAGAGCATAGGACAGAAAAAGGCTGGTAGGAAAAACGCCGCAAAGCGTTGCTACTGCCATTTTCCATTTAGGAGGAGCGCCGGGCGAGCGGAACCAGGCTTCAAGACCGGTAAGCTCGCGATAAACCGGTTCTTCGGTTAGTGTCGAGGCATAAGCATCCCAATCTTTGAAGAGCTTCGAATTGTAAAAAGCATCGCGCTCCGCCTTGTCCGCGAATGTCCGCAGTATACCAATGTCGCGGTTATCACTGCCCGGGAGCGCAGTGATCATTGCCGCACCATGAACGCCGCCGTGCAGAAAAGAATCTCCCAGAAAACGCCGCAACGCATCCTTGAATTCTTCTTCTTTTCCGGGAAGCACTTTGCGGGTAATAGCGACGTGGATGGGCATATGGGTATTAATGATGTTTGTAAAAATCGTTGAATACAAAAATACAAATCAGACTTAGTTTCTGCCTTGATGCATTGACTTCCGAATATAAACATAGCGCCTTTGTAATTATTTGAAAAAATACCGGCCGGGAAATATATTATCACTATAATCCGGAAAAATGAAAGAGGTTGCGATTTGGCCGGATCGCTTGCGCAAGATGTGGGACGGCAACTTTAATCAGTTAGACAATTTCGATTTACATGTCCATACGCAACAGTCCTTTTTCGAGGCCTTTATCCAGGAACCGGCTGGTCTACGGATCACTTACAGGCGGTGCAATGCTTACTGGTTTTTTGTCGCGGCATATGCTTGGGCAATATTCATTTATTAAGCTCTATGTCGGCGATGTATTATGGGCCATGATGGTGTTTTTCGGCTTTGCTTTTATTTTTTGTAAATGGTCAACATGGAGGGTGGCGGCGGCTGCACTCGCATTTTCAGTATGCATTGAGCTCAGTCAGTTGTACCATGCGCCGTGGATTGATGGTCTTCGAAGGACGCCATTGGGAGGAATGATACTGGGTTTTACATTCGTGTGGAGCGACCTGCTTTGTTATGGTTTGGGAATCGGGTTTGGAGTGATTGTCGAAGTTTGTCTTTTTCAAACCGGACACAACACCCGTGGTTTCTGGCGGTGATAACTGCGATTTTATTGGTTTAAAATAAGAAACGCACCCGCAAACTTTGCATAGATATTAGAAACAGCCTTTTGATCTTTTTATACCCGATCAGGGGCAGCTGGTAATCAATACCGCATCCACCATAAACGTTCAAGCCTTCATCTGCCAATGCCTTCGAGTCTTTCCTGGTTTATTTTTCCAATGCTTTTAACATCATTTTGATATTCCCAATCACCATTGCTGCGTCATCTCGATGCACAAAATGCCCGCTGTTGCTTAAATAAATCAGTGCGCCACCTTTGCTGGAAGAATGAATAAAGCGTCTCCATCTTAGCATATTGAAGCTATTTTTTACTTCGAAAAACCGCTCATGATCATAATCTTTACTCCGGCGTTCTATTGGAACTTCAAGCTTTCCGCCGACAAAAAACAAGATGGGCACCTGAGGAACGGGTAAACTGCTTATCTCAGCGAAGTCGGTTTTTCGGAGATCTGTTAAAACCTGGCCTTCGCTCCACGCGGCGTAGCGGGACGAATCGGGTTTTGAAGGAGTGTATAATCGCTTTAAGAGCATTTCATCAATTCGCTTTTCAGACACGCCGATCTCCCTGAAGATTTGATTCCAGTCCGCTTTTGTTTCCGTAAAATCTGCCGGATCAACAAATACGAGCCCTGCCACATCATTGGGATAATATCCTGCGAAAGCCCGCACATAAACGCCACCCATGGAGTGACCGACCAATATATACGGCGGTTCTATTTTCAATTCCTTTAAAAGCAATCTGAGATTCGTTGCTATCTTCTGAGGAGTGGGCAACTGAAAAACCTTATCCGATTTCTCCACGCCCTGCCTGTCATAGAGAAAAACAGGAACATTACTCGCCAGGGAATCTGTTATGGTATTCCAATTTCCAAGCCCCATACCCATGCCATTTTCAAAAACCAACACCGGCTGACCTGGTTTTCTCAGCTGTAAACTTCTTGTCAGGACGTGGTAATTCATGCTGCTTACCTTCACCATTTTTTCTTGCGAAAAAGCGGAGAGCGCGGATGCCAGCAGCGTTAGAATGGCCAGGATTTTTATAGACATTAACATCCGGAATACTCCGGCCGGAAAAGTCCATTAAGGGCGGCGATTGTTTTTTCTACAATCTTTCTCCCGTCTTGCAGTTCAATGTAAGGGTTTGGATCGTCAGCGTAAATCTCCTGTATTACTCCCTCGGCACGTTCCAGTCCGTTGATGTCCAGAATCATTTCCGCTTTTGCTCCACGGTTTTTGCAATCGATCAGCATTTCCATAAAGCTCTCATTTACTGATAATGTCGTGCGTAAGTCCATATATTTTAGTTGATTATCTGCTTATTAAAATAGGTAAGTAGGACGTAATGTCTTTATTTAAAAACGATCCTGATTAACAATTGATTCAACATTGTTGGTCAATAATCGTATCATCGTACCTTTGCGGCTTCATAAAATGAGAAGATGATTACAGTTGAAAATTTGGCCGTTGAATTTAGCGGATCTGTCCTTTTTAGCGAAGTTTCCTTCGTTATTAATCCTACTGATAAAATTGCCCTGATGGGTAAGAATGGAGCGGGGAAATCCACCATGATGAAAATTATTGCGGGTGAACAAAAAGCCAATCGCGGCCATGTACGTGCACCCAAAGACGCCGTAATTGCATATTTACCCCAACATTTACTCACAGAAGATAACTGCACCGTTTTCGAGGAAGCAGCCAAAGCCTTCAAGCAGGTTTTTGAAATGCGTGCCGAAATGGAAAAGCTCAATCTGGCGCTCGAAACCCGCACCGATTACGAGAGCGATGAATATATGGCAATCATCGAGCAGGTTACTGAAATTGGTGAAAAATATTATCAGCTCGAAGAAGTCAATTACGACGCAGAGGTTGAAAAAGCCTTGAAAGGTTTGGGTTTCAAGCCAGAAGATTTTCAGCGTCAAACCAAGGAATTTAGCGGAGGTTGGCGGATGCGCATTGAGCTTGCCAAAATACTATTGCAAAAGCCAGACCTTATCTTGCTGGATGAGCCTACCAACCATATTGACATTGAATCCGTAATGTGGCTGGAAGATTTTTTGGTGAATAAGGCCAATGCGGTAATGGTTATTTCCCACGACCGTGCCTTCATCGACAATATTACCAACCGTACGATCGAGGTAACAATGGGCCGGATTTTTGACTATAAAGCCAACTATTCACATTACTTGGTGCTGCGTGAGGAGCGCAGGTCACACCAGGTGAAGGCATATCAGGAACAGCAGAAAATGATTGCGGACAACATGCAATTCATCGAACGCTTCCGCGGCACATATTCTAAAACCAACCAGGTGTCCTCCCGCGAACGCATGCTGGAAAAACTGGAAATTATTGAAATTGATGAAATAGACAATTCAGCACTGAAACTTCGTTTTCCGCCTTCGCCAAGGTCAGGCGACTACCCAGTGACGGTGAAAGATGTGTCAAAATCTTACGGGGATCAGGTTGTGTTCAAAAATGCCAGCATGACCATTTCGAGAGGGGAAAAAGTATCGTTTGTAGGCCGGAATGGTGAAGGAAAGTCTACGATGATCAAGGCGATCATGGGCCAGATAGACGTGGACGGAACCTGCCAGCTTGGGCATAATGTGAAGGTCGGCTATTTTGCCCAAAACCAGGCATCCTTATTAGATCCCAATCTGACGATTTTTCAAACGGTTGACGAAGTCGCAGAAGGAGATGTAAGAACCCAGATCAAAAATATTTTGGGCGCCTTCATGTTCCAGGGTGAAGATATCGACAAAAAAGTAAGTGTATTATCAGGCGGAGAAAAAACGCGGCTCGCCATGGTGAAGTTGCTCCTGGAACCCGTAAACCTGCTGATTCTCGATGAGCCCACGAACCATTTGGATTTAAAGTCGAAGGATGTTTTGAAAGAAGCACTTAGGAACTTCGACGGAACGCTGGTGCTGGTCTCTCACGATCGTGACTTTTTACAAGGTCTGTCTCAAAAAGTCTTTGAGTTTAAGGATAAACGGGTGATTGAGCATTTTGAAACTATTGATGCGTTTTTGGAGCGGAATAGGATTAAGAGTATTGCGGATTTGCAGTTGGCGAAGTAGGGGTTTTGGGAAAACTTAGGTAAATATATCGCTTGATTTTCTTCGGGAGGTCTAACAATATCCACTTACACTAGACAAACAACTAGTTGGATAATATTCCGCTAAATTGTTATTTTCACGGGAAATTGTAACCGCCCTCTTACATGTTGAAACTTTACGCTTTCCTAAGTGCCATTATTTTACTATCCTGTACAAGCGTTTTCGCACAGTCTCCTAACATTCTCATTAATAACAATGATTTTTCCTGGTCGGCTTGCCTTGGAAGCAATTACCGGCTGCCTGTTATTACGACAGGCACTTTTGGTGCCGGCAACAAGTTTTCTGTTCAAGTGCGCAAAGCGTCGTCCCCTGCCGTCATTAAAGAAATAGCCACTGTGTTAAGTGACGGGTTTCTGCACTTTGTTTTTTCAGATTCACTGCTGTTTGCAAACGCAGAATTACAATTAAAGGCCGTTTCGTCGGCTCCAAAAGTAGAAAGTGCCTGGTCAAATACACTCATCGTTCAAAGTAAGGGCAATATTACCTTAAACAGTGCTCTGACTTCCGACACATTAAATAAGTTTGACCAAGTCTTCATCAAGCTTACCGGATATAGTTCCAGTGCAATGAATGTAACGCTGGACGACAGCACCAAGCTGACCGTTTACCCGAACGGAGCCAACTTTGTGTCGGAACAACCCATACAAGTCACGAAGACAGAGCCCTATCGAATTGCGCATGCTGAAAATGCCTGCGGCGCTATGAAGGTCGGTGGAAGTTTCCAGGCGAAGGTCAACAGCACTTCGGTAAGGACAATTTCATTTGCGCCGCAATCGGTTTGCGAAAACGGTGAGGTGAATGTTACCATTTCAACCTCGGGAACTTCACTTACAGCGCAGACAAAGTACAGGTTACGGTTTACAGAGGCCATTTTTAACGATAAACCCAAGGTTGCCGAAGTAGCAGCGACCCTCAATAATAACGTGCTCACTGCAAAAGTGCCGTCTCAATTTAATGTCGAAACGCTGAATGAAGTCTACATTCAGGTTGTTACCGATAATCCAGCGACTGTAAGCTCGCGTACGAGTGAAAGGTTGTTCATATGGGCGACACCTTCAGCATATTTTAACACGCAAAGCAGCACCATTAATTATGGTGATCCGGTGCAGCTCGATGTTCGCGTAAAAGGAGTTCCACCGTTTACTGTAGAACTAACCAATGGTTCCACGGTAAGCTCGCCTAATTCTTCACTTCAGTTTTACATGGTCCCTGCCAAAGAAGAATCTTACACATTGAAATCAATGTCTTCGGGCTGCGGTAAAACAGAAATAAAGGAAGTTCAGACTGTGGTTATCAAGGTTAAACCCGGTATTCGGATTGATGATAATGAGAGTCCACAGATCCTATGCGCCGGAGCGAAAGGCAAGATCAGGTTTTCGTCGAATGCATCATTGACCGACGCAACGCGATTTTCCATTAAAATGACTAATGGCAACACAGGCGAAACGTCGATCCTGCCTGCGTCGCGCTCCGGTGACTTTCTGGAAGTAACGCTTCCGGAAAACCCACAGGGATATAGAAGTTACGTTTATCAGATTATCACTGCCAACCCGGTAATGGAATCTCCGTGGTCGTATTTCATAACCGGCCAAACAATTCCAAATGCGCAGTTCGCAGGGTATAATTTCAAATACAATTACAACATTCCCTCAGATGTTAAGCTGAGTTATATCCTGACGGGCGGCGCACCTTACTCGGTGGAATATACCGATGGTTCTGTTGTGAAGTATGCTAACGACGGAGACATTATTAGTAAGGAACTGTTTTTGAAGGAAACCACTGACTTCAAAATCAAGTCCATCAGCAATACATGTTTTAAAAATGATAATGTGAGGTCGGCACGATTGACGGTGACACCATCGCAGAATCCGGGCGTTTATCTGGAACCTTTGAAAACGGCTATTTGCAATAATGATAGTATTGAAGTTGTTTTTGGAACCGTAGGGACATTCAATCCGGGCAACAAGTTTACAATCCAGGGACACACCAATTACGCTGAACTTCAAAACATCATTACCGTAGACCGGGCTGGAAAATATAAGATAAAAATGACTACGCAATCCTTCTTTGGAGAGAATGCAGGGATACGGATCGCATCTACAAATCCCGTACTTTTCACCGAGGTGCGTCCATTCAGCATTCAAGAACTGCCAACCAATTTCTCCATATATCCTCCGTCCAAGCCGGAAGATCCATACCGGATGCTGGAACCGGATTCTCAGCAGCACCTGAGACTTTCGTCTACTTCTCCGTCTATTTCCAAAATTGTTTACACCGAAAATGGTGTTGAGAAGACCTTTAACAATGTTAATCCGACACCAACTGAGGTGTATATGCCTATTTTTCCGAAAATGGGCGAGTTAACGACTTATGACGTCAAATCAGCCACAAATGTCTGCGGAACGGCAGATGTAAATTTGAAAATGTATGTAGCGAAGATGCCCTATCGCATATCCCTTTCCACCTATAACAGCATGCTGAAATTCTGCGCTGGCTCACCCATACAGATTCCTTTTGGCGTTATTGATGGCAAAGCGTCTGACGCTACATTTGCATTACAGATGGGCAGCTACGGTTCTTCTGACTATCAAACGTTGGTGAGCGGTGTGAAAGACCGGATTTTAAAGACGGTTATCCCCGCAGCAACGCCCGCAGGGGCCTATTACATACGAGTGGTTTCCTCGGACGGCGCCATTTCTGAATTGCTGAACATTTCCGTTCTGGCACCACCAACAGCAACATTACGTGCCCAGGATCCAGGTGCCCCAATCTTGGTCAATGCTGGTGAACCTGTACGGCTTGAACTGATATTGACCGGCACTTCGCCCTGGGAAGCTATTTGGACTAATGGCATGTACACGCGGTTTTCGTCAGATAATTTACAAATCGTCGATGTGCGCCCCACCAGAAAACAGGAGTATACGATCAGTTCGGTGAGTAACGAATGCGGGTATGGGACAACGTCGGGCACTGTGGCTGTATCGGTAAAACCCAAACTTGTCCTGTCTTCTTCGTCCGGCAGCGTGTGCGAAGGAAGTGCGTTTAAACTTAATTATGAACTCCTCGGCGAAGTAGACATGTCAGATGATTATATACGCTTTTTGCTTGTTAATCAGACTACTGGTGCTACGGAAACACTTGATTCTGTTAAAACGGTTTCGGGCACAATCAGCCTGCAAATCCCAAAACAGTTGCAGGGAAATTTTTATCAGCTGCGTGTGACCGCCAGAAAATATTCGCTTTTTGAGGTGATGCCCGTTAATGTGGCCATTCTGCCGGATCTAACGCTCAGCGGAAATAGCACGATCAACAGTGGGGAAGGCGCGCAACTTGCGTTGAAATCCAACAGGCAAAATTATGAAAGCGTCCAATATGTGCTGTCAGACGGCACGACCGGTAATGCTGCTGGATCGGTTGGAGCCATGTCCTATGTGCGGGTTTCGCCAAAGCAGACCACCACGTACACGCTTAAATCTGTAACAAATGCATGCGGAGCTGGCGTGGTCAGGGGCTCGGCTGTTGTGGAAGTGAACCCGCCAGCAGCGCGGGCAGTGAATGTGGTAAAATGGTCATCGCTCACGAGCGCCGGATTTTGCACCGAGGACACAATCAGCGTAGAATATAAGACCACAGGAACATTTTCGGCCGGAAACAGGATGACAGTCCAGATCTCAGATACAACCGGGCGCAACTGGCGCAACATTGTGACCACCGGCGCGGGAAATCCCCTGAAAGCCACACTTCCTGCGGACTTGTTTTCAGACAAGCAATACAGCTTGCGCATTGTGGCGTCAGACGGCGGCACGGCCAGCGGCGCTTATGAATATCCGCTTACGGCAGGAAAAAAGGCCAGAGCAAAGTTCGCCACAGAGTCAGTTATTTATGATGGCAAGACCAACCCGCGTGTGAAGGTGTTGCTGGAAGGTGGTTCGCCCTGGACCTATCATTATGGAACATCTGTTCAGGATTTATATCGTCAGACATCCAATCCTGTCGATGAGATTGAGCTATATCAAGCTTCTGCGAATCAATTTTATATGTTATTCCAGGTTCAAAACAGTTGCGGTGCGGGTATCATTGATAATCCGGGGACCGTCAGGATAGAAGTGATCACAGCCACAGAACCGCAGGTGGCCACCCTCAAAGTTACCGTTTCCCCCAACCCCACACAGGATTTTCTGCGACTTGCATTTGAATCGCCCGAAGAAAAATCCATTCAGTTAATAAATTTGAATGGCCGCGTGCTTCGTACTTTATCCAGCAAGCAACTAGTTGAATTCATTGACGTTCAAACACTTTCTTTTGGAATCTATATTTTGAACATTGATTCAAAAGGTAAAAGAGAGACATTTAAGGTTATAAAAAGGTAAGGTGCTTGTCAAACTGCTACTTCCATAATCATTAGCCACCAATTACAGCGGTGAAAACAGAAGGTGCACCCAGTAGGTTTGAGGTGGGGATTGACAGCTTTTAGGTAACAATATCACAATCCATTCAACATCGACGGACTTGAACTTACATTTTGTAAAACTTCGTAGGTGCGTCCGAAGATTTCATTGTTAGCCATTAACAAGGAGCCAGTATTGATCATATCTACCAAAGATGCGCTTGCCCATTGCATTTGATAACTACCGAAATTCGTTGCATCGCGTCTAGCTATAAGAAGGACATTTTCAGAGTTTAGCGGTATATAGTATCTAAATTTACCTTCAAAACCCATGTTTTTAATTTCTCCCGTTGGATCGATCAAGAATCCGGGATTATCAGAAGTTATAAATGGTTTGAGCAAATCCGTCTTCAATATTGTCCAGTCCGCGGCAGCAATGTAATTGCATACTCGACCGATGACTGGGCTATCGGCTCCTCTTTTAAATAGAGAAAAGTTGTGCATATTTTTAAGATAGTTTTTTTCTGCGTTCTCATCATACGTATTTTTTCCATCGCGCACTAATCTATTTTGTTCACTTTGATTCAATAAGTTCAGATTTGCGATTTTATCGAAATGATGTTCTGATAGCATGTATACCCACGAGTCGAATGAATTTTCAACCTTCAAGTTATTCGGTGGCATAGTCTAAATGCTTAGTACGATAGAGAAGTCCTCTGTTGGAGACTAAAATAATAAAAATCTTTATCTTCCGACCCAACTCCAAAGACAGCGCCTACCGTTAGTTCATTCGCTCACCACCCATCAAAACTTTCCCCTATATTTGCCCCGCAAACTTTGAAAATAAAATATAGAGCTAATGGCAATACGTAGGACAAAATGGCCTTGGGGAGGCATACGGGTGCAAGTCCCGAAACCTATCAAAGTTAGCTCTTTGACAAAGTTTGCGGTGACCTCTCCTTATCTAATCACACTTACCCATTTTTTATGCAAACTTTGGATGGTTCAGGTGTTGACTCAAAAGCACATTCAGTCAACCCCGTGGTCGATGCCCGTCACGCATCAAACACCAGCCCACCGCTAACACAATCACAAGCCGAATTTTGGCATCTCGTGGAATGTCAGGGCTGTAAGGAGCTAGCGCATTCGCTCAAAATGATCCATGATCTGGCGCTTTATCATTCGGATGTTCCGTTTGATACAGCTGAGAAGTCGGCGCTTTTTGATGTGAAGGTGCTTTGGGAGGGCTTTGAGAAAATGGGGGCGAGGGTTTAGGAATTGGAGGACTGTTGGTGACAGTCCTTTTTAGTCATTTTAAAGCTTTTCCGCATGATAGTAATGGTTTTCCCCTTCATCCTCAAACTCCTCAATGAGCGAAAGTCCGGATGCCGCCAACAACGCTTTGTATTTCTCCGCTCCGAGCGATCTCGATTCTTTTGCTGTAATGGCATCTTCCCATTTCATTTTTTGAGAAGGAGCCGTAAATAACAGCTTTCCACCAGTGCGAAGTGCATTGGCCATTTTTTGTATTACAACTTCCTGGGTTTTTTCCGGCAAAAGGAACATGAGCCCCCAGGCCATGATGGCATCGAATTGCCGATTGAAAAATGAGGAATCCTCTGCGGCTTCGCAGGCGACGGGGATTCCTGGGAAGTTCTGTTTGAAGATTTGAACCATCGAAGTCGACGCATCAATCCCATGAATGTTCAAACCTTCGTCTATCAATGCCTTAGAAATGGGGTCGCCTGTGCCGCAGCCTACATCTAAAACTGTCGCATTCGGTGGTAATGACCTTGCCCAGTGCTGAACCGATGCCACGCCGACTCCATCGAGGCCCTTGGAGCGGCAGCGGATGAATGTGGCGGCGTGGTGTTCGTATCCGTTTGATTTGTCCATTTGCATTCAGATATTAGATCACAATTGTTATCCTTCAATTAAATCTTTTTTCTTTCCAACTCCGTTTAATTTTCAACTCAGCGCGATCGCTCGTTATCGATCAAAGTAAAAGGTGATGAGGTTCACCCTTGACTGTCGCTTTTCACTTTGTAACGTTCGTCGCGCTGAAAGCCAAACACTTCGGCATATGGAGTGAACTACGCGAAAGCCGCACGGAAAACATGGGGATTTTTGCATTTTTTATTTGACTTTGAACTGCTTTCAAGGCGGCCGCCGCGCGGGAAGGAGACGGGTCTCGAACTTTGCCTTTAATAGGCTAGTAATCAAGGTTTTGCCTCCATTATTTGAAGTGAACTACACGAAAGACTCACTATTTTTTATACATATAGTACAACAGTATATTTGTTATGTATAATTCTTTTAGCGAAAATTGTTCGATTTGATGGTGATTTTCGCTGGTTTTTGAGTGCGTTTTCGGGTGGTTTTTGGTGTTCAAAGTTTGGAAAATGCCTGTGGTTTTTTGGCTGTGGTAACTGCGATTTTGTTAGGTAAAAATACGAACTTTAAAATTCTTTGACAACGGGTTTGTTGTATGTAAAATGAGTACTTCGCTACGATAGTTATTTTCTGATTCCCATTTCAGAGTAAGCGTGCCTTTCGCAATAGGCGAGTCCCTGAAGAGTAAGTTTTGCACAGCCCTGCCATATACACGGCATAGTTGTAAATCCTCTCGTTTTTACTAATAACTCGATTTGCAACTCTTGCGAATTGTAGTTAGCCCAATCATTCTTGGAAGGAAGTTCGACAAAAAATAGCTCTTGCAGCTTATCAAATCTATCTAGTCTCCAAAAGCTTTGATCATAATTATACAAATAAAGCTCATACCAGCCAGCACCCTCGATAAATGTAAAGTCAGCACTAATCACTGCTTGTATAGTAACGTCGGCATAGTAAATGTATTCTGTAAGTCGCTGCCCCTGGTATTTATTCATTCCGATTTCAGTACACGTGTTTTATTCTTTTAACCGGCAAGCACCGATTGAATTTTTGCTTGTCCATAAAACCTTGTCATTTCCTCTTTCTCATCATTATTCCCGCGTTCAAAGACCCTTTCAATAACAGCCTTTGCTTGTTTCTCCCAATCAATGCGGTCAACGTCGGTATCCCAGAACAGTGACTTTCTTAATATCCTCAAATTAGGAGTCAGCTTTAATTGTTTTTCCTTCTCCTTCTTGATGTCATAGTATGCTTGAAGCATTACAAATGTACCCTCGTCAAGATCTAGCCCCTTTTCGATTTTAAGTGCCAGCGCGGTACTCAGGCTGCGTTTTCCTTTGATAATAGCGTTAAAGCTCTGTGGATGTTCAGCAATAGATAGGGCAAAAGGACGCTGCTTGATTGATCGCTTTTTTAGTTCGCGCTCAAGAACGAATCCTGGGTGTATACCCTTGTATTTTTCAAACTGCCTATCCATATATCAATATAAACAATTTTGCTTACATTTTCTATCAAGCCATTTCACTGGTTCATTGCGTCAACTGATATTCTTTCTCTCGTAATTACCGTCTGAGATCTACCACCCACTTCCTTCCGAATAGCGATAGAACCTAATTAACCTTATCAAATCGAAGCGTTTTCTTCCCTTGTTCCAAGTCGCGAATAAAGCGTAGACCGACACCTGCTTTGAAAGCAAGTTCTTCCTGCGTAAGTCCAACTGCTTTACGCCCTTCTTTAAAAAATGCTTGGAAGCTAGACAAACATATACCTGATAAGGTATAAAACGTACCCATTTCGTTGGATTATACCTGATCAGGTACAGTTCACTATTCAAGTTTCCTTTCCCGCATCATCTAATAAGACTATCACAACGCGATTTAATAGAAATACCACAACGCGATTGAATAGTATTGACACAACAACATTCAATTGATTAACCACCGCATGATTTGGTAGATTGATATGGCAACACCACGAGGAGATTTGCAGAGGCCATTCACTTCCTGCACGATGTGCCGCAAAAACGGATTGCGGTCATTCTGAGTCATTGGAAAAAGCCAGTGTGGAACAGAACATTGAACCGTTTGCTGCCTTTCTCGGCCGTCTGGTCAAGGAGGGAATTCGGGGTAAAACTGTTGCGACCCTACCTGGTGCCGGATTGGCAAGTGGTTCAATCTAACGCTTTTCGTTCAACCACTCAAAGTACATAGCCGATATTCGAGAGAACAGATCCTGGCCGCTTTCGGAGAAAGCACATTTGAAAGGAAATCCAGCAATCGGGAAGGGGTCATAAACCTGGAAGCGAAGAATGCCGAACTGCTGCTCATAACGCTGGAAAAGACAGAAGCAAATTACTCTCCGACAACATTGTACAACGATTACGCAGTCAGTGAAAAGATATTTCACTGGCAGTCTCAGAACACAGCCAGGCCTGAAACTGGCAAGGGGCTGTCATATGTAAAGCAAAAGCAAACGGGGAAATCGATTCTTCTTCTTGTGCGGGAGAAGAACAATGATGAATTCAATAATACGATTGCCTATGTCTTCCTGGGTCTGGCGGATTATATTGACCGTTATGGAGCGAAGCCGATGAGTATCAACTGGGCATTGCGCAAAGTCAGCTCCGCATTATATCTGGAAGGAGATGGCGAGGATGGCGGTCGGGTGAGTTTACTTCACCGTAATCAGCTCGGGCGTCACCTCTGGTAGTGAGTATGAAAAATGTTTGTTGCCAATACCCCGCTCGGCCGCGGAGGCCAGCCCGAATGGACTGTTGCCATTAAAAGATTCAAACGGGGTCACTGTTATCATTGATTTAGCGTGGTAAGGCTAAAACTTTTTGGGCGACGTAAGCAAAAGAGACTTTCTAATGGTAGGGATTTTGGGGAGGAGTATTTGATAGTGTAGTGTTCATAGCCTTTGGTGCTTTGAGTTTGATCTACTCCGAATTCTTACATAAAAGTCATACGCACAGAAAAACTCCCAAATCGCAGTGTTACTGAAAATAAGTACTTTAGTAAAAATTAGCAACATGGCCAGAAAGATCAGAAAGGACATTACAGTTGGAGGCTTAGAAAAGAAGTTGAAATTGGCCCCGGGGTCTATTGTTAATCCGGACGGACGTGACGCCCGTAGTGATAAAAAGTTAGAGACTCTTCAGAATGACGCGGCCAAAGCGTTAAAAAAAATTGCAGCTAAAAAAACTGCGGCTAAGACACCCGAGGCAAAAGCTGGTGTCAAAAAAAATGCTGTCCAACCGAAAACAATTAAGCCGGTAACTGCTGATCAAAAGACGGCTGCCTTGAGAAAGGTGAAGAGCAGCCCAAAAGCCACATCAAGCATGGTAAAAAAGGTACAGGCGGCCATTAAAAAGACAGGAAAGTAACGATGGCTCAACCTGATAATTATCTAAACAACGTTTTCATAAATTGCCCTTTTGATCCGGCTTACAATTCAATGTTTGAAGCAATCGTTTTTGCCATACATGATTGTGGTTTCATTGCACGCTGTGCTAGGGAAGAGGATGACGGAGGAGATGTAAGATTTCATAAAATAATTCGAATTATTGACGATTGTAAATATGGTATTCATGACATTTCGAAAGCAGATGTGGACGTAGGGTCAGGACTAGCTAGATTTAATATGCCTTTGGAGCTGGGGGTTTTCATGGGTGCTCAGCGTTATTCAGCCAAGGGTCATTACAATAGGGAAAAAAAGCTATTGGTGTTGGACAGTGAACAATACCGTTATCAAATTTTTATCTCGGACCTAGCGGGAACTGATATATCAAGCCATGATCAATCCATTGAAACATTGATTAATAAGGTACGTGACTTCCTATTTAATAATTCAAGACGAAAAAGCATTGCTAGTGGAGCATTTATATACGCTCGTTATCAAACCTTCATTGCAGCCTTACCCAATTATTGCACCAACGCGCATTGGGATAGAGATAATCTATCATTCATAGCATATGCAATTTGTGTAACCGAATGGTTAAAAATTAATCCGATATGATGAATAGTTCGCGCTTTATTAGTGGCCCTTTACCACCAATTACCTTATCAAATGTTGAGCTCAGAGATCTGATGGTCTCTTTATTTGCAGCACATCCTGGAAATTATAGCTTTATCAATTTCGTACGCCTCATTTCATCAAAAATAATTGAGGCCAAAGTCGGTTTTAACGCAGAACCTCATACTACATATTCAGGAGAGCTATGTCAGGGTGATCAAACAAAAGTGAGAGAAATTCTCTGGGATATGATAATAGATCGCCATCTAACTGTCGGATGCAATGGACATCATGAATGGCCGAATTTTGCCGTCACCGACCGTGGCAAAGCTCATTTTAAAGCCAAACAGAATAATTAAAGTTGTCAAATTCCTTTTAATTAAGATAGACACGTGATTAATGTTTTTCTTCTGATAATCAAGCTTTATACCAATTGCAGATTGTTAATATAATGATCTTTCAGTATTAACTGGAAAATCGCTCACGTTCTCACTCATATTCACGCAAAAATCGTAACAAAAGTCATAAATTAGATAGTTGTGAATTTGTAAACCTATCTTCTAATTAATATTAAAAATTAATGATTCCTCCGGAAATACAAAGATTGTTTGATTTTATCAACTATCTAGATCGTAACAAAACTGAATTTTTGGGATACATTCCAATTTGTAATGAACTCATAGAGCTTGATCACCAAAGAAGCGTGTTGAGTCCGGAAAAAAATTATATGGAAAAATTACTTTATGATGATATTCAAAATCAAATTGAAATAAAAATGCTTCCAATAACGGATAATATCTATAAACCTGTCACCAATAGACTGCGAGAATTAGGTATTTGGTCTGGTGATTATACTTATTCTAGTATATGGAATAATAGCATTTCCTCGATTTATAGATTCCACAAAGAATTCAAAGGTGACGATGTTGATCAAGTATTAGAATACAAACGTAAGTATATTGCCTTCAGAAGTGATACAAATACTAATTTTCTTTGCTTGGGGTTAATACTAAATGGTCTAGATGATATTTTAAAAGAGCTATTTAATTTTTTCACAGACACAGATTTTGATGAATTTGAAGATTTTGCAGCGAAAAGAATTTATGCTAATACTACAAGGGAAGCGTTGGATTTGGCGGTGGAAAATGTTGGGAAAAATATAATTTTTTCTTTGGCCTCAGATGCCACTGTATCTGGTTCAAGTGAAACCCAAAGGAGATCCAACACCAATTCACTTGCCAATGAAAAAACAGCAAATAATAGTGATTCAACTAAGAACCTAAACGCAATGAAAGAGAAAAAGGACGTATTTGTCACGTATGCATGGGATAATCAAGAACATAAGAACTTTGTCTACGAATTTGTTAATCATCTGAGATCAAACGGATTTGATGCTGAGATGGATACTTATAAAAGTCAGCAAGAGGCATCCGCCGACTTTATGAAGATGATGCATCAAGCTATGACAGATTATAAAAAAGTCATAGTCGTTCTGTCAGAAAAGTATAAGGAAAAGGCTGAGAGTTTTGAGGGCGGCGTTGGTACGGAGTATGGACTAATAATTAAAGATATTCGGGAGAACGTTAATAAGTACATTTTAGTAAGCGCGGATGGGCATGGCAACGACGTGACACCTATGGAATTCAGGTATCGTGAAATTATTGATATATCGAGACCCTATAAACCAGAAATGATGAATAGACTATATGGTAAATTATCGGATCAAGCTACAATAGAATTTCATCCAGTGGGGTTAGAAAAACCAGAGTTAACGGTGGTCCGACCGTCATTAATTCAAAATGATAAAATTTTAATCAACGATATTAGTCTAAGATCTGGTGGTGCTCAATTGTTTGAAGGACAATATCGAACGATCGAATATGGAGTTAGAGCAAGTATAAAAAATCAGTCAAATAATTCATTGCAGGATATTGTTATTGAAATTGAGATGCCTTCCTGGCTTTGCAATGGTCATGGTATTGGCTCAATAGATTACAGGAATGATGATAACTACAGGGAGGAAAAGGGGCGATCTGTTTTCACTTTCCAAATGCCAAAAGTAGCTATTAATCAGACGGTTTCAAGCAAATGGGTTAATATTGAGGTATGGAATAATATCATTGACGAAGTGTATTCACAGAATTTGGTTGTCCGCGTGTTCACAGACACTACAACTACTGAGCGAGAATTTCCAATCAAAGATTTTCTAATCGATAGCAATGGTAAAGCACTTACTCTTAAATCATTTAGGACAAAGAATGACCAATATCGTCAAGAGTAAAGCTTGGGTCGGCTCGAGGCTTTGGGCATAGGAAAGTATTGCTTCCGTTGCTTTGGATTGTCGCGCAATTTTTAGACTGTAGTTTTTCACTTCAGTGCAACCGCCCATTCTTACTCAAAGCAAAAAGTGATGGGGTTCACCCCTTGGCT
The DNA here is from genome assembly GCF_022869785.1 of Dyadobacter chenwenxiniae. Taxonomy (NCBI): domain Bacteria; kingdom Pseudomonadati; phylum Bacteroidota; class Cytophagia; order Cytophagales; family Spirosomataceae; genus Dyadobacter; species Dyadobacter chenwenxiniae. The sequence continues at coordinate 5,023,584 of NZ_CP094997.1, read as the reverse complement.
GCAAATCAATCGGCGGTTTAAGGAGCGGCGGAAGCCACGGTAAATAGCAGATTGATTTGCAGTCGTCACTTTTTGCTTTGTACCTTTCGTTGCGCTGTGGTGCAAGCGCATTTCTCCAATAAGTCAAAATCCCATCGAAAACCCTTTCTGCTTCTTCCGTTTTGGCTTCTTCAACTGATGCGGCATGTACTCCCCATCCTTAACAGGAGACAATAAAGAATCAAGAGACTTATCATTCTCCAACGAACTACCATTTCCGGCATGGTAAGCATTACCCGCCTGCCCAATATCCATCCCTATCCCTTGAGACTTTTGCTGATGAAGAGAAAAAGGATCCTCGATGCATCGCTCGGCAATTCCCTTCGCGCTATACTGCTTACCTAATGCACTTCCGTTGAAGACGGATCTCGTACGATGATCACAATATGTGATCCCATACAGCAGGCCTTCTTCATTTTTTCGGATTACCGTATCAATCCCGTCTTTTTGAAGAATATTGATCAGCCTGGGCAATGATACGTTTTGTTTGCCATACAAAGTAAAATCTATACTATTCCTAATCCGTAAGGAATCTTTCGTACGGTTTGGATTTATCTCATTGAACAGAAAACGCACTTTCAGATTTCTATGTGTTGGTTTGAAATGAAAATCGCTTGCTTTGATTGGCACCCCAATCCGGTTGCCGTCTTTATCCAGCACGCGGTATAAGATGCCATTGTTCTTTCTGATCCTCGAACCCTCTGAGCCAATGTCCGCTGCAACATTATATTGGTTGAGCACTGCATTCAATTCACCCATCGTGGTGAACTTGTATTCGTTCAGAACTTTGTCGAGCACATTGGCAATGGCCTTCTTAGTTTCTGACTTTCCATACTCCGCTTTGATGCTGACTGGTTTCAAAGTAAACTCCTGCGCTTTTCGATCTTGTGCCTTCACCAATCCAAAATCTATCTCAATCTCCTTCCTGGTTTTCTCCGATTGATTTTTGCCAAGATTGTGCAGTGAGATTCGGCTTCCATCAGCTTTGATATTGGTTGTCACTAGATGGACGTGCGGGTGACCGGCATCCCGGTGCTCGTATACGAGGGCGGGTTGTTTCTCAAATCCAATACCTTTTAAATAGGCCTTTGAAATCTCCGCGAGCTGTTCTTTGCTCAGCTTTTCCGACGGATCAAAGTTCAGGGAGACGTGAACCGTATTGACCTTTGTCCTTTTGTTCAAAGCCAGCTGCCGCTGAATCCGGTTCAGCTTTTGATCAAAACTCAGGGCATCGGCATCCTTGGGATAGTGGATAGCCGAAATGCATTCCGCATGTCCCTGTTCAAGCTTTTTCTCATTGTATTGCAGCACAGCCCGGAGCCGACTGCTGGTGTGGATCACTGCAACCATTGATCAGCCAGTTTATCGGTTTGCGATTTGATCTTGTCCAGGATCGAAAACAGGAATGTCTTTTCAGCTTCGTAGCTAGCGATCCAATTTCTGAATTCTGAAATTTGGTTGACGGCATTGAGACGTCTGGTCGCCTGGTTGAAGTTGTTGCCAAGCCGGTTTAGCTCTTCCCGCAGCTCCGACAATTCACCAATCATCTGATCTTGCGAACCATTCCGTTCGATGACGGTTACCGGTCGGTTGAAGATCAAGAGCCGTAAAAATTCGCTTAATTTCCGACAGGTGGTGCGGCTGCGCTTGGCTTCCAGATTGGCGTATTCTTTGGGTGTTAACCGGAAGATTACATGCTTTGTCTTGTTCGATTTTTCTTCTTTCATCACGATCCTATCTACACTTTCAAACATTAAAAACTCCTTCACAAACCTGGACCGACTTTGGAGGGGAAGGCCAGATCGGGTGCGTAGCAACCGGCGATTGTATTACAATCGTACATCTGGCCAGACGCGCAAAGCAGGCGGCTCATTTGGATTTCGAACTCTTCGAAACCAGGTGCTGAGCCGATTTGTGAATCTAGTTTATTGAAATGGGATTTACCTATCCTGTGTAAATTTGCCTTAGGGTCGGAAGCGTTTCAGTCTGGTGCTTATCTGTTCGAAAAAAGTTGTGTTTGGTCGAGAATGGCCGAAAAAAGTCGAGAATGTTTGTGTTTGTTCGAGAATTTTTGAAAATGCTCGAGTTTGTTGACGATCCTATCCGGCATATTTGTAATCAGTCTCTTTGGGGATCGTGGAAACTTCATACTTCAAATTCCACTCTTTAATGTGTTCTAAAATCGGCAAAAAAGCTAAGCCCTTTTCGGACAACCGATATTCTACCCTTGGCGGTAACTCCTTATAAGCCAATCTTTCCAATAAGCCGTCTTCTTCCAGTTCTTTCAACTGTTCGGTCAGTACTTTCCTTGAAATGTGCGGCACTATGGCATCTAGCTGACCGAAACGCATAGTACGGGTGCTAATTACATTGATAATGATGGGCTTCCATTTATTGCCAATCGTGCCAATAGCTCTGGTAAACGGGCAATTTGAATTGCAAAATCTGTCGTCTCTCATATATGGAAAAATTTGTAGTTACCCATTGGTAACCAGAATAGACTGTAATAGTTTCAAAAGTAAACTATCGATAGTTCCTTTGCAACACAAATTTAAAATGAGTGAGACAATGAACAAATTAGAAAATAAGGTAGCAGTTATTACAGGCGGGAATAGTGGCATTGGGTTTGGTATTGCCCAAGAATTCGTAAATGAAGGTGCTGTGGGAGCTATTGTCGGCAGATCTCAGGAAACTCTGAATAACTCCGTAGCGCAACTGGGTGGTAATTTCATTGGCATCAATGCGGATGTGACTAACCTTGCCGACCTGGAAAGGGTCTATAAAGAGACATCAGAGAAATTCGGTAAAATAGACGTGATAGTAGCTAATGCGGGTGGCGCGGTTACGGGAGCTGCATTTGGTTCTGTGGCTGATACCAGTGAAGCAGACTATGACAGGACAATGGATCTAAACCTGAAAAGTGTGTATTTCACTGTCCATAAAGCATTGCCGTATATGAATGATGGGGGTTCTATCATTCTGATCGGGTCAAATGCAGCGCACCGGGCATATGCCTCATTTTCACTTTATGGCGCTGCCAAAGCGGCTGTCATTCATTTCGCGAAAGGCTTTTCAAACGACCTTTTGCATAGAAAAATCAGAGCAAATGTAATATCCCCCGGTACAACAGATACACCCGTATTTGACAGGTTCGTCCCCGCAGAACAACTTGAAGCTGTTAAAAAATACTGGGCAGATGTAATGCCGATAGGCAGGATCGGGCAACCATCTGACATTGGTAAAACAGCGGTTTTCCTGGCTTCCGATGATTCATCGTTCATGCTTGGCGCTGAACTCCTTGTTGATGGCGGACTAAGCTATTTGTCTAAATAATTGACTCCACACTGACGCAGGCCTACTAACCTGTGTCAAAAAATAATTTCAAAATGAATAAATCAGAAAATAAAGAAGCGAGCTACGCAATTGTCGGCTTCGGAAAGATCGGTCAGGCCTTGGCCAAGGCGTTTGCCCGCAAAGGCATCGAAGTATCCGTTGCAACGACGCGCGACCCGGAGAACTTTGCATCCGATGCGGCCGCAATCGGACCCACAATCATTCCCACAACCCTGTCGGAAGCCGTAAAGGCGGATGTAATATTTTTGGCGGTGCGTTTCGAATCGCACGCGGAAGTCGCAAAGGCGCTACCCAGCTGGCAGGGAAAAATCATCGTCGATGTGACCAATGCCTACGGCGTATCTCCTGAAAAGCTGGGAGGACAGCCTTCTGCAATAGTCGTTGCCCGGGCCTTCACCGGCGTAAGACTCGTTAAGGGCTTCAACCACTTGGTCGCTGCCGTCATTGAGCAAGATCCTGCCGTACATGGTGGCAGGAGAGTCGTGTTCCTGGCAAGCGACGATGAGGGCGCAACAGCGGAGATTGGTGCGCTCGCGGAAAATCTCGGTTTTTCACCCATCCAGCTTGGTGGGCTTTCGGAAGGCGGACTGCTTGTACAGGCACGCGGAAATAGCTGGGGTCAACTGATCTTTAAGGACCTGGTCAAGTTCAACTGAAAATCGTTATCGAAAAACATCCATGCGCTCCTGCGTCCTGGACAATGGAGCCACAGTTTTGATAAAATAATTACAAAGCACTCAACCAAACTGGGGGGTGTCTCCTAAGATTAATCAATAGCATCATGAATAGATTAAAAAACAAAGTAGCGGTCATTACCGGTGCTTCCAAAGGAATAGGTGCGTCCATCGCAAAACATTTTGCCGCCGAAGGTGCCAAGGTGGTTGTGAATTATGCCGCCAGTAAAGAAGGCGCAGACCGTGTGGTAAAGGAAATTACAGACAATGGTGGCATAGCCATTGCGGTACAGGCCGATGTGTCCAGAGAAGCCGATGTAACCAGGCTGTTTGAAGAAACAAAGCAGGCTTTCGGAAGGTTGGATATTTTGGTAAACAACGCGGTCTTTCAGCAATTTTTACCCATTGAACAGGCATCAGCAGAAGCTTTTCACCAGCATTTCAACGTAAATGTTTTGGGTCCTGTACTGACGATCCAGGAGTCCTTAAAACTGTTTGGAGATGAGGGTGGCAATATTATCAATATCAGTTCGGGTGCAAGCAAATCGCCAATGGCGGGAGTCTCCTTGTACTCTGCAACTAAGGCTGCATTAGATGCAATAACGATTTCTTTGTCGAAGGAACTGGGTGCAAAAAACGTCCGTATTAATTCTATTTTGCCGGGCGCTACGGAAACAGAAGGCGCAACCAGTGCGGGCGTCACCTCTGGCAGTGAGTATGAAAAAATGTTTGTTGCCAATACACCGCTTGGCCGCAGAGGCCAGCCCGAAGATATTGCGAAAGCAGCAGTATTTCTCGCTTCCGATGATGCCGCGTGGATTACGGGGGAGCAGATTTCGGTTTCGGGGGGAATGTTCGGGTTTTGAATAAAATAACTTCCGCTGCGAATGGCGGAAGTTGTTTTATTGATCAGCAGCCCTTTATCATTTTAATGTTTTCGCTTGACTGAGCCAGCGCATACATTCCCTTCCTCTATGCCTGCCAGCCAGACTCTCAATGTCTTAATTCTTTCATTGGTAAGCTCAGTCTTCAAATTTGCGAGACACATAGAATGAACTCTACTATAGTAGCCAGGTTCCCTGTCAGGGTACCTGGCTTTTACCTCAGCATCGCGAAACTGAATCCACAGTCGTTGAGACGATCTTAGGTTTTTTATGAATTCCTTATCTGTGGCATATTCCTGTAAGATTTTTTGATAAACCGAATTGATCTCTTTCTCTGCCTTTGCATAAGAGTTTTCGTTCACTTGCCCGAATGAGATATTTAGCGATACTAGAAAAATGAGGGAAGCTAACAGGTATTTCTTCATTTGAATGTCAGTCTGATGTTTGGGTGTAATGCTGTAAAAATGGGAAATTTTCACCAACAGCCCTCGATGGCTAGCTAAACCTACTTTTTCTGCTTCTTTGCTGAAAGCATTCCAGATGCGTTTTCCAAGGGCCGATCGAGAATGTCTCGTCTGGATTATTGGTCGTTTAAGAGCCGATATTGGTCTGTTCGAAAATGGTCGAGTTTACTCGCGAATAGTCGAGAATGTTTGTGTTTGTTCGAGAATTATTGAAAATACTCGAGTTTGTTCGGGACTGCCATTTTAAATTATTTTAACAGTTCGGCAAGTAACCCACCGAGATGTTTTCTATAAGTTTGGTAAAACGCTTTCTTATAGCACATGACCAGACAGTTTTACTACTTCGCAATCTTCCTTTTTGTTATTCTGATTTTGCAGGAAATCTTGATAACGACGATGCTCATGAGTGTCGGACGAGGGGCTTATGCCTTAGGTTCATTCATGCCCTATTTTATCCTGGTGTCAGTAACACAGGCTTGTTGCAGCGTAATCGCAATGCTTTATTGCTATGGCCGTCAATACATCTGGCCTTTCCGGGCAAGCTGGCTTTGTATAATTATGTTGTCGGTTCACACAGGCGGTTGTTTATGAGATTCTTATTAATCAAAACCTTGAAAGCTGGTACTACTATTCTTACTGCGCCGTGTCCGCGGCAAATTTGTTCCTGGGGGTAAGTTTGGTTGTTTCCAAAAGCCGTGACCAGTTTTGGCTGAAATGGATTGGCATTGCATCGATTTGCGTCGATATTGCTCAGATAGCACTATTGATTTGGTACAACGTCTTCGCCGATTTCCAAATGAAGGTAATGCTTTCGCAAGCTGATTTTGTGCTTAGCTGGCTCATGGTCGCAATAACAGGGTTATGGATAATACATTTTGTCAGTGAGGTAAATGCCAGTAAAAGTTTGAATAGCATTCCCAGGGCGTCGCTGGTTGGTTTTATACTCGTATCCGTTATCGTTAGCTATTTTTCCATCTCCCTCGGTGCCGACTTTTATGAAGAAAGCCGGGCTCCACTGCCTGTGCGAAACCTTTCGGCAACGGAACGAGCTCTCGCAGACCGTTTTGAGTCGCATCTTTTTGAAAGTATTGATGGTGAAAAATTACCTTACCGTCTGATGAAACCGCTTAACTACGATTCAACCCAGAAATATCCGGTGGTCCTTTGTCTGCACCATGGCGGAGCGCACGGGCGGGACAATGCAGCACAGGTCCAAGCCTCCTATGCCCCTGTGTTGGCTAATTACAACAACCGCAGAAATCATCCTGCTTTCCTGCTAATACCACAGTGTGAAGTAGGAAAAGTTTGGATGGACCCGGACGTGGATTCTGCCATTATGGAATTAATGGCCTCTTTGGAAAAAGAATACAGTATTGATGCGCTGCGACGCTATGTGATCGGTGAGTCAGGTGGCGGGTATGGATCATGGCATTTCATTGGCAACCATCCGGGAATGTTCGCTGCGGCTATTCCAGTCTGCGGTGGAGGTGAGGAAGGGTTGGTGGAAAACATGGCGGATGTAAGTATCTGGGCCTTTCACGGAAGCGACGACTTGCTTGTTCCGGTAAGCTATTCCAGGAAAATGGTGAATGCGCTTCGTAAAGCAGGAAGTAAGCCTCGCTACACAGAGTTTGCAGGTGCCGACCATTATATTGGTAAGCGGGTTGCGGAAACACCGGGCGTTTGGGACTGGCTTTTTATGCAGAGGCGTAAAATTTAAATCTATCCAAGTTTCAGGCATTCTGATTTCAAATACCTTGATTACATCTCACTGCAGTAAAATAAATGCTTAGCTAACTTCCAAAAGAATGTAACCTCTCTCATTTACATTGGACTACAATGATTTCAATTTTCTAAATGCCCAGGTTTGTAATGATTTTTTGTCTTTATTTCTGACAATGCCACTGATGAGGCAGTCGAAATATGGGGGCCGAAAACGATTGGGGATCTGAAAGGTAAGATTGAAGATGTCCTGAAAGAAACTCAAACCCCTACCATAGGTGTGGCGTTAGTACAGGGTTGAAGTATATACTGCAAAGTCAAAAGATTTTCCGGTGTATAGTGACGGGTCAACATAAGCGCTATTACCCGCCGACACCTTACATGTAGCCCTTGACCAGTTGTTGCCGAAGATAGGCTTTCTGATGAGAAAGCTATGATAGATTAAGCACTCATTGTTAATGTAATAAAACATAGCAAGAAAATTACATTTTAACTGATTTTAGGTATATTAGTGACTATGTATTACAATAATCAAATTCACATCGTGCATGCACCTAAGCTGAATTCACTAAGAGGTTAGTTGTCAAGAGTCTAATAGAAGAAAATGCAAAAAGAACTACATAAATGGCTACTAGATGTTGGAGAAAAAGATTCTGCTCGAATTATTTCTGAATGTAGCATTGACTTATTATACGTTGACACACTTTTTGAAATGAGTAGCGATAGAGAGACGGCTTTGATGGATGCTCAGATTGGAGTTCCCGGGAAATATTATCCCAAGCTGTCAACTCATTTCAAAAAAGAAACAGAAATAATCGAAAATCAGCTGATGGAAGTTGCAACTGCATTAGGTATGCATATTCGCAGCATTTCATGGAACCCAAAGATTGACAATGAAAATGACTCTGGACTAAAAATATCCATCGTTGCTCGACAAGCAATATTTGATGAGATTACCTTACATAAAATTTCGTGGTCTGGTAGACTAGAGGAACCTAACTTCCTAAATCGCATATTTGATCTTTCAAAAATACCTTCGAATGATTCAAGATATGACAATGCATTTGACGACATTCATAAACATCGAATAATGAATTATGATTGGGAAGACGATTGGGTGTTTACTGATAGACGATTTAATTTACTTCATTGTGAAGAAGACATATTTCTTAAGTTTTTAGCTCTGATTATAAATCCAGTTGCAAGAACCGACGATGAAAGTGTAAGCCAATTGGTAGAGATATATAATAGAAACCTGGCAACTAGTGACATCGAATACTATGAAAAGTCAAAAATTGCCGGGAAGTCTATTTATGGATATCGAGAAATTAATATTGAAGCATCTGAATCCATTAGTAATGAGGCCAAGCAGCAAAAGCTTGCATTAGTTGTGGGTTGCAATCAATATGAATTTGGAGGGAGTCTGCAAAATCCAATTAATGATGCAATTGCAGTTAAACAAAGTCTTGAATCCTTAGGATTTGATGTGATGTCAGCAGAGAATACAAAACTGAAAGAGCTTAAAATAATAATTGATGACTTCGGAGTGGAACTTGAAAAGTATGATGTAGGACTATTTTATTTTGCTGGGCATGGAGTTCAAGTTAAAGGTTTAAATTATTTGATACCAATTGACGCAAATTTAAAAAACGAACGAACTGTTGAATACGACTGCGTCCAAGTCGATAGAATATTAAGCCATATGGAGAATGCCAAAACCACAGTGAACGTTCTAATTCTGGATGCATGTCGTGATAATCCCTTCGAACGGAATTGGGGACGAAGTTTAACACAAAGAGGATTTGCAGTCATGGATGCTCCGAAAGGATCATTAATTGCATATTCAACGTCTCCTGGCAAAACTGCTTCGGATGGGGAGGGCCAAAATGGACTTTACACTGGTGAGCTAATTTTGGAAATTAAAACAGTAAACCTATCTGTGAATCAGCTGTTTCAAAAAGTAAGAAAAGCAGTTATGGAGAAGTCGAATGACGCGCAAATACCTTGGGAATCAACATCATTGACCGCAGACTTTTACTTTAATCATGATGGTCACAGCAATTTTTAAGACAAATCGAGGACTTTATCCATAAATGATAATATTAAAAATAGTTATTAAAGCTAGTATAAACCTGTTCATTTCGTAAAATTAATTTAGGTATAATAAAATGAATAAAACAAAACCATTTATCTTAAATTTTGGAACAGAAGTATCGAATGAGGGACTAGATTTTTCCAAGATCGAATACTCCTATACTAAAAATTTAAATGTTATTATGACTACTGGCATGCCTGCTATTAATATGGCTAGCCTGGATACAGAGACTTTGACTAAAACCGGTTTTGAGTCTTCTGACTCTGACAAAGACTTTAACCTCAAACAATTATTAGATACTTCAACAGGGACCCGAGCCTTCGGGGAAGTGTCAGATACTGATCAAGATAGAAATACTCGGCTTGAAATTTTGTCTTTGATTGATACAGCAACTTTGACGGAAAGTGGTACAGAGGTAACGGATACTGATCAAGATCTATGATCCTAGTCGTTACCCACAAATCTGATTTTACAGCCGATTTTCTCATCCAGAAGCTCAACGAAAGAGATATTCCTTATTATAGACTCAATTGTGAAGATATCGGCACACGTACAGATGTCAGTTTATCAAGTAAGTCAGGCTTTGCGCCAGTAATTGATGGGCAGGATAAGTTTTCTGGTGTATGGTTTAGACGCACAAAGCTTCCTGATCTCGAAGGTATCGACCCGTATGTCGAAGCTTATTATTTATCTGAATTCCAATGGTTTCAAAGAAACTTATGGAATACCATAGATGCGCGGTGGATCAGTGAGCCAGATTACGTTTATCGAGCTGAAAACAAATTCTTACAACTAAAAACTGCTCAACAAATTGGCTTTGCTATCCCTCCAACACTGATTTCGACTGATATTCAGGAGATTAGTAAATTTTACGAGGATTGCGAAGGGCAACTTATCATAAAGCCGATTTACAATAACCGATTTGAGCATAAAAATGGAAGCCAACTAATCTACACAACAAAAATTTCAAATTTAGAACTAGAAAAGTTGCTGGAATCCATTCCGCTGCCAAGTATATATCAGAGGTACGTAGAAAAAAAATGTGAGATCAGAGTAACAGTAATAAATGACGCAGTCTTTGCTGCTAGCGTCAATTCTCAACAAAGTGAGATGACCAAGGTTGACTGGAGAAGAGAAAGGCTACCATTCACTTCATACAGCTTGCCACAAATGCTTCAAGATAAATGTGTTGAAATTGTTAGAGCCCTAAACCTGTCGTTTGGAGCCATTGACTTAATCGAGACTCCCGAAGGGGATTATGTTTTTCTTGAAATCAACCCAAACGGTCAATGGGCCTGGATCGAGATGGATACGGGACTACCAATTTCTGATACGATAATTGACTTCTTACAAAATGCTAGGATTAAACAACAAGCTAGAGAGATTAGCTAATTTTTATGGATTCTATGGGGTTTTTATTAGGCCAACAAGTCCTACTCCACCGACCTTTCAACCATTATCTGGTAGCAGGGAATCAGACTTAGAAGATTTGAGATTGCAATACAGATATCAAAGGGATATCTCCGAACAGCATCTTTTAACAATCAAAGAACTTGTCAGTGATGAAGAGACAAGGCATAGCTCTATTGAAACAAAAATAGGTAATGTAATCACTCAGGCGGGATTAGTGTTTTCTATAACAGCTGTCATTGCTCCATTTTTTAATGATACGTTAAGCTCACAAAAATTAGGTATAAAGATATTCGTCTTGATCATTTTTGCTCTGGCGTTTTCAGCCTATGTCACTTCTATTTTGTTCGCAACTCAGATATTTGGAATCAATAAATTTGTATACAAGAAAACGAGTGTTGCATCGGTAATTGATTCAGGATCAACAAGTGATGCTATATTTGTAAAGCGAGTGAAGGATTTGATTTATCAACATCGAGAGAACCAAGTGGTAAACGATAAAAAGGCTGATATTCTTATTTATGCAAATCGGTGGTTTGTTTCTGGATTTATTCTTTCTGGTTTGTTGACAGGATTAATTACCGTATCGCTGCTGTTTGTCAATAAACCTGATGAAAAGGAGAAAGAAAATGATAGGATCATCAACAGCCTAAATTCTAGGTTGTTGATTGCTGAATCTCGGTTAACACAACATCAATTCACGATTTTGAGCAACAATGATTTTTTGAGTAATCAACAGGTAGGGAAAAGATTCGACCGCAGTATGAATGAGATTGATAGTATTCGATTTGAATTAAAAAAGTTGAAGGCATTGATTCACAAGTGAAGCGATCATTGTGGATAGGTCGAACAGTAGATAGCGGTAAACGATTTTCTATTTCAAGTTAGTATAAATGGAATTCAAAGTATTAATCAATAGCGGTAGACAAATATCAATGTCTGAAAATTTGAACTATTTTGCTCAAGCGGACCATATATATATTATGGATAATCATTTAGGCGCTATTTGGTGTTGGGACAAACTGCCAAAAGATAGAAATATAACTGTTGTACACATAGACGCACACTATGACCTAGGTTGCTCTCCACCTGGGGAATTTATTTATGGTTCCGTTGATTTAGAAGCTCTTCCAATAGATCAAATTGTAAATTTTAAACATGAATGCGGTTATAATTATTTTATGTGGGATAATTATATTCGTTTGTTTATTGAGAAATATCCTAATTTGATAAATGAATTTGTGTCAATTACCCAGGGAATAGGAGATATGTCAGATATAGAGGGTGTAAAATTCAATGAATTTAACATTTGGGATCTAAGTTCTAGACTATGGCATAAATATGAGAACAGAAAAATTTTAAACATTGACATAGATTACTTTTTTAAACACGATGATCACATAACCTTTGAAATATTCAGCACAAAGTTTATAAGTTTCTTTTCAAGATGGCTTCTAAAAAACAAAGACAATTTTGACTTGATAACTATTGCGTTAAGCCCCGAATGTTGTGGCTCATGGGATAATTCTGTAAACATGGCCAACAGGATATTAAAACCATTGAATATCAAGATAGAAATTTGAGATAGAGATAAGTTCGGTAAAAGTATTAATAAATTAAAATTAAGGTTAGAAATATGTGCCACAGAAACGATCGTTTCCGCGGACGCTGATAAACAACGACAAATGGGAGAATGAATCAAGGGACCTAGCCCATTGCTGGCCATGCAAAGTATGAAAGATTCCATGTCTTTAAGGGCAGAGCAGCTACATCATGCCAATGATTGCAAAGATTGAGCTATTGTATCCTAATCATCAAATATCGGTCTACCTCAATACATCCGGGTACAGCCATAAAAGTGTTAATAACCGGGAAACAGATATATTGCACCGTTGAAAAGTCAAAGTTCAGGAGTATGGTTCATGGGGCAAACCCAAATTTCAAAGACCTGACTATCAGCACGGACGCCATGTTATGCAATACGTATGATGAAAGTCGCTACTGCTCAAAACAGCTAGGTAGCCTCTTTACCCAAAAATCACTGGAATGCTGAATCGATAATGGCGAGCCTGCTAAGAAGTCACGGCATGACCATGCCAATATGCTGCGAGTATGTGATGAGGAAGCTTTATCCGATCATTAAGAGTTGATTGGTCATAAAGGATGGCTGGAATTGGCCCCTAAGGCATATACGTCACAGGCCTTTATTTGGAGATCTTTGAAATTTATGAATAAAAATTTCGCTTGTATGTTAACTAAAAATTGTCGTAGAAGATCGTTTTAGAAATTGAAAACAAATCCAACAGAACATTCTTTTGATTTTTGGCCAAAATAACCGTTAGTTATTTTTTTTATAGCTTCCAGATATAAAATATAATCTCTATCAAAGGCTGCACATTCGCTCTTAATCTGTTTCTCAAACCAGCAATAGACTGTACGAAATCGCTCACCGCCTGTAAAGACCGTGTCAACGATTGCATAGCCGATGGCGAGTTCTTCGAACGACATAAAATATAGGTATAATTTGAATACAAAGAATAGACATAAAAAGTTCTCGACAATATTCACTTTCATTAGCTTACAGAGTTAGTGTAAGGCTATTTCAGTGCAATACAATATGTTGTATAATTAACATTATGCTAAGCGTAGTCCAAAGTAGCCTCAAAGCGCTAGGCTTTGTAACCTAGCGCTCCTCCCTGATAATCTATCCACCCTTCAACCGCTCGCGCAACCCCTTCATATCCTCACTAATCTTCACATCGAGAATCTTCGCATAAATCATAGTCTGCTTCAACGACCGGTGCCCCAGCATTTTGGAAACCGTCTCAATAGGCACCTTATTACTCAGCGTCACAGTTGTAGCAAACGTATGCCGCGCAATATGAAAAGTCAGTGTCTTGGAAATCCCGCACAGGTCAGCAATCTCCTTCAAGTAAGCATTCATCTTCTGATTACTCAGCACAGGTAGCACAACACCGGCCACACAACATTGTGGATGATCCTTATACTTCTCAATAATTTCCAACGCTGTATCCAGCAGCGGAATACGTGTAGGGGCATCCGTTTTCTGCCGCGTGGTATCGATCCACGGCTCGCCATCCATTCCGACGACAATGTCCGTTGTCTTCAATTGCTTCACATCCACATAAGCTAACCCGGTGTAGCAGCAGAAAAGGAAGATATCCCGCACCTGGCTGATTCTTTCAACTTCAAACACTTTTTCCGTCAATCGTTTCAGTTCATCCCTGGATAGAGGATTCTTCACAACCTCTTTCTTCGTCAGCTTGAATCCTTGGAACGGATCCTTCTTCAACCACTTGTTATTGACGCAGATCAACACAACCTTTTTCAGATTGCTCATATACTTGATCGCAGAGTTATGGTTGCAGCCTCGCGCACTCCGAAGCCAGAAATTGAATTCAGTAATGAATTCATAATTCAAGTCCCTGATCGCCATATCATCCTTCTTGTACTTCCACTTGATGAAGGAAGCTGTATGCTCCTTGGCGGTCTTATAGCGCTTCAAGGTGAGCGGAGCGAACTCTTGGCCGACCAGTGCTTCCATTTGCTCATTATGGCGCTGGAAAACTTCAAGGACCGTGCGAGTCTCATTGCTCTTACCAAGCAGGACATTCTTCAATGCTTCGGCTGTTAATTCCTTGTCATCCTCGATCAGAATCTTCTTCGCTTGAAATACTTTTGAGCCCAGCATGTCCAGATAGGCATTAAGTGTGCGGGTGTCTTCTTTTTGGCCAGTAGCTCTACCCGCATCTGCATTCCATCTGGTAGGGCTCCAAAGCTGTTTCGTGGACATTTCGACAGACTTGCCGTCCACTGTAATTCTGAGGTAAACATAACGTAAACCCTCCTTCTGGTACTTGGCGTGTTTCAAATAGAAGAACAGGCCGAAAGTTTTTTCTAACATGACGCTAACATTTAAGTGGTTAAATATCGCGTTACCGGCCTTTCTAAACAAGATATTTACGGCGTAAACAGGTTGTCAATCAGAAACTTACGGGCATTTTCCAGCGTCTTTTTTCGTCAAGCGTTGAACTACACGAATGACGCTGGAAAACATGGGAATTTTTGTATTTTTTGATATAATCTGAAAAACCAAAATGCCCGCAAATCATTGATTTACAGGCATTTTGTTTGACTTTGAACTGTTTTCAAGGGAGGGAGACGGGTCTCGAACCCGCGACCTCTAGAACCACAATCTAGCGCTCTAACCGACTGAGCTACAACCTCCGTTCTGAGGGGAAAAACCCCTTTCGAGGATACAAAAGTAGGAAAAGGTTTGAAGGTTGCAAGGCTAATAGTGCACTTTTTTTTCAACCTTCAAACCTCAATCTATATTTCTAACCCTTATTTCGATGCAACGTAAAGAGCGTCAGCAGCTTTCCAGTCTACTACGTTCCAGTAAGCGTCGATGTAATCCGGGCGCTTGTTTTGATATTTCAGGTAATATGCGTGCTCCCACACGTCTAAACCGATGATAGGCGTTCCTTTTGCTTCTGCGATGTCCATTAATGGGTTGTCCTGATTAGGCGTAGAAGTGATCGCCACACCGTCGCCAGATTTGATAAGCCAAGCCCAGCCTGAGCCGAAACGACCTGTCGCTGCTTTTTTGAACTCATCTTTAAATGCCTGGAATGATCCGAATTTCGCTGTGATAGCTTGGGCCAATTCGCCTGTTGGTTCACCGCCTCCGTTTGGGGAAAGGGATTTCCAGAAAAATGCGTGGTTCCAGTGACCGCCGCCATTGTTGCGTACAGGAGCTGGTGCTTTGCTGATATTCGCAATAATTTCTTCTATGCTTTTGCCTTCCAGTTCAGTTCCTGCTACTGCTGCATTCAAATTGGTAACATATGCCTGATGGTGACGGTCGTGATGTATCTCCATAGTCAATGCATCGATATGCGGCTCCAATGCATTGTTTGCGTAAGGTAAGGGATCTAGTGTAAATGCCATTTTCAGTGTAGTTTAATGTTTTAAATAAATACTATATCACTAGGCTAACAGCAGAAGAAAGCTTTATGTTCTTAATTGCTTAAAAAATTTGAGCAGCAGTTCCTGTGATTCCTGGGCCAAAATTCCGGTTGTAAGACTCGTTTTAGGATGTAAAATGACGTTGCCAAGCCTCGAAAACCCCCGCTTTTCATCGGCTGCACCAAATACGACGCGGCTCATCTGCGTCCAGAAAAGCGCCCCGCCGCACATCACACAGGGTTCGAGCGTGACGTATAATGTGCAGTCCTGCAGGTATTTTGACCCGAGGTTATCGGACGCCGCGGTAATCGCAATCATCTCTGCGTGAGCAGTTACGTCGTGTAATTTTTCGGTTTGATTATAACCTTTGCCAATAATGCGCTCGCCAATCACAACTACGGCACCAACGGGGATTTCACCTTCGTCATATGCTTTTTCAGCTTGCCGCATGGCCTCGGCCATAAAGTAGTTGTCGAGAATGTCTGCCTGGATGTTCAAGGTATGGGTCCGTTGATGAATGAAAACGGGACATTCATTGCCAAGCAATAAATGTCCCGTTTGTTGTTTGTTATATCAAAATTATGGCTTCATAATGCGCCACACTGTATTCTTATTTCCGTTTGTAACTCTCAGCAGGTAAAGTCCGGAAGGGAAGGAAGAGAAATCCACTTCCGTTGTTTTCTGGCTGATTGTCTTCACTGCGCGTGAACGGCCGGTCAGGTCAATGACTTCCGCACTGGCTTCTTTTAGCGATATTGCGCCTTTTAACTCAACAGTGCATTGTGATGTTACAAGAGTAGGATATACATTCACCCAATCCGCTGATGCTGGCGGTTCGACACCCAGAATCGGGTCAACTTGTACACGTGCGGTGCCTGCACCTTTGCCCGTTCCACAGACGTTGGTTACTTTGGTAATGGTATAGGTTGTGGTTGTTTTCGGCGCAAGTTTGAACGTGTAAGGCGTTACGGCTGCGGTGATCAGTGAATCTTTTTTGCCATCGCTCAATGTAAATGTCCATGGTGCTTTTCCGGTGGTTGCAATCTTCATATCAGCTTTGTCTCCTACCAAAATCGTTTGCGTGCCTGTGATCGTCGCAATGGGAAGCGGGCTTGCTGTAATGGTGATCGAGCTGACACTGCCTTTCACAGTAAAATTCGGATTTGTGCCTGAACTTACCACGCGGACATAATAACTTCCGGCCAGCGTTGTGTCCGGAAATGTTGCGGTTATGATGTTCGATGAGGCAACTGACGGAATGCTTACAAATTTCGCATCCGTGTTTTCCGTCGCGATCTGAACTTTGAAAGTGTTTTCAGTAGGGAAATCCCCTGACTGCTGGAACGGTACACTAAATGTTTTTCCGGCGCAGGCTTCTGCCACGGACGGGTTACCCGAATTAATGGTAGGAACCTTTACCGTCACCAGGGCGCTGCCGATCGGCAAACCTTTACCACAAGCGTTAGCCACATTCGTAAGCAAATAAGATGTCGTCGTTGTTGGCTTAACCTGAATTTCGTGATTTTGTTGGTCTGTTGTATCAGTTGTGCCGTCTGAAAGTGCGTAAATCCAGGGGCCGTCACCAGTAAATCTGATCCGGATCGTAGCAGTTTGTCCAAGGTCAATGGTGGAGTTGCCCGAGATCGTAGCCGATGGTAATGCCTTAATGTGGATCCTGATCTCTTCTTTTGGACTTTCGCAGCCATTGGTGCCTGTTTGTGTCACGAAGAATGAATAATCCTGCACCTTTTCTGTAAACGGTGTAAACGGAATGCCTTGGAATTCAGTGTCATTTGCATTGCGATACCATTTCAGGATAGAACCGGTTGCGTCCAGTCTCGGCGCCACTTCATTCTGGCAGTAAGCAAGTTGCGTCGTGGTCTGTGGTTTTGGTGTTGTATTGATTTTTACATCAATTTTCGCACGGTCACCGATACATCCCTCCAAAGCCTGTCCTACAAAATAAGAAGTAGTCCCGCCCTCGGCTGTGGATGGAATTGGGGCATTGTCACTTGGATCACCGCCTGATGCGTTTGTTCCGTACCATTTCAAGATTCCTCCGGTTACCGGCGTTGCAGACAATGGCTGAGCGGCCACAAACTGGCATATTTCGACTAGTGGTTTTTCGACGCCTGGCAAGCCTGGAAGTGGTTTCACGCGGACTTTTTGAACGGCCCTCGGTAATGGGCTCTCACAGCCTTTTGCAGAAACCTGAGTTGCATAGGCTATTGTTTCGCCAGCGTTTTTCAGGTTTACCGATGGCGCATTTTTTGAAGCAGTTCCACCGGTAGGAGTTGTATACCAATTCACTGTGTTGCCACCGGACGGTTGAGCGGCGAGATTATATACTTTGTCTGCACGTTCCTGGCATAAGGCTTCTGAAATTGCTTGCAACGCAACAGGTAAAGCGTTAACAGTCACTTTTAACTCCGCACGAGGGCTTTCACATGATAGGCCATTTGCAGCCGTCTGGCTTACAAAATATGAAACTGTTCCAACTGTCGTGGTCGATGGCTTTGGAGCACCCGCCAAAGGACTTCCACCTGTTTCGGTGGCATACCACTTCAAACCCGTTCCAGAAGCAGTCAATGGAACTGCATTAGTGACGTCTTTGCAATATTCTAAGTTTGAGACTGTTGGTCTTTCCGGTAGAGCCTTAACCTCAAAGCTTACCGCCGCTCTTTCACTTTCGCATTTATTAACAGTTTGCGTTACGTAAAAGACTTTTATACCAGCAGTGGTTGTAGATGGTGTCGGAACTGTGGTGGAGCCGGTGCCGCCAGTAGCGCTATCGTACCACTTCAAGCCAGTCTTTTGCGAGACGGCACTTGATAAGAGCGAAGATGGAACTGTTGCATACATACAAACCGGATCAATAGCTGAGACTGTTGGCTTTGCGGGTGGGGTGCAAGCACTTACTGAGACTACGATTTCTGCCCTCGCACTCTCGCATCCACCAACGGTTTGACTCACAAAGTAACTCCTGGTTCCGGCCGTCGCAGTGGACGGTTTGGGAGCAGAAGCTAACGGAGAGCCGCCGGTGGCATTGGCATACCACTTTAAGTTTGTTCCGGTTGCTGTAAGCGTTTCTTCAGGATCACCAATCGTATAACTCTTATTTGCAACTCCCGGCTTGGCAGGCGGTGTGCAGGCGCTTACTGTGACTACAATTTCTGCACGCTCACTTTCACATCCTCCGACGGTTTGGCTTACATAATAACTTGTGGTTCCCGCTGTGGCAGTAGATGGTTTGGGAGCGGAGGCTAATGGGGAACCGCCCGAAGCATTTGAATACCATTTCAAGTTCGTTCCTGTTGCTGTCAGCACTTGCTCGGGATCGCCAATCGTATAACTTTTATTTGCAACTCCCGGCTTAGCAGGCGGTGTGCAGGCGCTTACTGTGACTACAATTTCTGCACGCTCACTTTCACATCCTCCGACGGTTTGGCTTACATAATAACTTGTTGTTCCCGCTGTGGCAGTGGACGGTTTCGGAGCAGAGGCTAATGGTGAACCACCAGATGCAGCCGCATACCATTTCAAATTTGTTCCTGTTGCCGTCAGCACTTGCTCAGGGTCACCAACTGCATAGCTTTTATTAGCAACTCCCGGCTTAGCAGGCGGCGTACAGGCGCTTACTGTAACTACAATTTCCGCACGCTCACTTTCACATCCTCCGACGGTTTGGCTTACATAATAACTTGTTGTTCCCGCTGTGGCAGTGGACGGTTTCGGAGCAGAGGCTAATGGTGAACCACCAGATGCAGCCGCATACCATTTCAAATTTGTTCCTGTTGCCGTCAGCACTTGCTCAGGGTCACCAACTGTATAGCTTTTATTAGCAACTCCCGGCTTAGCAGGCGGTGTACATGCACTTACAGTCACTACAATTTCCGCACGCTCACTTTCACACTCGTTAACTGTTTGGCTTACGAAATAACTTGTCTTCCCGGCTGCTGCGGTAGACGGTTTTGGCGCAGAGGCTAATGGTGAACCACCCGAAGCAGCCGCATACCATTTCAAATTTGTTCCTGTTGCCGTCAATGCTTCTTCCGGGTCACCAATTGTATAATTTTTATCAGCCACAACTGGTTTCGCAGGCGGCGTGCAGGCTGTTTTGGTTACATTAACAACAATTTCAGACCGCGCACTTTCGCAGCCGCTTACTGTTTGGCTTACGAAAAAATTTTGTGTTCCCTCCGTTTTGGTGTCCGGGACGGGAATCGTTGTTGATCCTGTGCCGCCGGTTCCTGCATTATACCATTTCAGGCCAGTGCCGCTAGCCGCCAATGCAACGGGCGTAGCTCCGACTTCGTAAGCAACAGGTGAAGTCACGGTCGGGGCTGCTGGAATAGCGTTGACTTTAAGCGCAGCGCTTTCCGAACCAGTGGCAATTGTAACGGCGGCTAAAACCGAAATAACTCGAACCTTGTAAGCAGCGCCAGCGACTGTGCCGACAGGAATGATTGCGGTAATGGGAGATGCCTCGGCAGAACCGATGTTAACCGGTGTTGTAAACGCCCCTGCGGCATCTGACAGTTGGGCAATAAAATTGGTTAATGGGGCAATCGTGCCGGTTGTGGTAAAAGGAACAGTAATATTTCCGCCTGCACAAACTTCCGTCGGGCTTAGGGCACCCGTGGTTATTGCTGTCTGGCCAAATGAATTTGCGACGCTTAAAATCGCGGCCAGGATTGTAAAAATACTCTTTTTAATAAATGTTCTTTTCATGTATCTGTCTTAATATCTTTCCGCTAACCTGTTTGTCTGGTAAAGTTAGAGATATTTTTCAAATACACTTTCGACTCGATTAAGGAAGCTCGCTTTTCCTTTCAATAAGTGAACTGTAGACTACATCCTGGATTTTCCTACGTGTGCGCTGCGTGGTAATTGCGGTGTTTTCGGCATCCGGATTGACGCGGTTTGAGAGGAAAATAAATAGCAGATCTTCTTCCGGGTCAATCCAGACCATGGTTCCGGTGAAGCCCGTGTGACCGAAAGAATTCACCGACGCTTGTGGCGATACGTAAGAACTATTTCCATCGACCGGCGCTTTGTCCCAGCCTAAACCGCGGTGATGCGATTCGTCATAAACCCGTGAAAAGAGTGGAACGGTTGCGTTTTCATAATATCTGCGGCCTGCGTAGCTCCCTTTCCAAAGGTTCATTTGGAACAAAACAGCAAGGTCACGCGCAGTTCCGAAAAGCCCTGCATGTCCGGCAACGCCGCCTACAATGGCCGACATCTGATCATGCACAGTCCCTTGAAGCAGCTGGTTTCTGAAACGGTAATCCTGCTCGGTGGGCGCTATTTGTTTTTCAGAAAAACGACGCAGCGGATTGAAACCCAGATAAGCGAGGCCCAATGGTTCGTAAATGTTAGCCGAAACAAAAATGTCGAGCGGCTGACCGGTTACTTTTTCAACGATCTTTTGCAATGTCAGAAAACCAAGGTCGCTGTACAGATAACCGTAACTTCCCGATCTTTCTCTGCGATTGTTCATTGGCGACTCGACCACCCATTTCCAAACCGAATCGCGCATGGCACCTTTGGCGAAAAGCTTCGGTGCAACTTGCAGATAATAAGCTGTATCCGCTTTGGAACTGTAATATTCCGGAAGCAAACCGCCAGCGCTGGTTTTAGTCCTATCCCAAAGCGGCGGATAAAACGAAACGAGGCCCGATCTGTGCAAAAGCAAATCCCTTATCGTGAAATTCTGCTTGTTCGTGCCGGCAAGTTCGGGTAAATAAGTGGATGCTTTTTGGTCTAAATCAATTTGCTTGCGATCGTACAAAAGCATGATGGCCTGTAATGTAGCCGAAACTTTCGTCACGGAAGCCAGGTCATAAATGGTTTCCGAAGTCACGCGGTCCGGCGTGCGGTAATCGAGGCCGCCGAACTGTTTGTCGTAGATGATCTTTCCTTTTCTTGCCACCAAAACTTCGCAGCCCGGAAAAACGTGATCGTTAACCGCAGCCGTGGCCAGCTCGTCGATTCTTTTCAGTGAACTGCCGTCCATGCCCACGCTTTCCGGCGTTCCAAATGCGATCCGGTTGATTGTCGTCGTGGTTACGCCGCTTCCGGCTTTATAGGAAAGCACCGAAACCGGCAAGCGCCCCTGCGATTTTAATGCACCAAAAATAATTTGCGGAACAATTTCCTGCTGGTCTTTTCCATCCTGGCTTGCGCAGATCAGAACATCTGTTTCCGGGAAAAACTGAATGCTATATGGTGTCCCGAACAAGCATAGGATTACTTTTTTGTTCTGCTGTTTCAATTGGTTAACAAAATCCACCATGCCGGTCGTAACCCCGTAATTGCTTTTGGGATTGGAAGTTACGCCATGCACATCCACGATCACGGTGTTGTAATTAGCCAGGTAACCAATCATTTCAGTAATCTGCGCTTGCGACGAAGGCCCTTCGTAGAATGTATAAGAGCGCATCGGCTTGTAAGTCGAAAGCATTTTCTGGAATGCAACGCTGCTTCCTTCCCCAATGCTCACAGAAGCCATTTTGTCATCTAAAACCGACCCGATTGGCAGCAAATCATTGTTGTTTTTGACCACCGTAACCGAAGCTTCACACAATTCACGATAAAGCTCTTTGCTCTTTTCGGTGTTCAGGTCTGCGTAAAGATTGTTGGTGTCAATCGGTTTATACTGGCTTAATCCCGACCAGTATTTGGCTTGCAGAATGCGTTTTACTTTATCATCAATGATTTTTTCACTAATTCTTTTCGAATCGATCGCATCCTTGATCCTGGCAACTGTTTCGGCAATGCTTTCAGGATAAAGGAGAATGTCATTCCCGGCGATTAATGCTTTCAGGTTGACGTCTGCGGCTTTTCCGGTTTTCAAAACACCGCGCATGTTCATGGCGTCCGTAAACACCAACCCACGAAATCCAAGATCTTTGCGTAAAAGGCCGGTAACGACTTTTTCAGAAAGGGAACTGGCCAGATTTGGCGTGCTATCCAGTGCCGGAATGTATAAATGACCATTCAAAACGCCCATCAGGCTGTCCGCGATCATCGCGCGATAGGGGTAAAGATCCGTTTCTGTCAGCTGGTCAACGGAATGCGTGAGAACGGGCAATGTAAAATGCGAATCAGCATCCGTATCGCCGTGGCCTGGGAAATGCTTTGCCGTTGCGATGATCTTGTTATGCTGCAAACCCTTCATGTAGGCAATCGCTTTGCGGGTCACGTTGTCGCGGTCTTCACCGAAAGAACGTATACCAATTACCGGGTTGCCGGGGTTGCTGTTGATGTCGGAAACAGGCGCAAAATTAATTTGTATGCCAAGACGGCTGCATTGTCTGGCAATGTCGCTCCCCATTTTGTAAACGAGCGCGTCGTCCTGGATGGAACCCAGCACCATTTGTTTAGGGAAAGATATGGTGCTGTCGAGGCGCATGCCGAGGCCCCATTCACCGTCAATGCCTATAAATAAAGGAATGTTGGAATGTGATTGATAGCGGTTGGTTAGCTGCGCTTGTCCTACCGGGCCGCCCTGAAAGAATATCAGGCCACCGATATGGAAATCGCTGATCAGGCGGTCAATGTATTTATAATGAGACTCGTCGCGATTGGAGAATGTGGCCACCATAAAAAGCTGGCCGATTTTTTGTTCAATGGTCAAAGACTTTAATGTGCTGTCAACCCACTCGTTTTCAGGCAACACAAGCACCGGGTCCAATCTTTTCTTTGCTTTTTTAGCGGGTTGCTTTACGGTTTCCGGCAATGTGGTAACAGGTTCTTCAAAAACCCGTATGCGCTTCCAGGCAACGGAAACCATTGAGGTTAAAATCACCAGAACGACTACACTTACAACTAAACGAAACCGGCTTAACAACCAATTTTTCATATTCTGAACTACTGATTTTAACGAGGGAATGTTAGGTTATCTGACTTTTGCACTGCTCGATTGAATTTATCAAAGGTTACAATAATAACAAATTACGGTCGGAATAAATCCGAAAAAAAGTTGTTTTAATGCAATTCTAATATTTGATCCTTCTGAACTTTAATCTCAAATAAACTTTAAACTAAGAACTATTTGGTAAGGCTCCTGAAAATTTCTTCGAGGGAATCTCCGGTTTTTCGAAGCTCGTCTAATGAGCTGTCGCTCACCACTTTTCCCTTGTTAATAATGATCACCCGATCGCATAATGCTTCCACTTCCTGCATAATGTGCGTTGAAAAAAGCACTGTTTTATCTTTCCCTGCATTGCGGATCACGTCCCTGATTTCCTGTATCTGATTGGGATCCAGACCCGTAGTGGGCTCATCCAGGATCAGCACAGAAGGATTATGCAAAAATGACTGCGCAAGTCCCACGCGCTGCCGGTAACCTTTCGAAAGCTGGCCGATCTTCTTGCGTTTCTCCGCTTCGAGACCGCACAATGCAATGACCTCGTCCACCCGCGTGCGCAGCTCGGCCGACTTCATGCCATACAATTTTCCCGAAAAGAGGAGAAATTCGCTCACGTACATATCCAGGTAAAGCGGGTTGTGCTCTGGCAAATATCCTATTGTCCTGCGCGCCGGCATCGGCTCCTCAGCAACGTCATAATCAGACACTTTCGCCGATCCTTCCGAGGCTTTGAGATAGCCCGTGAGTATCTTCATCGTCGTCGATTTCCCAGCTCCGTTCGGCCCCAGGAACCCAACGATTTCTCCTTTTTTCAAACTAAAAGAAATGCCATCAATCGCACGCTGCGTTCCGTAGAGTTTGGTGAGGTTTGTGACGGTTATGGACATTTTTTAATGAGTGAATGAGTGAATGATTGAATTTTGAATGATTGAATGAGCGGGCGCCATTGCGCTGAATGAGTTTTAGGGTTTAGAGTTTAGAGTTTAATGTTTAATGTTTGAACTTAACTTCTAAACTCATCAACTTTAAACTCTCTCTAGACTTTCAAAAATAGCTTATTTCTAAACAACAGATACATAAATGCCCATTGGACCATGATGTAGGCGATTACTTCTCCTACCGCTTCGATGGTGTGGGGGAAGTAACTTAGTATGCCGCCGAAAAGGGCATGGGCCGTGTAATTGAAGTTGATAAAGCTTCCTACCATATAAATTACGATGGAATTCATCCCGATTACGACGAAAAACAATGTCCATTTACGGTAATTCAGCACGTCCACGATCCAGTAGAACAGCGCCAGCAATAAGGTACTGAACCCGCCGGCACAAAGCACGAACGAACTTGTCCACAGATTCTTGTTGATCGGGAAAAAGTAATCCCAAACGACGCATACGAGCAGGCTGATAATGCCCGCGAAAACGAGGTAAACGACTTTGGTGTTTTTTGAAATAACTTCTTCACTTGTCCGCAAAAGTTCACCTGCAAAAATGCCCATTAACCCCGTCGCAATGGCTGGAATGGTGGAAACCAGGCCTTCCGGATCATGGATTTTCAAATGCAGCCTTCCGGGAATGATCATTTTATCGATGTAACTGGCCGGGTTGCAATCAATGGTCAGTAAGCCAGCGCCGCAGCCTGGGACCGGATAAAATTTCATAAACAGATAGTAACCGATCAAAATGGCGGCGAACCAGATCCAGCGGGTTCTTTTTTCTGTGTATAAATAAATGATTTGCGCAAACATTCCGGCTAACCCGATTCGGGCCAAAACACTCGGGTAACGCATGTTTTCCCATTCCGTTTGGAATAAACCATTGTTATAAATGACGCCCAGCAAAACCAGGGTTAACCCACGCTGAACCACTTTTCTGATCAGTTCGGAAGGCGGAATGCCTTTTTCTAATCGGCTGCCCAACGAAAATGGTGCGGAAACGCCAGCCATAAATAGAAATGTGGGGAAAATCAGGTCGTAGGCCCGGAAACCGTTCCAATCGGGGTGGGTAAACTGGTGCGCCATAAAAATAGCCCAGGACCAGCCGGTAACTTTTGCGAGCACTGCGAAAATTTCTTCGCCTCCTGAAATCCAAAACATGTCAAAACCACGCAATGTATCCAGCGATAACAACCTCTGCGGCGCAGGACTATCTTTCATTTGATAAAGTAGGGTAAAGAGAAATAAAATTTGGTAAAAAGGACATAGTTTGAAATAAAAGCTGTTTGTGTTTACTGTAAATATTGCAAAAAATACTATTTATACTTTCCGTCAAAACTACATTTATTTGAAAATACATATAAGTGTTGCCGACGATTATATATCAATGCCCCGGCGTTGCGTTATAGCATCCATATTTTAACCCATTAATTCACCCCATGAAAAAATTATTGATGCTGGGCCTAATGGCCGCGACCTTGTTTTTCACCGGCTGTGCCACTTCCAATACCGGAAACACGGCAGATAACGACGAGGCTTACCGCAGCGAAGAGCCTGTTACCAACAGCAAGCTCAACAATCGCCGCCTCGAAAAAAACCTCGACCGCTTCGCAGAAGAGCTCAACCTCAGCAAACGTCAGCAAAAACAGTTAAAGAAAATCGACCGCAGATATGCGCGCATGGATAGAAAGCTGTCAAGAAATGACGAAGCCAAACGCCGCGATCACAAAAGACTAGCCGAAGAAAAAAGACAAGAAATTATAGAAGTTTTGACGCCGGAGCAGCAAGAAACATTACGAGCATTGGCTAAGAAGGGAAGGTTCAGCCTGGATCAGATTTTTGGGAAGTAACATCCAAATCCATAATTATTATGGTTTTTATGGATTTGAATCCTTTAATATTATGGTTTTTTAGGATTCAAATCCCAAAATATTATGAATTTGAATTTGGTTGTTTCTACATTTGTGGTAAATCCAGTAAGCCATGATAGACAGAAACCAACTTGATTACGCGCTTAGCCATTTATTCAAAGGAAAAGCATTTATAATATATGGCCCAAGACAGGCTGGAAAGACTACTTTTTCAGAGCAATTGTTAACCTCGGTTTCAAAAAAGACATTACGCTTAAACGGGGACGAAGCCGACATCCGTGAGTTATTTGTCCGTCCGAATTCAGCATTTTTAGAAAGACTAATTGGTGATAATGAAATCGTGTTTATTGACGAGGCGCAACGGATTCCTGAAATAGGGCTTGTCATTAAAATTATTGTGGACAAATTTAAAGAAGTCCAGGTCATTGCCACAGGCTCCTCGTCGTTTGAACTGGCAGGAAGCATCAACGAGCCACTTACTGGCAGGCGCTACGAAATGCAACTTCTGCCATTGTCTTATAATGAGCTGCTCAAATACACTGACTTTCTAAATGAGCAACGGCTTTTGGAGCAACGTTTGATTTACGGATCTTACCCTGAAATTGTTGTCGACCCGAACAATGCAGAAAAGCATCTTAAACTGATCGCTAACAGCTATTTATATAAAGATCTTTTAATGCTGGAACAAATTAAAAAACCTGCGTTATTGGAAAAGATAGTTAAAGCAATTGCATTGCAGGTGGGTAGCGAGGTGAATGTCACTGAGATTGGCCGCCTCGTCCAGGCCGATAACAAAACGGTTGAAAAATATATCAACTTACTGGAAAAGGCCTTTGTTCTGTTTTCTGTGCCTGCATTTTCAGGGAACTTGCGCAACGAGATCAAGAAAGGGAAGAAGCTATATTTCTATGATAATGGCATCATTAACGCAGTCACCAATAACTTTAATCTATTAAAGAATAGAAGCGACACAGGTGCCTTGTGGGGAAATTACATTATAAGCGAACGTGTTAAATTCTTAAATGAAAATGGGATCGATGCTAAAATCTATTTTTGGAGAACCACTCAACAGCAGGAAGTCGACTATATAGAGCAGACTGGAACAGGTTTACGCGCAGTTGAATTCAAATGGAATGCTAAGGCAAGCCAACGCTTCCCATCGACATTTCTAACGACTTATCCTCAGGCAACCACAGAGATTGTGACGCCGGAAAACCGGGACGATTTTTTAAGAAAATAATAAGCCTACCGCAACCCATCCAACCAAGCCTCAACCGTCGGCCCAGTTATATCAAATAAAATTCCTGGAAGCAAACCCAATAAAATAGTCAACACCACCAAGGGGAGCAGCATGGCTGTTTCCCTTGGTGTTAGGTCGGAGAGGACGTGGGAGCTTCCGTTTTTGTACCAGAATGCGCCGAAGAACATACGCTGGTAGGTCCAGAGGAAATATGCGGCTGCTAGCACGATGCCTAACGTGGATAATGCAGGAATCCAGACAGGCAATGCTTCGGATTGAAATGCGCCCATTAATGTGAAAAGTTCTCCCACGAAACCTGAGAATCCAGGAAGTCCTAATGATGCGAAAAATGCAATGCCGGTAATAATGGTGTATTGGGGCATAACGGCGATTAGCCCGCGATAATGGTCGATGCGGCGGTCGTGCGTGCGGTCGTAAACAACGCCGGTGAGGATAAACAGCATAGCGGAAAGTACGCCGTGGCTCACCATTTGGTAAATGGCCCCGTTAATGCCTTCTGCGGTGAATGCTGCAATTCCAAGTAACACAAATCCCATATGTGAAACAGAAGAGTAGGCGATCATTTTCTTCAAATCGCTTTGTCCCAATGCATTAAATCCACCATAAATGATGGAAATCATGCCTAATACGGCCAGCGGAATGGCGCTGTACTGCGCTTCGAACGGAAAAAAACCATCCACGATCCGGATAAAACCATAACCTCCTATTTTCAAAAGAATCCCTGCCAGCACAACGGAAATAGGCGTCGGCGCTTCTACGTGCGCATCGGGCAGCCATGTATGCACGGGAACGACAGGCAATTTAACCGCAAAGCCGATGAACAGGAACCAGAATGCCAGCAAACGCAATGGAATGTTACCAATCAGATATTCGGAAGCGGTGCTTAGCAACGAGCCGGGAATATAGTTGTTAGGATCGGCCAGATAGGCGAAACGGAATGTGTGAACGAGCTGCTCCGGAGCAATTTTACCGTCAATAAGCCATTGCTGAACTTGCGAAATGAGGTCGGGATGGATTGGGTCTTCTATTCCTAAAATGCCTACGACTTTCGCCGTTTCCAGCGGATCGATCACAGACAAATACAGCGCGATCATCACAATGAGAATGAGCAGCGAGCCGAAAAAAGTGTAAATAAAGAACTTCAATGCAGCATACTCCCGCCTCGGACCGCCCCATAAGCCGATGAGGAAATACATCGGCAGCAGCATGAATTCAAAAAACAGGTAAAAAAGAAAGAAGTCCTGGGCAAGAAAACAGCCGATTACGCTGCCTGTGAGTAATAAATATAGTGCAAAGTAAGCGCGGGATTTTTGAATCACATTCCAGGAACTGATCACCCCAACGAAAAGCACGATCACCGCCAAAAGCACGAGCGGAAAGCTGATGCCGTCCACTGCAAGTGCGTAATCGATAGAAACCACACCCAATGCGCCGATGGGCAAAGTAATCCAGTCGGTGACTTCGCTGAGCTGGTGGCCTGGGTTTTGGCTGTCAAAAGAAAAATAGAGCAATGCCGAAATGACCACCTCCAAGGCCAGCGCGACCAATGCTATAATCCGGAAATTTTCGGGTTTTTGTGCCGGCCAGACAGCCACAGCGGCCGCGCCCAGCAGGGGAATGGCAATAAGTAATGTCAGTATATGATCAATCATTCAGCATTAGGTTAAAATCGTGGCCGGTCCATTGAGCCGCTTTACAGGACAACCAACCACAATATCAATAAAAACACGCCCATGGCAGTTACAATGAAATAAGACTGGATCTTGCCATTTTGTAAATTACGGACTGCCTGCCCACCGGATTTGATCGAAAAGATCAGCAAATTCACACCGCCATCCACAAAAAACCGGTCGAACCACCCGATGAGGTGGCCGATGACAACGCTCACTTTCGCAAGCCTGTCAACGAATGAGTCGATGATCCGCTTTTCGAATATTTTCAGATATTTTGTAATGAATGCAAAGGGAATGATGAAATACCGGGTGTCGGAATAATCCCTTAACCACACGAATTTTTGCAGCACATTCGAAGCGTTAGTAGCATTTACAGCATTTATACCGAATGGATTGTCGGTCTTAATTTCTCTGTATGCCAAAAAAATCGAAGCAAAAGTCGTCAAACTCGCAACAACCGGGACCCAAACTATATGTGTTTCTGAATGTTTTCCTATGAATGCCAAAAACCAGCCAGCTGCATCAAACGGGTTCCAGGAGAACCAAATAAAAATCGAAAAAACAGTCAGGACTGCCATAGGAAGCCACATTATGGCCGGTGATTCATGCGGGTGAATGTGCGTAGCCTTAAACCTGTTTTCGCCAAAAAACACCAGCCAGAGCTGCCGGGTCATATAATAGGCGGTCAAACCCGCGGAAAGGATCACGAGAATAGGGAAAATATAAAACAATGCACCCAATTCTCCTGCCCAAAAAAATCCTTCGGTAATGATGGCGTCTTTGGATAAAAAACCTGAAAAAAATGGCAATCCGGCCAACGCTGCCGCACAAACTGAAAAACAAATGAATGTTACCGGCAATGCTTTACGTAACCCGCCCATCATGCGCATATCCTGCGGGTCAAAATCGGAACCCAGTTCTGATGGCGTTACAGCGTGAATGACGGAACCGGCCGAAAGGAATAGTCCGGCTTTGAAGAAAGCATGCGTTGCGAGATGAAAAAGAGCAGTTTGCCAGCTTCCAAAACCGACTGCAATGACCATTAACCCAAGCTGCGACATTGTAGAATAAGCCAGAACACGCTTAATGTCCCAAACCTGCGTCGCCTTCACAGCCCCGATCAGCATGGTAATGGTGCCAATGATCGCAATGATCAGCTTGGCGTCGAATGTGAGCAGGAAGGAAATTCTTGCCAATAAAAAAATCCCCGCCGCAACCATTGTGGCCGCGTGAATGAGCGCGGAAACAGGCGTAGGGCCTTCCATCGCATCAGGTAACCAGCCCGAAAGGGGGAATTGGGCCGACTTTCCCATGCAACCACCAAAAAGACAAAGACCAATGGCAGTCAGGATTCCGGGACTTAGTGAGTTAATTTTTAAGGAGAGCACCTCAAAGTCGGTAGAACCAATATAGTAAAACAGCATTAAAATACCGGTCAGGAATGCTGCGTCACCGATTCTGTTGAGTACAAATGCCTTTTGCGCAGCCCAGACGGCCCTTGGTTTGAAATACCAAAAACCAATAAGCAGATAAGATGAAAGCCCTACCAATTCCCAGAAAATGTACATCACCAGCAAGCTGCCGGAAAGTACAATACCGATCATGGAAAAAAGAAAAAGCTGTATAAAAGCGAAATAGCGGTGTAGATTTTTGTCTCCGTGCAAGTAAGCCGTGGAATAAAGCTGGACCAGCAGTGCCACAAAATGCACGATAACGAGCATAATGCATGTTAATGCGTCAAAACGAAAAGGGATGTCAATGGAAGTTTCGCCGATTGTAAGCCAGTGAAAACTGACTACATGTAATGTCTGCGCATCTGCATATAAAATGCTGACAGCCAGCCCAGATGCTGTGATAAATGCGCCCGCCCAACCTGCTGCTTTATTAAAACTTTTTCCAGCCAGCCAGAGCAAAAGAAAACCAACAAACGGCAATCCCAACAGCAGACAAGCAGGTAAAAAGTATGCAGAATCGGGCATAGATGCTGGAATTCGTTTGTTTCGGCAAATATCCTGAATTCGCGGCCGAATTCAAATAAACCTAGATGTCTTTCTCAATCTCCTCGACTTTGCCAGGTCCGTGGATCACTTCGAGCAGTTCTTTGAGGTCGTAAGTGGAGCGGTTATAGGAATTTCCCAGTACAATGATCACCGCCTCGTCTTCCGGGCAAACCCAAAGCATGGTGTTATAACCTTTCCACCAGCCGCCGTGGTAAATGAAGCGCGGCGTGTTATCCTCTTTTGTGTGCATACGAAAGCCATAACCATAATTCCGGATGCCGGCGCGTTCGAAACTGCGCGGTTTGAATGCTTCGTCGAGCAGTTTTTTGTCTAACAACAAACCTTGCGAAAGGCCATTGTAAAACTTATAAATGTCGCCTGTTGTCGAGTATAAGCCCTTGTCGCCGACCACATCGTCATAATAATCCTTTTCCAATTTGCGCCCGAACTGATGGCCATCCGTTCTGTGTTGCATAGCGGCGCTGGATGTATCTGTGACCAAAAACGAATTCGTCATGCCGAGCGGCGCGAAAATTTGATCAAACAAATAGGTCCCGAAAGGTTCGCCCGATACTTTTTCTACAATCGCGGCCAGCACGCAGTAATTGGTGTTGCAATAATTAAATGACCTTCCGGGGCGGTTATACGGCGTTGGCGTAGGAACCACTTTGGCATACCAATCCATAATATCCAGGTTATCAGGATATTTCTTGCCGTGGCGCACGCTATCATCAAAGGAATAAATGTAATTGGGAAGTCCGCTGCGGTGGCTCAGAAGCATATCCACTTTCACGCCGTGGTAAGGGAAATCAGGGAAAAAACGCTGCACAGAATCGTCCAGGCTTACGCGGCCTTCCTGCACGAGTTTGAGAACGGCAATGGCCGTGAAAGGCTTGGAAAGCGAGGCAAGCTGAAAGCGTGAATGGCTGTTTAATGTATCCTTTTTCTTAATGTGAGCAAAACCAAAGGAATTCTGATAAAGCACTTGTCCTTTCTGAACAATGAGCACATTACCATTAAAACCGGCCCTTTTTTTACGCCTGAAAATATCTTCAATTTTAGCGATCTTCGCCGCAGTTGCAGCGTCAGGATTTTTAACGGGAACAGGGTCGAGCTTGGAGACCATCTTGCCGTCGACCATAATTTCCTCCGGTCCCGACTTCTTTTTCCTCACCAATCCCCAGGATACAACGAGGATTACCAGGACAGCTAATGCCGCCCACCACACTTTCGGCTGCACTTTTTTCAACATAGGCTTCAAGCCATTAATTTTCATCGGAACATTGCTTAGCTAACGACGAATCGCAGGCAATTTTTATACTAGAGCATTACAAATTAAGCGCACAATATTTTACCGAACTAATACTTTCGCATGTTCTTTGCGGCCATTTGTTTGGCAGGATAATAAATATAAACCGGGCAGAAGTGGCCGAACAGGAATTATATCAACAAATCCTTGTGCATTGAATTCCAGTTTCGTGACTATACGTA
Organism: Dyadobacter chenwenxiniae; assembly: GCF_022869785.1. NCBI lineage: Bacteria > Pseudomonadati > Bacteroidota > Cytophagia > Cytophagales > Spirosomataceae > Dyadobacter > Dyadobacter chenwenxiniae. The sequence continues at coordinate 4,990,850 of NZ_CP094997.1, read as the reverse complement.
AGCCGGTCAAATCTCTGAGTTCAAATGATTCAGCATCCATATTTTTACCAAAAACAGAAATTTTCGTGGCGGAGGCCGGGTTAGGGACAATGCAGAACGAAGCAGATGCAGGCTGGATCAAAACATTCGCCGAACACGAAAATGCGGATTTCCCACCTGCATCGATCATTTGCAGTCTGTAATAGTTTATGCCGGGAAGCGGCGCCGGGTCGGTGAACCCGTAACGCGTTCTTCCATCCGTTTCGCCACTAGCGGGCAATGTTCCGATTTCTTCAAAATTGCTGAGATCGGCGCTCCGTTCGATTAGGAAATGCCTGCTGTTCCTTTCCCAGGTGGTTTCCCAGGAAAGCAGTGTTTTGCCTTCGCGCGCTGTTGCTTTGAAATAAGTGAGATAAACAGGCAGCACAATCGCCAGCACATCGCCGTTCACAACGATCTCATCAAACCATAATGTGCCGTAAATGCTGGTGGGGCCGTAGCCGTAAATGCGGAATGTGAAAGTGTTTTCTGAGAGGTTGTTAAATCCTGCCGGGACCGAGAATGTGTAAAATTGGCTGGGATTAACCAATGTAGATGCAGTAAGGTCCGAAGCAAAGCCATCCATACTCGTCCGGATTTTGAATTGCTTTGGCCCGTCGGGCGAGCGCCGGAGTCGCAGGGAAATGCTGGTAATGTTGTACTTAAATGATTTGGCAGTGAATTTGAACTCCATATAGCGGCTATCGGAAAAAGAGTTTGGCCAGGGCCGCACCACATATGCCGCCACCGTTGCGCCGCCGAGCCCATAACCGGCATTGAGCGCGTTCGTATTGCCGCCACCTGCGAGCACGGCGTCGGCAGGAATAAAATTAGCATGGTTGGAAACACCGCTCTGGATGTAATCCATCGACCATTTGATTTTAAATGCTTCCTGCGCAAAGCTATTTAAAACAGAAAACAGCATCATTGACGAAGTCAGAATGATGCTGTTTCGAAAAGAATGAAAGTCCTTTTTCAAGCGCGTGAAATTTAAGATTTACAGTATTTGCTTTATTGATACGGTAAAATCTGAAAAGGTCACGCGGGGATTGTCTTTTTCTTAAAGTGACTTTTTTGTGATTGTAAGTCCGGTTATCGTTTAGCCCTAAATCCTCATTTGTTGATAAACCTCGAGCCTTTCGCATGGATGTGAATTTAAAAGCCTGTCAAAAACATTGTAGTTGCAATTACTGCAAATACCTTCCCAATAATCAAGAACCAATTGCTTTCGACGCTGAAAGACAAGTAAATATTATAGGAATACCGTTGGTTCACTCAGACTAACCCTTCATTCATTACATTATCCAAAGTCTAATTAGCCACTCCAAATTACAACCCGTAATCCGATTGCTCGGGCCTAGATGAAACAATGAACACAAACAGTTTAAAGATGCTTATGAACATTTAAACACTATAATATTATGAATAAGATTTTTTTATCAGCTATCGCTATTTTTCTTCTTGCATTAGGTCATTCCAATGCCCAGCTTTTACAGGATTCTCATGGGGATCCCTGCGTAAACTGCGTTCCTTCCGGATGGACAATATCAGCATACCAACCTAGCATTTCTAATATCAAATACTTGGGGGGAAACACTTCGGCAGGCACTACCTGGAATCCCGCTATCTTACCTCCACCAACTTTTGAGGCTTGTCTTGACCCTTTGGCAAATGGGTTTCTTACAATTATGGCTAACTACTTAGGCGCCGCGGTGGCTCAAACAACAATCAGTAATCTGACACCCGGGCGGAAGTATAAAATACACTACAATGTGATTTCATTAAGAGTCGGCAATCTGGGCTTTGGTACGCAAGCGAAGCTAGGTCTTGTCTCTGGAGGTTCGGGAATAAACGTAACCAAGTTTCAACCAGGCGGTGGGCCAGGATTTGGTAATGTCAGCACTTGGATTCCCCAGGTTCTGGAGTTTACAGCAACAGGAACCACTGCAGTCGTAGCCTTTTCAGGAGAAGGCGGACAACTGACGGGCTACCTGGGCCTGGATATCGGACACAGTGCAATTAGCGCATGTGACGCCGGTTTATCCCAAGTAGCGTTAATACAACCCATTAATAAGGGAACGAATAAGTGTCCTGAGGCCACTGTCAATCTGAATGATTTTGTTGTCGCTGGTACTCCGCCATGTCCGTCATGTGTTGTGGTTTGGCAGCAATCCCAGTATCATAGCGAACCTCTAAATTTAACTGATGCGCATATTGCTGCTGCGGGGGATGGGCAGTATTTTGCTTTTTGGTATGATAAGCACAATTCGTGCTTTAATACGGACCTCTCTACCTCATTGGTTACCGTTCAAATAAGCGATTGCCCCGACCTGAGTCCTTCTCTGGATATCAATGCAATAGTTGTTACTGAGGCAAGCAAGGATTTTGTGGTTAACCTTTTTGAAAACAGTGGCGTACCTACTTCAGGAGCTGTCACATTTCGTATAAACAAAGTTGGAGGTTTTAAAATAACTTATCCAACTGTGAGCGGTGTCTCTGATGTATTTCAAGGAGGTACGCCTAACCAAAATAGCAACTGGACGTTTTCAGAAAATGCCAGTTATATCACCGCGTCTTCCACAACACCCATTCCTGCAAAAGGGAAAGCGGTTGTTGGTTTCACGATAAAGCCAAATGAAGGAGTCACACCCGGTACTGGCCAGAATATAAAAGCAACACTAATTGGTAAGACGGGTGGTGATAAAGATTCGCGCAACAACGCGATAGTGACATCTATTTCCACAAATTAAGGCCTGTCAACAAAAAGACCCGTGCTATATATAGGCCAATGCAATACTATTCAATTTTTAGGTCGATCCTTTAATTCAAAATGAACAATGAAAATCAAAACACTTTTACTTAGTAGTCTAATTGCCGCTTGCACCTGCATTTTCAATTTTGCACATGCACAGGATATCGGCATAAATATTACGCCTTTACAATCATCAATTCTCAACTACGAGACAGGCGCAATTGACGTGACGATATGCAATGATGATCCAGATCCGATAACTGCTCCTGCTAATAGAATACGACCACTAATAAGCTTTTCAGAGAATCTAACAATTACCGAAGTCGTAAATAGTGATGGAACTCCCCTAAGCGATTTTACGATCCTCTCACTTGAGAATATTCCGGGCAGCCATTCGGTTCGTTTACTGTACAACCCTCCCCTTGAAAATGCAACTTGTATTAGTTTTCATATTCTGTTTACTGGAAATAAGGTCGGTAACGGGATTATAGTGGCAAACCTTGGTTTTGCAGATCCAGGCCAAACTCCGGGAAACGACACTGGTAATGACAATAGCACAACAACCACACCTGTCGAGGTAAACCTCCCGGTAACGCTAAAAGAATTCAATGCTTCAAGTGAAGGAAAAACTGCATCATTGACCTGGGCCACAACCGAAGAAACCAACAGCGACCGCTTCGATGTACAGCGTAGTTTTGATGGAAAAAAATGGAAAACAATTCAGACAGTGGCTGCAACGGGTGAAAGTAAGGCGCAGGTCAACTATGTTGCAGTTGATAATGATCCACTGGAGGGTGATAACCTTTATCGTTTGCATATGATTGACAGAGATGGAACGAGCGCTTATAGCCGGATTCGTACTGTTAAGTTTGAGGGGGTTGCTACCTACACGTACCCTAATCCTGTTTCGGAGGAATTGACAATTCAAGCTGCTGATTGGAGCAAGATTTCGAAAGTGAAGATTGTCGGTTCTGATGGAAAAGAAGTTTACCGTTCAGCTGGTAAGCCCTCGTCAAAAGTGAATGTGAAGGGTATGCCGAATGGCATTTATGTGGTACAATTGACAAACACCAATGGATCGGAAACCACCTATAAAATCGTGGTTAATCAATAATCTTAAACAGTAAGCTATCCTCGAACATCGGCCAAACTCAATAGCGTTAGTTACAAAATTGAGTTTGGCCGAATCTCCCACTGTAATTAGATAGCTATCTGATCTTCATAAAATGGTCGTTGTTGCTCCGCGCGCAAGCACAAAGATTGTTTGGTTTCAGTCCTATCTCTGATTGGTGCCGATGTAGAAATATGAGAATCTTACCTCCTCCTTACTTTCATCGTCTTTATAGGATATGCCAGATACTTCTTCAAAACCAACAATAGTCTCCTTTGGTATTTCCTTTGATATGTTATATGAGGGCAGCTTATATCGCGGTGCTACTTTTTCATAATAATATTCTGCAAACTCTCGCCTTCCTGTGTTTATTTCAAGTTATGTTCCAAAATACTTTTAGCGTGGATTTCATACATGATTTTTCGGCCTTCTTGTTTTGGTAATACCCCTGATTTTTGGTTGAAAATTATTACGATGTACCCTTTAAAATCCTTTGGGATTATCCAAATATTCCCATCTCCGAAACTGCAACCAGATAGCATAAATAATAATATGGGAAGAGCAAAAGTAGCTTCTTAAAAAGGTAACAGGGTTACCAAAAAACTTCAAAATATTGTTAGAACTCTGCGCTTTTCGGATATCTCGGGAATGGAATTACGTCACGAATGTTGCTCATACCCGTCACAAACAGCACCAAACGCTCAAATCCAAGTCCGAAACCGGAGTGCGGCGCGGTTCCGAATTTGCGCGTTTCCAGATACCACCAAAGGTTTTGGGGATCGATGCCGACCTCGTGTACGCGACCTAAAAGTTTATCATAATCCTCTTCACGCTGGCTTCCGCCAATGATTTCACCGATGCCGGGAAACAAAACATCCATCGCACGAACCGTTTTGCCATCCTCGTCCAGTTTCATGTAAAAGGACTTGATCTCTTTTGGATAATTGGTGAGTATAACCGGTTTCTTGAAATGTTTTTCAACCAAATAACGCTCATGCTCGCTGGAAAGGTCAATTCCCCAGCCCACCGGATATTGGAATTTCTTTTCTTTATGTGGTTTTGATTTCAATAAAATATCAATGGCTTCCGTGTAAGTCAGGCGCTCGAAAGGATTATCAACTACAAAACTCAGTTTTTCGAGAAGTGGGATAGAACGCTCGTTTTGTGGCTTGTTCTTTTCTTCCTCTGCCAACCTGTTTTGCAAGAAATTAAGATCGTCTTTGCAGTTATTCAAAGCATAAGTGATCACTTTTTTCACAAAATCCTCTGCCAGATCCATATTGTCTTCCAGCTCGAAAAACGCCATTTCAGGTTCGATCATCCAGAATTCAGCCAAATGGCGCGTTGTGTTGGAATTTTCCGCGCGGAATGTTGGTCCGAATGTATAAATCTTGGAAAGTGCCATCGCACCCAGCTCGCCTTCAAGCTGACCGGAAACCGTCAGATTAGCCTCTCTCCCAAAGAAATCTTCTTTGAAATTGATCGCGCCTTCTTCCGTTCTTGGTAATTTATTGAGATCTAATGTCGTAACCCGGAACATTTCACCCGCACCTTCTGCATCCGAAGCCGTAATAACAGGTGTGTGCAGATAGAAAAATCCGCCATCATTGAAATATTGATGTACTGCAAATGCCAACGCGTGACGAATGCGCAGAATGGCGCTGAATGTGTTCGTACGAGGGCGCAAATGCGCTATTTCGCGTAAAAATTCGAGGGAATGTTTTTTAGGCTGCAAAGGAAAGGTCTCAGGATCGGCCGTTCCGTAAACCAGGATATCTTCGATTTTAACTTCAACAGCCTGACCAGAACCCTGTGATTCAACCAGTTGTCCCGTTATTTTAAGGCAGGAACCAGTCGTGACGGTGCTTAGCAGTTCAGCAGAAAACTGGCCGGGCTCGGCCACGGCCTGAATATTATGAATGGTTGAACCGTCATTCAACGCAATGAAAATCGCGTTTTTGCTCTCACGTTTTGTCCTGACCCATCCTTTAACTGTAACGGATTGGTTTTCAGGAGAAGTCTGTAAAATGTCTTTAATTTGCTGCGGTCCCATTTTCTTTTGGTTTCAATCTTAATGTACTGAATGCTTGTGAATCCGGCTTTCCGAATGAGGCGCAAAATTACAAATTACCCTACGAAAACCTATTCCGTGCGCCTAACTTACTTTTCTATGGGAACTGACTCTTGTGCAGACTGGTTTTCAGCGTAATTTTGTCAATCAATATCCGATTAAAGACATTCTCCCTTGAACAATCGAATCGCACTCATATTATCAGTAGCATTTCATCCGCTGATTCTTACGACTTATTTATTCGCACTATTATTTCTTATTTCCCCTGAACTTGTCGGCGTCAGCGCTCTCGAACTTCCGGCACTGGGCAGCCTGCTGATGCTTTTATTCCTGAACACATTCATCGCGCCCACATTGGTTGTTTATTATTTTCAAAAAATGGGCATTATCAGCACGATGCACGTGGACGATCTCGCCGAGCGCAGATTGCCTTACCTCGCCTGTATCATTATTTACGGCCTGGCCACTTACCTGTTTGGCTGGAAGCTTCAACCCATTAGCGAACTTGCCCCGCAAATCTCAATTATTCTTGGCGCTGCCACTGTTTCGTTACTCATTGTCACTGTGGTGAGTTTGTTTTGGAAAATCAGCGCACACGCAACCGGCATAGGAGGCACAATCGGCATGTTGACGGGCCTGTTAATGCGTCACGATGATGCGCAACTGCTTATCCCTTTAATATTTACTGTCTTGATCGCGGGCTGGCTGCTCAGCGCCAGGCTGCATTTGAATGCGCACACGCCTGCACAAATTTTAGTTGGCGTCATTTGCGGCGCCTTCGTAAGTAGCCTGACGGTTTATTTTTTCTTTTGACAAAAAACACTTCACGGCAATGTATCAGCACCTACTTTTCGAAAACACCAATGGCGTTGCCAGGATCACATTGAACCGGCCGCAGGTTTACCATGCATTGAGCCCTGCGTTGATCAGCGAAATCACCGTCGCAATAAAAGCCGCTGAAAACGACGAATCCGTGCGCGTGCTCATCATCACCGGCGAGGGAGACAAAGCATTTTGTTCAGGCGCAGACTTGAAAGAAACCGCAGGATCGGGTAAAGGTGCCGGGGAGATTTTACGGGAATATTATAATCCCATGATCCAGGCCATCCGCACCATTCCAAAGCCAGTGATTTGTCGGCTCAATGGTTTGGCAGTAGGAGCAGGGTGTTCGCTTGCCCTGGCCTGCGACCTGGTAATCGCCCGCGAGGACACTTATTTAAGTTTACTTTTTGTCCAAATCGGCCTGATGCCCGACGCCGGCGCCACATTCTTCCTGCCGCGCTTGGTCGGCATCGCCCGCGCCTTCGAAATCGCTTCGACCGGCCGGAAAATCTATGCTCCGGAAGCCGCCAGCATCGGCCTGATCAGCAGATCCGTGCCAGCCGACAAACTCGATGCAGCAATCGAGCAAACCGCCGCTTACTACCGCAACGCCCCAACGAAGGCCATAGGCGCAATGAAATTGGTCATGAACGAATCGTTCCAGTCAGACCTGGCCAAAATGCAGCAACACGAGCTCGAAAACCAGGAGCGTTTGTTCAAAACGTACGACGCCCAGGAAGGAATCGCCTCATTTCTACAAAAGAAAAGTCCTGATTTTCAAGGCCGCTAGCATTAAAGTTAAACTTTTTCAAGTTTTTTCACTTTAACCATTTGCTGCAAAGACGCGCTTTTCCTATCTTTGCAGTCCAATTCAGAAACGGTTAGGCATTTGCAGCCGCAAAAGAAAGGGAAAAAGGTTGCGTAGCTCAATTGGATAGAGCACCTGACTACGGATCAGGAGGTTTGGGGTTCGAATCCCTACGTGACCACTTGAAAATCAAAGACTTAGCAAAATTTGCTAAGTCTTTTTTGTTTTTGTTGCAATAAAAGTTGCAATAGATTATAAACTGAATATTCGGATAGCGATGTCTTCAGATAATTCCGATTGTGGCAACTTGCTGATGTTTCTCGTAGAATTACGATTTACGATAAAAGTCCGGCACGGAAAACTTCTGTGCCGGATCTGCTTATAACAAATCTAAAATTTTGATGAAGAAGACCGTCTTCCAAACGCAAGCCGGGTTGACGAACTACCAGGACAAAGCTACATGCAGTTGACTAGCCCGACTATGGTGATGATCCCCATATTATGCGACAATACTCCCTATTTTAAAATTTCGAGTTTCAAAGCTTCATTGACAGCCTTAACACGGGAATTTACATTGAGTTTGACCAGCAATGCAGAGATATGGTGATCTACTGTTTTAGAGGAAATAAACAACTTCGAGGCGATTTCCTTATTCTGCATACCTTCTTTCAGCAGTTGCAGCACAGTCAATTCGCGAAGTGTCAAATTGGCGACATTAGAACTTGTCGTTTGCCTCATTCCGCGTGGGATACGTCTGATACCTGAAGCGAGCATCAGTGACTTAAGCTTTTGATACGTAGCTGTTGCGCCCATTTTCTGGACGAGTTTGATCGCATTGCTTTTATCCAGTTCCTCACCGTCGAACAGGGTTAGGGCCTCTTCGTACGGACATCCTGCAACGTGCCAAAATTGTGTAGTCCGTGTAGCCAGGGTATGGTTGCAGGACTTGTATTTTTCATAAAGGCCGTCAACGGATATTTTCTGACTCCTGACTTTTAGCAGCCAGAAACAAAATTCAGAGTTTTCATAAATATTACCCATTGTTTCAGTCATCTCAATGGTCCTGTCCAACTCTTGGTTGCTCAAGACCTTTTCGCCTGTAAGCCATTCATATTCAAGTAAGGCAACCATTGCGGGGATGATCCTTTGTAATTCCATTGTCTCAAATGCCTTTTCCTGCGCACGGAGTAAAATTGGAAGTGCCCCTGCTTCTGCTCTTCTCATTTTAATGGTCCCAACGATGATCATCGGCCCGATGGTTACGACAGACGGATGTTCGTCGTTTGCGAGGAGTTGTTCCGCAGTTCGGTAAGCGTCGTCCCATGCGCCGGTTTCCATGTCCATTCTTGCATTGAGCGACAGCATATAATTGGTCCAGGAATCGAGCTCGCGTTTTTCGCAATATTGAATTCCTTCATCCAGTACTTTTTTTGCGAATGCAAAATCTTTAAGCCGGATTGAACTTGCGCCCAGGTTGGTGTAGGCACGGGCGGCGTGTTCGTGAAAAGAACCTTTCAATGCGATATGGAGACTTTCCTGCAATACACTGGCCCCTAACTGTTTCAGTTCCGGCATCTCCATCTGAACGGTGCCGACATTGTTGAGCGCGTGAGAAAGCGTTTCCATGTCATCGAGCTTCTTGGCCATGGCAATGGCAAGCTGTCCCCAGGCCATACATTCATGTGGCTGGTGCGAAAGCATTTTTAATTGAGATATATTACTGAATGCCTGCGCCTTGACCTGCGAGTCAGGCTGTTTTTCCAGAACTTCGACGGCCTGAAATCCATATTTTTCGGCCTCGGTGCGGTTGCCTTCAAACCACCACAAACGGGAAAGGAAACGCATACAATCGCCAATTTTTTCCACATCATTTTGCTGCTGGAATAGGGCCAGCAGCTTTTCCTGATATTTAATCGCCTCTCGTGTCTGGTTGGTCAAATAGCATTCATAGGCGTAAGATTCGTAATAATGAATGAGCCTGGCCATATCCTGGCCTTTGTAATAAGTTATGGCTGTACAATACAACTTAGCCGCTTCCTGATGGGCTCCGAGGCTAATGGCCTGGCGAGCAGCCACCGGAATGTAACGGAGCATCAGATCATATTCATTAGCCCGTTCGGCGTGGTGGATAATTCGTTCTGTTTCCTGCTCCGGTTCGTCGGCTTCCAGCAGCAGATCGAGGATGCTTTTATTTAGCGCCGTTTTGGCGAATGGTGAAATAGACGATTCAATCGTGCGACGATACAATTCATGCTTAAAAAATAGCTTATCTGCTTTCAACAACAGGATTTTACAATCCAATGACTGCATGATCATCCGTGTGTAAGTGGGGACAATCTTTTCAAGGTATTTGATCTCTAATCCCGTCGGTGCTACCGAAAGGATCTCCCACACATTGCGGGTTTCGTCACTTTGCCTGGCACAAACAGAAAGTATGGAGTCTTTGATGCTTTCGGGTAGCCCGCTACTATAGCTCGCCAGGATCTCGGTGACATAGAATGGGTTACCGCCGGATATTTCGTAAACGTCCTCGCCGCTATATCCTTTCTCAGCAGCCATCCTGTCCACCGCATGCTTGGAAAGAGGTAGGAGCTCAAGACGCGAAAATGAGTCAATGGGTAACTGGCCTAAAAGATTTCGCAATGGGTGCCGGGAATGAATTTCGTCATTCCGATAGGTGAGAATAAACAGGCACCGTAGTTGATTGATACGCCTGCTGAGGAATTTGATAAAATCCAGGGTTGCTTCGTCAGCCCAGTGTATGTCCTCGAAAATGATGACCGAAGGTTCCGCCAAATTTTTCATTTCGTGGAGGAAATCAGCAAATAGGTCGCCGCGACTGCCTTTGTTTCCTGTCTGAGTTAATGTGTCGTTTCCAAGTTGCCAGATGATATCGTATAACGGTGCCAGTGGCCGGGGCGTAAATAATGCATCGCAGGTACCTTTGAAAATCATGCAATCTCCTTTCCGCTCATTGCAAAATGCCTTTACGAGCGAAGTCTTGCCCATTCCGGCCTCACCACTCAGTAAAATGCAATGACCTTCTCCGTTTATGGTATCATCAAATTGGGTGTTTAGCCGGGTCAAAAAACCCGATCGTTCTATTAATTCCATGGCTAATTGATTAAAGTAGGAGTGTAAGCCTCTTGTTTACACGTTTGAGTGGATACGTAGCAATTATTGTAATAGTTGCTTGAATTGTAATATAGGAGTGGCAAATATTGCAAAATAGGGAATACCTCTTATATCGGTAACAAGATTCTGCACTTGTTTTGCATCAACAAGTTTTTCTGCTTTAATCAGCACATTCATCAGCATTTAAATCTTCATTAGCCGACCGGAATATTCATATAGATCGATTCATTGGAACACACTCAATTTATGTCAACAATTAGTAAATCAGCATATCCAATTAATAATCAAGAGCCCCTTGCATTAAAAAGCAAAAGGATTTACGCTATCGACTTGTTAAGAGGTATAGTAATGATAGTAATGGCGCTGGATCATGTGCGGGATTACTTCCATGTTGATGCTTTCTTTTACAGTCCCACAGATTTGACGCAAACCAATGTTGCTCTTTTCTTCACTAGATTAATTACACATTTCTGTGCGCCTATATTTATTTTCCTTGCAGGTATTTCAGCTTGTCTGTATGGCGCAAAGCGAAGCCGAAAACAATTATCTTTTTTCCTGCTGATAAGAGGCATATGGCTCATTCTGGCTGAATGCTTTATTGTGACATTTGAATGGACATTCAATCCTTCGTATCCTTATTTCAATCTGGCAGTAATCTGGGTAACGGGGGTGAGTATGGTTTTTATGTCAGCCATTATTTATCTGAATAAAAAAGTCATTTCCGTAGTGGGCATCTTACTAATTGCGGGTCACAATTTGCTGGATAATGTGAATGTTCCCGGTGGTGGTTTTGGATCGTTTTTATGGGCATTGATCCACGAGCCGGGTTACTTCACTTTTGGAAACTTCTCCTTTTCAGTCCGATATGCATTGCTACCCTGGCTTGGTATTATGGCAACGGGCTATGCCGTGGGCAATTTATACCTATCTAATTATCATTCCGCGAAAAGGAGGGCCACATTCATCTACGTGGGGCTTGGGGCCATGGTGCTGTTTGTTATTTTAAGATGTAATAACTGGTATGGTGACGCCGCGCATTGGTCATTACAAAAATCCGGCCTACTCAGTTTGCTTTCTTTTTTAAATGTCAGCAAGTATCCGCCGTCGCTGCTTTATGCACTCATGACGCTTGGGCCGGCACTTACTTTTCTTGCATTGATTGAAAAACCTTCTGGTAAATGGTCATCGGTGGTAAGTGTGTTCGGACGGGTACCCATGTTCTACTACCTAGCCCACTTGTATTTGATTCACATGATGGCAATGGGTGCGGCAGTGCTATCCGGTTATGAATGGGCGGATATGATATTAACGACCAGCGTTAACAACGCAATTGCTTTGAAGGGTTATGGTTTCAATTTGCCAATCGTATACATCATTTGGATAGCGGTGGTTTTGATACTGTATCCGATTTGCAAGAAGTTCGATCAATATAAGAGAGCCAATCAATCTACCAAATGGTGGTTAAGCTACTGGTAACTATGCACACGACATTTATATCCAACTTGCTTTTAACGATGGCTTTATTAATTGCAGGATCATGCAGTAGTATTGTTGAAAATGTGGAACCGCCACCCGCTGACGAGGTTTTAAGGCCATACACAGTGAGCACCCTCGCTGGTAGCGGAATCTATGGCTTTGCTGACGGAGACGGGAAGGATGCTGCTTTTTCAGATGCCTATGGTTTAACCACAGACGCCGCCGGGAATGTTTACGTGGCCGATGGAAATAACAATCGGATCAGGAAGATCACACCTCATGGCATTGTCACAACTGTTGCAGGGGACAGCATTTTCGGAAGTAATGACGGGTCAGTTTCCGAAGCGTTATTCAGCTATCCGCATGGATTAGTGGTTGATGGCAACGGAAATGTTTTTGTGGCGGACTCTGGTAATAGTTTGATCCGTAAAATCAGTCGTGACGGAGTCGTCAGTACCATTGCAGGCAACGGTGTTATCGGATTTAAAAACGGTGTAGGCAAGGCAGCACAGTTTAATTTTCCGGCTGACTTAGTGCTCGATCCGCAAGGAAATTTGTATGTGAGCGACGGCGCCAACCATTGCATTCGAAAAGTAACCCAGGATGGGACCGTCAGCACATTTGCTACTGGTTTTGGATTCCCGGAAGGTATTGAAATAGATAAAGTAGGAAACCTGTATGTGGCTGACACTGGCGGGTTTGTGATACGGAAAGTTACTCCTGAGGGAGCAGTCAGTGTGCTTGCTGGCAGCACGTCGGAAATCGGATATATCGATGGAAAGGGTGGCGAAGTGCGGTTTCATAACCCGGAAGGAATTGCCATAGACAAAGACGGAAATTTATATATAGGGGATTTGAATTCCGCCATTCGAAAAGTTACCCCGGAAGGTATAGTGAGCACCATCGCAGGTAATGGCACGGTCGGCTTTGCAGATGGCGCTGCCGACGAGGCCAAATTCAATCAGCCCAGCGGAATTGCCATGGATGCTGCCGGGAATATTTTCGTAGCAGACGTCAGAAACTCACGCATCCGAAAAATTCATCGATAACATACTCAACTTTTTTACACTTATCCTTTTTATGGGATCAGATTGTCATACTCTTTTAACTAATCTCTCAAACCAAATTCAAATGCTATGAAAAAAAATGTCCTGCTAGTAATCTTCGCTACCCTATGTATGTATGCCTGTCACCAGGACGCTGTTCCAGTTGAAACAGTCGTTCCCAAGGAAATCCGTGATTCGATATCCATTGAAGTGTTAAAAGGTTTTCTTACCGAGGCGATGGGTACATCGGAAAAAGCAGTCGTTTATAATTCAAGGGATACCACGTTTGTCATTGAAGGTGATATTTTAATATCTAAAACGGAGGCTGAGAAGCAATACAAGGATAACGTAAATCTGGCCAGCGCACATCGTCGCAGACGTTGGCTCGTGTCCGATACCTGGGTGCGGAATATCAAAATTTATATGCGTCCAGGTACTCCACCAGAATGGGTTGCGGTCACAAGAACTGCTTTAGCGCAATGGAATCTCCTGAAAGGTGTCAAAGTCAAATTTTCGGAGGTGAGTGAGCTCCGTTGGGCGGACATGGAAATCGTGGCCAGAATTGATGCTACAAGTGATAAAATAGCCGTCGCTCAGTTTCCTTACCTTGAAGGAAAGCCTGGTTCAAGCATTATCATCAATTTGAAGTATAGCTACATTCCCACGGAACAAAAATTGACTACGATGGCCCACGAGCTGGGACATACGCTGGGTATTGCGCATACTGACCTGCATCAGGACGGCATCATTGAGAAGCCAATTCCCGGTACACCAAATTCTGACCTTCATTCAGTCATGAACTCCGTAGTAAGCAACTGGACGGGTTTCACTTTTGGGGACAAGAAGGCTGTCCAGGCAATGTATCCCAATGGAGAATGGATCCAGATGGCCGGCTCTGCCACTGATATTGCGGTAGGGCCGCTGGGGTCGGTGTTTGCCATTGGTAAAGATCCCATAGGCGCTGATTTTGGTATCTATCAACTCGGCTCATTCAATCAATGGTTCAAGTTGCCCGGATCGGCGAGAAAGATTACGGCGGGGGCAGGCGATGTACCCTGGATTATTAACTCTGTAGGTGGAATTTACCGTTATAATTACAATACACGTTTATGGGATCGAATGCCGGGGTCTGCCAAAGACATTGCGGCGGCGGGCGATGGTTCGGTGTATATGATCGGCGGGGCCGCAGCTACGGGAGGTAATTGCATATACAAGTGGAATGGTAGCAACTGGACCCAATTGCCCGGCGGAGCAGTGCGTATTGCAGCAGGAGCGCAGGGTATGCCATGGATAGTCGACAATACGGGTAAAATTTTCTTCCTGGGCGGTAGCGGCGCACACTGGTCAGAGGTTCCTGGCTTAGCTACTGATATTTTCGCCGGGCCCGAAGGCTCAGTTTACATTACGGGCCGCACCCCTGTTTACGGAGGTTATACCTTATCTCGGTGGAACGGGGTGGATTGGAGCCTCATGCCGGGAACTGCGGTTACCCTGGCTGTTAACCACCTCGGAACACCATGGGCAGTGAATAGCTTGGGCGAAATCTGGTACCAGAATTTATAGTCAACAGGGGCAAATCATTTCAGAAAAATTCATCTACTGATAATTATTAAAATGAAAACAACATTAAACTTTAATGCATACCTGACTTTGGTCAAAAACTTTCCTACCTACCTTTTCGTCGGTGCCATAAGTATTTTCTTCACATCCTGCACCGAAGAGCAGCGGAAGGATCACGACCCAGTGGTGGAGCAGGAACTAAATCAGGTCCGGCAGGCCGTTATTCCTTTCCGGGATCTGAACAAAGCTATTGCAGAAGGTTACGATCAGGAAGTAACGGGTTACCGGACGCAAATGGGTTTTCATTACCTGAATACAGATCTGCTAGACAATAAATTCGAAATAGGAAAGCCCGAAATACTCTTGTATGCGCCTTATGGTAAGGATACAATGAAACTGGTAGCAGTCGAGTACGCCACGCCTATCAAGGACATAAAAAATCCGCCTGCTGTCCCCGAAGGTTTTACGGGTAAGGACGATGAATGGGAGATCAACACAGAATTTAATTTGTGGACGTTGCATGCCTGGGTTGAACTGGATAATACGCACGGCATATTCGCTCCTCACAATACTAAATTACCGTGATCCATTCATGGTGTAAACACTGATTACAATGTTCAAAATATTTCATTCGTTCACAGCTCAGGTGAGAATGGCTGTATTCGCCGCAGTCTTTCTGACCGCATGTACCGACCATGTTGATCCGGACACGTCATCGCCAGCTTTTAAAATTTCCCAGGCTCTGGCATTGCCTATCCCTGCGGCGGTAGCATTGCCCGCTAATCCTAGTGGAAACAGTCCAGTGGCAGTTTATTTTGCAGAAGGCGTGCAAAAATACAAGGCTCAGGAACGACAGAATAGCTATCCGACAGCATATGAATGGGTATTTATTGAGCCAGAAGCTGATTTATTCGCTGTTTCAAATGCGAAAGTGGGACGGCATTTTGGCGGGCCATCCTGGACGGTTGATGCGACGAATTCGTTGATCGTAGGCCAGCAGTTTTCTCCGGCGAAAACTGCTAGCGTAGATCCGCAGCACATCGATTGGCTGCTCTTAATGCCAAAGACAGGAACAATACCCAATGGCAGATTTGAAGATACCGATTATATTCAGCGCATTGCAACGAAAGGAGGGAGGGCACCTGCTGTCCCGCCAGGCAATGCGCTGGAAACCGTCGACGTTCCTTACACGGCTGTGTATATATTCTCAAAAATCAATCCCTGAAAGCAAGTTCTTATAAGAGATTAACAGTTATGTGTTGCCCTTCGGGGTTACCAAATTTTTGAAACACATCAGTTACGTATATTATTGTGCGTTATGTTATTGTTGTTGCGAAGGCTCTGAGTGAATGACGGAAAAATTACTTTCGCGCACAAAACAGGCAGCCCTTTCGATTAGGAGTTCACCGGCGCAAACTTAACCTTCTTTGCGAATCTGATTTCTTAATTGAAAAATCGGTACCCAGGGCACGGCTTCCTTTTGAAAACGTAGTTAATGTTGGGCTTGCATTAGATTTAAATGCTTGTCGTGCGCCCTTTTCATTTCCAAACCTTCTTTCAGGCTCATCAAAGGCTGTTTGCCATTATGAGCATTGATCATGCTGATCTTGAAAACGATTTTCCAATGTCGGTAAATCTCCTTCCATGCGAAAAACAACGAGTGGGCGGGGTCGTAAATGTGTGTGGGTTCGCTGCCTGTACCATTCAATTCGATGATCGAAAAATGTCTTCCGGCTTCGAGTTCTTCCCAATTTTTAAAGCGGATATCCAGTCTGCCGAAATAAAAGCCGGGCACCTGTGTGCATACCTTATCGATCATATCTGTTAGGCCAGGTGTTATGCGGCTATGCAGGTCAATGAACCTGGATCCACGGATATGATTGCCGTACGGTACCAGGGTAAGTATCTCCCCTGAGTCAGGAATGTTATCAAATTGATCGCCAAAGACAGCGGCCAATGCGTGCAGCTGCAAAACAGCTCGGTCATTTTGCATCAGTAGAGACAGCAGACTGGTCTGTCCATCTCCGGTCACGCTTAAAAACTCTTTCCCGACAATACCTGATAGTTGCCCGTTTTTATTTCCTGGAATACGGTAATAAAAAATGCCGATCTCATGGGAATAGTCGATATACTCCTGTAATAGAAAGTCGACCTTGGTGCGAGATCGATAGGTGTCCAAGTCAGCCGGCTTACGTAAAAGTTCAACTTGAATGCCGCGCTCGCCGATATCGGGTTTGGCAATCAAAGGGAAATCAAGAGAGGACTCGCGGAGCACCGAATTGATCTCCCCAGCCGACATTCCGGTTTTGCAAAGTACGCCTTTTGGATATAACCCTTCCGGCAATAATGGGTAAATATCGCTTTTGCGTTCCTGGATAAAACCGGAGTATGCTATCCCGGGATTTGCCGCACTGAAAAACAACAATGACCGGGCCCGCAAGCTGAGCCATAACCACAGCGGGACCAGGGGAAGATACAAGCATGCGAATGGCCAGTATTCCCAATGTCTGAGACGGATCCAAAATCTCCGGGTTTTCCAATAAAAACTGTTAAACAATAATGGCGTGCCAGGAGCCTGTGTTTGCATGCGTTTGGCAGCGACTTCGCCCGAGTGCAGATCATGATAAAGCACGCTAGCCCGCCTGTCAGTCGAAAGCGCTAACAAGGTGACACTCACCGTCCGGATATTTGCATTATGAGGCGCATTGCTGGTCTCATACCTCATGTTGGCGCCTAGGTGAAAGTCCGCCACAGCTTCCGGTTTTACCGGCCTGGTCTCTTTGAGCCACTGTATTAGGGCGTTTTCACGTTGTAATTGCATATCGCGGTCATATAATGTTACTGACGCCCAGATATGTGGTTTGGTCGCGTCGAGCTCAGTGAGATGTTTATGGTCCCCGTCCCACGTGCAACGCCGAAGTCTTCCTTGGGTTAAAAGAATGATGGTGAATGGCTCAATGGCTTTAAGGTCCATAGCCTGGAAATGGTCGGCAGGCGAATTTGTACCCATTATATCCAGCATGATGAGTCCCCGGCTTTTGCGGTACGGCGTCTGGTAAGAATGATTTTTAAAACCGCCGTTTAAGAGCACTGCTGCCGAACGGTCACCGTTCAGAACGATCCATGTCCCGCCTGCCTGCGCATCTTTGGGGTAGATCATTTCAATTTTATTTACGCAATAGCACTCGGGCGGCACTGCCGGAGCCCGGTCAATGCGTTCGTCCCGGTTAGAGGTGAGGAAAATGCTGTTTTCAGCCGGGATGTAGGTTACTGTACACATTTATCCTGATGGTATCGGATTGTCGAATTGGCAACGCCGAAATCCTCAGCCAGCTCAATGGTAGATATAGCTCTGATACCGATCTTCAATATCGCCATATGGTGCACTGTGTGTTCGAGGTTGTACAGCAGCTCGCGCTCGTAGCTAGTCTGAACATGAAAATTCGGCGTTCCGCTGCTCGGTTTATAAGCCAGCAGCAGTGTTTTATTATCATATTTGAGGTTCGCGATAATTTGGCGGAGTTTTAATATAGCGCAATCCAGGTGGTTTTCAATAGCCTTTTCCCGGCGTCTGGCATCGTAATCCACACAGCCGACAAGATAGCCCTGTTCGAGCTCCTGGAAAAACTCAATGATGTGCCGCACATGCATACCCAGCGAAGCTTCCGACAATACGGGAATTTTGCTGATATACTGCACATCGCTAAGCCTGCTCAGGACATCGCCGAGTTGTTCCAGCAGTGGAATCAGTGATGTTGTTATTAGTCTGTTCATATCAATCGTATGGTCAAAATCAGCCAGTACCTCGCAAGGCACCGGCTGATCAATTAATGTTCACGCATTCTAATGCCTGACAAACTGCTACGTTGCCAATAGGCCAGAATCAAACAGCTTCCCATCACCAGCACCGCGTAAATAAACAGCTGCCCCGAATCGCCTTGCACTTCAATACCCAGACGTGTAAGGTGCATAAATATCGCGCCGGTCATTACGCCGATCCCCACCAAGGCTCCGTAAGCTGTGGTGCGTGGCACCAGAATCAATACCGAAGCGACCAGTTCAAAAACGCCGACCAGTATACGGCCCCATGGCTCCATCCCCAGACTGGAAAAGATGTAAACGGATTCCGGGGCTGCGGTAAATTTGAAGAACACGGTTTGAAGCATGATCCCGGCGGAGGCCAATCTGAGCAGCCATGTCCAGGTCTTTTGAGTTTTACGCCTCATTATTGCTTGTCTTTGATCAGTGGCCACTCTGTATCGGCTTTCCTAATGAGCTCATCCCACTTTTTCGACCAGTTTTCCTTCACTTTCTGGTTGTAATTGAAGTATAATTTATCGTTGACGATGGTCCAGGTATCCGTTTCAGTAGGAGCTTTGTGACCTTGGGATGTTCCGTAGGCACAATAGCCGCCGTATTGGGGCATATACATGTCGGGATTTGCTTTGAATGCATCCAGGTTGGCGCGGTTGGCAAATAGCCACTGGGCATCTTTGTATTGGTAGGATAAGCTATCGGCCCCGGCAACAGGTCCGGCATCTTTGAAGAATGCCACTACGTCATATCCTTTAATGGCTTTGCCACCGGGTGCGAATATCTCTGATTTTTGAGCATAACTGCCCAATGCAGTTAGTATGAAAGTCGTTGCTAAAATAATTTTTCTCATGATGTATTTTGGATTTTAAGGTACAAATTTGCTCCAGTTCTTATTCGCCTGCGCTTTTAGACGGGCTTCGTCCTGATTCCAGCTTTTAAGGGTGTTGTTGAAATACTTATTGTAAAAAAGATAAAGCTTACCGTCAATGACTTTGAAAGTTTCGGGATCAACTTCCACCTTTTCCCCTTTCTTGCCCATTGCAAATGCACACCAGCCGCCATACTGAGGTTCGTAGCGGGCAGGGTTACCCGCAAATTCATCCCGGTTCTGTTTGGACATAAACCGATAGACAGTTCCGTTGAAGTTGGTCGAAAACTCCTTTTTACCTTCAAGTGCCTTGTTCATCGTAAAATATGCAACCGGATCATAGCCTTGAATCGCCAGCCCGGAACCTTCCAGGTTAAATTGCTTTTTACGAATCTCGACCGTTTGCGCAAAGGCTTGTCCAAGACCGAGCGCGAGCAATAAAAAAATGCTGATTTGCTTTTTCATTAGATTGAATTTAAAACCCGTTGCATTGCCACAGCGAGGCGTGGGTTATTGCAGCGTAACTTTGATCATGCTGCCGATCGCTGGCAGCGTGGTGAATTGGTTAGGGTTGGGGACCAGAGCAATGGCTTTACTCTCTGCCAACGGCGTTCCAGCCAGATTAAACTGGGTAATACCTGCACCGGGAAATTGGTCAATGGCCGTACCATTATCATATAATCCGATGGAGCTGGAAACATCTCCCGTGGTGCTTCCGTCAATACCATTGCCTTTCGGGGCAAAAAACCAGTCGTTCGAAAATCCGTACATGGTTGCAATCGCGATGCGGTCGCCGGGCATAAGTGACAGTGACTGGGAAACTTTGCCGCCGGGATTTCCGCCGATTTTAGGCAACAACACAGTGCTGTTAGGTTCTTTGAGAACGTAAACATTTTTAACGCCACCCTTACCCGTCAAGGCCTTAGCCAACATGTCGGCATTGCCTTTTTGTGCCAATTCCTTCAATCCTTCGCCCCTGTCGTTTTCCCCGGACTTGAAAAAAGGGTTTTCACTACCGTTGTAAACAATCACAAGGATTGGCGACAGCGGAGTGAATATGCCTGTCAGACCGGTCAGCATTGCACTCATTGGTCCATTGTCGCCTGCTTCGGCAATGCGTGTCAATGCTTCCGTTGTAGCCTTATCTTTGGAATAGATCGGTTCGGGCAAAAGCAGGTCGTTGCCCGCCACATAGGAAATCGCCCAGTTGCCTGGACTGAATGGTGTTTCGTTAGCCGTACCGCCTGACTGGTTTTTGATCGTGACAGTGAACATTGAACTGCCGTCATAATTTAGCGACACCTTCATCAATTGCGATGCGGGCAGAAATGCATGGCCATAGTCGTCCATGCCATTCACTTCCTTGATGTTTCGTTTCGCAGCTTCTGCCGTGCCAGGGTGCACGAGGGCCATTCCTGGTTTGCCGTTCACCCTTGTCCCGTTATCCCATAGTTTGATCTTCGACGAAATTTCTCCTGTAATGGGCGTTCCGTCGTCACCATAGAGCCTTATACCCGGATTTTCTGGTGCAAAAAACAGGTCATTGCTCCACCCGTACATGGTGGCGAAGGTCAGGCGCTGGTTTTTGGATGCCGAAAATGAGAAAGATATGGATTGCCCGGGCAGGATTACAGGGGGAGCGCCGGCCCCCTTGAATGTTCCCGACTGTACCAACGGTCTGCTGTCAAGGACATTCTCGATTGAAATAGTCCTCGGCTGTGGTTGAGGATCGTGGTCCTTCGTACAAGAACTGAAAATAAGGGCTGTCAGCGATAGCCCAAGCAGTGGTTTGATCATATCCGGTTGTGTTTTGCGTGTTGGAATGATGCAAAACAACGGAGACGATATCCCACCGGCGTTACGGAATTATAACAAAAGTATCACACCGGTTTTTGTGCTGTTTTATTTATGAACTTGCAGAAAATCAGGGGGCAAATGGATACAAGAAATGTTTTGATCATTGAGGACGACAGCAATATCACAGAGCTGCTGACCATCCATCTATCTGATCTGGGATGTAAGGTGGTTGCTGAAAAAAATGGGCAGAATGGTCTTGAGAGGGCATTGGATTCGGCATTCGAGCTGATTATCCTGGATGTAATGCTGCCAGGCATGAATGGGATGGAAGTGTGCAGAAAGGTAAGGCAGAACGACCGACAAACGCCAATAATGATGCTTACTGCGCGGTCAGAAGAAATTGATAAGGTTATGGGCCTTGAAACAGGCGCCGACGATTACCTTACCAAACCCTTCAGCATCAGGGAATTTATTGCACGTGTACGCGTCATTTTTCGCCGGAGCGAAGAAAAGGCCAGGTATAGCACGCCGCGGCCACCGCAGATCAGCATTGCCGGTCTTGAAATCGATATTGAGAAACGTAAAGTTATGCTACTCGGGGAGCGCATCGAGCTTTCGCCGCGTGAATTTGAGCTGATCGTCCTGCTGGCTTCCAATCCTGGCAGGAGTTATAGCCGCAAACAGCTGCTGAGTCTGGTTTGGGGTTACGATTTCGAAGGCTATGAGCATACGGTTAACACACATATTAACCGGCTCAGAGGAAAAATTGAAGTGGATGTTTCCAATCCGTCATTTGTATTAACCACCTGGGGCATTGGCTACCGATTTAATGAAGACCTGTAATATGTCTGTAAAAACCATCCGTGGAAACCTTTTATTCTGGAAGATCAGCGGCGTATTTGCGAGCCTTTTACTAGTGCTTGCCCTGGTGTTCGTCTTAATTGGATCGCGGTTTTCCAAATCGTATTACATGGCCGCTCATCAGCAGCTTTATGGTGACATTGCGGGGCACCTTGCCTCTTTTACCCAACCTATCAAAAACGGAAAGCCTGATACGACGGTTACGCACGATATCATACATGCAACGATGGTGGCCAATCCGAGTGTGGAAGTATACCTGCTCGATACACTCGGCAAGATCACCGATTATGTAGTACCCCAAGCTACCGTTCAAATGAACAAAGTCGACATGGCCAAGGTCAGGGAATGGCTGGCGGCCGATTCAAGCAAGCGGCCGCTGGGAGATAATCCTAAAAATCCCGACGAAGCAAGCATTTTCTCTGTCGCACCTGTTTTTGAAAATGGGAAGGTGGCGGGGTATGTATATGCGGTACTCGCAAGCGAAAAGCAAAAGGAGATTCTCGGCTCGCTCAATGATGACCTTTATTTCCGGCTAGCTGTTTACATATTTTTTGCGGCCCTGCTAGGGGCGTTTGTGGTGGGGGTAGTGACTTTTTTTCTGATCACTGATAGCATCTGCAGCATTGCGGGCGTAGTGAAAACCTTCAAGGATGGAGACTACTCAGCTAGGATACGTGGCTACGCAAAGGGTAATCTGGGTGTACTCACTTCTACCTTCAATGATATGGCCGATGTCATTGTCGATAACATCGAAAAGATCACTGCGGCCGATCGGTTCCGTCAGGAGCTGATCGCGAATGTGTCGCATGACTTGCGGACGCCGCTTTCGATTATGCAGGGTTATGTGGAAACGCTGATGATCAAAGGTGATTCCCTGTCCCACGCGGAAACCGACCGGTATCTATCCATTGTCCACGAGGGCACTAAAAGGCTTTCCGGGTTGGTGGATCAATTGTTCCAATACTCGAAACTGGAAGCCAATGTCGTTACACCGCAAAAAGAGCTGTTTCCGATAGGCGAGCTGGTCTCTGACATTGTCAGTGCCTACCAGCTGAAAGCCACGGAACGCAGTATCCGCCTGACACTCGAAGCACCCATCGTTCTGCCGACGGTATTCGCGGATATCGCACTGACAGAGCGGGTTTTCCAAAACCTGCTTGACAATGCTTTCAAATTTACTCCGGATGGCGGGCAAATATCAGTAGGCCTCCTCGAACTCGGCAACGGCGTTAGGGTAAGAGTTACGGACACCGGCGTGGGGATAGCCAAGGAATATCAGGAGCAGATCTTCGAACGCTACAAACAGGCCGACCTGCATATCGCATCCTCGAATGGGATAGGACTGGGGTTGGCTATCGTCCGAAAGATCCTTGAATTACATCATTCTTCCATTGAGGTTTTAAGTGAACCGGGAAAGGGAGCCGTATTTGAATTTGTCTTGCAAAATGGATTCCATTCTGTTGTAATCCCTAATAGTAGTAAGTAGATGGTTTCGATGAAAATTAAATGCACCTGCTATTCTAAAATAGGGAATTTTGCTTAGTAATATGGGCAATAATACCAAAATCCATATAACCAGTGCGCGATACCTTTGTGACCAAATTGTAAACAAATAAAAAATCACATGAAAAAATTTGTTATCGAACGAGATATTCCTGGTTTGGGAAATCTTTCTGGAGAAGAATTGCAGGCTATCTCGCAATTATCGTGCGCCACAGTCAGCGAACTCGGTGTGCCTTATCATTGGATACAATCATTTGTGACAAATGATAAACTTTACTGTGTCCACATTGCTGAGTCAGAGGAGGTGATACGAGAGCACGCCCGGCTTGGAAATTTCCCAATTAATTCCATTGCGGAAGTTAAAACCATCATTGATCCCACTACCGGCGCAAATACCTAGTAGCAGGCACAATTCCATCGCGAAGATAAAGGTTGTTATGGCCATATCCGCTCCGAACATTTCCGAGGCGGATATTATTGCTATTTGACCAATGGCAACAACAATGATATAGTCAAAACGACCCGCCCTAAAATGTTATTAACGATTATGGAATTACCAGAAAAAGAAAGCCAGTTAGTAATTAGTTCCCAGATTAGGATGTTAAACGATAACGACAAAATTCCTTACAATTTACTGTTAGATGCTGATCCTTCGAAAAAACTAGTTGATAGTTATCTATCAAGCGGAGAAACCTATCTTACAGTGATTGAAAATGAAACAATTGGAGTTTGTGTACTTGTCACTGTGAATTCCGAAACTATTGAGATAAAAAATCTTGCCGTTGCTGAGAATATGCGAGGTCAGGGAATTGGAACAAAAATGATAAAAAATTCCTTTCAAATTGCTAAACAGAAAGGATATAAAACCATTCTTATTGCTACTTCTACCCCTAATATAGGGCCACTATATCTTTATCAGAAAATGGGATTTGAATATGATTACCTCGTCAAGCATTATTTTGACAGTAACATTAACAACTATAATGAACCACTATTTGATCATGGAATTAAATGTAATCATCTAATAGTACTCTCAAAAAGGTTATAAATACATGTAAATAAGAGAACTAGTACCTAATTGAACCGCACAGGTACCGACTTACTGTTTTTAATTTTTACGACTATGATTTCTAGTGAGTGGGTATCCTTTGCTTTTTCAATAACTCATTACTAACGGATTGCTAATTTTAGCATAAATTTGACAACTGCACAATGACTAGTTTTCAGTTTTCTTATCTCAGTTGATCGGTGAGTTGGGAGAGTAGGTAACCCACTTCGGTGATTCTGTTAGGATCTTTACTGCGACCAATCCATCTTAAATTTGTTTTTAAATTGCTGCTATAATCTATGAATAGCTTGGATATCCTGATTTTGGTAATGCTGGCGATCACTACAGTCTATGTAATAATCTCTTCTAAGCGGGCCAACAGCATACTGACTATTTCAACAGGCTTACTAGCCCTTTTATTAGTAATTCAATTTTTTTGGAAAGGTTTCTATTGGCAATATATTCCAACTTATTTGCAGAGCTGTTTGTTGATGATCGCAATCTACGGCAAACTAGGATCGCGTCGAAAACTTCTGCACCTTAGTTTAGGGATCTTAACGGTCGTTGCCCTGGTGCCCTGGGCTATTTTTCTACCAGTTCCTAGTTTAACAAAGCCTGTCGGCAAGTATTCTGTCGGAACCCAGATTTTTCGCTGGGTAGATTCAACCAGAGCTGAACAAATAAGCGAGGACCCTTTTGATAAGAGAAATGTAATTGTTCAAGCTTGGTACCCAACACAAGGGGACGCGAAAGGAACCCACTCACTTTACCTGGATGGGTTGCCCACTTTACCGCCAAAGGTGAGTGTTATACCAAGCTTTTTAATGGACCACTACGATCAAATTGATACTTATGCATTAATAAATGCAGCACCAGCAAAAGCTCGGGAAAAGTGGCCTGTTGTGCTTTTTCTGCCAGGCTATGGAGCCGCGCGCGCGTTTTATACCAGCCTTGCTGTTGGCCTGGCAATTCATGGCTACGTTGTTCTCTGTCTGGATCATCCCTATGAAGCCGCTATTACGCAACTAGCAAACGGCAAACTGGCCACCACGATTGAAAACTTTCAACCGGGGGATCCTGACCGACTTGGGTTTATGAAAGACCGGCTCGACATTCGTGTTGCTGATGTGAAGTTTGTAATCAATCAAATAGAAAATAAAAGTTCTAATGCTGATACTTTTTTCACTTCCCTTGACCTGAACCGGATTGGCATCGCAGGTCATTCTTTAGGTGGCGCTACGGGTGCATCAGCCATGGCTGATGAGTCGAGAATTAAAGCAGCGGTCAATATAGATGGCACCCTGTACGGCGGGTTACCCAAATCAACTGTGTATCGTCCTTTTCTATTAATAGAAAGTAAAAAAGATGAAGTAGATCGGTTTGAAAGATATGAAGCGGGCAATCAGGCGTTATTCAAGCAATTTCACGGTGGGTATCGATACGAACTGGAAGACGCCGATCATTACAGTTTTACGGATGTACCGCTCCTGTTAGCACCTCCTGCGCGCCTGTTGGCGGGGTATGTTTTAAGTATTGGTCAACAATCGAAAAAAACGCATAAGGCAACTGTCAGCTTATTAGATGCGTTTTTCGATCATACGTTAAATGGCAATCCATCTCAGATTGACGCCGTTGCTAACCGCTATGAGAGTATCGCGAGGAAATCAGTTGCGTACTAACGTTCATGCAGGTCCTTCAACATGCGCTAGCGGGAATTACTTTTCCATCGGGAGCGCGTGTAGCACTATTCGGCTCTCTGGACGCATCTTTATCAAGAAGCTGATTATTTATGCTGGCTTTATCTTACAGGTGCCGTTACTTTTTATATCGGATTCCAACCGACATGCGCTTTGGCATATACAGCCTGGCTGGCCTAGTCCGCAATGAGTTGAGCTTTGATCCAGCAAGCGGTGATGTATTCGTTTTTCTTGGCAAACGGCTTAATCAGATTCATCTGCTGCAGTGGGACGAGGGTGGGTTTGCTCTGTATGTCAAAAAGCTGGAACAAGGTACTTTTGAATGGCATAAAGGAGAAAATATCCATCACCAGCCAGCAATTGACACCTTTTACAAGGTTTATTGCTGGATTCAGTCCGCCTCAAAAAACGATATCAGTATAAAGCAGCTGTCAATCTCATAGGAGAGATCTATCTAAAAAGGGCCATTATAACTTATTTCGGCGGATTTTGTATCGTATCTTCAGGTATGGAAGATGCAGCGACGGATTATAAATTACTTTATGAGCAGGCGATTGCCGCACATAAAAAATCGCTGGAATTGATATCCGAAAAAGATAAACAGATCCAGGCTCTAAACTTTGAGCTTGATAAATACAAGCGGTATATATTTGGCAAAAAGAACGAAAAACTGGCTCGTTATCTCGTTGATAAAACAATCAAGTTCGAAAAACTATTCTATCATGCCTCTCGGGCCTGGAATGGTCCGACAGTGGCAATGCAGGTAGACAGCAGCAAAAGCATGTATATGCGATATACAAACAACACTGGTAGTTTAGAAAGAGGTTTGCCAACGGGCAGGTATAAGGCCGTATTGGACGATGATACTTACAACGAATTGATAAAGCAATTACAAAACTGCAATTTGAGAACCCTTAGATTTGGAAACATTAAGGGAAATGATGCACCTGATATCACCTTGATAGTGTATTTCAATGGCAAGCGGAAATACTTGAAGTCTATGTTTCCTCCCAGGATCTCCGAAGAGCTCTTGACGTTTATCATGTTGCGATTGCAGGGTTATGGAAAGTTGATCCCAACTGATGAAAACAAAGACTTGGAATGGCGCCCATAAAAAAAAATTGGAAGCGATCATCTGACTGGACTATCTCATCCAAAATTTGCGCAGCCCCTATCTAGCCGACACCATTTCATTGTTCAAGAGCTGATCTTCGGTGGTCAGATGAAAATTTTCGACTCCCAGAACGCTGTTATCCAGTATCTTGGTAAATTTTCGTCCGGTGCGGATAAGGACGGCGCCGAGGTATCTCAACCGGGTCAGGTCATTGTATTTGTAAGGTTCTTCTTCGTGGACTCTGTTTGCCCGGGGCTTGTAGAGCACATAAATTTTAACTTTCCGATATTCAAGTGAATCACCCGGAAGCTGGACATAGGAGGCAATGATGTTGCGGAAAACCGGCTCCCAATTGACAACATAGGCGTCTTTCGGCAATCGTTCAACGATCTCGATCTGCGAGAATGCGGGGACACAAAAGCCTACGATTATCGCTAATGTCAGCGGTATAAATCTGCACTGTTTCATGATCTGTTTTTTTGAATGGGATGGGGCATATAAAAATCTTGCCAGAGCCGCACGCGCCGCATCAGGAAAACAGCGGTATAAAAAACAGAATGTTTGGCTGGCTTTTGTTTCTATCTTAGGATGTGGTGCAAGATAAAGTGATGGGATCATTAATTCAGATTCCGGTATTCATTGGGCGTAACGCCGGTTTTTTGTTTAAAAAGCCTCGTAAAGTGCTGCTGATACTTAAATCCCAGTTGGTAAGCAATTTCACTGAGTGGCTGGTTCGCTTCGAATATCTTGACTTTCGCCTCATCAATTAACCTGGATTGGATGAAGTCCAGCGCAGTATGTCCGGTCTCTTTTTTGATTAAATCACCAAAATAATTGGGAGACAAGTTCAATTTCTCTGCACAATAGGCAACACTGGGCAAGCCTGATGTCTGCGATTTTCCCGATTTAAAATAATCATTGAGCAGCTCCTCAAAACGCACCAGAATGTCTTTGTTGACATTACTGCGGGTGATAAACTGACGGTCGTAAAACCGCATGCAATAGTTGAGAAACAGTTCGATATTGGAAACGATCAGCGTTTTGCTATGCTTGTCAATGTTCTGGTCAATTTCGGAATTGATTTTTTCAAGGCAATCCACAATCGTTTCTTTTTCCTTTTTAGACAAATGCAACGCTTCATTAACTTCATAGGAAAAGAAAGAATAATCCTTGATCATCCGCCCCAGATGCGTTCCGGCGATCAGATCGGGGTGGAAAACCAATGCGTAGCCCGAGGGTTTGGTGACCACGCCTTTGCTATCGATGCCGTAAACCTGCCCGGGTGATATGAAAACGAGCGTTCCGTCATCGTAATCGTAGGGCTGGCACCCATAAATGATGTCGCCGCATTTGATGTTCTTGAAAAAAACAGCATAAATCCCCATGTAGCGCCGGAAGTGCTGCACAGTGGGAATTTCATTGAAGTTGATCACACTCACCAGCGGATGCAGCGTCTCCACACCGATCCAGTTGTTGTATTGCTTTACCGTATCTATTCTTTCTACCTGTTCCATATTCCGGCAATTTTAAGACCAAATATAACACTGCTTGCAAGACCGATGCGATGTAATTATCCTAATCAGTAAAAGTGGTAAATATTCCTGTAACCTGTATAAAACCAGTGCGCGTCCGGTGGACGAACTTTGTCCTATTCAATGTCACAAAAATCGTAGAACAATGATACTCGTCAATAAATCAATAACTTACATTATACTGCTCGGAGCAATGCTTTCGACTGCGGCGTTTTCACAAACTAAAAATCAAGCGAGCATGACACAGACGGATGACACACCGCTTTTTCCAAAAGGGAATCCATTGCCAGGCACTTATTTCACTGGAAATGCCTTCCTGACGCCAATGATAGCGAAAGATAAAAACAATGATTTCATGATGGGCAGCGTGACATTCGAGCCAGGAGCACGCACCAACTGGCACACGCACCCGAGAGGACAGGTTTTGATCGTCACCGGGGGAGCAGGTTTTTATCAGGAAAAAGGCAAACCAGCCCAGCCCATTAAAAAGGGCGACGTTGTCAACATCCCGGAAAATACAGAGCACTGGCACGGAGCAGCCGCAAAAACCAAAATGGTACATATCGCAATCACTAACTACGAAGGAGAGACCAATGTAGTTTGGTTAAAACCGGTTTCGGAGGAAGATTACAATGTCGCGAATAAACAGTGAAAACGATCACCATGAGCCGGTTCAAACTTCTCTCACTGCTTATTTTCGTTCTCAGCTCGACTGCGATGAATGCACAAGATAAATCAGGCGAAAGCCAGGCGTTAAGCCCTCAGCAGCAAAGCATTGCAATCATTGCCGCATTAACTGCGGCCGGCGATATGGAAGGCTTATCCACGCAGCTCCATGCAGGTTTGGATGCGGGGCTGACGGTTGAAGAAACCAAGGAAATCCTGGTTCAGCTTTATGCTTACTGCGGTTTTCCAAGAAGTCTGAACGCCATCACCACATTGATGAATGTAGTCGAAAAGCGGAAGGCAAGTGGCAAGAACGACCAGCAGGGGAAAGCAGCATTGACTGGAAATAAACCTGCCGACAAATACGAGCAAGGCCGGAAAGTGCTGGAAACTTTGACCAAAACAACACAGACAAAACCAGCTCCCGGCTTCGGCGAATTTGCCCCACGGATCGATGCGTTCCTGAAAGAACATTTGTTTGCCGACATTTTCGAAAGTGAGGTGCTGACTTTCCAGCAGCGCGAAATAGTCACTATTTCTGCATTAACGGCCATGCCGGGCGTCACATCGCAGTTGCAGGCTCACGTGAAAATGGGAACAAATACAGGCATCACCGAAAACCAGCTCGCCGAAATTGCCGACCTGATTGAAAAACACGTCAGCAAAACACAGGGAAACACATTGCGAACAATCATTTCGAAACCTTTGACCCCTGTCATCGAAAAAGACATGATGGTAAGGATCTCCGAAATAGAGATTGTGCCGGAGTTTCTGGCGGAGTACAATGCCATTTTGAAAGAAGAATCCTCAGCCTCGGTCGAAAAGGAGCCGGGCGTGCTGGCTATTTTTCCAATGTCAATCAAAGAGCAGCCCAACCAGATCCGGATCGTGGAGATCTATGCCGATAGCGCCGCTTACCAGTCGCATTTGAAAACCCCGCATTTTCAGCATTATAAAACAACCACGCAAAAAATGGTCAAAGCCTTAAAGCTCGTGGATATGCATGCGCTTGACTCGGACACGATGCTGGAAATCTTTAAAAAATTGAAATAATGAAAAATGCATTCATACGAAAACAACAATGTTTGACACTGGCACTCGGTATATTTTTACTCGGGATTATGGCTTGTAAATCAGACGGTAACATTCCCGCCGAAAATCTGGAAGAGGAGGTGGATGAAACCGGTGCACAGCCGGGGGATTCAACAGGCAACCGGTTGAGGATCAGGATTGGGTCGGCGATTTTTTCAGCTACGCTTTTGAATAATGCCACGGTAAAAGCATTCAAAGCAAGGTTGCCACTGACGGTGAACATGAGCGAGCTGAACGGAAATGAGAAGCTTTATAACTTCCCATCCAACCTTCCTGCAAACGCTTCAAACCCCGGCACGATCCGAAATGGCGACTTAATGCTTTACGGTTCCAACGTGCTGGTATTGTTTTACAAAAGTTTCTCAACACAGTATTCATACACCAGGCTCGGGCGTGTGGATGATGCAACAGGCCTTGCCTCAGCCGTGGGTGCGGGTAATGTAACGGTGAGTTTCGAATTGGAATAAAGAAAACAGCATGCATACGGAAAAAGACATTTTCGCTCGGTTACAGGCCGGTGAGCTGCTTCGGAAAGATGATCCTGAATATGGGAAATTTGCGGAGGCAGTTTCCCGGACGATCCGGTTGTGTGTGCAAATGAATGCAACCGCGATGGAACCGGACCAGATGCGAGCGCAGCTTAGTGAAATCATTGGCAGTGAAATAGACGAATCTACAACCATTTTCCCGCCGTTTCATACCAACTTCGGACGGTCGATACGGCTGGGGAAAAATGTATTTATCAACCATGCGTGCTCGTTTCTGGACATCGGCGGGATCACGATCGAAGACGATGTACAAATCGGTCCGCGGGTGAACCTTACTTCCGAAAACCACCCGCTCGATCCCGGCAACCGCACCACACTCATTCCCAAACCGATTGTTATCAAACGAAATGCATGGATCGGCGCGGCGGCTACAATCCTTCCCGGCGTGACCGTGGGCGAAAATGCCATTGTTGCAGCAGGCGCGGTTGTCAACCGCGACGTTCCTCCGAATACAGTCGTGGCAGGAATTCCAGCAAAAATGGTAAAGCAGCTTTAATAATAAGTTTTTCTTGCAGCCAACATTGAAATGCTTCATGCTCAGGAAATCAACAAATCCTGGCGCGATCTTTATAGTTCCTCAAAACGTCGCTTCGTGCACTAATCAACAATCACCATGGACAAACAAAATCCAACAGAAAAACCTGAAAAAGAGCATAGCAGCGAATCCAGGCGCGATTTCCTGAAAACAACTTCCATCCTGACTGCCATTGCCGTTGCACCTGCAACTGTGGGAAAAGCAGCAGCATATAATCTGGGAGAAAAAATAAGCACAGCTTTTGAAACGACGCCCGTAAATCTGACGGTCAATGGCGTAAAAAAGCAGCTCAGCCTGGAACCTCGCTCGACACTTCTGGACGTGCTTCGCGAGCAGCTGGATCTGACCGGGACCAAAAAAGGATGTGATTACGGTCAATGCGGCGCGTGCACGGTTCATGTGAACGGTCAGCGCGTTTTGTCCTGTCTGAGCCTGGCCATTATGCATGAAGGCGAGGAGGTTACGACGATCGAAGGACTGGCAAAAGGCGAGCAGCTGCATCCGATGCAGCAGGCATTTATCAAGCACGACGGATTTCAATGCGGTTACTGTACACCCGGACAAATCATGTCGGCCGTTGCCTGTATTAACGAAGGTCATGCCAACAGTGAAGATGACATCAGGGAATTTATGAGCGGGAATATATGCCGCTGCGGCGCATATCCCAACATTGTGAAGGCGATTCAGGAAGTTAAAAACGGGGGGCAAAAATCATGATACAATTTCAATACGAACGCGCAACGACCACGAAAGCGGCGATCAGCGGATTGGCAAACAGTGCGAATGCGAAGTTCATTGCCGGCGGCACGAATCTCGTCGATTTAATGAAACGGAACATTACAGCACCGACCAAGCTCGTCGACATTAACAAAGTTCCGCTCAAAGATATACAGCAGCAAAACGGGAAAATTATCATTGGTGCGCTGGCATTGAACAGCCACGTAGCCGATCATAAACTGATTATTGAAAAGCACCCGTTGCTTTCACACGCATTGAATGCAGGCGCCTCGGCGCAGATCAGGAACATGGCGACCGTGGG
The DNA here is from genome assembly GCF_022869785.1 of Dyadobacter chenwenxiniae. Lineage (NCBI taxonomy): Bacteria > Pseudomonadati > Bacteroidota > Cytophagia > Cytophagales > Spirosomataceae > Dyadobacter > Dyadobacter chenwenxiniae. The sequence continues at coordinate 4,957,935 of NZ_CP094997.1, read as the reverse complement.
CGGAAACATGATGCAGCGTACGCGTTGCCCTTATTTTTACGACACGGCATTGCCCTGCAACAAACGGGAACCGGGTTCCGGCTGCGGCGCATTGGAAGGGCTGAACCGAATGCACGCCGTTTTTGGAACCAGTGAACAATGCATTGCCGTGCACCCGAGCGACATGTGTATTGCGTTGGTAGCATTGGATGCGACGGTTGTAGTGGCCGGTCCAAAAGGAGAAAGACGCATCCCGTTTGAAACATTTCACCGGCTTCCGGGAAACCAGCCCGAAAAGGACAATACGCTGCAAAGCAACGAAATGATCATTTCGGTTGAGATTCCGGATAATGCATTCAGCAAAAACAGCCACTATATGAAGATCCGCGACCGTGCTTCGTATGCTTTTGCATTGGTATCGGTGGCGGCGGCTTTGAACATGGACGGAAAGGTGATCAAGGATGCCCGGCTTGCAATGGGCGGTGTGGCGCACAAGCCCTGGCGGTTGAAAGAGGCGGAAAAAGCTTTGGTGGGCAAGCAAGCGACTGAGGAAACTTTCAGGCAGGTTGCGGAAATACCCATGCAAGGTGCGAAGGCTTACAAGCACAATGCATTTAAACTGAAACTTGGCCCGAATGTAATTGTGGAAGCATTGAAAAATGCGGCCGGCCTGGTGTAATTCCTAACCCTGAACGAAAAGATCATGAACGAAGCATTTTTTGATAAAAAAGAATATAAGCCGCTCGACCGCGTGGACGGCCGACTGAAAGTAACCGGGGCAGCCAGATACTCTGCGGAATATCCAATGCCCAATATGGCCTACGCCGTGCTGGTGGGCAGCCGGATTGCGAAAGGCACCATTAAAAGCATTGACTCCAAAGCAGCCGAGCGTGCGCCGGGTGTGCTCGCAGTAATTTCGCATTTGAATGCAATCAAAGTGCCTGGTTACCAGTCCAAAGGCGAGCACCCTTCTGAGCCGCCCACGAATGGTCAGCCGCTGCGGGTGTTTTTTGATAATAAAATTTATTCTAATGATCAGCCTGTTGTTGCAGTCGTTGCCACGAGCCTGGAAAAGGCTCAATACGGCGCGTCTTTGGTAAAAATTCAATATAACAAAGAGCAGCACCAAACGAATCTGGAAGCGAATGCGGGCAACGCGGTGCTGCCAGCAGCTGCAAAGAAAAATCCCAAATCGCCAACCGCGGATTATGATCGCGGGCAAAAAGATGCCTTTGAAAGCGCTCCGGTGAAGATTGAGGCAGAATATGTGCTGCCTACCGAAGTGCATAACCCCATGGAGTTGCAGGCGATCACCGCACACTGGGAAGCAGACGACCGGCTTATGGTGTATGACAAAGTGCAGGGCACGAAAATGGCTCAGAAAAATTTTGCAAAAGAGTGGAATATCCCTGAGCAGAATGTGAAGGTAATTTCCACTTTCGTTGGAGGTGCATTTGGGAACGGGCTGCATAACTGGCCGCACGAAACAGCGGCTATCATTGCCGCGAAACAGGTGAAAAGGCCTGTCAAACTGGTTTTGACACGGGAGCAAATGTTTACGATGGTGGGTTACAGGCCGCGGACCTGGCAAAAAATCCAAATGGGTGCGACCAAAGATGGAAAGCTCGTCGCGATTAACCACCAATCCATCGGCCAGACATCGAGCTATGAGGAGTTCACCGAATCGACCTTACAGCAGACGCGGATGATGTATGCCTCGCCGAGTATAAGCACGCGTTACCGTATTTTGCCGCTCGATGTAGCCACGCCGATCTGGATGCGCGGGCCGGGCGAGGCTACCGGCGCATTTGGGCTAGAATCCGCGATGGACGAGATGGCACATGCCATTGGCATGGACCCGGTTGATTTCCGGCTGGCAAATTATACCGAATCCGACCCGGACAAGAATGTGCCATGGTCGACCAAATACATGCGTGAATGTTACGAAGAAGGTAAAAAACGCATTGGCTGGGAAAACAGGAAGCTGAAACCGGGCGAAGTCCGTGACGGAGAATGGCTGGTCGGCTATGGAATGGGGACCGGCACATTTGGCGCAAACCGGAATTCGGCGACGGTTCACGCGGAGCTCGACAAGGAAGGCAATCTGGTAATGCATTGTGCGATCACCGATATTGGCCCCGGAACAGGAACGGCCATGGTGCAGATCGCGTCCAATACTACTGGAATCCCAACCGAGAAAATAACATTTCACCTCGGGAGTTCGGAGTTCCCGAATGCAGGCTTACAGGGAGGTTCGTCGACTGTGAATAGCGTGGGGCCTGCGGTGCAGGCAGCTTGTAATGCGTTGAAAGGACAGCTCATTACGATGGCAGCCGGTAAGGGGAATGCTGCTTTTACGTCTGCAAAGCCGGATGATTTAATGTTTGATAAGGCTGAAATACAGCTTGGAGGGAAGTCCTCGAAAACGACAATTGCTGATTTATTCAAACAAAATAACATTGAAAAAATAGAGACCACCAACGAATCAAAACCCGACGAAAACCGGAACAAATATTCGATGTATGCATTCTCGATGCATTTTGCCAAAGTGCATGTGCATCCGTTTACGGGGCAGGTGCGGGTGATGAAAATCGTTTGCTGCGCGGATGCCGGCACCATTGTAAGCCCGAAAACCGCAGCAAGTCAAATGATCGGCGGCGCAACGGGCGGAATTGGGATGGCATTAACGGAGGATGCAGTAATGGACCACCGGTTTGGCCGATATGTTACCAAAGACCTGGCGGATTACCACATGCCGGTGCATGCCGATGTGCCAGACATTGATGTCTATTTTGTAGATAAGCCCGATCTGTTGGCGGATCCGGTAGGAAGCAAGGGGTTGGGCGAAATTGCCATCATTGGCGTGGCGCCTGCGATAGCGAATGCCGTTTTTAATGCGACCGGAAAGCGGATTAGGGGGCTGCCGATTACGCCGGATAAGCTGATTTAAGCCGGCGCACATCATGGCTCATGCCATTAAACAATAACGGATATGCCCTAGCGCATATCCGTTATTGTTTAATGCTAACTGGTAAATCGGTTATGGTGCGATTCCAGGTAAGTATCCCTGCTCATTGCGATGGAATTGGCTTCATCCAATCTTATCGGCTCATATTTCCCTGTCTTTTTGTAAATGTTATCCATACCCACATCCAGCGATTTGCCGACATTATTAAACGAGCCGTGAACGTGGCCGTAAAACAATGGCACGTCGTGATGGGACTGATGCCAGATGGACATGGGGTAATGCGCACAGACGAACCGCAGTCCCTGAATGCTGTAAAACCCGATCTGGGTAAATTCCGTAAATAACCCTTCATATACCTGGTTTTGGGTGATCTTGTGATCGTGGTTGCCTTGCAGTAACATGATGTGCTCGCAGTTGATGCGGTATCTGAATTCAGCTATTTTGGGTTCTCCGCCGAAAGACCAATCCCCGCAATGGATGAGCAGATCCGTCTTTTTGACTTGCCGGTTGATGCCGTCAACAATGGCGTCATTCATTTCTTCCATCGTATCGAACTTTCTGCATCCTTCATTTTGCGGCGGCTCCCATTCGCTCGTTCCTGAACAAATATTTTTATGTCCATAATGCGTGTCAGAGGTGAGGAACACCTGGTCGATTTTGAATGGTAAGGCAGTAAATTTTATCATGTCCAGTGGGAACTACAAAGCAATTAAAAGTATAAAAGACCGGTCAACATTTAGTCGTTAGTCAGGCTTTAATAGATAACGAACTGTTTCCACAACGACGGATAGCAAGGCAAAAAGATTCGTTCATTTCCGTAAGCCAATGTCCGCTTTCGGACAAAATATCTTCTGAATTTGAGCTTTAATATATTGATTATCAGCTTGATAAATATGCAATGGTGTTTCGGCACATTATTTGTTTAGCAAATATTAATATAATCAACCTCTCTAAAATGGGAAGATCCTACTTGGGCGAATTTGAAGAGCTTGTCTTGCTCGCAGTAACCGTCCTCAACAGCGGCGCATACGGCGTGAGCATTGCAGAAGAGCTCCGTCAGCGCGCCAACCGCACCATCAGCCTCAGCGCCGTGCACATTGCATTGTACCGGCTCGAAGAAAAAGGCTACGTCACATCCGAAATGGGCGGGGCCACATTGAGCAGGGGAGGAAGAAGAAAACGACTTTTCAGCGTCACCATCGCTGGCCGTGAAATGCTGGCCGAAATACAACAGGTTCGTAACCAGTTCTGGAACGCAATCATAACCCCGGCGCAATCATGAAAAACGAAAAGCACATTTCGCCGCCACGCTGGGCAGATAAGTTGTTTAAAATCCTTTGCCCACCCGAGCTTTTCGAGGAACTGCAAGGTGATTTGCACGAACAGTTCGAGCTAGATGTAAAAAGAGTAGGAGTAAAGGCCGCAAAGAGCATATATGCATCAGAAACCCTAAAATTCGCCAAACCCTATTTCCTAAAAAAACGAATCCTAACCCCAAAAAAGGCCGACCGCCGACCGCTGACTGCCGACCGCCCAAAAATGCCGATTGCCGACAGCCGACAGCAGACAGCCAAACTCGCCATGCTCCAAAACTACCTCACCACCGCCCGGCGCACCCTTGCCCGCCACAAATCCTATACGCTCATCAACGTCCTTGGCTTGGTGTTGGGAATGAGCTGCGGGATACTTATTTTTTCACTTGTCAATTACCACCTTGGTTTTGACAGCTTTCACGAAAAAAGCGACCGCATTTACCGCGTCACTTCTGAGCTGCGCAATGAAACCGTCAGCAAATACGGCACTATTCCTCAGCCGATAGCAGCGGCCATGCGGAACGATTTTTCCTTCGTGGAAAAAGCATCAATGCTCATCAATTTTGGTGCGACTATTTCAATCCCTGCGGTCAGGAACAACCCCAAGTTCAGTGACGGTATTGCATATACGGAGCCTTCGTTTTTTGAGATCATGGATTTTCCCCTCGTCGCCGGAGACAAGAAAACCATGCTCTCGCAGCCCAACACTGCCGTTATTACCGAACAGCTCGCCGAGAAATATTTTCACAGCGAAGAGGCGATCGGTAAAACCTTCCGGGTAGATAACAAGACCGATTTCACCGTCACGGGCGTCATTAAAAACCTGCCCGAGAACACCGACATCCGCCAGGAAATCTTTCTTTCATACGTCACCATCAGCCAAACCCAGCCCTGGCTCAACAACTGGGGAGGTATTTATAGCGGCACCCAGGCTTTTGTCCTGCTGAAACCTGGCACAGACTTTGGTAAAGCCCAGGAAGCAATGGCTGGAATTTCAAAGAAATATTACGATGCGAAAGACGCAAAAGAATTTCGGTTCTTTTTACAGCCACTTCCGGACATGCATCTAAACGAAGAGCTGGGAGGCGCCATTGCGCAAAGTCAGCTCGTGGCGCTCTCACTTGTCGCCATTTTCCTGATCATTACCGCCTGCGTCAATTTCATCAACCTCGCCACCGCGCAGGCATTGGGCCGGAGCAAGGAAATCGGCGTTCGGAAAGTGATGGGAAGTATGAAATCACAGCTTTTCTGGCAGTTTATCATCGAAACGGCCCTCATTACCGTCATCGCGTTCGTCTTCGCGATCGCCCTGGCTTACATCGCGCTCCCGTATATGAACGAAATGCTGTCGACCCGGGTCACGCTGGATTTGTTGCAGGATTTCAATCAACCACTTTTCATTATCTGCCTGCTCGTCATAGTCACTTTCATTTCCGGCTCTTATCCGGGACTGGTACTCGCAGGTTTTCAGCCGATTACCGCGTTAAAAGGGAAGTTAACCCAAAATCAGATCGGCGGTTTTTCCATTCGCAAAGGTCTTGTTATTACGCAGTTCGCCATTTCGCAGACGCTCCTAATCGGTACCATTGTAGTGGCCAGCCAGATGCGGTTCAATAATGAGGCCGATATGGGTTTTAAAAAGGATGCCATCGTGATGCTGCCTGTACCCGAGACTTCACCTGCCAAAACCAGCGCGATGCGCGCCCGGCTTTCACAATTGCCCGAGGTAGAAAAGATCGCTTTCTGTGAAGCGCCGCCTGCCTCGCCAGATGGTAATTTTAATACCGGCATACGCTACGCATCGCGCGCCGAGGATGAGAAATTTACAATTTACCTCAAATCCGGCGATCCTGAATACATTTCCATGTTTGGGTTGCAACTGGTAGCGGGGCGAAATCTCGCGCAATCAGATACAGTTCGGGAATATCTGCTAAATGAAACGGCCGTGAAAAAGCTGGGTGTAAAACCGGAGGAGGCGATCGGTAAAAATGTGAATATCAATAACGCCGACGGCATCATTGTGGGTGTGATGAAAGACTTTCATAATTTCTCTTTCCGCTCCAAGATCGAGCCGGTTTGCCTCACCACCCGGTCCGACCATTATGGCCGCGTGGCGCTCAAAATCAGCGGACAAAATGTGCCCAAAGCCCTCGCTTCCCTCGAAAAGATCTGGAACGAAACCAATGCAGAGTACATCTATTCCTACCAGTTTCTGGACGATCACCTGACCTATTTTTACGGAAACGACGAGCTGATGCTGAAACTCATGTGGATCTTCGCCGCCATCGCGATCTTCATCGGCTGCCTCGGCCTGTACGGTCTGATTTCCTTCATGGCCGCCCAAAAAACCAAAGAAATTGGCGTTCGCAAAACCCTAGGCGCCGGCGTAGGAAGCATCGTCTGGCTCTTCGGCAAACAATTCGCCCAGCTCCTCGTCATCGCCTTCCTCATCGCCGCCCCCATCGGCTGGTGGCTGATGAACAAATACTTAGCTGATTTTCAGTATCACATCGATTTGAATGCTACTATTTTCTTAGCGGCGATTGGGATAACTTTTTTGATTGCGATTGTGACGGTTGGGTATCGGTCGATGAAGGCGGCGTTGATGAATCCGGTGAAGGCGCTTAGGAGTGAGTGAATGAGTGCCGCGGTGGAACCGAATGAGTGCCGCGGTGGAGCCGAATGATTGAATGATTGAATGAGTGCCGTGGTGGAACGGGATGAGTGCTGCGGTGGAATGGAATGAGTTGGGTGTATTAAATCTCTGCCTCAATCATCCAAATGTGCCCAAATGGGTCCCTAATCTTGCCCTGGCGGTAGCCGTAGTCATAATCCTGAGCGGGCGAAATGACTTCTCCGCCAGCGGCACTTGCCTGATTCATAACTGCATCCACATCCGCAACAAAGAGCCCGATCGTTACAGTGGTCCCATCGTGGCGTTTCGGGCAAAAAGCTTTCGGGTCAGCGGTTTCTTCATGTAGATGGAAAATAGCACCGCCGATTGACAACTCCGAAACGTGTATACTCCCGTCGCTGTTAGAGACTCTCCGCAGTTCAATAGCTCCGAACGCTTGTATGTAAAAATCAACATTCGTGATTCCATTCGGAATAACAAGTTGCGGCGCGAAGTAGTTTGAGCAGACATCTTACACCTTTGTTTTGATTGTTAAGTTAATCAATTTCGTGCAAGCTGGTTTGAATATAATTCTTACTCGCCTATCTGAATGCTTCTGCTAAATCTATGTAAGGATGGATTAAGATAGCTGATAAAGTACGGGTACCAGAGAGATTACAGAATATCTGCTCATATGTTTTTGAGGTCGCGGATGGAAGTCACTCTTCCAGCCTTAACATCCTCAATACCTTCCTTAGTGGCATTCAGAATTTGCGGGTTGGCGAAAAAGATGTCGGTTTCAGTATTTTCAATTGCTATGTTCAGGAGTTAAACGCTTTCTTGTAACAAAATTTCAGGCATTTCGTCATATGTTCTGCCGTTTAATAGTCTTCCACTCTCCTTTTTGTTCTTTCCGCCCCATTGTTTAAAGAAAAATGCTACATCGCTATCTTTACATTGTTGTTGTATATCCAAAACCCAATCTATATTCATTGCTCTAGGCTTGTGCCCGCTTTCACCGCCAACAATGACCCAATCAATCCCGGTAAGGTTTAAATTGGATAAAGGACCTAATAAAGGTTCGCAAGATAGAAATTTCACTTTTGCTCTTGTTTCCCGCAAATAATCGATCCTGCTCGTAACATTTTCATTTTCAACTGAAACTCCCATCCAAATGTTATGACTCCATTTCAATTCTTTATGAAGTTCTAACAACCTGTCCGCTCTTTTGGTTAAAACCTGAAATACGTGCTGCGGATTCTCGTTCATCACTTCAAAAACTTTCTTAATAAAATTGAGGGGAATTTCTTTGTGAAACAAGTCGCTCATTGAATTCACAAATACAACTTTCGAGTTTTTCCATGTGTATGGAGTCGAGAGAGAATCTTCATGCGTCCTAACTTCAAAATTGTCTTTATATTTTTCAATTCCCATTGCTTGCAATCTCTTGGACATGATTTCCGCATAACAAAATTTGCATCCAGTAGAGATTTTCGTGCATCCAGTTGTAGGATTCCAGGTCATTTCTGTCCATTCAATACTTGATTGTGCCATGTTATTTCAGTTTAACTTGTGTTAATGGAAACTTAGTTTTGCAAACCTCTGTCGTTAGGTTTAAGTTACATTTTTGTATCTTATCGTCCCTAATCATGCTTGAAACGACCTTCCTGGCATGGTATGGCAAAAAGCCATTAGACAATGTAAAAAGATAAATGTCTTTATCAGTTACAAGAATTTTTGTCATGATCTTCTCCCGCAATTCTCGTTCAAATAAATCTACTTTTTTTGGTTTTTGAATGTCGTTTGTGAAGATATTGTATTGCCCTTTTTGAATTTTGTCGTCATCGATATCAAAATTAGCTTCTCCACGTTCAGGATCTGCATTCCAACAAGTTTTAAGAAACTTTTCAAACCCAAGCACATGCCCACTTCCAAATATTAATCCATATAAACCTGCATTTTTTTCAACGAAAACGAAGCGAGATAATAATCCTTATTTCTTGGTATAAGGCTTTTATAGTATTCTAACACCAAACGATGTATCTTATGATACGGTGTTCTTTCAATGTCTTCACTACTTAGCTTTATGTACTGTGATATCGAAGGATGATCAACAAATCTTTTTATGGTAGAAGAGGATATAAAAAATAAAAAGTCTGTCTGCCTCAAATGAATAATCTTTGAGAAAACTTCTTCATTAATGTGCTTAACTCCGGTTTGATCCAGAAAGAGTAAATTAACACTTTTACTACGACACATAGTTGGGTACTCGAAGTCAAATGCGATTTTAAAATCCAGATTAGTAATCTTACAAGAATAAGGAGGCACCTCTCCGTTTTCAGTCAAAACAATATCGCGTAATGATTTGTATTTATCCTTATCATACTCGTTAAAATATAAGTTGACTATCAGTTGTTTATCAATTATCGTCTGAAAGTATGGACTAAGTTCGTCCAGTATTATCAATGGTGTTCCTTTGTTTCCATAGTTATCCGAACCGGGACCAGAAAAGAAATCATAAATATTAATGGTATGCCAAATAGTCTCTTTTCGAGCAAAAAAAACTGGTAACCACTCCCTCAGGTAATCTCGAAAAATTGCTAGTTTAGATCTTGTTCCTTCATCAAAGGGCTTTGCATGTAAATCTCTTTGCATTTTTTATGAGTAAGGTTTATTTGCTAGAATCATCTCTTTTTATCAGCGTTTGCAAGATTTGAGCGTAAGAAATTAGGTAACCCTCACCTTAGGATGAAATTTCCGAAAATGTCAAAATTTTCCTAGAATAAACCTAATCGCTTGAATAAATGGCATTATTTTAAACACTCACTTATTTAACGGCAACGGTTATGTTTTTATGAATTTACAAAGTGTCTGTAATGATGAACACAATCTCCTTCAAATTTGCATTTCTCCAAATTTCTTCCGAACCTTCAAGCTCCTAATCAAATGTAACATATGAAGAATCTTGCAAGAAATGCCCTGTTATGGTGGGGGTCGGCGAAAGCTCCCCGAGCGGTGTTACATCTGCTAGGACACCTAAAACAGGGCACCCCTGTTTTCCATCCTAATAATGTAACATTATGCAAACACAACCAAATTCCGACGAATCCCTGGATTCGAGGCACCTGTCTTATGGCCGGGAAGTCGCGGAGTTGCTTAGTCAAAGCAGCCCTGCTAGCTGGATGAATGACCTTTGGGACATTTACAGCGGTTACATGGCGGCGCAGACTGAGCTGGGCCACAGCCGCCGTGCGAATGACATTTTTACTTCCTTTAAGGAGTTGCTGTTCTTTTTTCAGCGGGTTGGAGAAATGAAGAAATGACCGGGTTGCCGGCGCGATGAATGGGTGACTTTTAAGCTGATTTCAACAACAAAGCCAGATAATTTAGATTGATTGTCTGGCTTTGTTGTTGATAATTACTAGAGTGATTGCATCAGCCGCAGAAACATGCTAGATGTTTTTATCAAACCTACTTTTTCCAGTTTGTCAAGAACCGCACATGCTGTTAGAGATGGTTTTCTCAAATTCCCGACCTGATTTTCAAATGCTTTCAAAGTATTATCCGGGTTTAATTCGATCAGGTTTGAAATAAAAACATCCGGGTGTTGTGGCTCAATATCAAATTGTTGCAGGTATTCCTTTGGAAAGTCTTTTATATTGGCAGTTACAAGGACATCGGCATTACAGCGCACAGCTGCGGCAAGGACATGTGCGTCATTGGGATCTGGCAACTCAAGCGATTTCATTAGCGACTGGTAGTTCAATACATTGGCATCGGGAAAGGCATTATGCATAGCGGCGATCGTTTTTCGCAGTTGTTCGGATGAAATATCCGACCTCTTCTTCAGCAAGCTCTGCGTCCATTCTTCGTGAATTTTGTCAGTCCATTTTGGAGTGTACAATTCCGCATCTGCAAGGTATAGCAGCAAGTCCCGTATTGGTGCTGGATAAAGCACGCAGGCGTCGAGGATTGCTACAAACCTCGCGGAATGAATCATTCGTAACCCAGATTTAAATCCTGCGCCTGTTCGACAAGAAATTTAAGGCTTTTTCTTGTTGTTTCTTTTTGCATTGCGGCATGTTTCATGAGGTCTTCCAGCAAAATCCTCCTGTGACTGCCTGCTTTTTTGAATGGAATAACTCCTTGTTCGAGCAGCTTCACAATATGTGGCCGGGACACATGGAGAATGTCGGCAGCTTGCTGCGTACTAAGTTCAGATTCAGATGGGAATACTGAAATCGCCTTCCCCTCTGCCATTATAGACAGGATATGTGAAAGAAATTCGAGCGCTCTCCTGGGTATCGTAAACAATTCCTCACTTTCCTGAATCCTAATGTTGACAGTATCGGACTTTCGCCTCGATATCGCAGAAGTAAAGTTTGTTACCGATTCGCTTGCCATTTTCTGTTCTCGTTTTGTTGGCCTTTCTAATACAGTTTCCATCTCGTGAGTAAATTTCCATAAAGGTAGCAAACGAAATAAACGAAACAAAGTTCTAACATAACTCACGCATCCCAATCGCTTTGAGCGAGATAATTACCCCCGTTACCGCAGAATTATAAAAATAAATCGCATAAACAGGGAAGCGAGGAGCAGGAGTATTCCGATGACGATGATGGCCCGGTCTAAATTTTTACTTGAAATATATTTATTGCTCAAATCGTAGAGTTGAAGTCCGAGAAATCCACCCAAAGTATTTGTGATTAAGTCGGTTATATCCGTTGCCCCAATTCCGAATATGTATTGAAGCAGCTCCACTATGAAGCTGAATGCAAGTATAAAACCGAGCTTTGGTAGGAATTTGGCTTTTTTAAAACTGGCGCTCAAAAGCAAACCGAATGGAATGAAGATCACACAATTCATAATCATTTCTCCATAATTGACTCGGCCATTTTTGATGGCAGGCGCAGCAAATGGAATCAGGTTGAGTGTTCTGTTTGCACCGGCAAGCAGGGACGGAATACTGAATGTCAACTTGAAGAGCACAAACCATATCAATATCACTAAATATATTACCAGCAATCCCCTGGATACTGTTTTTTCCATATAATCCTCTTTGGTTAACCGGCGTCTCCGCGATTTAGCGATTGCATTGTTTATCCCTTTAGCATAATCACGCCCGTCGCCGATTCATGCTCAGTCATTTCAACCTTACCAGCGGGTGGTTCAGGCCGTTTACATCATTTTTGACGATTTTATATTTCGCCAGACTTTTAAATAGTGAGGTCAATGTCTTGAATCCGTAGGTGCGGGAGTCGAAGCTGGGGTCGATTTTTCGAAGTGAGGTGCCGATTTTGGAAATGAATGCTTCTTCTTCCTCATTGGCCGAAATCTCGAATGCCCTATCGATAATGTTCATGTCGATCTTTGGGAACTTGTGTTTGGTTTCCGGCTTTTTTGGCTCCTTTTTTACAATTTCCTTTGGGGTAACATCCACTTTCAGCGGCTCAGGTTCCTCAACATTCGTTTCCAGCTCGGCCACGAGGTTTTCGCTGAATGTGAAGATCTCGCAGGAATTTACGAATGCAATGGGTGTATTTTTCCGCCCGATTCCCATCACGAAAAGCCCTTCTTCGCGGATTCTTTTGGCAAGCCCGGTGTAATCGCTGTCGCTCGACACAATGCAAAATCCTTCCACACTTTTGCTGTGCAGAATGTCCATGGCATCAATAATGAGCGAACTGTCGGTGGAGTTTTTGCCTGTCGTGTAAGAAAATTTCTGGATCGGACTGATCGAATGCTGGTTCACAATGTCCTTCCAGCTGTTCATTTGAGACGTGGTCCAGTCGCCATATATGCGTCGGATGGTCGCTTTTCCGTATTTGGAAACTTCTTCCAATGTTTCCTTCATCAATTTGGCCTGCGCATTGTCCCCGTCGATCAATACGGCAATGTTGAATTTGGTTTCACTCATGGTTGAATCGTTTTCGGATTCCAACTTACATAATATATTTCAACAGGTCGCAATGTGCGATTGCCGAAATGGTCGGCAAACGAGCGCCTGAACCTGCGCTATCCATGCATTACTGTCGGTCCATCTGCTTATCAATCTCTAACGCCGCACTGATTAAAGCCAAATGTGTAAATGCCTGCGGGAAATTTCCCAGGTGCTCGGCCTTGTGTCCGATCTGCTCGCTAAACAGGCCCAGGTGGTTGGCATATCCTATCATTTTTTCAAAACTATCCAGCGCTTTGGCTACTTCTCCACTTTTGGCAAGGGACTCTATATACCAGAACGAGCACATATTGAATGTGCCTTCTTCCCCTTCCAGGCCGTCGAATGACGTTTCGCCGTTTTTATAACGGTACAAAAGGACGTCCACACCCAATTGTTCTTCCACGACTTTCAATGTGGACAGCCAGCGCGGTTCGCGGGGTGCGATAAAATGCATCAGCGACATGAGTAACACACTGGCGTCAACACTTTTTGCGCCTTTGTGCTGCACCCAGGCCCCGATTTCGTCGTTCCAGAAATTGTCATAAATGTCTGTATAAATATCGTCGCGCACCTTTTTCCAGTCATTTTCCGGGAAAGGGAAGGAGCGGTGCTGGCCAATTTTGATTGCGCGGTCCATCGCCACCCAGCACATAAGCCGGCTGTGCAGAAAGTGCTTTTCGGTATTGCGTATCTCCCAAATTCCGTGATCGGCCGTTTTCCACTGTTTGATAACCACATTAACCTGTTTCACAATGGTTTCCCAGAACTCAAAAGTGATCGCGGAATGCTGCTTATTATAAATGTAAATGGTGTCGATCAGCTCACCGTAAATATCGAGCTGATACTGGTCCTGCGCCCCATTGCCGATCCTTACGGGTTTTGAATTCTGATAACCGCTCAAATGTTCAAGCGCTTGTTCCGTCATATCATGCCCGCCATCGATTGTGTACATGAGGTAAAGCTTGTCTTCCTGGCAGCGATCGTGGATCCATTCCAGAAATGCCGTGGCCTCATCTGTATAACCGAGCCGGAGGAATGCGTACATCGTGAAAGCCGCGTCCCTGATCCACATGAAACGGTAATCCCAGTTGCGCCCGCCACCGATCAACTCCGGCAAACTGAATGTCGGGGCCGCCACCATGGAACCCTGCTCGCGGGAAGTGAGCAATTTGAGTGTAATCGCCGAGCGGTTCACAGTGCCGGTCCAGCGACCTTTGTAACTGGATTTTTTGGACCATTTCCGCCAGAAGTCGACCGTATCCTGGTAAGTATTTTTCTTATAATCTTCAATCGGGTTTTCGTCTTCGACCTGCGTTTTGCCGCATTCCAGCACCAGGTAAGCAGTTTTACCCTGTTCAAGCGTAAACTCGGCGTAACCAGTGTTTTGCTTGATCTGCAAAGGGACATCTGCGATCAGGCGCATCACTGTCCCATCCGCATCATTTGCATTGAAATACACCCCTGCGTCACGCATCTCACACGTATGCGAAGCATTGGCGTAGTTAAAAGCAGGCGCACACTTCGCCCGGAAAGTGATATTCCCCCGAACCGTTTTCACCTGCCGCACAATCGCATTTGATTTATCCATCCGGTCATCGACCGGCATGTAGTCGGTGACTTCGGCTATGCCCTCTTCTGAGAAAAATCGGGTGAGCAGCACTGCTGTGGCCGGCAGGTAAAGCTGCTTGGTGTTGTATCCGTCCATTTGCGGAAAAATGGCAAAACTGCCGCCACTTTTGTTGTCCAGTAGTTTTGCAAAAACAGTCGGCGAATCGAAAGCGGGATAACACATAAAATCGATTGAGCCTTCCACGGAAACAAGGGCAACGGTTTTGAGGTTTCCAATTAGCCCATAATCCTCAATCCGGGCGTGTTCAGGGTTCTTTTTGGGCATTTTTCTTCTTTGTAAGTGTAAGCATTCAGAGGCGTAAATTATCACGCCAGGAAAAAAAATGGCGGCGTTGCCATCGGAAGCTGGTTGCCGTTAGAGCTCCGGTTTGAGAACAAAATCCCCAACTTCCAGCTTTGCAACAAATTCCAAGCGAAGCCTATCCAAAAATTTACCGTTTAATCAACCAGCCCCGCCGCAGGGAAATCCTGGGGCGTTTTGGACGCGTAAAGGCATGAGATTCGATGCTGGTTTTGAAATTTAGTTTACACCTTTTCACTTAACTATGAATAGTTATGAAAACGAACAGATCAATTTATGTTATAGCTGCTTTAATAACAGCGTTGGGCTCGTGTAAGCAGAAGGACATTACCGCATTTAGTCCACTTTCTGACACGCCGGCCCCTGGGCATCAACTTCGGCCCCCGGCCCCTAAAGGGGTGGTGAACATCCAAGTAAAACGCAAAGTCCCCTTTAGGGGATTTGGGGGCAAAGCAACTCACAACCGCTTGCCTTTTGCAGCAACGCCACATTCTCTCTGGTTAGCCCTCTGAAAACGGCCCTAACCAGTTAATCACCATTTTCACCACGCATTCAAGCGGAATCGCTAAACCTCTTGTTCAGGCAATTCGGAGCAACGGAGCTGGTTTGCCTGAACTTAAAAACCCGCGTGTCCCTGAATGCAATAAGTTTGAAATTTTATGAGAATAAACATCATAATTGCCTTATGCATGGCTTCAATGTCGGTTTTTGGGCAAAAACGTATAACCATCAGCGGTTTTGTGAAAGAAAAGGGAAGCCAGGAGTTGGTGACCGGTGCAAACGTTTACATTCAGGGCTCCTCCAGTGGAGCAGTGACGAACAATTACGCATTTTATTCTCTGACCGTCCCCGCTGCTGATTCGGTGACCATTGCTTATTCGCTGGTGGGTTACGAGACCGCATGGCGTACGATTGGGGCACGGCAGGATACCGAACTTAACGTCAGTTTATCTTCCATACGTCAATTGGATGAAGTAACTATATCTGCCCGCAAGCAGGAGGATAATGTCAGCGGCTCGGCGCAGATGAGCGTGCTCGAAATCCCGATTGAACAGATCAAAAAAATTCCTTCGCTCCTGGGTGAGAAGGATGTATTGCGGGGATTACAACTCATGCCTGGTGTGCAAAAAGGCACCGAGGGACAGACCGGATTATATGTGCGCGGCGGCGGCCCCGATCAAAACCTGATTATTTTGGACGATGCGGTGGTTTACAATGCCAGTCATTTGTTCGGGTTCTTTTCGGTGTTCAATAGCGACGCCATCAAGCGTGTGGAATTGACAAAAGGCGGCTTTCCTGCGCGTTATGGCGGGCGGCTTTCTTCGGTTGTGGAAATGGACATGAAAGAAGGAAGTAAAGAAAAACTGCATGGCGAGGGAGGAATCGGGCTAATAGCTTCAAGGCTGACTTTGGAAGGGCCGCTATCAAAAGGCAAATCCTCGTTTTTGATCTCCGGACGACGGACTTATATCGACGTGCTGGCTGCTCCGGTCTTGGCATTCACGGCGAAGAGAGAAGGAGAAAATGGGTTCCGGCCGGGCTACTATTTCTACGATTTGAATGCCAAGATCAATTACGACCTTGGCTCAAAAAACAAGCTTTTTGTCAGCGGCTATCTGGGACAAGATAAATTTTCTATCAAAGAAGAGCATGGGACATTTAAAATGAAAGCCGGCCTGGATTGGGGGAATGCAACGGGCACTATGCGCTGGAACCACGTTTTCAACCGTAAGCTTTTTGCAAATACGGCCTTCGTTTTTACCAGTTTCAACTTTACCACAACAAGTTATTTCAGGGAAGCCGTTGGTCAGGGAGATGCTACAAGCGAGTCGCGGCTGCGTTATGATTCCCGAATTCAGGATTTAAGTCTTAAAAGTGATTTTGATTTTTATCCCAATGCGTCGCATGCTATCAAGTTTGGCGTGCAGGCCACGCGCCACAAATCCACTCCTTCTGCTTTGGCCCTTTCCGGTACATATAGTGAGGACGACATTGATCCTAATGAAGAGCCGGTTTATTCCTTGGAAGGCGGGGCTTACTTTGAAGACACCTGGCAGCCTTTTGAAGTATTGAAAATGAATCTGGGCTTTCGGTTGAGTTATTTCAAGTCAGACAAAAAACAATACATCAATCCCGAGCCGCGTTTTTCGGCAGCATTAAGGCTGGCGCCTGACTTTTCTGCAAAGGCTTCCTATGCGCGAATGAATCAATATGTTCATTTATTGTCGAACACCGGCCTGGGCTTACCGACCGATTTATGGGTAACCAGCACGGACCGCATTGCGCCGCAGCAATCGAGCCAGGTGGCATTCGGGTTTGCGAATGATTTGCAGGACAGAGGCTTAACTGTCACATTGGAAGGATTTTACAAGGATATGAAACGAATTCTCAGTTACCGCGAAGGAGCCAGTTTTCTTGGAATAAGCGGAGAAAATGCAAATGATGTAGACTGGCAGGATAATGTTACATCAGGAAAAGGCTGGTCCTATGGTTCTGAATTCCTGGTCCAGAAAAAGAGCGGCAAGCTTTCCGGCTGGGTAGGCTATACATTATCCTGGATTTACTGGAAATTCCCGGAACTGAACAATGGGCAGACATTCCATCCGCGCTATGACCGGCGGCATGACCTGTCTGTTGTGGGTATTTATGAGTTCAATAAGCGCATTACTATGTCTGCCAGCTGGGTTTATGGAACCGGAAATGCGCTTACGGTGCCTGCTGCCGCTTTTTATCCTGTTAGTGATAAATTTTTTAGCAGGTTTGACCCGAAAGAAAATATGCTGAACAGCCATTACAAAGAATTCGGGGCTTCTGAATTTCCGGCCAAAAACAATTTTCGCGCAGAAGCATTTCACCGGATGGATCTTTCAATTCAGTTTCATAAAAAAAAGAAACGCCACGAACGAACCTGGGAGTTCAGCGTTTATAATGCCTACAATCGAAAAAATCCGTTTTTCTACGATCGCTCGGAAGAAAAGCTGGATAATGGCGAATGGAAAACGGTGCTAAAAAAATACTCCCTGTTTCCCGTATTGCCCTCATTCAGTTACAACTTTAAATTTTAGCCATGAAACTTACAAAATTCATTTTCGGCATAGTGCTGCTGACCGTTATAATTTCTGCTTGCGAAACTCCTTTAACCAACATCCCGCCTTCTAAGCTCCCGCAGACGGAATCTAAACTGGTTGTGAACTCAATGATCTCGCCCCAGTTGCCCTATATCAATGTGGTGGTTACAGAATCTATCCCATTATTTTCACAAACTGACGCAACCGAAAGACGTATAGATAATGCCACCGTCCGGATCTCGGACGGTGTGAATGAAATGGTTGTTCCTTATGACAAGGAGAATAAACTTTACAGCATTCCACAGTCTAAATTCCCCATCAAGGAGTCAAAAACGTATTATTTATCTGTGTCCGACAAGACCAGAAGCGTTTCGGCACAATGTACGGTTCCCGGCAAGAAGCCGGTGATTAAATCTTATGAGTTTGACACCATGCTGGTCGACAATCCATACATGCAGGATACGGTCTTGACGTTGCGGATGAGCTGGCAGGACATTCCTGGAGACACGAATTATTACAAAGTCGATGCAGGCATTGATTTGGAATATGCTGTTGGAATAAAGACAGACAATAATGAAATCCGGGAGAAGATGCTTAGAGATCATTTCCATTTTTACTGGCAAGGCCAGGAGGGAAGAAGTGAGTTCATCAGTGACAAACACCTCGATGGCAGTATCATGAACTCGCTGCTTGGAAAATTTAACTATTTCAATCCAACGCAGTTAACGATGGCTGATAACAAAAATGTCACTATTTATCCCAAAACTAAGGTTCTGGGAGTATTGCTGGAAGTTTTTAATGTGGATGTAAATTATTACAAATACCAGCGATCAATTGAAATCAAGAGCAATTCAGACAGCCCGCTTGCAGAACCTGCACCGCTTTACTCGAATGTTAAAGCCGGGCTAGGGTGTTTTTCTGCGTATAATGCGGCACAAGTAAAGGTTTCTTTTCCTAATAAATGAATGATTGAGCGGGTGCTGCTGACTACAAGGTTCGAGCCGCATATCACTTCACCAATAAAAACACAGCAAAACGGCCATCAAAGTATGCGCGGTGGTAGTTTTCAATATCGGGATCTGACGGGAGCGGGAAGAACTTTTCCTGATTAAACTGGTAATCCATCAAAATGAAACCTGCATTGTTCGCCTTTGCCCAGTGCCCAAATCCATCAGGGGTCATATTTGATCTTATGGCAATACAGCTTATAGTTTTCATGCGTCCGTAAGGTTTTAAACTTGTCGTATTCGTTAAAAAAGAATGTCAGCGGCACAACACCGGTTTCGTCCTTGGGTAGTATTTTCTCTAAACTTTGGTAGGTTTTTGGTAAATACGGATCACAACGGCCCCAAATCCCAGAAAAAGTTTATGGCTGACCAAAATTTGATCCTCCCATCCTACAATTCCCCGGAAAAACTCTGACCTTATAATGCCTTCTTTATGAAGCCAATAAGATTGTTCGCCGAACCATGCGTCGTCTCCGGTGGGGAAACGATTGATATAAGTGGATACGGTAAGGATAATGAAAATAGACAGTAAGCCGGCCAGATGCGTCTTGCGGAGCTGAGGAACGGGAATCATTTAATTTATTTTCAGGAAGTTTAACGGAAAAATGCCTTTTTGCATAATGGATCGGATAGGGTGCGGATTATGCTTGTGATCAGCATCCTGTTAGTTCCGTTCAAGCCATGAATCATAAAAATTACAAACTATGTCCCAGGAATTTATTGAAATCCGCGGTGCCCGTGAAAACAATCTCAAAAATGTATCATTGCGCATTCCCAAGCGCAAAATTACAATTTTCACCGGCGTTTCCGGCTCCGGAAAATCTTCTATCGTTTTTGACACCATAGCCACCGAGGCGCAACGCCAGCTGAATGAAAATTTCAGCATGTTTATCCGGAATTTTCTGCCAAAGTATGCGCAGCCTCATGCCGATGCCATCGAAAACCTCAGTATGGCCATTGTGGTGGACCAGAGAAGGTTGGGAGGGAATTCGCACTCTACATTGGGCACGATCACGGATATTTCGCCGGTTTTGCGGCTTTTATTTTCAAGGATCGGGCATCCGCATATTGGGAATTCCAATGCGTTCTCATTCAATGATCCACAGGGAATGTGCCCGGAATGCAATGGTATAGGGAAGAAAATGGGCGTCGTGGCGGATTCATTCCTGGATATGTCCAAGTCACTGAATGAGGGAGCTGTCCAGGTTCCGGTGTTCGCAACCTGGGAAAAAAGCAGCTATGCCAGCTCAGGATTTTTTGATAATGACAAAAAGCTCTGTGATTTCACCGACGAAGAAATGAATCTGCTGCTTTACGGCAAAGACCTTAAATACAAGCTCCAGGTCGGTGGCGGAACCATGAATGCAACCTATCTCGGTGTTATTGAAAAATTTGAAAAAGCATACATTAAGAGGGATATTAAGACATTATCGGAAAGGACGCAGAAAACGGTAGCGCCTTACATTGCCCTGAAACCTTGTCCGTCCTGCCATGGTGCCCGGCTGAGCCAGGCAGCATTAGGCTGTAAGATTGATGGCAGGAATATAGCGGAAATGTCTGCTATGGAAGTTTCGGAACTGGTGTCGTTGATCAGGAAAATAAAAGATCCCCTGGCTGCGTCTATGGTGGCAACGTTATCCGAGAGATTGCAGCATTTGGTGGACATTGGACTCGAATATCTCAGCCTCGACCGGGAAACAACCACATTGTCGGGAGGCGAATCGCAGCGCGTTAAAATGGTCAAGCACCTGAGCAGCAGCCTCATTGACGTGATGTATATTTTTGACGAGCCAAGTGTGGGTTTACATCCCAGAGATGTGCACCGGCTCAATGCACTGCTCGGAAAGCTGCGCGACAAGGGTAACACGGTGATTGTGGTAGAGCACGATCCGGACGTGATTAAAGTGGCAGATCATATCGTCGATGTGGGCCCGCACGCGGGAAGCAAAGGCGGAAACATTGTCTTTGAAGGGAGCTTTGCCGAACTGGTCAAATCGGATACGCTTACCGGCCGCCACGTCAAACAATCATTACCGTTGAAAGAAAAATCACGGAAGCATTCGGGCAAGCTTTCGGTAAAAAATGCAAATATCAATAACCTGCACAATGTGAGCGTAGACATTCCCACCGGCGTGCTGACCGTAGTAACGGGCGTTGCGGGTTCAGGAAAAAGCTCGTTGATTAATCATGTATTTTTGAAACAACATCCGAAGGCGATCGTCATTGACCAGTCGGCCGTTGGCACATCTACACGTTCGAACCCAGCGACTTATACGGGTGTGATGGATGATGTGCGCAAGGCGTTTGCGAAGGAAAACGCCGTTAGCGCGTCTTTATTCAGTTTCAATTCGCAGGGTGCTTGTCCAAATTGCCAGGGGCTTGGGGTAATCTACACGGATCTTGCTTTTCTGGACGGCATTAAAACACCTTGTGAAATTTGCGAAGGGAAGCGTTTTAAGGAAGAGGTTTTGGCTTACAAGTTGGACGGTAAATCGATTTCAGATATTTTAGAAATGACCGTCTCGCAAGCACTGGACTATTTTACCCAAAAAGAGATCCTGCATAAATTGCAGGCCATGAGCGATGTAGGAATTGATTATCTAACCCTCGGTCAGCCGCTGAGCACATTGTCGGGAGGCGAATGTCAACGCATTAAGCTTGCGAGCGAATTGCACAAAAGTGGCAGTGTATATGTCCTGGATGAGCCTACGACCGGGCTGCATATGTCTGATATTACGCATTTGCTGTCTATCATGAACCGCCTGGTGGATGCCGGGAACACGATGATCGTAATTGAGCATAACCTGGATGTGATCAAAAATGCAGATTGGATCATTGATATGGGCCCGGATGGAGGCACGAAAGGAGGAAAGGTCGTTTTTGAGGGCACACCTCTGGCGCTGCTGGGCGCCGAAGGATCCATTACGAGCTCGTATCTTAAAGCTGCAAGTGGCATGTAGCTTTCAAAGCGGGATAATGGTCTGTTCGTACACAATCCCCAGCCTTAATGCATGAAGCCCGCTCAATCCTTGCAGATCTTCCAGTTCCAGGCGTTCCGTTTCGGAAGTGAGTGCATTTGTTTCCTGTAAAAAGCGGATAAACGGCAGGTAATCTTCAATGTCCCTATCGTTGAGGAATATCAACGCAATTTTGTCCGGCTGGGTAAGTCGTTGGTTGGTATTGCGGATATGCACTTTGTCGATTCGCTTTTTAATCATTTGATAGCGAATGTTATACGCGCCTTCAACATCAAATTTTCGTTCGTCTGCACGAAAACTAATGTCGATCATGTGGTTATGGATAAAAATGAGCTGCGTTGTCGAAAGCGCTTTTGGCATATCTGTTAAAAGCGCTTTCGTCGTTTTCGCAATCGCGATCATGGAAGACAATTGCCACAATCTCAAATTTTTAAGGTGAAAATTGTTAAATGGCTTTTCGGGACTTATGGATTGCCCGATGTAAATGTCATACTCCACACCGTCCGTCCTGAATTTCTCGAAGTAACATGGAAACGGCTGTTGCAACTTATCTTTTTCAATTTCAAAATAGTTGTTTACAGCATCGTTGATCATTTTCATAGACGCCTCAAATGCACGGCGGTTACTGAAAACCTCACCGGTTTCCAACTGCGTGGCATTCAAATACGCTGCAATGATCGGATTGGTTTCGGGGTGCTGGTCGGCTAAATGCGACAGGTAATCCCGACTTTCGAGATTTAAAAATTGGTTCAGGTTATTTTCTCCTGCGCTGCTCCACGCCTCGGATTCCAATGCGCCCTGCCACTTTTTGCACGTGTAGGAAAATTCTTGCATAAGTGACGAATTGTCCCATCGCTGTAATGTTGCGAGGGCGTTGCTTAGCAATGTAAGGTGTGTATTAAGGTCTTTGGTAATGGCTGCATTTCTTTCCAGCGTCGAATTTCTGATGTCGATCGCGCCATAAAGGGGATATACTTTTTGAAAAGTGATCGGCTCCGTCTCTACCGGCAGTTTCCTCTTTTTCCTATGCAAATAATGCCAGGCTGCCTCATTAAATTTCCACTGTACAGACGGTTGAATGGACGTAAATTTTTCCTTAATAATGTTTTCCAGTTCCAGATTGAACTCATCGATATAAATTTGCAGAAGCTGGCCAACCGGCTCAAATGCCGGCTCGAGCATAGACAATGTCTTTTCATCAAAAACCTCGTCTTGCCAGGTGTGCATGCATAAAACGCCAACCAGGATTTCGTCAAAAAAGACGGGCAGCAAAGCCAGCGAACGAACGCCTTCCTTCCTGAAAGGTTCGAGAAAGGCAATTTGCATCTCCTTTATGCCGCTGATATCCGGGGAATAAAATGAAATGGGTTTGGCTGCATAACTCTCAGCTTGCTTGGAAAACGCTTCCGGTGTCAGCCGGTCCTGGCCCCAGACCCTGAACATGATACCCGTCCCTGCGGTTTCGTAGCCATAAACTGCCCGCTTATTAACCCGCACAAAAGGGAACATATCAAACTCGATCCGATTATTCTGTACGAGCGTTTTGAGCGAATGGATAATGTTGTGATAGCGCTCCGCTTCCTGCCCTGGAATGCGGTTGAGCCTTATTTTTCTGATATTTTCAACGGCTGTTCTACTGGTAATGTCAGAAACGGTCAGCACCGAAAAACCCCGGAATTTAAATAAGCTCAGCGGCAGCACGTTTTCCAGCAGCAAGTGACCGTTTTCTTCACTGAATCTTGCATATAGCTCGCTGAAATCGAGTACTGGCAATTCGCTTTTGGGCGTGATTTCTACGAAATCGGTGTTTACGAAAACCTCAAAATAGCGTAAAAGGCCGGTCTCCGGGTTTGTCCAGGTATAATACTGCTGAATTTTTGAAGGCACCTGGAAATCGTAGAGTCGCTGCATGATCAGCGCGTAAATGACACGCAGCCGCTCTTTGGCAAATTCAGCGGGCGATTTTGTGTCGATATTCCCATCGTCCAAAGGTTTCTGCGCCAGCATTTCATAGAACAGGTCGGTCCCGTAGAAAATTTTCGGGTTTAACGGAAAGCTGAGGGCCCATACAACTTCCTTCTCCAATGCGAGCACCGGTGACACACTTGAGTATATATGTTCCAAAAACCGTTCATACTGGCCGATATCTTCGATCGGAATGTCCGTTGCGGGAATGTTGTACTGCTGGAAACAGGCCAGGATCTGATTGTAAAAAACTGCTTTAGGCGTGGTTTCTTCGGCGGCGCGTCGGGCCACAAACCTGATAAACGGCATAAACGAAATGGCGGCGTCTACATCCAGTTCCTGTGTCTGAAGCCCGGAAAAGTCCAGTATTTTTACTTTCATGCTGATATACGTGCCAAGAATGAAAACCGAGAGACATTTGATTCCTAAAATTAATCTATCCCCACGAGAAGTCGGTCATGGGAGCATTCACAGCAAACGGCATCAGCCTTTTTCCGGGCCGGAGCTTGCCCAGATGTGCTGGGGCAGATCCCTTATCGGCACGCCACGATACATTCGTACAAACCTGCGCTGCGCCGTGAAACCGTTTTCCAAAGCCCAGTTCATAGCATGCACATTGGCAGCCGGAATATCGATAAATAAAGGTTTTTCACTAAAACGGGCAGTGATCGCATTCAGTAACTTCTCACCCGCAACAACATTCAATGCACCCACAGGCCCGATTTGCGTTGCCTTGTTTCCTTCACGGTAACCGGCATAACCATCCACTTTGCCGGTTGCGGTGCGCGTGCAGTAAAAACGACATTCCGCTGCATTTATGAAATCAAGAATAAAATCCTTCCTGCCGGTCCCGGTAATGTGCTGATCGAGATACAAAATCTCCTGAACAAACTGATCGTCAGGCAGCACCTCATGGAGCTCATATGCGCTTGGTTTCTGATGAAAGATATTCCCTGTAAAACGAATTAATTCATACTCAGGCTGGAAACCTAATTTATGATATAAACCTTGCCCCAGTGAAGTCGCGTCCAGGCGGATTGTAGTGATGCCTTTTTGTTCCAGAAAGCCAATCGCATGCTCCACCAAATGCTTTCCAATGCCTTGATTTCTGTTTCTTTTATCAACCAGGACCATTGCGATCCAGGCGATATGCTCAAAGCAGCAAACCGTGGTTGTACCAACCGGCTGACCATTTATTACAGCAACAAAACAACCATCCGGTTCCAATAGCATAGCCCGCAACCAATGGCTATCCTGCTGGTTCCAGCCTGCTTCCGCGACAAGATGCCGGCAAAAAAGCAGATCTCCGCGTTGCATAAGCCTGACCGATATGGGAAATGGGTTGATCACGGCGTTTTCCATCAGTTAGGTCTGCACAGGAGAAAGTTTTTGATCACCAGTAGGAAGGTTTTTCCAAAGTCCCGCCCTGTGTCCGGCAATCTGTACATTCCGGAGGCGCTCCTAACAGAAATTCTCCCCGGAGGCCCGCATAGGACATAAGTAATGAAGTTGTTTCCAGGCCGCACTGTCTGTTACTGAGTGGATTGCACACCACGTCAAACGTGTCGGGCATCATGCAGGTTGGATATCGTCCCAGCCTCGGCGTTACGGTAAGCCTTTTTGTTTCTTCCGTTGACGCGCTGAAATAGCCGAAAACAAGATCTTGTCCGTTCGTTGTGCCCCTGATATTGCCCGTAACCTGTGAGGGCTGGGGGTCAAAGAGCGTTCCGGTGCCCTGCGTCGTTTTGGAGAGGCTGGTCCAGTATTCAAAAGCAGGCCGGGAAAGTCCATATTGCTTTACCAGCACGCTATATTTCATGAAAAGCTTGTTGGTAGGAACCGGCACTTTAAATAATGGAAGGTCTTTGATAATGTCGCTGGAAAGCTTGACGGTTGTTCCGAGCAGGATGCTGCCGGATTTTTGATTTCCCCAGCATCGGTTAATGTCCACCTGCCTCCCGACATATTTTTTATCGATCACCTCGATTGCCGTCTGGTAGGCCGCGCGGTATTCCCAGGTTTCTTCAAATTTCCAGCGATAAAATTGCGTTTTGCCCTGCGTATCATGCGTATTGACGTAAAATACCATCGCATCCTGAAAACTGTCGAATTTTGTCGTTAAGCTGTCAATGGTGGGCGTTACGCTTACTTCTACATAATCGGATAAATATTCCTTCGCGTCGCGGGTTTTAATGCGGAGGCGGTATTTTCCTGCCTTGTCGTACTGTCGGGGCGGAAGGATATAATGCCCGGGTTTTGATTCGGTAAATACATTGATCTCTCCCGATTCGGCTTCCACGGACATTTCTGCTCCCGTTTCAGTGATCGGGCCAGCCGTTTGATTGACATTTTGCGTTCTTCTCAGTTCGATCCTGCTCGTGTCCCGGCCTACATTAAGAAACCCGTCCACAACCAGGTGATTTTCCAGAGAATTAACCTCCGGCGGAGAGAACGGCTCAATACAGCTGTCCACAAAGAACAACAGAACAAAGGAAACAAACTTCAGTAAACGATATTTCATAGCCACTTTTGTTACTAAGATCTGAAATTGTAAGTAAATCCAGAAACAATAGCCCAAATTTATCATCAGACGGTTACTTAGTTTGGAGAAAGCGTTATCATAATTGTATATGAAGTTTCTAAATTTGGAAACTTTATATACATTTGCAAAAAGCATTTGACTTGCAGTATTTTCACACACTATTTTTAGAAGAAGCAGAAAAATTTCTTGCTACGCTTTCGCCCAAAGCGGCCCGAAAGGTGATCTATAATGTTGAACTTGCCCAAAAAACAAATGATCCGAGACTGTTCAAGAAGTTAGGAGATGACATTTGGGAATTCAGGACCAATTATAGCGGGGACTGCATTAGATTGCTTGCGTTTTGGGATAAAACGGATGGTAAAAACACCCTGGTGGTTGCGACAAACGGATTTGTAAAAAAAAACGAACAAGGTTTCAGGTAATGAGATTGACAAAGCTTCAAAAATCAGGACCAGATATTTTCAGAGTAAATCTTAATTAACGTTATGGAAAAGCCGGCAATAAAATCCTACACGCTTGCCGAAATGAAAGACAAATATGTCGGTGAAGCTGGCAGTGCTGAGCGGGAAGCGTATGAATATGAGCTGAGTATGGATGTTTTGGGGCGAATGATAAAGGCAGCCAGACAAGAACAAAACCTTACCCAGGAACAATTGGGAAAGCTTGTTGGTGTACAAAAAGCACAGATATCCAAAATCGAGAGCAGCAGCAACAGCGCCACCATTGACACAATTCTAAAAGTTTTCAGGGCTTTGGAGGCAGAACTTCATTTCAATGTGCGATTTAAAAACAAATTTATCCAGCTCAGATAATCCATCACTTCCCCATCCACTTCTTGAAATCATTCGTTTTTTCCCTGCTTACGATCGATTCTTTGTCGAAAGCTGGTTTTAATGTCAGGGCGAGGCGGTTGTTGTAGTAGGGCTGGATGTGGGTTACGGATTGATGGGTGACGATGAGGCCCCGGTTGATGCGAAAAAAGCGATCGGGGTCGAGGAAAAGCTCCATTTCATCCATTCGATAATCCACGACAAACTTTTGCCCTTGCAGGTTTTTGAAAAAACTGACGCCGTCTTCAATGTAGAAATAAGCAATTTCCGAAATCTCAACCGACAGCATTCTGGCGCCTTGCTTTACCAAAAAACGTTTGCGATAATCGCTCGCAGGCTGCTGCAATTGCAGGTTTTTGAGGATGTTTTCCAGGTTCGCAGGCAATGTTGGAATTTCGGATTTCCGCTGACTTCCCGTGAGGTCGTAAAACTTTTTAATGCTGCGTTGCAAATCTTCCTGTTGCACGGGTTTCAGCAGATAATCAATGCTGTTCACCTTGAATGCTTGCAATGCATATTCATCATAAGATGTGGTGAAAATCACTGTGCTCCTGATTTCTATGCGGTTGAAGATCTCGAAACTCTGCCCGTCTGCCAGCTCGATATCCAGAAATACAATGTCAGGCTCCGGGTTGCCATTTTTCCGGTTTTCCGAAATCCACTCTACGGTGGCTTCAATGCTGGGCGTGATCCCTTTGATGACAAACTCGGGAGCAGTTTCTTCAAGCAATTTCGTGAGTTTGCGCACGGCAAGCTTCTCGTCTTCGACAATTAAAATATTCATTGGTTTTCAGGATTTTGTGTGAGCAGTGGCAGTAATACCGTAAAATGATCGTCACCCAGGCCGATAATAGGCTGCCTGTCAGAAAGCAACTTGTATTTAGCCTCAATGTTGGCCAACCCCAGCTTGGTTGACTTCACAGGTGTTGATTTCTCCAACAGGTTATTTCGCACTTGCAGCTGATCGTCTTCGAGCGATGTAATCTCGATTAAAAGCGGTTTTTTTTCCAAAATCGTGTTGTGCTTCACCGCATTTTCTACTAATAATTGCAATGTCAATGGCGGAATGTATTTGTTCAATGCGCTGTCACTCACCTGAATGACGAGTTCCAGGCCGGAATCGTATCTCGTTCGCAGGAGGTGATAGTAGGATTTGATGAAGCGGATCTCTGTCGATAATGTTGTCAGCTCGTGTTGATTGGTTTGCAGCAAATAGCGGTAAACTTTTGCCATTTCATCCACAAATTGCTCTGCCCTGGCCGGCTCGTCATGGATGAGGGCAGATAGTGTATTCAGACTATTAAACAAAAAATGCGGGTTAACCTGGCTTTTCAGACTTTGCAGTTGGCCCTGTAACCCGGCTTTCTTGATCGCTTCTTTGTTGGTTTTAATCTCTTTCCATTTACGCAGGGAATAATTGACTTCATACAAACACGTCAAAAGCAGGATTGCCAGGAGCTCGAACAAATACACGTTAACCATCTTTTCGGCATCCAGCTGTGCATTCAGCGGCCGGAAACGGATGATCAGCAAGCCATAAGCTGTTACATAAACGCCGGTGAGAACGCAAAAGGAGAGCGCAGTGTAAGCGGCCCGTTTCAGCGAGGAATGGATGGAAGGATATTTTTGGGCAATGTACTGCGCCGCCCAATCGTGCGGGATAAAAGCCAGAATGGTCATGGACAGGACCATTAATGTGCCCAAAATGAAATTGGAAATGCTCGCAAAATAAGGATCACCGATCAGCAGGTAACTGATCGTGGGCACAAACCAAGGAACTAGCAGGACAAACATCCACCTGCCAAAAAGGCTTAGCCATATCAGCTGGCCAATGTGCTGAAATCTGTAAGTCTGTATCATGTATAAATCAAAGGCAAAAGCACTGTAAACTCCGACCCTTCTTCCTTGATCTGAATGGTTCCTGCCTGGTTAAAAAGCATTTTATAGCGTGATATCAAAGTGGCAAGCCCGGCGTTGCTAAATGGCGTACGCACAGTCCTTTTTTGCAGATTATTGATTACTTCCAGCTGGCCGGTCGCAGTGGTGCGAATGTCTATTCGCAACGGATGATCGGTCGAAACAATGTTGTGTCGGATAGCATTATCGATCAGCGTTTGCAATGTTAATGGGGCCATTTGTCCATTCAGATACAGATCTGCGGCTTGAATGGAAATGCTTATGCCGTTTTCAAAACGGGTTTCCAGCAAATAAATATAGGAACGGATGTAGCGCAGCTCGGCGTCGAGGGTTACCATGCTCGTTTCACGGTCGGGGCCGTTGACACTCAGCAGGTAACGGTAAACTTTCGACATTTCATCTACAAATTTTTCCGCCGTTGCAGGCGATTCAGAGATCAAAACGGAGAGGGAATTAAGGCAATTGAACAAAAAATGCGGGTTAACCTGCTGTTTTACCACTTCCAGTTCAGACAGCAATTGCCGCTGCTCCATTTGCTGCAACTCGTCCTGATTGGTTTTCCATTGCACAAAAGTGTACGCTAATTCGGTGAGCCCGGCACCAATGAGCGAAGCCGCCAGCAGCAAAAATACAGACCAGATCGCCCGCTCACGCTGCAAGGAAAAGCCAAATAAATGAACCTGGTCATAGGCCAGCAAAACGAGGATCAGGATGGAGACATTGATAATGGAATAAAGCACAAACCAGAAAAGCACCCGGAAAACGGATTGGTGTGTGTCGGGATAAGCTTTTGCGACCAGAATGGCAATGATCTGATTAATGTGATTGGCTATCAGGCAGAGAATCAGGTTGATAAGGCTCCCGCCCAGGAAAACTTGCGGATCTGAAAAGTAAATGTTTCCCCACATTAAATAACCGACCACCGGGACCAGCCAGGGGATGACCAACACGAGAATAAAGAAGTTGAGGCGGTTTTTTCGGAGTGTACCAAAATACTTGTCGAAATACCTGAACCGGATTTGCATCATAGCGAAAAACTGAACGACAAAAATAGGAATGCCGCCACATGCACAGAAACGATCGTCTGTGAATTGTATGAAAAAGGGGCTGAAATGTCGGAAATGTTCGTCCAAGCTGCTTACCGGGACTTGGATATTCATTTTTCGTCAAAAATGGCTTACATACAGGTCATCCGCCAAAAAGTGTATTACAGATACCAAATCTGACAATACGGATAATATGTGTTTCCTACCGCAACGATTGCGAACCAATTTTGTGTCATTCTAAAAGCCAGGGCACATCCCAAAATCAATTAACTTTTTATCTGTTAAGCCATGAAAACAACATTAATGAACCCATTCTCCTGGATCGTCAATCCAGCAAACATTGAAAACGCCAACCTCATTGCTGTGCATATGAACGGCAAGATCTTGTGGGTCTCGGCGCATGAGATTACGCACCTGGAAGGCGAGGGCAATTATACTTACATCCACACCCGTCAAGGCAAAAAACACCTTGTTTCGAAAACGTTGAAAGTGGTGATGGAAATTTTGAACGTGAATTTTATCCGTATCCACAAGTCTTACATTGTTAATCCGATGTATGTTGTGGCGCAAATCGAGCCGGACACGCTTTTGCTAAGCTGCGGCCGCAAAGTGCCCATTGCAAGAAGAAGAATGCGTGAGATCCAGGAAATGCTTGTGGGTGAATGTGCCGCAGCATAAGGGATTAGATATCAGTAAGCCCCGGGTCGCTCAGATCAGGGGCTTTTTTTGTGCCTGGGTTCACCGGGCACGGATATTTAAGGTTTTGCCCAAACACTTAACACGGCATCAATTATGGCTAAGAAAGCGAAGAAAAAAGGGCATGATAAAGCAAAAACCAGCGGCAAGAAAAAGAACAAATTAGGCGTCAAAAACTCACTCGTCAACAACATCAATGCCCGTAAGAAAAAAGGCACCTCCCGCCCAAAAGCCAAGAAAACGGTTAGCAAGAAGTCTTATACCAAAATGAAGAAGAACTGGGGGAAGGGGAAGAAGACGCGGAATTAGGGTTACTGGATCTACATTTCTAATACAAAGAGATTTCCGTTGAATAATTCAATTGTGACGATAAATAATCGGATGCTAGCATTTTTTGAATAAAAATGCTTCTTGAACTCATCGATTATAACCATAGTAATATGGAAAACATACTGTCGCAAATTAAATGGAAATGAAGCGCGTATTAGTGACGTTTGACTCTATGAAAGATCTGAATTGTGGATACTTCTCATTTGGAAAGGGTCTTGGAGATGCCATTGTTGACTGCAATGAAGCTAAATTTGAATTATCGTACTATATTTTCAAACAAAATCCCTATCTGTTTGAAAATAGAGTACGATTTATTTATTTTTCAAAGTTGCATAAATTTCATTTTTCTGCTAAGAATCAATTTGATATAGTACATCTAACTGATCAGACCTGTCGGTTAAGACCAACAAATGTGAATGCGAAGCGTATTCTCACAATTCATGATCTTAATAAAATACATTTGGGTTTCAGTAATAATAGCAGTATCCAAAGATATTTGTCAAGGTTAAAGTATCGTATTGATTCTTGTGATAAAATTGTGGCAATATCAAATTTTGTTGCAAATGATATTAAAACTATTTTCCCGGAAGCACAAAACAAATTAAGCGTTATTTATAATGGCGTGGACAAACTTATTTCTGCTCATGCCCATGTTCCGGTGTTTTGTCCCCCTAACGAATTTATTTTCACAATTGGCCTATTGTCAATTCAGAAGGGGTTTCATTATCTCCCAGCTTTACTAAGAAATAATAATTACGACCTGATTATATCGGGTATCGAAACACCTCATAAAGAAGTTATACTCCGTGTTGCCGCTAAATATAATGTCAAAAGCAGGGTTCACATTACCGGACCTATATCCGAAAAGGACAAAGCATGGTACTATAAAAATTGTTCAGCATTTGTTTTTCCATCTCGGGCAGAAGGCTTTGGATTGCCTGTGATTGAGGCAATGCAATTTGGAAAGCCAGTATTTTTATCAAAGTTCACGTCTTTGCCGGAAATTGGAGGAAAGCATGCCTATTATTTTGACAACTTCGAAGATAAACACATGGAAGAAGTTTTCAATGTTGGAATGGCGGATTTTGTGCGGCGGAATTGCGCTGACGAGGTAAAGAATTATGCAGACAGCTTCACGTGGAATAAGGCTGCTAGTGCATACCTATCCCTTTATGAAAGCCTCTTATAATATGACGATCTAGCCAAGGTTAATGGTTAAAGATTGTGTCGCCATTTAAGGTATTCTCTATCCCTTTTTCCTTGCCCTTCCTGATCCGATTCTAATGATGAGATTTTCCTGTCAATATTTGTACGTTCTGGATTTGACTTGCAATTTGATTGGCGAGTAATACTAGCAAGTCTTTTAGTGAGTTTTTTATATATGGTGTCTAGCATGTGTTGTGAATTAATTGATTAGCACTTACTATAATTTGTAAATAGATTAATATATATTGATAATATTAAGGCTTTCGCATATCTTTTTTATCAAATGTTTGTTGAAGAATTATTTTCAGGTGTAGTATAATTATTAATTGGAAAACTAGTCAAGTATTACCATACATAACTGATTTTTCAAATAGAAAGTCGGTGAAGAAAATTAATTATGCTTGACTTGCATATGTTATGAAGCACACTAAATTATCAATATGAATAAATGAAAAAGACTTTATACTTTTTCCCGGATGACGTGGGCATAACTACTTCTGGAAATAAGACTAGGGTAAGATGTTTGTTAGATTATTTTAAAACACGCTCGTTTGAAGTGCATTTTGTAAGCTTAAAGCATGAGAGGGATACTGCTTTGCAGCATCAACACACATCTGATATTTTATATAACGAAGGCCTGGCGAGCCGTACATATTTGTTGACCAGAAAAGCCTCTAAAAAGAATTTGTTGCAATATTTTTTTAAATATAAAATTTGGGACTTACTATATTATTATAGAAAGCTTCCGTTGAGAACATCGATTCCAACAGTTGTTACTACTAATCTGTTGCGGGAATTTGAAGAAATTTTGAAGGCTAATACTTATGATTATATAATAATCAGTTATGTATACTACTCAGATCTTGTGTCAAAGGCGGGGCTTTTAGGAAATGCGAAAGTAATTATTGACACACACGATTTTATCACTGCGCAGTACAAGAATAGAAGCAATTTCCGCTTAGGTGTGACGATAGAAGATGAAATTAATCGATTAAATAGTTTTCATGAGATATGGGCGATATCTCCCGAGGAGCAGTACATTTTCAGGCAGTTCTGCAAGTCGAATGTGCGATTAGTGCCATTTACAATGAAACCCCCGGTGATTAATGCGGCTCTGGTTGGAAGACAATACCATATAATCTATGTAGCAAGCGATAACAGCCATAATATACGCGCGTCGAGCTGGTTCTTCTCGGAGGTTTATCCATTGTTACCAGTAAACTTCAAAATATGTGTTGTAGGGAAGATATGCAGTTATATCAGTGAGGGAGTGGCCATACAACGGGTTATATACTGCAGTGATCTTAGCACTTATTACAATGATTCATACGTAGCTATATGCCCAATGTTTAGCGGGTCAGGTGTCAAAATTAAAGTTATCGAGGCGTTGTCGTATGGGCTACCGGTAATTTGTACTGATTATGGCGCTGACGGATTACCTAATAAAGTTAGTAATGGATGTATTGTGCATAATGACGCTGTTTCGTTTGCGAACTCGATAGTCGAGCTTTTGAAGGACGAATCGCTGTATGAATATTATAGCAACCAGGCTAAATCTTTGTTTCAACGATATTTTAGTAGTGAAAATATAGATAACGTGCTGGATCCTGTATTTAATGATTGAGAGCCCTTTGTTCTATTCACTTCGTAGGTAGAGAAGGTCGTAAGTTCCTTCAAATATTGTGAGCATATCTTGTGTTTTATAGGCAAATATGACATTATTAACGCTCATAGTGTTATTGTGTATGCTGAGCTGACGAAATTACGAAACCACATTCTTTGCCTCCCCATTCATGAAACTTTCCAGATTATCGGCGACCATTTGCAGCAACCGTTTTCTGGCTTCGAATGTGGCCCAGGCTACGTGGGGAGTGATGATGCAGTTGGACGCGGAGAGTAGGGGGTTATCGGCTTTTGGTGGCTCGGTGGAGAGGACGTCAAGTCCGGCTCCTGCTATGATCCCGTTTTTTAGTGCTTCTGCGAGGTCGTTTTCCTGGATTAGCGGGCCACGCCCGGTGTTAAGGATAATGGCATTTCGCCTCATGCGGGCGAGCCGCTCCTTGTTGACGATTTCCTTCGTTTCGTCGGTTAACGGGCAATGCAGGCTGATGACATCGCTTTTTTCAAATACATCTTCCAAGGAAACCATTTCAATTCCTGCGGTTGGCATTGGGTGCTTCCTATACGCGATCACTTTCATCCCGAAAGCCAGCGCAATTTTCGCAACCTGCGATCCGATGTCACCCAGGCCGATCAACCCCATTGTTTTCCCCGCCAGCTCGGTCAGTGGTGTTTTCCAATAACAAAAATCCGGTGAAGCAACCCAATCGCCTGCAAAGACGCTCTGGCTGTGCAGCTCGGCATGGTTCACAACTGCCAGCAACAATGCAAACGTCTGCTGCGCTACGGAAGCCGGCCCATATGCCTTCACATTAGTAACCGTTATGTTGTGTTTTCTGGCAGCATTAATGTCAATGTTATTGAAACCGGTTGCCATTATACCAATGTATTTCACTTTCGGCAACTCATCTAAAATCGCTTCGGTCAGCACCACTTTATTCACAAGCAGCACTTCCGCATCTTTCGCACGAGTGACAATTTCCTCAGAAGCCGAGCGATCATAAATGGTCACATTGCCAAATTCCTGAATCGGCGCCCAGTCCAGGTCGCCAGGATTTAATGTGTAGCCGTCGAGGATTACGATGTTCATAAGTTGTTGATTTATAAATTCTTATGATCTGAATTTTGAAATTACATAG
Source organism: Dyadobacter chenwenxiniae (assembly GCF_022869785.1). NCBI lineage: Bacteria > Pseudomonadati > Bacteroidota > Cytophagia > Cytophagales > Spirosomataceae > Dyadobacter > Dyadobacter chenwenxiniae. The sequence continues at coordinate 4,922,846 of NZ_CP094997.1, read as the reverse complement.
AATCTATTTTGAAATTACATATGATCTGTTTTGAAATAACATAAAAAACCTCCCCAAAGCAAGGCTCGGGGAGGTTTCGTTTTACTGGAAAGTTTTTCTAATTCTTAGGGTCTGTGGTGATCTTCCCGGCTCCGGCACCTTGCATTTGCATCGGATTAGGCGCTTTTTTGAGTTGCTGCTGTTTGAAGATCTGAAACCTTGTTGGCGCGGCAATGCGTGGGAAGGCGTTGTTTTCTGTGTCAATGTCTGCAATCTGTTGGTATGGGTCTAACGTCCATTGTACCACTTTCTTTTTGGTCGAAATCACTTTGTTGATCTGTGCATCGTTGAAGCGCCAGATTTCGGCTGGGAAAACCGCCACAGAATCTGTGCCGTCTTCAAAGCCCATTTTTACAATGACCGGCATAGGCAGGCCACCTTTGTTTTTAATAGAAAGGGTGTAAAAATTGCTGTTTTCCTGGATAAGCGCCTTTTCGTTTTCCGTAAGCGATGCCATATATTGCTCATATTTCTGCTTATCTGCTTCCGTCACTTTAAACGGATCATAGCGGTTATAGAAATCGGCCATGGTGGAATCCTGCGCAACGACCGTTTCGCCTTTTGTTTTCGCATCCTGCATTTTACTCATTGTTTCCTGCTTGCGTGCTGCTTCTTTGCGTGCGATCTCTTTTTCAATCGCAGGATTTTGTGTATCAATGCTAAACCAATCTACGCTTACAAGATCCTGGTCCACAGGCTCTGTTCCATAAAACCAGCCTTTCCAGAACCAATCCAGATCCACGCCCGACGCGTCTTCCATTGTTCGGAAAAAGTCGGCCGGGGATGGGCTTTTGAATCTCCATCTGGTTGCATATTCCTTAAATGCGTGGTCGAACAGCTCACGGCCCATTACGGTTTCGCGGAGAATGTTCAATGCTGTTGCTGGTTTGGCATAAGCATTGGGTCCCAGGCCGATTACATTTTCGGCCGAGGCCATAATAGGCGTTAACACCGATTTGTCGGACGACATATAGTCTGTGATCTGATTAGGCTCGCCCCGGCGGGTTGGGAAGTTGTAATCCCACTCTTTCTCAGCGAGATATTGACAGAACGTGTTCAAACCTTCATCCATCCAGGCCCATTGACGCTCATCGGAATTGACAATCATGGGGAAGAAATTGTGTCCCACTTCATGGATAATCACCCCGATCATGCCATATTTCACGGCTTCGCTGTAAGTCCCGTCTTCTTCCGGCCGACCGCCGTTGAAGCTGATCATCGGATATTCCATTCCGCCGCCAGCTACTGAATGACAAGAAATGGCAACCGGATAAGGATATTCAAATGTGCGCGCTCCGTAAGATTTCAATGTGTGGGCAACCGCTCTCGTCGAATATTGTTCCCAAAGCGGGTTTCCTTCTTTTGGATAAATAGACATGCACCAGATTTTGCGGCCGCTTTTGTAAACATCACTTTGCATAGCGTCCCAAATGAATTTCCGGCTGCTGGCAAAGGCGAAGTCACGTACATTATCTGCTTTGTAAATCCACGTTTTTTTGCCTGGATTTTTGTTTTCCCGCTTTTCCGCTTTTTCTGCTTCGGCCTGTGTAACGATCAGAACGGGTGTTTTAGAAGTCTCAGCTTGCTTCAAACGTTGCTTTTGCGTTGCCGTAAGCACTTGTGCATAGTTCTGGCACTCGCCGCTGGCTGCCACCACGTGGTCGGCGGGAGCGGTGATAGCGACTTTGTAATTTCCAAAAATCAATGCAAACTCACCTTGTCCCAGAAATTGCTTATGGTTCCAGCCGTTGATGTCGTCGTAAGGTGCCAGGCGCGGGAACCAGTGGGCGATGAAATAGTTAGCATTGCCGTCTTTTGGAAAAAACTCATAACCGCTGCGGCCGTAATATTCGGTGACATAATAACTCCAATCCACGCCGAAAACGAAGCTTGTTCCCGGCTTCATGGTCATGGGCAGATCAATGCGCATCATGGTTCCGTTGATCGTGTAAGGCAATGCTTTTCCTGCCTTGTCCTTTACTGCGCCGATTTTATAACCATATTCTGTTTTTGGATCCAGTGATGAGCCTCGGCCATTGTTTAATGCGGCCAGCTGAGCCGGACTCATGCCTTTTTCATTCACCGAGCCAGTTCGGGAAGTGGCTCCTATGCCGTCTTTTTTGAAAAGGTTTTGGTCTAATTGCAGCCAGATGTATTTCAGATCATCCGGGGAATTGTTGAAAAATGTGATGGTTTCGGAGCCGATGATCTGTCGTTTGTCGTCGTCCAGTTCCACTTTAATGTCATAATCAGCGCGTTGCTGCCAATACTCACGCCCCGGCGCACCCGAAGCGGCGCGGGTGGAATTGGGCGTTGGAAGTATGGTTCCCAATTGCTCAAAGCGGTCGTTGGCTTTGTAGTTGGGATTCGTTGGAAGTTGCTGCGCCATTGCAGAAACCGTAATAAGCAGGATCAGTAACGGGAGAAGTGCTTTTTTCATAAATAGTAGGTTGTTGGGGGAATAATGCAATGTTATAGTCAGGCAAGAAGATTTTGAAGAAATTCGTTGTTAATGATCAGCGAAAGCGACATGCCTACGATAATGCCGGACAAAATATGGATCCAGCTAAGGCGCTGCACACGAAGCAGTTCTATCATTACAAAAGCAATGGAAAGAATGATAAAAACAATGATCAGCTGACCCAGTTCCAGTCCGATATTAAACCCTAATAATGGATTCACAATATCCGCTTCTTTGCCTAATAATGTTCTCAGGTAGTTCGAAAACCCCAAGCCATGAATCAGCCCGAAGAACAACGCTATGGGATAGCGGATTTGGGATGATTTTTCATTTGGACTAAAAGAAGCCTTAGGGACTTTATAAAAAAAGTTCAGAACGGCAGTAATCACAATGGTAACCGGGATCAGGAGCTCAATCCAGTCCGGATTAACATTCACAAATCCCATGGTTGAAAGCGCTAGCGTGATGGAATGCCCGATTGTGAAAGCAGTAACCAGGACGATCACTTTTTTCCAGTCGATCAATGTGTATACTGTGCAGAGCGCCATAATAAAAAGGATATGGTCGTAGCCGAGGGAATCGGTAATGTGGTTGAAACCTAGTTGTAGGTAAGCCTGGAATTCGGACATTAATTGTATTTAGATTTGATTGGCATTCAATTTACTTGTCAAGACAAAAAAGAATTCGAATATATTCTATTCAGCCCACGAAACCAATTTATAGTCTGTAAAGCAGCATTTACATGGCGTAAAGCAGCACTATTTAGGGAAGGTTGCCAAATATTGTATTCACAATCACGCAGTTACGTTTTCTGACAGTTAACAATTAGATAACATTAAGAAAATCTGGGAGTAATGTAGCCACCCTAGTTTTGTGTCGGAAATCATTCTGACACAATATGAAATCAAGATTTTTAGCATTTATCCTCCTATTTTTCTCGGCCTCCGCGGCCTTTGCGCAGACAGGTTCCATTAAAGGAACGATCGTAGACGCCCAATCCAAAGAACCTGTTATCGGTGCAAGTGTAGTCCTGAAAGGCAGTACACCACCAGTCGGCGCTTCTTCCGACATTGAAGGCAAGTTTGACTTGCCAGGTATTCCAACCGGAAAACAAACTGTGATCGTAACCTACGTTTCTTACAAAGCTAAGGAGATTGAGGTTACAGTTTATCCAAATCAGACCGTATTAATCAACACTACATTAGAAGAAGATGTTGCCAATCTGACGGAAGTAAAAATCGTAGGGCAGCGCCAGACATTCACGGACGTTTCGGTCATCACGGAAATCAAACAAGCAGAACAGATCGCAGTCGGAATTTCGGCGCAGCAAATCCAGAGGTCGCAGGACCGGGATGCTTCGCAGGTAATCCGCCGCGTTCCGGGTGTATCTATCCAGGACGACCGGTTTGTCATTATACGTGGATTGAACGAGCGTTATAATACAGTAATGCTGAATGACGCGATCACGCCTTCTACCGAAGTTGATGTGAAATCTTTTTCCTTTGACCTTATTCCAAGCACAGCGATCGACCGGATGTTGATCTTCAAATCGGGAGCACCTGAACTTCCGGGCGAATTTGCCGGTGGGGTTATCAAGATCTATACCAAAACCATCCCTGATGCAAATGGTTTTACAGTGGCTATTTCTCCGGGTTTTAGAGCTGGGACGACTTTCAGCAGTGTGCTGGATCACAAAGGTTCGTCACTGGACTGGATTGGCTTTGGCGCAGGAGACCGGAAACTTCCCTCTTCATTTCCTTCGGCGGGACTTGTCAATGCAAATCAGCCAACGGAAGCAACATTCAATGCATTCCGCAATCTGCCCACTTTTGTTGATACCTACACAAAGACCGTTGCCCCGGATTTGCGCGTGTCGCTGGGTTATAACAACAGCATGGATCTTGGGCGTTTGCGCTTGACCACGTTTAATAACCTTAGTTATACCAACGCAAACCAGGTTACACCAACGCTGCAATCACGTTATCTGGCGTTCAACAACGATTTGCAGGAATCGCAGATCGAGACTAGCTATAATGACCAGTTTTACGGACAGAACACACGGTTAGGCGTCATGTCCAACTGGGCTTTGATTTTCAATCCGCAGCACAAAATTGAGTTTAGAAACCTTTTCAACCAGCTTAGCAGCAAGGAAACAACATTCCGCCAGGGTTTCAGCAGGGATAATGAGCGAGATGTACAGAACTATGCATACCGTTACGAATCAAAAAGCATTTACACAGGCCAATTAAGCGGTACGCACGAAGTTTCAGGAGCATCCACATTGAAATGGACCGGTGCATTTGGTTATACCAATCGCGACGAGCCGGATTTCAGACGCTATGTAACAAGTCGTAACATTGGCACGAATGATCCATTTACTGTGGAAGTTGTTCCCGGTAACAACGCGAGTTTAACACGTGGCGCACGTTTTTATTCTAATCTGAGAGAGCTTGCATCTTCTTTCCGGGTTGACGGCGAGCACCGCATCGAGCGCGGCGGATATGAGGGAGAGGAAAATATGCAGATCAAACTTCGCGCAGGACTGTTTGGAGAATACAAAGACAGGAATTTTGCAGCGCGGTGGTTCAATATAAACAATCCGGGTGGCATTCCTGCGGAGATCATGCGATTGCCGGCAGATCAATTGTTCAGTAATGAGAACATTGCGGCAAACAGATTGCATTATGGAGAAAGAACCAACACAGATGACAAATATGACGCGCAAAACACGCTTCTGGCTGCTTATATAGGTTCTTACATTCCCTTTACAACAAAATTCAATGGCTCGTTTGGTGTCCGGGCAGAGCATAACCGCCAGCAATTGCAAAGCCAGCTTCGTGGCAGTGGTGCACGTATAGACGTGAACAACCCGATTTTACGCTTCCTGCCATCGGCTAACCTGGCGTATAACTTCACTGAAAAATCATTGCTGCGTGTGGCATACACCATGTCGCTTAACCGACCTGAGTTCCGTGAGCTGGCTCCGTTCACTTATTATGACTTTGCATTCGATGTTTCCCGTGTAGGTAACCCGAACTTAAAAACGCCAACGATCCAGAATGTCGATCTTCGTTATGAATTTTATCCAAGTGAAGGAGAAGTGATTTCGGTTGCCGGATTCTACAAACATTTTAAAAACCCGATCGAAACAAGAGTGCGCTATTCGGGATCAGGGGTGACTTTCTCGGTAGACAATGCAAAAGAGGCGTATGCAGTAGGAGGGGAAGTTGAAGTGAGAAAATCGCTGAAAAACCTGACAACATCTTCTCTGGTGGATAACCTGACACTTATCCTGAATGCTTCGGTGATTAAGAGTGACGTGCTTACAGGTTTTGCCGGACAGGAAGAGAATCGCCAGTTACAAGGACAATCTCCTTATCTAATCAATACAGGACTTTACTACAATGATGTCAACAGAGGATGGCAGGTTAACGTGCTGTACAATGTGGTAGGAAGAAGAATCTTCCTCGTGGGCGACAAGGAAGTGCAGCCTACCGTTTACGAACAACCTCGCAATGTGCTTGATTTCAACATTATCAAAGCACTTGGACCTCATCTCGAACTCAAAGCCGGTATCCAGGACATTCTTAACCAAAAATTCAGACTGGTGCAGGATAGTAACCTCGACGGGAAAATCACAGACATAGACGATTCCTACCAGTCTTTCCGCCGCGGGTCGTACACCACAGTAGGTATCTCTTACAAATTTTAAACACAGTACAGTACCAATTAATTAAGTTAATCAAACCAGACGTTCTATGAAAAATTTAGGTAAGCTATTTAATATCCTGATGATCGGATTATTGTTGACAGGATTCTCTGCCTGTAATGACGACGATCCAGATCCGGTGGTAGAACCGCCCGTAGCAAATGAAATCGTAAAAGTATCAGGCAGTATTACAGCTAATACCAACTGGACAGCAGACAAGCAATATTTAATTACTGGATTTGTATATGTAAAAAGCGGTGCAACATTGACTATCGCTCCAGGAACTATCATTAAAGGTGACAAAGATTCAAAAGGTGCGCTTTTTATTGAAAGAGGTGGTAAAATTATGGCAGTAGGAACTGCAACACAGCCTATCATTTTCACTTCTAATCAAGCAGCAGGTCAGAGAAAAGCAGGTGACTGGGGAGGATTGGTAATCCTTGGAAAAGCGCCTGTAAACAAAACGCCGGCTGTGGTTGAAGGAGAAGAACTTACTGAGTTTGGCGGCACTGAGGTTGCAGACAACTCTGGCGAGCTGAAATATGTTCGTATCGAATTTGCTGGTATCGCTTATGCTTCCAATAAAGAAATCAACAGCCTTACAATGGGTGGTGTTGGTTCAGGAACAAAGATTGAATATGTACAATGCTCATACGGCGGTGATGATTCTTTTGAATGGTTTGGTGGAGCAGTAAATGCTAAACACCTGATCTCTTACCGCGGTCTTGATGACGATTTCGATACAGATAACGGATTCAGCGGATTGGTGCAATATGGTTTGATCCTCCGTGACCCGGCAATTGCTGACCAGGCTGGTGATTCCAACGGATTTGAATCAGATAACGATGCAAACGGAACCGCTACATTGCCTCAGACTACTGCGAAATTTGCGAACATTACAGTTGCTATGGCTGCCGGTGAACCGGATGGTAAATTCGCTTCTGGCGCAAGGATTCGTCGTAACTCTGCCATTTCTATTTATAACAGCGTATTTACAGGCTCATGGCCTCGCTCAGGTGTTCGTGTTGAAGCAGCTTCTTTGCCTAACTTCACAAGCGGCCTGTTGAAACTTGATGGTGTACATGTGGCATTGTCAGGAACGCAGTCAAATGGTGCAGTAGAAGGACTTACAACTGCTCAGTTCGCAACGGGTGCTAAAAATAGTGTTGCAACGATTGCAAGCCTTCTGTTGCCAGATGGATACAATTCAATCACTGCGAAACCAGGTGTATTGCCAAAAGCAGGTTCTCCACTTTTGACTGGCGGAGCTACTTTGCCAGCAGGATTTGAAGCAACTACTTACGCAGGTGCATTCAGCACGACAGACTGGACTGAGGGATGGGCTAACTTCGATCCTCAGAATGCTGATTACACATTGAAAAAATAATAGTCTTATATAATTGGTGTCAGAATTTAAAAAGGCCGGAAACGTATGTTTCTGGTCTTTTTTGTTGATCTAGCTTCTGGGTTTACTCAATTATCCCATTCCCGTCACCGGCTTCAAAATCGTCCAGATCATACACAAAACCATTAATAACCGCATACTTCACAACGCGGCCTTTTTTGAGGATAAATGTGGCCGTATTTCCTAATCCGGGCGTTCCGGAAGGTGCAGCCTGGCCGCTTCTGAGCACGTGTAATGGCGTTGTTGTAAAATAAAGTCCAAGCGCCCGCGTGTTGGAATCTGACGTCAAGCGGACGTAGGTGTAACCCTGTTTAAGCAGGCTTAATGCATTGAGCTTGCTGACTTCGCTGACATTCTTATAGGTTGTGGGATAGACTTTTCCTTTTTCAATGGTCAAGCCCTTTGCATCAATTTCTTCACTGCCGAATTGCGGATGCAGGTCGCCGAAATCTTCTATTTTGCTGTAATAAAAGAACTTGGTTGCATTGGAATAACTTACTTCATTACGGTTGATCCCCAGATCTGCCAAAAACGATTTTCCTGACTGCTTAACCGTTGCATTGCGGACCACAAGATCGTAGACCCATTTGCCGTTTTCAGGGATTTTGTAATAATCGTCACGTTTTTCTTTGGTCAGGGAGTTGTCTGCAATTTTATTCAGCGCAGACAGGATCGCCATGAAATTGAGCTTCCTGATGTATTGTTTCTCAGGATCGCCCACATAACCGCCCGATTCGATCAAAACCAATGTTGTGCCCCATTTCTGCACATTGTCCCCAAATCCACGTGGTTCATGATCGTCCGCGTAACGTGCCACCTGGCCCGGGATGTATTTTTGTAAAACCTTATTCATGCCCACGATCAGCTGCATGGATCGCTCGCGGACAGGGTTAATGGAAAGTTCGTAATCATAGGAAGTCGCCAGGAAGGAAATCGTCGCAACTTTGGCGCTTCTGCCAGCCGAATAGCGTGGACTCTGGTCGTGCAAATTAAATCCGTAGTCGGGCTTTAATTTATCTACCAACCCTTTCAGAACAACAGCTTCCGGCGTTTGCCGTGACGCTGCATCGCGGTTCATGTCGATGCCCTGCATGGTGCGGCGCTGGTAACGTTCGGCGCCGTCGGGGTTGAGCATGGGGACAAAATATAATGTTGTGTTTTCAAGCAGATCTTTGCGGAAATCGTCGAATCCATCGTTTTTGCCTTCCAGAAAATTGAATATGTCAAAGCTCGCCATGGTGGCAGTTGGCTCATCGCCATGCATTTGCGTCCATAGGAGCACTTTTTTCTTGCCTGTCCCTACTTTGATCATTTGTAATGTCCTGCCTTCGAAGGACTGACCAACGGTTTCGATGTTGTAAAGCGGGTTGCCCTGGCGTTTGGCAAGGAGCGGGAGAATGTCTTTTTGTTTGAAGCGACGCTGCGTTAATGTGGTTTCGCGGTAAGTGTCGTGAATCTTGAAAAGCCGGTCCGGCAGCTCATCTTTTTGTGCCTGGGAAGTAACAGTGGTCAAGGTAATAAAGAAGAAAAATAGTTGTGAAATGAAAATTCGCATGATCATACAAAGCCGTTTTGTAATCGCAATGTACAAGAAATTTCTAAGCAAATTTTAATGTAATATTTGTACGTATGGTTTCTAGTTATGGCAATTATTATTACATTTGTGCATGTTTAAAGCTGAAACAAATCATCATTTTCATCAAGGCCATCTGGCTTTCGGACGTCTTGGGTGATGTGTTTTTGCAAGTAGTGTTGTAATAAGGTTGAATACATAGTATCCCAGAAGCCCGATTTTCAAAAATCGGGCTTTTTTTGTTTTGCCTCAAACCACATGGAATGAAAACAGTAATAATCAAATATAACGCTGGCAATGTGCAGTCTGTCATGTACGCGCTGGACCGCATTGGCGCAAGTTACTTGTACACGGACGACGAGGAAGAAATCCGTTCGGCGGACAAGGTGATCTTTCCGGGCGTTGGAGAGGCGAGTACGACGATGAATTACCTCCGGAAAGTCGGGCTCGATAAAGTCATCCCAACATTAAAGCAGCCTTTCTTTGGCACTTGCATCGGTATGCAGCTCATGTGCCGTTTTTCAGAAGAAAATAACACAGAATGCATGGGGATTTTTGATGTAGACGTAAAGCGGTTCCCTGCGACTCCCGACCTGAAAGTGCCGCATATGGGCTGGAATAATATTACCGATTATCAAACTCCGCTCACGGCCGGTTTGCCCGACAATGCGTATGTTTACTTCGTGCACAGTTACGCCGCGCCGGTTTGTAAATACACTGTGGCGAGCTGCGAATACGTGCTGCCGTTCAGTGCAATGCTGCATAAGGATAATTTTTATGCCGCCCAATTCCATTGCGAGATCAGTGGCGACGCAGGCCAGCAGATCATCAAGAACTTTTTAGACACCGTATAAAACCGTTGAAATGATTGAAATAATACCAGCCATTGACCTGATCGAGGGAAAGTGTGTGCGCCTTACCCAGGGAGATTACGGACAAAAAACCATTTATAATGAAAATCCGTTAGAAGTTGCCATGCAATTTCAGGATGCCGGACTGAGACGCTTGCACCTGGTGGATCTCGACGGCGCGAAGGCCAAGAAGGTGGTGAACTGGAAAGTTTTGGAGAAAATAGCTTCAAAAACTTCACTCAATGTTGATTTCGGGGGCGGTGTGCAATCGGATGCTGATTTGAAAGCGGTTTTTGAAAGCGGTGCAAAACAGGTTACCGGCGGAAGCATTGCTGTGAAAAATCCCGAAGTTTTCCTGAACTGGCTTTCTGTTTATGGAGGTGAAAAGATCATTCTGGGGGCCGATGCGAAAAAAGAAAAAGTGGCGGTAAGCGGCTGGGAAGAGGGAACGGAGATCTGGGTTTATGATTTTGTTGAAAATTATGTTGATAAAGGCGTAAAGTACACGATAAGCACGGATGTGGCGAAGGACGGGCTGTTGCAAGGGCCTTCATTTGATTTGTACAAAAATTTGCAGGATAAATGTCCTGACCTGAAAATCATCGCCAGCGGCGGCATAAGTGGTTTGGAAGATGTGGAAAAGCTGGCAGAAATGAACATTTACGGCGTTATCATCGGGAAAGCGATTTACGAAAACCGGATCAAGCTGAGTGAGTTACAGCGTTTTTTAAATTAATTATGCTAACAAAACGAATCATTCCATGCCTGGACGTGAAAGACGGGCGGACGGTTAAGGGAGTCAATTTCGTCAATCTGCGCGATGCGGGAGATGCGGTTGAGTTAGGCGCGTTATACGCAGCCCACGGCGCGGATGAGCTTGTTTATCTGGACATTACGGCCACGGTTGACGGTCGTTCCACATTCATTGATCTGGTCAGGAAAGTTGCGCACACCATTAACATTCCATTTACCGTAGGCGGCGGGATTTCTTCGATAGCGGACGTTTCTGCATTGCTGCACGCCGGGGCGGATAAAGTATCGATTAATTCGGCAGCGGTTAAAAATCCGGATCTGATCAATGAGCTTTCGCTCGAATTTGGGAGCCAATGCATTGTGGTGGCCATTGATACGCGTTACATTGAAACCGGGAGTGGATATGAGCACATTGTGCATACACATGGCGGTCGCAAACCAACCGAACTTCGAACCATTCCATGGGCTAAGGAAGTGGAAGACCGAGGCGCAGGTGAAATTTTGTTCACTTCCATGGACACCGATGGCACGAAGGCAGGATTTGCATTGGAACTTACGGCCATGATCAGTGGCAACGCCAACATCCCGGTAATCGCTTCTGGCGGAGCGGGCAATATGGAGCATTTTTACGATGTTTTCACAACCGGAAAAGCCGATGCCGGCCTTGCAGCAAGCATTTTCCATTTCCGGGAAATTGATATTCCAGACTTGAAAAAATTCCTTTACGACAAAAATATTCCGATGCGCATGACGCGTTAGCGGCTGGTTTTGTTAACTATTACCGGTGTTATGGATTAAAATAGCCGGAAACAATGCAACTTTGTCCAAATGACTGATTTAAGATGAGCGATACATTTTCAACAATTGAATTCGATAAATCCCCGGACGGGCTCGTGCCGGCCATTATTCAGGATTCTAATACAAACAAAGTGCTGATGCTCGGTTATATGAGCGATAAAGCCCTGGAAAAAACCAAAGAGCTCGGCACAGTGACATTTTTCAGTCGCAGCAAGCAAAGGCTATGGACGAAAGGTGAAACCTCGGGGAACTTCCTATTTGTCAATGAAATATCAGCAGATTGCGATGGAGATACGATCCTGATCAAGGCGACTCCTGCTGGTCCCACGTGTCACACTGGAGCAGATACATGTTTTGGGGAAAAAAATAGTCAGGATACCCGAATCGGGGAAGCGTCTTTTCTCAATTATCTGCAAAAGGAAGTGATTCGCGAAAGAAAATTAAATCCCCAGGAGGAGTCATACACAAGCAGCCTGTTTCGCAAGGGAATCAATAAAATCGCGCAAAAGGTTGGAGAGGAAGCAGTGGAGGTTGTGATTGAATCCAAGGATGACGATGACGAGCTTTTTAAAAACGAAGTGTCTGATTTGCTTTTCCACCTTCTGGTGCTTTTGGAACAGAAAAACATTGACTTAGATGAGGTAATTGGCGTACTTCGTAGCCGTCACCAATAAAAACGGACACATTATGAGACTAATAATACGACTATTAATCAGCACATTAGCAATCCTCATAGCGGCTAATCTGATTCCAGGTGTTGTTGTGGCGAGCACCACTACGGCCATTATCGTTGCGATCGTGTTGGGAATTCTGAACACCTTTTTAAAACCGGTGTTGCAGATTCTGGCCCTGCCGATCACCATTATGACGCTGGGCCTTTTCTATTTCATAGTCAACGTTTTTATAATTTACATTGCCACTTACCTGGTTTCAGGGTTCTCCATAGACGGATTTATTCCTGCGTTGCTATTCGGTCTTGTTGTTTCTATTATTTCCGGAATTCTTGGTATGTTTTTGGATTAGTGTATAATTCCAGCTCCGTAAGAGCCTTAAATTGATACACATGAATGAAAAATACTGCTTATGCTTAGTCAACTAGAGGAAATTAAGGACACGCTTTTTAAGTATTTCGAGACCCGTATCGATTTATTTAAAATTGAAACGAGAGATAAGATCGAACGCGGAGTCGTAATGGCGTTATATGGAGCTATTTTGCTTTGTATCGCCCTTACCGTACTGATCCTGCTGGTAATTCTTCTGGGAACTTTTCTGAACAAATGGCTTGACAGCGACTATCTGGGATACCTGATCCTACTTGGCGTCTTTGTTTTGAAACTGGTAATCTGGATTGTTTTCAGAGACAAGCTCATCGAGTTTATCCGCGGAATTATTGTTCGTTTTGTTAAGGTTAAAGAGGATTAACACTTTTGAAGTAGTATTTTGGGAAAAAATTCACTCAAATTGCTATTTTTGGGTTCCTTTTGAAAAATTCTCAGGTCATCATTAAACTAAAAATGAAATGAGTTCTTCAATAGATTCGTCCGTAAAGATCACTAAGCCGTTCTCTTCCGATACGGATAAGGATAAGCAAGACTTATTGCTCGATGCAGATCTTTATAAGGATAAGCTGGAATTGCAATGGAGCGGTTTAAAAACGGATGCGACCGAATATGGAAAAAAAGCGTTGATCATTGGTGGTGTGGTGGCAACCACATATGTCATTATGAATGCTATTTTACCAAAAAACAAAAAGGAGAAAAGGGCAGAGGCTGAGGCATTTGCAGAAGCGCAGGCTTTCAAAGCAGGTCAAGCGGAACAAAAGAGTAAATTTGCGGTTGGAGCAGTGGTTCAAAGTTTAGCCTGGACATTGGCTGTGGGTTGGGCGCGCCAGAAGCTAAAACATTTAATTGCAGATGAAAGAAAAACCGAATGAAAACAGCGAATCATAAAATCGCAGACCTCCTTTCAGTAAGAAAAATAGAGAAAAGGAAATCGTTTGCTGTTCTCTTGGATCCTGACAAAGTTAATTTATCTACTTTCCCGAAATTCCTGGAATATGCGGCCGGGCATGGCGTTGACTTTTTTTTTGTTGGAGGAAGCCTGATTACCAATTACGCAATTGACCAGCTCATTGCAGCTATACACGAGCATACAGACATTCCTGCTATCCTTTTTCCCGGAAGCAGCTTACACATTGACCCTTCCGCAGATGCGGTTCTGCTGTTATCATTAATTTCAGGCCGTAATCCTGAGCTGCTTATAGGTCAGCACGTTATCGCGGCACCGTTACTAAAGAGGAGTGGGATTGAGGTGTTACCGACAGGCTATCTTTTAATTGAAAGCGGAAGGCTTACCACCGTTTCATACATCAGTAATACTACACCTCTTCCCAGAGACAAACCAGGCATCGTAGCATGCACGGCACTTGCAGGTGAATTTCTAGGTCTTAAACACATTTTTCTGGATGCCGGCAGCGGCGCGCAGTTCCCCGTAACATCGGAAATTATACGGGCTGTTCGCGAGACGGTGGACACTCCCATTATCGTAGGCGGAGGCATTGACTCCTATGAAAAAGCCGATGCAGCCTTAGGTGCTGGCGCGGATGTAATTGTAGTGGGTAACGGAATAGAACAAAACCCGGATCTGCTTCCCGAGGTCGCGGCATGCGTAAAGGCTTTCAATAGAAAAACAGAAAGCGTTTAAGGAAACAATAGGAGATTTTATTGTACAAAATAAAGGGATTTGGGTGTTTTCTAAGGAAATTTTAAGTTCTTGGAAAAATACAATAGCAAACGTTGGGAATATTCGATTTAATCCTGCTACATTTGTATCGAACCTTAATTACACCCAAGAAATGAAAAAAATATTTGCACTTGCGTTTGTTGCCGGGATGGTAACTTTCGCTGCTTGTACTAGCAAACCAGCTGACGAATCTGCTGATACTACTGCTGTAACTGTTGAAACTCCTGCAATTGATACAACTGCGGTTGATACAATTGCTGTTGATTCAGCTGCTGCTGATTCAGTGAAGTAATTAGACGTACAAGTCGAAATTGGTGAAAAGCGCTATGAAAATAGCGCTTTTCTTTTTTTATTTAAGGAATGAAAAACATATCCTTCGGCCTCCATGTTCCACAGGCGGCGGTCGCATATTGCGAGGAGTTACACCAAATTTATAAGTTCGATTTCTTTCTATCGCGTCCCCGGCGCACCAGACTGGGTGATTTCACGGTAAAGCCCGGATACGTTCCCAGGATCACCGTTAATGCTAATCTCAATACATATAATTTTCTGATCACCTATCTGCACGAAGTGGCCCATTGCGTGGTGCATTTGAACTATAAAGTGCGGCTTAGAAAGCGCGTTGCGCCGCATGGAGCGGAATGGAAGCGGGAGTTTGGAAAATTATTGCAACCGGTGTTGAACGAAAATCATTTTCCGGCAGATATTCTCGAAGCATTAACTCGTTATGCTAAGAACCCGAAGGCGTCTACCGGCGGCGACCAGATTCTTTTTAATGCGATTCGCAAATACGATGATCAGGAACTGAATGCGTCCAGGGTAGCATTGGTCCAACTTCATGAAGGAAGCAATTTCGTATTTCAGAACAGGTTATTCGTCCGTGGGTCGCTTAGAAGGACACGTGTGCTTTGCACGGACAAAGCTTCCCAGCGTCTTTACACCATTCCAGCCCATGCATTGGTTGAAGCATGTTAGTTTGTGTAGTTATATAGCCAGGGCAGCGTTTTGCTGTTTGGCAATCATCATTTCTTTTTCTTCAAAAGCACAGGAAAAATCAGTGCTTTCAACGGGCAGCTGGTATAAACTTGCGGTAAGTGAAACAGGCATTCATCGCATTGATCCTGCTTTTTTTCAGAAAATGGGTGTCAATCCAGCCGACATTGATCCGCGGCAAATTCAGCTTTACAGCCAGAGGCCCGGCATGTTGCCGCAGCAAAATAATGCATGGCAATCCAATGGAATAACCGAAAATGCTATATGGGTTCTTGGTGAAGAGGATGGCAAATTTGACGGAAGTGACGCGGTTTACTTCTATGCCGAAAGTCCGCATGAAGTTGCTTATGATTCTGTAAAAGCGGAATTGAAGCATCAGATCAACATTTACACAGATTCGAGTTATTATTTTCTAACTTACGGTCAGCGAAATGGTTTGAGAGTAAAGCCGTTAGTGACCATTACGTCGCAAAAATCCAGATTGATCAACCAGTTTGATGACTACTGGTTTCATGAAACGGAAACCAGTAATTTGTTAAAATCGGGGAGAGAGTGGTGGGGTGAATATCTGAGTAATTCGCTCACATTCACTGTTAATATTCCCGGCATTGTTCCCGCTTCTCAAATCAAACTGCGCACTTCCGCAATCGCCGCAGCGCAGATTGCCACCAGATTTCTATGGCAGCTGAATGGTAAGCAAGTTGCTGAATCTCCTATCGGGACAGTTAGCGCCGGAACGTACGATGTCAAATCTTTGCGGTCTGACGCAACATTTACAATTGGTGCTGACAGTGCTCCCTCTGATGCAATTACAGTCGGGGTGACTTATGAGCGAAACGCGCAAAGTTCGGCGCAGGGTTATTTGAATTACATGGCGCTGCATGTAAAGCGTCGGTTACAGGAGTATGATAATCAGCAGGTTTACCGCTTTTTGCCTGAGGTTTCGGACACGGTGACATATTTATTTAGCAATGCAAGTTCGGATTGGCTGCTTTGGAATGTAAGTAATGCTCAAAATCCTGCAATTGTTCATCAGAATATTCAGAACAACACTTCATCATTTACTACAACTGGAGGAAAAGCCATCAGGCATTATATAGGCTTCAAGACTGGTCAGGCGATAGTCCCTGTTTTTCTGCAAAAAATTGATCCTCAGAACATTGTCAGTTATGCCGCGCCGGATTTGCTCATTGTAACACCGGGCGCGTGGAGGCATGAAGCGGAAAGACTGGCTGCGTTCAGGGAAAGCAATGATGGGCTGGAAGCGCTGGTTGTCACTACGGACCAGATTTATAATGAATTCGGGGGCGGAAAGCCGGATCTGACTTCAATCAGAGATTTTACAAAACATTTATACAATCAGGAGCCGGGCAAACTTAAATACTTGCTTTTGTTCGGGGATGCATCGTTTGATTACAAAAACAACTTGAAAAATCAGTCGGCGTCTCAGCAAAAAAGCTGGGTGCCCGTTTACGAAAGCAGGGAATCGCTCAATCCGGTTTACACTTATTCTTCTGACGATTATTATGGGTTCATGAAGGATAAGGAAGGAGCCTGGCCGGAATCGCCTGCCGGGGACCATACGGTTGACATTGGCGTGGGGAGGCTGCCGGTAAAATCGTTGTCCGAGGCACAGCTCATAGTGGATAAGCTCATCCGATATGGATCGTCCGGGCGCACACTAGGAAACTGGAAGAACAATGTCCAGTTTGTGGCCGACGATGGCGATGGTAACATTCACCAGCGCCATGCAGACGAGCTGGCCAGTATGATACAAAGCGATTTTATGTCTTCCCGGGTGTTCATTGATGCATTTCCGCAAATCACTGGCTCTGAGGGACAAAAAGCGCCGGCCGTGAATCAGATTATTAATAAGAAAATAGACGAAGGAACATTGATTCTCAACTATACAGGTCACGGCGGCGTCAGCGGCTGGGCAGAAGAGCAGGTGCTGACATTGGCTGATATGCAGTCGGCGCGTGGCATGGATAATTTGCCGTTGCTATTCACCGCAACCTGCGATTTTGGACGTTATGATGATCCTGGTTTGGTTTCCGGAGCAGAATTGATGGTTTTGAGCCCGAGAGGTGCAGCGATAGGCGCGATCAGCACCACAAGGCCGGTTTATTCCAGCACAAATTTTACCCTTAGCAAGGCATTTTACGAAGCATTGATACAAAAAAATCCGCATAGGAGGTTGGGCGATATTTTCATAGAAACTAAAAACAAAGCCCTGGTAGGCAGCTTGAACCGGAATTTTACATTGCTGGCGGACCCGTCCATGCAGCTCGTTAGGGCCGAAAAAAGCGTCAGATGGGCCGGAAAGCCTGATACATTGCGGGCCTTACAGAAAGTCCAGCTGAAAGGGCAGATTTATGATGCGGTTACGACATTAAAGGACAGCAGGTTCGAGGGCGTGGCGCATGTCATATTATATGATAAGCAGACAACATTCAAGACACTTGGCAATGAAGGCAAAGCAGAAACTTATTCCGAATTTCGCAGCAAATTGTTCGATGGACGGGTAAAGGTGAAAGAAGGAGAATTTATTTGTGAATTTGTGATGCCGAAGGATATCGATTACCGGGTGGGAGTGGGCAGAGCAAATGTCTATGCTGTTCAGGCAGACAGTCTTGGGGATGCAAGCGCGCAGCTCAATGTCACGATAGGCGGCAGTGCAGCTCCGGAAACGGACAACACGCCCCCTAAGCTGACAGCATACATGAATGATGAGTCATTTAAAGATGGCGATCTGATCGAGCCGTCTGCTACATTATATGTAAAGGCCAGTGATGAGAACGGGATCAGCATTTCCAATGCCGGGATCGGACATAATATCACATTGGTTTTGAATGACACAGCCACAATCAACCTGAACGACTACTACACAGCAGATGCCGACGATTATCGGAACGGAGTGATCACTTACCCGTTAGAAAACTTACCAACCGGTAAATATGTAATTCGAGTAAAAGTCTGGGATACTTATACTAACTTTTCAGAAATTGCGTTCGGTTTTCAAGTAGGTGCATTCAAGGGCATCCGGCTCAACACGCTGAAAGTATTTCCAAACCCATTTGAAAAAGATCTGTCATTTGAACTTACCCAAAACAGAGTGAATGACGATGTAGAAATAGTTTTCAATTTATTTTTAAACAATGGGCAGTCCCTGGGGCAATTCCGAAGACAGTATTACAATACGGAGACAACCGTCCGGGAGACTTTTGATATCGCTCAATCCGGATTTTGGATACCAAACCTTACTTCGCTTGTGTATCAATTAAGCATCAGGTCGTTAAAGGATAATTCCAGGGACCAGCGATCGGGTAAGCTCATCCGTTCTCCATAGTTTAATAAAACTTATCATTTTTTTAGTAATAACTATCTTTCATTGTATTTTTGACCCTTTAAAGAAGCTGATTCAAAGCACTTCCTATCGCAAATCCAATTTCTATGAGACTTTTTTTTGTTAGTTTATCTTCTCTCTTTATTCTATCAACGGGTGTAATTTTGGCCCAAACCCCACTTACAAGCACACAAAGAATACCACATTCTCCGCTTTCATTTTTAACATTTGCCCCTGATGCCAGAAGTGCTGCCATGGGGGAAGTAGGTGTAGCGATCAGCCCCGACGCGAATTCAACCTATTGGAATGCAGCCAAGCTACCTTATAATACAAAAGACATAGGCGTTTCTGCTTCTTACACACCGTGGCTCAGAAATCTTGTAGACGATATGTGGCTGGGTTACCTGACAGGTTATAAGAAACTGGGCGACAAACAGGCAGTTGCTTTTTCGGTTAACTATTTCAATAATGGCGAGCTGGATTTAAGAACTTCAACAGGCGCTCAAAACGGATATTACAATTCGCGGGAATTTGCTTTCAGCGGGACTTACTCGCGTCAGTTAGGTAAAAATTTCTCGATGGGTTTAACCCTGAAATACATTTCTTCCAACCTGGCAGCATCCGGGGTTGTGGGGGGAGCTTCACTTTCACCAGCCCGTACTGCTGCGGGTGATATCAGTGCATTTTATAGAAAGGAACTGAAAAATGAAGATACAGGCGGTGAATTCGTATGGACACTTGGTGCAGTGCTTTCTAATTTGGGTGGTAAAGTTAGCTACTCTTCGGTGGAAGGCTCGGAAAATTTCATTCCTACCAACCTGAAACTAGGTGGCGGGATTTCATTTACGGCCGACGGACGTAATCGTTTCAATTTCGGACTTGATGCAAGAAAACTAATGGTTCCTACGCCGGACGGAATAAAAGATGTTAATGCACTTCCGCTTTTGAAAGGTGTATTTGGATCATTCTCTGATGCCCCGGACGGATTTAAAGAAGAAATGCAGGAGATCGGGTTGGCTGTTGGCGCTGAGTATGTTTACAATAATATCTTTGCTTTACGCGCCGGATACAACGCAGAACACAAAAATAAAGGCGACCTTAAATATTTCACAGCGGGTGCGGGAGCTCATTTCATGGACAAATATTCCGTCGATTTTGCGTATCTTTTCCCTGTGACACAAGGAAGCCCATTGGCTCAAACGCTTCGGATCACACTTTCTTTGGGCTTGAACAAGTCGGAGAAACTGGATGTGAACGATACGGAGAACTAACAGAATCCATAAAAAACTTACTTTTCAGAACGAATGGCGTAATTATAACGTCATTCGTTTTTTATTACTCAACATTGCACATGACCATTGACCGCACCATCGCTCCGGAATTTCGGGTTATCCATTCTGTACACCTGCCAGACCCACAAACTTACAACCTGGATAACGGCACTGCGCTGCACGTCATCAACATTGGCGATCAGCCGGTGATCAGGTTAGAATGTATTTTTGAAGCTGGGAATTGGTATGAGAAGGAAATCGGCGCGTCGTTTTTTGCAATTAAAATGCTTTCTGAGGGGACGCTTACCAAAACATCCGCCGAGATAAGCGAGGCATTTGAGAGAATTGGTGCATTCACCGAGATGACGCACACGGCCGACCGTATAGGAATCGTCGTTTATGCACTTTCCAGATTTTTGCCGGACGTTTTGCCACTGGTTAGTGAACTGATCCACGACGCCGTTTTCCCTGAAAAGGAATTCCAGGATCTAAAAAATATCAACATTCAGAACTTGCGGGTTAACAAAGAAAAAAATGCCTACCTGGCTACGACCGCATTCAAGGCGAAGCTTTTTGGCACTAATCATCCTTATGGCCAAAGTCAGGAAGAGGAAAATATGGAGTCCCTTGCTATTGATTCGATCAAGGAGCATTATCAACAGTTTGTCAAAAACGGCAGATTCACGGTTGTCCTTGCAGGGCAGGTTGGTGAAAATGATATTAAAGTTGTAAATGAGCATCTTGGAAAAGTGCATACGGAGAGCCGCAACGCACCGGTGAAAGATGCTCAGCAGCCCGTGTATGCAAATGTGGAAGTGCTTGTTGAAAGGCCGGATAGCGTGCAGTCATCGATCCGGATGGGCAGAAGGCTTTTTAACCGTCATCACCCGGATTACTTTAAGATGCTGGTTACCAACGAAATTCTGGGTGGGTATTTCGGGTCCAGGTTGATGAAAAATATCAGGGAAGAAAAGGGCCTCACTTACGGCATATCTTCGCATTTGGTTACCTTACGTAAAGAAGGGTATTATATGATCGGAACGGACGTTAAAAAGGAGTTTACACAACAGACCATCGACGAGATCAGAAAAGAAATTTACCGCCTGCAAACCGAGCGCGTAGAAGAGGAAGAACTTCAAACGGTTAAAAACTTTATGGCCGGGGAGTTCGCCGGCTCACTAAACACCGCATTTGAAGTGGCTGATCGGCAGAAAATTTTGCTTTTGGATGGCCTTCCAGCGGATTTTTTCAAACATTACATCGATCGGATCCACGCAACAACGAGTGACGACGTGCTTTCCATGGCCACGCAATACTTGCAACCCGAAGATATGCTCACTGTTATTGCGGGTGGGAGATAATTAAGATTTGTCCAATGCCTTTTTATATTCTCTGAGGCATCTTTCTCTTGCCATTTTGTGGTCTACCATGGGTTCCGGATATTCGGCTGTGCCAATTTCCGGAACCCATTTCTTAATGTATTCACCTTTTGGATCAAATTTTTTTGCCTGCGCTTCCGGGTTGAAAATCCTAAAATACGGTGCGGCATCTGTGCCGGACCCCACAGCCCATTGCCAGCCGCCGTTATTTGCTGCAAGGTCATAATCTAATAATTTTTCGGCGAAATAGGCTTCTCCCAACCGCCAGTTCAGCAGTAAATGTTTAGCCAGAAAGCTCGCTACAACCATTCTGACCCGGTTATGCATAAAACCGATGGCATTCATCTGTCGCATTCCTGCATCCACCAACGGATAACCGGTTTTCCCGTCACACCATTTTTGAAACGCTTCTTTGTCGTAGCCCCAGTTAATGTCGTCATAAGCTGCCCTGAAAGCCTTACCCTTTCCTACATGTGGGAAATTGGCAAGTATTTGCTGATAAAACTCACGCCAGATCAGTTCATTGAGATACAAGCTGCTGTGTTCCATCGCATGTCTGGCCAGTTCGCGAATGCTCACTGTGCCAAACCTCAAATGAATGCCAATGCGGCTGGTGGCTTCCATAGCAGGGAAATCTCTTCCCTTTTCGTAGTTTTCGAGCAGCTCGGATGAAACGTGGGTGGAAGGAAAGTCGGTATTTGTGGGCTTGAAACCCATCTCTTCAAGCGTAGGAATTGTGCTACCTTCCCATTTTAAGAAGTTTTTGAAATACTTTTTATTGGGGTAAGAGGACAAATAAAAGTCGTCGCATTTTTGCCTCCACATTCGGCTGTACGGTGTGAAAACAGTGTAGGGCGTGTTTTGACCCGTGAGAATTTCCTTCTTTTCAAAAATAACCTGATCCTTATAAGCTTTCAGTTCAGCGTTTTTTTTATGCAAGATCTTCGCTACTGCGGTGTCCCTTTCCGTTGCGTAAGGTTCATAATCTGTATTGGTGTAGGCCTCTGCAATGTCATATTCCTCACTAAGTTCTTTCCAGACATCCGTTGGGTGACCGTAAAAAACCAGCATGTCAGAGCCAAACATATGCAGTTCTTTTTGAATTTCAATAATGTTCTGATGAATGAATGTCAGGCGCTTATCTTCCTTATTATCAATGTCATCCAAGATTGTTTTGTCGAAAATAAATACAGGAACAACCGGGTTGCCAGATCGCAATGCATAGTATAGTCCGGCGTTGTCGTGCAATCTTAAATCGCGCCGAAACCAGAACAGCGTTATCTTTTCTTTTGTTTTTAAGCTCATGTTTTACAAATGCAAGAATAGTATGCCAAATTGCTAATGGCGTGATATAAATACGGTGTAAAGTTTTTTTTGGATGCCCCGGATTTGTAACGATCGTCTGTTTAATTTGTGGTCTCATTAATCCTTAATTCATGAAATTACAACTTACACTATTTTTAAGTATTATCAGCTTTGTGGTTTTCGGCCAAAAAAATGCAGATAAGCAGGAATGGAAGCAGCTCTTCAACGGCAAAAATCTCGACGGCTGGGATATCAAAATTCGTGGCTATGAGCTGAATGATAACTATCTGAACACCTTTCGGGTAGAGGATGGCAAAATGGTTGTTCGTTATGACAAGTATGACGACTTCAAGCAAAAATATGGCCATATCTTTTATAAAGGCGATTTCTCTTATTACAGGATTTCAGTGGAGTATCGTTTTGTAGGAGAGCAGGCTCCGAAAGGGGAAGGCTGGGCCTGGCGGAACAGCGGTATAATGGTTCACGGGCAGCCTGCGGCAACGATGGGGAAAGACCAGGATTTTCCTGCTTCCATTGAAGTTCAGCTGCTGGGCGGGAACGATAAAAAGCGTACAACTTGCAATCTTTGCACACCAGGGACCAATGTGGTGATGAATGGAAAATTAATTACGCAACATTGCGTGACTTCCAAATCCCAAACTTACAACGGTGACCAATGGGTAAAAGCAGAAGTGCTTGTGCTTGGCGATTCGCTCATCCAGCATTTTGCGAATGGAGAAATGGTTTTGGAATACAATAAACCGCAATTAGGCGGAGGAAATGTAAGTGGCAACGATCCATCTTTAATAGTTGACGGAAAGCTGTTGGACCACGGCTCCATATCCCTGCAAAGCGAAAGCCATCCTGTTGAATTCAGAAAAGTAGAAATCCTGGATCTGAAAGGCTGTATGGATGCGAAGGCTGCTAATTACAAGTCATATTATGTGAAGGCGGATAATAGCAAGTGTAGTTACGGGAAGAAGTAAGGTGTTAATGTATATGGATTTGTCAGCCTGAGCGGAGTTGAAGGCGCGTTACCTAGGAGTAGCGCGCCTTCGACTCCGCTCAGGCTGACAAGGTGCTATAACCTGACAATCTCAGCTCCGATTGCAT
This sequence comes from Dyadobacter chenwenxiniae, assembly GCF_022869785.1. Taxonomy (NCBI): domain Bacteria; kingdom Pseudomonadati; phylum Bacteroidota; class Cytophagia; order Cytophagales; family Spirosomataceae; genus Dyadobacter; species Dyadobacter chenwenxiniae. The sequence goes on along the minus strand of NZ_CP094997.1, from coordinate 4,899,108 downwards.
TCAATCTTCCATCAATATTCTGGTAGCCGCGGTCGATCTGCTCTATATTATCGATAATGCTGACTCCTTTTGCGGATAATGCGGCGATTAGCAACGCTACTCCGGCGCGAATATCGGGGGATGTCATGCGGATGCCGCGGAGTTGTGTTTCGCGGTTATGTCCTATTACAGTTGCTCGATGGGGGTCACAAAGAATGATCTGAGCGCCCATTTCAATTAGTTTATCTACAAAAAACAGGCGGCTTTCAAACATTTTCTGGTGGATGAGCACGGTCCCCTGTGCCTGCGTGGCTGTTACCAGGATAATACTCAACAGGTCAGGTGTGAAGCCGGGCCATGGCGCGTCCGCAACCGACATCGTCGAGCCATCAAGAAAATTCTCAATACGGTAATGTTCCTGAGCAGGAATAAAGATGTCGTCTCCGTGAAATTCCATTTTAATTCCCAGCCTTTGAAATACGTCGGGAATAATACCTAACTGCGGAATCTGACAGTTTTTGATCGTAATTTCTGACTGCGTCATCGCAGCGAGACCGATAAAACTTCCAATCTCGATCATATCGGGAAGCATCGTATGTTCTGTTCCGCTCAGCTGGCTCACGCCTTCTACAACGAGCAGATTGGAGGCAATCCCGGAAATTTTTGCACCCATTCTGTTCAGCATTTTACATAATTGCTGCAAATAGGGCTCACAAGCTGCATTGTAAATTGTGGTTGTGCCTTCTGCCATCACAGCCGCCATCAAAATATTGGCTGTTCCGGTTACAGATGCCTCGTCAAGAAGCATGTAAGCGCCTTTCAGATTGGTTGCATCCACTTTGTAAAATCCGCCGTCTTCTTCGTCATAGCTAAATTGTGCACCCAATTTCTCGAAACCTAAAAAGTGCGTATCCAGCCTGCGGCGTCCTATTTTGTCCCCTCCCGGCCGAGGGATCCTGCCTTTGCGAAAGCGCGCGAGCATCGGGCCAAGTAACATTACGGATCCACGCAATGCAGCTGCCTTCTGCTTGTAAGATTCGGATTCTAAATAATCGAGGTTGATATCACTCGCCTCGAAGCGAATGGAAGATTCGCTCAGACGTGTGCGCCGAACGCCCAGATCCCCGAGCAGATTGATAAGCTGGTTTACATCCCGGATGTCGGGAATGTTGTGAATGGTTACCGGTTCCTTGGTTAAAAGCACTGCGCAGATAATTTGCAACGCCTCGTTTTTTGCACCTTGGGGAAAAATAGAACCTTTAAGCCGTCTATCTCCGGTTATTTTAAATGAAGCCATATGTGATTGTGGGCAATTGACAGGATAAAATTAAACCTGGATGTTAGATTCCAGGTTTTTTACGGTTATTCCGGTTGTTATTGTTGTTGTTACCGCTGTTATTCCGGCCTGCGAACTTGTTGTTAGGCCTGTTTCGATTATTGGAGTTGCCTTGATTGTTGTTGCCTCCCTGCCGCTCCGAGTTATGACCGGATTGGGCTTTGAAACCGCCTCCGCCTCCACTTTGATGACTGTTTCCGCGATTGCGCTCCTGGTTACCGCTGTTGTTACGATCCTTCGGCGCTGCTTCAATAGGTCCGTTAGCACGGATGTAATCAATTTCCTCTTTCAAATGGCCCTTACTAAGTTGTTCGAGCTGGCCCAGAAGCACATTATCCTCCGGATTATCCTTATTCCAGGTGTTGAAGAAGGAGCGCATAAGCCGGAAAATATAGGAGACAAAGGCAAGTTTATCCTCTTGGTTTTCAGTATTAATAGCCTTTTCAAGGAGCAGGTCAATGTTGCGGCCGTAATGGCGATACATGAGATTCTGCTGGTTGTAGCCTACTTTAAGTGGCTTTTTGCCTAATGCCTCAGGAGATGGCGGTGGGAATGGACTGTCAACATCCAATTCGAAGCCGGAAATAATGTACAGATCATCCCACAGTTTATTGGTGTAATCCTGGTTATCCCTCATGTTCGGATGGATTTGACGCATGAGCTCAACCAGAATGTGCGCATAAAGGTTGCGTTTTGCCTTATCTTCCATCTTTACGATGTGATCAGCAAGTTTTTGTACGTTACTACCGTATTCTTTCAAGTGGATAAGTCATTTTTATAATCGACAAAAATAAGAAGTTTTTACTGAAAGAAAAGAGCAGGCGGGGTTAATGGACCCAAATCAATTTTCCTTGCAACACCTTTTGCACGGCCGGTACAATGGTCCGGTTAATCTGCTCAATTTCCAGGCTGTATAAATAAACGCCCGACGGCAGGTTTTCGGGATACCAAAGCCATTCGTTTTTTCCGGAATATGTCTCAAATGTGATTTCCTTCACTTTTCTTCCCCATAGATCATACACAAGTAAATTCGCTTTTTGAGGATAAGTTGACGATCCAAATGCAACAGAAAACCGAAACCACTGATGGGACGGATTCGGAGAAACGGTTATTGTAATATTAGTAGAATGCGACGTTGGCGGAATAGCAGGAAAAATCCGGATCGCCGGATCGCCGTGGAGCACCATTTGCTGGGCGGTAATGATCGCAGTTATGTTTTTGTGGCTGATCAAATTTCTGCGGATCGCCTCGTTCTGGATTATTCCAAAAGATTTGTGGGCGAATGCCGAATCGGTTAAGACTTCGTAGAAACGATCGGTATAATGTTTCAAGTCCGTAGATAAGCCGTTGAAAGTGTGAGCAAGAAATAAAACCGCGCCGCTGTTTGGATTTAAAATCCAGTCGTTACTCATGGATTTATTGGAATAAAAAATACTTCCTGCCGCGCAGCCATTAATGATGATTGCCGGATAGCGGGGATGGTTTTTAATGTATGCGTTTGGATCGCTGGCCAGTCCAATGTCAACATCCGTTACGTCCAGGCTGGAATGTCCGAAAAACGTAACAAGACCAACGCCTTTATTAATGGGAATGTATGTTGACAGCTTTTCAACAGGATCAGTGGTTTTCTTTGAAATCGTTGCTACGCTCGCTGCTAATGCTGAATTTTTAATTCTTTGTTCAAAAGATTTTACATAATCGGAAAAAACTGCAATCTCATCCATCGATCTTCCGCCGCTCAAATGCAGAATATTTTTGCGCCACGGAGCCGATGCCGGTTCGGCTTCCATAGCTTTCACTTTTGATAGATAATCATGGACATTCTGCGAAGTAAATGCATTAAGGCGCCCTATGGGCACTATCGGGTTCAGTCCGGAAACCGTATTGGCTTCCGTTACCAGCGCAATGTCAGAGCCTGGCCAACCGGCGTTGGGTACCATATCCAAAGTTCTTGCATTTGGGGATTTTCTAGCCGTTTGCGGATCCGTGGAGCGCCCGATCAGGAATACAAACTGTAAATTCCCAGCTTGTGACAACCAGGAAATCATATTTCTGATTCCTGAGGGTCCCGGCTCCCCGTAATTAAATTGATCATAGACATCCTGGCTGTCGATAATCAGTGGTTGATAGCCGCCTCCTTTTGCGGATGCCCGATACTCCGCATATGCCAGAACCGGGTCAACATTTTCAACGCGAGTCCGTACAGCAGGATGTGTGATGATCAGATAATTAAATGTTTGCGGTTCAATGTTCGGGAACTTTACGACCCTTGGTTTCAAAATGTCTATCGGCTCGCCTTGATTTGCAGGCTCCTCCAAAACCTTTTGCGGAAAGCGAAGTTTGGCATAGGACAAAGAAATGGTTCCTTCGTTTCCGGCAGCCACGAGAGTAAAACCAAGTTCGGTTTCGGTGCTGAAATCGGAGGGGGCCAAAAGTGCTTTAAAATTTAGTGACTCGAAATTATCAAAGCGAAATGTTCTGATCTTCCTTTTTAAACCGGATTTATCAGATGACCAAAGTTCATAAGCATGGCTTCCCATCGACCGACCTGCAAGGACAAGTTCGATCTGAGCTTCCGAAAATCGCTCAACCAGCGGCTCTTTAATGCCTAGTGAAAATGAATAAGAAGCATTTTGTTCGATTTCCGGGCCTGTCCAGCCTTCCCCCACATCGTAACCTGAAAGTGCCGAACCATCATTGAAGCCGGTTTCCGGCGGATAGAAATTCCCGGGTGCATAATGCGATACGAACAGTTTTTCGACTTCCGCAAAATGATAGCCAAGTGAATCAAATACTTTGGTACTATCGAAATCTGTTCTTTTGCCAGATATATCTGCCGCATTCCAGGTTAAAAAATACGCACTGGTGTCAGAATAAAGGCTGTAACGGGTATGGGGAATGGTGGCGGGCTTTACGTAAAGTGCACTATCGAGCGCTCCGTCGTTTCTTTGTCCCTGGAATATAATGTGGCTTTGCCCGGCACCGTTTACCTGGATAGCAACTTCTTTCCCCCTCCAAAACATCTGAAATCCAGCAGACTGACGCGGGTCAACGGGAAAGCCTGCCTGCTGAAGTTCCGCAGTGCATATTTTATAAAGCCCGTTTTCAACAACTGGAACGCGCAAGTAAGTTTGTGAAAAAATAATCCATTCGTTTCCATATAACTTCTGGGCTGAAAGTAAGCTCGGCGATAGGATCGAGATGCAGAAAAATAATGTGTGTGTGATCGTTTTGTTCATGCTTTAAAGTGAATGAACAGATTGCGTACGTCTAGTCCGTGCCCTTCCTTTCGTAAACATTCATGGAAAACGAATAAGCGTGTTTCTCGTCTTTTTCATGAAACTCCGAACTGGTTAACTCCCAGTCGTCCTGGTTTACTACCGGAAAGAATGCGTCGCCTTCAACCTGTGCGTGTACAATAGTCAGATATAACCTCCGGGCAAGCGGCAGCATTTCTAAAAACACCGAAGCACCTCCCAATATAAATACGGCATCTTCCCCGGAAAGTAACGCAAGCGCAGCAGGAATATCTTTGACGTACATAGTGTCGGGTGCGCTAGTCGGCGGTTGGCTGGACGACAGGATTACGTTTTTAAAAGTAGAATGCAGCGCGTCAGGCGCTTCAAAGCTTTTGCGGCCCATCAGGAAGGCTTTCCCGTTGGTAACCCGGCGAAAATGGGCCCACTCGTCGGGCAGATGCCAGGGAAGGCTGTTATTCTTGCCGATTACCCGGTTTTCGCTCATTGCAGCGATGATATAGAGCTGAGTTTGTGTTGCCAAAACAATTCGATTGTTAAAGATTCGGACAGAATATAGCCTTAAATTTTCAAGTTTTAAATCTTAAATACATATTCAACCGGTTAACATTCAATTTTTGCCTTTCATCCAAACGGCCGAATCTTTTTAACATGGTACCTTGCATCGCAAAGTACCTGTGTATACCTTTGTAATACCAGAAGGTAAAATCCTGTCTGTTAGCCATGAACTGTTACATTTAATTAACACATGAAAACACATGAATATTGAAAATGCCCAAGTGCAGATGCGGAAGGGAATTTTGGAATTCTGCATTTTGCACATCATATCCCGGGGTGAGGTATACGCTTCGGATATGTTGGATGAGCTGACTTCTGCACGGATAATGGTGGTAGAAGGCACACTTTATCCGCTTCTAACCAGGTTAAAAAATTCTGGCTGGCTGGACTATAAATGGGTGGAGTCCTCCTCGGGTCCGCCCAGGAAATATTATGTTTTGACTGATGAGGGGAAAATATTCCTGGATGCAATGCAAGCCACCTGGTTCGAGCTGGCGGAGTCTGTTCAAACGGTCATTCACCGCACAGAGGAATTGAGCAAATCTGCTTCTTCCAATCTTCCTGAACCTAACTGATCATATAGAGACATTCGATTATTACAATCATGAAAAAGACAATCAGCATAAATATAGGTGGCATTATCTTCCATATCGAGGAAGATGGCTATGAAAAGTTAAAAGGCTATCTTTTCTCCATCCAGAAATATTTCTCCTCTTTTGCCGATAGCAAAGAGATCTTATCTGACATTGAAGGAAGGATTGCAGAAAGGTTTTTGAATAAACAAAAAGCAGAAGCAAAGCAGGTTATCTCCCTTTCAGACGTGGACGAACTGATCGCCGCAATGGGAACAGTTGCTGACTTTGAGGCCATTGAGCAGGCAGAAGACATTCTTGCGGACCCATTGGAATCTGCTGCTTCAAGAGGTTATACACCAACAGAGGAGGCATACTCCTCCTCAGCATCATCTTCTTCTTATAATGCTCCCAAAACGGAACCTGTACATCCGGCTCGCCCCAGAAAACTTTACCGCGACTTGCGGCGCAAGCTTTTAGGTGGTGTTGCTGCGGGGCTTGCCCATTATTTCACCATTGACCCGATCTGGGTGAGGCTTGCATTTCTTTTTATGGTGATCGGGTTACCGGCTGGTTCGGGCATGATGAACCTGAATATGGAGGATGAATTCGGGCCGCTTTCGGGTTTTATGGTGCTGGTTTACATTGCCATGTGGGTTGCGTTTCCGGGATCAACGACTTTGGAAGAGGATACAAAAATTAAAAAATTCTATCGCGATCCGGACCGTAAAGTGGTGGGTGGCGTTGCAGCCGGTGTAGCTTCCTATTTTGGTGTGGATCTGGGTGTTGTGCGGTTTCTGTGGGTGTTATCCATACTTCTTTTTGGAACCGGCGTGTTGGTTTACATCATTCTTTGGGTGATTGCGCCAGTGGCAAATACGCTTACAGAAAAGATGGAAATGCAGGGTGAACCGATTACCCTTTCCAATATTGAATCGAATATCAAGCAGGGTCTTAGTCTGGAAGATAGATCAGGAGAGGAACATGGCGTAACCAAACTTTTACTTTTTCCTTTTCGAGCCATTGCGGCTATTATAGGAGCATTAGGCCGATTGTTAAAAGGGTTAGGTCCAATCTTACGGATTCTGATCGGCGCTTCCCTGGTTGCTATGGCGGTGTTGGGTTTGCTGGGCTTAATTATTGCAGGCGGTGTGGCACTGGGTTTGACCAATTCTGCATCATTTGACAATTTGCCAATCCCCTTCCTGATTTTTCAAGAGTTGCCTGGCGTTTTGATCTTGTCTGGGATTTTAGTTTCTGCTATTCCTTTGGTTACATTCCTGTTATTGGGTCTTACATTAATCTCTAATAAAAGAATTGTTGGTGGCTCGGTTTGGTTGACTTTACTCGGGCTTTGGATTGTAGGCATTATCGGGACGACGATCGGAGGAATTTCTTATCAAAGAAACTTTGCAAAAAGAGGTGAAGTAGTGCAATCAATTTCCTATCCTGCACCGGCTGGCACGCTGACCTTGGATTACAACTATATCAATGACGAGGAAAACGTGGATGTTGACATTAGATTGGTGGGATATGCGGCAGCTTCGGACAGCGTTAAACTTGATAAAACATTACATGCAAGAGGCCGTAGTCGTGAGGATGCAGAGAAAAATGCAAGTGGTTTGGTTTATGATATAAATGTAAAAGATTCTGTATTTACTTTCACAGAAGGCCCATTGCTGGCAGGCCATGGCCCATTCCGCGACCAGCGCATTGATCTTGCACTTCATATTCCTTACAACAAACAATTTGTAATGAAGCGTGATTTTTACTTCTTAATGAATCGCTGGAGTCAAAAAAGTACGGAGCTTTATGATCTTGATAGGGACGACGTAAATTTCAATGAACTGACCTGGGAAATGCGTCGGGATTCAGGTTTGGTTTGTGTCAATTTGCCCGCCAAATTTTTGAAAAGCGAAACAGATGAAAACGATGAGAATTCAGGTTATTCATTTGATTATGACGAAAGCAGCGATCTTGAACTGGGTGAACGCGGTAATTTTAGCAAACAATTTCCAGTAGGAGATTTCAATAAAATAGACATTGGCGGCGCTTATTCGATCATTATCCGTCAGGGAAGCGATTACTCGGTAACCGCAGACAGTGAAGAGCCGGCGGACGTGGACGACTTAAAAGTATACGTTGAGAATGGCACACTACGTGTGAAAAGGGATAGGGAATTCAGTCTTTTTGATTCTGAAAAATGGAAACGGATTGGTTTGGTGATCACTATGCCGAAAATAGAAGACCTTTCTCTGTCAGGTGCCAACAAAACTTTGGTAACAGGTTTTGCGGGCCTTACCAAATTGCGGGTTGACATTTCCGGCGCATCCAAATCTGAAATCAACGTTGAAGCAGATCAGCTGGATGTGAGTATTTCCGGTGCTTCCAAGGCAACATTGAAAGGATCTGCGCGGTCGGTTAACCTGGACGCTTCCGGTGCTTGCAAGCTGGAAGCCACGGAATTAAACGTTCAGACTGCCGAAGTCGATGCTTCCGGTGCTTCGAAAGTTGAGCTGGGAAGGGTTCCTAGCATCAGGCGCCATGCAAGCGGTGCCAGCAAGATCAATGTGCAAGAATAATTTGTGTCGATGCAACTTTTCACAAAACCTGCGCATCTTTCAAAAAATCCCAATCTTATAAATTTAAGACAATGAAAAAGATCACCTCATTTTCTATCGCGGCGCTGATGATGCTCGTATGCTCCATGGCAGCGAATGCGCAGGATACCAGAAATTTCAACCTGTCAGGTTTCAGCAAGCTCTCAATGGGCAGTGCATTTCGCATTGAGGTTAAGCAGGGAAGTAAATACAGCATTACAACAAGCGGACGTCCCGAGGATCTGGACGATCTGGAAGCAACGATTAAAGGCGATGCCCTTCATTTGGGATATAAGGGCAACGGCTGGAACAAAAATCGGAAAACGGTCAGTGTTAACATCACAATGCCTTCCTTGGACGCAGTTGATTTTTCAGGTGCATCGAAAGCCAATGTGGCTCCTTTTTCAGGTGTAAAGCATATGGATATCGAAGTTTCCGGCGCCTCACAGGTGAATATGGAATTTTCTGCACCGAAAGTGACATTTGAATTGTCCGGCGCATCTTCCCTGATCCTGGTAGGGCAGGGTGACGTTTTGAACGGCGAAGTTTCAGGAGCCTCGTCCTTCAAAGGCCGTGACTTTTCTGCCAAAACGGTTAATATAGATGCATCGGGAGCTAGCAGTGCAGCAGTGGTTGCGAGCAATGCGGTGCATGCCGAGGCAAGCGGGGCGAGCAGCATTCGCTATTCCGGGTCTGCCAAAGACATTCATTCCAGCACTTCCGGCGCAAGCTCCGTTAAAAGGGACTAGCATAACCACCCCTGATTATTGAAACAAAAAGCCGGCTCTGTCCGGCTTTTTGTTTTTGTGAGGCCAACGAAAAAGTAACAAATTAGGTTAAGAGTAATATATTTACGGACTTTACCTTCTCTATAATCCTTCATTTAGCAACAGATCAAAAACTTTTACCAGAGGAAAATGAGAAGAAAATGCTATACTAAATACGCTGCTGCACAAGCATTCTTTTTAATTCTCACATGGATAGGTGCATTGCAGGTTTCGGCTCAAAACAAATCCGGAAGATATGTCAATCCATTCGGCGTCATGAGCGTGACTGCTGGCGTGGGCGTGGCCTATTACATGGGCGACCTGACGGATGGCGTGAATATGAAACATTTGGGATTAGGGCCGTCGATTTCGCTTGGAGGGCTTTACCGCTTGACCGAGCGTGTCAGCGCACGTGGTGAACTGCGGTTTTACAAAGTTTCAGCCGATCAGAAATATTCCAAAAACGCACAGAATAACCTCTCTTTCAAGACATTCAATCCCGACATTAACCTGGGCATCCAAGCAGATTTGTTCTCTTTTAATAGTCAGCCGCGCATCAATCCATATCTTTTTGGAGGCATAGGGTTTACATTATTGAGTCCAAAAGCAAAAATTGACGGTGAATGGCACAGCCTGGCTCCGTTGCGGACAGAAGGCATAAAATACAAGCGCCTACCATTGGTTTTTACAGCGGGAATTGGTGTTTCAATCAAAACCACAGAAAGGCTAAGCCTTGGTTTGGAGCTTTGCAACAACTTCCTTAATTCCGATTACCTCGACGATGTCAGCACAGTATACCCCAATCCCGACCAGTTGCCCAGCGATTTGGCCAGAAGATTGTCGGATCGTTCACCCGAAATCGGTTTGGAGCCGAGACAACCGGGTTGGAACCGGGGAAGCGCAAAGAGCAAAGACAGTTATTTATTCTTTCAGGTCCGCGGCACTTACCTGATCGGCAACCGCCAGCAGGCCATTGAGCGCAGGAAAACCCGTTGTCCCAAATTCTAATACAAATTAATTTTCATACATGTTAAAGGCCAAACATCCACACCAGTCTGAGGTGACCATGACCGAAATGGTGCTTCCCAACGATACCAATACATTGAATAATCTGATGGGAGGCAGGCTTTTACATTGGATGGACATTTGCGCAGCTATTGCCGCTCAGAAGCATTCGAACCGCATTGTTGTAACCGCTTCGGTGGATAATGTTTCATTTACTGAACCCATTAAGCTCGGAAACATTGTAACAATGCAGGCCAAAGTAACCCGCGCATTCAACTCTTCCATGGAAGTTTTTCTGGAAGTGTGGGCTGAGGACATTCCTGCCGGGCAGCGCGTGAGTACAAACCGCGCCTTTTACACATTCGTTGCCGTGGATCAAAACGGCCGTCCTATTGAAGTGCCGCCTTTGGAACCCGAGACGCCAGAGGAACATGATTTGTATTTGAGTGCGCTTCGCCGCCGTCAGCTTCGCCTTGTTCTGGCTGGTCGAATGAAACCTGCGGACGCTATCGAATTGAAAGCACTTTTTCAGGTTAATTAAGTCAGGCTTCCTGCTTTATTTTTGGTATTTTTACGGCATAAAAACATTCAGCTTATGCCAAAAGAGATCATATTTTCAGATAAAGCGCCTGCTCCGATCGGGCCTTACAGCCAGGCCGTTAAAATAAACGGAACCCTTTATGTTTCAGGCCAGATCGCGGGCAGAACTTGCCAAATCAGGCGACATTAAAGCCGAAACCGGGATCGTAATGCAAAACATCGGGCACATTCTGGGTGCAGCCAAATTAGGCTTTCAGCATGTGGTGAAATCGACGATTTTCCTAAAAGATATGAACGACTTTGCGGCTGTGAATGAGGTTTACGGCAGCTTTTTTACCAAAGAACCGCCTGCAAGGGAAACGGTTCAGGTTGCGCGACTTCCTAAGGACGTTAATGTTGAAATATCCGTCGTTGCAGTCGAGTAAGACGCACGAAATCATCCAGTACATTTTAGTTTAGAATAAATGAATAATAAACCTGTCCGGGTAAGATTTGCCCCCAGCCCGACCGGCCCGCTGCATGCAGGCGGCGTCCGCACTGCCTTGTATAACTATTTGTTTGCACGCCAGCAGGGTGGACAAATGTTGCTTCGCATTGAAGATACAGACCAGAACCGCTACGTTCCGGGCGCGGAAGAATACATTTTGGAAGCATTGGAATGGCTCGGTATAACCATAGACGAAGGTCCGCAGCAAGGCGGCCCGCATACGCCTTACCGCCAGTCGGAACGGAAAGAAATGTATCGCGAATATGCAGAGAGGCTTGTTGCCGAGGGAAAAGCATATTACGCTTTTGATACGGCAGAAGAGCTGGATGCCATGCGCAAACGTCTGGAAGCGGCCAAGGTTGCTGCTGCCCAGTACAATGCGATCACGCGGATGGAAATGACAAACTCGCTGACATTATCCGCGGAAGAAACCAAATCCAGACTTGATAGCGGCGAAGCATATGTGATCCGGATGAAGATAATGCCAAAAGAAGACATTCGTTTCAATGACCTGATCCGTGGCTGGGTGGTTGTGCATTCATCGCAGATCGATGATAAAGTGCTTTTGAAATCCGACGGCATGCCCACTTACCATTTGGCCAACATTGTGGACGACCATTTGATGGGCATTACGCACGTGATCCGTGGTGAAGAATGGCTTCCTTCTGCACCATTGCACGTTTTGTTATATCGTTTTTTGGGTTGGGAAAGCACCATGCCACAGTTTGCGCACCTTCCATTGCTGCTAAAACCAGACGGAAACGGTAAGCTGTCCAAGCGCGACGCAGATCTCGGAGGTTTCCCGATTTTCCCTCTCGAGTGGACCGATCCGAATACAGGCGACAAAGCCAAAGGTTTCCGGGAAGAAGGTTATTTCGCGGATGCAACGGCCAATTTCCTTGCCTTGCTAGGCTGGAATGCCGGAACCGAGCAGGAACTTTTTAATATGGAAGAGCTGATTGCCGCATTCAGTTTCGAGCGTGTGCATAAGGCCGGGGCGCGATTTGACATTCAGAAAGCCAACTGGTTCAATCAGCAATATCTTAAAAACCTGGATGACACAACGCTTATTGAACAGGCGAAACCGCTTTTTGCAGCACAGAACATCCATGTTACCCACGAACAAGTGGCGCAAATTGTCTTTTTGCTGAAAGACCGCGTGCATTTTGTGAAGGAGATTGTAAGCGAATCCCGCTTTTTGTTCAATACACCTGAAACCTACGATCAGGAGCTGGTTTTGAAAAAATGGGATGAACAGGCAGTAACCGCAATTTCCGGATTTAAAGATGCGCTTACGACATTTGAGGCGGAATTTACAGCACATAATATTAAAGAAAACCTGGCAGCCACAATGGAATCGCTGGGCATAAAAATGGGTAAAATCATGCAGGCGCTCCGTCTTGCGCTCACAGGCGAAGGCCACGGACCGGACCTGATGGTAACGATGGAAATTTTGGGAAAAGATGAAGTTGTAAAACGACTGGATAATGCCCTGACCCGTTTACCAGCGCAAATTCGCCTGGCATAATTGTGATATGACCGTTGGATCAAAATGACTTGGTGACCGGAACGCTGTTCCATAATTTAGTAATCAATCGAAATGACCGCTTTGCGGCGAATTGCTTTCAAACACATGGCTAAGAAAAAACAAAACGATACGACCAAACCGGTTCCTGAAAAGCCGAGGGTTCATAAAGACCTGGACGGTTTCGACATTCAGATCAATTCATTCGGAGAGATCACGACGAGTTTCGACATGGACCGTATCAATGAATTTTTGAACAAAAATGTGGACGATAAAAAACTCCGGGACCGTGAAGACATTCCAGGACGCAAAACGCGCAAAAAGAAGAAGACCAGCGAGGAAGAGGAGGAAGAAGAAGAGTAGCAATCGGTCATTGCAGTTCAGCTTAATCAAATAAACCTTTTACGCAAAGATGATCTCACACGAAATTGATTACAAAATTATTGGCGACGATATCCAGGTCGTAGAAATTGAGCTGGATCCGAATGAAACCGTTATCGCAGAAGCAGGCGCAATGCTTTTCATGGAAGACGGAATAGAGTTTCAGACTAAAATGGGTGATGGCTCCGAGGCGAACCAGAGCATTATGGGTAAGATTTTCCAGGCTGGAACACGGTTGATCACGGGTGAGTCGCTTTTTATGACCCACTTTACAAACAGGGGCTACGGCAAGAAAAAGGTGGCATTTGCAGCCCCTTACCCGGGAACCGTGATGCCGATTGATCTTTCCAAAATATATGGAAATGAACTGATTGTGCAGAAAGACGGCTTTTTGTGCGCTGCCATGGGAACGAGCATGAAAATTCACTTTAACCAGCGTTTTGGGTCAGGCTTGTTTGGCGGAGAAGGTTTTATTTTACAGAAAATCAAAGGCGATGGAATGGCGTTCGTGCATGCGGGCGGCGTGGTGATCGAGCGTCAGTTGAATAACGAAACATTACGCGTGGATACAGGTTGCGTGGTTGCATTCGAGCAATCATTAAGCTTCGATATTCAACGTTCAGGCGGCCTGAAATCGATGGTTTTCGGCGGCGAAGGCATGTTCCTGGCTACATTGCGCGGAACGGGCCGCTGCTGGATCCAGTCCATGCCGATCTCAAAACTCATCCAACGCCTGGCCGTAATGGGACCTAATTCAGGGAAAGAAAGTGGTTCGGTTATTGGTGGTTTGGGGAGATTGTTCGAAGATTAACACTTCGGCTGCTCAGTGTGACAAAGCGTTTGTCACACTGAGCAGCCGAAGTGTTATCCTTTTTTTATTTCAAAATATATAAACCTTCGCCGGTTCCCAGCCACATTTCACCGTTTGGGTTTTCAGCAAAAGCGAAAATTCCACTTGTTCCTAACTTTATAAACTTCCATTCCTTTCCATTGAAAATGCCGCATTCTTTGTCGGCGCTGGAAAAGGATGCCCAAAGATTTCCGTTTTTATCCGAGTAAATTGATCGAGTGCTGTAGATCAGCGATTGTTCATCAGGCAAGCTTACAACTTGCGCTTTGCTGCCATTAAACTTAAAAATTTGCGGCCTTCCAGTGATCATTAAACTCGACAAACCATAATCAATGGACGCCACCAGTTCATTGTTTTTGTTGACGACAAGGTTGCCGAAATGATAAGGTTTAAACCCTAACTCCTTTGATCCGGCAACAGAAATGATGTCATCCGCGCCTATTTTGGCGAGGGAACCTTCATCGACGCCATCATTAAGCGCGACCCAAACCTCGTTGGATTGATTTATTGTAATGCTTTGAACCATATTTCCGGGCAATTTGGAATTGGCCGGGGTGAATGTTTTGAATGTTGCTCCGTCATATTTTACCAATCCGCCTGATTGAAAACTGCTGCATGAAAACCAGATATTATGGCTTGCATCGATCGCTATGGACTGAACGGCGTTCTTTGGTAATCCAAATTGCTGCGCTTCATATCTTGTAAACTTTGATCCGTCATATTTAATAAGGTTGTCGCTGCCGATCCAGACGTTATCCGTTTTGTCAATCTCAATGTCTCTAATGGCAGCGCCTGTAAGTATGGAATTGGAGGAATCGAATATTTTGGCCGTCACACCATCATACTTGATTAAGCCTTGTTGGAGTGTTCCAAGCCATGCATTGCCCTTTTTGTCGAAAGCAATGCTTGTAATGAAGTAATCGTTTAAGGTGATAGCAGCCAATGTGCGGCCATCAGGAGTGACTTCGTCTGCGTTTTTCTTGCAAGAGCTGAACAAGAGCAGAGTGGCACAGATGATTGTAAAGTTCTTCATGAGCATTCAAGGTTAGGTTACAATCCGCATGGACACCAATGCTTTTAATTAAGTTGGAATGTGCTGATGGTCATAACCTTAGTCAACATAAAACATCCGTTGCGTACTTGTGCTGCTTTCTGTCACAATGCGTAAAATGTAAATGCCAGCCGGCAAAGGGTAATGCGGCCGGACTGCGAGCAAACCAATGATCTCCCGGTCGGACACAAATAATGGGTGCGCTCGTCCGGCCACGTCAAAAAGCGAAAGTTGTGGAGCAGGCTTATTTTTATCGCATTCCAGATAAAATGCCTGTTTTGTAACAGGATTGGGGAATGCGACAAGCTGGGGCAGTGCGCCGGGTTCCAACACAGTCACAATGGGCGAGTAGGAGGTCGTTCCATCTGTATATTCCAGCCTTATCCGGTAGAAAATTATTTTAGCGTCAATGTCCGCATCCGTATAAGCGTACACGCCCGAGCTTATTCCGTTATCGGAAACATTGTATTGTTGCAGGTCAGTGTAAGTATCGCCGTTTGTTGTTTTTTCCAACACCATCCTTCGCATTCCCGGATTAGGCGCGACTAACCAGGTCAAATCGACGGATTGATTTTCCTTCACAGCTTTGATCGTGTTAACAACCTGAACGGATCTGTACGCATTGTTCACAAAGAAAAGTGACGAAGTGCTTCCGGCAAGATTTGGGGACGTTCCAGCTAGCCGAATGCTGTATTGTCCGTTTGCGAGATTATCGGGCAGCTTAATGAGCAGCGGATTTTCACTGCCTACGCCAACTGTGTCCACGAACTTCCCGCTTTCATCAAACAGCTCTGCACGTAACGAAAGCCCTTCTTCATTTTTACCAAAAATTCTGTAACCGATGTGAAAAGAGGCGCCTGGAAAAGCGGTTGAAGGCACAATCCCGGTATGGATGGAGTTGGCCGGTTGTATCGGGGTGATTTGCTTAAATAATGAATCGGTCAACGCCCTGTTCCATGCAGAGGCGGCTAGGGTCAAACCCTGGATGCCGCCGGGCACATTTTCGAAATGTTCGGAAACGGGCCGGGGAATTTGAATCGTGTCCAGGTTCGGGCCGGGGAAGTTATTAAAGCCTTTGATTGAAGAAAGTCGGATTTGTGCATTGATAACGGGCAAATAGGGCTCCTTAATGATGTTGCTGGCTGAGTTCCTGGCAATAATCCAAGGCACATTGTAACCCGCATCGGCCCGGGTTTTTGTAATAAGGGTTTGAATGTTATTGAAATAATCTTGTTCGGTAAATTTCAGTTGGGCATCATTCTCTCCATGCGACCAAAGCACTGCACGGAGGCCCAGCCACGAATTCATATGGCGGATCGTATTCACAATGTTGGAGTAAGGCTGTCTGTTTGGCCAGAATTTTCCCACATAGGGATTAAAAGCATCTTTCCCGGAAGCAGCATCGCGATAACTGTCAGAATTCGCGGCTGCCCACGCTGCATTCATAAAAAGGACTGGTGTTTTGAGCCGTTTGGAAAGCAAGTCGCCCAGCTCACCCCAATACCAGGCCGTTTCCCCCGACGGGAAAATAAAGTTATCTTCTCCCAAAACATCAAAGGTCGGCTTACCCATCGGCTCGTCCGGCGAAACGGTGATATTTTCGGGATTTAGCACTTTATTGACCGCATTAAATGAAATCACATCGTTGGAAGCACTTTTCGCGCCAAGTCCCGGCAGACCCATCGCATTGGAATTCCCAGCCACCAAAAGAACTTCGCCCACACCAACCCTTGCGACTGAAACGGAATCAATATTTCCGTTCGGCATAACAGCTGTTATTTTCAACCTGTACCAGCCGGTCTTCACGCTGATTGAAGCGGAAAGAAATCCCTGGCGGAGTTGTTCTTCATCAAAATTCCAAACCTGCTCTTTATTGATATTGCCGGAAATCGGAACAAGCCTGCCTTCAATGCTCGCATAAGGTTGGAAAGCATAAACACTAATTGCTACGGAAGCAGAGCCGTTAAGATCGCGCTGGATGATCTGATTATTGCTGGGCGCGGTTAATGTTATCTGAGCATTTGCAGAAAGCGCGAAGGTTAGTAAGAATGCAGCGTATATCCAACCCAAAACCGCCAGGCTACTTTTAAACAGACCCACGCAATGTTTTGGGACAATTTCAGTCATAGGCTTCCTGTGTAATTCGGTTACAATTTCAATTTACGTTAATTACGCAGCAGCACCTATGGTTATTGCATAAAAAAAGAGCCGGCCCAAACTGGACCGGCTCTCGCAAAAAAACTTATTGATTATCCGTCGTAACCTGGGTTTTGTGGTTTCAGGTTAGGGCTGTTTCTCATTTCTTGAAGTGGAATTGGGAACAACAAATGTTTTTCCAACAAAGGAGCGCCGCCAGAAACATTCAGGTTGCGGTGACCTATAAAGTTGTCAAAACCTTTTGTTGTTTCGTTGAACACTTTGCGCAGGCGAACCATGTCAAACCAGGTGATTCCTTCGTAAGCGAATTCATACCAGCGTTCACGCCAAACTGCTTCGCGGAAAGTAGCAGCTGTAAATGTGCCCTGAGCAGGTGTTTTCAATTCTGCACGGTCACGGATGCGCTTGTATGCATCATAAGCTTCTTTATTCACACCACCCACTTCGTTCTGTGCTTCTGCATAAATCAAAAGTACTTCTGCGTAACGGATCTGGTTAACATTCAGGTTGTTAAGCCTTGTTGGCGTTATGCCTGGGCCACCCAGCGCAGCAATGTTGAAATACTTAAATACGTAGGGAGCACCAAGTTCAAATTTAGCACCTGTACCGTTCTCATAGTATGAGGTATAAAACCATCCTTCCTGATCCTTGGTACGAAGGTCGCCTTTTTCATAAGAATTGTAGAACGATAGGGTAGGCACTGTACTTCCTGTTCCGCTGGGACCTGCATAGGTTACAGCTTTGAAGTTCGGGAAGAAGTCGTTCAACGGGAAACCAGCAACTACTGTGTTGTACTGGATCTGGAAAATATGCTCAACCCTGTTTTTCAGGTTTTCCTGGTGCAATTCCCTGTAAGTAGGGAACAGGTTCAGCGTTGAAGGATTCGCTTTTGAAAAGGTGATCACTTCCAATGCTTTGTCTGCCGCCAGCTTGTAATGCGAAGCTCCTTTGCTCAATGGAAAGCCCGCCATAGTCAGATAAACCTTCGACAGAAGGGACTTAACTGCTATTTTTGAAACGCGTCCGTTTGTATTGAAATCGGCTAATCCGGCAGCCTCAGCATCTGCAAGGTCTGCTACGATCTGGGTGTAAATTTCCTCCTGAGATGATTTTGAAGGGAAGAAGTCATCCGATTCAACAACTTGCGGCAAAGTGATCAGCGGAGCATCGCCCCATAGCCTTACCACGTAGAAGTAAGCCCAGGCACGAAGAAATTTCGCTTCTCCGATCAGTCTTGTTTTTTGCGCTTCATTTGCAGCCGGGAAAGTAATACCCGGGATCTTTTCAATAGCCAGGTTAGCATTCGCGATCACGCGGTAAAGTCCGTTCCAGAAGTTGGCAATGTGGCCTGTATTACCATCGTAAATAAGCGCATACAGGTTATTCAAATCCGAATTCTGGCCGGTTTCAGTTGTAGCCGTTCCCGTAACCGCTTCCAGCATTTGCCAGTTGGCAGAGAAAATACCAGCACTTTCACCATAAAAACGCGTCTCTGCATAAGTTGCAGCAACCGCAGCCTCGGCGTGATCAGGAAGTGTATAGAACACATCCGGTTGAAGGTTGGATGGGTCCTGCTCGTCGAGGAAGTCGGAGCAGCTTGTCGGGCCCAGTAGGATTGCCCCGAAGAGCAAAAGTTTGGAAATCGTTATTTTATGTAGTTTCATACTAAATGTCATTTGTTATAATACCAATAATCTGGTTGTTAGAATGATACCTGGATACCGCCCATGTAAGTGGTTGGCCGGGGATAGCTGTGCCAGATCATACCTTGTGAGAAAACGTTGTCTGTATCTCCACCACGGATCGGTGTTTGCTCTGGGTCGCCATGTGGGTATTTGCTAAGCAGGAAGAAGTTCTGAGCTGACACATATAGTCTCAATCTGCTCATTTTCAGCTTGCTTGCAAGTTCAGACGGGAAGTTATAACCCAACAACAAGTTACGGCCGCGAAGGAATGAACCATCGAAGATCCAGCGTGTATCCACGTTGGTAACATAACCAGCTTTTGTATCACGAACCTGCGCAATCATAGTATTCTGATTTTCCGGTGTCCATGCATCCAATACGGTTGCGTAGCTGTTAGCTAGCGCCTGACGGTCTTCGCTGGCGTGCAGGTTCATGTCCATCAAGTCGTTTCCGTACGAGAATTGCAGGTCAAGCGTCATGTCGAAGTTTCCTAAACGCAAAGAGTTGGAAAGTGTTCCCCAGCCTTTTGGGCTACCATTACCAATGATCATACGGTCCGCGTCAGTGATTGCATTGTCCTTGTTTACATCAAGATATTTCACGTCACCAGGAAGCATTTTCAGGTTACCACGGTAGCTGGTGAATTTGGCAGCTTCGTCTCTTTCAGCTTCGCTCCAAGTTCCAAGACGTGTAAGTCCCCAGAACGCACCCACAGGCTCTCCGATACGGATAATGCTGGTTTGGTTTGTAATAGAAGGACCGCCCACTCCGAAGATATCCGAAGGCGTTGCCAGCGACAATACTTTATTTCTGTTGAAAGAGATATTAAAGTTAGTGTTCCATGAGAAATTAGCGCTCTCAATGTTCACTGTGTTCAAAGCAAACTCAAATCCTTTGTTCTCCATAGAACCGATGTTCTTTCTAATGGTCGCGTAACCGCTTGTACGTGGAACGGGTGCATCCAAAAGCATGTCGGTGGTTTTACGATAGTAGTAATCAGCTTCGAACGAGATTCTTCCTTTCAGGAAGCTAATTTCCAGACCAGCGTCGGTTTGAGCTGTTTTTTCCCATTTCAAATCCTTATTTTCCAATCTGTTGATACCTGTTCCGCTGATACGCGTATCACTGTAAACCGCTGCATAGTTGGATCTCAACAATGGCAGCGACGAATATGGCGGAATTTCAGAGTTACCTGTCAAACCATAGCTGGTACGCAGTTTCAAGTTAGAAATCAATGTATTGCCTTTCAGGAATTCTTCATCAGATACTTTCCATGCAAATGCAGCCGAAGGGAAGAATGCAAATTTGTGGTTATCCCCGAATTTGGAAGAACCATCCGCACGACCTGTAACGGTGAACAAATATTTCTCAAGCAATGTGTAGTTCACACGGCCGAAATAAGAGTTAAACGCATAACGCTGCGCACCTGAAACGTAAGGGTTTGAAGATGGCAGTACAGAACCCGCGCCAATATTATCAAAGCCAAAGTAATCGGTCGAGAAGTTTTGCGAACCTACACCTGTTGTGCTGATATTGGTTTCCTGCCAGGATATACCGGCCAGAAAATTAAGGGAATGGATTCCAAACGTTTTGTTATAGGTCAACAAGTTTTCCCATGACCAGAAAAGCTCTTTTCTGGTTTCTTTTCTGGCTGTTCCCAGTTCGTTAGGCGTCAATGAACGCGTTTGAGACTGGTTCACTTCCTGATCGATAATATTCACACCCAATACTGAGCGGAATTCCAGACCTTTTGCCAGGGTAACATTTCCGTAAAAGCTACCCAATGTTGTTTGCGTCTTCAGATTGTATTTACGTCCGTTCAAGCGGTGTACCGAGCTGAAAGCACCTTCTGCACCCGGATAATCGCGGTTGTTGGCATACGTTCCGTCTGGATATTTAACCGGCATGAAAGGGAAGTCCTCCACCATCTGGCGGGGAACAGCGTCGTTAATATCGACAAGGTTTTCAGCCTGGTTGTTGTAGCTCAATGTTCCACCGATGCGCAACCATTTTTTAACCTGGTCATCCAAGCTGAAACGTGTTGAATAGCGTTTCAAATAAGATGTTTTGATCAAACCCTGATCATCGCGGTAGTTGAGTGACAACGAGTAAGTCGTTTTGTTGTTACCACCGCTGAAACCAAGCTGGTGGTTCTGAGAAACACGGCTTTGTGTTGACTCTTTAAACCAGTCGGTGTCATAATTTGGAGAGAATGTTCCGTCAGCATTCTTGGTGAAAACGTCCGGGTGAGCAGCAGCCAACTGTGCACGGCGCACAAGCGGATCGTGCGTCTTGTATTTGCCGGCAGCCCAGCCCGCAGGGTCAAACTTCTCCATATTTCTGTAAGACAGATCTTCTACCGCCATGTATTCTTTGGCGTTCAGCACCTTGGCTCTTTTGGGTCCTGCCGTTGGCACGCTCAGGTCCAAACCGTAAGTGATAACACCTTCGCCGGACTTGCCTCTTCTGGTGGTGATCATAATCACACCATTCGCACCTCTTGCTCCATAAATAGCAGTTGAAGACGCATCTTTCAAAACCTCAACAGATACAATATCATTCGGGTTAATAAAGTCGATCGCCTGGCTTTGCTGGTTTTGGTTACCTTGTGGCAACATTACTCCGTCCACAACGTACAATGGGTTGTTAGAAGAGTTGATAGAACTGAAACCACGGATACGAACATTGGAACGACCGCCCGGACGACCTGAGTTCACGTTCACCTGTACACCCGAAATTTTGCCCTGCAGTGCCTGGTTCAGTGAAGGAGCTGGTCTTTCTCTCAACTGCTCTTCTTTAACCGAACCAACAGAACCTGTTAAATCCGATTTCTTTGCGGTACCGTACCCGATTACGACAACCTCGCTGAGTGCTTTGGAATCAGACTGCATAGCCAGGTCAATAGTGCTTTGGTTGCCTACTGCCACTTCCTGTCCAACATATCCTACAAAGCTGAAAACCAGTGTGCCGCCGGCATCGGGAATAGAAAGTGTATAATTTCCTGATCCGTCCGTGGTAGTTCCTGTGCTTGTTCCTTTGAGAACCACGTTTACGCCAGGAAGGCCTTCGTTATTGTCTTTATCGGTTACTCTTCCTTTTAATGTCTTGTCAAGCTTGATGTTTGCTACGGTCCCTGGGGCAACGTTCATGTTGGCGGTTGCCAGCATAGGGCTCGAGAGAGCCGGGATCAGAACAAGGGCATTTCGAAGATTCCTCATCCGAAACATCCATTGGTTGGTATCGGTATTTTTCATGTAGTGGTTTGTTAAACGTTTTTCATAGATCTGCGTAATGCGTAATTGATTTTGACTTTAATGTTTAGCATAGTCTTTGTTCATCGTGAATAATAGTTTGAATGGTGAGGAATTGGTATATATTATGTTATGGTTAATATTCAATTAATTCAATTGTGAAAACTGCATAGTTATGGCTTTGACAGATTATGAATGCCTATAAGTTTACTGTGAGATGATTTTTGATTTGAATACTAAATGTAACAATCCTTTATTAGCAGGGTGTCAGACGTGTGATTTTCCTAATGCCAGCGTAACTTTCTTAATTGTTTTGAAGGTGCGCACAACACAAGCTCATAACCTATGATATTTTTAAAAGTCTTAAAAATACGTTGCAATATTATAATAAATAACAATAAATTTCGAATGACTGTAAGAGAAAAAATAGAATTTTCTGTGCAAACGTTTGCATAAATCCACTCATATTTGATCAATTTTCGCTTGGAATCAATTAGTTAACCGCCTGTTTACATAAAAAAGCCTTGTTAGATTTCTGGTTTTGTAACCGAAAAGTAACAAGGCTTATATTTAATTTTAAGCGATTAAGCCAGATCTACGGTGCGTCCTGTTTTTACAGATTCGTCACATGCGAATGCAATCTGCAAGCTCGTAACAGCGTCCTGCAAGTGGTCTGTCAGGTCGAAATCTTTACGGATCGCATTCAGGAAATAACGTTGTTCACGATTACAAAGCTCCTGGTGATCGGGCTCGTCTTCAAGATTGATCCAGGAATCTTCCCTTACAAATTCATCCTTATCATTCAAATCCGCATGGTGTACGCGAATGGACTCTGTTTTTGTATGTGCTTCCACAGAAGAAGATTTTCCACTGCCGCCCGCATCTTTCGCAACGATAGAAACACTTCCTTTCGGCCCGATCACATCTTTCACAAAGAATGCAGTTTCGCTGATCATCGGTCCCCAGCCTGCTTCATACCAGCCCACGGAACCATCTTCAAACCAAATTTGAAGCTGACCATAATTGTAATTGCCAGCTGGAATGTCTTCCGTCAAGCGAGCCCCAATCGCATTCACACGCAATGGTTTCGAGCGCGTCATCTGACACATTACATCTATGTAATGCACGCCACAGTCCACAATAGGACTCAGGCTTTTCATCAGGTTCCGGTGTACGCCCCACATATAGCCGTGGCTTTGCTGGTTCAGGTTCATGCGCATTACCAGCGGCTTGCCCAGGTTCTGCGCTTCGGCTACGAAACGCTCCCAAGATGGATGTACGCGAAGAATGTAGCCGACAACCACTTTCTTACCAGCCGTTTTTGCAGCTTCCACAACGCGCTTAGCACCTTCAACCGAGTCAGCAAGCGGTTTTTCAATGAAAACGTGCGCGCCGTATTCCAGTGCCTTTATAGCAAAGTCCTCATGCGTGTCCGGGTAAGTGGAAATGCAGACAGCATCCGGTTTGGTTTCCTTTAAAGCAGTTTCGTAATCGCTGAAAAGGGCATAACCGCCGCCCAGTTTTTCATTCAGAACTTCTTTGCTTTTGCCGGTTGAAACGATCCCGCAGATCTCAAAACCGTCCAGCGAATGATATGCAAATGCGTGGGAAGCGCCCATGTTGCCACAACCGACTACGAGTACGCGAAGTGGACTTCCATTTTCAAAAGATGACATAATGATGTAAAATGTTAATGATCCGGGTTAGCAGGAATAGGTAATCATTGAACAAAGCAAAGCTTCATTTTGGTGCAAAAATAGGCATTAAAATCTGTTTTTGGAGTTGGGACTATTTGAGTGAAAAAAAATCTACGAACAGTTACAAATTTCTTTTGAAAATAAAATTAATGCTGCAATAATGCACAATAATTTCTACCTCTACCTCTGTTTGTTGCATGACTCATTTTTTACTTCAGTGCAGGCTGTCCTGCGTTGTCTTGTGGAGGGTTTGTGTCCTCTCAATCCTCACCTTTTTCTCCCTTAATGCTGTTGCCCAGGAAGATTTTAAGCCAAAATTCGGTGTAGTGGATCGTGCCGCTGTAGAAATGACGGCTTTCCAGGGTGATAGTTCGGCCGCCGCAGTTTACCTCTACGATTTTGGCGAAGTTAGCTACCGTTACGATGATATCCGCGGGCTGGTGATGGTGATGGAATCCTGGATCAGGATCAAAATCCTTAAAGAGTCAGCCCTTGACCGAGCTTCTATTGCAATCAATACTTACGAAGGCAGCGGACCCGAGAATCAGGAAATGTTGGACGACATTCAGGGCTACACCTATAATATAGAGAACGGACAGGTTGTGCGAACGGCGATGGACAGAAAGTCGATTAAGCGGGAAAAAGCCACGGGTAAATATTATGCTTACAAATTCAACCTCGCCAATGCACGCAAAGGTTCGGTGATCGAATATTCGTACAGGCGTACAACGCCATTGACTGTCCGCGATAAACCCGCTCCCTGGTCTTTCCAGGCCTCCGTGCCGAGTAAGTGGAGTGAGTTCCGCATTACGATCCCGTTTTTTCTGGAATATAAAACAACCATGAGCGGTTACCTTCCTCTGTATATCAGCGAACAGGAGCCTACGGATGTGCATTTCAGCTTGTCCAAGCTTAACGGGCGCGGCGTCGCCTATCGTTTTGTTGTGAAGGATGCGCCTGCATTTGTCAACGAACCTTTTATAACGACGGAAAGTGATTATTTGTCCAAGGTTAATTTTGAGCTTTCCGTCATTCAGGTGCCTGGTGAAATATCGAAGCATTTTTCCAACACCTGGGACAATGTTGAAAAGACATTGAACGAGGCAAGCTGGTTTGGCGTAGAGTTGCGTAAATCATCATTCCTCAAAGCCAAGCGCGATGAAATTATACAGACCGCCAAGACGCCGGAGGAAAAAATGGAGCTTGCATACAGGCATCTGCAAAGCCATATGAAATGGGACGGTTCGTCGTATCTGGGTTCCAGAGATGGTGTCAAAAAAGCCTACGAAAATAAGGCAGGCAATGCTACTGAGGTGAATTTGATCCTCACTTCACTGCTTCGCGAATTAGACCTGAATGCTGATCCTGTGATCCTGAGCACGCGTTCCAATGGCAGGTTCCTGAAAGAAATCCCGCTTCTGGAAAGCTGCAATTATGTGGTCAGCCACGTTGAGATCGCCGGAAAAGAATATTTTCTGGACGCCACACAGCCCTATGCCAAGCTCGGCCTCCTTCCTGAGCATGCATTGAATGGTTATGGCAGGCTCGTCCCCAAAAAGGGAGCGGGGAGGTTTTTGGATATAAAACCGCTGGACGCGCAGACCAGACTGGAAATGGTGAATGCAAACATTTTGCCCGAAGATGGCAGCATTAAAGGCAGTTACAGCATTTCCTATGCGGGTTATGAAGCATTGCGCTGGCGCGACAAATATGTGAAAGAGCCCGATGACATTTATCACGAAGCGCTTAAAAAGCGGTCTCCGGAATGGAAAATCAGTAACATTGCAGTGAAGAATAGAAACGAGGATTTGAAAACAGCCGTTAATGTGGCTTGTGATTTTGAATTTGAAGACGAGAACGCTTCGCCTGATTTATTCTATTTTAATCCCATCATGGCCGGTCGCTGGGAAAGCAATCCGCTGAAATCCAAAGAAAGGATTTACCCGCTTGACTTCACCAGCGGAATGTCGGAATCGTTTATTGGCAATTATAAGCTTCCGGCAGGTTACGTTTTGGAAGAAATGCCAAAGGCAGAAATGGTAACCCTGCCCGAAAAAGCTGGAAAATTTGTTTATCAGGTGCGGCAGGCAGGCGATATGATCCAGGTTAGCAGTGTTCTCGTGCTCTCAAAAACAAACTTTCCGGCCGAGGAATACCATGACGTGAAAGAGTTTTTTGAACGCGTGGTCCAAAAACATGCGCAACCGCTGGTGATCAAGAAAAAGGCTAATTGACATTTAAAACATGCGAACATTATTACTGAATGTATTTTTTGCCTGCGCAATTTCCTTTGTATCCCTGGCGCAAAGCGATTTTGATGTAACAAAAATAAATCCGGAGCTCATTACCGGGGCCAATGCCGTTATCCGTGAGGACGATGATTTGTTTGAAATTATATCAAAAGCAGAAGCCCGGCATAAAAAGCGAACGGTTGTAACGATTTTGAACGAAAAAGGGGAGGAAGAATACGGACAGCTGATCGTGGGCTATGACAAATTCACCAGGATCACCGACATCAGCGGAAGCCTTTATGATTTCAGCGGAAAGCTTCAAAAAAAGATGAAAAACGCAGACGTAACCGATTATGGCTACGGTGGAGGCGGGGACAACATTACGGATGCAAGGGTAAAACTGGCTGATTTCGGCAAAAAAAGTTATACATATCCCTATACGGTCGAGTTCAGTTATGAGACCAAGGAAAAAAACATGATGTTCTATCCGCGCTGGATGCCGTTATCGGACTCTAAAACGGCTGTTCAGCATGCGCAGTTCATTATTAAGGCGCCAGCCGGATTCAAGTTTCGTTATAAAGAATATAATGGTGCTCCGGCAGTAGCCAAATCCAAGGCGGCAGATGGGGCGGACATTTACCAGTGGGCTGTAAATAACCACACCGTTCCCAAGATCACGGACTTTTATCCGCTGCCGCTATTAGAGTACACCCCATTGGTGATGGTTGCCCCTTCCGATTTCGAAGTGCAGGATTATGAGGGAAATTTCAATAGCTGGGCTGATTTCGGAAAATTCTATCATACATTAAATGCTGGTCGCGACGTGCTGCCTGCCACAACGGTGGCCGAGATAAAATCGGTTGTGAAGGATGCAAAGTCGGATAAAGAAAAGGTTGTATTGATTTACAATTGGATGCAAAAGCGCTCGCGATACGTAAGTATTCAGCTCGGCATTGGCGGCTGGCAGACCATTGATGCGACGACGGTTGCGAACAAAGGATATGGCGACTGCAAAGCGCTGAGCAATTTCACCGTTGCTGCATTGCGCCAGGCAGGCATTTCCGCTTATGTGGCGCTCATTAAAGCAGGCGACGAAGCTTTGATGAAGCCCGATTTCCCAAGCAGTCAGTTCAACCACGTCATCGCCTGCGCCGTGGTCGCGAAAGACACGATGTGGCTCGAATGCACAAGCCAAACCACAACGCCCAACTTCATGGGCACATTCACAGGCAGCCGCCACGCATTGCTTATCACGCCTGAAGGCGGAAAACTGGTTCCTACGCCGGTATATAAATCACATCAGAACACAAGAAAGAGCCGCGCGAATGTGAGCCTGGATGAAGTAGGAAACGGAAAGGTGGAAGTGCATACACTATATGCAGGCTTGCAGCAGGAATCGCGTAACAGCGTTTTTCACAATGGCAACAAGGAAGAGCAAAAGAAGTGGCTGATGAACCACATTAACCTGCCGAGCCTGGATTTACAGCAATTTGAGCTCCTCGAAGGCCGTGAAACCGAGCCAACAATCACGGAAAAACTATCGCTGAATGTCCGCAACTGCGCTACCAAAACGGGAACACGCCTTTTCATCAAACCTACATTATTAAGCCGTCCGTTTGATTTGCCCGCCACCACAGAACGCACAACCGATTTCTATCTGCCTGGCTCCATTTACGACTTTACCGATTCTGACACAGTCTCCTACGTCATTCCAGCGAATTATAAGCTGGAAACAACGTTGCCGTCTGTTCAGATCAAATCGGTTTTTGGCACTTATGAATCGAAGACGGTTTTGGAAAATAACAAGCTTGTATGCGCACGGAAGGTCGTTATGAACGGTGGGCGCTACAACGCCAAGGATTTTCCAGCCTGGATCGATTTCCTCAAAAAGGTAAGGAAAGCAGACCGCGCCCAAGTGGTATTCGTCGAAAACAAACCTTGAAGCCGGATTTCGTTTTATGTTAAAATTCGTATATTATTGATTAAAACCAGAAATGTTTGTCGGTTTTTCAAACATTAACTTTGACAAAAATTAAGATCTTTCATAGTTAACACAATCAATATATGAACAAGGAATCCTGGCAAGGTGTATTTCCGGCGTTGCTAACGCCTTTCAAATCAGACGACAGCATTGATTTTGATCTTTTCCGCAAAAATCTTGAAGTGCAGATTGAAGCTGGCGTAACCGGCGCGATCGTTTCGGGCTCACTGGGAGAAGCGAGCACATTGACGAAAGCGGAAAAAGTGGAATTGGTTAAATATGCCAAAAGCATTGTTGCGCAGGATTTCCCGATCGTGGTCTGCATTGCCGAGCAATCCACTGCGGAAGCGGTAAGCCTTGCCAAAGAAGCCGAAGCTGCGGGTGCAGACGGTCTGATGGTGTTGCCTCCGATGCGTTACAAAGCAGACGATCACGAAACGGTTGTTTATTTCAAAACCATCGCGCAAAGCACTGCCTTGCCATTGATGATTTACAACAATCCGGTGGATTACAAAATCGAAGTGACGTTACAAATGTTCGAGCAGCTTGCCGAGATTCCGAATGTGCACGCAATTAAGGAATCAACACGTGACGTAAGCAATGTTACTCGCCTGTACAACCGTTTTGGCGACCGTTTCAAAGTGTTCTGCGGTGTGGATACATTGATTATGGAAGAAGTGATGCTGGGTTGTGACGGCGTTGTGGGCGGTTTGGTTGACGCATTCCCGAAAGAAACCGTTGCTATTTTCAATCTGGTCAAAGCTGGGTTATATAAAGAAGCCTTGGCCGTTTACCGTTGGTATCTTCCTTTGCTCGAACTGGACATTCATCCAAAACTGGTTCAAAACATCAAGCTTGCCGCTACAAAAGCAGGCATAGGCTCGGAATATGTTCGCGCACCAAGACTGGTTCTGGAAGGTGCAGAGCGTGAAAAAGTGCTTGCGATTATTGATGAAGCCATTGCTTCTCAGCCTGCATTGCCAGATTATTTGAATTTGTCTTCGGAAGTTTCTGTTGCATAACATTGTCGCATGACGTAATCCGGCTTTACTTTAAAGCTGGATTAGCATTCTATTCGCGACTTTTACAAACAGAAATTATCCTAACCAACCATGACAACTTCAAAAGAACAACTGGAAGCCATATTGCAAAAGTCTCTCGAGGCTTTTGTGATCATGAAAAAATATTCAATTCAAAAGCGTGTTGCGCTCATGCGGACTATTGCGGACGAGATCGAAGCCATTGGTCCTGAACTCGTTGCAACAGCCAAAGCGGAATCCAACCTGCCCGAAGCACGCTTAACCGGCGAAAAAGCACGGACGATTTTCCAATGGAGAAGTTATGCAGAAGCATTGGAAAAGGGCGCCCCGCTGGATGCCAGCATTGACACAGCAAACGCCGAAAGAACGCCTCCTAAGCCGGATATTCGCAAAACGAGCATTCCGTTGGGACCCGTTGCCGTGTTTGGTGCGAGTAATTTTCCATTCGCATTTTCAACAGCTGGCGGCGACACAACCAGCGCCATTGCGGCCGGTTGTCCGGTTGTGGTGAAAGCGCATCCGGGACATCCCGAAACTTCTCAGATTATGGCCGACGCCATCAGTCGCGCGGTTGCTAAAAGCAATTTCCCGGAAGGCACTTTTTCACATGTTTATTTTGAAACCAATGAAGAGTCGCAGTTCCTGGTAAGCCACCCGATCATTAAGGCGGTTGGTTTTACAGGTTCTTACCGCGCTGGGACTGCATTGGCCGAGATTTCAGCAAAAAGGCCCGAGCCAATTCCTGTTTTTGCCGAAATGGGTAGTGTTAACCCTGTTTTTTTATTGCCAAATAAATTAGAAGCTTCTGCTGCTGAATTGGCAAAGCAATATGCTGGCTCGCTAACATTGGGCGTAGGGCAATTCTGCACCAATCCCGGCATCATCATCGCCATTGAAAGTCCTGCATTGGAAACATTTGAAAATGCATTAGAGGAAGAAATTATAAAAATTGCCCCTTCACATATGCTTCATGCAGGCATTGCAGAAAGCTATGAAAAAGGACGCAAAAAGTTAACCACGCAACCCGGCGTTGAAATCCTTGCAGTCACTGAAACGGAAGTTTTGGAAGGACAAGGCGGCGCGACGGTTGCCACGGTTCATGCGCAAACATTCCTGAGCAACGACGCTTTGCAGGAGGAAGTGTTCGGTCCTTTTGCATTGATCATTAAATGTGAAAACATAGACGAAGTGATTTCTGTGGGCGGAAAGCTGCACGGACAATTAACAGCCACATTATTGGCAACGAACGAAGACCTTGCTGCCAATGATGAGCTGATCGGATTGGTAACCGACAAATGTGGCCGGATCCTGTTTAACAACTTCCCGACGGGTGTTGAAGTTTGCAAATCCATGCACCACGGCGGGCCATTCCCATCGTCGAGCAACGTCCAATTTACTTCGGTTGGTTCAGACGCCATCAAGCGTTTTGTGCGGCCGATGAGCTTGCAGAACTGGCCGGATGAATTTTTACCAGAAGAATTGAAAAATGCCAATCCGCTCGGCATCTGGCGGACGGTTAATAACGAGCTAACGAAGGAAGCTTTGTAATGAGAAAAACATTTTTCTGCATCGACGCACACACTTGCGGGAATCCCGTTCGTGTGGTGGCCGGTGGCGGCCCGCTTTTGCAGGGCAATAGCATGATGGAGCGCAGGCTTCACTTTTTGAAAGAATTTGACTGGATCAGAAAAGGATTAATGTTCGAGCCGCGCGGCCACGACATGATGAGCGGAAGCATTTTATATCCGCCCGTCGATCCCGCAAATGACATTGGCGTGCTCTACATTGAAACCAGCGGCTGCCTCCCGATGTGCGGGCACGGAACCATTGGAACTGTCACCATAGCGATTCAGGAAGGTTTGGTAACCCCGAAAATTCCTGGAAAACTGCGCCTAGAAACGCCTGCCGGATTGGTTTTGGTAGAATATGTGCAGGAAGGCAAAAGGGTGAAATCTGTTAAACTGATCAATATAAAATCATTCTTGGCAGCCGAAAACCTCGAAGTGGAGTGTCCTGAACTGGGCACATTGAAGGTGGATGTTTCCTATGGCGGCAACTTTTACGCAATCGTCGATCCGCAGGAAAACTTCAAAGGAATCGAACATTACACGGCCGATCAGCTGATCAGTTGGAGCCGTGTTTGCCGCAAGCGGATGAATGAGAAATACAAGTTCGTCCATCCTGAAAACGAACATATCAACGGATTAAGCCATTTCCTTTGGGCCGGTGCGGTTTTAGATAAAACTTCAACTGCCCGCAATGCTGTTTTCTACGGAGATAAGGCCATTGACCGTTCCCCCTGCGGAACCGGAACTTCGGCCCGGATGGCGCAATGGCATGCCAAAGGAAAGCTCAAAAAAGGCGATCAGTTCATTCACGAAAGCATTATCGGCTCCAAATTCACGGGAACCGTTGAGGGCGAAGTGACGATAGGAGATAAGCCCGCCATCATTCCAGGCATCGAAGGCTGGGCTGTGGTGACGGGTTATAATACAATCATTATCGACGACGAGGAAGATCCATACGCATTTGGATTTCAAGTGATTTAGGGAGTTTTTACAAATATGAACGTGACGAACAAGGGAAAAGCCACCATCATTGGCGGCGGGATTATGGGGTTGACATCGGCTTATTATTTGCTCAAAAGCGGATGGCAAGTGACGTTGATTGACAAGGGCGATTTGTCGGACAATTGCTCGCAGGGCAATGCTGGAATGATCGTTCCAAGTCATTTTATTCCGCTGGCGGCTCCCGGTATGATTTCCAAAGGCATCAAATGGATGTTCGATAGCCGAAGCCCATTTTATGTAAAACCTTCTTTGGACTGGGGACTGGTTTCCTGGGGTTTAAAATTCATGAAAAGCGCCACGCCTGCGAATGTGGAGCGTGCAGCGCCTTATCTGCGTGATTATCATTTGCTTAGCAAGCAACTTTATGAAGATCTGGCCAAAGAAGAAGGCTTCGATTTTGGTCTGGAGGAAAAGGGCATTCTCATGCTTTACAAAACGGAGAAAGCCGGAGAAGAAGAAATCCACGTTGCCAAAGACGGTCAGAAACTGGGTTTGGACATTGAAATGCTAACTAAGGAGCAAGTTCAGGCCATTGAACCCAACATTAAGCTGGACGTGATAGGCGCAGTGCATTATCATTGCGACGCCCATTTGTATCCAACTGCATTGTTTACGCAACTTTTGAAATACATTAAATCAAAAGGCGCTGAACTGGTTTTAAATGCGAAGGTGAAAGGTTTTGATATAAAAAATGGTGAAATAAAAGGCGTTCAAACTGAAAACAAAACCATTGAAGGCGACCTCGTCATTATGACCGGCGGAACTTGGCTTCCCGAGCTTTCGAAACTGGCCGGATTATCCATTCCTGTGATGCCTGGAAAAGGTTACTCATTCATGGAGCCTAATTCAGAGCACAAAATCGAGCATCCCGCATTGCTAATCGAAGCCCGCGTTGCAGTTACGCCAATGAACGGACAAGTCCGATTCGGCGGCACGATGGAGCTAGCAGCTGTGAACGACAACATTAATATGAACCGCGTGGAAGGCATTGTGAACTCCATCCCGCAATATTATCCCGAACTGAATGTGGCGGTTCCAGCCAAAGAGCGAATTTGGTATGGTTTCCGTCCGTGCTCGCCAGATGGCTTGCCGTATCTGGGCTACAGCAAAAAACTTAAAAACCTGATCGTCGCGGGCGGCCACGGCATGATGGGCATCAGCCTCGGACCTGCTACGGGCAAGATGGTGGCGGAGCTCGCCAACAAGTCTGGATTGTCGGCGGATATCAAACTTTACAATCCTGAAAGATATAATTAACCCGGAATGATCCGGGTTTTTTGTTTGAATAGCTTTTCTAAACCTTAATCAGACCTGGATGAAAATTTTCAACCACAGAATTTTCTTGTGCCTTATTTTCCTGATAAGCACCACGTTTCTTCCCAAAGCTTTTGCCCAAAACAAATTCAACCTTTACGAACAAACCAGCGAAACAGCCGGACTGATCATTCAATATGGTCAGGACACGCGCGCGATCCGCTCGTTTTATTCGCCTATGGAACGTGGAAGAGGCGGTTTTGGAGCGCCCAGCAGTGTTCTGAATTCTCCCGAGCAGCGAAAGCGACTGCGGGAAGTGGATCAAAATTATTTGGAAAGACTGGCGAAGGTGGATTTCAATGCCATGAGCATTTATGGAAAGGTGGATTATATTTTGCTCAAAAGAAGCATCGAGGACGATTTACTAACATTGACCAAAGAAGAAAAAGAATACAATGTTGTAAAGGCACATTTCCCTTTTGCCGACAAAATATATGCTCTGGAAAAAGGCCGCCGCCGCGGTGCAACGGTTGACGGACAAGCAGTTGCGGGACAATTGAATGATATTTTAAAAGAAGTAAAAACCGCCTCGGATGCTTTCAAAAAAATAGAAAGCATTGAAATGCCGCTCGCAGAACGCGGTGAAGAAGCAGTAAGCGGCTTGAAGTCCAGACTAAAAAGCACTTATGAATTTTACAAAGGCTATGATCCGCAATTCTCCTGGTGGGTTCCGGAGCCATACGAAGCATTAGACAGCGCATTAACTGCTTATGCCAAAACCATCAAAAGCAAAGGCAAGCTGACCACAACCCAGAAAGACGACAACAGCGGAATCAAAGGCGTTCCCATAGGCCGTGATGAGCTGATCAGGCAGCTGGACGCAGAAATGATCAGTTATACGCCGGATGAACTGATTGATTTGGCCAACAAAGAATTCGCGTGGTGCGATAAGGAATTGCTGAAAGCTTCGCAGGAAATGGGCTTTGGAAATGATTGGCAAAAGGCGCAGGAAAAGGTTAAAAACAGTTATGTAAAAGCAGGAACCCAGCCCGAACTGATCCTGAAACTTTACGATGACGCTAAGAATTTTATCACCGCCAACAACCTGATCGATTATCCCGAAATCGCCGACGAAACCTGGGGAATGCAAATGATGACGCCTGAACGTCAGCTCATTAATCCATTCTTCCTCGGCGGCCGCGACATTATCATTTCCTACCCGACCAACACGATGCAGCATGAGGACAAGCTCATGAGCATGCGCGGAAACAATCCTTATTTCTCACGGGCGACGGTTCATCACGAGCTTGTGCCCGGGCATCATTTGCAATATTATATGAATAGCCGTTACAAGGCCTACCGGAGCGAATTTAGGACGCCGTTTTGGACGGAAGGCTGGTCGCTTTACTGGGAATTGCTGCTGTATGACAAAGGCTTTGCCAAAACACCCGAGGAGCGGATCGGCATGTTATTCTGGCGAATGCACCGTTGCGCGCGGATCATTTTTTCGCTTAACTATCATTTAGGCAAATGGGGCCCGCAACAATGCATTGATTTTTTGGTAGATAGAGTTGGTCACGAACGCGCTAACGCGGAAGGCGAAGTGCGCCGCTCGTTCGAAGGCAGTTACAGTCCGCTTTATCAGGTGGCTTACCACATCGGCGGCTTGCAGATTCTAAGCCTGAAAAATGAACTGGTTGACAGCGGAAAAATGACATACAAAGATTTTCACGATGCCATCATGAAAGAAAACAATATGCCCATTGAAATGGTAAGGGCCACATTGATCAATCAGCCGGTAACACGTGATTTTAAAACAAAGTGGAAATTTTATAGTTTCAAATAAAAGCGTACTTTAAGAGTCGAAACTTCTGACAAGTTTAAACCTAACTCTTCATATGTCTGTAGAATCCGTCCCGGAAAAAACCGCATTTAAACCCACATTAGGTCTCGTAGACGCAACCATGCTCGTTGCCGGCAGTATGATCGGATCGGGCATTTTTATTGTAAGCGCGGACATTACGCGTAACACCGGGAGCGTGGGTTGGCTCATGTTCGTTTGGTTAATCACCGGTTTTATGACGCTTACGGCCGCATTAAGTTACGGCGAGCTGAGCGCCATGTTTCCCAAAGCCGGTGGCCAGTATATTTATCTCAAAGAAGCCTACAATCCGCTGATGGGTTTTCTTTACGGTTGGAGCTTTTTCACCGTAATCCAAACCGCCACCATTGCAGCCGTTGCAGTGGCTTTTGCCAAATTTACAGCTTATTTATTGCCTCAATTCAGTGAAGACATTGTCGCGCTCGATCTCGGATTTTTACAAATAACGCCCGCCCAGTTACTGTCCATTGTCGTCATTGTGCTGTTAACGTTCATCAATACACGCGGCGTCAACAGCGGCAAAATTATCCAGACCACATTCACGCTCACCAAGTTATTAAGCTTGCTAGGCTTGATCGTTTTTGGTTTAATTTTCATGAAACCGGAGATTTGGGCTGCTAATTGGGACTCGGCGACCATGTGGGATATGCACAAGCTGAATGTTGACGGAAGCATTGCCTCTTACACCACAATCGCCGCTTTCGGCGCCATTGCCGCATCCATGGTCGGCTCTATTTTCAGCAGCGATTCCTGGAATAATGTAACTTTCATTGCAGGAGAAATCAAGAATCCGCAGCGTAACATTGGACTCAGCCTTGCATTAGGAACCATCATTGTGACGGTGATTTATTTGCTGACCAATGTGATGTACACTGGCGTTTTGTCTTTGCAGGAAATTGCGGCTGCTGATAAAGACCGCGTTGCAGTAAGCGCTTCACACGTCATTTTCGGCACTTCGGGAACGATCATTATTGCGGTGATGATCATGATTTCAACATTCGGCTGTAACAACGGCTTGATCATGTCAGGCGCGCGGGTTTATTACTCAATGGCCAAAGACGGTCTGTTTTTCAGCAAAGTAGGGCAGCTTAACAAGAATTCTGTTCCTGAATTTGGGCTTTGGATTCAATGTGTCATTGCGTCACTCTGGGCATTGAGCGGGAAATATGGTAACCTGCTGGATATGATCTCGTTTGTGGTGGTTGTGTTTTACATGCTTACCATCGTCGGGATTTTTATTCTTAGGAAAAAAAGGCCGGAGATTGACAGGCCTTACAAAGCTTTTGGATATCCCTTTTTGCCGATTATTTACATCGTAATGGGCATTGCATTCTGTGTCTTGCTGATTATTTATAAGCCGGAATACACCTGGCCTGGATTGATTATAGTGCTGCTGGGGATTCCTGTTTATTATATGGTTGCTAAGAAAGAGATCAAAGCATAACAATTCAGCTCCTATGAAGAAGATCTTTTATTCATTGCTATTCTGTCCTGGGCTTTTGCTTGCACAGGAAATCGACCAAACTGCCATTGCCAAGATCCGCAAGGAAGGAATGGAAAACTCCAAAGTTGCAGATATCGCCCACCAACTTACAGATGTTTCTGGCCCGCGACTTACCAATTCCCCCGGCTTCCAAAGAGCAGCCGAATGGTCGGTGAGTGAGTTAAAAAAATGGGGTTTGCAGAATTCACGCATTGAAGATTGGGGTGAATTTGGAAAAGGCTGGCAGGTTGAAAAAAGCTATCTGGCGATGACAAAGCCTTATTATATGCCTTTCATAGCCATTCCAAAAGCCTGGACTTCCGGAACTTCGGGGCCGATCAAAGGCGAAGTGGTGGTCGTGAACATTCAGAATGAAGAAGACCTCAAAAAATATGCAGACGGAAAGCTGACGGGTAAAATCGTTCTGGTAAAAGGCCCCGCCGACACCGACCCAACATTCAAGCCCGACGCCGTGCGTTACACGACAGAGGATCTGGACAAAATGACCAATTCGCAGCCATTCGGTCAAAGCAACTTCACACCCGAACAAGCTGAACGCATGCGCACCATGCGCAGCTTCCGCAGCCGCGTCGACAGCACAATGAAAGCGCAGGAAATCAGTTTGGAACTGGCAGGGAGAGCAGGAAAACACGGCACGTTCTTCACAAGCAACGGCGCATCCTACAAAGGTGATGCACCCATAGCCGGTCCCGCATTCGAAATGGCCCCCGAACACGCCGGACTCGTAGCACGACTCGTCGAAAGCGGCATCCCGGTAACATTGGAAGCTGAATCACAAACCACATTCTTCGACAAAAAACTTATCACAGGCAACGTAATCGCAGAAATTCCCGGCACTGATCCAAAACTAAAAGACGAAATCGTAATGCTAGGCGGCCACCTCGACTCATGGCATAGCGCAACTGGAGCCACTGACAATGCAGCCGGTTGCACCGTGATGTTGGAGGCCGTGCGGATATTACAAGCGTCCGGTTTGAAACCCAAAAGAACAATTCGCATTGCGCTCTGGTCGGGTGAAGAGCAGGGGCTGCACGGATCAAGGAATTATGTAAAAAACACATTTGGCGACCCGCAGACAATGAAGCTAATGCCAGCGCACGAAAAATTATCAGCTTACTACAACATTGATAACGGCACAGGCCGCATTCGCGGAATTTACTTACAGGGAAACGAAGGCCCACGCGCTATTTTCGAAAAATGGCTCGCCCCTTTTAGCGACATCATTGACCACCCAACCGTCACATCAAGAAATACAGGCGGCACTGATCACCAAAGTTTCGACGCGCTCGGACTGCCTGGATTCCAATTCATCCAGGACGGAATCGAATACGGCTCCCGCACGCACCACACGAATGCGGACACCTACGAGCGCCTTGTGATGGATGATTTAAAACAAATGGCCGTGGTGGTAGCGACCTTCGTTTACAACACAGCCCAACTTGACGAAAAAATCCCAAGAAAAGAACTGCCGAAAGCCAAGGCAGCGGCAGGCGTAGGACGATAGCCCTTCAAAATCTTTACTGATGAAATTATTGATTTGCTATTCTGGACAGTGAGCAGCATTGTTTTGGCTAAGTGCTGGGAAAGGTGAAATTGACGAGGTTACTTTCTTAATAATTTGTCAATCAACTTCAAAATCCCTTCCCGGTTCTTAGCAGCTTTAATGAATTGCGGCAGTTTTTCAACCATTGTCGTATGTGTCAAAGTTTGCCTTTCCCTCAATTTCGAAGCAATATAATTCCGTATCTCCCCAAGATGCTCCCGATTACAAGCCCAAAGCACATTGCCTTTATATTTACCTTGGAGCCATAAGGGAAGGTTGAAAATAGGATCACCGATCAAAGAGTTCTGATAAGTTTTTCCCGGAACTTCATGCTCAATATGGCTGCAATTATTGCAAACCAATTTCCTAGTTTTTTCTGCTTCGTTCTTTTGATTAATGACCAGCGCTTCTTTACTGCATTTCGGACATTCCACCGAGAAGTGGGTCATGTAGGAGTATAGGCGAGTTGGCGGGCCGGAGTAGCGGTGGGTTTGGGCGGGCATTTTGGTCTACCTATTACTTACAACATTTTTGGTCCAGTCTTCCAAATCAATTCCATTGATTCGTTTAAAGTGGCTTGTGTTATTAGTAACCATTATCATTTTATGCGTTACTGAAGTTACGCCAATTAGCAAGTCAAAATCATCTAACGGAGTGCCCGCCTTTTGTAGTCGAGCCTTTTCCTTGGCAAAAAGATCCAGAGCATGAAAAATGGGAAGTATTCTGACACCTGTCAGAAAGCGATCCAGTGCCGTTCTGTTTTTTTCGGGATGTTCGCTTTTCTCAATTCCGAATTTGAGTTCCGCTAATGTTATTTCTGAAATGAAGCAGTCCTCCGCATTTATTTCGTCAAATTTAGCCTGCAAGTCGAACTTGCCTTTCATGTAAAAAATGGCAATGTTAGTATCGATCAGAAATCTTTTCAAAAGGATTCGGTTTGTCTGGTCGAAACTCTGCTGCTACGAATGTCATCAATGATCTCCTCTGCCGATTTAGATGACTCGAATGCTCCAAACGCCTCTTTAAATAAAGATTTTTTGCGCTGCTGGTCAGATTTTACCGATTCAGACAGTTTTGATATTAGATCGAGTTTTTCATCTAGGCTCAAATTTTCCAGAAGGTCAACATAACCATCAACAATTGTGCTATTTTTCGCTTCTGCTTCCATAATTGAAGTGGATGACTCGTTCAACTTTCGTAGATCAGGCAAGCCGGATTTTTTTAGAATTTCGTTTACCTTCTTTAATAGTTCAGGAAAATGGTTTTTCCCTAGTAATTCCTTTAAGCTATTGTCGATGATAATCTGTGGTCTGGTTGACTCATTTGGAGTTTCTGCTTCCATAGTGTTGTGTTTAGTGATGTAGGAATGATTTTCAATCATTCAACTCATAGAGTTGGATGTCAAATATAATAAAAGCCTTGAAACTTCAAGTGATCCGACACGCACTTTTGCTTTTTCCATCAAACCCAGTAAGTTTACAACGTCCAAACTTTCTCAGGCATTTAACTCTTTTCAAATGTCTGTTAATCAAAAAGAATCCCGCCAAAGCGCAGCCGAGGAGCTGCTGAGTAATTACCTGAATCAGGATGTCGACCTGATCGAAATCGAACGGATGCACAACGAAATGCTCCGACATTATCTCCGCCCAACCGACGAATGGAATCTTAGTCGCAAGTACGCGCTGCTTGCGCTGGATACGAGTGAGGTGATTACCCGATTGTTGAAAGAGATTGGGGATTATGGGAAAAGTATTAGAAGTTGCTAAGAAACTGAAGAAGCCGTCGTCAGTTAGTACTGGCAACGGCTTCTGTGTCGAGTGCTAATTCTAAATTTTATAAGAAAAGTCAGATCATAAAGCAACCAAAATCAATGAGTCTATACGCTCAAAATGCTTCTTATTTAATGTTGCCAGAGGCATTCCGTGCGAAACAGCACTTGCTGCTATAAGCAAATCGGCTAATGCAATTTGCTTGCTCTTTTTCTTCAATTCCGCATTAATATGAACGGCTGTGTCGATGCAATCCTCATCAAGTGCGACGATTTCTAATTGTTGGAATACGTTGTCCCAATATGCCGCTTGACTTGCATCACAGTTTTTTCCGCCATTGGTTGATCGCTTTTCTGTTATTTTCAATGGTTTGGATCTCTTCTTCGGTTGCAGTAGGGCCGTTTAAAAGAAGGAATTCCAAGTCGTTTTCAGACTTCTCTTTTCCTTCTTTCTCAATTTCCGCTTTGAGCTGCTTCAACTGCCTGGCAGGCAACGTTTTCACTACCCTCAATAGTTGATCGAACGATATATCCACTTGTACTTGCATAGACCAAATTTACTAATATTTATCAAAACGAAATTAGTGGTAAGGATGACAAAAAATTTCGTTCCTTGACAATAAGTTATGAATCACCCCCGCAACGCCTCAATTTCCACCACATCCTTCACCAATTCCTTCCCAAGCACCCGATTTCCATCTTCCGTAATCACCAAATTATCCTCCACCCTAATCCCCGTAAAATTCCTAAACTGCTCCAACTTCCCGTAGTCAATAAACTGCGAAAGCTTATTCTCAGCCTTCCAACGGTCAATTAATGTTTGAATAAAGTAAAGACCTGGCTCGACGGTTAGCACGAAGCCTGGTTCCAGTGCCCGGCCCAGGCGGAGGGATTTCCAGCCGAAAGTGGTGCCTTTGATGAGGTCTTCGGTGTAGCCCACGTATTGTTCGCCGAGGTTTTCCATGTCGTGGACGTCCAGGCCCATCATGTGGCCGAGGCCGCATTGGAAGAACAGGGTGTGGACGTCGTTTGCGAGTGCCTCCTGCGGATCGCCTTTGATGATGCCTACTGATTTTAGACCTTCCAGTAATTTGGTTGATGCTAATGCATGCACGTCTCTGAACAAAACGCCCGGTTTGCAGGCCTCAATGGCTGAAACCTGTGCATTGAGGACGATTTCATACATTTCTTTTTGAATGCTGCTGAATTGCTTTCCTGCGGGAATGGTGCGGGTCAGGTCGCCGCAATAATGCATTGCGGTTTCGGCACCGGCGTCACACAATGCCATTTGGCCGTCCTTGATAACGTAGTCGCGGGCGTGCGTGTGCAATGTTTCTCCGTTGACTGTCAGAATGATCGGGTAGGAGATGTCGCCGCCTTGTCCGATGGCGATGCTCTGCAACTTTCCGGCGATGGCTTTTTCCGTCATGCCCGGGCGGGTTGTGCGCATGAAATCCAAGTGCATGTCAATGGAGGTGTTGACGGCTTTTTCAATTTCGGCGATCTCCTCCGATGACTTGTAAGAACGCATGGAAACGACTGCCTTGATCAACTTCACGGAAGCGCGTTGTGATGCTTCGGAAGGTGAAACTTGCAGCCATTCTTGCAACTTTAAATTATGCTCAGCGCGGTAAGGGGGTAAAAAATGCACTTCCTGTTTCCTGCTTTGAATATCCCGAAGATATCCAGCGAGCGCCGAAAGCGGGTTTACTTGATTAGCACCCACTTTGGCAGCTTTTTCAGTAAGCGGTTCCTGATAACCCGTCCAGACAATGTCATCAATCGTCAGCTCATCGCCAAACATGATTTCCTGATCATTATCAATGTCAATAACCGCATGAATTGAAGCCGTGTCCAGTCCGAAATAATATAAAAAAGTGCTGTCCTGACGAAATGGATAAGTATTATCCCGATAATTCATCCCGGACTCATCATTGCCGAGGAAAAGAATTATACCGCTCCCTACTTTCTGTTTTAAGATCCGGCGGCGTTGTTTGTAAGTTTCTGTTGAGAACATATTGACGTGGCTATTCGCCGTTGGCTTTGGGCTTTCGGCTATTTTGTATTTTTAATGTTAAACAAAAAAATCCTGCTCACCAACAAGTCGTGGGAGCAGGAGCTTATTACCTGACCTATTTGAGTTCTTTTTTTAATATCCTGGATTCTGTTTCAGGTTTGTGTTTTTGTCCAACTCTGTTTGCGGAATTGGAAACAACGCTCGTTGCTGTGCTTGTGGACGGTGGTTGAACCATTTTTTGGTTTCGTATACACCAAACCGTATCAAATCCTGACGACGGTGGGCTTCGACTGCGAATTCCCAGCCTAGCTCGTCCAGGAAGCGGCCGAACTTGATATCGTCTCCGCCTTGGCGCTCCGTAATTGTTCCGTTTGTGGCTTGGTAACCGTAGTTGTAGCGACTGCCCTTTGCAAGGTCGGCGGCTGTCACAGTTGCTTTTGCAGGGTTGGTTTTGAATGCGCGTTTGCGGACTTCCGTTACAATGGTTGCTGCGTCGGCTGCTTTGCCTGTGCGCAAAAGGGCTTCGGCTTTGATCATCATGACGTCTGCGTAGCGGAGCAATGGGAAGTCGTTGTCCAAGCTGCCGGTTGCATTGGGTTTAATTTTGTATTTTCCAATGCGGTAACCGTCGGTTGAGGCTGTTTTATCGATGCCTGGGACGGTTCTGGAATAAGTAATGACCACGGCGCCGGTTGTTGCGTTTTTCTGTGGGCCCATGATCCAGGTGTCGGCCAGACGGCTGTCTTCGGCGTCGTAAGTCTCGATAAATTGCGGCACGGCGCAGTTTCCGCCCCATGGACCGGCGTTCATCGGATACACGGTGCGGCTCAACGGATCGAGCGTTTTCATGTGGATCTGGTTGCCGGTTCCGTAAATTTCATCGTAAGGGATCGCGAAAATGATCTCTTTGGAATTGAAATTGGTCCAGGTGAAAACATCCGAATAATTGGCGTCCAGCACATATTTGCCACTTTTGATTACATCGTCCGCTTGCGCAATGGCTTTTTCCCATTCAGGCGTTCCAGTGTAAACTTGCGCGTTCAAATATATTTTTGCCAAAAGCGCTTTTGCACCCCAACGGTTAAGCTGACCATAAGTCGTGGACGCATTTTCGCTGAGGTTTGGCATGACTTCAAGCAATTCTTTTACCACAAAATCATACACTTCTTTGCGCGTGTTTTGTTTTGGTAAATTAATATCCTGGAAATCGGTTACGATAGGCACATTGCCGTGGTTATCGAGCAAAAGATAGTAAGCCAGTGCCCGCACTGCTCTCAACTCAGCTTCCAATTCCACTTTTCCCGTTGTCAAAGGAATTTCACCTTCTGCAATTTGAGATAAAACCCTGTTTGCCGTAGTAATGCTGCGGAATGAGCTTTGCCAGGCATTTTCAGGTTGCCATTGCAAGGAAGTCCACGTGTGCTGGTGCATCCGGCGATACGTTCCGCCGTCATCCCAGCCATTCGGGCGAACGGGCGTAACGATGGCGTCGGCTGCTTCTTCCTGCAAATCAAAATAGCCCTGCCAGCCTAACATTAACCCCCGAAGAGACGAATAAACAGGCGCTATAATCGCTGGAATGTCCTTTTCGGTTGGCTGATAAGTGCTCGATAAAACTTCTGAATAAACCTGTTCTTCCAGGTCGGTGCAGGAGTAGAGCGTGGCCGCACCCATTATGGATGCGAGGACGATGTATATTTTACTTTTATTAATCATTGTTTCAAAATTTTGCTGTGGATCAGAATGTTACACTAAGGCCTGCTGTGAAAGTCCGGGTCGTCGGATATTTGTCGCGCTGGTCACTTCCCGGGAAGAAGCCGGTCATGTCTACGCCTTCGGGGTCAATGCCGGTGTAACCTGTGATGGTGGCCAGGTTAAGGCCGGAAACAAAAATCCGGGCATTTTTCAGGCCTTTCAGGTTAGGAAGCGTGTAGCCAAACGTAACATTGTCGATCTTCCAGTAATCGCCTTTTTCAATGTAATTGGAAACATAAACAAGCTCATTGTTCAGCACTTTACCATCGATCGGATCATAGGCCGTTTTGAGCATGTTGTAAGCCTTGTTTCTTGGGTTGTTATAAAACATGCTCTGGAAGTTCAGAATGTCGAATCCGAATGCGCCGCGCATGTTTACAGCCAGGTCGAAGTTTTTATAACGAACCGAGTTGTTCCAGCCAACATTGTGTTTTGGAATGCCATTTCCGTAATACTGACGGTCTTCCGGCGTCGCATTCGCAATAGGGATCACTTCACCATCTT
Organism: Dyadobacter chenwenxiniae; assembly: GCF_022869785.1. Lineage (NCBI taxonomy): Bacteria > Pseudomonadati > Bacteroidota > Cytophagia > Cytophagales > Spirosomataceae > Dyadobacter > Dyadobacter chenwenxiniae. The sequence continues at coordinate 4,855,361 of NZ_CP094997.1, read as the reverse complement.
TGTTTTCAACTAACCAAGCGCCATTTTCATCAACACCTACACTTTTCCAAACAAAAAACCGTCCGATAGGCTCGCCCACTTTCACACGGTGCGTAGAAACCTGGATCGGCTCGCCCGTGTAACCATCGTCAAAAAAGTCGTTTGCTGCCTGAAACTGATCATTGGAAAGACTCACCAGTTTGTTTCTGTTGGTCGAGTAAGTGAATCCGGTGTTCCATTGCAAGTTAGCAGTTTGAATGGGTACAATGTTCAAAAGCACTTCCATCCCCTCGTTTTTCATGGTTCCAGCATTGATCAGCATAGAACCGATCAGGTAAGGAGGAACCGGAACGGGGAAATCGTAAAGCAGATCTTTCACCTTGCGACTGTAAAAATCAACCGAACCATTGATCCTGTTTTTCAGGAAACCAAAATCTACACCGGCATTAATCTCCTCTTTTTTCTCCCAGCGTAAATCCGGGTTGAAGTTACGCGCCGGCACAAAACCCGGCACCCATTTTCCACCGATAAATGCACCTTCCGTACGCGTAAAATTGTAGCTGATCTGTGACAAATATGGATCACTCGCGATGGTTCCCGTGACACCAATCCCCGCTCTTAACTTAATTTCAGAAACGCCTGTAAGCCCTTCCATAAAACGCTCTTTGCTGATTCTCCAACCCACGGAAGCCGCAGGGAATGTTCCCCATTGGTTGTTAATCCCAAATCTGGATGAACCTTCGCGACGAACGCTGGCCATAAACAGATATTTTTCATCCAGACTATATGTTAAGCGCCCAAAAAATCCGGCTAATTGCCATTTGTTTTTTCTGCTTGCCATACCGGCTTGCCCTTTTTGCAAAGCACCGCCCGCACCCAGGTTGTTCCAATCATAAGCGTCAGTTGGGAAATCCCAGTTGCTTGCGCTGAATTCTTCAAAGGTTGCATCCTGCCAGCTGTAACCGCCTAGCAATGTAAAGCGGTGTTTACCAAACGTTTTGGCATAATTTCCTGTGAATTCCAGCAGGTTTTCGTTGTTCGCGTCGGTGCTTCTGAATGCGGTCGAATTCTGGTTGCTAAGGCGCGTCGCCGTGTGGTTAAATGTGGTTGAACCGCCTTCCAGATTGCTGTTTTGCACATTTGAAACCAATAATTTGAAATTCAAATCGGCAATCGGCGCATAATCCAGACTTCCACTCATCCGCATTTCTTTGAACTTGGCTTCATAGTTTGATTCGTTCAAAAGCGAAACCGGGTTTTCATAAAAATAACCGTCCCTTTCCTGCCAAGCGCCTGTTTCCGTTCTCACGCGGTCCGTTGGATTTCTAATCATTGCCTGGCGGTAAGCATAGCCATAAGCTGCATCATTATCCACAGGTGAAACCGCTCCATTAGACGAAGTAATGCGGTTGATAATCTGAATGTTCGTCTTCAATTTATTGTCAAACATCGCGTGGTTGAGGTCGGCGCGGCCTGTGAAGCGGTTTTGTCCTGATCTCAAAAACAGCCCTTCCCAGTTCCTGTAATTCACCGATCCTGTGAAATTCGTTGTGCTGTTTCCGCCAAAGAATGTCAGGTTGTGATTATGGCTCACAGGTTTTTGTGTGATCTCATCCAGCCAGTCGGTGTTGCCGCCGAAGTCTTGATAATCAATGCCTTCGCTGATTTTTCTACGATAATCGTCGCCCGTCAGCAGATTAGGTCTGCGCGCAATGGTCTGAATGTTTACATAATTCGAATATTCCACGCTCGACCGCGAAGTGTTGTTGCGGTTTTTACGCGTGGTGATCAAAATTACACCGCCCGTTGCCCGCGTTCCGTAAATGGCAGCGGCAGATCCATCTTTCAAAACATCCACAGATTCAATGTCTTCCGGCGCAACGGTGTTCAATCCGCCCGGAATCCCATCAATCAGGATCAAAGGCGCAGAAGTTCCGTTAATGGAGTTAATCCCACGGAGGTTAATCTGCGTGTTGGAAGTAGGCGAGCCGCTGGGCGTTGTTATGCGCAAACCGGCCACTTTCCCTTGAATCAATTGCGCGGCATCGCGAACCGTTCCTTTAATAAAATCCTCACGCTTAATGCTCGCAACCGAACTCGTAATATCGCCCTTTTTCTGCGTTCCGTAACCGATCACGACCACCTCCGAAAGCTGTTTCTGGTCCGAAGCCATTTCAATGGTAAAATCGCTCTGAGTTCCCACAACCAACTCCTGGCTCGTATAACCAATGTAGCTCAAAATCAGCGTTGCGTCCTCAGGAACGGTCATTTTGAATTTTCCTTCGTTGTCTGTCGCTGTTCCTATCGTATTATTTCCTTTCACAATAATGGTTACACCCGGTAGCGGATTTTTGTCTTCCGCTGAAACCACGGTTCCGGTAATCTGGCGATCGGCTGCCTGTACATTTCCTGGCAGGACGAGCAGCATGGCGACACTGCAAAGCAGGTAACAGGCCACTTCCTGAATAAGTCTGGATAATTGTTTATTCATGTGTCAAAAGCTAGATGGTGATTTTTGTAACGACCTTGGATATACGTCTCCCGTGGGTTGCTATTTTGCAACCTGATACATTAAACCGGCAGACTTATAATGATATTTTTACTGTGGTGTTAGGTCTGTTTTATTCCTATTCGGAGGCGTTACCCCCAACAATTTGTTTACAAAGAAGTCCCTCTTTTTCCTTCTTCCGTAAGTCCCGCCGTCGCTGTGGCCCATGCCCGGCACGACCAGCAATTCAAAATCTTTGTTCGATTTGATCAATGCATCCGCAACTCGGTAAGTCGATTCCGGCGGCACATTCGTGTCAGCTTCACCGACGATTAGCAGCAAGTCGCCCTGCAATTTGGCGGCGTTGGTAATGTTGGATTGCTCGTCGTAATGCTTGCCGACGGGGTAACCCATCCATTGCTCGTTCCACCATTGCTTGTCCACGCGGTTGTCATGACATCCGCAGGCCGAAACCGCAGCATCGTAAAAACCAGGATGAAAAAGTAAGGCACCCAGCGAATTTTGACCGCCCGCCGACGTGCCGTAAATGCCCACGCGGGTCGAATCAATGTAAGCGTATTTTGAGGCCAATGCTTTCATCCAGGCAATGCGGTCCGGAAAACCGGCATCGGCGAGGTTTTTCCAACATACATCATGAAACGCTTTCGAGCGGTTCGCGGTGCCCATGCCGTCCATTTGGACCACGATAAATCCAAGCTCTGCCATGCTCTGCATTTCGCCATAAGAACGGAATGCTTTTGGCACAAACGAATCATGCGGACCGGCGTAAATGTTCTCGATAATCGGGTATTTTTTAGTCGGATCAAACTTGCTTGGCCGGTAAACAATGCCCCAGATATCCGTTTCGCCATCGCGTCCTTTCGCCTTGAAAATCTCGGGTAACTGGAAGCCTAACGCCAGATATTGTGAAATGTCTGCCTCTTCGAGTTTGGTCACTAATGAGCCATCCGCCGTTTTCCGCAACTCAGAAACCGGCGGGCTCATCATCGTTGAGTAAGTGTCAATGTAATAAATGCGGTCGGGCGAAAAAGTGAGTTGGTGCGTTGCTTTCGCATGATCCGTCAATTTTACAAGGCCGCTGCCATCGAATTTAATTCTATAATAATGGATGTGATAAGGATCTTCCTCCGTGTTCATGCCGCTCGCGCGGAACCACACTTCGCGTTTTTGTGTATCAATGCTGTCAATGTCACGAACCACCCAGTTGCCTTTTGTAATCGGATTTTTGATCTCGCCTGAAAGCTCATCGACCAGATACAAATGCCGCCATCCGTCTTTTTCAGAATACCAGATGATCTCATGTTTTTCGGGTTGGTAATGCGTGTAAATCAGATTTTGGTAAATAAATGTCTCCGTTTTTTCGTCAATCACATTCCGCGTTTCGCCCGTCGCCGCATCCACATCAATCACCCGGAAACGCTGATGCCCGCGGTCCACTTTTTCGTAAGTAAAATGCGTGTTATCCCCATGCCGCCAACGAATAACCGGCGCCTCGAAAAAGTCGATCATGTCCGATTTGACTTTGGTCACCGCCTTAGTCTCCACATTCACCACAAACATTTCATAAGACGTAAATTCATCGCCCGGCTGTGCATAACCACGCGTTTTCACTTCGCCGCGCGTCGTGTTCGGCAACGATGACATAATGATGCTGATCTGCCGTTCTTCATGCGGCGTAATCCGGTAAGCAACAATGTATTTTCCATCCGGCGACCAGCTGAGTTCGCCAAAAGGTTTCAGCGAATTCCCTTCAAATGTGAGCTGCTGAGCATCTTTTTCTTGTTTTTTGGTTAAATAAATGTTTCCGTTTCTGACAATTGCCGTAAGCTTTTTGTCCGGCGAAGTGCTGTCTGCCCGGAACGGTCTCCACCGACTTCTCGGCCTTGTCCAGCCAATTTCTTTTGGGCGTTCGATAGGCAGTTTGTCAAGCTTTTTAGCTGTTTTGGTTTTTGTATCAAATGCAAACCACTTGCCCGTTGTTTGTACAAATAAGGTTTGATTTTTAGGGTCTGAATAAATCTCGCTAAGCAACAATTTATCGGCAGACAATGTTGAATCCAGCGTTTTCGAAATTGCGTTTGCCAGTTCTTTTTTGTCTAGTGGACTCGTCTTTTTCCCTGTTGCCGGATTTACAAAAACGTATTCCGTAAGGCTGTCTTTCAGCACATTTCTATACCAAAAAGAATGTCCGTCCGATTGCCATGTCGGCTGAATCGTTGCCTTCAAAATCGTCCCTTTGGTCACAGAATCCATCAATTCCATGTGCTTGTAAGATGCACTGATTTCGGAAGCATCGGGATGATAAGGAGGCAATGCGGATTGCTGGGCAATGCTTTTTTGGGAAAACATTGTGATCAGCGAGCCGGCAAAGAGCGTCAGCAAACGAAGCTTTTGACTGGAATTTTGCGCCATACTAAGAGAGATTATCTTCAATTTCGTATGGGTAAAATTACCTTTCCGTTAAGCAATAAACTTCGTTATAATTAGCGCCTTTTTTACCGATATTAACTTATTTCAATCTTTGATTTTGCTTTTGGGTTAAAACAGAGGATTTAATTCGGGATATGTGCAGAAGCTTAGAATAAACAATGGTGCACATTCTGATTCGCTAGGTTAATAGATTCCAAATGCCAATGCCGCCATGACCGCAACAACGAGCCAGCCCATCACCAGCAGCACGCGCGAATGTTTGTAAGTGCCCATGAGCCGCGATTTTCCACTCGCAATCAGCAAAATAGCCAGCGCAACGGGCAAAACGAAGCCATTCAATGTTCCCACAAAAACCAGCACTTTCACCGGCTTGCCAATCATTGCAAATACAGCGGTGGAAATGACGATGAAGATAATGGTTAACGCAGAATGGTGTTTTTCCAAAAACGGATGAAATGAACGGACGAAAGAAATCGAAGTGTAAGCCGCGCCGACTACGGAAGTAATGGCTGCGCTCCATATTACCAGACCAAAAATCTGCCGTCCCGCCGATCCTGCGGCTTGTTCGAAAATGGAAGCGGTTGGATTTTCGGGATTAATGGTAGCGCCGGACAAAACCACGCCTAATGCTGCCAGGAACAATAAATAGCGAATAACGGACGTGATCAAAATGCCTGTCGCAGCGCTGCGATTCACTTGCGGCAGCGAAGCCTCGCCGCTAATCCCGCTATCCAGAAGCCGATGCGCGCCCGCAAACGAAATGTATCCGCCGACCGTCCCGCCCACCAAAGTTACCGCCGCCATCGCGTCAAATTTTTCAGGTAAAATGGTGTGCTGCAATGCGGAAATCAGTGGCGGGTGTGAGGTGAAGGCAATATATAGGATCAAGACAATCATCAGCATTCCGAGTACTCGGCTGAAAATGTCCATCGCTTTTCCGGCTTCTTTAAACAGAAAAATCCCAATCGCAATCGCCGCGCTCAAAACCGCCCCGACTTTCACATTCACGCCCGTCATCGCCTCTAAACCCAATCCAGCCCCGGCCACATTGCCAATGTTGAATGCAAAACCGCCGATCACGATCAAAAATGCCAGCATATAACCAAGTCCAGGAAACAATTCATTAGCAAGTTCTTGCGCGCGTTTTCCCGAAACGGTGATGATTTGCCAGATATTGAATTGTGCACAAAGATCAATGATGACCGTCAGCAGAATGATAAAGCCGAAACTGGTGGCGAGTTGCTGCGTAAAAACGGTCGTCTGCGTCAGAAAACCCGGTCCAACTGCCGAGGTTGCCATCAGGAATGCAGCGCCTAGTAATGCTTTGGAGGATTTGTTGCTTGCCATTTTTATATCAAATTTTAACCAAATCCACCGCCACCCGGCGTTTCGATAACCAGAATATCGCCTTCCTTTGCTTTCAAACTGCAAATTCCGGGTAATAACGATGTTTTGTCTCCACTAATCAATGTGTGCACGCCGCATTTTCCATCCTCTCCGCCATTCAATCCATAAGGTGCGTATTTTCTGTGTTGTCCCATTAAAGTCACTTGCAATGTTTTCAGAGATTCGAATTTCCGCACAATGCCGTCGCCGCCATTGAATGTTCCTTTTCCACCGGAATTTTTTCGGATGCCGAATTCCAATAAGCGCACCGGATATTTGCGTTCCAACTGCTCAGGATCGGTAATGCGTGTGTTGGTCATGTGCTGGTGCACGGCAGACCGGCCATGAAAGCCCGGACCAGCGCCGGTTCCGCCGCCGATGGTTTCGTAATAGCCAAATTGCTCGTCACCGAAAAGGAAATTATTCATCGTCCCCTGGCTACAAGCCGCCAATCCGAATGCTTTAAGCAATGTATCCACCAACCGCTGGCTCACTTCCGTGTTCCCGCCGACCACGGCCGGACATTGGAAAGGATCGTCGGAAAAGTTGGGGTGTAGAAAGCTGTTATCGGGCAGGATAATGTCCACATTCTTCATCAAGCCGTCATTCAACGGAATTTCCTTGTTTACCAATAACCTTAATACATATAAAATTGCGCTGTATAAGATCGAAATGTTTGCATTCAGGTTATTAGGATGCACATTGGAAGTGCCGGTAAAGTCGAAAACCTGCTTTTTGGTGGTTATAGCGACTTTCACCTGAATGCGATGGCCGTCGTCAAGGAATTCGGTTGCTTCGAAAGTTTTGCCTTGCAGCGGAATCAATGCAGTTTGAAGCTGGGCAACCGCATTTTCTTTCAATAGCCGCATGTATTTTCGGGCCGTTTCCAATCCATGCAAATCGACCAATCTCAACATTTGCTCACTGCCTTTCCTTAATGCAGACAAAGCGGCGATAATGTCGGCTTCATTCGACAAGAAATGCCGGGTAGGATAGGGGCCTTCTGTGAAAAGGCTGCGCATGTTATCCCATTGAAATACATTGTTTTTGATCAAATATTGAGGTAAAATAATAACCCCTTCCTCGGCCAGACAAGTCGCATCCGGCGGCATCGAACCCGGCGTTTTCCCTCCCACTTCCGCATGGTGCGCGCGGTTGATGACGTAACCAATGCAAATGTTTCCCTGCGTAAAAATGCCGGAAATCAATGTAATGTCAGGCAAATGCGAGCCGCCGTATTTCGGATGGTTCGTAATGATCACATCGCCCGGGCCAATTTCAATCGCCTCTTTAACCAGCCTCCCGCAAATGCCCATGCTGCCCAAATGCACCGGAATATGCTGTGCATTCACCAGCAACTCGCCATCCTGATCCAGCAATGCACACGAAAAATCGAGCCGCTCTTTAACATTTACGGAGAATGCAGTCCGCTGCAACTGAACGCCCATTTCGTCTGCAATTGATTTGAAACGATTCGTAAAAAGCTGCAATGCAACTTCCTCGCTTTGTTTTTCAGCTATAATACCGGTTTTCGAAGTCTTATAAGCAATAGCATCCTTGCTGTTCTGAATGATGAGTTTCCAGTTTTTCGGGATGTAGGCTGTGGAAGTGTTGTTTAATAAGATCGCGGGGCCAGTAATTTGATCATCTGCCGAAAGTTGATCCCATTCGAAAAGGCTTGCCTCAGTGTCATGATTTGCTTTTTCAGTTTCAAATGAGTTAGTTTCAAATAAAGGACTAACGCTTCTTAATGCATTTGCTGAATTTCCTTCTTTAATGATCGTTTCTGGTTCAATAGGAACTGCTTTCTCTTGAACCATTAACTTTAAACTTTCCAATTCAACCGTCAGGTTCGAAGGATAATAGCCAAATTGCGCCGTGTAAAGTTTTTCAAAAGCATTTAATGTTCCAGCGCCTGCGTAATTGACTTCAATTGTATTTTCCTGTCCGGCAAAGCGCAGGTAAACGTAGCAAAAGGCAGTTTCAAACTCATTAACTCCCTGATCTTGCAATTTTGCGGCGCCTTCCTGCAAAAGCTCGTTTTTCCAATGGTCAATTTGATCCTCCGCTTTTCGCCACGGGAGCAGGATTTGTTTTGAAACAATGGTGCTGATCAGCGCCTCGCCCATTCCCACCGCACTAAAAAGTCCCGCATCGTAAGGAATGATCACGGTTTGAATATCCAGCAAATCGGCCAGCTGACAACTGTGTAATCCGCCTGCTCCGCCAAATGTGATTAGTGCAAAATCCGCAGGGTTAATGCCTTTTTCAACAGATATTTTACGGATGGCATCAGCCATTTTCTCATTGGCAATGCTTTCGAGGCCGGATAACAACTCTTGAAATGAAAGCGAGTTTCCAGTTTGCGTTTCAATGTTGTTTTGCAAAGCGGTTAGCGCCGCCAAAGCCGCGTCAGCCCGAACGGGAATGCCAAATTTAGAGGCATCCAGTTTTCCCAAAAGCAAGTTCACATCCGTAATCGTAAGCGGCCCACCGGCTCCATAACACGCAGGTCCAGGCGAAGCCCCGGCACTTTCCGGCCCGACTTGCAGTGAAAATCCATCAAACCAGCAAATCGAACCGCCGCCTGCCGCTACGGTTTCAATCGCTAATGTTGGGTTATGGAATTCAATCCCGTCAATTTCCGTAATGTATTTCAGCTCCGGCCGCCCATCAATCAAGGCAGTATCCGTACTCGTGCCGCCCATATCAAATGTGATCAATTTGGGAAACCCAAGCCGTTTTCCAGCATTAGCCGCCGCCATCATTCCACCAGCCGGTCCGCTTAGTAAGCTGTCTTTCGCGCGGAAGCCGTTGACTTCGGAGAGGCTGCCTGTGCTGGTCATGACTTTTAAGCTTCCGTCACCCAACTGAAATTTAATGTTACTCAAATATTGATCTAAAACAGGATCGAGATAAGCATTCACCACAGCCGTTTGTGTGCGGCGCAGATAATGGGAGAATGGGAAAAGTTTGGACGAAACGGAAATGTATTTCGCTCCATTTTCTATGAAAGCTTTCTCAACCAAAAGCTCATGCGCATTGTTTTGATAGGCGTGTAACAGCGAAACAGCAATAGAATCTGCGCTATTTGAGAATGCTAATGCTGTCAAACTATCAGCCCTCAAATCTTGAATTACAATTCCCGAAGCATCCAACCGTTCTTCGACTTCCAGAACTTCGGAATAAAGCAATCTCGGTTCGGGAATGTCGAGTTGAAACAGGGAAGGGCGTTGCTGATTACCGATGTAAAGCAAGTCTTTAAAACCTTTGGTAACGATTAAAAGTGTTTTAGCTCCTTTTCTTTCGAGTAAAGCGTTGGTTCCTTTCGTGGTGCCGAGCCGCATTTCCAGCGCTGGTAATGTTTCACCAAGTGTTGTTTTGGTCAATAACCTTGCTGCAAAAACCGGCGCTTCTTCACCGCTGAAAATCTCGAAATCTGCGTTTTGAGAAAATGGAAGATCATTTTCCAGCTTGAATGTCTGATTAGAAGAATTAACTGAAACGACTTTGCTAATTGACCCATTTTCAAGCAAGCGCAATATATAACCTTTCAGTAAAACAGCATTAAACGGCCAGGAAGCAGCATATTGAAATGTGCTCTCACTAATTTTCCCAACAACCCGTCCCCGCACACAGCCAGAGCTCAAAACTTTCAACCTGGTTTTATTCCCCTCAGGATCAATTGCCAGGCAATCCGTAAAAGTCCCACCCGTATCAACCCATATTTTCCAATAAGGAGCATTCATTTTTCCCAAAGCCGATTAACCAGAAAGTGATGCAAAGCTCCAAAATAGGGGAGATTTGAAATAAAACCTATGGTAATGCTGAAAAATGGCTGGGCTTGGAATTTTATGTAAGTTTGGCAAAACAATTTATTATGGCAGACACACTAGACATAGAGAAAATTTATAAACACTGGATTCAAATGTCTGACAAAGACTTTGAGACCATGCGGCACTTGTTTCAATCCAAAGATTTCCATTGGGCTTTGTTTGTCGGACACATTGTGATTGAAAAACTACTGAAAGCTTTGGTTGTGAAGAAGTTGTCTAACCATGCGCCTTTTACTCATGATTTGACCAGGTTAGCAAAATTGACGGAATTAAATTTCTCTCGGGAACATTTGGATTGGATGGACACTATCACGACATTTAATATGAATACGCGTTATGATAGTTACAAACAGTTGTTCTATCAAAAGTGCACCGAAGAGTATACAAGTGAATGGTTTGAGAAAATTCAAACGTTACGATCATGGATCAAGGAGAGGCAATCATAATCGCGCAGCAATATGTTGACCTGGTAAATAGAATTTATCCAGTGAAACAGGCTTTTCTTTTTGGATCGTTCGCCAGAGGAAATAGTCATTTGGATAGCGACATTGATATAGCGCTTGTCTTAGACCGCTCAGAAGACATTATGGAGACGCAGATTGCCATGATGAAACTGCGGAGAGATATTGATCTGCGCATTGAACCGCATCCATTTATTGTTCAGGATTTTCAAAGCTCCAATCCTGTTGCTTATGAGATCATGAAATATGGGATAGAGATTGGAAAAGCTGCTGCATAGCCTTTTGTTTAAAAGACCTTCACCCAACCCGCTCACGGAAATCCTTATGAAATTCCCTGGGGGACTTTCCCATGATCTTTTTAAAAACCCGATTAAAATTGGTCACATTATCAAATCCGGTTTGGTAACTGACGTCGGAGAAGCTGTCGAATTTTCCGGAGATGATGATTTTGCAAGCTTCGTTTACACGGACTTCGTTGAGGAAACTGATGAATGTTTTGTCGGTGTGTTTTTTGAAATAACGGCAAAAGGCCTGGGGCGTTAGGTTGGAGACTTCGGAGATTTCGGTCAGGGAAATGTGCCTTTTGTAATTGGTGACCAAATATTGGAAAATCTGGTCCATGCGGATTCCTTCCACTTCGGAAATGATCTGTTCGCTGTTGTTGGTCGCCAGCGGTTTAATGTCGCGGATGGTGGAGAACAAATGCAGCAGCGAAATGAATGACGCGACCCGCAAGCTGTCTTTGTTTTGTTTTAATTCTGAAATCGTTTTTTGGACAAGTTTTAATGATGATTCTGGAATCTGGTAACCATTGTGCAGGCCGTCCACAAATTTCCTGATGCTTACCATTTCGGGCAGACTTAGAATGTTTTGATGGAGCTGCATCGGATTGAAGAAAATGGAAACGGAATGGATCTGCTTTTTCTCTTCGGGATTGAAATAGGCTTCGTCGTTTTTGAAAATGTGCGATTGATTGGCGCCGATAATGTAGACTTCGCCAGACTCGAACCGCTGCATATAATTGCCGGCAATGAGGATGCCGGAGCCTTCCACAACCCACTCGATCTGAACTTCCCGGTGCCTGTGCAAATGATTATAATAATGTGGCAAAACGTCTTCCTGCACCACAATGGTGTGCTCCTTGGAAACGGGAATAGTGAATTGAACGACTTTCATTGAAATGGTGCCTGCAATGTAATGATAGCTGTTTTGTTTAAAACAAAAAATCCTGGGTGCGGGAAAAGTTGCACCCAGGATCGATTATAGAGACATTATGCCTCGAATTCTTGAATTATTTACTCAAAACCGCCTGCTCTTTAATCACTTTCATGTTGCCTTTCATCAATCTCCAGTGACCTGGGAATGTGCAGACGTAAGGATAGTCGCCTACAACATCAGGCACTACGAATTTCAGGCGGAAAGTTTGTCCCGGATTCACAAGTGGCGTTGCTGCCAGCACTTGCGGAATGTTTGGAACGTAGTTTTTCTCTGCGCCATCTTTTGCAGTAATCATTTTGTCAGCAGCTGCGCCGATAATTTCTGTTGATTTTGGTTTTCCAACGACAACATTGTGCTGCATGGCGTCCGGGTTTTCGAAAACGAGTTCAATCGTTTTACCCGCAATGGCAGTGAATTCTGTCAAGCTAAACTTCATTTCTTCGCGGATCGCTTTGATTTGAACCACCTGAACATTCGGGTCAACTGCAACTTCTTCCTTAATGCCGTAAGATTCCATCAATGTCGTGAAACGAGCACTCAAATCTTCCGGAAGGTCGCCTTTTACAGAAGCCAGCAATGTTTTGCCTTCGTCATTTGCGGTTTCCTTGCGTTTCGGATTCCATGCGCCGACGATTCCTTTGAAAATTGCATTGCGTCCTTGTGGATCAAGTGTTTGTGCTGTTTTCATTAGTTTCAAAACATCGTCGCCGCTTGCATAGGAAGTGTAACCGCGCGTTGCGCGCTCCAAAGCAAAATCAGACAATTTATCCATACGCTTCACTTCAAAGCTTTTGCTCATGGTGTTGTTTTTGTTCTCATCCTTTTCAGGAACAACATTGTCAACATCCACAGTCGCCGTGATATTCACCTTACCAGACTCATCCGATGTAAAGCCGAAACCTGATTTCCAAGGACCGTTATTTCCCTCAGTCAGTTTCACCGTTTCACCCGGTGCGATGCCATTGGTAAGCTGGCGGCTGATGTAGTTGGTGTTCAATGAACGGCTTCTGATGCCTACATTCACAACAGGAACCAGCTCTTTTGGAACTGCCACTGTGCCTTGGTTTGTAATTTCAATCACCACACGTGCGTATTCACGAACGTAAGGTGTTTTGGGCTCAATAGAAATATTTGTAATCGCCAGTTCAGCGGAACCTTCAACAGTTGGCTTAGCAGCTGCGGCGTGCGCGCTGTGGTCCATGTTGCTGTGATCCATCGACTTGGCTGCGTCTGCTTTTTGCGTTGAGGCGGTTGCAGAAGAAGCTTTGCCAGCACGTTGTGCCAGATATTTTTCGCGCAATTTGCCATCTTGTGCATTTAAAACCGCTGCAAAAGCGTCCGGCATCCAGCGATCTTCTGGCTGTGCATAAGTGTCCATCAATCCCAAAACAGCGGTTTCAACTTCCGGCGTGTAAGGAATTTCGGAGAATGCAAGCAATGAGTTCAACACCACAAGCGGTGCTTTGTCGTGCAATGCGTCGGCAGTCAGCAATGTTTGAGCAGTTGCAGGATTCCGTGGCAACACTTGAACGGCCGTTTTGCGCACGTCAGCAGATGGGTGTTTCAATGCTTCCGTTACGGCAGCTAAAACCTGCGGATCTTCAATGGCTTTCAGACCGTGCAATGTCCACAATGCGTGAATGGCAGCGGTGTTCAGGCCAACTTCGTCAACTGATTTGTCTTTAACCAGCTCAACCAATTTAGCCGCAACATCTTTCTGTCCACGTTCCACCAAAAGGCGTTGCGCGTGACGGCGCCATAGCATATTGGTGTTTTTCAATGTTGCAACCAGCTCGTCGGGGCGGTCTTTGCTCAAAACGATTGGCGTATATTTCGGCGCATTTTTCCAGCCAATGCGATACAAACGACCATGCGTAAAATCACGCAAATCGGTCTCATATGCATTTCCTTTACCGTTTTCAGATCCTTTTGGGGTCGGGTTATGCTGAATAATGTAGCTATACCAGTCAGCCACCCATACAGCGCCGTCAGGACCAACTTCTGCAAACACAGGAGCAACCCATTCATCCGCACCAGCCAGTAAGTTGAATCCTAATGCATCCTCGAAGTCTGTTCCTTTCGGAGTCATGAAATTTTGGTGCAAAATGTGCCCCGTAGGTTCAGAAACGAATGCGACATTGTTCCAATATTTCTTTGGAAATGCTCTTGCCGTGTAAAAATTATGTCCGGCTGCGGCTGTAAACCCGCCAAAAACGTCCACCTGACGCACTTTCGGCGTGATTGGCTGCATATCTTTGTGCGTATCCGTGCTGCGGCTTCCGTTATCGACTTTGCTTTTACCAAAATATCTGTTTGGAATGGCGCTATACCAGCCGTGCGAGTTGTTGGCCGTTGAGCCAAAAAGATCGCCCGCTTCGTTGAAACCAAGTCCCCACGTGTTGTTAGATGTTTTTGCAACAATTTCCATATCAGTTCCATCCGGCTTGAAGCGGAAAAGTGCCTGTCCGAAGTTCAAGGAATCTGCGCTTCCGAATTTTCCTTTGAAACCTGAATAACCAACCGATCCGTAAACCCAGTTGTCGAATCCATAATGCAGGTTAGAAGGTCCGGCGTGCGTATCGCCCGTTCCGAAGCCTGAGAAGAGGATTTTCTTTACATCCGCTTTGTCATCACCATTTGTATCTTGCAAAAACAACATATGCGGCGCTTGCGAAACGATGATTCCGCCATTGGCAAAAACCAAACCTGTCGGAATGCTCAGATCGTCTGAGAACTTCGTGAATTTATCGGCTTTGCCATCTTTATTGGTGTCTTCACAAATCAAAATGTAATCGCTTCCGCCTGTGTCTTTGCGCTCGTTTGGATAATCTTTTGTGATCAAAACAAACAGTCTGCCGCGCTCATCCCAGGTCATCGCGATTGGGTGCATAACGTCTGGCTCATGCGCGAAGACGTCCAATGTGAAGTCAACCGGAATTTGAATGTGTTTTACAGATTCTTCTGGCGACAAAGGCAATTGCTGCATTTGCGGGCCAGGGCGTTGCTCGTAGTTAGGAAGTTTGGCTGCGCGATATTCAAAAGGTTTTGGCGCCAAAGCTGCCAATGATTTTCTAGCATCATCATTAACCGCCCAAAGAATCCCTTTTTCAATCATATCCTGAAAGCCAGGAACCGACCAGGTACGTTCGTCGTGGCCGTAAGCCGTGTAAAAAATGCGGCCTTTTCCGTGCGTTCTCACCCATGTATAAGGCTCTTTCTGCTGCCCCGGTCTGTCTTTTTCCTGATCTTTTTGGATCAAACGTTCTGTGAGAACAATGTTGTCGGGTTGTAATTTTTCGTGCAAATAGGTTTCGTCCACCGTTTTGAAATCCTTCACACCAGCGATTGCAGGATGATCCGGTTTTGTCCAAACAGGCTGAATGGTGTCCCACGTATGTCTCCAGAACTGGCCGCCGATCAGCTTCACCACTTCCGGGTTATTGCGGAAACAATACGATGCGCAGTGAATGGGGATAAAACCTTTTCCGCTCGCCACGTAATCCAGCAATGCTTTCGCTTGCTGCGGCGCGATGGAATCCCAGTTTGCATAAAGCATCAGGGCGTCGTATTTGTTAAGTGTCTCAGCATTAAGGTCGTTCAGGTTATCCGTGTAGGTAAAGTTGAAACCTTTCGGGCCTAATGCAGCCATGATCTGCGGAACGCGTTCGGCAGGCTTGTGATGTCCGTTGTCTCCCAGAAACAGGATTTCCAGACGCCGCGCCTTTCCGGCCTCACTCTTGGCCGAAGAGCTCTTCACCGACGCATTCTGCGATGAAGGCTGAGAGGCACAGCCCAGCAGGACAATACCAAGTAAAAAGGATAACGCTTTGGTTTTCATTGGGTTTGGTTTGTATAGAGACTTTCCAAGTCTTCAAGACTTGGAAAGTCTGTTATTTGATTTATACGTTTTTAAAATCCGGCAACTGTATCAATGCCCCGCCTTGCAACGCTGACTCGTGCGCCAAAATCCCTACGCTCGTCCAGTTCGCCGACTGCCAGGCATTCGGGAATGGCTCGCGGTCCTCTATTAATGCGCTAATGAACTCATGGGCCAAATGCGGGTGTGAGCCGCCGTGGCCGCCTCCTTGTACAAATGACAAATGCGCATTTTCATCCAGGTTATAAACGCCTTTTCCAGTGAAATGACGGATTTCTTCTGGCAAATAATGTGCGTAATCAGGCGTTGCCACTTTCTCCGCAATCTCGTGTTCCGGTTTTTTAGCTGTGTGGATCACGGGATCTTCGCCTTCGATCAATGGCCATTCGAAAGATTTCTTGCTTCCGTAAACCTCAAAACTTTCTCTGTACTGACGCGCCACGTCAAATAACGAGCGATACACATAAGCTGATAAGTCGCTGTCCTTAAATTTAATATGCGCAGATTCAACTGCAAAAGGAGAATTGTGGATTTTTGCCAAATCTTCACTGATTGTTCCTGAACCAAAGCAGGAAACATATTCTGCTTCCAGTTTCAAAAGTCCTGCAACCGGGCCTACGCAGTGCGTTGCGTAATGCATAGGAGGCAATCCAGGCCAGTAATCGGGCCAGCCTTCCATATCCTGCTGGTGACTTGCTTTCAGGAACTGAACCTTTCCAAGCTCGCCTTTTTCATACAATTCTTTTACAAAAAGGAATTCCCGCGCGTAAACCACAGTTTCCATCATCATGTATTTTTTGCCCGATTCTTTGGTCGCTTTCACGATTTCGATGCAATCCTCCACGCTCGTCGCCATCGGCACTGTGCAGGCCACGTGCTTGCCAGCGCGTAATGCCTTCAAAGTTTGCTCTGCGTGATTGGGGATAGGGGAATTAATGTGTACGGCGTCTACATTCGGATCATTCAAAAGGTCATCGTAACTTGTGTAGCGCACGTCGATGCCATATTGGTCACCAATTTCATTCAGTTTTGACTCTGTACGCTGGCAAATAGCGTACATGTTTGCATTGGGATGTTGCTGGTAAATGGGGATAAATTCGGCTCCGAAGCCAAGACCAACGATTGCAACATTAATTTTTTGAGACATATTTATTACTAGGTTAATGATCGGATTTTGGGCAATACAATTTTAAAACAAAATAGTGCTAAAAACTTTACGTCTTTTGATTAGTACTGACTCGATTTTGACCTATTTTTCCGAGGTGAGTCAAATTCTTGCAAAATATAGATACAAATTGTCGATTATATGATCAGACCCGCCGCATCAGAAGATGCTCCTGCCCTGGCTCCGCTTATCATTTTAGCATTAGGCCACATTGCCTGCATATTCGCCCAATCCGACGATCCAAACGACGCTATTCCGCTCATGGAGGGTTTTATTGGGAGTAAGGGCAATCAATATAGCTATGAAAATACATTGGTTTACGAAGATGAAAACAGTGTGATCGGCTCCATTGTAGGCTATGACGGCGCACGCCTGCATGAATTACGTGCGCCTGTTCTAAAAGTGCTCCGTGAATCAGACCCAAATTTTTCACCGGGTGACGAAACGGAAGCAGGGGAGTTTTACATTGATTGTGTGAATGTTGATCCGGCGCATCAGGGAAAGGGAATTGGTAAAAAGCTGCTCCATGCATGCTGCGAACTGGCCGCATCAAAGCATTTCAACCGCGTCGGGTTAATTGTGGATCACGTGAATCCGGATGCCAGAAAGATCTATGAAAAAGTAGGTTTTCAGGTGGCTGGCGAAAAGGATTTTCTTGGGCACACGTATGATCACATGACTATTGCAGTTTGATAGTCGTTTGCTTATGCTGCCACTCCTGCCTAATGCTGTCCGCGATGACGGATTTTTGCCTAAATTGCTTCTTTAAAATTTTTTAATAAATCCTTTTTACCTGAATCCTATGCCTCAAACCAGCAGTTCTCATCGGAGAACATTTATAAAAGCCAGTGCAATGGCTGTGGCCGGAATGGCCGTTTCGAAATGGTCATTTGCCAAAAACGCTGCTGCTGATTTTCCAGTCGTTCGCGTTCCGGCCGACAAGCGCAGTTTTACCAGCCCAGCCGTAGAAGCCACGATTACCCGCATGAAAAAGGTGATTAAAGACCCGGAACTGGCGTGGCTTTTCGAAAACTGTTTTCCCAACACCATTGATACAACTGTCCACTACAAGCCCATCGACGGAAAGCCCGACACATTCGTTATAACAGGCGACATCGACGCTATGTGGCTCCGCGACAGCACGGCGCAGGTTTGGCCCTATTTGCCATTGCTCAAAGAAGACGCGAAATTGAGGGATATGGTCGCCGGCCTCATCAACCGTCAGACCAAATGCATCATCATCGACCCTTACGCCAACGCATTTTACGACCGGCCAAAAGAAAGTGAGTGGACAAAAGACGTAACGGATATGAAGCCGATGCTTCACGAACGCAAATGGGAGCTGGACTCGCTTTGTTACACCATTCGCCTTGCTTATAATTATTGGAAAGTAACAGGAGACACGACGCCATTCGATGCTGATTGGACGAAGGCAATGGGATTAATCCTCAAAACCTGCAAAGAGCAGCAGCGCAAAGACGGCCCAGGCCCATACAAGTTTGGTCGCGTCACTTCCTGGTCAACGGACACCGTTCCCGGCAATGGTTATGGTAATCCGATCAAGCCAAATGGGCTGATAGCAAGCACATTCCGCCCTTCTGATGATGCGGCCATGTATCCGTTTTTTGTTCCGTCTAATTTCTTCGCCGTGGTTTCTTTCCGTGAAGTAGCTGAAATGTTGGAAAAAGTAGGGGGCGAAGGCGCGAAGCTGGCAGGCGATTTCAAAGCGTTGGCAACGGAAGTTGAGACTGCATTGAAAAAATACGCTGTCTATCCGCATCCGGAATTCGGCAAGATTTATGCATTTGAGGTGGATGGTTTTGGCAACTATCTGCTCATGGACGATGCGGGAATTCCAGGCTTGATTAGCATGCCTTATCTGGGCGCAATGTCTGTGAAAGATCCTATTTACATTAACACAAGAAAATTTGTCCTGAGCGATTCCAATCCTTATTTCTTCAAAGGAAAAGCAGGCGAAGGTCTAGGCAGCCCACATACATTGGTGAACCAGATCTGGCCGATGGGGATCATCGCCCGAGCCATCACATCCACGGATGAAAAAGAAATCGAAGCCCAACTAAAACTCCTCAAAACAACCCACAACAACACCGGCTTCATGCACGAATCCTTCGACAAAGACGACCAGTCCAAGTTTACCAGGAAGTGGTTTGCTTGGGTTAATACGTTGTTCGGGGAGTTGATTTTGAAATTGGAAACAGAGCGGCCGCATTTGCTGGCGAAGGTTTATTGAGGTGTGCAGACTTTCCAAGTCTTGAAGACTTGGAAAGTCTCTGGTTTAACCAAGTCAGTAACGTCACGCATCTTGTCTCATCCCTCTGGGATTTGCGTTTGGGTCGGTCGTTTCTTTTTCTACCGCGCGGCGGCTACCAATATTTCATGCCTCTGGCATTTTTGTGCTTGCAAGAATTAGCTTGGTAGAAGTGTTAAGTGTTAATCGCGGAGCGATGCGATCTTGGCGGCCGCCGCGTGGTTGAAAAAAATAGAGGTATGTAAAATAAGAAATGCCGGAGGCATGTAACAACATACATCATTGCGTTTTAACGAGGCCGTTTTGCTTTAACAGCGTTTCATACATCCGCAATTCATTGGTTCCTCTAATGTTTTTGGAGCTGTAATAGGATAAATTTTTAGCTCGTATTCTTGCAGACTTTCCAAGTCTTGAAGACTTGGAAAGTCTCTGGTTTAACCAAGTCAGTAACGTCACGCATCTTGTTATATGCCTCTGGCATTTCGTGCTTGCAAGAATTAGCGTGGTGGTAGTGTAAGTGTTAATCGCGGAGCGATGCGATCTTGGCGGCCGCCGCGTGGTTGAAAAAAATAGAGGTATGTAAAATAAGAAATGCCGGAGGCATGTAACAGCATACATCATTGCGTTTTAACAAGGCCGTTTTGCTTTAACAGCGTTTCATACATCCGCAATTCAATGGTTCCTCTAATGTTTTTGGAGCTGTAATAGGATAAATTTTTAGCTCGTATTCTTGCAGACTTTCCAAGTCTTGAAGACTTGGAAAGTCTCTGGTTTAACCAAGTCAGTAACGTCACGCATCTTGTTATATGCCTCTGGCATTTCGTGCTTGCAAGAATTAGCTTGGTGGTAGTGTAAGTGTTAATCGCGGAGCGATGCGATCTTGGCGGCCGCCGCGTGGTTGAAAAAAATAGAGGTATGTAAAATAAGAAATACCGGAGGCATGTAACAGCATACATCATTGCGTTTTGGCGAGGCCGTTTTGCATTCAATCTAGCTGTTGATACTGTGGGGAAATCCCACACTAAATGTTCAAATTTTTTTACCTCAGCTTAAAAGTGATAGTTGTCTTTTCATCAATGTCGCCAAAATCGGATAGAATCTCTTTCATGCGTTTTTGTGAGATTCCTTTTTTGAATGTGTAATCGCGCCACGCATTTCGATATCTACCTTCCTTTGTGTCAGCGGGTAGCGTTTGATAAATGTTCGCAAGCCACCATTCAAACGCTTCCTCGACAGAGGTAAATTTTTTCATTAAACAAATGTAGGATTTGTGGGTAAAGTCCACAATTGTTCAATTGCATTCGTGCATGTTGTTACATCCCTCCGGGATTTGCGTTTTGGATGTCTGACTAACGTGCTACCAATATTTCGTCCCTCTGGGACTTTCAGTGCATGTAAATCAGGAAGCGATGTAATGTTGGTAGCAAAAGTAATCGCGGGAATTATAGTGCAAGAGGCATGCAAGGTTGCTAGAAAATCGGTGCACCGCATTAGCAAACGCCGGAGGCGTGCAATTTAGTAGCAAAAATTAACGTGCAACATTGAAATGCCGGAGGCATGCAATATTGGTCGCGAAGAAAATTGATGCAAACCCGCAATGCCGGAAGCATGTAACAACATGCAAATTGCCTTCAAAATTAGTTGGTGACAACCGACTTTCTCCGCACATTCCTGCTGTCAACTGCGCCCGCCCGGGCCACTTTATTACCCTTTTTCTTCTTCCCTAACCAAATAATAACCCCCGTAACAGGCAAACTAGCGGCAATGAGCGCCGTTAAAAAAGCAAGGATTTTAGTAGGCCAGCCTAGTAAGCTTCCAGTGTGGATGGGATAAATCAGGCGTCTCACTTTCATGCCTTTCGTTTCCTCGGCGTAAAGGCGCTTTTTGATCAATTGACCATTGTTTTTGTCAAAATACAGGAAATTAACAATGTTGTTGATCGCAGCATGGTCATCGGCTTTGGAAACGGTGACGGATAGGCTGTCAGAATCAGCCAGGGTAATGACTATTTTGCCGGGATTAGGCAGTTGCTGATTGGTTTGTGTGTAAATCTTTTGAAAAAAAATGTCCTTGTGATTATCGATAGGTTGAATGTTCGCAGGTGCTTCCCTTTTCTGCTGAGGTATGCCGTCAAAGGTCATGAAGATGATGTTATTGACCCATTTATAGCTCCATACTAACCCGGTGATCGCGATTACGAAGACAAAAGGAAGCGCGTAAAAACCCAAAATGGCGTGCAGATCCCAATTAAGCCGCTTGAATTTGGCATTCCACTTGATCGTGAAGCGTTGCTTGCGATTCTTTCTATTTGGCCACCACATTACCAGGCCAGTGATCATAATGATCAGGAACATGACACAGGAGATTCCGGTGATCGCTTTTCCTGTTTCTTCCAGACATAAATAACGGTGAAGCCGTAGCACAACGCTGAAAAAAGCATCCTGCTCGATTCTGTACGATGCGATTTGTCCTGAATAAGGATCAACAGCCACGGACAAGATATCTTTTTCCTTTTTACCATTTTTCAGACCGAAAATCACATTGCGGTCAGCTTCTCTTTCAATGGTGACACGGAGTAACTTTTTGTTGGGAAAGGCGTCGGAAACTTTTGCGGTTAAGAGGTCGAGCGGCAGGCGGGGTTTTCCTTCGTGGATGGCGGCAATGTGAAATTTGCTATCAATAACCGGTTCGAGCTCGTCTTCAAAAACAAGCAAGCTTCCAGTCAGGGCCACTATAAAAACCACAAGGCCGGAGGAAATCCCCAGCCATAAATGCAGTTGCGACGCAAGTTTTTTAAGTGCTTTTTTCACAGTTAAAGGTTTAAGAATAGTTACATGCTATCAGAATGTATATGAAATCGTTGCCATAAAATTCCTCGGCGCTCCTGGGAAAAGGCGCAGATAATCGTAGCCGCCTACCCAATAAGTTTTGTTGGCCAGGTTGTTCAGGTTCACCTGGAACTGGAATTTGTCGATCTTATAATAAATGGCGCCGTTCAGCAATGCGTAGCCGGGCAATGTCTGCGTGTTGTTGATGGACACGTTACGCTCGGTCACAAAGTTTCCACCTAAGCCGATCCCGAATCCGCTTAACGCCTCGTTCACAAATGTATATTTGGTCCAGATGCTTCCCTGGTTTTTTGGTGCATTTGGTTTTTGCTTGTTAACCAGCACCTGATCCGTTGCCCGGGAGCCTGCATCGGTGATTTTGGCATCGTTGTAACTGTAAGCGACGATCAGGTTCCAGTTTGGAAGAATGTTCCCGGTCACGTCAAATTCAACACCTTTTGCAATTTCTCCGCCGATCTGCTGCATTAAGTTCGGGTTTTCAGGCGCGTTGGCTGAGTACAGTGTGTTGCTTTGCTCGATCTGATACACCGATGCATTGGCGGTTAGCCTGCCATCGAGCCATTCCGTTTTTAAACCGGCCTCATACAAGCTGCTGCGGATCGGATCGAATGGCCCGCCGGATAACGGATCGCTCTGCACGGTGGCATCTTGCGGATTGTAGCCCTTCGTGTAAGTTCCGTAAACGTTGATGTTGCTGGTAAGCGTATACACTGCTCCGATACGCGGTAAAAGTGCGTGCTGCGTTACGTCCTGCTCCTTACTTGTCGTGTAACCTTTTTTATCAATATAGGTGTCATAGCGCAAGCCAAGCAGGATTTGCAGACGATTAATCTTCAATTGTTCCTGTAAATAAAGACCATGCAGCTTGTAAAAAACAGGTGTTGTGGAGGCGTTTGTTACCACATTATAAATGTATTTGGAAGGATCTTCCATGCTGTTGTTTTGCAGCGACAAGTCGTAGTGCGAAATATTCGGCTTTGGAATGCTGCGTGTTACGCCATTCTCCGTATAATCGTAAAAAACATACTTTTCAGGTGTTTTGGCATTATAAGCTCCGGCTCCACCTGCTTTGAGTAAATAACCGCTCGCCGTTTGCTGACCCGAGCCTTTCGGCGTTACGGATTGAATGTAATCGTAACCTGCAACAACTTTATGCTCAGCAATTCCGGTGTTGAAATTATGGTTCAGGAACAGAGAAACATTGTCCATGAACGATTTTGTTTTTCTGACAAAAACTTGCCTTGCAACCAGGTTATCTATCACTTTTCCAGCTGAGTCCACAGCATTGGTATTACTGCTTCTGTGTTCCAAAAGATCTTCGGAATAACCGGTTCGCAGGTAAGCAAGATTGAATGATGTGTTTTTGGTAAATTGATGATTTAGTGACGTGGTGATCAGGTAAGTTTCTTCATTCAAATAATCATTCACCGCATTCAGCGAAGTTTTGATCGAGCTGGAATAAAGGTCATTTCCTTTTACAGATTGTCCACGGTCCAGGCGGCTGTTCGAGCGGTTGTATACGAGGTCGAAGTTGATGCGTGTTTTGTCGGTCGGCAGGAATGATACGGATGGCGCGACGATGATGTTTTTGTCAAATTGTAGATTACGGAAGCCTTGGGCATTTACATAACCCAGATTCAGGCGGTAAAGCAATGTTTTGCTTTCGTTCATCGGGCCTGTGAAGTCGGCCAGTGTGCGTAATGTGTTGAAACTACCGGTCGTAAACGTTAAGGATTTTTGTGGCGTGGTCAATGGTTTTTTGGTCACGCGGTTGATCGTTCCACCCGGTGAAGTGTTTCCATATAATGCGGATGCAGCGCCTTTAATTACTTCAACCCTTTCCAGATAATTCACGGGTGGCTGTTTCCAAAACCCTGAAAATGTCCTTAATCCGTTCACCAATTGCGTTGTGCTGCCGCCGTTCATGCGGAAACCGCGGATAGTAAGATCGTCGTAAAATGTGAATTGATTCACGCCGCTCATATTTTTCACGGCATCACCCATCAGGAATGTTCCCTGATCGCGCATTACTTCCTTGGTAATGTAACTGATCGCCTGCGGCACTTCCTTGATCGGCGTTGCGGTTTTGCTGGCGATGAATGAGAGGTCATTTTTGTAATTCGATTCCCTGTTGCCAGTGATTTCTACGGCTTGCAATTCCTGCGCGTCTTCGGTTACAGTAATTTCCAACGTGGCGGTTTTATTCGCTTTTACAGAAACGGTCTTATCGATGCGTTTGAAACCAACTCCCGTTCCGATCAGCTGATAATTGCCTTCATTCAGTCCTGAAAATTCAAAGGAACCATCAGCAGCTGTGACGGTTCCTTTGCCTGTTCCTTTCAAAATAATGTTGACGGATTCGGCGCCTTCGCCGGATCCGGTCTTGATTTGTCCTTTTATATTGCCGGTCTGGGCACTTGCAGCCGCGCAGATTAGCATGAAGAATAGTAAAAATTGTAAGCGCATAATTTTGTATAAATAAGAACTTCCCTCGATTTGGCAAGCAAAAGTAGTCTTATTTAGACTAATGCAAAATAATAATGCGGCAGATTTTTAACCATTATACGCCGAAGCGCAAATTCATTTTAAATGTTCAATTTTTTCTTTTGATTTTGCTTGATTTCAGTCAGTTGTCGCTGGCAGAAATGTGCTCAGGACAAATTTGATTTAATAAAAGCCAGCCCATCCCGCATCAGCTGTTCTTCCGATTCAAACATTTTGCGCCAAATGTTCGCTACCGGCAGTTTCTGACTAAATGCTTCAATGCTGATCCAGCCGTCGTAACGGATATCCTTAATCGCTTTGAAAACACCTTCCCAATCTACATTTCCTTTTCCGGGCGTAGAACGGTCATTTTCAGAAAGTTGGATAAATGAAATGCGGTCGCCAGCCTTGCGCATGGTGTCGCCAATGTTCTTTTCTTCAATGTTCGCGTGGAATGTGTCGAACATAATCTTGCAATGCGGGTGATTGACCTCGTCTACAAAGCGGATCAGCTCGTCACCGCATGAGGTAAGATAAAGCTCAAAACGATTGAGATATTCGAGTCCTAATGTAATGTCCAGGGATTCCGCATAATCCGCCACTTCGCGAATGCCTTCGATCGCCCATTGCCATTCTTCCGGCGTTGCAGGCTGGCCGGTGAAAACGCCTAATGCAGAATGGTAAGGACCCATTAATTTAGTAGCACCGAGCACAAGCGAGCAATCCAATGCGCTTTTCAAATGGTCGATCGTATGTCTGCGCATGGCAGGATCGGGACTGATCAAATGTTCTGATGGACCGCAAATGGTGTCTGTCTCACAGGCAAGCCCAAGCTCGTCAAGCTTTTTGCGGAAATTAAACCAATGTGCAGGATTTGTATTAAAAATGGGGACTTCTACGCCGTCAAAGCCAATTTCTTTGATCAGTTCGAGGGTAGGGAAAAGGCTGTCGTCTATTTGTGGGCCCCAGAGGAGCAAATTCATACTGTACTTCATCAAAATGGTGTTTGGTCAGGGAATGCCTGCTAAGATGCACACAATTTTACAATAAAAAACCCCTTCCGATTTTACCTGATTTGACAAATACCAACCGCATATTGATCTTTTAGCAACATCAGCAAAGAGATTAAGGCGAAATTCCGGAAAATCTGATATAGGAAAAAGGCAGCCTGGATCGCGAGATCTCAGCTGCCTTTTTCAATATTTCTTCATACACACTTATTGTACTCTGCTGAATATCATTTGATTGTTGTTCTCGTAGTACAACACGAGCCGGTTCATTTTCAGGTCGTACAGGTTTACATTTGGCAAAGCATTCACAAATAAGTTTCCCCATTGCGTTTCCGCTCTTTCTGTTCCGCCGCCGCCCATTTGAATGGTATTTTGCTGCGCAGTTTCATAGAAGCCCGTCAAAATGTTGGTAGAAGTTGTGCCTTCGAGCTCACCTTTTTCTTTAAAGATGAGACTAATGGGCATTTGTCCTTTGGCTAGTGCAGGCTTTTGAATAGTGTCAGAATTTTGTACTATACTTTGGAGCTCCCATTTCCCGGTGAGTTCCATGTTACTGCTGATTGTGGTCGTTTTTCCACAGCTTAGCAGGGCAAATATGCCAAAAAGTAAGGTTAAGAGAGGGGTAATTTTCTGCATGACGGCTTAAATGCTACTAATTGAATGTATAGGAATACCACCATATATAAATGGTTGGAATGGAGTTTACGAGCATTCTCATATTAAAAAAGTATGCCATCTTCTAACATAGTTTTCGAAACCGTGCACGCTGCATTCCTTTTGTTACAACGATAATACCGTAGAATTCTTTTGCCGTTACCTAATTGATTTTGTCCGACAATTAGCAAGTAGAATTCTTTACTAGTCGTATTTTGATACCAATATGCTAGTTTTGTAAAACTATAAGGTAAAATAAGGCAGGTTTTATGAAGGCGCCAATCCATAAAAATATTGAAAGCCAGGTTAGGACGGTGACAATCCAGGAGCTGAAAGCACCTCATTTCGATCCTAATTGGCATTTTCATCCGCATTACCAATTATTTACTGTATTGGAAGGGACGGGAAAGCGCCTGATCGGCGATTCCGTTCAAACTTTCGGTCCTGGCGATACGGTTTTCCTTGGACCTGACGTTCCCCACTTGTGGCGGAGTGACGCTGCTTATTTCGACACCGGTTCATCGTTGCTGACACATGGCGTTGTTTTGTACTTTCAGGAGGATTTTCTTGGAAAAGATTTTTTGGATAAGCCCGAGATGCTGGCATTGAAGCAATTGCTGCTGGATTCAAAACGCGGCATTGAATACAAGGGTGAATTACGGAGCCATATCCGCGCCGAATTAATGTCGATCATGCATTCGGAAGGGTTTCAAACCATTATTCAATTGCTGACATTGCTGGATAAGCTTGCCCACGAAACGGGCGGTTCGCCCATTTCCAGCTATGGTTATGTCAACACGTATAAGGTTTCGGAAACCGAGCGCATGCATAAGGTGCACAATTATGTGCTGCAGCACTTTTCGCAAGAGATCAGATTGGGAGACGTAGCATCTTTGGCAGGAATGACCGAGGCGGCTTTTTGCAGATATTTTAAAGCCAGATCAAACAAGACCTTTATCGATTTTGTCAATGAGATCCGCATCGGGCATGCTTGCAAATTGTTGCTGGAAGATAAGTGGACAATCGCGCAGATTGCCTATGACAGCGGTTTTGACTCTTTATCCAATTTTAACAGAAACTTTAAAAGATACATCGGGCATACTCCGAGAGAATACAAAGGAAACTATTAATCAATCAATTAAAAACTTTGCCCCGGGCTTAAGCCCGGGGCAAAGTTTTTAATTGATTGATTTTATTGACTGGCAGCAACTGGTTTATCCTTTCACATAGTTTGTCCCATATGGGCCGCGTTGCGGCCTGGATAATGTTGCATTTGCTTCTTTATCACCAATATATTCTTCTTTTTTCGGGTCCCATTTCAATTTACGGCCTAATTTCATCGCTGTATGCGCAATCAAACAGGCCGAGCAAGAGCGCTGTGCGATTTCTGCATGACTCACTGTTTGTTTGCCATTCTGAATGCTTTCCAACCAGTTTTGGTGTTGCTCGGGGCTTTCGTACAAATGAATTTCATCCGCCTGGATTACCGAGCCGAGAATTTTGGGATCGCTTGCATAAAAAGCTTTGTTTTCCTTCGCTGCGGCAGCTGCACCCGGATCGGAAGCTGTTACGCCCACATTACCGCGCGAAACGAAGATCCAGCCGTCCGTTCCTTCGAATTTGATCCCATTTGGGTTGGTGCCACCGATTTCCATTTCAACCCCATTGGCATATTTGGCATTGACCAAAAAATCGCCGTGGACATTCCATAAGCCGGAATTGGAAGCCGGGAAAGTTGCTTTCCCATCAATTTCAATGGGTCCGGTAAGCTCGGTGTCCATGCCCCAATGCGCAATGTCGATGTGGTGTGAACCCCAGCCAGTGATCATCCCCGCACCGAATTGCTCTAAACGCAGCCAGCCCGGACGGTCATTAATGTCGGTTTGAGAATGCACCCGATCCAGCGTATAATACACCTCGGGTGTTGAGCCGAGCCACATATCGTAATTCAAATTTGCAGGAACCGGCATTTTCTCCGTGTTACCGCCCGCCGGATCGCCTGGTAGGCCCACATAAACCTTTTTCAGCTTGCCAATGCGGCCATTACGCACCAGCTCACAAGTCCTTTTGAATTGAGGCCAGGGGTTCATAGACCGCTGCTGACTGCCCAATTGAAACACCACCTTCTTTTTCTTGATCATATCCGCCATCATCCGGCCTTCCTTGATTGTCAGCGAAGTGGGTTTTTGCATATAAATGTGCTTGCCCGCAACAGCCGCTTCCATCGCAGGCTGCGCGTGCCAGTGATCGGGCGTGCTAATGATCACCGCGTCTATTTCTTTGTTGGCCAAAAGCTCCTTATAATCGTCATATGCTTTTACATCTACATAATTCGCCTTGCCTGTTTTATCTGCATATTTCTTCTCAATCCACTGTTTACCTTGTGCAAGTCGGTTTTTATCCACGTCCGCCACGGCCATTACATGCGCAACTTCGTTTTTCAAAACTTCTGGCAAATCGTGACCGGTTGCAATGCGCCCGATTCCAATCTGGCCAATGTTAATCCGGTTGCTAGGCGCGAATTTGCCAAAAACACTTGCCGGAACAATCGTCGGAAACATGGATGCCGCGATAATTCCGGCTGTTCCCGTAGCAGCGCTTTTCAGGAACGATCTTCTGTCCTGACTGTTTTCTTCTTTTTGATTTTTCATTGGATTCAGGATAATGTTTTGATGTTACTTTTTACGCACTTCATCTGTCGGGCTTGTTGCATAGGCCTTGCTATAATTTCGAGCCTTTTGCGGCCCGATTGCCCATTCAATGGCTCCCAGAATATGTTTTCTCAGATCTTCCTGCTCATAATCCTCTTTCTGATGTCCGAGCGAAGTATAAAATGCGCGGCCACCGTCGTACTCATGCCACCAAACCGAAGGGAACACAGTCCCGAATGTATCCAGCGCCTTTCCGGCTGGTTTTTGAATGGTTGTATGGTCGTTAACGGCTAGCACGTTCAGGTTCACGCCCATTTCTTTTACAAAATAAAACTCATCCGTTTTGCGGTCCCATTTGGCTGGTAAATGTGCTAATGAAGGATTTTTGGAATCCAAAACATTAACTGTAAAGCTTTGCCCGGGCTCATGCCAGAAGAATGTCCCGCCCAGCATATCTTTAAACCATCTCCACTTCCGCTCAGTCCCTGAGGCCGAGTGCAATCCGACAAAATTCCCGCCAGCCTGAATGTAGCGCATCAATGCAACGCGCTGTGCATCCGTATCAAAAACATCATTATTTGTGTTTGAAAAAACAAGCGCATCATATTGTTTCAAATTCTCATCCGTAAACTTGGCGGGATCCTCACTCACATCCACGCCAAACCCATGTTGTTTGCCCAAAGCCTGAATCGCCGCCACCGAAGCAGCAATATTATCGTGTACATAACCCTTGCCATTTTTGGTGTAAATAAGGACTTTGACCTTGTTCCACTTGATTTTTTGAGCGTGGGTATTCGATATTGTCGAACTTAGCAACAGAATTGTAAAGAGAAGATAAATAGGTTTCAGGAATTTGTCTTGCTTCATAGATATTTGGGTTGGAATTGTTGATTTCTTCTAAGTGAAGTTTGGTTATTGCAGTTCATCAGGTTTTCGAACATTTGCAAGTATTTTCGCATTATCTCGGCTGACAATCTTCTTCCCGGTCTTGGCTTCAATTTGTTTTCTCGTATTTCCGGCAATGCTCCCGCCGGTATGTGCAATTTCTTTACTTTCGTCAAAAGTGGCTGGGAGTTTCGACTGAATAAGTCGGAGCATTTGTTCTGTATCCGCAACATCTGTCAGGTATGACTTCCCGTCCGTAGCTATCAATTTCAGTTGACTACAAACTGTAGTCAACTGACTTCCTTCCTTTTTCAGGCGTCCTTTCAAAACACTCCAGTATTTTCTAGGATTTGGACTGTCAGTTAAAATTCCGACTATATCAGTAATGGCAAAAAACCACTTTTCAAGATCAGAATCCCCGTGGCTCCTAATCTTCTTTTGATCAAACATCTTTATCCTCCTTTCCATAGTATGTGATTATTGGTTGTTTCAATCATCAAAACCCAATCGAATTCCCGCCATCCACTGGCAATGTAACGCCCGTGATGAATTTAGCTGCGGGGGAGGCCAGGAAGACGGTTGCCCAGCCAATATCGTCCGGTTTTCCCCAGGTGCCCATAGGCGTGCGGTCCATCGCTTTGTCCCGCCGGGACGGATCACCATTCATGGCGGTGAGCATCATGGGCGTTTCTATAAAACCCGGAGCGACAGCATTTATCCTTACATTATAAGGAGAAAATTCGGTGGCCAGCGCCTTAACCATCCCGCCGACGGCAGATTTGGAAGCTGTATAGGCCACGACGCGGTCGATTCCGTACAATGCGGCCATGGATGTAATCATGATAATAGAACCTTTCTCGCGCGCGATCATGCGTTTGCCGCATTCTCTGGTTACAGCGAACACTGCGTGTAAATTGGTTTGAATAACACGGTCGAAATCCTCGTCGGTGACTTCAATGGCATGTTTTTTCATGTTAATGCCTGCATTATTGACCAGGATATCAATCGGCCCGTGCGCTTCTTCAATGGCGGCGATCAAGTCGGGAATGGTGCTTAGCTGCGTAATGTCATTTACAAAATAACTCGCATTAGTGCCTAACAAACCCACAGCTTCTTGCAAAACTGCTTCCCGGCGGCCCGTAACGACTACTTTTGCGCCTGATTGGATCATGGCCTGCGCAATGTAAAAGCCAATTCCACTCCCGCCACCGGTTACCAGCGCCAGTTTTCCGTGGAGCGAAAAGACGTTCATTGCCGCTGCATTATTGTTATCAATTTCAGGCATTGCTATAAAATCGTAAGTTGAGTAGAAAAATAGGTTTTGTTTTAAAAGACGACAGAGCGCTTAATGCCCATTTCGAGCCCGCGAAGCTCTGCTAATGCTTTCAATCGCCCGATGCCGGAATAACCGGGATAAGTTTTCTTGCGCAGGTCATCAAGCATTTGGAAACCGTGATCAGGGCGCATGGGAAGTTCATGGTCCTGATAGCCAGCGTCTTTTCGTTTTTGCTCTTCTGCTAACAGGGCCTTTACAACTGCGTACATATCCACATCGCCATACAGGTGCGGTGCCTCGTGAAAATTTCGGGTGCCATCTTCACGCTTCGTTGTTCTTAAATGCACGAAATGAATGCGGTCACCGAATTTTTCAATGATATTGACAAGGTCATTATCGGCCCTTACGCCCAGCGAACCTGTGCAAAATGTGATTCCGTTGGCCCGAACATTACAGGCTAGCATTAATTCGGCAAGGTCAGCTTCGGTGCTGACCACTCTTGGTAACCCCAGCAATGATCTTGGCGGATCGTCGGGGTGAATGCAGAGGTTAATACCAAGCTCTTGTGCAACCGGAGCGACTTCCTGGATGAAATAATAGAGATTTTTACGCAGCTGCTTGTCGTCAATGTGCGCGTATGCGTCCAGGTAACTCTGGAAATGAGTGAGGTCGAAAGCTTCTTCGGAGCCTGGTAAGCCCAATAAAACAGTATTGATTAAAACAGAAATTTCGTCCGCAGACATCTTCTCAAACTTTTCGAAAGCCGACTGTTGGGTCTCCGGTTCGTAATCCGCAGCTGCGTTGGGTCTGCGAAGAATGCAGAGGTCAAAAAGTGCGAAATCTTCCCATACAAAACGAAGGGTTTTGTGTCCTTCCGGCATTGTATAGTCGAGCTGGGTGCGCGACCAGTCCAACACGGGCATGAAGTTGTAGCAAACGATCTTGATCCCGCAAGCCGCCAGATTTACTAATGACTGTTTGTAATTTTCAATGTAAAGTTCTCTGGAAGGAAGGCCTTTTTTGATGTGCTCATGAACAGGAAGGCTTTCAACGACCAGCCATTTTAGCGAGGTGAATTGTTCGTTACCGGCTTCAATCAGCGTTTTTCGTTCCTCGATCGCTTCTGCTGACCACACATCTCCCACTGGTATCTGATGTAGCGCACTCACAATTCCGGCGCACCCGGCCTGGCGTATGTCCATCAATGAGACGGGATCATTCGGCCCGAACCAGCGCATGGTATGAATCATAGGATAATTTGCATATTAAGTTATAAATATGCAGACGCAATTGCTTGCGCTTTCCCCTACATCGGCACTTCAACGACAAATATTTGCTGGGAAGCTGCCTCGCCCTCTTTTTGTGTTAAACGATTGGATGCTAAAATTTTACCATCGGGAGACCACACCAAATTAGATGGCGCCGGGTTGGCAGGTTGTGTAAGTTTTAGGATTCTTTGCTCAAAAGGCGCGTTGCCGGGTTTGCAGAGCGTAATGCTTCCCTCGTGTATGTAGCTCACTGCACTTCCATCCGGACGCCATCTCACGTTTCCCGAAACATTAGATTCGTGCGCTGTGAGCTGGCGTGGATCGTCTCCGAAAGGAGAGGTCAGGAATATCTGTTCAACGCCGTTATCATCTTTTGCAAGATAAGCAAGTGAAGTTCCGTCCGGCGAAGAACGCACAATGCCCGTGCATCCGGGATATTTCTTTTTTGATGTGAATGTCAGCCTCCTTTGGATTGCTCCTCTGGGCGGCATCGGGAAATCATCTTTTGTTCCTTCCAATGGCCCTAACTCACCTGGCTGCGTAATGTCTTCCGGAATGTCAACGATGAACACTTCATTAACTTCCTTTCCGTTTACATCTTTTACAACACCAATAAATGCTCTGGCGAGCTGCCTTTCGCCGTTTTTAAGTAAATAACCATTCGTCCCGACCCAACTGTCGCCCGCGGCATGACTGATCTGATCGCTTCCAGGCGCAGGATCAGGCACCACCCGAACAACTAATGTGCTGAACCATTCACCCGATACATTTTCGTCGTTTTTATCGACATTAACACTCCTTATATTCTTCGAAACACCAATGGTGCGCAGGTTTCTTTTTTGACCGGTTGAATCCTCCAATGCTTTGAGGATGGCATCATTATAAGTAAAACCGATCCAGTTTCCGTCGCCACTCCATTCGTGCCGGTGCGTTCCGCCGCGCAATGCGCCTGGTGTGAACGGAAAAGTCACATCCCGCGCGTCCATGTAAATAGGAACGTTCGGATTTGCGTCTTCAATGATGACGCCCGTTCTCCGCCATTGCTGGTAAGGGTTCTCCTTGGTGCTATTCGCCAAACCGTGGATAAAAACAACCGCTTGCTGCACCGGGCTATAACTTACCGCGCCGGCTCCCGGACCCCATATTTCATTGTTTTTTATTTCAAGAAGAACCTTTTTCTCGCCGGTTTCAATGTTGACTTTCTCAATTTTTGCTGACTCTGCAATGCCTCCGCTATCTGTTCGGGTGTCATAAACCAGCCATTTCCCATCGGGCGAAAAATTGTCGTTGTTATCCAGGTCGTGATGGTAATGGTAATCGTCGGTAATCTGTTTTTCTTTCAGATAGGAGTCAGTTTGGCACGACAGCATCGAAAATAGGATTAATGTGGTGAGCGAATAACGTTGAAATGGCATGAGGCTATTTTTGAGGTGCGCTGATCACACCCAGATAACGGCCCATCCAGTAAGGCAGAAGCCAGATATCACCCGCACTATACTCCGCATCGCCCTCTTTTCCTTCCTGGTCGAGGTTGAACATATTGGCATTATGACGCTGAACCTGGCGCTCATCGGGCGGCAGCACTTCTTTTGTGGTTTGCCTGCGGAAGTTAGGGGCGATCAGCTCAATGTCTTTTCGGTGACTGTTTTTAATGCTCCAATCGATCAGATCCAGCGGGTGTTCCTGCAAATACCAGACGGCTTCCTCGAGATCAAAATCTTTTACGCCGGTTAGTGCCGTGAAAATGTTCCAGGCGCCTTCTTTCTCGGGACGTTCAATTTCCCAATGGTCCAGGATCTGTTGCTTGTATTTTGCTTTGAGCGTATCATTGAATGCGTAGCGATAAAGACCCCAGTAACCCACAAAGTACATTTCGTCGTCCGAATGGTTCCAGCCGTCAGACATTTGTTTGGCATGTTCATCCGCATTTTCGGGCGCCATGCCAATCACTTTCATGGGACGCATCATGTTTTCGAAGTAGCCGTGCTTATTCATTAATTCAAATGCTTTGGCTTTGTATTTTTCCTTTTTGGTAAAATGGTAAGCGGTCTGCAGCATGGCAACAATGTTGGACGAATTCAGCTTCCGGTCGCCCACATTAATCGGGAAAGCATTTACATATTCAGGGTTCCACTTGCCCCACATGGTTGGTTTCCCGTCAAAATCAATCAGATAGAAGTTGTTTTTAACTATGTGTGACATGACCGTGTCGATAAGCGCCACTGCCCGTTTTTTCATAGCGGGATCGTCCACAAGCTCGGCCATAGCACCGAATGCAAAAACATGCCCGATAATTTCATCACTGCTGGTTGTGGATTTCCAGTCCCATTCTTTTACAGGCGAATGTTGCCAGCGCTCGCTGTCGCTTAATTCTTTGGCGTGTCCGGATCTTTCAAATGACCTTGCAGGAAAACCGGGAATGCCCGTTACCGAATATAATCTTTCCATCGCATCCAGGGATTCGCGGCAATTTTGCAATGCTTCGGGATCTTTGGTTACGGCATAGCGGAAAATTTCTCCGCCAAGATACATGGAAGTCCAAAGACCGTCATTGTCAGAATCGTCCATGTAGCCGGTAGCAATGTTTCCATGGTCCATCTTAACCCGCGAAGCATTGAACCCATTTCTGATATGTCGCTGCCGGACCTGTTTTTCATAGACCAGCGCCTTCTCTTCCAGCGACATGGATTGGAAAATAATTTTTCCCAGTCCCTTGTTTGTTAGGAGTAACACCGAATTTTTGGGCCCTTCAGCAATGTCGGTCACCTTATTGCCCGGCAGCCAGCGCTCACCATAGTAATAGTCAAATTTCCCGTCAGTCCGAAGCGCGAACGCACCTTCATCAGATCCGAACCAAATGCGGTTGTTAATCTCCTTCACAGCCGTTATCTTATTAACCGGCAGTTTCCTGTGGATTTCTCCGTTTTGTTTTTTTGAGGCAATATCAAAAAGCAAATAGCCCTCAGCGGTTCCTATCACGATGTTTTTTCCCTTGTTAGCAAGGTCAAATGCTGTGAAATCGCTTCCTGCAAATGCTTTTGTCAACACATTATTCCCAACAGAAAGATTATAGAGCGATTTGTTTCCCAAAATCCAGAACTGATTTCCCATGCTCTGGAAAACAATGTCCAGGACTTCATCTTCGGGTAAGGCGCCATTCCAGATACTCTTTGAATCCTTAACCAATTGCAGCGATTTTCCATCGGAGATTAGGAAGGCGAAATCATTCCCGCCTGCAAAAATGCGGGCTTTTGGTAATGTATGTTGCGAGAAAAGCTTTCCAGCCCAGGCATTGCTCAGAATCAATGATTCCGTCAGATATACATGCTGGTTTTGATATGAGCCGATGGCAACGATCTTTTTGTCACCCATAAACCGGTACGAATTATCTGTACGAATGTTCCCCGGAAGTAAAAATTGGCCGTTTTCAGTGTGTAGCAGGCCACTTTTGCCCAGGATCTGGACATTCTCATTCCGGTCGGCGATAACTTGCTGCAAATTCATTCCGTCATTTGCGTAGAACTTAATGCTGTAATCCTGCTGGAACGGCCTGTCCTGGTGAACGGTCTGGGCGAAATTTTTGCCCGCAGACAATGTGCCCAGCGCGATGGCAAATGAAACGAGAGAAAGAATGTTTTTAAGCATTAATTATGGTTGGTTTAGGAGTTGCTTTAATGTTCGCACGAAGCGGAGCTTCGCGCAGGCGCACTTGGTTTTTATAACAGCTTAGGATCAACAACTACGTATTTTATTGATTTTTTGCCTTTTTCGGGATGGTGGGAATAGGTCATATGCAACAAACCATCGGGAGTTTGGATCAGGGACGGGTAGGAGTAACCTCCTTTTTTGGACTTGTCGTATTCAATCCAGCCTCTTTTCCAGGTTTTACCTTCGTCCGCTGAAATTCTCAGGCTCAGTTCGTAGCGTCCATCATCGACATCATTGCCTAAAAAAGCCCATTTGCCATCATTCAAAACTAAAAACTCCACGCTGGCTGTGTTGGGAATATCCATTTTTTGCGTTGCTGTCCAGCTCTCGCCTTTATCCGCGGATTCGCTGTAATGTACACGTGTGGGCGGGTCTCCGCTGTCGCGCATGAAGGCGACGAGGTTGCCGTTCTGTTTTATCCCCAGTGCAGGCTGGATCGGGCCGCGTCCTACAATGGGCAGGCCGGGGCGCCAGGTCGCGCCATGATCTTCCGAAATGGCGGTCATGGAGAGGTTGTAACCATCGGAGTAAAGAGGCAGTATGATCCTTCCGTTTTCCATAATCAATGGTTTTATCCTGGTCATCCAGCCGATGCTGCGTTTTACGGGGTCTTTGGCCGCTTCCATGATCATGCTGTCGTAACGAGGCGCATATCCCGCCCAGCCTGCATGATTTTCTGGTAAATTCTTGAATTTTTTCTCAATTTCCGATGCAAATTTATCATCCGGTTTTAGCAGAATATTATCCTGCCAGGTCCAGTTTGGAGCGCCATCACCATTGTAATCTATTGCTGTTTTTGTTCGTAAAATGGATTGTTCCCAAAGATTGGCCTGCACCGCAATCCAAACCAGAAACAGCTTTCCCTGGGCATTCAGGAACAAAACCGGGTTGCAATCGGGCAGGTGCGGGGTGTCGGCCATCAGGAATGGTTGGCTCCAATTTTTGGCGCCTTTTTTTAGTCTTGCACCCATAATGCGCACGTCATCCGCCGTGCGTTCGCCGCTTCCCTGGAACCAGGCGACCAGGAAGTCGCCGTTGGGCAAGCTTACGAGGCTGCTGCCGTGAACATGCTTTTCCTGTTGCGGAAAAATGAGCATTTGTTGCTTAATAGCGCTGTTTTGAGCAAAAATGACCGTTGTGCAAGCACACCAGAATAAAATCGGTAAGAATATTTTCATGCTAAATTATTTGATCATGTTCATATAACGGCCCATCCAGTAAGGCAGCAGCCAAAAGACCGGCTCGCGCTCTACTTGCGGGTTTCCGCCCGCCAAGGTCCACGGGTTTTTGTCCCAGCGTACCGTCATGCGCACACTGGCCGGTTGTAATGCATTCACCTGCTGGTCTTCCAAAACCGGCGTTCTTACAATTTTAATGTCTTCTCTTTTGCTATGGTCAATTGGCCAGTCGATCAGATCGAGCGGGGTGTCGACGAGGAAATCGATGGAGTTGTTGAGCTCCGTTTTTTGGCCTGAGGAATAGCAATATATGAAGTTAATGAGCGGATTATGGTCTGCTTTTCGTTTTTCAAACCATGTATTCAAATGGTCTTTATAAAACTTCAATCGCTCCGGATCTTTCTCACATTTAAGCATGATCGGGTAGAGATAGGCTTGCAGCACAATATCGAAGTAGATAAACCACGCGGGGTTCTGGTTGGTTACTTCCGACATGTTTTGAAGATAATTTTCTTCCTTAATAAGCCTTAGATACTCATTTTCGTATTTTTTATCACCGGTAACATGGTAAGCCAGCTTAATGAATGCCAGCACTTCCATCGAATTTTGGTTGCGGTCGGGGAGCCATTCGGGATCACGGTTCAGCTTGTCCGGCGACCATACAGACCAGCGCGTATGCGTGCCATCGACGTCCACCAGGTTCAGGTTATTTTTTATTAGATGATCCACAATTCTTGCAACGTGTGCTGCAATGACCTTTTTTTCATTTGTGTCAGCTACTAATGTGTAGTAGAAATAATAACCAAACATATGACCGCACATTTCGTCGCTGCTCGTGTCACCCTTCCAAAGCCATTTTCCATCTTTGGATTTGTGCCAGCGCACTTCTACCGGCTTGAACCGCGGCTCTTTTACAAGTTCATCGGCTTTTTCCCGTTCGGTAAAGGTCCTGTTGCCGTCATGCACATTTTCCCAGTGTGCCGGCACGATGGTTCGGGCAAAGAAGCCGTCGGTATCTGTCACTTCCTGCAATAATTTAAGGAAACTAAAAGCTTTCGCTGCATTGGCTTTTGCTTCCGGGCTTTTCGTTACCGCATATCTGAAACTTTCCATCGCAAGATAATTTCCGGTGTATTCACCATCGTTATCATCATCTTCGGGCTGCCACGAGGTCGTGTCGCCCGGAATGCGTAAATGCGCCTGTCCCGCAATCCATGGTGCACGAATGTGCCTCTTCATTAATATATCATAGAAAAAATCGCTTTTCTGTGCCAGCGTCATGGCTCTTTTGCGGATTGCGCTCACACCTTTCGGCGTCGCAATCCACGCTGTCCCTTCTTTGTCAAAAGCGATTTTATTAACCTGATCATCCATTAGCCAGCGCCTGGAAAAGCGCAACGAATGGCTGCCATCAGGCTTGTAACGTACAATTCCCGCCTGCGTGCCTACCCACATGGAGCTGTCCGGCGCGTAACGCACGGTGGTCACGTAAATCGATGGAATGCCGTTTTCGGGTTTAAGCTCTTTTTCTTTTTTATCAAGCCCGCGAATGGTGACGCCACCGAGCCCGCCGACCCAAAGTTTATTGTTCCCATCCAGAGCCAAGCCCTTTGCATAGCCGCTGATCAGCGCATCAGTTTGATAGTAATGATTCAAACCGTTTTTTGTCCAGTGATACAATCCCACGTCCGTGGCAATCCATAAGCCCTTGTTTTCATCCGAAATCACATCTCGAACGGATCTTGAAATGATGTCATTTATCTTTTGGAAGCCTTTCCCCTGGTTCAACCAAAATCCATTCGGGCCTAACGCATACAAGCCTTCTTTTGCAGCACAAATAGCTGAGATCGGGCCCTGAGGGCCGTTTGCTTTTTTCAGCTCGCCAGCTCTATAAGAGAATAATCCGTTCCATGTCCCCAGCCACATTGTGCCGTTCTGATCACATGCTACGGCGTAGGCAGGGCCATTGTCGCCGCTGCTGATCATATTGGTCCATTCCCGGCTTTCTTTATTTTTTTTAAAGATCCCTGCGGCACTTGCTATCCAGATATTGGATTCCTGGTCGGGCGCAATGCTTCGAACTTCATTTTCAACAGTTCCGTCTCCAACGGGAAATGCTTCGTGAAATTCCTGGATAAAGGGTTTGTCTTGATAAACAAGATTCGCAATTTCCTCACGCGGCTCTTTTTTGCAGGCTGCCACCAGCACTATGGAGAGCAGCAAAAGGCACTTTTTAAGAAATCTTTCCGCGTGGCCGTTCATGCGTCCGCGTATTTTACATTTTCCTGAAAGAGGAGGGTTATGAGTTTTTTGTATTGAGAAAAATCGGGAATGAGCAAATGTGCGCCCGCTTTTACCAGGCGAGGCCGTTTGGCCGGATTATGGCCAAAACGCTGCACTTCATTGCTGGTGATGCCCACAGCAATGCCGCCTGCGCGCCTGCCTTCCCGAATTTCGTCAGGGCCGTCGCCAAAAACAGCCAGTTCATTTCCTTGCAAATTGTTGTCCTTAATGATCTTTTCAATGATCATCTTTTTGGAAAACTTGGTGTAATCTTTTAATGCCCCATAAATCCCGCCGTCAAAAAGGTGCGCATAACCCAGCATTTCGGCTTCGTGTTTGACGTCTTCCGCATCCGTTCCGCTGGCCAGATACATGATTATGCCCCGTTCCTTCAACTCTTGCAGAAATGCAACGGCGCCTTTCATGGTGTAATCTTCCTGGCCAAGCTCTCCGGCGGCCAATTTTTCCATCCGCTTGTTGACCATCTCCATTAAGCCGTCATTATATAGGGCTTTGTACTGGAATTTGTCCAAAATTTCATGCTCAGGCACATAACCGCATTCGCGCACCAGATTGACCAAACCTTCCATTTGATAAATGGTCTGAATCCCGGTCGTTTTGTGAATAAATTCTTTGACCTGGCCCAAAACCTTATGAAATGCGTGGGCATCAACTGTGCCATAATGTTTGCCCAGTATCGCCTTCATCATTACCGGCTCCATAATTTCTTCCCAACCCTGGCGGAGTGAGCTGATTGTGCCGTCGTGATCAAATACGGCGTAGCGGATCTGTCCAAGCTTTTCCAAAACATTGGGTTCGCACAATTCAAATTCACTGTCTTGTAAATACACTGCGCTGCGTTCATTTTCAGCGAGATCTGCGTTATAGATGAAATCGGGATCCTGACTTACTGAAAGAATTTCCTGCGCATTTGCAGTGCCGGTTGTATAAAGTTTCTGAACAGTAACCGCCGCCGCGAAATTGCCAAAAGTAGCTGCCTCCATGGAATTAAAACCAGCTGCCAGGCAAAGTGTAATGGCACTGATGGCTGTATCGCCGGCACCAACGGTGTCCAATTTGCTTTTAAGCTGTAAACCCTGGACTTCCTGAGCGCCCGTTTTATCAAATGCGATTATTCCGCGTTCACCGCAAGTCACAAATACGGGTTTTTTGTATTTTTCGTACACCTCACGGCCATATTTTTTCACATCGGTGATGGGTACGTTATCATCCGGGTTTAAGGCTTGACCGTTGAGCGAGGCTATTTCACGGTCATTGCATTTAAGGAATGTATTTTTAAAACGGTCATTGAAATGCCTCGAATCCAGCATGACGATCTTGTTATTATATTTCTCAAAAAGCGTATTGGCCTGCCCGATAAAGGATTCATTGTTAATGCTGCCGGTCACTTGCTGATTGAAAATCACCGCATCCGATTCCTGTAACGCTTGTTCGATCGCTGCTAGTAATTTTTGATCCGTTTCTGTGCTGCGTTCATTGTATACACCGAAATCAATGCGTGGTTCTTCTTGTCCGTCAACCAGCCTTTTGAGATAACTATATGTATTGAAATGTTCTTTCTGAACAAAAAGAGCGGTTGTGTTTGCCCCCAGCTTTTCCAGCTGTGACCTTAATTCCCTTCCCTGCATGTCGTCGCCGATGGTGCCGATAACCCGAATTTCAGCCGGATTCAGTGCGGATAAATTGGCCACAACATTGGCGGCACCGCCAGGCGTATAGTAATGTGTGGCAACTGCCTGTGCCTGCAAGCCCGTTTCAATAGAAATTTCCGATCCGCGCTTATCCATAATCCAGTAAGAATCAAGGCAGAAGTCGCCGTAAACAGCGATTTTGGCTATGGAAATTTTTTCAATGATATGTTGGATGCGGCTTAGGTCCATGGAAAATGATGCTGCTTGATTGCGGATTTGGAAATGGTTTGTGGGTTCCTTTTTAGGATATATACTGTTTATCCCAAATGGCGGGCTATCCGGGTGCGCCGCATTTTGCGCAAATGTTATAAAATTGTTAACTGCTGCCTCGGACTGCTATTTGATAAATTCTGGTTTCAATAGTAAATGCTGATAAGAAATGACTGATAATGAGAGCATATACCAGCCCTGCTCCGTTTGTTTATCTAAATATTAATAAAACAGGATTGCGCAAAATGAAGATATTTTTACGCAATTTGCGATTTGAATCTGAAAATCTAAGCGTAGATTTATCAAAGAATAACGAATAAGCCACTCAACATAAAACTTTACCAGCCCGAAGAAAAGCAAAATTTACAATTGCTTTGGTAAGTTTTGACCAATGAAATTTTAAAAGATAACCTGACTATCAATTTTATATCAATTCTTTGACGATATAATTTTGGGATAGTTGTGATAGTACAATATCAAGAAATAAAGTTGTAAAAGAAACATTCCTTTGCGAATAAATACACGTATTAGCCCTTTTATATTCGATAAACATCTACAACCGTGGCCTATCCTGACGAAAACACCCTGAGAAAAGTAACGCAAGGCGACGAACAGGCTTTTGCTGAACTCTACAATTATTATAAAGCTCCTGCTTTGCGGTTCACCACGTCTTTATTGAAAGATGAAGAAGAGGCGGAAAACATGGTTCAGGATGTTTTTATTAAGATTTGGGTTAAAAGAGACCATATTAAGCCCGATTATAATTTTAACTCTTATCTGTTCACTTGTTTACGGAATATGGCATTCGATCATTTCAAGAAATTGGAAAAGAATGAGCTGCTGCGAAAAAATTATATGGAAGTCATCAGATCGGCCGAAGAGGATGAGAAAGAAGAAAGCGAAAGGAGGATCAATCTGGTCGTGGCGGCCGTGGACTCGCTTTCTGTGAAAAGGAAACAGATTTTGAAACTGAATATCGAAGAAGGAAAATCTTATCAGGAGATCGCGGAGTTTTTAAGGATCTCTAAAAATACAGTGAAAAATCAATTGGTAAAGGCCAAGCAGATCCTGAGAGAAAAAGTTGATTTTGCCACAGCATTTTAAGCTTCGCCGAAAAGGACATTAAAAAAGCAGAAGCGTCGAGCTTCTGCTTTTTCTATTTCAAATCGCCTAGTTTGGCGAGATCCAGATCTTTTAATGCGTCTTTAAGTTGATCCACCGTAATGTGATCGCCCTGTACATTGACTACGAAGCGGTCGGCTACCAGCACATTCAGTTCGCCGTTTTTGCCCTCGTTGTCATATTTTTCGAAAGCTTTATAACCGTCGATCTTGGTCGTTTTTTCGTAACCTGTGGTTGTTTCCTTATCAATTTCAGCCATCGACCAGCCTGCCAGCGCCATTGTTGAAACCCCGGCTATGCCTCCGGTGTCAACGATTTCAATGTCCAGGTTTGCATCTCCGTCGCCTTTATACTTAGCACGAGCTGTGGAAACAGTAAATCCCATTGCACCGGATTTTTCACCTGTGGCCTCTGTACGGGACATGCCGCCGATTTTCTCCGGCATTAACTCTTTCAGTTTTCGGAAGTCGATGGGATCAACTGCTTCGCGGCTGCCCATTTCTTTGGCTTTATCAGCGAACGCCTGCAATGCATCTACGGCGGATTTTTCTACCTCTTTTTCATCCACTTGCTCCTCTTCCTGCTTCTTTGCGCAACTGCTTATTAACACTGCAGACGCAAGAACAAATGATAGAATAAACGATGTTTTCATCTTCCTGGGTTTAAATTCTTTCAATAAGAACTCAATTTAATCAAAAAACAAACCCATGAAACGCTATCAATTCACAAGTGGCAAAGATTATACTACCGGGCCAGCTGGTGTGAAGATTTTCTTGATTGGTAAATAAAATAAATGCCCAGTAACACGGCCGGAATGCTTAATATCTGGCCCATATTCAATGCGTAATTCGCTTCAAATGCTTCCTGGTTTTCTTTGAGGAACTCGTACATGAAACGCAGAGTGAACACCCAAACGAAGAAAACGCCGACCATTAAACCGCGTGGCGTGGCTGCCTTGTATTTATTCCATATCCATAAGAGAATGAAGAAGAGTATAAAGCAGGAAATGGATTCGTAAAGCTGTGCGGCGTGGCGTGGGATCTGGCGGAATTCGGTGTTTTGAACAAAAACAAAA
Source organism: Dyadobacter chenwenxiniae (assembly GCF_022869785.1). NCBI lineage: Bacteria > Pseudomonadati > Bacteroidota > Cytophagia > Cytophagales > Spirosomataceae > Dyadobacter > Dyadobacter chenwenxiniae. The sequence goes on along the minus strand of NZ_CP094997.1, from coordinate 4,811,866 downwards.
CTCCACGGCACATCGGTTGGCTTACCGACAATTTCGGAGTTCATTAAATTGCCAAACCGGATAAAAGCGCCTGCCAGGGCAATTACGATAACCATTCTATCGGCAACCCATAGGAATGTTTGGCCCGACTCCCGTCTAGAACGCGAATAAAGCAATAAGCCAGTAATGATCCCTATGATAGCCCCGTGACTTGCCAAACCTGCATAGGGAGGAAGAATTACTTCCAGCGGATTCTTGAAAAGAACTTCGGGTTCATAAAAAAGAAAATGGCCAACGCGTGCACCAATGACGGTGGATAACACCATATATAAGGTAAGCGAATCGATATCTTCCAGGGGCTTGCCTTCTTTCTTGAAGACATGGATCATTATTTGTTGTCCAACCAAAAAACCGGCGGCGAAGAGGAGGCCATACCAGCGGACAGGGAATGGGCCGAAGTCACCAATTTGCGGAATAGTGAAAATTTCAGGACTGACATTCCATATTATATACGAAATCATGCTTTTATGATGTTAATTGCCAAATATACTACTTTGACACAAGAAGCGAAATGAAATTTTTACTCATTGGGTTGGTTCGGATTTACCAGGGCGTGCTGTCCCCTTACCTGCCAAATTCTTGTCGTTATACGCCCACTTGTTCGCAGTATATGATTGAGGCAATTCAGAAGCATGGCGTCGTAAAAGGCACCTGGCTGGGCCTCAAACGCTTTTCCCGATGTCATCCCTGGGGCGGTCACGGGCACGATCCGGTTCCCTAACCGATGGCTACTTTCCGGAGAATGGAATCAATAATGGCCATTGTCCGGACGCCGTCTGCTTCTGCTTCATAGTTGAGTAAGATCCGGTGGTTCATAATGTCCGGCGCGAGCTCCTTAATGTCTTCGGGCAGTACATAATCACGTCCTTCCAGATACGCGAGCGCTTTTGCAGCCCGGTTCAGGTAAATAGTGGCTCGGGGCGAAACGCCAAACTGAATGTAACGCGCCTCATCACGAAGTCCGTATTCCAGCGGGCGGCGTGTTGCGAAAACCAGCTCGATAATGTATTTTTCGAGCGTTTCAGAAATGTTCACTTTATTCACATTGTCACGGATCGCGAAAATGTCTTCCTTGTTCAGGATCGGTTTGATCTGGTAATCATAATTAATGTCCGACATGCGGCGCATGACTTCCAGTTCTTTGTCTTTTTCCAGATAATCGACATAAACTTTCATCATAAAACGGTCGATCTGTGCTTCCGGAAGCGGATAAGTTCCTTCCTGCTCCACCGGGTTTTGGGTTGCAAGCACTACAAATGGCCGGTCGAGCAGATAAGTTTCGTCTCCGATCGTCACCTGTTTTTCCTGCATCGCTTCCAGCAAAGCAGATTGAACTTTCGCAGGCGAACGGTTCACTTCGTCGGCCAGAATAATGTTAGAGAAAATAGGCCCTTTTTTTACCTCATAGTCGCCAATTTTTGGCTTGTAGATCATTGTTCCTATCAAATCGGCAGGCAATAAGTCGGGTGTAAACTGGATTCTTTTGAAATCCAAATGCAGCACTTTCGCCATAACATTGATCGTCAGCGTTTTGGCCAGCCCGGGAACTCCTTCGAGCAGAATGTGGCCGCCTGTGAAAAGGCCAATCAGCAGTCTATTGAGCAGTTTATCCTGCCCCACAACCACTTTGCCCATCTCATTCAGCACATCCTTTATTTTCTCTATATACATTGAAGATTAGTCTTGTTTGGCGGTTTACTTGGCCCCCGGCCCCTGAAGGGGTGGTTGGCGGTTGTTGGTTTGGCGGTTTGCTTTGTCCCCCGGCCAATGAAGGGGTGGTTGGCGTTTTTGGGTTTTGCGGTTTGCTTTGCCCCCAGCCCCTGAAGGGGTGGTTAACGACACGATATACACCCCTTTAGGGGCTGGGGGCAAGGTTGGATGTTTACTTCCAGATCGCCCTTACGAAGCGATCTTTTCCGTGAATGTCCCGCAGGATTTCGACGTTTTTGTAATTTCTTTCTTCAAAAACCTGCTTGGTGCCTGCACCGAAATGCTCGTTGATCTCTACATAGCACTTTCCTTCAGGTTTTAAATGGTGTATGCCAAAATCTGCAATGGCTTTGTAAAATAGCAATGGGTCACTGTCTTCTACAAATAACGCCTCGTGGGGCTCAAAACGCAGAACATTTGGGCGCATATGCTCTTGTTCTGAATATGTTACGTAGGGCGGATTGCTTACAAGGCAATCAAACTGGATAATGTTGCCGGGTAACGGGAAGGTCACATTCAACATGTCTTGTTTGGCAAATGTAACGTCTGCAATCAGCTGGCGTGCATTTTCCCGCGCAACTTCAAGCGCTTCATCCGACACATCCCAGGCATGCACGGAAACGTGCGGCAGGAAGCGGGCGAGCACGATAGCGATACAGCCGCTGCCCGTTCCAATGTCCAGAATGCTGATGTTTTTATCCGGCTCGGCATAGTCGCGGGTCACCATTCTTACCAGCTCTTCCGTTTCGGGACGCGGGATTAGCACAGACGATGAAACACGGAATTCGAGTCCGCAAAATTCGGTTGACCCGATGATATGCTGAACGGGTTCGTTGTCATTCAGCCGACTGATAATGGTGTTCCAGTCGGGTTGTGCGGTGTTTTCCGCCACCGGTCTGTCCACGAGTACATCAATATTGCGAAGTCTCATATAATGCTCAAGCAACATAAAAGTGATTGCCTGAGCTTCTTTTTCGGGATATACGGTAATGCCTTTTAAGATATATTGATATAACTGACGTGCCGAAGTCATTTGATGTGTTTTTTATTCCAATGTCGGAAAGTTAGCAAATAATAGGAACTCACGAAAGTTGAGTTTAAAAGGAGGTTCGTATTTTTGCCGGATGGAGGCAGATATTCAATGGATGAGACGGGCTTTGCTGCTTGCCGGGTATGGTCGGGGGAATGTCAGCCCTAACCCGATGGTGGGTTGTGTGATTGTTCATGAAGGCAGCATTATCGGTGAAGGATGGCATCGGCAATATGGCGGTCCGCATGCAGAAGTTTGGGCCATTAACGACGCTGAATCAAAGGGAAATGCACATTTACTGCCCGAATCGACTGCCTATGTCACGCTTGAACCTTGCTCGCATACGGGCAAAACGCCTCCGTGCGCAGACCTGATCATTAGTAAAAAACTCAAAAAAGTGATCATTTGTAATAATGATCCCAATCCATTGGTTTCTGGAAGAGGGATTGCGCGGATGGTTGAGGCTGGAATTGAGGTCGAAATTGGTTTGCTGGCTTCGGAAGGTTTGGCGCTGAATAAGCGTTTCTTCACTGCTATGGGGCAAAAGAGACCTTATGTGATCCTGAAATGGGCTGAGACGGCGGACGGATTTTTAGGCCCCGAAACGGGTGATGCCCTGCGGATCAGCGGAACGCTTTCAAACATGCGCGTGCATCAATGGCGGACTGAGGAAGACGCTATTTTAATAGGTTATAAAACGGCACTGATGGACAATCCGCGCCTGAATGTGCGTAACTGGGAAGGCCGTGATCCCGTTCGTGTTGTTCTTGACAGGCACTTGCAGCTTCCGGCAACTTTGCATTTGTTCAATAAGATACAGTCGACCATTGTTGTTAATTATTTGCAAGAAAGCACCTTGCCGGATTCTCCTGAACGTTATTCAGTAAGCTCTGACCCGAGTTATTTGAAGGTAAATCCAGGTGCTGGCGAAATTGAGCAAATGCTGAAAGGATTGTTGGCAAGGAAAATCCAGTCTGTTTTCGTAGAAGGCGGTGCGGCAGTGATCAGTGCATTTCTGCAAACCGGATTATGGGACGAAATCCGTCGCTGCCAGGGTCCCGCTGTTATTGGTAATGGCGTAAAAGCGCCGATTGCAACCGGCGTTTTACGCGAATCTGAAATAGTCGAAAAGGATCTCTGGACTCATTATTCCCGCATTTAAACGCTCCACAAATTTTCTTCCTGCGTCCAGATTTCCCAGGCTTTTTCTGCTTGTAATTCAAGCATTTTTAAGCCATTCTGCACAGCAGCGCCTTTTTCAATTCCTTTTTTCAAAAACAATGTTTCCGCAGGATTGTAAACCAGATCGTACAAATAATGTTTTTTGGTTAAAAACTGATATGGAATGTCGGGGCATTCTTCAACTTTCGGATACATGCCCAGCGGAGTTGTATTAATGATCAGCAAATACGAATTCATGATTTCTTCTGTCAATTCTTCATACATGATCGAGTTATCACTTTTTTGCCTCGAAACCAGCTTATAATCCATGTGCATGTCTTGCAAGGCAACTTGCACGGCCTTAGCCGCTCCGCCATTTCCCAAAACCAATGCACTAAAATTGCTGCACTTTTCACCGCGCTTGTCCATCCATTCTTCCAATGACTGGCGAAATCCGTAATAGTCTGTGTTGAACCCTTTTGTACTGCCGTCGGCGTATATTTTTATTGTATTAACAGCCCCAATCCGTTCTGCGGAAGCATCATCCAGATCATCCAGATAGGCGATCACCTCGGTTTTGAAAGGAATTGTCACATTTAAACCTTTCAGATCCGTCTTATTTTTCAGCAGTGTGGTCAGGCCTTCCAGTGAATTCATTTCAAACAGTTCGTAGCTGCTTTCCCGGATCTTCTCGCGGAGAAATTTGTCCGTAAAATATCGCTTGGAAAAAGAATGCGTCAGGGGAAATCCAATTAAGCCGTATAAGTTCATAATCCTGTGCGCGCTGGTTGCAGCGCAAAAATAATGTGAGACAAACTGCGAAGTTAACCCTGTGCGAAGGCAATTACAAAAATTAATATCACCGGCATGATGACCGTTGAAGTGGTGAGTGGTAAGGAAAAGCAGGTGTTTCATGTTTTAAAGAATTAAAGCCATAAAATTTGCGCAATTTGCAGCATAGTGACCCAGTGCAGCGAATATAGCAATAGTGCCAAAAGTGTTTTTCTCAATGATTGCCATGCGTAAAATATTACTAGTCCTCTGTCTTTTAAGTTGTTCCCACATTTATGCTCAAACCGGAGGCAGGCTTCCCAAAACATTAATCCTTGATACGGACATTGGCCCGGATTATGATGATGTAGGAGCCATGGCCGTGCTGCACGCATTGGCAGATAAGGGCGAAGTAAGGCCGCTGGCAGTGATTGCCTCTAATAAAAATGAATTTGTAGTCCCGACCATTGACATCCTGAATACTTACTTTGGACGACCGGAGCTGCCAACAGGAGCGCCGAAAGGCGAGGCCGCCCCAACTTATGGTGCCACTCAGAAATGGCCCGAAATGTTGGTTGAAAAATATCCGCATAAGATCAAAACAACGGCTGATGCGGAGGATGCTGTGACGGTTTATCGCAAAATTTTAGCCAAACAGCCCGATCAAAGTGTCACAATCGTAACCATCGGTTTTTTGACGAACCTTGCCGATTTGCTCGATTCCAAGCCGGATGAGCATTCGCAGCTATCGGGCGTGAACCTTGTAAGAAAAAAAGTTAACGGGCTGGTAAGCATGGCCGGCAAATTCCCCGCCGGACGCGAGTATAATGTGTATGTGGATTCCCTGGCTTCACAAAAAGTATTTACGGAATGGCCTACGGAGATCATTTTCAGTGGTTTTGAGATCGGGCAGGAGATTCGTACGGGCGTGCATGTGATCGCGAACGAACGGTTGAAAAGCCCGGTGAAGGACGCATATCAATTAGCGATGTCTAAAAGCGAGGGTGATGCCAATGGTCGTCAAAGCTGGGACCAGACTGCCGTGCTGGTGGGTGTCCGTGGTGTACAGCCTTATTTTGGATTGAAACGGGGAAAGATCATTATTAAGGATGGCAACAACACGTGGCAGGATGATCCCATGGGCCCACACGCTTATCTCACACCCAACATGCCCACGCCCCAGCTCACTGCATTGATAGAGGGCTTAATGATGTGGGAAGGCAAAAAATAGGCAGGATGTTTATAGTTTGATAAAAATCTTTCTCCTGTACAAAATGTAAGCGGGAATGAAATTGATGCCAACGAAGAACAATGCATAAAGCAAACTAGCCAGCTGCGGATTAAAACCAATGTTGACTAATGTGTTGACAGCGTGTGTATTAACGGTATGTCCATTGATTTTATACAAATAAAAAAACAAGGCAAAAATATCCGCCAGCACATAAATCGTGATCGCATTTGCACCGAAAATAATTCCGGGAGCGGTTCCCTTTGTTCTTCCTGAAATATCCATCAAAAAGTAAAGCGTGCCTAGGAGCATAGCTGCGAAACCGGACGTTACCAGCACAAAAGAGCTTGTCCAGAGATTTTCGTTGGTTGGAAAAGTAAGGTTCCAGAAATAGCCCGCTGCACAGCTGAAGAAGCCCGTTACCATCATATAATTGACTTTTTCGTGGGGCTTAATATTGCTTAGCATCAACCTGCCCGCCAGCATGCCCGTAATGCCTGTCACGAAGGATGGAAAAGTGCTTAGTATGCCTTCGGGATCCCAGTTTCCCTGCCACATTTTCCCGGGCAAATATTGCTGATCCACCCAGGCAGCCAGATTACTGCCGGGCTCCAACATTACTTTACCCGTTCCCGGCGTCGGGATGAGTGTCATGGCCAGCCAGTATAAAATCAATATCGCCAAGCCGATGGATGCTTGCTGTTTCCAGGTTGTGTTTAGGAACAAAATGGCGCAGAAAAGGAAAACAATGGCGATCCGGTGCAATGTGCCGGCATAACGCAGGTCCGAAAAGTCGAAATGGGGGAGCAGGTTCAAGAACATTCCAACGGCAAAAATTTTCAAAGAACGGAAGACGATTTTTTGATACAACGGCGTTTTCGCGTCCCCGCGTTCGAGCCTTTTGGAATAGGCAAATGCAATGGAAACACCGACAATAAACAGGAAAACGGGCGCGATCAGGTCTGTAAATGTTAGTCCGTTCCATTTGGAGTGGCGCAATGTAGGAAAGACGAATGCTTCGCTGCCGGGAAAATTGACCATGATCATGGCGGCAATGGTGAAGCCGCGCATGGCGTCGAGGGAAAGCAGTCTTGTGAATGTTCCTGTTTCGTTTGTCATCCTGCCTGTTTTTGGGGATAAGTACGTGCTTGTGCACCGGAAAGGCTATTGATGAAAGAAATACTAGTATATTTTCCCAACTTATCAGTAATATTAATGCGGTAATTTTATCCATCTGCGAAATCACCGTTGAACTCATTAAATCTTTGTGTTTCTGACCCTATGAAGAGAATATTTCTTTATCAGCTCGTTATCGTTTGTTTTTTCCTGTTGGCCGGCTGTTCACGCACCGGTGATGTTACCAAAGAACAAGCGCAGAAAATTGGCGTTTCGTGGAAACTCGTTTCTAATTTCATAGAACCGGCCCACAGCTTTGACGCGAAATTTACCCTGAAAAATGGCAGCGATTTTACGCTCGACGGCAGCAACTGGGCGCTGTTTTTCAACATGTCGCCGCGTCCGATCCAGAGCAATAAAACACCTCAGCCGGCCATCATCGAGCATTTGAATGGGGATTGGTATAAAATGGTCGCCGCGAAAGATTTCAAACTGGCGCCCGGTGATTCTATAATCATTAATTACACCGGAACAGAGGGTGTTATAAAGGAAACGGATGCGCCCATGGGCTTGTATTTTGTTTTTTATGACAAAGAAGGCAAAGAGAAGGAGATCGTGCAGGTTAGGGATTTTACCGTGGAGCCATTTGTTGCTAAGGAGCAGATTATGAGAGGAAAGGATGATCTGGTGCCGCTTCCAACCGCCGAACAGCGTTATAAAGACAATTTGAAATTCACCAAGCTGGGCGCAGAACAATTGCTGAAAATTATTCCTAGCCCAGTGAAAATGAGTGCTCGCACTGAGGCATTTACATTGGATAATAAAGCCAATGTGTTTTACCAGAAGGGCCTTGAAAAAGAAGCGAAATACTTAATTGAAAAACTAAAAGCGGTCACTGGAACTGACTTTCCGATCCGTGAAGGGTTGCCAACAACAACCACGCCCGAGGCTCCTTCTATTGTTTTAAACACGGGAACCGTTTCTGTAAATGGGATTGCTAAGGAAGCGTATAAGCTAAGCGTTAATGCGGGTGGCGTGAACATTACAGGCAGCGATGCGGCCGGAGTTTTTTATGGAATTCAAAGCCTTATGCAGCTTGTGCCGACTGAGTCTTATCAAAAACCAGCCGCGTCCATTTTGCTGGGCCATGTGCAGGTTGAGGATGCACCGCGTTTCCATTTTAGAAGCATGCATCTGGATGTGGGCCGGAATTTTCAGACAAAGGAAACCATCAAGCGCGTTCTCGATTTGCTTGCATCTTATAAAGTCAATCACTTTTTGTTTTATACAACCGAGGACGAAGGCTGGCGTGTGGAAATTGACGGGTTACCCGAGCTAACGGAAATAGGCGCGCACCGTGCACATACGTCCGGAATCAATGCTTCGGCGCTGCATCCTGCTTATGGATCAGGGCCTGTCGCGAATGATGAGGGTAAATTCGGAAGCGGTTATTACACCCGTGCCGATTTTATTGAAATACTCAAATATGCCAATGATAGGCACATTAAGGTGATCCCGGAAGTAAATTTCCCTGGTCACGCGCTAGCGGCCATTAAGTCTATGGAAGCACGTTATGATCGCTTAATGAAGGAAGGCAAGGAAAAAGAAGCGAATGAATATCGCCTGATCGATCCGGACGACAAGTCGGTTTACCTCTCGGCCCAGGCTTATAAGAACAATACGGTAAGTGTTGCACGCGAATCCACTTATCATTTCTTTGAGAAAGTGGTGGATGAATTTGCCAAAATGTACAAAGAGGCGGGCTTAACGATGGACACATTTCACACCGGCGGTGATGAAGTTGCCGAAGGTGCCTGGACCAAGTCACCCATGGCCATTAAATTGAAAAACGAGCATCCGGATATCAAAGAATTCCGGGATTTGCAGACTTACTTTTTCAGGAAATTATTGCCGAGGCTTGAAAAGCGCAATCTAAAAGTGCATGGCTGGGAGGAAGTTGCATTAACCAAAACCAATGCAGGGATTTACAATGCTAACCCTGAATTTGTGGGTCATCCTGTTGTTCCTTATGTCTGGAACAATGTGTATGATGTGGATCTGGGCAATCGCCTCGCTAATGCGGGCTATCAGGTGGTGCTTTGTAATGTGACAAATTTTTATTTCGACATGTCCTATAACAATGATCCAAAAGAACCGGGCTTGTACTGGGGCGGATTTGTGGATACGCGTGATAACTGGGCGTTCGCACCATTCAATATGTTCCGGACGACAGAGGAAACGGCTTTGGGCAAACCCATGAAGGAGGAGTTCAACGGGAAGCAGCAGATGAAACCGGAAGCGCGAAAAAATGTGATCGGGATTGAAGCGCAGCTTTGGTGCGAGACGGTTAAGGGTCGCGACATGATGGAATATTCAATTTTGCCCAAACTAATGGGTTTCGCAGAAAGCGCGTGGGCGGCGGAGCGTCCGTGGGAAAATGTGGCGGATGATGCCGCAAGGAAGAAAATGATCAGTGAGGGCTGGAATGTGTTTGCAAACAGCATTGCGCAGCGCCATATGCCAAGAATGAGCTTTGTTAATGGCGGTTATAATTACAGGCTTCCTATGCCGGGCGCCATCGTTGAGGACGGCATGCTGAAAGCCAATGTAGAGCTGCCGGGACTTGCTATCCGTTACACAACGGACGGCTCGGAGCCTACTGCCAAATCCCCGGTGTTCGAAGCACCGGTAAAAGCGGCCGGAACGATCAGGCTGAAAAGCTTCGATATGGCTGGCAGATCAAGCCGTACGAGCGTTGTAACGGCTCAGTAAGCCGGGAAAAAGAAGTTTATAGTAAGCCTTGAACCCTCATGCAAAGGAATAGTTTTATTGTCGTTCTGATCCTGCTGATATTCTTTGTCATTTCTTTTTTGACCAATATCCTTGGGCCGATCATCCCGGATATTGTGAAGAGTTTCAGTCTGAGCATCGGGCTTGCAGGTTTTTTGCCTTTTGCGTTCTTTGTGGCTTATGGAGTCATGTCCATTCCCGCAGGGCTTATGGTTGAGAAATATGGAGAAAAGCCGGTGTTACTGCTGGCTTTTCTTCTTGCATTTATAGGAGCGCTGCTTTTTGCCATTATTCCCAGTTTTGCCATTGCGTTATCGTCCCTTTTCCTGATCGGGATTGGCATGGCAATGTTGCAAGTTGTTATTAATCCATTGCTCCGGGTTGCGGGAGGTGAGGCGAAATTTGCTTTTTTCTCGGTGCTGGCGCAGCTTTTCTTTGGCGGCGCTTCATTTCTGAGCCCCATGCTTTACAGTTATCTGGTGCTCAATGTGCATTCGGGCCGCTCGGGTTTTTTGATTGATATACTAAATAACCTGGTTCCTGAAAACCTGAAATGGGTGTCGCTTTACTGGGTTTTTGCCGTAATAGCATTGCTAATGGTGGTGGTGATTGCATTGGTAAAATTTCCGAAAGTGGATCTGCTGGAAGATGAGCGCATGGATGTTGGCCATTCCTTTAAAGAGCTTGCCGCCAACAAATCGGTCTGGCTGTTTTTTTTGGGCATCTTTGCTTATGTAGGAACGGAGCAAGGCATAGCGAACTGGATTTCCCAATTTTTACAAACCTATCATCATGTGGATCCTGCCACAGACGGCGCTGCCGTTATTTCCTATTTCTGGGGCTTGCTTACAGTCGGTTGCTTCCTGGGATTGGTGCTTTTGAAAATATTCGATAGCCGTAAAGTGCTGATTTTCTTCACTTCGGGAGCGATTGTCGCATTGGGCTTTGCATTATTTGGATCCAAAACGGTTGCTATGAATGCATTTCCGGTCACCGGGTTTTTTGCTTCTGTTATGTATTCTGTGATTTTTTCCCTCGCGTTAAATTCTGTTCCCAGGCATCACGGGACGTTTTCCGGTATATTGTGCGCTGGGATTGCGGGTGGGGCCGTTGTGCCTTTGATCGTCGGTGGGCTGGGGGAGCTGTTTGGTTTACAAATGGCCATGTTATTCCTTTTTGTGCCACTCGCTTACATTTTTAGCATTGGCATCTGGGCAAGGCCGCTGGTTAATAATGATACGATTACGAGCATTAAGGAAATCTTCTGACCCTGCCGGATGTATAAAATTATCCTCCTACTTGATTTTGCCGAGGAATACAGCAAGAGCCTCATGAAGGGGATTAATGCTTATTCCAAAGAATTCGGGCCATGGATTTTCTGCCGCATGCCGCTTTTTCATCGGGAAACGGTGGGGATTGATGGGATTTTGAAATGGGCATTGGAATGGAAGGCCGACGGCATTGTTGGCCAGCTTTATAATAAGGATATTGAAAAAATTATTCAGACAGGCATTCCGGTCATTGCGCAGGATTTTAAAGAACGTTTTACTGAAATTCCCAACATTACCGGCGGCTATCACGAAGCTGGCCAGCTAGGCGCGGATTATTTTCTCAAAAAGGGTTTTACAAATTTCGCGTTTTACGGTTTTAATGACATCGTTTGGTCAAGAGAAAGGGCAGAGGGTTTTGAGGAGAGATTGAAAAAGCGCGGGCATCAGGTTCATTATTTTGAGCACAAAAAGGCACGCTCGACTGAACTTTGGTATTACAAACCCAGCTCGCTAAGCCGCTGGCTGAAATCATTGCCGAAACCAATCGGCCTGATGACTTGTGACGATAACCAGGGACAGCACATTACCGAAGCTTGCCGGCAACTGGGCATCCGCATTCCTGAGGAAGTTGCGGTTTTGGGTGTGGATAATGATGAAATGATCTGCGACTTATCCGATCCACCACTTTCGAGCATTGCGCTGGACGCCGAAAAAGGCGGTTATGACGCCGCCAAGCTGCTCGATCACATGATCAAACACGGCACTTCGGAATATTATGATATCATCGTGAAGCCCGTTCAGGTCATTACCCGGCATTCCACCGACATTTACGCGACCAATGATGACCATATCGCGTCTTCATTGAAATACATTCACCAGAACATTGATAAAAACCTGCACGTGGATGAGGTTGTGAAACAGGTTCCATTATCACGCCGCGCACTGGAAAAGCGCTTTTTGGAAATTACAGGCTATCCAATTTACAAATACATTTTCAATCTGCGCATTGAAAAATTTACCCAGAAACTGCTCGATACAGACATGTCGGTTTTTGAAATTGCGCTGGATATGGGCTTGACGGATAGTAAAAATATAGCCCGCCAATTCAGGCAGGCTAAGGGTTGTAGTCCAAGTGTTTACAGAAACAGATATGTCGCTGGCAAATGATTACCAGATCACAATCCGGGCCGAATCTGGCAGGATCATTTTGCTTCCCGGCGAGCAATTCCACGCTGCCTGAAACTCTTTCAAATGTGGCATCGGACCGTTAATGCGGTCTTTTGCTGGTGAATGCGGATCAGTTTGCACCTGATTTCTTAATGCTTCGTTGGTTGTATTCATATGCCAAACCTGCGCCCAGCCCAGGAAAAAGCGTTGCTTCCAGTTGAAGCCGTCTATTGGCGCTGGCTCCGCTTTTCCTTTTAATGATTTTTCCAAAGCATAATAGGCAAGTGTCAATCCGCCAAGGTCGGCCACATTCTCACCGATCGTTAATGCACCGTTGATCTTGAATCCTGGTAATGCTTCGATTCCGCTGAAATAATCAATGTACTTTTTGGTCAGCTTGTCAAAATTCGCGCGATCCGCAGTTGTCCACCAGTTTTTCAGGTTTCCTTCATCATCAAACTGTGATCCCTGATCGTCAAATCCGTGCGTAAATTCGTGGCCGATTACGGCGATAATCCCTCCGTAATTAATGGCATCATCCGCATTGCGATTGTAGAATGGTGGTTGCAGAATGCCGGCCGGGAACACGATTTCGTTGTTCAACGGATTGTAATAAGCATTCACCGTTTGCGGAGTCATCAGCCATTCAGCCTTATCCACCGGCTTGCCAATTTTTTCAATTTCTTCCTTATGCGCGAAAAGCGATGCTGCTATGGCGTTTTCAAACAGTTTATCTTTCTCAATCTTAATGGATGAATAATCCTTCCATTTGTCCGGATAGCCGATTTTATAGGTGAATGCTTTTAACTTTTTGTGCGCCTTGGCTTTTGTTGAATCGCTCATCCAAGTGAGTTTGTCAATGCGTTCGCCGTAGACCGTGCGCACATTTTCGATCATGTCAGAAACTTTCTTCTTGTCTTCTTCCGGAAAGTATTTTTTGGAAAACAGTTTTCCTAATGGCATTCCTAACAAGCCGTCCGTAGACCGGATCGCACGTTCAACTCGCGCTTTTTGCTGCTTCGTGCCACGCATTACCGTGCTGAAAAAGCGGAAATTTTCCTGATCGAAGCTTTTTGGGAGATAGCCTGCAAATCTTGTCAGCAGCTGCCACTTTGCATAAAGCCTTAATGTCTCAATAGGAGTTGCTTTCAAAAGCTTGTTTACATTTTGCAAATAAAGCTTGTCTTGAACAACAATGCTGTCGGTCTTAATGTCTTGCTTATCTGCAAATGCTTCCAGGTCAAAATCCGGCGTGAGCGATTGAAAGCCTTTGAACGCCATTTTGTTATAGGTTTTCACCGGGTCGCGCAGCTCCACATTGGTTAGTTGAAGCTTCGCCAGTTTTGTTTCAAAATCAAGGATCGTCTGCCCTGGCTTTTGCTCAGGAAATGCTGCCAATGCAAACATTTTATCCACATGTTTTACAAACTCATCACGCACTTTTACGGTGCTGGAATCCATTCTATCGTAATAGCTGCGCTCACCCAGGCTCAGTCCGTCCTGTCCCTGATAAAGCACATTCGTTTTACTGTCCTTCAAATCCGCGTCCACGCCCAGGCCAATGACAGAAGAGACGCCGACTTTCTGCAATTCACCCGAAACCGAAGCCAGATCTTTAAGCGATTGCACACCATTGATTTTATCCAAATATGGCTTTAATGGCGTGATAGCACGTTTTTCAATGGTTGCAGTGTCCAGATAGGATTGATAATAATCCGCGATCTGCTGTTCTTCGCTTCCGTTTTTGCGGTCTTCCAGCTTGACGATTTCGTCAATGATCCCTCTCAGTCTGACTTCCTTATTTTCTTTGTCTAAAACATTAAAAGCACCCCAACGGCTTTCTGTTCCGGGAATTGGATTGGCTTTTTTCCAGCCGCCATTGGCGTAAGTGTCAAAATCGTCGCAAGCCTTCGCTGTGGAGTCAAGCGAGCTGATGTTAAATCCAGGCACTTTTTCACCGGTTGCCTCCTGGTCACTTTCCTTTTTACAAGCCGACATGGCCAGTGACACGGCAAATGTAGCGTAGCATAGATGGATTAATTTCATGTGGTGTTTTTGTGAATGTTTATGTGTTGATGTGAATGATTGACTACGAGATTCCGCCCATCCAGCCTTTGATCGGCTTCCAGAAAACAAGCAGAATAAGACCAAAAATGGTTGTGATAATGGCTACCTGATTGAATAATGCGGGCATTTGCATGATGTTTTCTTCATCAAAACCGCCTGCAAAAATCCCGGCGATGAGGTTCCCGAGCGAAGCACCTACGAACCAGATGCCCATCAGTTGGCTCACATAGCGTTTAGGGGCAAGCTTTGTATATGAACTTAACCCGACCGGACTTACGCACAATTCCCCGATGGTGTGCAGGAAATAAGTAGAGGTCAGGAATAACGGAGATGCAAGTTCACCGGTAACCGCAATGTTAGAAGCCGCAACCATTACAAAAAAGCTCAATCCAAGCAAAATTAATCCTGCACCGAATTTCACAGGAATGGATGGGTTGAGATTTTTAGTCGAAAGATATATCCAGAGACTCGCCAAAACCGGTGCGAAAAGCAAAACAAAGGTCGGCTGGAAATTCTGGAACCAGCTCGATGGCACTTCCCATCCGCCAATGACTCTTTGTGTATGCCGCTCGGCGAAGATTTGAAGTGACGTTCCAGCTTGTTCGTATCCAGCCCAAAACAGCGAAATCGCAAGGAATAAGATGATCAACACCAACACGCGATATTGTTCCACGCGGGTCAGTCCGCCCGCAAACAATATAAACAGGAAATAGGAAGCAGAGATAATTACAATGATCACGCCAGCACCTTTCGCCAATCCCTGGGCAGTGGTCATGTCAAGAACGCCGGAAGTTTGCAGAATGATCAGGAGCACGACGAGTGCTCCAATGAAAAGGTAACCAAGCTTTTTGTTCGCACCTTTTTGCGCATCTGACTCGGCCGTTGCGATCCTTGCAGGCGGCACATCGCCCATTCCTTTCAGATATTTTGCACTTCCATAACGGAAAACAACCAGGCCCAGAAGCATTCCGATCGCAGCGGCACCGAAGCCCATATGCCAGCTCACGCGCTCTCCAAGATATCCCACAATGGCAATTCCGAGAAATGATCCCAGATTTATCCCCATATAAAAGATGGAGAATGCTGCATCGCGCCGCGCACCGCCTTCGGGATAAAGCTCTCCAACAATTGAGCTAATATTGGGCTTTAACAGACCTGTCCCAACAGCAACGGTTGTCAATCCCAAAAAGAATAAGCCCGAGCCGCCCGGCACAGCAAGAATAATGTGACCCAACATAATCACAATTCCTCCATACCAAATCGCTTTCTTTTGTCCTAAAATATTATCGGCAAGCCAGCCGCCGGGTAATGTTAGCAGATATACCGATGCGGTATAAAGTCCATAAATAGCAGCAGCTTCACCTGCGCTCATAGACATTCCGCCCCTCACAGAATCGAGCAGGAAAAGTAAAAGTATCGCACGCATCCCGTAGTAACTGAAACGCTCCCACATTTCGGCAAAAAACAAGACGTACAAGCCTTTGGGATGTTTTTGAGATATCTGTGAAGACATAGAAGAGAAGTGTTTTATTTGGTTTTATGGGTTATTTATTGAAAATTTTATCGCACAAGATAGGGAATAACGATAAATATAAATAAATCCATAAAAATAAAAGCAGTAACCAACTATTCAGGCCGATTACTGCTTTTCTCCTACTATGCTTTGCTTTTGTAATGCTTATTTTACTGAGAATGAGCCTTCTCCTATTGAGAATCCTTCGGAATACAGCTCGATGGTGTATTTCCCGGAGGGGAAGTTCGAATCCCGGTCATAAAGGATGCTTACATCTTGATTATTATTGGTGTAGGTTACTTCCTTGCTAATGGTATATCCTTGTTCCTGACCATTGTAATCGAATGTTCCGGATCCTGTTTTCGTATCCGAAATCGTTGCGCCTGTTGGGTCGATGATTCGTAAATAAACGGTTTTGTTATCGGCTGCAGTCAATGGGTTTTTCTCGAGAATAAAATCAACCCGCACTTTGTCCACTCTTTTCGCTTTCACATTATCACCTTCCCTAACCTTGCCTTTTGACGAAACAGCGTACACCTTCACACTGCGCGCCCGCAACGCTGCTGCCATGGTAACTTTTGATTCGAGCTCTGTGTTTTTGGAAACTACGCCGGAAAGTGAATCACTGATTGCTTGTTTGGTTGTTTCCAAAACCGTTTTTTCCTGAACCAATGTTTCGTTCTGGCTGATCAGCTGCTGGTTTTCTTCCCTTAACTGAGCGATTTCCTCATCTTTTTTGGTAAGGAATGCTTCATATTCTTTTACTTTTTTTCCCATTGTCAAATTTCCTTTGCGCAAGGCAATGCGGTCGTTTTCCAATGCAGCTTTTACTTTTTGCAATTCTTCAATGTCGCCGCCAAGTCCCTGGACTTCCTGAATTCTTGCATCGAGTTGTTTTGAAATGGAGTCAAGTTTAATTTCTGATGAGGCCAGTTCATTTACCCGGGTTTGCAGGTCTGCTTCCTGCTTGTTTGTAACAGCGCGCTCATTGTAGTACAAGTAGCCAAAAACAGCCGCGAGGATCGTCATAAGGATTAAACCGACCAATAGACCAGTGTTATTTTTCCTTTCCATAGAAATTTGTTTAGGTTAAACAATTTGAATTATTCAAATTAATCCAAAAACTATGCCACTAGTATACGTTATGCGTTTAGTATTGAACATAATAAAGCCCGGATGAACATTACTGTCACATCCGGGCTTTTGAAAACTCAAATTTTAAGGTTCTCAGAACGGCCTCTAATAATCTCCTCCTGCTCCTCCGCCTCCGAAGCTTCCTCCACCAAAACCTCCGAAGCCACCTCCTCCTCCGCCTCCGCCGCCCCAGTTTCCGGAAAAGCTTCCTCCACCTGAGTGCGTCGTATATGGAAAGAATAATGGTCCGCCGAAGCCTCCTAAACCGCCTCTTCCGCCGCGTCCACCACCATTATTGCGGTTGCGGAACATAAAGACCATGATCACGATGAAGATAATTACAAAAATCAGCAATGGTGGAAACGATCCATCTTCATCAGCCTGTTTGGGATCTGCTTTGTATTCACCCGTCGCATATTTGAATATCATATCTACGCCCTGATCCAGTCCTTCATAAAACTGGCCGTTCTTAAACTGAGGCGTGATGACTTGCGAAATGATCCGCTTGGCGACTGCGTCAGGAATGGCTCCTTCGAGTCCGTAGCCGGTGCTAATGTACACTTTACGATCCGTAGGAGCCCATAGGAGCACAATTCCATTGTCTTTATCCTTTTGCCCAACGCCCCATTCCCGGCCAATTTTCAAAGCATAATCCGCGATGGGATAGTCTCCCGTTGTGGGAACGATTACAATGACAATCTGCGAAGAAGTAGAATCATTGTAGGCGACCAGTTTTTGTTCCAATTGCGCTTTTTCAGTCTCGCTGAGCTGTTTGGCAAAGTCGTTGACCAGTTTGGGCGGGTTTGGTTTCGGCGGAATGTCCTGGGCAGCTGCATTCATAAATGCGGCTATGACCAGGAAAAAAACAATCAGGATTCTCTTCATAAGGATCATTTACCGAACGAAATATCGTCCGGCAGTTCGTTGATGTCGTTGGAGTTGTATGGAAAATGGATTTTCAATTGAAAGCCTGCTTCGGCAATTCCGTGAACCAATCCTTCTATAAACTCTCCTTTCGCAAAATGCTGTTTAAGCAGGTCTTTTGTGCTGTTCCAAAAATCATGGGGCACTTTCTCATTAATTCCCTTATCACCTAAAACAGCAAATTTGCGGTCTTCGTAGGCCAGATAAAACAGGACACCATTTTGCAATGCTGTCCTGTGAAGATTGAGAAACAGAAACACTTCTTTGGCTCTTTCCATTACGTCCGGAGCCGGGCATTTCTTTTCGATATGCACTTTCACCTCACCGGAAGTCTGAGTTTCAGCTTGCTTTATTGCTTCAATGATGCGTTGCTGATCCTTTTCAGAGAAAAGAAGTGAATCTGTGGCCATGATGATCTGGTTTTTATTTTTTCCGAACCTAAATTAAAACTGAACGGTCGGTGCTTTTTCGGAGCCAGCTGCGGCTGTAAAATATCCTTTTTGGGCAAACCCGAAGACACCGGCGAAAAGGTTATTCGGGAATGTGCGCACTTCCTGGTTATAGTCCTTCACAACGGTGTTAAAATCATTGCGGGCAACCGTAATGCGGTTTTCAGTGCCTTCTAACTGCGCTTGTAATTCAAGGAAGTTCTGATTGGCTTTTAGCTGCGGATATTGTTCAACTGTGACAAGCAAGCGGGATAATGCGCCGCTTAACTGATCTTGTGCGCCCTGGAATTTTGCAATGTTCTCAGGAGTAAGATCGCCTGCATTGATTGTGGTTTGTGTGGCCTTTGCACGTGCTTCGATAACAGCAGTTAATGTTCCTTTTTCAAAATCGGCAGCTCCTTTAACAGTGCTTACCAAGTTAGGGATAAGGTCAGCACGACGCTGATATTGACTTTCCACTTTGGCCCATGATTCTTTTACAACCTCATCTTTACTTACGAGGCCGTTATATTTACCGCAGCCTACGAACCCGAGAATTAAAATTACGGCGATAACTGCAATTAGTCCTTTTGACATTTTTATTCAGTTTAGAGTTAATGAATTAGTTTCAAAGTTGCCCAAAGCTAGTAAAATCCGAAAGAAAAACTACACGACCGGGCAAAGGGCAATTTGTGCATGGAAATAACCGGATAATAGGTTTTTCATGAAAAAATAAGGCTTTGGCATTAGTTTTCACCAACTCCTGCTATGTTATTCCAGCGTCCCCAGTTCACAGAGACTTCATAATCCAGCAAGTGGCTTTCGAAATACATGGCACCCCAAGTCCAGTTGACACCTAGCTCATTTACCAGATAATTGGCACACAATGTTCTTTCTGAGGATGTTAGAAAGCCTGTCATTTTCAGTTTTTCCATTAAAAGATTCACCTCATTATCCGCGGTCTGACCATTGATCCAGGTGTCATAAGCTGCATTGTCGTTTTCCCATCTTTGCAGAAAATTGTGCTTTACACCACTGGGCTTAAACATTCGCGGGCCATAACGCAGTAATGTCCAATGAAAATAGTCCCGGGAAAGCAGATTTTCAATCATTGGGTCACTTTTTGCGTCGTTGATGTGTGCATTTTTAAGCTCGTTATAGATGTATCTGGCGGAAATGCATCCCAGCGAAAGCCAGTCCGACAAGCGGGTGTCCGTAAGCGGATCTGCTGACTCAAATGGCTTCCCGTTTTTTACATGTTCAGCTATATATTGATCAAGAATTTCGTGTGCTAACGATTCACCAGCCTTGCCATTATCCAGAGGTTGATTTATAAATTCAGACTCTTCAATTCCCAATTCCTGTAATGTGGGTACGGAGCCAGCCTCGTATTGCGCGGGAAGAACCAAACTTTGGGACTCTGTCAATGGCTGCTTAACCCGCAGCTTATCTCGGATCTCATTAAAATAAGCTTCAAAATTGGAGGGCAGTTTCGCGATTGGGAAGGGCAGGTCTGTCGCGTGCATGAGTGTATCCATCCAAAACAGCTTAATGTCTATATTCAGTGATTTTAAATTTTTACTTAAAGAAGATTCAATGCGCGTTTCAGCCGGTGCAATTTCCTTGCTCGTGTATACATATTGCGCGTTGTTTTCTTCCGCAAGCTGAGCAACGATATTCTCCGGCATACCGACGCGGATCAATAAATCACCGCCTTTTTCCCGCAGGCGATCCCTTAATTCGAGCACCGCGCCAATCAAGAATTGACCGCGCATGGTGCCGGTTCGGCGGAAGTGTAATTTTGTTTTATCAAATTGTCTGGGGTCGAAAACGTAGACAGGTAAAATCTCGCTCGCTGCCGAAACTGCGGAAAACAAAGCTTCATTATCACGTAACCGCAAGTCGTTCCGAAACCAATAGATGATGCGCTGAGCCATTAATACAAACTAAATAATGCTGAAAATCAATTTTTGAAAATACAATAGTACAAATTTCGAGCCGGGCCATAACAACTGCGCCCGGCCTGAAAGCTTGTTCAGACCGGGCGCATGTAGGGACAATTTAATGTTAGTAACTCAAAATTGTGAATTCTGTGCGACGGTTACGCTGATGTTCCTCCTCGGTTTTTGCATTCGGAATGATCAGCTCCCGCTCTCCATAACCTCTTGCCACCATCCGATCGGCATCAATTCCCTTGCTATTCAGATAAGTCACCGCAGATTCGGCCCGGTTTTGCGACAGTGTCATGTTATAGGCATCCGTGGCACGTGCATCCGTGTGGGAACTCAGCTCAATTTTCATGGTTGGGTTATCCTTTAAAATTTGCACCAGTTTATCAAGCTCAATTGCCGCATCCGGGCGAATGTTGTATTTGTTCAAATCGTAATAGATGTTTTCAAGAACAAATGTCTTATTCAATTCCAGTTTATCGAGTTTAATCGTCACATTGAATGTTGTGTCGGTCAGTTCTTTGGTCAAAAAGATAGGCGGAATCGAGCGTCCGTCCATCGAGAATGGCTCGCGCTTGCTAATGTAACCTTTGCGTTGAACCAAAAGACTGTAAGACTTGCCCTCTTCAATAGGCTGTGTGCCAAATTTTCCATCCCGGCGTGATGGAAGCTCTGCAATTTGCGTGTCGGCCGTGTCCGGATAAATACGAATAACCGCGGAGTCAATCGGCGTGGACGTTGATCCGTTTTCAACCACATTGCCAGCCAGGAAATATCTTACAACCTTTGGCTTACCATTGATATAATTAGGATTGTTTGGATTCAGCGGGCTGTTTGGGTCATTGTTTTTAGCAATCGTTGTGCTATCCTCCTCTTCCGGTCCTGCGAAATAGTAAATGTCATCATCACCCTTGCCGCCTTCCCGGTTGGAAGAGAAAAAGCCTTTGTTCAAATCCTGATAGAATACGAGTCCGAAATCATCTTGCGGACTATTAAAAGGCAAGCCGAGGTTTTCAATGCTAATCACACCTTGCGTCCGGGTCGCGGAGAACAAATCCAGCTTTCCAAGACCTGGATGACCGTCTGACGCGAAGTATAGCTTTCCGCCTTCGGCAACGTAAGGGAACATGTCATCTCCGGCCGTGTTAATGTCTTTTCCCATATTCACGGGCTTGCTAAACCGGCCCGAGGCGTCCATATTGGTTCTGTAAAGATCAATTCCGCCCGCGCCACCTGCACGATTTGAAGCAAAGTATAATGTTTTGCCATCACGAGAAAAAGCCGGTGAGCCGTCCCAGGCGAGGGAATCATTGATAGGCAAAATGGCAGGGGCAGTCCATTGTCCGTTCACATTGCGGCTCAGATAAAGGTCTACATCCAGTGTTCCGTTTTTCTTACCCGTGTTACCGCGCGCAAAAACCAATGTTTTCCCGTCGGGAGAAAATGCGGGCGATGCTTCATTAGCATCTGCGTCAAAAATCTCATTGCTTAATAAAGTCGGCGTTCCCTGGGTGGTACCCGCATCTTCGGAAAGCGCAACCTTGTAAAGGCCTAGCATAGGCTGGCCATTGTTCTTATAGACTTTATCTTTTTTGGAAAACGAAAAAACGAGCTCGCTGCCGAGAATAGTAGGCCCAAATTCAGAACTTGAGGTGTTTAAAGGAATGTCCTTTAGCTCGACATCCATTTTGGTGGTGCGTAAGCGATCAGCAATGCGCAGGATCTCAATTTCTCTGAGCGCTCTTTGCTGTAAGTTTTGCGAAGCAGCCGTGTCCTTTGCATAAGAAGCATACTGAGCAGAAGCTTCTTCGTATTGCCCGGCAGTTTTCAATGCGTAAGCATATTGGAATTTAGCGTCGGGCTTATTCAGGCCTGCGTCAATGGCTTTTTTGTAAAAAGGAATGGCCTCTTTAAAACGATTTGAAAGACGATAGGATTCAGCAATAAGATAATCGGTTTGAACCGGCTCTATATTTGCAGCAGCGGCTTTCTCGAACGCCTTGATTGCCAGATCATATTCACCATTCTCAAATTTCTTTTGGCCGTCTTTATACGCCTGCATGGCTGAGTTGCAGCCGGTCAGATACACACATATAGTAAAAACACTAATTATGAGGGTAAAATAACTTCTGGAAAGTTTCATAATGTAAAGTATAATATCAAATGATTTGACGGGCACACTGAGTTTGGAAAAACAATACTAATAAACAACGTTTGGAAATAAAATTCTGGATATAAGCCGTCAAGATTTTTATTCGGGCACTTTTCTTTCGGAAGAAGGGCTCATATTCGTCGTCAATGCTTCGACCAATATAGGCACGTTAGCAGTGTGTTTTACATCTGAGAATGGATTTGTTTAAATGCTTTTTGCAAAAATTCCCAGTAACGTTTTGTAAATCAACGCCAGCCTGTTACTTTTGCAGTCCGATTTTTCGGGAAAACTGTTTATAAAACAATAGACTGGTGCATTAACCAGATCAAAATCAATTTGTTAAATGCCAACTATTTCACAATTAGTCCGTAAAGGTAGAGAGACCATTACATGGAAATCAAAGTCACCGGCTTTGGATTCTTGCCCTCAGCGTAGGGGTGTGTGCACCAGGGTGTACACGACAACGCCTAAAAAACCGAACTCAGCGCTTCGTAAAGTGGCCCGTGTTCGTCTTTCAAACAACAAAGAAGTGAATGCCTACATCCCAGGTGAAGGCCACAACTTGCAAGAGCACTCGATCGTTTTGATCCGCGGTGGTCGTGTTAAAGATTTACCAGGTGTGCGTTACCACATTATCCGTGGTGCATTGGATACAGCCGGTGTGAACGGACGTAAACAACGTCGTTCGAAATATGGTGCTAAGCGTCCAAAACCAGGACAAGTTGCGGCAGCACCAACAAAAGGTAAGAAAAAATAAAAAAGTAACTCTCTCTGCTTTTATTAAGGAATTAATCTGATAAAAGGGAAGTAATCCTAGATTTAGTCTGGGGTGAATAAGTTGCAAAACGAAACCTCGTGTAA
The DNA here is from genome assembly GCF_022869785.1 of Dyadobacter chenwenxiniae. Classification (NCBI taxonomy): domain Bacteria; kingdom Pseudomonadati; phylum Bacteroidota; class Cytophagia; order Cytophagales; family Spirosomataceae; genus Dyadobacter; species Dyadobacter chenwenxiniae. Next base: position 4,788,555 of record NZ_CP094997.1, on the reverse strand, counting down.
AATTTTAAGTTAAAATGAGAAAGTCGAAACCAAAGAAAAGATATATCCTTCCTGATCCAAAGTTCAGGGACGTACAGGTTACCAAGTTCGTTAACAACCTGATGTACGAAGGAAAGAAAAGCATTGCATTCACAATCTTCTACGATGCGTTGGAGTTGGTTGAGAAAAAAACCAGCGAAAGCGGTCTTGAAACTTGGAGAAAAGCATTGAACAATGTAACTCCATCTGTTGAGGTAAAAAGCCGTCGTGTGGGTGGTGCTACATTCCAGGTTCCTACGGAAGTTCGTCCTGAGCGTAAGCAATCACTTGGCATGAAATGGTTGATCAATTATTCACGTAAGCGCGGAGAAAAAACAATGGTGGATCGCCTTGCTGGTGAGATCATTGCTGCTGCAAAAGGTGAAGGAGCTGCTGTTAAGAAGAAAGACGATACGCACCGTATGGCAGATGCCAACAAAGCGTTCTCGCATTTTAGATTCTAGGAGTTTAAAGTTAATAAGTGTCAAGCCGGATGCTGCGTTAGCAGTGTCCGGCTTTTCGTTTGTAACTGAACGTAGATCTCTGTTTGCTTATGATTGGTAAATTGGATAATTTTCAATCATTTATGTAGCTACGCTCCAACAAACCTGTCATCTGCTATCATGCGAAAGATCTATCTTTTTCTATTATTTCTGCCTACCCTATTTTTGGCCTGTAAAAAGGATAGTAAGGAGGTTGAGCCTAAGCCAGAAGAAGTTCTGACTAATACATCACTGGTTAAAGTTGAAGCCGGCTTCGAAAAGGCCCTAATCAGGCTTGGCATTGACAAATCAGGCAAGCAAGATGGCCTTATTCTTTACCAGGACGTGAAAGATATTGATAGCCTATACATTAGAGGGCAGATTAGGGATGAAATACAGGGACTTGGCGGGATAGAATACTTTACTAATCTAAGGTCCTTGACGACTTTATTTTCAAAACCAGATTCTCTGGATTTGAGCAAAAATACTAAACTAGAATATTTACACATTCAAACAGGAATGGAGGTCGGAGGCGAGCGTAATGCTTTGAGATACTTGAATGTCCGGAACTGTAAAGAACTGAAATACTTAAGGTGCTCTAACAATCTCATTTCTACCCTTGACCTAAGCCAGAACACGCAGTTAAGGGAATTGCATTGTCACGAGAATTTTAACCTTAAAGCGCTTGATCTATCGAAAAATACGGAATTGCTGGTACTTTCTACTTTGATGGGAGATGAATTTAAGGAGATGGATCTTAAAAATAATTTGAAGCTCCGAAAGCTTTTGTGGCAGTCAAGAGGCTTGGGAAAGCTGGACATTAGCAACCTTGATGATCTGACTTACTTATACCTCGGGGTGGGGGATGCGAGCTTCAACTTGGGGAACAAGCCTAAGTTGGACACGCTCATTTTACCTTACACAAAATTAAATTCTCTTGATTTTACAAAAATACCTAATCTTGTGTCACTTGAATTAGGCGAAGGTTTAGAATCAGTTGATCTAAGTGCATTGAAAGGTCTAAAAAGATTATCCTGTATAAATTCGGGATTTTCGGAGTTGAACCTTAGGAGCAATACTTTACTCGCCGAGTTTTTCGGTCATGGGCTGAAACAGCTCATGAAGCTTGACCTCAGTTCTTGCAAAGATCTTAAAAAGCTAACAGTGTTTGATTCCCCGAAACTAGCAAGTATTTGTCTGGCACGGCTCCCGGAGCCTTCGGATTCAAGTTGGCAGAAGCCTGAACATACGAAATTGGAGGTTTGTAAATGATCTATTGCTAGGAGCGCCAGACGTCGTGGGAGCAAATTTCCTGTTTACCAGATATTTCTTTAAAAATTAACCTTCTCATAATTGTTTTTATCATCAACAATTGATACTTTTGCGCTCTGAATTTTTGGAAGTAGTGCGTTTTTTTCGCCTTCGTAAAGTTCAAATTGCTTCTGAGTGAATTGCACATCGAATATAATATAACACATCACCATCTGTCATGGCACGTGATCTAAGATTAACAAGAAACATTGGTATTGCTGCGCACATTGATGCAGGTAAGACAACCACAACGGAGCGTATCCTTTACTACGCAGGTGTAAGCCACAAAATTGGAGAAGTGCATGATGGTGCTGCTACAATGGACTGGATGGAGCAGGAGCAAGAGCGTGGGATTACCATCACATCTGCTGCAACAACTGTTGATTGGAATTACCGTGGTGAAAAATATCACATTAACATTATCGATACACCGGGACACGTTGACTTTACAGTTGAAGTAAACCGTTCTCTTCGTGTATTGGATGGTCTTGTATTCCTTTTTAGTGCAGTTGATGGTGTTGAGCCTCAGTCTGAAACGAACTGGCGTCTGGCTAACAATTATAATGTAGCACGTATCGGTTTCGTAAATAAAATGGACCGTTCTGGTGCAGACTTCTTAAAAGTTTGTACGCAGGTTAAAGAAATGCTTGGAAGCTACGCTGTTCCTCTTCAATTGCCGATCGGTGCTGAAGATACATTTAGAGGTGTAGTTGACTTGGTTAACTTCCGTGGTATCGAATGGAATGAAGAAGACAAAGGAATGACTTTCAGAGAAGTTCCTATTCCTGACGATATGCTTGAAGAAGCAACTGAGTGGAGAGAAAAATTGCTTGAAGCTGTTGCCGAGTTCGACGACACCTTGATGGAAAAATATTTTGAAGATCCTGCTTCTATTTCAGAAGACGAAATTCTTGCGGCTTTGCGTGCAGCAACGATCAGCATGAAAATCGTTCCTATGGTTTGCGGTTCTTCATTCAAAAATAAAGGTGTTCAAACGATGCTTGATTACGTGATGGCTATTTTGCCTTCACCACAAGATCGTGAAAGCATCATCGGAACTGATCCACGTACAGGAAATGAAATTTCTCGTCAACCAACGGATTCTGATCCTTTCTGCGCATTAGCATTTAAAATCGCAACAGACCCTTACGTAGGTCGTCTTTGCTTTATCCGTTCTTACTCTGGATATCTTGATTCAGGTTCTTACGTTTTGAACAACCGTTCAGGAAACAAAGAGCGTATTTCTCGTATCTTCCAAATGCATGCTAACAAGCAAAATCAAATTGATCGTCTTGAAGCAGGTGACATTGGAGCTGTTGTAGGATTTAAAGATATCAAAACAGGAGATACATTATCTGACGAAAAGAATCCAATTATTCTTGAATCAATGGTGTTCCCTGAGCCGGTAATTGGTTACGCTATTGAACCTAAGAAAGCGGCTGACAGCGATAACTTCTCTAAGGCAATTACTAAATTGATCGAAGAAGACCCTACGTTGCAAGTTGAAAGTAACGAAGAAACTGGTCAAACGATCATCAAAGGAATGGGTGAACTTCACCTTGAAATTATCATCGACCGTATGCGTCGTGAATTCAAAGTAGAAGTAAATCAAGGAGCTCCTCAGGTTGCTTACAAAGAGATTCTTACGAAGAACTTTGAGCACCGTGAAGTTTACAAGAAACAAACAGGTGGTCGTGGTAAATTTGCCGATATCGTATTCGAAATCGGACCACGTGACGATAACGAAGAAGGTAAAGAACCAAAAACAGGTTTGCAATTTGTAAATCAGATTGTTGGTGGTACTATTCCTCGTGAATTTATCGCTCCGATCCAGAAAGGTTTTGAAGCGTCCATGTCAAATGGTGCACTTGCAGGATATCCTTTGGATTCTATGAAAGTGCGTATTTTCCACGGATCTTTCCACGATGTCGATTCAGATGCACTATCATTTGAACTTGCAGCAAAAATTGGTTTCAAAGAGGCTGCGCGTCACGCCGGTTCAAAATTGATGGAGCCGATTATGCACGTTGAAGTGCTTACACCTGATGAATATACAGGACCAATCACTGGTGACCTTAACCGTCGTCGTGGTGTGATGAGAGGAATGGATTCACGTAATGGTGCACAGGTTATCAAATGTGATGTTCCTTTGTCTGAATTGTTCGGTTATGTAACGGATCTTCGTACCATGTCATCTGGTCGCGCTACTGCATCTTTGACATTCGCTTACTACGAGATTGTTCCTAATAACATCGCGGAAACTGTAATTGAAAAGGCAAAAGGTTTAGTTAAAGCATAAATGAAATGATCCGCTATCTGTGAAAATAGATAGCGGATCATTTTTATATAGAAGCTTGCGAAGTAAATGGTTCTTTCGCTGGTGGATTGTCGAAACTTGTTTCGTTCAAATGTTCTCAGAACCGGAAATAATAAAACAAAATGAATCAAAAAATCCGTATCAAACTTCGCTCTTTCGACCACAATTTGGTTGATAAGTCAGCTGAGAAAATTGTTAAAGCTGTAAAGGCAACTGGTGCTATTGTTAGCGGTCCAATTCCTTTGCCAACTAAAACTGAGAAATTCACTGTTCTTCGTTCTCCACACGTTAACAAGAAATCACGTGAACAATTCCAGCTTTGTACTTATAAACGTTTAGTAGATATTTTCTCTACAAGTGCAAAAACAGTTGATGCTTTGATGAAGCTTGAATTGCCAAGCGGTGTTGACGTTGAGATTAAAGTGTAGTAAAAGCGGCTTATTAACTTAGGCCAATTACATAGAATTGGATGAAGGTCCTTTTAGGAAACCACATCTGAGCTCATGAAAGTGATTGAACGTAGGCACATTTCGGTGCAGTTTAATTACAATCAGAATTAGAGGTCAGATGGTTCAAATCATCTGACCTTTTTTGCTGATTATCAGCGAGAAATATTGAATAACTGTTTGGATACCGGAATTTGATTTCCTACCTTTGCAGTCCGTTTTAAAGAATAAGGGTTTTACCTGCTAATTTTAATTTCAAAACATGTCTGGTTTAATTGGTAAGAAAATCGGAATGACTAGTTTGTACAATGCTGACGGGCAGGCTCTGGCATGTACTGTGATTCAAGCTGGTCCTTGTGTTGTTACACAAGTTAGGTCCGAAGAAAAGGATGGCTATAAGGCTATCCAATTAGGTTTTGGTGAAAAGAAGGAAAAGAGCTCTTCCCAGCCTATGATTGGTCACTTCAAAAAAGCCAACACAACTCCTAAACAAAAGGTTGTTGAGTTTAAGGAATTTGAAGTGGAGCATGAACTTGGAACTTCATTATCTGTTACGGATATCTTTGAAGAAGGCGAGTTTGTTGACGTTGTTGGTTCTGCCAAAGGCCGCGGTTTTCAAGGTGTTGTAAAACGCCATGGTTTCGCAGGGGTAGGTGGTCAGACTCACGGTCAGCACAACAGAGCGCGTCACCCAGGTTCGATTGGTGCTTGTTCATTCCCATCACGTGTATTTAAAGGTATTCGTATGGGTGGACGCATGGGTAACAATCGTGTAAAAATTCAGAATTTACGTATTCTGAAAGTGATCCCTGAGCAAAACCTTCTGGTTGTTAGTGGCTCGGTACCTGGTTCAAAGAATTCATTTCTAATCATTGAGAAGTAGCACGATGGAACTGTCCGTATTAAATATAAAAGGAGAAGATACCGGCAAGAAGGTAAGTGTGTCAGAAGAAATTTTTGGCATCGAACCTAACACGCACGCGATCTATCTCGATGTGAAGTTGTACTTGGCTAACCAACGCCAGGGAACGCACAAATCAAAAGAACGTGCAGAGATTAATCACTCTACTCGTAAAATCAAACGTCAAAAAGGAACAGGTGGAGCTCGTGCTGGTAGCATTAAATCTCCGGTGTTCATAGGTGGTGGTCGTATTTTTGGACCAAGACCTCGTGACTATGGTTTTAAAATTAATAAGAAAGTTAAGTCATTGGCTCGTAAGTCAGCTTTCTCTGTTAAAGCTCAGTCTGATTCGATTTCTGTTCTAGAAGCATTCACATTTGATGCACCAAAAACGAAATCGTATTTGAATGTTTTAAACTCACTAGCATTAGTGAATACAAAAACATTACTTATTCTTCCATCTGTTGACAGCAATGTATATCTGTCAAGCCGTAACATTCCAAAAGCAAAAGTTACAACAGTGGACGCGGTCAATACGTATGACCTGATGTATGCAGACCGTCTTTTGATAAGTGAATCTGCTCTGTCTATTTTGGAAACCCAATTGAACAAATAATCATGAGTGTACTGAAACGTCCGATTATAACCGAAAAGGTAACGGCTCAGGGTGGTCAAGGAAAATATGCCTTCGAAGTATCCCTTACTTCTAATAAAGTAGAGATCAAAAAGGCTATTGAGAAACTGTTCGGGGTGACCGTAGAAAGCGTTCATACAATGCGCAGCATTGGAAAAAGCAAATCCCGTACATCGGGTGGTAAGTTTGTAAGTGGAAAAACTTCAACTATCAAAAAGGCTATCATCACGGTAGCTGAAGGTGAAATCATCGATATCTACGGTGAAGCATAAGAATAGTTGAGCGATTCAAATCTTTGACGAGTTAATAGCAAATGGCAGTTAAAAAATTAAAACCGACAAGTGCTGGTCAGCGTTTCCGTTCGGCTCCTACATTTGAGGAGATTACTACCGCGAAACCTGAAAAGAGTCTACTGGAAACCATCAAAAGAACAGGTGGTCGTAATAGCCAGGGACACAGAACCATGCGACATATAGGTGGCGGGCATAAAAGAAAGTATCGTGTAATTGATTTCAAAAGAAATCGTTTCGATGCACCGGCCACAGTTCTTACAATTGAATATGATCCAAACCGTTCAGCGCGTATTGCGTTGGTGCAGTTTGAGGATGAAGAAAAAAGATATGTAATTGCGCCAAACGGACTGAAAGTGGGACAAGTAATTGTTTCAGGCAGTTCAGTAGCACCGGAAGTTGGTAACGCACTTCCATTAGGGTCTATGCCGATAGGTACAATTGTTCACAATATCGAGTTGACTCCTGGTAAGGGTGGTCAGTTTGCACGTAGCGCAGGAGCTTATGCTCAGCTTGTTGCCAGAGAAGGAAAATACGCAGTTTTAAAAATGCCTTCTGGCGAAATGCGTATGATACTTTCTACTTGTATCGCAACAGTTGGAACAGTTTCTAATGCAAGTCACATGAATGTGGCATTAGGAAAAGCAGGTCGTCGTCGTTGGTTAGGTCGCCGTCCACGAGTTCGTGGTGTTGCAATGAACCCTGTCGATCACCCAATGGGTGGTGGTGAAGGTCGCTCATCAGGGGGCCAGCCTAGATCAAGAAACGGACAGTTCTCTAAGGGACTTAAGACTCGTGATCGCAACAAGCATTCTGAGAAATTGATTATCAGCCGTCGTAAAAAATAATAGTATAACATGGCACGCTCATTAAAAAAAGGACCATATATCGATTTTCGTTTGGAGAACAAAGTAACTGTGATGAACAGTGCTTCTCGGAAATCAGTAATTAAAACTTGGTCACGACGCTCTATGATATCGCCGGATTTTATCGGGCATACATTCGCGGTGCATAACGGAAACAAGTTCATTCCAGTTTATGTAACTGAAAATATGGTTGGTCACAAATTAGGAGAATTTTCTCCTACTCGTAACTTCCGTGGCCACACTGCAAAAAAAGATAAAGGTAGAAAATAATTAGTCGACGATAGCTGGTTCTGTAACAGGAACGAGCCTATATCTGAAAGAACATGGAAGCAAGAGCTATATTAAAAGATGTGCCTACTTCTCCTCGCAAGATGAGGTTAGTAGCCGACATGATTCGCGGACAAAGGGTCAGCAAGGCGTTGGCACTATTAAAGTTTCAACCGAGAGCTTCTTCACCGGTTTTGCACAAAGTTTTACTTTCTGCAGTTGCTAACTGGCAACAATTGAATGAAGATGCGAAGCTGGAAGACGCTGATCTTATTGTCAAAACCGTATTTATTGACGGTGGACGTATGTTAAAGCGTTTGCGCCCTGCACCGCAAGGAAGAGCACATAGAATCCGCAAGCGTTCTAACCACATTACAATTGTGATTGACGATGCTTCTGTTTCTATCGCAAGCGCAGACAAAGAATCAGTAATCACCGAATCATAAGTAAAACGATCTATATCGAATGGGACAAAAGGTAAATCCTATAGGTCTGAGACTAGGAATTGTTAGAGGATGGGAGTCAAGTTGGTATGGAGGAAAAGACTTCTCTGATAAATTAGTTGAAGATGAGAAAATCCGTAACTACATCAAAGCACGTATCCCAAAAGGATCGATTTCGAAAGTAGTTATTGAAAGAACATTAAAACGTATCACATTGACAATTCACACGGCTCGTCCGGGTATTGTGATTGGTAAAGGTGGTAGCGAGGTTGATAAAATCAAAGAAGAGCTTAAAAAGATCACTGGAAAAGACGTTCAGATCAACATTTATGAGATCAAGCGTCCTGAGATCGATGCGAAATTGGTAGGCGAGGCAATCGCACAGCAACTTCAAGCTCGTATTTCATATCGTAGAGCAATGAAGCAATCAATCGCTTCTGCAATGCGGGTTGGAACACAAGGAATTAAAATTCGTCTTGCTGGACGTCTTGGTGGAGCTGAAATGGCTCGTACTGAAGAGTATAAGGAAGGAAGAATTCCACTACATACTTTGAGAGCTGATATCGATTATGCAATCTCAGAAGCACAAACTATCTACGGTAAGATCGGTATTAAAGTTTGGATCTTCAAAGGAGAGCTTTACGGTAAAAGAGATTTGACACCAAGTGCTGCAACGGCTGCATCTGATAGAGCAGAAAGAAGCGCATCAGGCGGAAACGACCGTGGTGGAAATGATCGTGGCGGAAGAGATCGGAGAGGTGGCGGCCGTGATGGTGGTGCACCACGTGGTGAAGGCGGAGGCGGTGGAAGCGAAGCTGATCGTCGTAAACGCAACGCCAGCGGTGGTGGCAACAATAACAATAGGAATAAGAAGAAGTAATCAGACATTTTCCGATTTCGTATCGGGTCAAATAGATTAAAATCATGTTACAGCCGAAAAGGACAAAATTTCGCAAGCAACAAAAAGGCAAGGGCTCATACAATGGTTTGGCTACTCGCGGACATGAAATCGCATTTGGTTCTTTTGCTATCAAAGCGCTTGAACCAGGTTGGTTGACTGCTCGTCAAATCGAAGCTGCACGTATTTCAGTAACTCGTGCTATGAAACGTGAAGGCCAAGTATGGATTCGTGTTTTCCCTGACAAGCCAATTACCAAGAAGCCAGCGGAAGTTCGTATGGGTAAAGGTAAAGGAGCTCCTGAATATTGGGTTGCACCGGTCAAGCCAGGAACAATCATCTTCGAAGCAACTGGTGTTACTTTGGATACCGCTAACGAAGCATTGCGTTTGGCTGCACAAAAGTTGCCAATCAAAACGAAGTTCGTTGTACGTCGGGATTATCAAGAAGCGAATTAACCCGAATGTTATTAAGAACGCTAATTATTTAAAGCAATGACTAGTCAAGAAATTAAGGATCTGTCGCAGGATCAGCTAAAAGAGCAAATTGCTCAGGAGCGGGAGCGCTTATTGCGATTGAAATTCGCACATGCGATTTCACCCATTGAAAACCCTTTGCGTATTCGTACCTCGCGTAAGGAAATTGCAAAACTCTTAACCGAGCTGTCGGCTAAAAGTAACCAACAGTAAATCAGTTTAGAAATTATGGAGGCAACAGAAAGAAATTTACGTAAAGAAAGAGTTGGCAAAGTAGTGAGCAACAAAATGGAGAAATCCTGCGTGATCACTGTGGAGCGTAAAGTGAAGCATGCCAAGTATGGTAAGTTTATGACTAAAACTACCAAACTTATGGTGCATGACGAAACCAATCAGGTTGGCATCGGTGATACGATCCGCGTGATGGAAACACGTCCGCTTAGTAAGAACAAGCGTTGGAGATTAATAGAAATCCTTGAAAAAGCTAAGTAACAAATGGTACAGCAAGAATCAAGACTGTCGGTAGCAGACAACAGTGGAGCGAAGGAAGTACTCGTTATTCGTGTACTTGGCGGAACTGGCAAACGCTATGCCTCAGTAGGCGATAAAATCGTCGTAACAGTAAAATCAGCTCTTTCTTCGAGCAATATGAAAAAAGGAACGGTTTCAAAAGCCGTTGTGGTTCGTACCAAAAAAGAAGTACGCCGTAAAGATGGAACCTACATCAGATTTGAAGATAACGCAGCTGTTTTGTTAAACAACAATGACGAGCCACGTGGTACACGTATCTTTGGACCGGTTGCAAGAGAGTTGCGTGAAAAGCAATTCATGAAAATCGTTTCATTGGCACCAGAGGTGTTGTAAGAACTCTAGTATTTCTTTGAACTGATAAGAGAATATCTAAAATGGAAAGCAAAAATAAAAAAGCACCAGCTAAGTTGCACATTCGCAGCGGAGATACTGTAAAGGTAATCTCAGGCAATGCAAAAGGTGAAACTGGTGTTATCAAGAAGGTGGATATTGAAAAGCTTAGAGCTGTTGTTGAAGGTGTAAACATGATCACAAAACATGTTAAGCCAAATGCACAAACTCCACAAGGAAGCATTGAAAAGCGTGAAGGTGCAATACACATTAGTAACCTAATGGTGGTTGATCCTAAAACTGGCGAAGCGACCAGAACTGGTCGCAAAGCTGATGACAAAGGTAAGCTTCAGCGTTTTTCGAAAAAGACAGGAAATATTTTGTAATTCTTTGTTCACGTTGAACTTGGAATAGAATATAAACGGTGGGTCGGTAATCCACAATAATATCTTCAAAAAGATGGCACAGCCGAGATTAAAAGAAAAGTATGTAAGCGAAGTTGTTTCGCAACTGAAAGATAAATTTCAGTACAAGTCAGTAATGCAAGTTCCCCGTTTGACAAAGATTGTTATCAATAAGGGAATTGGTGCAGCAGTAGCTGACAAGAAATTGGTTGATACTGGTGTAGAAGAATTGAGCCAGATCACTGGTCAAAAAGCCATCGCAACGATTTCCAAGAAAGCGGTTTCTAACTTCAAGTTGCGTGAAAACATGCCGATTGGAGCAAAGGTAACACTTCGTGGCGATCGCATGTATGAGTTCCTTGATCGTTTGACTGCGATTGCAATGCCCCGGGTTAGAGATTTCAAAGGTATCAGTGACAAAGGATTTGACGGACGCGGAAATTATACTTTCGGTGTTAAAGAGCAAATCATTTTCCCTGAGATTAGTATAGAAAAGGTGAATAAAATCACCGGGATGGATATCACATTCGTTACTTCAACTAATTCTGACGAAGAGAGTTATGAATTGTTGAAGGCACTGGGTATGCCGTTTACAAATGCGAACAAACAAGGATAATTCTTAATATAAGATATTTACCGACAATGGCAAAAGAATCAGTTAAAGCACGGGAGAGAAAGAGAGAAGCCTTAGTAGCTAAGTTTGCTGAAAAGCGTACAAAATTAAAAGCTGCGGGTGACTGGGTTGGTTTAGATAAATTACCACGTAACTCTTCTGCTGTACGTTTGCATAATAGATGCAAAATCACGGGAAGGCCTCGGGGTTATATGCGCAAATTCGGAATTTCAAGAGTTTGTTTCCGGGATATGGCTTCTGACGGCAAGATTCCGGGTGTTACAAAATCAAGTTGGTAAGAATACTTTCAATTCTGATTTCAATTACTTAACTTTGCACTCCCGTTTCAAAGGGGTGTTTAAACTAGGCATAAAAATGTTAACGGATCCCATAGCAGATTATCTGACGAGACTCAGAAACGCTATCAAAGCGAAGCACAGGGTTGTTGAGATACCTGCATCCAACATAAAAAAAGAAATAACTAAAGTACTTTTTGATAAAGGGTATATTCAGAGTTATAAATTTGACGAAGTAGGTCCTCAGGGTGTAATCAAAATAGCTTTGAAATATAATCCTGTGACAAAGCAATCTGCAATTGTGAAATTGGAGAGGGTTAGTAAGCCTGGACTTCGTAAATATTCAGGTTCATCAACATTACCACGCGTATTGGGTGGTTTAGGAACTGTTATCATCTCAACCTCAAAAGGTGTTATGACTGACAAAGAAGCTAAAACGCTTAATGTTGGCGGGGAAGTGTTATGTTTCGTGTATTAATATTTAAAAGTTATTCAGGAAATGTCACGTATAGGAAATAAAATTATCGTTTTGCCAGCAGGTGTTTCTGTATCAGTTGCAGAAGGTAATGTAGTGTCGGTAAAAGGACCTAAGGGAACGCTTCATCAAACAGTTGATAGCGACATCAGTGTTGAAATTGAAGGTAGCGAACTGAAAGTTAGTCGCCCTACTGAGCAGAAGCGTCACAAAGCACTTCATGGGTTGTACAGATCTTTGATCAATAATATGGTGATCGGAGTGGATGCAGGGTATAAGAAGGAGTTAGAAATTATTGGTGTGGGTTACAAGGCAAGTGCGGCAAATAATGTGCTCGAATTGCAGTTGGGATATTCTCACAATATTTTTATGGCTATTCCGCAGGAAATTAAGCTTACAACGACTTCTGAAAAGGGACAGAACCCTAAGGTTATTTTAGAAGGCATCGACAAGGAGCTGATTGGATCAGTTGCTGCGAAAATCAAATCATTGCGTAAGGTTGAACCTTACAAAGGAAAAGGGATTCGTTTTGTTGGTGAGGTTGTTCGTCGTAAGGCTGGAAAATCTGCTTCTAAAAAGTAGTAAGTCACGGAATTAGTTTATAACAAGTAAGATAAGTTGAAAAATGGCTACCGCAAAAGCAGATAGAAGACAACGCCTTAAATATCACATTCGTAAGAAGGTGAAAGGTAGTGCAGAGCGTCCGAGATTATCGGTTTTCCGTTCTAACACGAGTATTTACGCGCAAATTATAGATGATATCAGTGGTGTTACACTTGCAAGTGCATCATCGGTTGATCTTGGCGGAAGAAAAGAAAATTCTAATGTCGAGTCAGCTCTTCAGGTTGGTAAAAAAATAGCTGAGAAAGCGCAAGAGGCGGGTATCCAAACTGTCGTTTTTGACAGAAATGGATATTTGTACCATGGTAAAGTAAAAGCATTGGCCGAAGGAGCTCGTGAGGGTGGCCTGAAATTCTAAGTATAACAAAGACTATGTCTACAAATACAAAACCTTCAAAGGTTAACGAATCGGACTTGAAAGAACGCGTAGTAGCGATCAATCGGGTAGCAAAAGTAGTAAAAGGTGGTCGTCGTTTTAGTTTTTCGGCTATCGTAGTGGTAGGAGATGGAAATGGTGTAGTTGGATACGGGCTTGGAAAAGCTAATGAAGTAACTGACGCAATTGCCAAAGGAATCGATGACGCAAAGAAAAATTTGATTCAGATTCCGATGCTGAAACATACAGTTCCTCACCAAATGGAAGGTAAGTTCAGCGGTGGATTTGTGCTTATCAAACCTGCTGCGCCTGGAACAGGTGTACTTGCTGGTGGTCCAATGCGTGCTGTACTGGAAAGTGCTGGAATTAAAGATGTACTTGCGAAATCCAAAGGCTCATCTAACCCACACAACGTAATCAAAGCTACAATTGATGCTCTTCTGAAAATGAGAGCTCCACATCAGGTGGCATTCCAGAGAGGCGTTAAATTAGATAAAGTATTTAACGGATAATCCATTGGATTGTCCCTTTACCTGAAGTAATCATGTCAAAAGTACGTATTACCCAAGTTAAAAGCACAATTGATCGTCCTGAGAGACAAAAACTTACCATCAAAGCATTAGGCTTAGGTAAGCTGAACAGATCTGTTGAGAAAGAAAATAGCGATGCCATTGCTGGTATGATCCGCAAGGTGAGCCATTTGGTTAAAGTAGAGGAAATTTAACATATAGTAAATATGAATCTTAGTTCATTAAAGCCAGCTGCTGGTTCTGTTAAAACAGGAAAGAGGGTTGGACGTGGTCAGGGCTCTGGTAAAGGAGGAACATCTGCACGTGGACATAAAGGAGCACAATCTCGTTCAGGTTATAGCCGGAAAGTTGGATTTGAGGGTGGTCAAATGCCACTTCAAAGACGTCTTCCAAAATTTGGGTTCAACAATATTAATAGAGTGGAATTCAAGGCGCTTAACCTGGATGCAATTCAGGCGCTTGCGGAGAAGACAAGTGCTTCGGTGATTACGCTTGACTTAATTCGTGAAAATGGTTTGTGTGCAAAGAAGGATCTTGTAAAGATTTTGAACAGAGGCGAAATTTCTGCGGCTGTCGAGGTTCAGGCAAATGGTTTTTCTGCGGCTGCAATTGAGTCGATTGAAAAGGCAGGAGGCAAAGCGGTTAAACTATAATTTTGCTGTTTGTGTTAAGCACTGGTTGTTTTCACAATTAGCTAATGTAAGCCCACGACATGAAACGATTTTTAGAGACTATAAAACATATATTTGCAATTGAAGAGTTGAGAACGCGAATTCTCAACACTCTTTTGTTTATAACGATTTTCCGTTTGGGGTCTTATGTGGCTTTGCCTGGTGTCGAACCAGATCAAATGAACGTATCCACTCAGGGGCTTTTGGGTCTTCTTGATACTTTTTTGGGAGGAGCGTTTAGTAAGGCGTCTATTTTCGCCTTGGGCATTATGCCTTATATTTCCGCATCTATTGCGATTCAGTTGCTGACTATGGCATTGCCGTATTTCCAGAAGATGCAGAAAGAGGGTGAGTCAGGAAGAAAGAAATTGAATCAGATTACCCGCGTATTGACGATCGTTGTCACGTTGGTACAAGGAACTGCTTATTTAAATACAACTGTACCCGATGAGGCTTTACTAGTATCTAGGAGCCTTTTCTCTATCTCATCTGTTTTTGTTTTAACTGCTGGAACAATGTTCTGTATGTGGTTGGGAGAAAGGATTACTGATAAAGGAATTGGTAATGGTATTTCGATGCTAATAATGATTGGTATTGTTTCGAGATTCCCAGGTGCCATTTATAAGGAATTTGTTTCTCGGGGAAGTGGACAGATTTTATTGACGGTTCTTGAAATTGTCGCATTGTATTTTGTAATTATGGGCGCTGTAATGCTTACACAGGCAGTGCGCAGAATTCCTATCCAATACGCGAAGCAGGTCGTTGGAAACCGGGTTATGGGTGGCCAGCGTCAATATTTGCCTTTAAAACTTAATGCTGCGGGCGTTATGCCTATTATTTTTGCACAGGCATTAATGTTTATTCCTTCGTTAGGAGCGTCATATTTTGCTGAGAAAAGCGATTTTGCAAGTAATGTCGCAACAATTTTTGCAAACTATACGACTTGGCAGTACAATTTACTTTTCGCATTTCTGATTATCGTTTTCACGTTCTTCTATACAGCTATTTCGGTTAATCCGCAGCAAATTGCTGATGATATGAAAAGAGGTGGTGGCTTTATTCCAGGTGTGAAACCAGGTCAACAGACGTCTGAATATATTAGCTCTATCCTAGATAGGATAACATTCCCTGGTTCTCTGATGCTTGCGATTGTGGCTATATTACCAGCATTTGCAAGTCTTTTAGGCGTGTCAACAGATTTTGCTCACTTCTTTGGAGGAACATCGTTGCTGATTATGGTGGGTGTTGTGTTAGATACATTGCAGCAGATTGAAAGTTACCTGTTGATGCGAAGATATGAAGGTTTGATGAAATCAGGACGGGTGACGGGAAGAACGGAGAGCGTTGCGATCTGATATTAGGCATGATTTATCTTAAAACGGAAGAAGAGATTGAGCTTATCAAAGTAAGTGCTCAAATTTTAGGAAGAGCTCATGCAGAAGTGGCTCTTTGGGTAAAACCAGGTGTAACAACGCAAAAATTAGATTCTGTTGCAGAGGAATACATAAGAGATCATGGTGGAATTCCTTCGTTTAAAGGATTTAACAAGTTTCCGGCATCATTGTGCATCTCGGTTAACGAAGTAGTCGTTCACGGAATCCCTAGCAGTTATACGTTAAAAGAAGGAGATATTGTTTCGATCGATTGCGGTGTTAAGTTGAATGGGTTTCATAGCGATAGCGCTTACACTTATCCCGTTGGTGAAGTTAGCCCGGAAGTTATGAGTCTCTTAACTGCAACTAAGCGATCGTTATATAAAGGAATCGAGCAGGCGACGGAAGGAATGAGAATTGGAGACATTGGCTTTGCAGTTCAGAGTTTCGTTGAAGAAAAAGGATATACAGTTGTAAGGGAACTAGTAGGACATGGCGTTGGAAGAGATCTTCACGAAAGCCCGGAAGTTCCAAATTACGGGAAACGCGGGAAGGGAATCCGCCTAAAAGAGGGGATGGTTCTTGCGATTGAGCCCATGATTAATTTGGGAGTTAAATCAGTGATGCAAGAACGGGATGGATGGACGATTCGAACTAGCGATAGAAAGTATTCGGCGCATTTTGAACACACAGTCGTTGTTCGTAAAGGCAAAGCCGAAATTCTGACAACATTCGATTATATAGAAAAAGTGACGGCCAACACCAGCCTTATGGTTGAAGTAATGTAATTAACGCTACGAATGGCAAAACAAGCATCAATCGAACAAGACGGAGTAATTTTAGAAGCGCTTTCCAATGCAATGTTTCGTGTAATTTTAGAGAATAAACATGAAGTGATTGCGCATATTTCAGGAAAGATGAGAATGCACTATATAAAAATATTACCGGGCGACCGTGTTAAGTTGGAAATGTCTCCTTACGACTTATCAAAGGCAAGAATTACTTACCGGTACAAATAAGGAGAAGACGACCTCATTATTAACAACAAGTAACATTCGAGATGAAAGTCAAAGCATCAGTAAAGAAACGCAGTGAAGACTGCAAGGTTATACGCCGAAAGGGTAAAGTGTATGTTATTAACAAGAAGAACCCACGGTATAAACAAAGACAAGGTTAATCATTATGGCACGTATTTCAGGAGTTGATATTCCCGACCGTAAAAGGGGCGAAATCTCACTAACTTATATCTTCGGAATTGGACGCAGTTCAGCGAAAAAAATTCTAGAAAAAGCAGGAGTTGACATCAATAAGAAAGTTGTTGACTGGAATGATGAAGAGTCCGGTGCAGTTCGTGCGGTTATAGCAGGTGAATATAAAGTAGAAGGTGCACTTAAATCAGAAGTTCAACTGAGCATTAAGCGCTTAATGGATATCGCTTGTTACAGAGGTCTTCGTCACCGTAAGGGTTTACCGTTGCGCGGACAAAGGACAAAGAACAACTCTCGTACTCGTAAGGGTAAACGCAAAACAATCGCGAACAAGAAAAAGGCTACTAAATAATCAGTGAGCGGTGGTGAAGACCACATTTCTATCCATAAGCAATGGCACAAAATAAAAGAAAAGATAAAGCAAAAAAGAGAGTTGTAGTAGTGGAGTCGGTGGGTCAAGTACACATCAAAGCTTCATTCAACAACATTATCATCTCTATTACAAATAACAATGGTCAGGTGATTTCCTGGGGATCTGCCGGTAAGATGGGGTTTCGTGGATCGAAAAAGAATACACCTTACGCAGCACAAACTGCAGCCCAAAGCTGTGCTCAGGTTGCTTTCGATCTAGGCATGCGTAAAGCTGAGGTTTTTGTTAAAGGACCAGGATCTGGTCGTGAATCAGCAATTCGTACTATTCAAAATGCTGGAATCGAGGTAACTACAATCAGAGATATTACTCCGCTTCCACACAATGGTTGCCGTCCTCCAAAACGTCGGAGAGTATAGTATTTCAATCTAATGCCCATTCGTAATTTGGACACTGGGGTTACAGAATGGTTTTTAAATAATTTAAGTAAAATAAAAAGTTTTTAATGGCACGTTATACAGGTCCCAAATCAAAGATTGCAAGACGCTACGGAGAACCCATTATGGGCCCGAGCAAAGCTCTTGCAAAAAAGAATTACCCTCCCGGAGTTCACGGAAAGGGTCGCCGCTCTAAAAAATCGGAGTATGCTTTGCAATTGATGGAAAAGCAGAAGGTGAAATTCATCTACGGTATTCTTGAAAGACAATTCCGTAATCTATTCGAAAAAGCTTCGGTTAAAGAGGGTATTACTGGTGAGAACCTGTTGAAATACTGCGAAGCTCGTCTTGATAATACAGTTTACCGCTTGGGTATCGCTCCAACCAGACGGGCTGCCCGTCAGCTTGTTTCCCACAAACATATACTTGTTGATGGTGAAATTGTTAATATTCCTTCTTATTCTCTACGTCCTGGACAAATCGTGACAGTTCGTGAGAAATCGAAATCTCTTGAATCAGTTTCAGAGAGCCTTGCTGGTCACAGCTCTAAAGGATTCAACTGGTTGGAATGGGATGGTCAACAATTGACAGGTAAATTCGTAACCTTCCCAGAACGCGAACAAATCCCTGAAAACATCAACGAACAGCTTATCGTTGAGTTGTATTCTAAATAATCTTCATATTACAGCACGCCTAGTTTACCAGGCGTGCTTTTAGCCGAAATCGGCAATTTTGCGATCGCAAAGGTAACGGTAGCGTGATCAACTATCATTTACTACTATAAAAGGAGCAAGGACTATGTCAATATTAGCTTTCCAAATGCCTGATAAGGTCGTCATGGAAAAAGCAGACGACTTTCACGGGTTGTTTGAGTTTAAGCCTTTAGAGAAAGGATACGGCGTAACCATTGGTAATGCATTACGTAGAATACTTCTTTCATCTTTGGAAGGTTATGCCATTACGAGCGTGAAGTTCCCTGGTGTGCTTCATGAGTTTTCTTCTATCGAAGGTATAGTTGAGGATGTAACAGAAATCATCCTGAACCTTAAAATGGTTCGTTTTAAAAAAGTTTCTGATCTGAACGAAAGCAGGATCGTTGTGAACCTTAAAAATGTATCCGTTATCACAGCGGGTGACATTGGTAAGTTTACTAATGCATTTGAAGTTTTAAATCCAGATCAGGTTATTTGCCATATTGATGACCAGAAAGAGTTCGAAATGGAACTTCTTTTGGACAAAGGAAGAGGGTACGTCCCTGCTGATGAGCCGCGTGCAAATGAATTGCCGTTTGGATACATTGCAGTGGATTCTATTTATACCCCGATTAAAAATGTTAAATACAGTGTTGAAAATACACGTGTCGAACAACGCACAGATTACGAGCGTCTTTTGATCGACATTCAAACAGATGGTTCAATCCATCCGGAAGATGCGTTGAAAGGTGCAGCGAACATTTTGATCCAACACTTTATGCTATTCTCTGATCAAACAATGACGTTTGAGAAGCAGAAAGCAGAAGAAGACAATCAGGTGGATGAAGAAATGTTGCGTATGAGAAAACTACTTAAGACTTCATTGTCAGAGCTGGACCTTTCTGTGCGTGCATACAACTGTTTGAAATCAGCTGACGTTAAATCACTTGGTGATCTGGTTAGACTTGAAATTTCAGACATGATGAAATTCCGCAATTTTGGTAAAAAATCTCTTACTGAGTTGGAACAGCTTGTAGCTGATAAGCAACTCACATTTGGAATGGACGTTGCCAAATATCGTTTGGACGAAGATTGATAAATAATTCCATAATAAGTATGTATTCTGTAGCGCGCTAGCCGCCGCTCGAAGCAACTAAACAACAAAACAATGAGACACGGTAAGAAAGGTAATCACTTAGGAAGAACGGCATCTCACCGCAAGGCGATGCTATCAAATATGGCTTCTTCTTTGATTATCCACAAAAGAATTGAAACAACACTTGCTAAGGCTAAGGAACTTCGTAAATATGTTGAACCTTTGTTAACTCGCGCCAAAGAAGATTCTACCCACAATAGAAGGGTTGTATTCTCTTATCTAAATGATAAAGAATCTACAAAAGAACTTTTTGGAGTTGTTTCAGACAAAATTGCATCTCGTCCAGGTGGTTACACCCGTATCATCAAACTTGGAAGCAGACTTGGTGATGCTGCGGAAATTGCACTGATTGAACTTGTAGATTTCAACGACGCATTGCTTCTTGCTAATGCTGACAAGCCTGCAAAAACAAGACGTAGCAGAAGAGGAGGAGCGAAGAAAGAAGGAACAGAAGTAGCAGCTGCTGCACCTGTTAAAAAAGAAGATCATCCGGTAGTTGCAGAAGCGGAACCAGTTGCTGACGAAGCACCTGCAACCAATGACGAAGCTGCTGAAAATAATGAGGCGCCAGAATCTAAGACTGAAAAGGAATAATTTTGGATAAACATTAAGAATATACAGAAAAGGGTTGAACGTTTCGTTTAACCCTTTTTTATGGGTAAAATTTTATAATTTTGCACCGCAGTTTAAAAACACCCGCGCATTGCGCTCAGACAAATAGTAGGCAACAATAGATTTAGCAATAAAATGAGTCAAAAAAAGGAAGCTCTGTTATTACTTGAAGATGGAACGGCATACAAGGGAATCGCTTTGGGAATAAGCGGGACCACCGGCGGAGAAATTTGTTTTAACACAGGCATGACAGGGTATCAGGAAATCTACACTGATCCGTCTTATTATGGTCAAATCATTGTTAATACCAATTCACATATTGGAAATTACGGAGTTCAGCTCGAAGACGAAGAGGAATCTGCTTCGGTGAAGATTCGTGGAATGGTTTGCAACACCTTCTCCCCAATCTATTCAAGACATACAGCTGATTTTTCGTTGCAGGAATATTTTGAAAGGGCCAACATTGTTGGTGTAAGCAATGTGGATACAAGACACATCGTGCGTCATGTGAGGCAACGCGGTGTGATGAATGCAATTATTTCGTCAGAAATTCTGGACGAAAAAGAGCTGATGGCCGAATTGAAAAAAATCCCTTCCATGGATGGCCTCGAATTGTCCTCTGAAGTGACCACTGAGAATGCTTACTTTGTTGGCGAAGAATCTTCAAGCCAATGGAGAATTGCAGTAATGGACTACGGAATCAAGAAAAGTATTCTGCAAAATTTGACGTCGAGAGGATGCTATTGCAAGGTTTTTCCGGCAAAAACGCCTTTTGAAGAAGTAATGTCTTGGCAACCTGATGGATTCTTTATATCCAACGGGCCAGGTGACCCGGCAGCAATGCTTTATGCGGTGGAGAGTGTAAATCAGATGATCAGGACTAGCAAACCGCTTTTTGGAATTTGCCTGGGACATCAGCTTCTTGCATTGTCAAGTGGGATTAATACTTATAAAATGCACCATGGCCACCGTGGGTTAAACCACCCTGTTAAAAATCTGATAACTGGGTTCTGTGAGGTCACTTCACAAAATCATGGTTTTGCGGTGAACCCTGACGAAATTGAAAACCATCCTGATATCGAAATCACGCACGTGAATTTGAATGACAAAACAATTGAAGGAATTCGCAGAAAGGATTATCCTGCGTTCTCAGTTCAGTATCACCCTGAGGCGTCGCCAGGTCCGCACGATTCGCGATATCTATTTGATGAATTTATTAAATTGTTAAGAGCAAGCTGAAAATATCGAAATCCTCTGTAATGCAGAGGATTTTTTGTGTTATTTTGTACCGTTAAAAAATTCTATTTTAAATCAAAACCACAAGCTGCAAATGAGTACGATTCAATCAGTACATGCAAGACAAATTCTGGATTCAAGAGGAAACCCAACAATAGAAGTAGATATTCGTACTGAAAATGGCTATTTAGGACGTGCTGCTGTTCCGTCTGGAGCTTCTACCGGAAAGCATGAGGCCGTTGAACTTCGTGACGACGACAAAAGCGTATACGTAGGAAAAGGAGTTTTGAAAGCCGTTGAGAACGTCAACGATATTATTTTCCCTGAGTTGATCGGTTGTTCAGTATTTGAGCAAAATCTGATTGATAAAATCATGCTGGAATTGGACGGAACTCCTAACAAAGCGAAGTTAGGGGCAAATGCTATTCTTGGCGTATCCCTTGCCGCTGCGAAAGCTGCCGCTCAGGAAGCTAACTTGCCACTTTATCGTTATGTAGGTGGAACCAACGCAAATACATTGCCAGTTCCAATGATGAATATCCTGAATGGTGGAAGCCACGCGGACAATTCTATCGATTTTCAGGAATTCATGATCATGCCTGCGAAAGCAGATACATTCTCTCAGTCATTGAGAATGGGTGTTGAGGTTTTCCATACACTGAAAACGGTTTTGAAAAGCAAAGGATATTCTACTAACGTAGGTGACGAAGGTGGTTTTGCTCCAAACATCAAATCCAATGAAGAAGCTATTGAAATAGTAATCCAGGCGATCGAGAAAGCTGGTTACAAGCCAGGCGAAGATATTTTCATCGCCATGGATGCTGCTGTTTCAGAATTCTACGAAGATGGGTTTTACCACTTCAAAAAATCAGACGGACGCAAGTTGAGCTCTGATGAGATGGCTGATTACTGGACACAGTGGGTTGCTAAATATCCAATCATTTCTATCGAAGATGGTATGGACGAAGACGACTGGGCTGGCTGGGCAACACTTACGCAATCTGTTGGTAAGAAAATCCAGTTGGTTGGGGACGATTTGTTCGTAACGAACGTAACGCGTTTGCAACAAGGAATCGAGTCGCAAATTGCGAATGCTGTGCTTGTAAAAGTAAACCAGATTGGTTCATTGACGGAGACAATCGACACAGTTAACCTTGCAAAACGCAATAGCTACAAGAGCATTATGTCGCACCGTTCAGGTGAAACAGAAGATTCTACAATCGCCGACTTGGCAGTAGCATTGAACACAGGACAGATCAAAACAGGTTCTGCTTCTCGCTCTGACCGTATGGCGAAATACAATCAGCTTCTTCGGATCGAAGAAGAATTGGGCGAAAATGCATATTTCCCAGGATTGAAATTCTGATATCATGAATCAAAACCGGAGCTCAATGCTCCGGTTTTTGTATACACCCGCTTCCCTTATGAAAAAAGGATCATTCTGGTCTCTCCAGACGCTCAAAAACTTCTACATAGCCACTTTTCTTGCGTGGTTTGTCTGGATCCTTTTTCTTGATAATAACAATATGCGGATTGTGATCTCCAACCGGATGAAGATGAAGGAACTGGAACACGAAAAAGGCATTTTGCTCGGAAAAATCAAAGAAGTTAAAAAGGAACGGAATGAAGTTTTCGGTAATCCGAAAATGCTTGAAAAATGGGCCCGCGAGAATTTCATGATGCGCAAGCCCAACGAGGAAGTATATGTAATCGTTGACGAGAAAAATCAACCGGTCGAAGGCAAAAAGAGCGAGTAAGCTTGCGTCGATCATTGCGTGTTAATATCTAATTTTTAAGACATTGAGCAAAAAAGTAATTCTTATAATCATGGACGGCTGGGGCATTGCCAAAGCAGGCGAGGAAAGCCGTTCCGCTGTTTTAGCTGCCAACACTCCTTTTTACGACAGCATTATGCAGAAGTATCCGCACAGCAGACTTGCTGCCAGCGGCCTGGCTGTCGGTCTCCCGGACGGACAGATGGGGAATTCAGAAGTAGGGCATACGAATCTTGGCGCAGGACGTGTGGTTTACCAGGATCTGGTTAAGATCAATCTGGCCGTTACCGAAGGAACATTGGGTAACGAACCTGTGCTGACCAGTGCTTTGGATTTTGCCAAAACAAATAATAAAAAAGTGCATTTCATTGGTCTGGTGTCCGATGGTGGTGTTCACTCACACATTGATCATTTAAAAGGTCTTGTTAAGATAGCTGCCGACAGTGGTTTGACAAATGTTTTTGTTCATGCATTCACAGACGGTCGTGACTGCGATCCGAAAAGTGGTTTGGGCTTTTTAACAGAGCTTCAACAAACATTAGATCAGACAACGGGCCGCATTGCGAGCGTTACGGGCCGCTACTATGCAATGGATCGTGATAAGCGTTGGGAGCGTGTGAAGCTTGCTTATGACGCAATGGTGCATGGCGAAGGTGCTCACGTAGCATCCGGTGAGGTGTTAAAAGCAATTAAGGATTCCTACGAAACGGGCGTTACTGACGAATTTATCATGCCTATCGTTGCAACAAATCCGGATGGGACGCCAATCGGTGTTATTGAAGATGGCGATGTTGTGTTATGTTTTAATTTCCGGACCGACCGGGGCCGCGAAATTACAGAAGTGCTGACGCAGCAGGATTTCCATGAGCAAAACATGCACAAGCTGAACCTTAGATACATCACAATGACCAATTATGATGATACATTCAAAGGCGTAGATGTGATTTTTGATAAAGACAATCTCAACAATACATTGGGAGAAGTGCTCGAAGCAGCTGGTAAAAAGCAGATCCGCATTGCTGAAACTGAAAAATATCCGCACGTAACATTCTTCTTTTCAGGTGGACGCGAAAAGCCATTTGAAGGTGAAAGCCGTTTACTTTGCCAATCGCCAAAGGTTGCTACTTATGATCTGCAACCTGAAATGTCAGCATTTGGCATTAGGGATTCGATCGTGCCTGAATTGGAGAAAGGGGAAGTGGATTTTGTTTGCCTCAACTTTGCGAACCCGGATATGGTAGGCCATACAGGCGTGTTCGAAGCGGCGGTTAAAGCGTGTGAAGTTGTGGATCAATGCGTGCAGACCGTCGTTACAACGGGACTGAATCACGGCTATTCCTCCATCATCATTGCCGATCACGGAAATTCAGATTACATGCTGAATGACGATGGCTCACCCAATACTGCACATTCACTGAACCTGGTGCCTTGCGTGCTGGTTGATAATAATTATCAAAATCCGATAAAAGATGGAAAGCTGGCTGATATAGCGCCTACAATTCTTGAATTGATGGGGATTCCCAAGTCAGCTGAAATGACAGGAGTTAGTATCTTATAAACTAAACCTGTTACAATGATGTTGTTTACCGGAGAGTCCATTGGGCTCTCTGTTTTTTTAGATCTTCTGTGCGATAAAGTCAACATTACCAATGCGTTTTATTTCAAAACTGCCTCCCAGCCGTCCGGTGTTCATTAAATGCATATCTGTTCTTATTGTCGCATGCTTCATCACATTAGTCGGTTGCAGGGATGCTGCAACGGATCCTAATGAGAAAAAGGCTTAT
Source organism: Dyadobacter chenwenxiniae (assembly GCF_022869785.1). Classification (NCBI taxonomy): domain Bacteria; kingdom Pseudomonadati; phylum Bacteroidota; class Cytophagia; order Cytophagales; family Spirosomataceae; genus Dyadobacter; species Dyadobacter chenwenxiniae. Next base: position 4,763,716 of record NZ_CP094997.1, on the reverse strand, counting down.
TATGATCTCAAAGGTTTCATAGAAAATCAGATCGTTTATCTGAATGAGAAAAAGGCAAAAGTGACCAAAACTGTCCAATTAGATGGAAAGGAAGAAGTGCGCTTGGAGACCGGAACGGATTGGAAAAAAGAGCTGGAATTATTCGTACAAGCTGACATTAATAAGCCTGCGTATCGAAATAGCTATGTAGTTACAAGGAGCGATTCGTCTGTTTATGAATATAAAATCAAAGATGGAGAGAATTTGCCCGTCCGTTTGTTAACGATCAAAGTCGACAGTGCAACACAGCAACCAGTAATGGTAAAAGCGCTGCTGCGGTCTGAAAACAGGATATATAGTTCTGAAAAGACCATCGAATTGACATCAAGCCGGCGAGATAATTTGCTGGAAGTTTCTTCCTATTCTGTGAAAGGTTATCAAAAGCTTTTGTTCATGGACCGCAAGTCTTTTAATATTACAGCAAAAATAGGATTTTAGCGGGTTTTGGGATGAAGTTTGTTTGTTCCGTTACACCATACTTTGGGTAAACATTACCCAATTTCCAAAGCGCCTCCCTCCATACAGCCGTTCAGCACTAATTTTCCCCATTTAATAATACATTTCAAAAAGAGGCTTAGAAAGTTGCTATGCCTCTTTTTTGGTATTATTTATATAATTTAATATGCAGGAAAAGGCTGCGGGATGTAGAAAGTGGCAATTCGGCATAGAATTAGAGATTTAAGTTACAAATCCATGTAGACCCGGATAACTTTTTAACCTGTCAACATGAAAACTAAATCATATTAAATAAATTCTCTAAAATCAATGGAACAAGAACAGAAAAATAAGCAAAGTATCGCCTGGGCAATGGTTGTTGTCCTTGGGCTTGCGACAGCCATGTTTGGCTACTTGTTTACCACTCAGAAAAACGAGTTGACTCAACAGGAAACAATGGTGGTTGAAAAAGCGAGAGAATTGGCTGTAACCAAAACTAAATTAGACTCCATTTCGACCGTGCTGGACGCGAAGATCGCTGAAATTGAAAAACTAGGTGGTGACGTATCAGAATTAACGAAAGTTAAAGAAAAACTGGAAGCAGATAAACTGGCTTTCAGCAGAAGCAAAAGAGTTGAAACTAACAAATATCTTGGCAAGATTAAAGAATACGAAAAATTCCTTGTAGAAAAAGACGAGGTGATTGCTCAGTTGAAACTTGAAAACGAGAAGTTGGTAGCATCAAACGATTCTTTGAGCACACACGTGGGAAGTTTGACCAGCGAGCGTGAGAAGTTAGTACAGCGTCAAGCTGAGCTTAGTGACTCAGTTGTTACTTTCACAGCTGCTAATAAGGAACTTAGCGATAAAGTAACAAAAGCTGCTGCATTGAAAGCACAAAATCTGAAAATCCTTACAGTTAATTCAAGAGGTAAGGTAAAAGATAAAGAAGAGTATAAAGCAAGCCGTGTTGACAAAATCAAAATGGTGTTCACGCTTCCTGAAAATGAGTTGACAGCACAAGAATCGAAAGACATCTATGTTCGTGTGCTTGATCCTGAAGGAGCGGTTGTATCAGATGACGCAACTGGATCCGGAGAGTTCGAAGTTGACGGAGCTCCGTCTAAGTTTACAACGCGTGAGTCTATTGCTTACCAAAACAACAACCAGAAAGTAGAATTGTTGTATGACAATAGCTCACAGTTCCGCCCAGGTAAATACAATGTGGAACTGTATGCCGAAGGATATAAAATTGGTGGTGGAAACTTCACTATCAAGAAATAAGGATTAGACTTCACACCATGCATAACTATCAAAGGCGGCTGAATTCAGCCGCCTTTTTTGTGTTTAACTTTCTGTATTCTGAGCATTTATCACATCAATAAAATGATGTAACTCTTCCGAACGTTCCGGCCCGGACTCGGGATAAGACATATTCATCTTCGTAAGTTCTTCCACAATAATTTTAGACACTGTTAGACGAAGATTTTTCTTGTCGTCCGCCGGGACGACGAACCAAGGTGCTTTCTTCGACGCCGTGTTGTTAATGCAATCTTCATAAGCCTGCATATATTCATCCCACTGCCCGCGCACTTTTACATCCTGCTCCTCGAATTTCCAGTTTTTAGATGGATCCTCTATGCGCTCGATCAGGCGTGAAGCTTGCTCTTCCTTAGATACATTCAGGAAAAATTTGATAACGCGGATTCCATTTCTATATAAATATTTTTCCAGGTTTCTGATATCTGAATATCTGTTCTTCCAAAGCTTGTCCATGTCTTCTGTCAGCTCCACGGGCAGCCGCTGGGAAGTTGTGACGATTTCCGGGTTCACTTTCGCAACAAGCACTTCTTCATAATAACTGCGATTAAAGATAGTGATCGTGCCTCGTTGGGGGAGCACGAGATTGCTACGCCATAAATAGTCATGTTCAAGTTCAGTTTCTGTGGGCCGTTTGAACGAATGTATTTTCACCCCTACCGGATTTACGCCTGCAAGCACGTGTTTGATCGTCCCGTCCTTACCGGCCGCGTCCATAGCCTGAAATATAACCAGTAACCCGTAGCGGTTGTGTGCATACATCATGCTTTGCAGCACATCTAGCTCCTTCGCCGAGTCATCCTGCATGGACTCATATTCTTCCTTATCCTTATAAATATCTTTGAAGCGCGTTTTTGCTTTTTTGATCTGAAATTTCTGCGTCCCATCCACGCGATATTCGTCTGAATTGAAGTCTGGCATAATGAATGCTGTTTAAGAATGATGTTGTTATTACACTTGTCTCAAAAACCCGACCAGCTTGGCAAATGCACGTGCTCTGTGGCTCAGCAAGGATTTTTCATCGAGCGTCATTTCCGCAAATGTCCGGGTTAAATCGCTGGGCATGAACACAGGATCATAACCGAATCCATTACTGCCCCTTTTTTCACTGATAATGTGCCCTTCGACTGTTCCTTCAAACTGTTGATATTCTCCATCAATTACCAATGTAATTACCGTAACAAATCGAGCGCTGCGGTCACTTTCACCAGCCAGATTGGTTAGTAACAGGTCAATGTTATCGTCCGCATTCCGCTGAGGACCCGCATAGCGCGCGGAATATACGCCTGGCTCACTATTGAGCGCGGCTACTTCCAGTCCAGTGTCGTCCGCAAAGCAATTGATCCTGTAATGGTCCCATACATATCTTGCTTTTGCGGCAGAGTTCTCAGCGATTGTTTCAAATGGCTCAGGAATGTCCGTTTCGCAGCCGATATCGCTGAGCGTAACCAGCTCAAACTGATTGCCCAATAGTGCCTGGATTTCCTTTAACTTATGAAGATTGTTGGTGGCAAAGCAGAGTTTCATGGGAATTAATATTTGTTCAAAATGCATTTTACACAAAAAAACGGCTACTCTTGTGAAGCAGCCGTTTTAATTCGTTTCTATTTGATTATCTCGCAGGAGGACCAGGTTGTTGTGCCGGTGCTTTTCCGAAATCGATCAATTCCACATCAAACAACAAAACTGAGTTGGCAGGAATAGCTCCTGGTGATCCCTCAGCTCCATATGCTAGCCCTGATGGGATGATCAAAGTGCGTTTTCCGCCTTTTTTCATCAGCATAATACCTTCTTCCCAGCCTGGGATTACCATGCCTACGCCCACCTGGAAATCAATGGGCGGTCTGCCGCCGTTTTTGGAGCTGTCAAATACTTTTCCATCCAAAAGCTTTCCTGTGTAGTGAACCTTTACATTGTCACCAGCCTTAGGGCTTTCGCCAGTTCCGACCACGTCATCTATGTAAGTCAGGCCGGATGCTGTTTTCTGCGCTTTTGCTTTCAGGTTATTTTTAGTCAGGTAATCTTCGATCACCTTGGCGTCGATTGCTTTTTGTTTTGTTCCTGCTTCCGAAAGTTGCTTTTGGAATTCCTCAGAAGTAAGGACACTTACCACCTTAACCGTAAAATTAAGGTCAGAGCCTTTTTTGATCATCGGAGGCATTGGTTGACCGATTTTTGCAAACATTGTATCCGCATTGATCGATATTTTGGCGCTATCGCCGCTTGCCAGCAAAGCAAGGCCCTCTTCAAAGCTGCCTTTGTATTGAGGAGCCTGCAAAACCATTTTCTGAGGGGCGCCTTCTTTATATGTGTCGCGAAGCGTGGAATCGGTGCCGTTTTTCAAAACAAAGTGGAACGTCATAATATCTCCCAACTTAGCTTTTCTTGCGTCATCTTCGTGTTCGAAAATCTGATATTTCAGACCGGATTCAGTAACCTGCGTTCGGTGTTGGTTGCAAGCGGCTGCTAGAATAGTTACGCCCATTGCATAACCGATTGTTTTTAAATTCATTGGATTGTGTTAATTGGAAAGATTATGATGTGATTTTTGAAGTATAAATTTAAGACTAATCAACGTTTAAAAGTTCTTGCTGGTATTCAGGAAGGATACTTAAAAAAGTTGCAACTGTTTCATTTACTGATTGTTCTGATCTTCCGCCGGAAGCATTCTTATGTCCTCCGCCACTGAAATACGTGCTCGCCAAATCCCTTACCGAGAATGTTCCCACAGAGCGGAAAGAAATTTTCACCTCGCCTTTTCTTTCAATGAACATGGCAGACATGACCACATTTTCGACCTGCAAGCCATAATTAACGATTCCTTCGGTTTCTCCCGTGCTGGAATTGAATTTCTGCAATTCTGCTTCCGTTAAAACCATATAAGCCGTTCTGTATTGGGGTAATACGACCAATTTTTGAGAGAGTACGTAACCTAGAAATTGCAACCTGGAAAGCGGCGCATTGTCGTAAATGAGCCTGTGAACGCGGCTGGAATCAAAACCGGTCAACATCAGGTCTGCAACGGCCAAATGAACTTCCGGGGTGACATTACCGTGTCTGAAAGAGCCAGTATCCGTCATAATGCCTGCATACAAACATTCCGCCATTGGAATATCAAATATTTCAGTCACAGGAGAATCGCCTTCCAGTTCTTTGATCAGTTTGTAAATAAGCTGGGCCGTAGCGGCTGCATATGTGTCCCATACCATCCATTTTGCAAAATGTTCAGGTTCAAGATGATGATCCACCATTAATTTGGGGGCGGCAGCTTCTTCCACGACCTTGCCCAGATCTTTAAGCCTCGAAAGAGCTGAAAAATCCAGGCAGCATATCAATGTCGCCTGCGCAATTTTATTCTTGCATTTAACCTGATCTGCTTGCTTTTCATAAACCAAAACATGCTCAATACCAGATAGCCAGCGCAAATTCGCAGTATAATCCGTTGGGCTGATGACCGTAACTTCGTGCCCTTTCTTGATTAAATAACTTGCCCAGCCCAATGACGATCCCAGCGCGTCGGCGTCGGGGTCACGATGCATCGTAATGATGATTTTTTGTGGTTGGGATAGAAAAGAGCTAAGCTCTTCAACGGTTTGATTCACAGCTACTTAATTCGGACAGAAGAAAATTTGCTTTGCATTGAGCCCACAAAATTAATAAAACTGTTGGGATTTGCTCAATGTTGTCCCCTAAAGGCTGGTTATCAGGCAATGTTTTGATGGTTACGCCGACATACGAAGAGAGGGGCAAGGATATAAAATGAAAAATTGTATAGTTTTGCAGCAAATAAATTTAGCCGATAGTATGCCAACAAATAGAACATTCACAATGATTAAGCCGGATGCCGTTCAAGACGGTAATTCGGGAGCAATTATCAAAATGATTGAGGAGGCCGGATTCCGGATTGTAGCCTTGAAAAAAACACAGCTTACCCCGGAACGCGCCGGAGAATTTTATGCAGTGCACAAGGAGCGCCCTTTCTACAATGATTTATGCAAATATATGTCTTCCGGCCCGATCGTTCCGATGATTTTGGAGAAAGACAATGCCGTTGCTGACTTCCGTACGCTGATTGGCGCCACTAACCCTGCCAATGCTGACGAAGGCACAATTCGTAAGTTATTTGCGAAATCCATCGAAGCCAACGCAATCCACGGTTCCGATTCCGATGAGAATGCTGAAATAGAGGGAAATTTCTTCTTTGCTCACATCGAGCAATTCTAAGTATTAAAGTATCCAATAAAACGGCCCGGCTGAACATTCAACCGGGCCGTTTTATTTACAAATCTTATGGTCTCACCTTATGGCAAGACTGTCGATAATGTGGATGACACCATTTGCAGCGCTGATATCAGAAAGGATAATGTCCGCTCTGTTTACAGAAAAGATGCTGTCCGTTTTGGTAATGCTCAGTTCTTTGCCTCCGATCGCCTTCTTCTTTCCTTCTTTAAGGCTTTTATAGTCAAGCCGCTCTTTTCCTACAATGTGGTTATTTATAAGTTTCCGAACCGAATCTTCTGGCATCGCGGTCAATACGGAGGAAGAGAAAATATTGGCACGGCCAAAGGCAGCATTGTCAGGTGCAAAAAAAGTTACTTCACCGGTCCGCAATCCGTCACTCATTTTGGCATAAAGCATCAGATCTTTCAGAATGCTAAATCGCTCATTCTCCATGATGACCTCTGTAATCGTTTTGCGCTTTACGATGTCCTCATTCTTTTCTTTGCAGGAAATAATTACTCCCGAAGACAACACTGCAAGTAAAAAAAATGCCACATAAGGCCATACAAAACGGTTTTTTTTCATAGCTTTCCCATTGGTTAATTTCCGTAAAACTAATGGAAAATGTATTTTGACCGAATTCTTAATGTAATTTTTTTAATCCTAACCCCCAATCCATTATGTTAAAACTTAGACAACTAGCTGTGCTCTCTGCGGCCATTTTGCTCCTTAACTCAGCATTTCTCGCTTATAAGGCACCCGTTCCCAACCCGTTAAAAAAACCTGTTAAATTATTTAACGGAAAAGATCTGACCGGCTGGAAAGTAAACGGAACAGAAAAATGGTATGTAGAAAACGGCGAATTGATCTGCGAAAGCGGCCCTGATAAGAAATATGGCTATTTGACGACGGACAAGTTTTACAAGAATTTCGACCTTTCCCTGCAATTCAAGCAGGAAGCCAATGGTAACAGCGGCGTATTTTTCCGCTCGACCGTGGACGGCACAAAGGTTGCAGGCTGGCAGGTTGAAGTTGCACCGCCAAACCATGATACAGGCGGAATTTACGAGTCCTACGGTCGCAACTGGCTTGTACAAATCCCCGATGAAAAAGAAGGTTTTCTGAAAATGGGCGAATGGAATACATTGAGAATCCGTGCGGTGGGCGATAATGTTAAAACCTATTTGAATGGTAATCAAATGGTTGATTTCACGGACGCGAAAATCGGCGCTGGTGAAGGCTCAATCGCATTGCAGATCCACGATGGTGGCGGAATCAAAGTACGGTGGAAAAATATTACTGTCGAAGAGCTTTAATCCCGATTTTTCATTCCGGTCGAAACGAAGTTCATACGTTTCAAATGCGCAGTTCGTCGGAAATTACTTAGCATACGGCTTCATGGCTGATAGATTTGTGTCAACAAGGAACACAAATGCTGTTAGCCATGAAGCTTTTTTTTTATTTACTATTATTGATCTCCCCGCTTTGCTCTGCCCAAAAGACAGTAAGCGGGAAGGTTACCGATAAGAAAGGGAATGCTTTACCGGGAGCCAATGTATTTTTAAAAGGCACCTACGACGGGACCACCACAGATGCCAACGGGAGTTTCAGCTTTCAAACAAGCGAGACAGACACCGCTACACTCGCCGCAACATATGTTGGTTATGAAGCATTCGAAAAGAAAATTGGAATAAAGGACAATGCAACCGACCTGTCGGTAAAAGTGGAAGAGCTGGCCAATGAATTGAACACCGTGGTCATTACGGCAGGCGCATTTGAGGCATCCGACGAAAAACGAATGGCTATGTTGAAGCCACTCGACATTGTAACCACCGCCGGTGCAGCCGCGGATATTACCGGCGCCATGCAGTTCCTCCCGGGCGCCCAGCGCGTAGGAGAGCAGGAAGGGCTTTTCGTAAGAGGCGGTTCCGGGCAGGAAACCAAGGTTGTGATTGATGGAATGATCGTTCAGAATCCATTTTTCAGTTCCTTGCCTGACGTGCAATCGCGTGGCAGGTTTAATCCATTTATGTTCAAAGGGACTTCATTTAGCACAGGCGGTTACTCTGCGCAGTATGGACAGGCGCTTTCCTCCGTTTTGCTGCTTAATACCACAGATAAGGTTAGTAATAATGGTTTGGGGATCAGTCTGAACCTTGCCAACGCAGGGCTTAATTACGATTATGCGACCAAAAACCAATCTATCTCTGCTGTTGCTTATTATGGTAATCTCAAACCACTTTTTTCTCTCGTAAAACAGAATGTAGACTGGTTGCAAGAGCCTGAATTCAAAGGCTCTTCATTGACATACCGCCTTAGGCCAACAAAAAACGGCGTCCTGAAAGTCTATGGAATGTATTCGGCCAGTGATTTGAGCATGAATTCCAGGGCACCTGCGAGTGATTCGGGCCAAATGAAGCTGGATCTTGAAAATAAAAATTCCTTCGTAACGAGCACCTATACAGACTCCTGGAAGGATGGACGCTGGTCACTGAACTCCGGATTTTCTTACAGCCGCAACAATGACAACACGACATTAGATGGTTTTAATTTTGACCGTTTCGATGAAAGAACACAGGGCCGCGTTGTGCTTTCAAGGCTTCTTTCAGGGAATAATACGATCCTTTTCGGTGCAGAGGCGCATGCGATCCGTTTGAAAAACGGTGTTGCTGGTAAATTATACAACCTGAAAGACCGCTATACAGCCGCTTTTATTGAATCTGAAATCTACATTACCCGGGAGCTTGCCGGCCGCATTGGGCTTCGGGCGGAATATTCCTCCATTCTCAGAGACGTCAATCTGGCGCCGCGCCTTTCGTTTGCTTATAAAACAGGAAAATACAGTCAGGTTTCACTAGCGGCAGGTCAGTTTTACCAAAATCCCGACTACAAATATCTTTACACCAATAAAAACCTGGATTACGAGCGCGCTGACCATTTGATCCTGAACTATCAGATCATTAAAAACCAGCGTACATTCCGGGCAGAGGCATTTTACAAAAACTACGCGCAGCTTGTGCGCGAATTTACAGGCCAGAAATTCGACGCCGATCCTTACCGTTTTCCCTGGGGCCGAACCAACAATGGTGGAGAAGGCTACGCACGCGGTTTCGATTTTTTCTGGCGGGACCAAAAAACGATCAAAAACTTCGATTACTGGATCACGTACAGTTTTGTGGATTCCGAAAGGCTTTTCCAGCAATTTCAAGAATCCACTACGCCCACGTTCATTTCCAATCACAACATTAGCCTGATCGCGAAGAAGTGGTTTCAGAAAATAACCACCAATGTAAGCATGACTTATGCTTTCACGAGCGGCAGACCCTATTACAACCCCAACAACGAACAATTTCTCGGCGATAAAACAGCACCTGTTCATAATGTGAACATTCAGGCCAGCAAGCTTCAAAATGTGTTGGGTAACCTGGTTATATTCTACGCCTCGGTGGACAACATTTTAAATACAAAAAATGTATTCACCTACCGCTATACGCCGGATGGGAAGACGCGCTATGCCGTCGGCCCGCAGAGTTACAGGAGTTTCTTTGTAGGCATGCAGATCATGCTTTCCAAAAAGGCAAAGGTTTCAAAAGATGACATTTGATCAGAACAGTAATCTATTTAAACAACTATAATTATGAAAAAGACGATTTTCACCGCACTCGCATTCGTGCTTTCAATGTGTATGGTTTTGGCGCAAAATGAAAAATACACGCAGGCTATGACGACAAACATCCAGGCTTTGAATGGACTGGATAAGGAAAAACCGGACGCAAAGGCATTACAGGACATTGCTAACCGTTTTGAGCGCATTGCAGCGGCAGAACCCAAAGAGTGGCTTCCCAAATATTATGCAGCACATTGTAACGTAATCCTGGGCTTCGTTGGGGCCAGTCTGGAGGAAAAAGACAAGTATCTGGAGAAAGCGGGCGCCTTATTAAAGGATGCAGAAGCGATTGCAGGAAAGCCGAATGATGAAATATTGGTGATGCAAGCCTTTCATTCTCAAATACACCTCGCTGCCGATGCGGCGAACAGGTGGGAAGCAGACGGTGCTAAATTTGCGGAATATATAACATCTGCCAAAAAAGTAAATGCAGAGAATCCTAGAATATATTACCTGGAAGGGTCCAGCGTGTTTTTTACTCCAGAGGAATTTGGAGGCGGTAAAAAGCCGGCGAAAACATTCCTGGAAAAGGCAAGCCAAAAATTTGCCGCATTTAAACCCGAAACCAGCATTCATCCCGACTGGGGCAAAGCCGAAACTGAATGGATGCTGGCCCAAACTAATCAGTAAAATGCGTTATCGTTAGGAAATATGGACGACAAAGGAACGAAGCGCCTGCGGATGACGGCTTCATCGCTGGATGGAAGGGATTTTAGTAATATGGACCTGGAAAATGCTGATTTCAGTTTTTCGAGTCTGAAGGACATTAATTTTGATGGAGCCAATCTGCGGAATGCAAAGCTTCGGTTCTCCGCGCTGGACAGGACCACATTCCGGAACTCGGATCTGCGCAATGCAGACCTGAGTTTTAGCAGTTTAACAGACGTAGATCTGACAGGAGCAAAAGTTGAAGGAGCGAATTTTAGTTTTACTTCGCAGGAAAAATCATTCAACTGGCGGGATTTCAGCCTGATCGGCATCATTCAGAACCAGGGCTGGATAGGCACAATGGTTGCGGCAATCCTGGGCGCCGTCCTTTTATATGGGATCAATGCGATTTCCTATTTTACAGCCGAAATTTCCTTCACAAATGAGCCTGTACGCATTAAATTGTACCAATATCTGATCTCACAAAATATCATTGCAGGCGTTTTCACCATTCTGCTGACACAAGGAATCACCATTTGGCTTGATGTATTCATTAAGCGGAACTTTGTCAAGCATTTGATATTGTCAATCATTGTACTGATTTTCAATAACCTGCTGAGCATGGCAATTTATTTCTTATTTGGCGTGGCACTTGTAAGCAATTACCGGACGCTCTACCCCAATGAGTCTGCGCAGAATGCGCCCTGGTATTGGTATATGTGGGGACCGATCATCGTGGCCAACGTATTTTATTTTTTAAGCCGTGAAGGCAAGCAGATTTCAAGAAAAATCTCAGATCAGGAATACCAGCTTCTTAATCTGGAAAAACTCAAAACACGCGCTGAACTGGACGCATTGCAGGCGCGCATTAATCCTCATTTTTTATACAATTCATTAAACAGCATTGCCAGCCTTGTGCATGAAAATCCGGACAAGGCGGAGGAAATGACACTTTTGCTCTCAAAACTTTTCAGATACACGACCGGGAGAAAAACCAACGACTATTTTGACACCATAGAAAATGAACTGGAAATGGTAGCCACGTATCTGCAGGTGGAAAAAGTCCGGTTTGGCGATCGGCTCCGGTTCACCGTGGAAGTAACCGATCCTGCCTTGAAAGAATTACAGGTTCCCAAGTTCATTCTGCAGCCTATCGTTGAGAATGCAATCAAGCATGGTGTCTCCAAAATGGCTGAGCAGGGAGAAATTGTTGTTAAAATTTATGAGGAAAATGACTGGCTGCACTTATGCGTGCATGACAATGGCCCTTCATTTTCCGACACAATGGGCGCAGGTTATGGCATCAGGAGTATTCAGGATAAATTAAAGCTGCTTTATGGAGAAGATGCCCGCCTCGAGCTGCATAACAACCCTCGCAAGTCGGTAAATATTTCCATTCAAAAATCTGCCATCATACAAAATCAACAGCATAGCCATGCAATTCCCACTTAAAACGATACTGATAGACGATGAACCATTGGCATTGAGCCGCCTTCGAAGACTTTTGGAGAAGCATAGTGACGTTTTTTCCATCGTTTCCGAAGCAAAAAATGGCGCAGAGGGTTTGGTTGAAATAGATAAATTTAATCCCGATATCATTTTTCTGGACATCGAGATGCCGCTTTTGAACGGTTTCGAAATGCTTTCCAAACTCACCAAAATGCCCCTGGTAATATTTTCGACAGCCTATGATCAATATGCGATCCGTGCTTTTGAAGAAAATTCTGTGGATTATCTGTTAAAACCGGTGGAGAACGAGCGGCTTATCAAGACCATTGAAAAGATTCGGAATATCACCAAAGCGGGCGCGAACAATGTTGCAGGAATAAACCCTTATTCGGAAAACCTCCTCAAATTATTGGAGGAAATGAAGCCCAAAAAAGAAATTTTCTCGCTTTCCGTGAAATCAGGCGACCGGATCCTGCTGATCCCGTTAACCGAAATCACTCATTTTGAAGCAGAAGAAAAATACGTCTTTCTCAATACATTGGACGGACAAAAATATCTGCTTAACTACACCCTTACCTCGCTTGAAGAGAAGCTTCCAAAGCAATATCTGCGCGTCAGCCGTGCCGGGATCGTAAATTCTCACCACATCAAAGAGATTCAAAAGCATTTCAACAGCAAGTATGTCATTATCATGCGCGACCGCAAGGCATCCCAGGTCACAAGCGGCAGCACATATGGCGATGCAATACGCCATCTTCTTGATAATTAATTGGGTTACTAGTTCAAGCGACTGGAAATATTGATTTTGAAGAGGCCATACTTATTCCTAAATTGCGCCCTGATTTTAAATTCCACTACTATTTTTAAGGTTAATCAGCTGTTCATCAGAAGGTTTGCAAATATTTGAAGCGCCGGTAAGACTAATATTTTTTTAGTCTTCGACACAGAATACTGCAATCCTGCGTATCGTGATGTACAAAGTGATCCCTTTTAGAAAAGCGGGGAAATTTAAAATTCGGTCTGAATTGATAAGATCCTTGTTTATAGTTCATTTGTTTTGTTAAAAAAGGTTAAAGGGGTCAGGAATAATGAAGGAGCTCATTGATACGGGCAATCTGCCTAAGCACATAGCCGTTATCATGGACGGTAACGGAAGATGGGCCCAAAACCAGGGAGCAGCGCGCATTTTCGGCCATCGCAATGCGATTAAGGCCGTTAGGGAAGTAACCGAAGGTTGTGCGGAACTAGGGGTCGGATTTCTGACACTCTATGCATTTTCTACCGAAAACTGGGCCCGCCCCGAGTTTGAAGTAAGGGCTTTGATGGAATTATTGGTTCAGTCGATCAGCAACGAGCTGCCTACCATGCTCAAAAACAATGTGAAGCTGGACACGATAGGGGACACGGATAGTTTGCCAAGAAGCTGCCGCAATACCTTAGCAGAGGCCATTGAAGCAACCAAAGACAATACAGGCCTCAACCTGATCCTGGCGCTCGGATACAGTGGAAAATGGGACATAACCCAGGCTGCGAAGAAGATAGCGGAGGATGTGAAAAATGGGGTTATAACTCCCGAGCAGATCAACGAAGAAATGCTGGCAACCAAACTGGCAACAAAAAGCCGTCCGGAGGTGGATCTCATGTTGCGTACTGGAGGCGATCACAGGATCAGCAACTTCCTGCTTTGGCAGCTTGCTTATGCCGAGTTGTATTTTTACGAAAACCTTTTCTGGCCGGATTTCAGGCGGGAACATTTATACGAGGCGATTGCTGCATTTCAAAACAGAGAGCGTCGTTTTGGCAAAACCGGTGAACAAATAAAAGCAAATAGTGCTAAGTAGAATAATATGAATCTTGTGAAAAATTTGAATAAATCATTAGCACACCTTAAAACTTTCTTAGCATTAATCTTGCTTTGCTGGTGTTTTTCAGCGAATGCACAAAAGATTGGGCTTGGGGCTTCAGGCTCAAAACCTGCTACTGCTGCTGCCAATTTGGGGATCGACCCAGCTAATCCAAAGGAATTTACAATTGCGGAAGTAACCGTTTCGGGAACTCAGTTTCTGGACCCGAATTCCATGGTTTCCATCTCAGGATTAAAACCAGGTGATAAAATAAGAGTTCCGGGTCCTGCTATCCCATCATCGATCAGAAGAATGATGGACTTCGGGACATTGAACGACGTAGAGATCATGGCTACGAAAGTGGAGGGAGAAAAGATCTGGCTGAACATTCACATCAAAGAACGTCCACGTCTTTATAAGGTTTCCTTCTCGGGCATTCGCAAAGGCGAGCGCGAAACATTGAATGATAAGGTGAAATTGATCAAAGGACGCGTGATTACGCCAACCGTAATCAAGAACACGCAGCTTGTCATTAAGAAATATTATATGGATAAAGGGTTTTACAACACGAAAGTTAAAGTGTTGCAAATTCCGGATTCAACGCGCGGACAGGCTACGCTTAACTTTACCATTACAAAAGGTAAAAAGGTTAAGATTGAGAAAATAGATATCCAGGGAAATACAGCGGTAAGCGACAAAATCCTTAAACGCAAAATGAAAGGCACCAAGCAAAAACGAATTGGCCGCCTTTTTAACCCATCCAAATACATTCCTAAAAAATACGACGAGGATAAGGAAAAACTCATTGCTTACTATCGCAAGAACGGATACCGCGATGCTACAATCGAATTTGACTCCATCAAGAATGGTGACGAGACGATCAGCATTGTGATGAAAATTGATGAAGGGACTAAATATTTTTATCGTGACATTACCTGGTCTGGAAATTACCTTTACACTTCTGCCTATCTGGGTGAGCGTTTGGGTGTCAAAAAAGGTGATGTTTACAACCCGGAAGAACTTGATAAAAAGATCAATGGTATCCCGGGAGCCGACGTTAGTTCCATTTACATGGACGACGGTTATCTGTATTTCCGCATTGAGCCTACCGAAAAAGCAGTTGAAGGCGATTCAATCGACGTTGAATTAAGAATGTTCGAAGGGAAGCAGGCAACAATCAACCGCATTTTGCTGAATGGCAATACCAAAACCAGTGACCGCGTGGTATTAAGGGAACTCTTTACATTGCCCGGACAAAAGTTCAGCAAAACAGAGATCATTAACACGCAGCGTCAGCTATCCCAAATGGGCTATTTTGACCCTGAAAAAATCCAGATCAATCCGATCCCAAACCAGCAGGACGGAACGGTGGACATTGAATATACAGTAGAAGAAAAACCTTCTGACCAGATCGAATTATCTGGTGGATGGGGTGGATACATTGGGTTCGTAGGAACGCTTGGTTTGGTATTCAATAACTTCTCTTTGAAAAATATCCCAAACCGTGAAACATGGAGACCATTGCCTTCTGGCGACGGACAGAAACTATCACTGCGTTTCCAGGCGAACGGAAAGCAATATCAAACCTATTCGCTATCATTCAGTGAGCCGTGGCTGGGCGGTAAGAAACCGATCAACTTTGGTGTTTCTCTGCAGCGCACAGTTTACCGTATGACGGATCCTAGTTCTTTTTATTCAGGCGGGGCTAGTGGCGGAAACCTAAGCTACCGTGGGGGATATTTTAATAATGGAATTACGCTATCGCTTGGCCGCCGTCTTAAAGAACCGGATCGTAATCTTGTGATGACTCATTCGCTATCTTATCAGCGGTACAGATTGGATGACTTGGACATTTTTAGGATAGGATACAGTAACGGTGTATCGAACAATATTTCGTTCAACACAACGATTTCTCGGAATACACTTAGTGACTTCCAATTTCCCCGAAGCGGCAGTAATATTTCACTGAGCGGAACTTTTACACCTCCTTATTCAGCTTTAAGAAAAAAGGATTTTACAGACAAAACGGACACATATCGTTGGGTTGAGTATCACAAATGGATGTTTGATGCCAGCTATTATGCAACAATTACCGGGAAACTTGTTTTGAGCGCCCGTACACACATGGGTTTCCTGGGTGCTTATGGAGACAAAGTGGGTTACAGCCCATTTGGCCGCTTCATCGTAGGCGGGTCGGGTCTGGCAGGACAGGGTTCATTCTCGCTGGCTGACCAGGACATCATTGGTCTGCGTGGTTACCAGGATCAGAAAGTCGGGCCGCAGAATGAGCAGGGTTATCCGGCATCAGGAGGTGGAATTGTGTATAACAAATATGTAATGGAACTTCGTTATCCCGTTTCATTGAACCCGCAGGCTACCATCTTTATTCTTGGTTTTGCGGAAGGCGGTAACAACTGGGGAACATACAAAGAGTTTAATCCATTCGACCTGAAACGCTCAGCCGGGGTGGGTGCCCGTATATTTATGCCGGCATTCGGACTTTTAGGTATCGACTGGGGTTATGGATTTGATAAAATACAGGGAGAGTCCAAGCGAAGCGGACCACAATTCCATTTTACGATTGGTCAGCAAATCAGATAATATATTTGACTGTTGTTTCGTTAAGAAGTTTGCAAATTATTAGCTCCCTGGCATGAAGAAGTTTTTTATTTTACTAGTTTTGTCAATTCTATGTGGATCAGCGTCCTGGGCGCAGAAGATTGGTTACACAGACATGGAGTTCATTACCAGTAAAATGCCTGAATATCAATTGGCACAAACAGAGATGAAGAAGTTCTCTGAGAAGTGGGCCAAGGAAATCCAGGACAAGTTTTCGGAGATAGATCGCATGCAGCGCGCATATATGGCTGAGGAGATCCTGCTAACGGAAGACTTGAAAAGGAAACGTCAGAACGAGATCAAAGAAAAGGAGCTCGAAGCCGGGGAATATAATAGTAAGATCTTCGGCATGGAGGGACTTCTTTTTCAGAAGAAGAAAGAACTGATGAAACCTGTCCTTGAAAAGGTGCAGAGAGCAGTTACCAAGGTTTGCAGTCAGCGCAGGTTGGATTTTATGTTTGACAAGTCCAGCGATGTAGGCATGCTCTATACAAACCCCAAGCACGATTATTCGGACTACGTGATGGAGGAGCTTGGCATTGATACAAAAGCAAAAGCAGTGGCTGGCGACAAAGTAGGGAAAGCAGAACAGCCGCCGGTTCCGGCTCCGACAGAAAACTCACCAAAACAAAAAAGTAAAAACAGTAAACTTAAGTAACAAAGCAATGAAACAAAAATTGATAGCTTTTTTGGTCGTGATGACCATCATTACAACCCCTCTGTTAGCGCAAACGACCCCTGCAAGCGGACTTACTAAAATCGGTTATACCAATGTTGATTATATAATTGGCAAGTTACCTGAAAGCAAAGTGATGCAGAACCAGCTTGAAGTTACCAAGGCTCAGTTGGACAAAGCGTTGGGAGAAACTTACAAAGAAGCGCAAGAGAAGTATGAGGCTTATCAGAAAAACGGAGCAAATATGACGGATGTCATCCGTGCAGATAAGGAAAAAGAATTACAAAATCTGCAAACAAGAATTCAGGAAATGCAAAACAATGCACAGACATCATTGCAAACCAAGCAACAACAATTGCTTGAACCGATTTTGACTAAGGTGAACAACGCGATCCAGGAGGTTGGGAAAGAAAGCGGATTCCTTTATATCCTGAACATGGATGCAGGTGCAGGAACAACGCCTATTATCTTGTTTGCAGCTTCCGAAGAGAACAACGCAACCAATCTTATCCTTAGAAAATTAGGTGTGGATCCTGACAAAATTGAAGCAGCAGCTCCTGCGGCAGCAAAACCAGGAACAGCTGCACCAGTAACATCGCCGGCGGCGACATCAAAGCCAGCGACAACAGCACCAGCTACGACACCAAAGAAAAAATAATAGCAGTTTAATTGAACTTAAAATACCGGAGGGTAGTCTTTAAAATGGCTCCCTCCGGTATTTGTATTTAATACGGCCGAAGTTTCTGCACTGCACTATTATTTGAAATGTACAAAAACAATCCATCCGCGGTTACTTTGTTTTTCAAATATCAATTTTAAATTTATTCAAAACGCTTTTCTATACAGTATTTGCTAGTTTTGCGTTAGACTCTAAGGGTTTCTCGACACATGGAATTAATTATATTTAGAAGTTATGATTACAAAGCATATTCATAAGATACTGATACTTCTGGCGGCCGTTTTATTATTCTCAAAGGCGCAGGGGCAGGATAATATGAAGAGTTCTGCGAATGGCCCCTTACAGATTGTTTTCCCTAGTGAGTCAGAATGGAATGTGTTATTGGAAGGGAAAGAGATAAATTTTCATTTGCAAACCAAGGGCGGAAGAAGCGACTCTGTTCGGTATAATGTTTCCTCAGGGTTGATCAAAGACATGAAGTTCGACTCGCTCGGTCATTTCGTCTGGACGCCCAGCTACGACATTGCTGACCGTATTAACACCTCCAAGTCCTTTCCGGTGGTTTTTGAAGCAGTGACCAAAACAGGGGAGAGTGCATCGCGTGAGGTTGTTTTTAAAGTCATACACGTAAACCGGCCTCCACAGGTTGACGAGTTAAAGCCTTTTTACATTCAATACAAAACACAGAACACTTATCAGATTGATATGAATTCTGTTCGGGATCCTGATGGCGACCCGATTGTTTTTATTCCGATTTTAGAGGAGATGCCGGAAGGAATGCGGTTGAGTTCGGCGGGAGAGATTGCCTGGGAACCTTCGACCAAACAATTCAATATTTTAAAGGAGTCCCCAAAATATGTTGAGTTCTATGTGGAAGATCAGCCCTCCAAAGAACGAACAAAAGGGAGATTAAGATTAAATATAACCCAAATGGACCTTGCGCCGGACTTCACAATTGTTCCGCAGGTTTCAACTGTAAGAAGTGCAGAAAACAACCGTATCAATTTACGTTTTGCATTGTCCGATCCGAATGGAGAGGATGACATATCTACATTTGCATTCATCTCCGAGAATAAGAATGTGCCCAAGGAAGCATTGGTGAAAAACGCGCCGACGAGCTACGAATTTATCTGGGAGCCGGGATATGATTTTGTGAAAGACCCTTTCGACACACTTTCGTTTAACATTATTTTTTACGTGATGGATAAGGCGCAGAATAAAAAAGAGAAAACCATCAGATTTGTTATTAAAAACACGGTTGATGAAAGCCTGCGTGACGCCTATGTGTATGGCTTATACAAAGGTGCGCTAGTGAATGCGTGGGGACTTTTGGAGCAAATGCAAGAGAAAGAAATATATCTCAAAAAGGCATACTCAAAAGCAAAGCGGGGAAAAAGGAGCAGATCATTGCTGAATGCGTCGTTAGGGGCAACGACTGGACTTGCGCCGCAGTTTACGCAGAGTGATCCTAAAACTCGTGGCTACATTACAACCATTGGAGGGACGACAGTTGCAACCGTCGGAACGCTTGAAGCGACCGAGGTCATTGGTAAGTCTACAAACGGGTTACTGGATCGCTTTAATTACGTTTTGCAAAAGAAGAATGAACTGCAAAATAAAGGTGATGTTTTTGCAAGGGAATATGCCCAGAAATCAGCGCGCAGGACGCCTGACTTTATTCGCAAACTGGACGAATTCAAATCCCTGATGAACCTGAGCGGTTTGGTCGCATTAGAGCTTGATGCGAACTGGGAGAATAAAAAAGAGGCAACAGACACAGCATTGAAGAAAGCATTCAAAGACTTTGTTCCGCTGACAAAAGACGAGAACTAGATTTATTAATAGTAGGAAACTAAAAAAGAGAGCCTAGCTCTCTTTTTTAGTTTCGTCATCTTCCAGTTTCACCGGGCGAATCGGGCTAGGTTCATCGGGTGAGCTCAACGGTGGGTTTTCGGGACTTTCACTAACACCGTAATGATCAGTTTTCGCAATGTTATCCGTTGGTTCTGTAATGTACTCTGGATCATTTTTCAGCAAAGGATCACTGCGCTCCGGATCGTTGCTATGGTCAGGTTCCTTGTGATCGCCGTCTTTATGATCTGCATGAAAACTTCCCTGGAATATCAGTATGCTGCACACGCCGATAAAGATGCATGAATCGGCAATGTTGAAAATAGGTGTTGAATAATATTGTCCTCCCCAAACAGGCACCCAATCCGGAATAAAACCTTCCCAGAAATCGACAAAGATCATATCAATAACCTGCCCGTGAAACCAGGGAGTAGGAGAACCGTAGGGAGCGTTTTTCAACAGCACGCCGTAGAATGTGCTATCAATCACATTGCCAACCGCTCCGGCAAGGATCATAGCAAGCGCCCAAAGCAAACCTTTGGATGCCCCGGAACGAGCCAGATGAATCAAATACCAGCCAATAGCGCACATGGCCACAAGACGGAACAATGTAAGGAACAGTTTGCCGTATTCGTGGCCCAGCTGCATTCCGAAAGCCATGCCCGGATTGAGCACATAATGTAGTTTTAACCAATTCCCGATCAACGGAATCTGACCAGAAAAGCCAGGCTCCATGTATTTATAGACCAAAAATTTTGAAAGCTGATCCAGTACAATAAGCAGCAAACTGAAAACTAAATATGGTGTTGGATTTCGGGATTGATTCATTCGTTTTTAAAACAATTGACAATTTTCAAGACTGCGAAAGTAATAAGTTACTTATAAAGAACCGATTCCCCTTCTTTTCAATTCATTTTTTACCAGCAGAAACTCCCTGCTACTTTGTCCTGCAATAGACGTATTTTCCTCAGCGCGACGGATCAAATACGGCAAAACAGCGTCGATCGGGCCATAGGGAACATATTTGGCAACATTATATCCTGCTTTTGCCAGATTGAAAGAAATGTTGTCGCTCATGCCCAGCAATTGCGCAAACCAGATCCTGTCGTCATGCTGGCTAATGCCCAGTTTCCTCATTTTAGCGGCGCAATATTGCGAGCTGTATTCATTATGGGTGCCCAAGCAGATCGAAATGTGCTCAATATGGTCCAGACAGAAATCGATCGCCTGGTTGTAATCGTGATCGGTTGCCTCTTTCGAAACATGAATCGGGTTAAAATATTCGTTTTCTCTGGCCCTCAGACGCTCTTTTTCCATATATGCGCCTCTCACCAGCTTCCCACCAAGGAAGTAACCCCTTTGTTTGGCAGTAAGGTATGCTGTTTTGAGCGCTTCCAGTGTCTCATGCCTGTAAAGCTGATATGTGTTGTAGACAATGGCTTTTTCACGATTGAATTTTTGCATCATCTGATAGGCGAGATCATCAATGATACCTTGGATCCAGCTTTCCTCAGCATCAACAAAAATCCTTACCTGCTTATCATGCGCATGCTTACATAATGTCTCCACGCGCTCCTGAATGCGCTGATAGGAAGCTTCTTCGTCACTGGTAAGCTCCTCATTACGTTGGATTTTCTCGAGCAAATCGGCTGATGCAACGCCGGTCACTTTGAAGACTGAAAAAGGAATTGTCTGAGAAGAAGCTGCTTTGTCGATCGTTTTTAGTATTTCTTTTGTGGTAGCATCAAAGCTTGCCTCGTTATCTTCGCCTTCCACTGAGTAATCCAGGATGGTCCCGATGCCAGATTTCCCGAGTAATGAAATCGTTGGATCGCAGTCGCTAATCGTCTCACCGCCACAGAATTGTTCAAAAATGGTTAGTCGG
This sequence comes from Dyadobacter chenwenxiniae, assembly GCF_022869785.1. Lineage (NCBI taxonomy): Bacteria > Pseudomonadati > Bacteroidota > Cytophagia > Cytophagales > Spirosomataceae > Dyadobacter > Dyadobacter chenwenxiniae. The sequence continues at coordinate 4,742,383 of NZ_CP094997.1, read as the reverse complement.
ATAACATTTTTTATAGGTAAGTGAAGTTTTAGTGCGAGCTTTATAAAAAAAGTGCCTAAATTTACCACTCGAGCCTGATTCATAAGGCTGAATAACCAGTAAGTTTTCCGCAGGTTAGCGTCGGATTTGGATGCAAATGCTACGGAAGTATCTTCAAAAAATACAGGTATTTCGTCTTTTGGAGAAGGATATGCCATTTTTATTTATACGTTTTTCCTTAGTGAAAATTTAATGGATTTGCTTAAAATCACTGGAAGAAAGTAGTACGCATTAAGAAGTTGATTGACTTTTGTTATATCAAATGTACGTCAATCCCAGAAATACGCATAACACCGGATCAAAATATTACAATTATCATTATTTATTAAGGACAAGTTTTTGAATATGAATGCTTCTTTAGATATCCTTCCGTTAAGCAGTTGGATCAATACCGAAGGTAAGCCTTTGGTAATCGCCGGACCTTGCAGCGCAGAGACCGAGGAACAAATGTTAGAAACCGCAATCCAGATCAAAGAGGAAGGATTTGCGCACGTAATCCGTGCGGGAATTTGGAAACCGAGGACTCGTCCAGGAAGTTTTGAAGGCATGGGAGAAGCTGCTTTACCCTGGTTACAGGAAGTAAAGAAACAAACCGGAATGCCAGTTGCTGTTGAGGTTGCAAACCCTCAGCACATTGAATTAGCATTGAAATATGGCGTTGATATACTTTGGATCGGAGCGCGTACAACCGTGAACCCATTCAACGTTCAGGAGCTCGCGGACGCATTGAAAGGCATTGATGTTCCTGTTTTGGTAAAAAACCCTGTAAACCCGGATTTGCAATTGTGGATCGGTGCTTTGGAGCGTTTGAATCAGGCTGGCGTGAAAAAATTGGGTGCTATCCACCGCGGATTTTCTAATGCGCAGGAAACGAAGTTCCGTAACTCCCCAATGTGGAACATTGCTATTGAGCTGAAAACACTTTTCCCTGAGCTGCCTGTAATCGGTGACCCAAGCCACATGGCCGGAAAACGTGCTTACTTATATGAATTGGCACAACGTGCACTGGATTTGAATTATGAAGGTCTGATCATCGAATCACACCGCGAGCCGGACAAAGCTTGGTCTGACGCTGCTCAGCAGTTGACGCCAGCAGCGCTTGGGCAAATGTTGCACGACCTGCACGTTCGTAAAGAGTCTTATGGCAGTGATTACCAATCACAATTGGAAATTATCCGCAGCAAAATTGACAACCTGGACCGTGAAATGCTTGAAACATTGGCAAACCGCATGGCATTGGTTGAAAAATTGGCTGAATACAAACGCGATAACAACGTTGCCGCTTACCAGGTCGACCGTTTCCGGGAAGTTTTGGAAACGCGCGCAGGATGGGGTAAGAGCATGAACCTGTATCCAAACCTTGTTGACGAGCTTTTCAAACTCGTTCACATGGAATCTATCCGCAAGCAAACTGAGGTGATGAACCAGGTGAATGTTTAGGATTTAATATAGCATAGCATAACGGCTGCCTCGCAAGAAGCAGCCGTTTTTGTTTTATTTATTTATATCAAATTCCCTTTTCCTTTAAAACGCTCTTAATCTCCCGCGCCCAGATTTCATAAGCCTTTTCATTCAAATGGGTCTTATCAACGGCAAACTCCGCCTTCAAGCCTGTGGAATCTGAAATGAAGCGGTTGAGATCAATGTAGGTTAGCCGGTGTTCCTCACAATATTTAATCAAAAATTGATTCAATAAATCCACTTCTGTTTTACTAATTGGATCATTCTGCTCGTAGACTGTCAATGTTACAACCGGGATAATATTGCTGGCCAATAATTTGTCAAGAATCGCTTTGTAAAACCCCTGCATTTTCGCCTGCGACACGCCGACTATAATGTCATTGATTCCACCTTTTACAAAACATATTTTAGGATGCAGGTCAATGACGTGGGTTTGGAGCAATTGCAGGAAATGATAAGTGGTCATGCCGGGAAGTCCACCATTCAAAACGTCGGTGCGGTCGAGTAGTGCGGTCCATTTTCCTTGTGCGGTGATGGAGTTGCCATACATAATGATGGCGGGATTTCCTTTAAACTGCACAAACCTCTGCATGATTTTGTCCCGATATATAAATGCAAATACGCTAATGGAAATGATTAAAATTGCATTAAACACCAACGAAATGATGAGCCATCTTTTCATGCCATTTCACCTAGGTTGAAGCAGCGGCGGCATCGGGCTTCGTAAAGGTCGGTTTCTCCTAACAAAACCCTTTCATTGGAAGAAGATAACCGATAAGAGTGTGAGGCCACTTCCCCGCAAACCATGCATATGGCGTGAACTTTTGTCACAAATTCGGCAATAGCCATGAGTTGCGGCATAGAGCCAAACGGTTTGCCCATATAATCCATATCAAGCCCCGCCACGATCACCCGCTTGCCCGAATCTGCCAGTAATGTGCATACTTCCACAATTTTTCCATCAAAGAATTGCGCTTCATCCAGTCCGACAACTTCGCAGTCTTCGGCCAGATCTATGATTTCAATGGATGTTTGTACAGGAATCGAGCGGATCGAATTGTCGTTGTGTGAAACAATGTTCTCATCATGATAGCGTTTATCCAACGCTGGCTTGAAAATCTGTATCCGCTGCCGTGCTATTTTGGCGCGGTTCAGTCTGCGGATGAGTTCCTCCGTTTTTCCGGAAAACATTGATCCACAGATTACTTCAATCCAGCCGGTTTTGGGATTCTGATTTTCTTTCTTATGCGACGGTTCTAGGAACATGTTTGACGTAATACTGGACTGCTGAAAAGGCAAATTTCTTTATCTTTACAAATCAAGCACATTTTTTTTAAACACAGCCGTTATCAAAAGCTCTTATTCGTTATGCCGGATAATTTGAATTCAATTGCACTCAACCAATACGCTGCCAGGTTCACCACGACTATTTTAAATGAGGTGTACCGGGACCAGGATACGATCTCCGGAGCCGGATTATTGAAGCTCACACCTGTGAGGCAGGTTAACCTCGGAATTTTAAACAGATTATTTGAAGCCTGGAAAAGTAATGCGCAGCAGTTTCGCAGCCCTTACTTCGACTTTGATAATGACGAGGTTAAACAGGCGCTGGAAGATTTTATGAACACGGCTTCACAACACATTGCTGTGAAACGTGCCGATCTTGAACCGCTTTTGTCAGATTCGGTGAAAGATGCCTTGAAATTATTGCTTGCGCCTGAAAGCTATATGGAGGATAAAATAAGGGAAAAGCAAGATGCGGAATTTACGCATGAAAAGGCCGAACATCTTGTGAAATACACCCACATTCACCGCGGATTAGCGGAGGCAATGTTAGGCCGACTTACCGACAGCGGTTCGGACTCGGTGTATCAGACGCAGGCAGTGAGCTGGTTATATGAATTGAAAGGGAATCCAGACCTGATCGATGATTTGGATCCTTATCTGCTTCAGTTCTCCGAAATTTTCCCGTTGAATTTATCCGACCTTAGAATTTCTGAAAGCGGCAAGACAACTTCGACAAGCGGCAGAAATGAGTCGAGATCGTTTTTTGATTCAGCCTTTACCGAATTAGATACGCCAGCTAAACCTGCACCACCCCGCGCTGAGCCAGCTTCGGCGGTTATTGGTGAAATAATAGCAAAAACCAACTCTACCGAAAAAGAATCGCTTAACAACCGCTATAAAGTGGAGCTTCCAATGCACGATGACGATAAGTCATACGGAAATGTGGCTGTAAAAGTCGAAAGCATTGCAGGCTCTATTCCTTTGGGGCAGCGTTTTATGTTTGTCAACCAGCTTTTTAACAAAAATAGCGAGCATTTCGATAAAGCTGTTTATGAGCTGGATACGATGAAGAGTTTTGAAGAGGCACAAAATTTGATCTGGCATCGTTATGCGTCCAAATATGCATGGGATGTGAATGGTGAAGCGGTTACTGCGCTGCTGGCCATTGTAAAACGCAAATTCTCAAATCAATAAGCATTTATATCAATTGAAGGAACTGCTCACGAGCGTTTTGCAAAGCCTGCAAATCCAGATTGAGCAGTTCCTTTTTTTCTTTTGCAAAAGCCACCAGATTTTCGGTCGGCATATTTCCTACCAACTCGTCCTGCGCCATGGGACAACCGCCGTAACCCAGCATTGCGCCATCAAAACGCCGACAGCCTGCTTCATACGCAGCTAAAACCTTCTCCTGCCATTGATCTGGTGTGGTATGAAAATGCGCCCCGAATTCAAGATCAGGTCGGAGTGCTAACATATGTGAAAATACATTCCTGATGTCGCCTTCCTTCGCTATACCCACAGTATCCGCCAGGGAAAATGTGCGGATGCCAAATTGAGCCAGCTTTTCAATGTTCTCAAACACAATTTCAGCATTCCAAGCGTCTCCATATGGATTTCCGAAACCCATTGAAATATAAATAACAAGCGCTTTGCCATTGTTTTCGGCTAAGGCTGCGATGTGCTTTACCCTTTCCAGAGATTCTGCAATGGTGGAATTGGCATTACGGATCTGAAAAGTTTCGGAAATTGAAAAAGGATAGCCAATGTCGGTAATTTGAGAAAACTGGCATGCAGCGGCTGCTCCACGTTCGTTAGCGACGATAGCAAGCAGTTTTGTAGCTGAACCTGCAATGTTCAGCTGGCCGATCAACTCAGCCGTGTCGCTAACCTGCGGCATGGCTTTGGCAGAAACAAAACTCCCAAAATCAATGGTGTCAAACCCAACTTGAAGCAGCTGGTTAATGTAATATGCTTTTTTCTCCGTAGGAATAAAGCGATGAACACCCTGCCAGGCATCACGCGGACATTCGATGATTTTCAAGGTTCAATGAGTGAATGAGTGAATGAGTGAATGACTGAATGAGCGGGCGCCGATGCGCTGAATGATTGAATGAGTGAATGAGTGAATGAGTGAATGGCTGCGGGAATGAGTGATTAAATTAATGCCTTATTGCGTGATCATGAACGAGTTAGGAGTGAGTGAATCCTTTTTTAACAGATATTCACTCATTCAGCGCAACGACGCCCGCTCATTCACTCATTCACTCATTATCTCAATATCGGCGCCAGGTCTTTTTCGTTTTCCTTCAGCCAGGCTGTGATGTCTTCTACGATTTGGCGGATGCCGATTTCTGGTTTCCAGCCGGTGAGCGCCGTTACTTTTGTATTGTCCGTTACGTAAAGTCTGATGTCTGCGGTGCGGTTTTCGGGAACGACTTTGATCGGGATTGTTTTGCCGGTCACTTCCTGACAGATTTTTGTCAGTTCCTGCAGAGAAGCACTGCTTTCCAGTCCGCCGCCTGCATTCAGGATTTCTCCATTTACTTTTTCAAGGTTGTGCAACTGCCAGTCGATCAATCGATAAAGGTCTGCCACGTGCAACATATCGCGGATCTGCTTGCCAGTTCCTCCGTAGCCAAAGTAACCCAACTGTTGCTCAAAATAATGTTTCGCGATCCAAAGTACCATCACGCCCTGGTCCACTTTGCCCATTTGCCACGGACCGGTGATCACGCCGCAGCGGTTGATGACCGTTTTCAGGTTATAAAATTCATTGTATTCCTGAATGATCAGCTCAGAAGCCAGCTTCGTGGTTCCATATAAAGAACGCGCCCCGTTCAACGGGAAATCTTCGGCAATCCCTTTGGAGGAAACACCTGCAACCGGCTGCTCGTCCGATAATGCAAATCGGGTCGGTTCTTCAACGAAGTTTAATGTCTCAATGGTCTTAATCGGATAAACCCGGCTCGTGGAAAGGAAAATAAAGCCAGCCTTATGCTTCAATGCATAATTAAGGCAGTTAATAGTCCCGACCAGATTAGTATTTATCAGATAATCGGGTGTTCCATCCAGGCCAGCCAAAACAGAAGGTTCCGCAGACGCCTCAATGACAACATCAACGGCGGGAACAGAGTCAAAATCCTCCTTGTTCCTGATATCGCCATGCACAAATTCCACGCCATGTGCTTTCAGTCTGCTCAAATTCAATTCGGAACCTCTGCGTTTGAGGTTATCCAATGCATAAACCTGATAATCAGGATAATTAATTTTGAGGTTTATGGCTAATGCGGAGCCCACGAAACCGGCACCTCCGGTAATTAAAATTTTCATAAAGCGATTTTATTAGTAAGCATAAAGTGTGGATGTAAACTGCTTCCAAAGTTAGGAGATTCCATAAGAACGGTTAAGCATGCCAAGAATATTTATATTTAAAACTTGTTATGTTTAATTCAAAAATCCTAATTAAATTAAATAATTTTGAAATGAAGTATGTAACTTATGTCCACATCTTTAATTACATATTTCCCTACTGCAACAAGTCAATAACAAACCTTCGTAACTAATAAAAATCTCGCGATACATGCGTATTTGTACTCTTGTTATTTTCTTTTTTTTAGGTCTCACATTCATGTCATTCGGGCAGGAGGTTGCTGCATCCGGGCCTTCAAAGGAAACTGCATTTCCGATAGCCCTGTACAAAGCGGCCACGAGCCAGTCGCAGAACCTGTACAATGGCCGGCAATATTACGTTTACGACAACCGGTCGGAAGAACACCAGTTTTTTGAATTTAGAAAATGGCATAATGGTGTGCTCATGTACGATGGCCAGCGCTTTGACAGCATTCCTATGCTTTACGATATATTCAAGGATGAGGTCATTATCAAGCATTTCAATGGAGACCATATCCTGCTGCAATCTGAAAAAATCGATTATTTCTATGTAGATAATCACACATTTGAGCGATTGGAAGCGGGAAAGCATATTAACGAGCAAATGCGCACCGGCTTTTACGATGTTTTGTACAATGGCAAAACGAGGACGATTGTGAGGAGAGTTAAACAGCGCCAGGAGAAGATTGTGGATAAAATGGTGATCGCACTGTATCCGCAGAAAAACAACATTTTCGTGAAAAAAGGCGACCGCTATTATGGTGTAGGCTCCAAGAAATCAGCATTAAATCTGTTTCCTGAATACAAAAGGGAGCTTCGGAAAGTGCTGAAAGATCAAAAAATCAAATTTAGAAAGAACCGCGAAGTTGCTATTGTAACCATTGTCGAAACCTACGACAAACTAGCCAGACCATGAAGATACTTTTACCCTTTTTTATCTTGTTCAGCGTTGTTTTATTTTCCAGGGGTGCAAGCGCGCAAGCTACGCAGGAGAAGAAAATCACAATGCGCCTCGACTCGGCACGCTTCAACGATTTCGTGAAGCAGGTTGAAAGTCAGACAGGTTACTATTTTTATTATGACGCTTCTAAATTCGACAGTCTCACGCTCGATCTGGATGTAAAAGACCTTGCAATCCGTGACGTGCTGGATCAGGTTTTCAAGGGGTCCGAATTTGAATACTCCATTGATGCGCAAAAGCGGATTTACATTACACAGGGTCAAAGGATCATTACGCAACTTGTGCCCGGCCTTTTCGAGCCAGATCTGGCGGGTGATAACGGCAGCATTGCCTACTCCGGGCCGGAAAATGATGCTAAAGAAAAACTGCTTTCCACCGCAGAAAGTAAATTACATGAGATTGGGATTAAAAAACACCGCATAACGGCTGGAAATTCGACGATAACGGGTTACGTGCGCAATGCGGTCACCGGCGAGCCTGTGATCGGTGCGGCAGTTTTCATTACTTCACCTTCAATCGGGGTTACAACAGATGCGCTGGGCCTGTATGCCCTCACAATCCCGCGCGGAAAGCAAATTGTGCGAATAAAAAGCACAGGGATGCGCGAAACGCAACGCCAGGTAATGCTTTATTCGGACGGAAAGCTAGACATTGAGATGCGTGAAAGCGTAATCGCGTTAAAGGAAGTTTCGGTGAAGGCCGGAATGGACAAAAACGTGGTCGGAACGCAGATGGGAACGGTTAAGCTGACTATTAAAAACCTGAAACAGGTGCCTACTGTATTTGGCGAGACCGATTTGCTTCGTACGGTGCTTACATTGCCGGGTATCAAGTCAGTGGGTGAAAATAGCACGGGACTTAATGTTCGCGGTGGTTCCACGGACCAGAATCTGATCCAGTATAATGATGCCGTTATCTACAATCCGTCTCACCTTTTCGGGTTTTTCTCGGCATTTAATCCTGATGTGCTGAAAGATGTAGAGCTTTACAAAAGCACGATCCCGGCAAAATTCGGCGGAAGGTTGGCGTCGGTCCTGGATATCAGCAGCCGCGATGGTAATAAGAAAAAATTTGTTGCTTCCGGTGGCATTGGCCTCATCACCGGCCGGTTAACATTGGAAGGGCCATTGGTTAAAGATAAAACATCCTTTTTACTAGGCGGCCGCTCCACTTATTCAAGTTGGCTGATCAAGACATTGGATAACGAGAATTTCAACAAAAGTTCGGCGTCTTTTTACGATGTGAACCTGCACATTAGTCACGAGATCAACGAAAAGAACAGTTTATTCCTCACCGGATACATAAGCGACGACCGTTTCAGGCTTTACGGCGACACACTTTACACTTATCAAAACCAGCTGGCATCTTTGAAATGGAAGCACACATTTAACAACAGGTTATACAGTGTTTTCACAGCTGCGCATACCAAGTATCAGTATGCTATGGGCGCTGCAGGCTTGCCGCTCAATTCCTTTGACCTGAAATTCGACATTAACCAATCCAATTTTAAAGCAGACCTCAGTTATGTGCTGCACCCGAAACACACACTGGATTTTGGTTTAAGCACAATTTATTACAAACTGCACCCCGGATCGTTCCAGCCGAAGGGACCCGAATCATTGATCATCCCCGATGAGCTTGAACCGGAACAAGGCACAGAAAGTGCCATTTATATTGAGGATAAATTTGAGGTTAATCCAAGGCTGTCAATCACGGCTGGGCTCCGCTATTCTTATTATCAGTATTTGGGTCCCAGAAGTGTGAATACATATGTTCCCGGGCTTCCCATTGAATATATTTACCAGAATGGCGTGAAGGAATATGGCTCCGGCAAGAAGATCAAGTCCTATGGCGGTCCCGAATATCGTGCTTCTATCCGATACAGCGTTTTTGATAACCTCTCACTGAAAGTAAGTTACAACACACTGCGCCAGTATATCCACTTGCTAACCAACACCATGACTGTCTCACCGACGGATATCTGGAAGTTGAGCGACAACTATGTGAAGCCTCAGATCGGCGACCAGATTTCCGTGGGGTTATACCGGAATTTCAGAGGAAATAAGATAGAAGTATCATTGGAAGGTTATTACAAAAACATTCAGAACTTCCTGGATTACAAAGGCGGGGATTCGCTGATCATGAACCACAATATAGAAGCCGCTGTGCTGAACACCAAAGCCAAAGCTTACGGGATTGAATTCATGATTAAAAAAATGACCGGCAAGCTGAATGGCTGGCTTGGTTACACTTATGCAAGAACCTTGCTGCGCGCCATTGACCGTGAATCTCCGGACGCACCCAACGATGGTAATTTTTACCCAAGTAATTATGACAAGCCGCATGATTTTACATTGATCTCCAACTATCGGTTCTCGCACCGTCTCAGCTTTTCATTCAATTTCACATACAGCACAGGACGACCTTACACGCCGCCGATCGGGAAATACATGATCGATGGCGCTCAGCGGGTTTATTATGCGGACAGGAACCAGTTCAGGATCCCGGATTATTATCGGACAGACGTTTCACTGAACATTGAGGGCAATCACAGGATCAAAAAGCTGGCGCACAGCTCATGGACGCTGGCAGTTTACAACGTATTAGGCAGGAAGAACCCCACCTCGGTTTATTTCCAGACTGTTGGCGGCAAGGTCAACGGTTACCAGCTTTCTATCTTCGGACAGCCTATTCCGACCATCACTTATAATTTTAGATTCTGACATGGTTGAACGGAAATGGTATTCTGTTGAAAAAATGCATTGTGGCTGTCAGGTGATGATTTTTCTGGCATTGACCCTGGTTATATATGGCTGTATAGAGCCGTTTTCTCCGCCTGAAGTCAACAATACGGAGCGCTTTCTGGTTGTGGACGGGTTCCTGAATGTGGGCAGCGACACCAGCCGGATCACATTGCGGAACACGCAAAATACAAACGACGACACCCGTCCCATTACGGAAGGCGGCGCGCGGATTTCAGCGGAAGCAGAAAGTGGTGAAACGTATAATTTTGAAGAAAAGGGTGAAGGCGTTTATGTGTTACCCCCTGTTAATTTCAATATGACAACGAAATATCGTCTCCACATTCGGCGGTCGAACGGTAGTGAATATTTCTCAGAATATGTGTCGGTAACCAAAACACCGCCTATCGACAGCCTGACCTATAAGCTGGATACGGACAGAAATGCAATGCTCATTTATGTGAACACGCATGATCCTGCAAACAATACGAGATTTTACCGGTGGCGATTTGAAGAAACTTTTGAGTACAGGACTGCCTATTTTTCGGGCCTGGTGCGCGATCCCGAAACAGAATCCATCATTTCAAGGCGTGACAACATTAATACTTGCTGGAACACACTGGAATCCAAGGATATCAAACTGGGCTCAACCATTAAATTAAGCGAGGACATTATTAAGGATTTACCTGTCAATATCATTGATATTTCTACGAACAAGCTGTTTTTCAAATACAGCATTCTGGTAAGGCAATACGCATTGTCGAGGGAAGCATTTGAATACTGGACAGATCTGGCCAAAACCACACAAGGGACAGGAAGCCTTTTTGATCCGCAACCTTCGCAGGTGACGGGCAACATCAAGAACGCAGGGGACCCTAAGGAGCTTGTTTTTGGCTATTTCAGTGCTGTTAACGAAGAAAAGCAGCGTATTTTCCTGTCGCCCGCACTAGGCCGTTTTCCTACGTGCATTGCGCCCGACACACTCGAACCCGCAGATGCTTACAAGTCGTATGGCGTGCTCCTGAACTCCCTGATAGATGCGGCGGGAAGGACTTTTATTTTAAGCTCGTCCGAGGAATGTGCCGATTGCAGGTCGCAGGGAGGAACAACCACAAGACCATCGTTTTGGAAATGATATTTCAATGATCATATAATATTATGAAAAGGACTTTACTCTATTGCTGTATGTTGCTCTGCACCGCGTTTTCATCATACGCGCAGGACGATGCTATGGTGAAATCGATACAGCAGCGATTTGGGCTTTATACCGAAAGAGCATTGCAGGAAAAGATGTACGTTCATCTCGACCGGCCGCTGTATCTGATCGGAGAGACAATCTGGTTTAAAGCATACAACCTGAATGCAGCGACTCACAAATTTGTGGATGTGAGTAAAGTTGCCTACCTGGAAGTGATTGATAATGAAAACAATGCGTTGATCCAGACTAAATTTTCATTGGCCGAAGGCAAAGGGGATGGCTCCGTGCTGATCCCGGCCACCATTGCCAGCGGTAAGTATAAAGTGCGGTGCTATACCAACTGGATGAAGAATTACGGTCCGGAATATTTCTTCGAATCGTCCATATCGATTGTCAATCCATTTGTCCGCTTCGATCCGGATCGGCTGGCCAAAGAAGCTGATAAATATGACGTTCAGTTTTTCCCGGAGGGCGGTTATCTTGTGAAAGGAATTGAGAGCAAAGTCGCATTCCGCGCCATTGGGAAGGAAGGCGTTGGTGTAAATTTTACAGGTGAAATTGTGAACGGCCAAAATGAAAGCGTTGGGAAATTTCAGCCTGAAAAGAATGGAATCGGATTTTTTTACATTGAAACCTGAACCTGGCGTCACTTACAACGCTATAATCAAGGATAGCAAAGGGCAGTCATACACATTCCCATTGCCCAAAACAGAAGAACTGGGTTACGTGATGCAGCTGAAAGACTCAACAAGTAACCTTCTGAAAATTACAGTGACCACGGCCATTGTCAGCGACGAGCCCGTTCCCATTTATCTGATGAGCCACACCCGTCAGCTTAATACATTCGTAGACAGGAAATATTTAAAAAACAATAAGGCAGTTTTCACATTGGATAAATCGCAGTTGGGCGAAGGAATATCACACATTACGATTTTCAATGAGAAGCTGAAACCACTTTGCGAAAGGCTTTACTTCAAAAGGCCGACGAAGGAGCTTGCGATCGAAGCAACGGTTAAGAATGCATTTGTGACACGCGAAAAAGTAAATATGGATATTTCTGCCGCTGTCTCATCCGCATCAGAAATGGCTAATCTGTCGGTTGCGATTTACCTTACGGACTCCATCGTCACACAACCTCAAACAGACATCCGCAGTCATTTATGGCTCTCATCGGATTTGAAAGGCAGCGTGGAATCTCCTGAATATTATTTTTCCAGCGTGAATGTGGATACGGACCGGCAACTGGACAACCTCATGCTCACGCACGGCTGGCGCAGGTTTAAGTGGGAAAATGTGTTTGTTAGTCAGGCTACTCCCTTTGAATTCCTCCCCGAGTTTGATGGCCATTTTATCAACGGAAAGGTTGTTAACAAGGCCGACGGCTCCCCGGCAAAAGGCATTGACACTTATCTGGCCGCCCTCGATGTCCCTGCGCGCCTGTATGTTGCCCAAAGTGACCAGGCAGGAAATGTGATGTACGAGGCCAGGAAGTTCACGGGGCCGAAAGAGATTACATTGCAGACCAATCTTAATGTTGATTCCACTTACCGCATTGAAATTGCCAGTCCATTTGTAAAACAGTTTGCTACACGGCCCATTGCTCCATTCGTTTTCAGCAAAGCCTGGGAAAATCAGTTGCTGAACCGGACCATTAACATGCAGACGGCGAATGTTTTCTTACCGCCGGTCATGGCCGAGCGGAAGGCAACATTAGCTGATTCTGTCGCATTTTTCGGGGTGCCGGATGAGAAATATTTCCTGGATGATTTCACCCGTTTCCCAACCATGGAAGAGGTTTTGAGAGAATATGTTCGCGGCGTGCTTGTCAGAAAAAGGCAGAAAGAATTTCATTTCCGGTTGGTTGATAAGCTGCTTCCAAACACTTTCTACACCACCGATCCGCTGATGCTGCTGGATGGGATACCGGTTTTTAATACGGACAAGATTATGGAATTAGATCCTTTAAAAGTCAAAAAAATAGAGGTCCTGAGCTCCCGATATTTCCTGGGCCCGATGACTTTTACCGGGATTGTAAGCTTTTCAACCTATCGCAACGATCTGGCAGGTTATGAGCTGGACCCCAAAGTAATGGTAATGCCGTATGAAGGTTTGCAGGTTCAACGGGAATTTTACTCGCCGCGATACGATAAAGGCAATGCTGAAAGCCGTATCCCGGATTTTAGGAATCTGCTGCATTGGGCACCCAACATGACCACCGACGCTTCGGGAAAAGCGAACCTGGGCTTTTACACATCCGATCAAACCGGACGCTACCAGGTCGTAATTGAGGGAATTACGCCTTCTGGCGTTTCGGGAAGTAAAATACTTTCCTTTACTGTGGGTAAAAGCAGCCTTTGATCAAATATAAAATTCCGACGTGTGCTTGATCTCTTTGAGCACAAAAGTACTGTTTAAGACCCCAATGTTGTCGATCTTGGACAGCTTGTATTTTACAAAGTCATGGTAATCGTCGAGGCTGGCAACATTGATTTTAAGTAAAAAATCAACTTGTCCGGCCATGTGGTAACATTCCTGGACTTCCTGCAAATTCTGAATTTCCTGCTCGAATTTTTCGATAAACGCCTCGTTATGATAACGCATGGAGACCTGGCAAATGGTCGTAACCTGGCGGTTGATGAGTTTTTTATCCAGGATTGCCACATATTGTTTGATATAACCTAAACTCTCCAGCCTGCGTATGCGCTCATAAATCGGCGATACGGTCAGGTTTAGCATGGTGGCAATTTCTTTTGTCGTCTTCTTTGCGTCTTTCTGCAATATGCGCAGGATCTTGGTATCAATTTTGTCCAACTGTTCCATGGTGCAATAATATTTACTGTAAGCAATAACCCAACCGATGTTTAAAAGTAATATATTCTTTAAATATTCAATAGTGCAGGAACATTTCCTGTGAATGAGTTGAAAGGTTGAAATAATTATCAGATTGAGGGAAATTGCAAGTGATTAATGCTTTATTAAAACAGGCTTGTAATGAAATCGGAATGCATATTGGTGATCGGTGCGAACGGACAAATCGGTTCGGTTCTGGTCGAATATTTGAGAGAGATTTATGGAGCTGAAAAAGTGGTCGCGTCGGACATTCGTTTGCCCGAATTAGAGACAGGGATTTTTGAAAAACTGGATGCAACCGATGGCAGTGCTTTGGCAGCATTGGTAAAAAAATATAGGGTTACGCAAATTTATCACCTGGCCGCGATCCTGTCTGCGAAAGGCGAGCAGGAACCGTTAAAAACGTGGCATATCAACATGCAAACGTATTTTAATGTGCTGGAAGCAGCGCGGGAAAACAATGTTGCGAAGATCTTTTATCCGAGTTCCATCGCCGTATTCGGTGATCATGTGGATACAATGGCAGAGCAATGGTCCTATCTCGATCCTGCGACGGTTTATGGGATTAGCAAAGCAGCTGGTGAAAACTGGTCCAATTATTATTTTCAGCGATATGGAATGGACATTCGTTCGCTGAGATATCCCGGCATCATTGGTTACCAATCTATGCCAGGCGGCGGTACAACGGATTACGCCGTCGATATTTACCATAAAGGTGTGCAAGGTGAAGCATTTGAATGTTTCCTAAAAGCCGACACGACGCTTCCAATGATCTACATCAGCGACGCTATGGATGCGACGGTGCGATTAATGGAAGCACCAAAGGATAAAATTTCGGTGCGAACGAGTTACAATCTGGCCGGAATCAGTTTTTCTCCCGAAGAAGTGGCGTTAAGCATTCAGAAAATAATCCCGGATTTTAAGATCGCCTATAAGCCCGATTTTCGCCAGAAAATTGCTGAATCCTGGCCTGCGCATATTGATGATGCGCAAGCCAGAAAAGATTGGGGCTGGCGTCCGGCCTACAATCTGGATAAAATGACAGAGGAAATGATCTCTGAATTGAAGAAGAAATACCAATCGGTAAAAAGCTAAAAAGCAGTCACTAGCAACATTAAAAATCCAATTCATGAACACAACCATTCAGCAAGAACTGCACGAGGAACTGGAGGCCATTAAGGCGGCTGGTTTATATAAAAAAGAAAGGGTTATCACCACTCCGCAGGCGGCTCAGATCGCGACCGACGGAAAAGACGTGCTGAACTTCTGCGCTAATAATTATTTGGGACTTTCATCCCATCCCGAGGTGATTAAGGCAGGGATTGAAGCCATTAATACACATGGGTTCGGCATGTCATCAGTTCGCTTTATATGCGGAACGCAGGACATTCATAAGGAACTGGAAGCCAAAACTGCCGCTTTTTTAGGGATGGAAGACTGCATTCTTTATGCAGCAGCATTTGACGCAAATGGAGGCGTTTTTGAACCATTATTAAATGAAAAAGACGCCATCATCTCCGACGAACTAAATCACGCTTCATTGATAGACGGCATCAGGTTGTGCAAGGCGAAACGTTTTCGATACAAGCACAATGATATGGCGGATCTGGAACAGCAACTGAAAGATGCAGCCGGAAGCCGCCGTATCCTGATCGTCACCGACGGCGTTTTCTCCATGGACGGCACCATTGCGCAACTCGACAAGATTTGCGACCTGGCCGAGGCTAACAACGCAATGGTCATGATCGATGAATGTCACGCATCTGGTTTCATGGGCAAAACCGGCCGCGGATCACATGAGTTCCGGAATGTAATGGGCCGTATTGACATTATTACAGGCACTTATGGAAAGGCATTAGGAGGCGCTTCTGGGGGCTTTACCGCTGCAAAAAAGGAAATCGTTGAAATCCTTCGCCAGCGTTCAAGGCCTTATCTTTTCTCCAACACCCTTGCCCCGTCCATTGTCGGTGCTTCCATCAAAGTGCTGGATTTGCTCTCATCATCCACCGCATTGCGCGATAAGCTCGAAAAAAACACGGCTTACTTCCGCAAAGCCATGACAGAGGCTGGATTTGATATCTTGCCGGGAGAGCATCCTATTGTGCCCATCATGCTTTACGATGCGAAACTTGCGCAGGAATTTGCCTCGAAATTGTTAGAAGAAGGCATTTACGTGATCGGGTTCTTTTATCCCGTCGTGCCCCAAGGCAAAGCACGCATCCGCGTACAAATCTCCGCTGGCCACGAGCAGGAACATTTGGAGAAAGCCGTGGAGGCATTCACGAAGGTCGGGAAGCAGCTTGGGGTAATTTGAAATTGTTGCACAGAACAGCATTTGTCAGCCTGAGCGGCTAAGACCCTTGTCAGCCTGAGCGGAGTCGAAGGCACGTTACCAAGGAGTGGCGTGCCTTCGACTCCGCTCAGGCTGACAAGTTGCTTGTACGACTATCAATTAGTCGGCTCCTGCTCCAACAGCTGCGTCTCCACATGCAGTGATTGCAGCGTGGCGTTACCATACTGCGTTACCATCGCAACGTCTGCCGCATCGCGGCCGTGAGCGATCTCAATTCTATATCCACCTGTTTTTTCCTGTACGGCATCGAATGTATACCATTCTCCACCGATATAAACGTCGAACCATGCATGCAGGTCCATTACTTTAAGTCTGTCCAGATACCCGACCGTCATCCGCGCCGGAATGCATAAGTTTCGGCATAATGCAATGGCCAGGTGCGTAAAGTCGCGGCATACACCAATGCGGTTACGTGCAACATCAAGCGCTGTCGTGCTGGAATCGGTTACGCCGTATTGATATTTTACATTTTGATGGATCCAAGTACGGATTGCTTCAACTTGCTCATATCCGGGTGTAAGATTGCCTGCAATGTTCATTACAAGCATGTTAATTTCATGCAAATCTGACTCACAATAACGGCTTGGCAGAATGTAATGCATTACTTCGTCGGGCAGATCGCCCACCAGTATGAATGTTGGTGTCGGGGTTGGGATGGGCTTTGTTACACTTACCTGCGCCTGGACTTCTGTGGAAATGGTCACCTTGCCAACAGGTAAAATTGTCCGCTGGCACGGATTGCCATATATGTCGGTATATTCTGAAAATGGAACCGGTGGTTCTATGTTGAAACCTTCCTGAATGATGGACTGGCCTTCTTGTCTGCGGGGGCGTAACATGGTGGTTACTGTGGTGGGCGCATACACGTCATACGTGAATATGCTTCTTCCCTTCATTTTCATCTATGAGTCGATTTAATATATTTGGTAAATGTTATGACAACGAGTTAGTTAAAAATTACGTGCCATTATTTGGGATAAACATCCATTACGGTCTGAATTAAAACATTTTAATGGACGTTTGTATGTCAGGAATATTAATTTTAAGTTAATAATAGGCCAATGGCCAGCTTTGTAGAATTTAAATTTTTCGCCTATGTCAGTTACAAAATGGATTGTAGACCCCGTTCATTCAGAAGTTCAGTTCAAGATCAAGCATTTAGTGATTTCCACTATTACAGGCTCCTTTAATAATTTTGAAGGAGGCGCCACGTCGGATCTGAACAATTTTGAAAATGCTGAAATTCACTTCTCCCTGGACGTTAAGAGTATTGATACTAAGGTCGATATGCGTGACGCCCATTTAAGGTCCGCCGATTTTTTCGACGCTGAGCAATTCCCGCACATTACTTTTCAGTCGAATTATTTTCATAAGGTGAAGGGTGATAATTACAAGCTTTCAGGTTTGCTGACATTGAAAGGCATCACCAAACCCATCGAACTTGATGCCGAATACGGAGGATCGGAGCGGGACGAGAACGGTAATATCAAGATCGGCTTCGAGGTGGAAGGCAGGATCAGCCGACAGGAATTTGGCCTTAATTACATGCAATTGACAGATTCAGGTGGTTTGGTGATTGGCGAGGACGTAAAGCTGATCGCTAATATTCAGTTGGTTAAGCAATCATAAAACGCAATATTTGCCCGGTCTGTCCGGGCCGGAGCCCGACATAAGCCTTAAAGGAATGTCGGGCTTTTTCATAATGAGGATAAATCGTACGTTTATTCCTTTTGCATACTGGCAACCTAACCTCCCACATTTGTTTAAATGAGATTCCTACGATTTTTCCTGCGCGTCATCGGGGTGATCCTGCTGCTTTTGATACTGGCTATTTCCACGATGATCACAACCCCGGACAACACACCTTATAAAGAAATGCCTTATTACGGGCAATGGAAAAAACAAATAAGCAGTCTCAAAAAGGATACAGCCGGCGCCACAGGGCATTTACAGGCAGGCTGGGCCAAAGTGAACATTACACCGCCATCACCCACGCCAACAGCAGGTTATGGAAAACGGAAAGGCGCTTTATACACCGCTGTTCACGATTCGGTTTATGTGCGGGCAATGGTGATTGATAATGGTGAGACACAAGCCGCCATCATCGCTGCGGATCTACTTATAATGCCGCCTACGGTAATCAAACTCCTGCAATCACGGCTCACTGAAAAGGAAATTCCGTTTGATCAAGTGTTTTTTGGCGCGACACATAGTCATAATAGTGTAGGTGGCTGGGGAACGGGCATTTCGTCTCTTTTCTTTTCCGGGAAATACAATCCTGAAACGGTTGAGCGCCTTGCGGACGCTATTTTCCAGGCGATTGTGCAGGCAAAGGCGAAGCTGGAGCCTGTGGAACTGACTTACATGGAAGCCATTGACACCGTTGACATTCGGAACCGTTTGGTAGGAGAGGAGGGAGAGGTTGACCCGGAAATCCGTTCCGCCGCATTCGTGACAAAGAGTGGTAAAAAAGCAATATTGAGCTCCTATGCTGCGCATTCAACGATTTTGAATTCTAAAAACATCGTTTTGTCCAGAGATTATCCGGGCATGCTGGTGGATTCACTTGAAAAAGGAAGGTACAATTTCGCCATGTACATGGCCGGCGCTGTCGGCAGCATGGGGCCGATTGAAAAAGGGTCGGATGATTTTGACGAGGTTAAAAATCAGGCTTATGGTGTTCAGAAGGCATTATTATCTGACTCAGCATGGAAGGTAAAATCAAAAGGCGCCCTATTGCAGGCATTCACATTGCCACTGCCCATGCGTGATCCATCGCCAAGGCTGACGATGAACATTAACCTGCGTTCCTGGGCATTCAAAAAGGCTTTCGGTGACTATCCCATCTTTGTAAAGGCATTGCGTGTCGGTAACATACTAATGGTGGGGATGCCTTGTGACTTTTCGGGTGAGCTGGTGGCGGGATTGGACGCATATGCCAAGACAAAAGGCCTTAACTTGCTGGTAACGAGCTTTAATGGTGGTTATATTGGGTACATTACCCATGATAAATATTACGATAAAGACCTTTACGAAACCAAAACCATGAGCTGGTATGGACCTTATAACGGTGCTTATCTGCAAGAGGTGATCAAAGATATTATTGATAAATTATCCTGAACTTCGAACATGAAAACACTGCTGTTAGGTTTACTCGTATTTCTAAGTATGCAATCTATGGCACAAACGCCTGTAAAAGTGGCCGTTGCCGGACTAAGCCACGGTCACGTCGGCTGGATTTTCAATCGTTCGGATAAAAAAGATATCGAGCTCGTGGGTATTTATGAAACCAATCCGGACCTGGTTAATCTGTTCATAAACAAATACAAGCTCGACAGAAAGCTCTTTTACACGGATTTAAACAAAATGCTGGAAGAAGCTAAACCGGAAGCGGTTTCGGCTTTTGGGGCAATAAATGAACATATTGCAATTGTACGCGCCTGTGCGCCCAGAAAAATCCACGTCATGGTGGAAAAACCGTTGGCAACAACTTTCGCCGACGCAAAGGAAATCCAGAAACTGGCGGATCAGAATGGCATTCAGGTGCTCACTAATTATGAAACCTCCTGGTACGCAAGCAACCAGCACGTTCGTGACCTGTTGGTGCAGGGGAAATTGGGAGAAATCAGGAAAGTAATGGTTAATGACGGCCATCAGGGACCAAAAGAAATTGGCGTGAGCAAAGAGTTTCTGGCTATTCTCGCTGACCCTGTAAAAAATGGAGCCGGCGCTTTGATCGATTTCGGCTGCTATGGCGCAAACCTCATGACCTGGCTTTTGAATGGCGAACGTCCGCTTTCGGTGACGGCGGTTACGCATCAGAATAAGCCTGAGATTTATAAGGAAGTCGACGATGAAGCATCCATTATTTTGCAATATCCGAAAGCGCAATGCATCATTCAGGGCTCGTGGAACTGGTCTTTTGCCCGAAAAGATATGGAAGTGTTTGGAAATAAGGGTTACGCGGTTGCTGTGAATGCGACCACGGTGCGCCAGCGCCTTTCAGAAAAAATGCCCGAGGAAACAATCAAACTCGATCCGCGTCCTGCGCCATTTACAGATCCGTTCTCCGTTTTGGCCGATGTGATCCAGGGCAGGTTGAAGCTTGAAAAAAATGACTTGTATGGATTGCCGGTGAATGTGACGGTTGTTGAAATATTAGAAACAGCAAAAGAGTCTGCAAAGTCCGGAAAAACCATTTATTTGAAGAAATAACCAAACATTAAGCATTTGGAACCACGTTCAGTTCGATTTTCACAAACCACCTTAACGGAACTCATGATTCCGTCTTACGCTAATTTTGGCGGAAAAATACATGGCGGCATCTTATTGTCGTTAATTGATAAGGTGGCTTATGCGTGTGCCGCGCGACACGCTGGCACCTATTGCGTGACGGTTTCGGTTGATGGCGTGGATTTTTTAGAGCCCGTAGAGGTGGGCGACCTGGTTTCGCTGCACGCATCCGTGAATTATGTAGGCAGGACTTCGCTGGTAATTGGCATCAGGGTGATTGCAGAGAATGTCAAAACCGGTTCTCAGCGGCATACAAATACTTCCTACGTGACCATGGTTGCAAAAGGAGATGATGATAAACCAACTGTTGTGCCTGAATTATTGCTTGAAAATGAGGACGATGCGCGCAGGTTCCTGGAAGCAATCAAACGCCGCGAATTGAAGGAGAATTATAAGGATGCATTTGATAACGCGAAAACGCGGATGGATGTGCAGGATAACTTGCATAAACTGTCGAAACAGCGTTGCGTAATTGGTTGGGAAACAGAAAAATAGGAGATAACTATGCTTGTATGGATTGTGAGTTGCTTGTTAGGCTGGTTTGCGGAACCGGCAATGATATTGAATATTGAGTTTACCAATATACAAAAAGGCCAGGGCAAACTCTGGATCGCTATTTACAAGCCGGAGGAGAAATTTGCGGGGAAGGAAAAGCCGAACACATACAAAATCGTTGAAGTGAAAGCAGCTGCACCCCAAAATGTCGCATTTGAGCTGAGCCCGGGCCGTTACGCATTAGCGGTTTACCACGACCTGAACAGCAATGGTATGCTGGACAAAAATTTCGTGGGCATTCCCAAAGAACCATACGGTTTCAGCAAGAACTTTCGGCCAAAATTTTCTGCCCCGAAATTTGAAGACTGCGAATTCGTACTCAAAGATCCGGGACAGAAAATAAGTGTAAAACTAACGGACTAGAAACCAAACAATCCGCCGGTTTTCTTGCGGGTACTCGTCGTTTTTTTGCCAAATAACATTCCAAAAACGCCCCTAACGACTTCCCTGCCGATTTGTTTGGCTAATGGCGAGTTGAGCGCTTCTGAAAACATTCCTTTTTCTTCCTTTTCGTTTTTTACTTCCGCAACTTCTTCCTGCGCTTTTGCTTCAACCTGTGCTTGCGCTTCCATGCGCTTGGTAAGCATTTCATAAGCGCTTTCAGGGTCAATTGGGTCTTTGTATTTCAGATAAACGTCTGATTGTCTGACGTGATTTTCATAATCTGCCTGCACCATTGGTCCCATTATGGAATTGGGCGGGAGCAAATGTGTTGCAGCCACTTCGGTCGGAATTCCTTTTTCATTCAAAACGGTTATCAGTGCCTGCCCGATTCCTAATGTGGTCAGGATCCGATCAATTGCATAAAAATCGGATCTTGGGTAGGTCTTCACGGTTTGTTTCAATGCATCAGCATCTTGTGGCGTGAATGCCCGCAAAACGTGCTGGACGCGGTTTCCCAATTGGGACAAAACCGACACCGGAACGTCCTGCGCCATTTGTGTACAAAAGAAAATCCCCACGCCCTTTGAACGGATAAGCCGCACAACCTGCTCAATCTGGTCCAGAAATGCTTTTGGGGCATCTTTAAATAGCAAATGTGCTTCGTCCAGGAAGAAAACCAGCTTTGGCTTATCCAGATCGCCTGCTTCGGGTAATTTTGTATAAAGTTCGGCAAGCAAGCTAAGCATGAATGTGGAGAACAATGCCGGCTTGTCCTGCACATCGGAAATGTTGAGTAAGCTGATTACGCCCTGACCGTCGACACGGTTGATGAGATCCGTAATATCAAACGATTTTTCGCCAAATATCGTCCCGACGCCCTGTTGTTCCAGCGCCACTATTTTACGCAGGATCGTCCCTGCCGTGGAGGTGGAAATGCTGCCGTAATCACCTTTTATCTCAGCTGCGCCAGGTCCCTCGGAAAGATAGTTCAGCACTTTTTTTAAATCGTTCAGATCCACCATGGGCAGATCCTTGTCGTCGGCATATTTGAAAAGTATAGCCAGAACACCCGATTGCGTATCATTTAATTCAAATATTTTAGAAAGCAATATGGGGCCGAATTCCAGGATAGTGGCCCGCATCTGAGCGCCCTTATTGCCGCTTAATGAATATAGTTCAACAGGATAACCCTTCGGCTCGAACACCGTTCCCAACGCCGCAGACCTCTCCTGCAATGCAGCATTAGTTTGGCCTGGCTGCGCAATACCTGATAAATCGCCTTTTATATCCGACATGAAAACCGGCACGCCTGCGGCAGAAAGTTGTTCTGCAAGCACCTGTAAAGTCCGTGTTTTTCCTGATCCTGTTGCTCCTGCCACGAGTCCATGCCTGTTCATCATACGCAGAGGCAGATTTACGCGGGCTTCTCCAATGATTTCACCATCCAGAATGGCGGAACCCAAATGGATGACAGGTTTATCGGTATGATAAGATTTTTGTATAGCTGCAATAAATTGCTCTTTTTTTGACACAGGAATAATGGTTTTGTTTAAGAAATGTTAATTTACAAAAATTAACGGTTTTGGGAGGTTTCAGCGGAATAAGCGGCTGTTTCTTAACAATACTATTCTTTTGAGAAGTTATATTACTTTTCGTAGGTTCTTGTATTTGCAAAATTTTATTAGGTATTTTGGTGATATTGCCTAGTAAATATTCTGATTAAACAATTTTAGAGACAACACTTTCATTTTATGCTTAGCCGAGTTGCCAATTCAATTTACTGGATGAATCGTTACATAGAGCGGGTAGAGAACTACGCCCGTTTTGTGGGAGTTAATTTTAATCTGGCATTGGATCTGCCGCCGGACGTGGACGAGCAATGGGAACCGCTTCTGATCGCAACCGCGGATCATTATTTGTTTTATAAATATTACGAGAAGCCTACAAAAGAGGACGTTATACATTTCCTGACTTTTGATAAAAGAAATCCCAACTCTATTATAAGCTGTCTTTACGAGGCACGTGAAAATGCGCGGACGATCCGGGAAACCATATCGAAGGAGATGTGGGAGAGTATCAACACTTTCTACCTTTCCATTCGCAGCACGAATCCGGATAATTTCAGAAATATGGATCATATGCAATCCTATTTTACGGATATCCGCAAAAGTTGCCAGCTTTTTCATGGCGTCGTGGATTCGTCTATAACTCGGAATGAAGCCTGGCATTTTGGTCGCCTCGGCCGGCATATTGAGCGTGCAGATAAATGTTCACGCTTTCTGGATGTGAAGTATTTTACATTGTTACAAGACTCGGGAACCTCAGGCTCAACGCTTGATTTGATGCTTTGGACGGCGGTTTTGAAATCTGTGAGTGCCTATAATATGTATAGGCAGACACACCGTGCGCTAACGCCCATGAACATCGTCGCTTTTCTTATTTTGGACAAATTATTTCCGAGGTCCATCGCTTACTGCGTAAGGCAGGCGGAGCTGTCATTATATGCAATTGCGGGGTCCATTCCGGAACGGGGACACACCAATCCTGCCGAGCGTGCGTTAAGCAAAATCCGTACAGAATTAGAGTTTACAGACGTTGAAGATGTTTTCAAAATGGGTCTTCACGAATATCTGGATAAATTTCAGACTAAAAATAACGAAGTCGACAACGCGATTTTTGACATGTATTTTGGCTTGGAAAAGGGTCAGTCGCACAGTCAATCGCAAAGCCAGTCACAGGGACAGATCCAGTCACAGTCGGCAAGCCATTTCAAGACACAATGGATGAACTGATTAAAATTTGGATAACTTGGTGGCCATATAGTAAATCAGTTCAAAAACTGCCATTGGATTGGATGGGTCCGGTTTTTAATAAAACGCAGGAAACTTCATGAATCTAAAAGTCCGGCACTCTCTGGAATATCAATATAATTTTCCGGTAGTTCTGGAAATGCACACATTGTATTTATACCCGAGATCTTATCCACACCAGCGATTGCTGGAATACAATCTGTTTATTGATCCGCAGCCCTCTAAAATTGTAAAAAATATAGATGTGGAAGGCAATGTCCAGCATTTGATCTACTTCTATAATCAACCGTACAACAAGCTTTTCGTAGACGCATCCATTACGGTAAGCTCTGAGCCGGTGAATGTTTTCGACTTTGTGTTTTATCCTTTCGAAACCAGTAAGATCCCGTTTCTATACGATAACAGGATTTACAAATACCTGATCCCTTATCTGGACAAAACCGACGCGACGCAACAGGTTGAGCAATTTGCGCGCAAACTGGCAGCGCATGTCAACTATGCCACCATTCCGTTCCTCGTTGAAATGAGTCAGCATATCAGCCAAAACTTTGTATATCAGGACCGTGAATATGGGAAGGCATATCCGCCGGATGACACATTGCGTGACAGGAGCGGCTCTTGCCGGGAATTTGCGCGGTTATTCATCGGCGCTTGCCGAAGCCTTGGAATTGCGGCCAGATTCGTAAGCGGATATTTATACGGAAATCCCCAGCAGGCACATGAACTCCACGCATGGGCCGAAGTTTTTTTGCCCGGTGCCGGATGGCGCGGATTTGATCCGACCGAAGGTAAGGCGGTGATTAACAACCATATTAGTATGGGGACTTCTGCGGATTATGATCAACTGGCACCCGTGATGGGTTCGTTTCTAGGATATACAACCTCCCGGCTAACTACCCATGTAGACATTCAGTTACTGCAAGATTAGTTGCGACGATAAGTCAAATGTTGTTTTTGTTTCAAGAAAAATCGGATAGTAGAGAGGGAAATTTAGTATTTTTGCAACCAAACAAAAAGAGGAATTCTAGATCGTGACGTTAATTAAATCTATCTCAGGAATCAGAGGTATCGTGGGTGGAAAATCGGGTGAGGGGCTGACTCCCATTGATGTTGCCAAGTTTGCAGCGGCATACGGAACATGGCTGAGACGTACAAATCCACAAAATTTAAAGGTTGTTATAGGCAGGGACGCACGCTTATCCGGTGAAATGGTGAGCCGCCTTGTTGCCGGGACATTGCAGGGAGTCGGACTTCATGTAACGGATCTCGGACTTTCCACTACGCCTACAGTTGAGATAGCGGTCACGGCCGAAGGAGCAGCAGGAGGGATTATCTTAACAGCAAGCCATAACCCGATTCAATGGAACGCGCTGAAACTGCTGAACCAGGACGGAGAATTTATCTCGGAAGAAGAAGGTGCAGAAGTTTTAAGAATTGCAGACGAGGAAGATTTCGCTTTTGTTGATGTTAAAAAATTGGGAAGCTACAGTGCGGATGATTCATATTTACAAAAGCATATAGATCAGGTCCTTGCATTACCATTGGTAGATGTGGAGGCTATAACCAATGCTAATTTCAGGATCGTTGTTGATGCGGTCAATTCTACAGGCGGAATCGTTGTCCCGATGCTCCTGGAAGCATTAGGCGTTTCAGTTAAAAATATCAAAAAGTTAAATTGCGAGCCCACCGGAAACTTTGCCCATAACCCCGAGCCGCTTCCTGAACATTTGCGTGAGATCAGCAAAGAATTGAAGGATGGCTCTTTCAATCTCGGCATTGTAGTTGATCCTGATGTGGACCGGCTTGCGTTGATGTGTGAAGACGGAACGCCGTTTGGTGAGGAATATACGTTGGTTGCCGTTGCGGACTATGTGCTTAAAAACACACCTGGTAACACCGTTTCCAACTTATCTTCTACCGCTGCATTGCGCGATGTGACGATCAAGGCTGGCGGAAAGTATTTTGCTTCCGCGGTAGGCGAGGTGAATGTTGTCAATATGATGAAGGCAAATCAGGCGATCATCGGTGGTGAGGGAAATGGCGGTGTCATTTATCCGGAGAGTCACTACGGACGCGATGCATTGGTTGGAATCGCATTGTTTCTGACACATTTGGCCAAATTTGGCAAAACGGCTTCCGTTTTGCGCCGGTCATATCCAGGTTATTATATTTCAAAAAACAAGATTGAGCTCACGCCCGATATAAATGTCGATAACATTCTCAGTCGCATTCAAACCAGATATTCTAAACAGCCTTTGAACACGATTGATGGCGTTAGGATTGAATTTGACAGAGAATGGGTACACTTGCGCAAGTCAAACACTGAGCCGATCATTCGGATTTATTCGGAATCAGAAACGCAAACGACCGCAATCAATCTGGCCAACAAGATCATTTCCGACATTAAGGAGATCATTTCAGAGCCAAAAAAATAATCAAATGAAAGTTTATTTGGACAATGCGGCCACGACGCGTCTTGATCCGGAAGTTTTAGAAGTGATGCTGCCGCTCATGACCGAGCAATTTGGCAATCCATCCTCCATTCACGCTTACGGTCGTGCCGTGCGGTCGTCTATTGAGCGAGCCAGAAAGACCATTGCCGGTATTTTAAATGCGGCGCCTGCTGAAATATTCTTCACATCCGGCGGCACAGAAGCAGATAATACGGCCATTCGTTCGAGTATTGAAACACTTGGACTAAAACACGCCATCACATCCCGAATCGAGCATCATGCCGTTTTGCATACGCTTGAACATTTAAAGAAAACGGGTCAGATTCAACTAAGCTTTGTGAATCTAAACGGGAAGGGTGAAGTTGATCTGGAACATCTGGAGACATTGCTTCAATCCAATTCCCGATCGCTGGTTTCCTTAATGCATGGCAACAACGAAATTGGCAATTTGCTGGATCTGGAAGCAGTAGGAGACATTTGCGAAAAATATAATGCCGTTTTTCATAGTGATACGGTGCAAACAATGGGTCACTATAAGCATGACCTGCAAGAGCTGAAAACTAATTTCATCGTCGGCGCAGCCCATAAATTCAATGGCCCAAAAGGCGTTGGGTTTCTTTATATCAGACCCGGACTAAAAATTGCTCCCTTCGTGCACGGAGGCGCGCAAGAGCGAAACATGCGCGGGGGAACCGAAAATATATATGGCATTGTGGGCTTAGCCAAAGCATTGGAAATTGCCTATCGTGACATGGACGCACACCGCAAGCACATGGAAGGTCTGAAATCGCGAATGATCGACAAACTGACGAGCAGCATCGAAGGCATAACATTCAACGGAAATTCAGCGGATCTGGACAAAAGTCTTTACACCGTCCTGAATGTAAGCTTGCCGCCGTCGGATATCAGCGATATGCTGCTTTTTAACCTCGATATTGCTGGCATAGCAGTCTCAGGAGGAAGCGCCTGCGCCAGTGGAACAGAAATTGGTTCGCACGTCTTGAATGAACTTAAAATTGACGAGAACAGAGCTAACGTTCGTTTCTCTTTTGGAAAATATAATACAGAGGAAGAGATAGATTATGCCGCGCACACGCTTGCGGAATTGTACAAAAAGGAAAGTGTGATCCTGTAAAAGCAAAAGCGGTTGTTAAACCGCTTTTTTTATGATGTCTTCCAAAGTTTCTATCCAAATGTCGCTGTCATTCAAACTCTCAACAAGCTGCCAGTGAATTCCGCCTTCTTTTTCAAAGATCTCTTTATATTCCTCACCAACTTCTATCGTCGTTTCCAAACAATCAGCAACGAATGCAGGTGAAAATGCCAGCACGCTTTTCACGCCTTTTTTGGTCAATTCAGGAATCACTTCGTCTGTATAAGGCTTGATCCATGGGTTTTTGCCTAATCTGGATTGGAAGCAAGTCGTGTAAGTGCCTTCTGCAAGGCCTAATCCTTTGACGAGCAAACGCGTTGTTTCGAAACATTGCGCGCGGTAACAATGTTGATTCCGGGCATCCAAATGATCGCAGCAAGATCCAAATTGGCAAAAATTTCCGGTTACATCGCCTTTTGTAATTTGCCTTTCAGGAAGTCCGTGGTAACTAAACACAACATGATCATAATGGCGCTCCGCCATGTATTTTTTACCCAGATTCACAAAGCCTTCAATGAACTTGGGGTGATCCAGAAAGCGGTTGACGAATTTAATCTCCGGCAAAACTTCCCAATCCTGCACCACGCGCATTACTTCTTTGTATACAGAACCTGTTGAAGCAGAGGCGTATTGCGGAAAAAATGGAACGATGATGATCTCTGAAAGTGTTTGCTTTCTCAATGCCTTCAAACCATTCTCAATGCTCGGACTTTGGTAACGCATGGCTAGTTCCACAACATAATCGTCGCCGAGCACGCGCTGCAATTTTTCTTTCACCGAAAAGCCGTAAATCTTTAAAGGTGATCCATCCGGTCTCCAAAGTTGCTTGTAAATTTTAGCAGATTTTGGTGCTCTGAATGGTGCAATGATCAGGTTAATCAGCATCCAGCGGTTCAGATAGGGGATATCAATCACACGCTCGTCCATCAGGAATTCACGAAGATATTTTCGCACATCCGGAACTGACGGGCTATCCGGCGTTCCCAAATTGACAATGAGGACACCGGTTTTACGGACAGCATTAAAGTTTGTTGAAGTGTTGTTTGGCTGAGCCAATGTATCAGTATTCATTCTTTCGATTATTTCAAATATTTAGCAAAACTTCACGCAATGCTGCTTGTGCAGACCATTCACGATTGGCTGCTTGTTCAATTACCAATGATCTTGGTCCATCCAAAACCTCGTCCGCCACTTTCATATTGCGGCGCAATGGGAGGCAATGCATGAATTTACCATTATCAGTAAGGGACATTTTTGCTTCCGTAATCATCCAGGAAGGGTCGCTCGTTAAAACCTGGCCATAATGCTGGTAAGACGACCAGTTTTTTCCATAAACAAAATCTGCGCCTTCCAATGCTTTGTCCTGATTATAAATAACTTGCCCTTTTCCCACAAATTCGGGAGCAAGATCGTAACCTTCCGGATGCGTGATCACAAGCTCCACATCCATCGGATTCATCCATTCACAGAATGAATTGGCAACGGCCTGTGGCAATGCTTTGAAATGTGGTAACCACGTCAAAACGACCTTAGGACGTTGTTTTACCTTAAATTCTTCGATTGTAATGCAATCAGCAAGAGACTGCAAAGGGTGCCTTGTGGCGGATTCGAGGTTAATAATCGGAACCTCAGCGTATTTTTTGAACTGCTCAAAAACAATTTCCGCATAATCCTTATCCCGATCCTGCAAGCCCGCGAAAGACCGGATTCCAATGATATCACAATAACTGCCGATCACCGCCGCCGCCTCTTTTACGTGCTCCGCTTTATCGCCGTTCATAATGACGCCTTCTTCCATTTCCAGACCCCATCCATCCTGGCCTACATTCATCGTAATCACATTAAGCCCAAGGTTTTGCGCCGCTTTCTGTGTGCTGATCCTTGTTCTCAAACTAGAATTGAAAAATAGCAGTCCGATGGTTTTATTTTTGCCTAACTCAAGGTCAGAAAACGGATTACGCTTGGCTGCAATGCCATTTGAAATCAGCTGATTCAGATCGGTTACGTCGTTTATGGAAAGAAAGTGTTTCATTCAGTTCGGTAATTTCTGCGGCGGTTAGGTTAAATTAAATGGCGACGGATGTCTCTTTTTTCAATGCTTCCAGGAATTGATCTGCCTCTTCCTTGCCCAAAGCAAGTGAAGGCAATAGCCGAATGGTGTTAGCGCCCGCCACTCCAGTGAACATTTTATAATCGAATAAAAGTTTGTTCCGAAGATCCTTTACCGGGAAATCATACTCAATCCCGATCATCAACCCGCGGCCTCTCAGCTCTTTATACCCGCCAATTTCTTCGATTCCTTTTAGGAGATAGTCGCCAATTTCCGCCGCATTTTCCAGCAGATTTTCATCCTTCATGATATCCAGGACCGCGACGCCCGCCGCACAAGCCAAGTGGTTACCGCCAAAAGTTGTCCCCAGCATTCCATAAGTGGCTTTGAATTTCGGAGAAATCAGGATTCCACCAATCGGGAAACCGTTACCCATTCCTTTGGCCATGGAAATGATGTCCGGATCAATGCCGCTAAACTGGTGCGAGAAGAATTTCCCGGTCCGTCCGTAACCGCATTGCACGCTGTCCAAAATCAGCACAGCGCCGGTTTCATCACATTTACGTCTTAATGTTTGCAAAAATTCATCAGAGCTCACATTAATCCCGCCAACACCCTGAATCCCTTCAACGATCACCGCGCAAACTTCATCCGTAATGCCGTTTTCAGCAGCCTGCACATCATTAAACGGCAAGAATGTTACGTGATCCTTATAGTTAACAGGCGCGACAATGGAAGCATTATCCGTCGCCGCCACCGCGCCGGCCGTCCGACCGTGAAACGATTTGGTAAAGGAAATAACCTTTTTGCGGCCGTTGTGAAACGAAGCCAGTTTCAAAGCATTCTCATTCGCCTCAGCGCCCGAGTTGCATAAGAACAGCTTATAATCAGGATAGCCAGAAAGCGCACCCAGCTTTTCAGCCAGCTCCTCCTGCAAGGAGATCTTCACCGAATTGGAATAAAAACTGATCGCATTCAGCTGCTTCGTGAGCATATCCACATAATAAGGATGGCAATGCCCAACAGAAATCACCGCATGCCCGCCATAAAGATCCAGATATTTGGTCCCATGCTGGTCCCACAAATAACTTCCCTCAGCCTTAACTGGCTCTATATCGTAGATGGGGTAAACATCAAATAAGTGTGACATTTCTTGTATTTTATGTCTTTTAATGGGTGTTAACAACTTAAAACGCGGGCGCTTTTAATCTCAATCCTGCATCTTCAGGCAAGCCAAAAAGCAAATTCATATTTTGAACGGCCTGGCCGGAGGCGCCTTTTGTGAGATTATCAATAATGCTGCTTATCAGCAATTGACCGTCGTGGACTTCCAGGTTGATGAAGCATTTGTTGGTGTTTACAACCTGTTTCAAATCAATCGGTGCGTCGCTCATGTGTGTGAACGGGTGCGAAGCGTAGAAGCTTTTGTAAATGCTTTTAGCTTCTTCCAATGTTCCTTCAAAAGCTGTATAAACATTAGCCATAATGCCACGGGTGTAATCGCCGCGGTAAGGGATAAAGTTGATCGCGTTGTCAAAACCAGCCTGCAATTTGCCCAGACTCATTTTAATCTCTGTCAAATGCTGGTGCGTGAAAGCTTTGTAAATAGAGATATTATTACTTCTCCAGCTAAAATGCGTCGTCGCGCTCAAAGCCTGGCCTGCGCCTGTGCTGCCTGTTACTGCACTCACGTGAATGTCGTCCTTAATCAGTCCGGCCTGTGCCAATGGCAAAATTGCGAGCTCAATGCTTGTGGCAAAACAACCGGGATTTGCAATCTTAGTTGCTGTCTTAATCTTTTCACGTTGCAATTCTGGCAATCCGTAAACGAAGCCATTTGACTCGTCACGAAAATCAGTGCTCAGGTCAATGATCTTAACAGATTCGGGAACATTGTATTCATTCAGAAACTTTTGCGATTCT
Source organism: Dyadobacter chenwenxiniae (assembly GCF_022869785.1). Classification (NCBI taxonomy): domain Bacteria; kingdom Pseudomonadati; phylum Bacteroidota; class Cytophagia; order Cytophagales; family Spirosomataceae; genus Dyadobacter; species Dyadobacter chenwenxiniae. Next base: position 4,710,482 of record NZ_CP094997.1, on the reverse strand, counting down.
CCATGACCGGAGCAAAGAAAGATAGCATTTAGATTCTCTTGTTCTAAAAGCGTCTGAATCTCTTCTCCTGAAAAAGCAAGATCTGTGTCTCCAAGCAAATCCGTATGCGTCGCATAAACCGGTTTGCCAGCCTGACTTTTGCTATGAGCGAAAGCAATGACCGCATTCGGGTGATTGAGCAATATTCTGATCAACTCGCCTCCTGTGTAACCCGCCGCGCCTATTATTCCTATATTTAAAGTGTTTAGGAGTTTATTAGTTAATGAGTTCATTTCGTATTGCTAATGTTACGGACTGTTTTTATAAGAGATATCAGCATTGCCTTAATTTCCTTTATCTCCAAGTCTCGTGATTCAAACGTTTCATTGGAAATGTATTGTAAATCTTTTGATAGAAGCAAGTAATATTCCGTTTCGTGCAGCGATCCAAGAGATATTTGAAAAAAGTTTGCGATATCAAGCGCTCCCTTCTTGCCACAACCTTCTGCAAGGTTGGCGGCAACGGAAATACTAGCCCTACGCATTTGTGAAATCAATCCAAATGTCTCAGTTTTAGGAAAAGCATTTGTAATCTGATACACTTCTAACACGAATTGGTGAGCCTTTTGCCAAACCTTCAACTCTTGATAATTTTGCATAAATCAACTTCACAACTCTAAACTTATAGACTTTCATTAGACTCACTCACCTTCTGATAAATCATCACCTGGTTGGAAGCCACTTTTGAAAATCCTCTTACGTCGTCGCCGGTCCAGGCGTTGTTCATTTCACCATAGCTTCCGAATTTGGACGACATCAGGTCAAATGGTGATTCGATTCCTTCCACATGGAAGCGGTAAGGAGCAAGGTGAACGTGCACTTTTCCGGTTACATGTGCTTGTGTATCAGAAAGGAACGTTTCGATGTTACGCATTACAGGCTCTACGAACTGACCTTTATGAAGCAAGCTGCCATACCAGTTTGAAAGTTGTTCTTTCCAGTAAAGTTGCTGCTCGCTCAACACATGTTTTTCCAAAGTATGATGCGCCTTGATAATAATTAGCGGGGCAGCGGCTTCGAAGCCAACACGACCTTTGATACCGATAATCGTATCACCAACGTGAATATCACGGCCAATGCCGAAAGGTTGGGCAATCGCAGCAAGCTTTTGAATTGCTTCCACTGAATTCTCAAATCTTTCGCCAGCAACGCCTTTCAATTCGCCTTTTTCAAATTCAAGCGTAATGCTTTCCGGTTCTGATTTGGTAATTTGTGTAGGCCATGCAGATTCCGGAAGATATTGATCAGAGGTTAATGTCTCTTTTCCACCAACCGAAGTTCCCCAAAGACCTTTGTTAATGCTATATGCTGCCTTAGCCCATTCACGGCCAACGCCTTTATTGGTTAAATATTCAATTTCCGCTTCACGCGAAAGTTTCAAGTCGCGGATGGGTGTAATAATCTCAGCCTCAGGAATAATAATGCGGAAAGCCATATCAAAACGAACCTGGTCATTTCCAGCACCCGTGCTGCCATGCGCGATGGCATTTGCTCCAATTTCTTTTGCATATTCAGCAACTGCCACAGCCTGGAAAACGCGTTCAGCGCTAACAGAAAGCGGATAGGTATTATTTTTTAGAATGTTTCCAAAAATCAGATATTTGATACAATCATTATAATAATCGCTTGTTTTCGTTATTGTAGCATGTTGTTTCACACCCAAAGCATACGCATTGGCCTCAATCGTTTTCAGTTCTTCGGCAGAAAAACCGCCTGTATCAACCAAAACCGAATGGACTTCATAACCTTTGTCTTCGGCTAAATATTTTACACAAAAAGAGGTGTCTAATCCACCGCTGAACGCTAATACTACTTTGGGTTGTGACATTATATTTAAATCTGATTCTGACTAAATGCTTAAATTGGAGTACAAAAGTAACAAAAAAATACCTCGCTTCGGACCAAAAATGGCTGCCGGGCGAGGTATTTAAGAGATATATAAATCTGTAAATAAAGGCTGTACTTTAATGTACGAGCAATGTGCCGGCGTTTTTCTTTCTGGTGCGTTCTTCCCTTCGCAACAAAATACGTTGCTTAATCCGCATCCAGCGCTCGTACAAGCTGGATTCTTTCAGAAAGTCCCAGGAATGTTTTTCTGGTTCCACACCAGCCGTAACCGCCACTTCCTCTTTCTTCTTATCCTCTGGGTTGTACATCATTCCTGTGCATAAGCAGTGTTTTCTGCCGGTCCGCGTTAATACATCGTAATTGACACAGCTGGCACACCCTTTCCAGAAAGCGTCATCAGCAGGCAACTCGCTGAACGTTACCGGCTCATAACCCAGATCTGAATTGATTTTCATCACAGGCAGACTTGTTGTAATGCCTATAATCTTTGCATCAGGATATTTTTGGCGCGATAATTCAAAAGCTTTCTGTTTGATTGCTTTTGCCATTCCGCTGTTACGGAAGTCAGGATGTACGATTAAGCCCGAATTCGCCACAAATTTGCCGTGCTCCCACGTTTCAATGTAACAAAAACCTACCCATTCGCCGGTGTCGGTGGTTGCGATAATCGCTTTACCTTCCACCATTTTTTCCATGATATATACAGGAGAACGTTTGGCGATACCAGTACCACGCTTTTTGGCGCTCTCTTCCATCTCTGCACAGATTGTTTCTGCAAAGTGAAGATGATTTTCATTGGCAGTCTGCACTATAAACTTGCTGCCCACTACTTCGGTATTTTTCATTGATGGCTTGCTGACAAAAAATGTTCGAAACAATAATTATTACACCCAGAGAAAACGATGGGACGTTTTGAAAATTGAAAAAATTGGTGGGTATAAAGTTTTACCACGTAGGTAAAAGATAATTATGCGGTCCGGGGGGACCTGAATCGAAAAGGCGTAGTATGAAGAACAGTATGTATGCCGTTGTCGTTCATTGACTTGCTAATGCGTCTAAGAGGCTGCAAATTTTGAAAAAAAAATTGTCACTCCAAAGAAACAGAAGATATATTTTTATGGTTCGTTTTTGAATAAACTTTTTACTACTTACCCGCTTGCGTTTTGGACAAAACCGAGGCGTATAAATCTTAAAAAATGGCTTTCATGTCAGCAATCAGCACAGACGACCTTTTGAACGGATATATAAATGGGATTTTCCCAATGGCCGAAGCAGACGGGACCATTTATTGGTATTCGCCGAATCCGAGGGCCATTATTCCAATTGACACATACAAGCCTTCCAGATCCCTGCGGCCTGTTTTAAATAAAAAATACTTTGAAATAAGGGTTAACCGGGATTTTGAAGGTGTAATGCGTGGCTGTTCGGCACCACGGGCAACAGAGCAGGGAACGTGGATCTCAGAGGAAATTATAGCTTCCTATACGGCCTTGCATGAACTTGGATATGCACATAGCGTAGAAGCATATCGCGAAAATAAGCTGGTAGGAGGGCTTTATGGTGTTTCGATCAATGGCGTTTTCTTCGGGGAATCGATGTTTTCCTATGAAAGTAATGCTTCGAAAGTTGCTTTCCATTACTTGATACAAATCCTCCGGATGAACCGGTTTGTTTTGCTGGATACACAGTTTATCAATGATAATGTGCTGCGATACGGCGCCATAGAAATCCCACGTGACGAATATCTCGACCAGCTGCAACAAGCATTAAAATCGAAAAGGAGGTTTAATGGTAATGTGCTGGAAGACATTCTTTGAATAATTTTCTACTTTTAGGCTCAGATTTCAGACTTGGGAGCACCGGATGGCTCGCGTCCCGTTCAAGCAATATTTCAAAGTGTCAAAACCAATACTCGTAGTAAAATTCGGGACTGCTTCTATAACCCTGCCTTCCGGTGAACCTGATGTCAGGATCATTTCAGAAATAGCGCGTCAGGTTTCAACGATCCATTCTCAATACAGGATTATCATTGTTTCCTCCGGTGCTGTTGGTGCAGGGAAGGCTTATATTCAGGATTACAAAGGCACGATGACGCAGCGGAAAGCAGCTGCATCGGTTGGAAATCCACTTTTGGTGGGCTTATATGCGACATATTTCGCTCCTAATAAGATCTACATTGCCCAAAGTCTTTGCGAAAGACAGCATTTTGCAAACCGGGCCAAGTTCCTTCAATTAAAGGAAACGTTCGAGGAATTGTGGGAAAACAACATTATTCCGATCGTAAACGAGAACGACGTTGTGAGTGACCGTGAACTAAAATTCTCGGATAATGATGAACTGGCAACATTATTAGCAGTGGGTTTTGGAGCAGAGTCTTTAATGTTCTGCACGTCGGTAGGCGGTTTACTCGATGAGCACGGGAATATTCTCAGGAACGTATCCAATGTAAATGAGGTTTTCAAATTCGTAAGGACGGATAAATCCTTTCTCGGTTTGGGCGGAATGGCCTCGAAACTAACATTCGCCAAACTGGCCGCTAGAATGGCTATTAAGGTCGTTATTTTCGGCATGAAGCAGGAAAACGAATTGCTGGAAGCATTGAATGGGAACGCCGGAACGCTCATTAGTCCGGGGAAAAGCACACTTTCAGCCCGAAACAGGTGGTTAGGCAGCGGCGGGTTGGTTTCCGGAAGCTTGCAGATTGATGAAGGCGCTTCCAAAGCATTGTTGAAAAGAAAAAGCTTGCTCGCAGTGGGCGTTGTAGAAGTAACCGGCGATTTTGAGGCTGGTGAAATTATTGAAATTTATTCTCCGTTGGAGGAAATGATCGCAGTGGCCCGCGCCAGAGAAACTTCGGCTGCCATCCGCGCAAATATGAAAACAGTGAATTTTGAAGTGGCGCATGCCAACGATATCGTACTATTATAATGGAATCCATTTTACCTCTATTAGAACAAACTCAAAAGGCATCAGCCGCTGTCCGGAATTTGTCGGGTCAGCAGCGGTCAGACCTTTTGCTGAGTCTTGCGGATAAGGTTTTGGCCAATGTTGCCAACATTATCGCCGAGAATAAGAAAGACCTTGATGTGATGGACGACGCCGATCCGAAAAAAGACCGGTTGTTGCTGAATGAACAAAGAATTCAGGGCCTGGCACAAAGTCTCCGCGATGTCGCCGCACTGCCCGATCCGAGTGGTCAGGTAATTTTGGAGCGTACCATTGAGCAAGGTTTGTCTTTGCGTAAAATAGCGGTTCCGCTGGGTGTCGTTGGTGTGATTTATGAATCCAGGCCAAATGTCACATTGGATGTTGCATCGCTCTGCCTGCGTTCCGGCAATGCCTGTGTCCTAAAAGGAGGTAAGGAGGCGCATTTTTCCAATTTATTCTTGGTTGGACTGATCCACAAAACATTGGCTGAATTTGACATTAATTCCGAGGCAGTCATGTTGCTGCCTACTGACAGGAAGTTTGTCACAGAATTGCTCACTGCAACCAAATTTGTTGACATTATCATTCCAAGGGGATCTGAAAGCCTTATCAAATTTGTACGTGAAAATTCGCTCGTTCCTACGATTGAAACAGGAGCGGGGGTTTGTCATACATATGTTGAAAAAACAGGCGATCTGGAAAAAGCAGCCGCAATCGTGGTGAATGCCAAGGTTTCGCGGCCATCTGTCTGCAATTCGCTGGATACGATATTGCTGGATAAGGAAATTGCTTCGGAGCTCTTGCCAAAACTGAAGGCGGATTTCATTAAATGGAATGTCGAGGTTTTTGCTGATGAAACGTCTTATGCTATTTTGGAAAAAGACGGTTACCCCATGCTGCAACATGCGGAGGAGAAGGATTTCGGAAGAGAATTTTTAGACTATAAATGCTCTGTAAAAGTCGTTGACGGACTGGATGAAGCGTTGGATCATATACGGGCACATTCTTCCAGACATTCCGAGGCGATTATTTCAAAGGACGAAGGTAAAATCGAGCGGTTTTTGAGAGAAGTGGATGCTGCGGCGGTTTATGCCAATGCGTCAACACGTTTCACAGACGGCGCTGTTTTCGCATTAGGAGCGGAAATTGGCATATCCACACAAAAACTGCACGCGCGCGGACCGTTCGCACTCGAAAAGCTCGTAACTGAAAAATGGATTGTTAAAGGTGACGGACAGGTAAGATGGTAAGTGCATTGGAAAATATACAAACATTAACAAATGAGGCGATTGCGCTGCTGAAAAGCCTGATCGAGACGCCATCGTTTAGCAGGGAGGAGGAAAATACTGCGCAGCTGATTGCCAATTATTTTGAAGAGAAAAACATTCCTTTTCAGCAAAAAAAGAACAATCTGTGGGCTTATAATCGCCATTTCGATAAAAGGAAACCGACATTACTTTTAAATTCTCATCACGACACGGTTAAGCCAAACAAATCCTGGACGCTGGATCCGTTCAAGGCCATTTTGGAGGGGGATAAGCTGTTTGGTTTGGGCAGCAATGATGCGGGCGGATGCCTGGTTTCGCTGATTGCTACATTCTGCTATTTCTACGACAAGGCCGACCTTGCCTATAACATTGCCATCGCCACGACTGCGGAAGAGGAAATTTCAGGAAAAGAAGGATTAGAAATCGTTGTTCCGGAATTGCCTGATATCGCATTTGCCATTGTCGGTGAACCTACCGAAATGCAGTTAGCTGTCGCAGAAAAAGGTCTGCTGGTTTTAGACTGCACGGCAAAAGGGAAATCCGGACATGCTGCGCGCGAGGAAGGTGAAAATGCCATTTACAAAGCACTAAAAGACATTAATCGGATTCAGGAATACAAGTTTCCGAAGGTTTCGCCCACATTAGGACCGATAAAAATGTCCGTGACGATCATTAATGCAGGGACGCAGCACAATGTTGTTCCCGATGCTTGTAATTTTACCATTGACGTCCGGGTAACCGATCAATATACTTTGGAAGAGGTAATTGAGGTGATTCAAGCCAATATAGAGTCCGAGGTTGCTGCGAGATCAATTCGGCTGCGCCCGTCGAGCATTCCTATGGATCATCCGATAGTTTTGGAAGGATTGAAATTGGGAAGAGAAGCATATGGCTCGCCCACCACTTCTGACCAGGCATTGCTCGATTGCCCCTCGCTAAAAATGGGCCCCGGACATTCCAGACGTTCTCATAGTGCGGATGAATTTATCTATCTTCATGAAATCGAGGCGGGAATCAAGCAGTATATAACCATGCTCGAAGGTGTTTTGAAACCTTAAAAATTCCGCATTTCCAAACGCTAATAAGCGATCATATGCGATTTTATACAGAAGAGGACGTGCAAGATTTCGGGTCAGTGAAGTTTTTGTATATCAAAACCTCCTTATCCAATCACATCTTCACCATCACGCTCAGCCGTCCCGAAAAACGCAATGCTTTCACGCCGACTATGGCGGAGGAAATCATTTTCGCATTGGCCTACGCAAATTATAATAACAAAGTACGCTGCCTGATCATCAATGCCGAAGGGTCTGTCTTCTGCGCAGGAGCTGATCTGAATGCTTTTCATGACACTTCTGCAAATACTAAAAATTCAACATTGCCGGCGATCAGAGAAGAAGCGAAGTTAGGCGACGCTTTTAATGAAGTTTACAAACCAACCATTGCGCAGGTTGAAGGGCCTGTTTTAGCAGGCGGATTTCTAATAATTTGCGGCTGTACATTCGTTTTTAGTGTAAATGATGCAGTTTTCAGCTTGCCGGAAGTCAAACGCGGAATCTGGCCAATGCAAGTTATGGCTTCACTCAGTCGGGTTATTTCCGCGAGGAAGATTTTGGAAATGTGCATTACAGGCAAAAGCTATAACGCTGAGGAAGCGCTTGAATTGGGCTTGTTAACCCACATTACAGAAACAGAAAGCATTAAAAATGAAGTTCAGACAATGGCTGCGCAAATCGCTCAAAATGCTCCTTACGCGATCCAGCAAGGCATGAAGGCATTTCAAAAATTGAAGCAGATCCCGGAGAGTGAAAAGCACAGCTTTTTAAAAGCGGAATTGGATCAAATTCTCGCTTCCGAAGATGCAAAAGAGGGAGTACAGGCTTTTAAAGAGAAAAGAAGCCCGAACTGGAAAGGGAGATGATAATTAATGCTGCTATCTAGGAATCAGCTTTTTAATTACCCGGAACAATTTCAATTTCCTCTCCGTATCGGTTGTGGAATTTAAAATCGACCACGCCCAAAGAAGTGTCTTTGATCAGCTTCACCCACGTTTTATAGTGGAAAAGCCATTTTACTTGCTCGGAAATTAATCCCTTTGTAAAATAAGAATGCAGGAATGGATGAAGAGAAATGGTAATTCCACGTTCATTTTGCTTGGTAAGAATGTAATCCAGATTATTCGCGATCACATCAGAAACCAGGATGCTCGCTTGAATCGTGCCCGTTCCGCCACAAGTCGGGCATGTTTCGCGGGTTACAATGTTCATTTCAGGTCTTACGCGCTGACGTGTAATTTGCAGCAGACCAAATTTCGAAAGCGGCAGAATAGTGTACTTGGAGCGGTCACCTTTCATTTCGTCGCGCATCGTATCAAAAAGAACGCGTTTGTTTTCCGCTTTCTTCATATCGATAAAATCGACAACGATAATTCCCCCCATATCGCGAAGCCGCAATTGACGGGCAATTTCTTTGGCTGCTTCGAGGTTGACGCTCAATGCAGTCGCTTCCTGATCTTCTTCTGAGTTGGACTTATTACCGCTGTTTACGTCGATAACGTGCAATGCCTCAGTATGTTCAATGATCAGATAACCACCATTCGGCAAGCTAACAGAACGTCCGAATAACGATTTAATCTGTTTTTCAAGACCGAATTGTTCAAAGAGCTTATTCTTGCCATTGTGCAGTTTCAGGATGTTCTCCCTATCCGGCGCAATGTTGTGAATGTAAGCCTTAATGTCGTCGTAAACCTCTTTGGAATCAACCGTAATGCTGTCGAATGATTCATTCAGCATATCGCGAATGATGGAAGAAGCACGGTTCATTTCACCTATGACACGATCACGCGGTTTGGCATCGCGCAATGTTTTGATCCCGTTTTCCCATTTGTCCAGGCAATCTTGCAAATCCTTGTTCAGCTCATCCACATCTTTCCCTGTTGCAACAGTCCGGATAATGACACCGAAGTTGGCAGGCTTGATAGAAGACATCAGACGCTGCAGACGATTTCGCTCCTGCTTGTCAGTAATCTTTTTGGAAAGGTTTACAGAATTTGAAAAAGGGACCAGTACAATGTAACGGCCGGCAATCGAAATATCGCAGGAAAGTCTCGGGCCTTTTGTAGAAATAGGCTCCTTAACGATCTGAACAAGAATAGGTTGGTTTTTTGAAAGGACTTTGTCAATCTTACCCAGCTTTTCAATTTCGGGCTCCATTTTGAAGTTATTCAACTTCCCGGAAGTCTGACGCTTGGATATTACGTCCTTCGTTAATTTGTTGAGAGAGTTAATATTAGGCCCAAGATCGAGATAATGCAGAAACGCATCTTTTTCAAAACCGACATCAACAAACGCGGCATTAAGCCCCGCTACAAGCTTCCTGACTGTCCCGAGATAGATATCCCCCACAGTAAAGCTTTGATCCGGTGTTTCGACGTGATATTCTAAAAGACGTTTATCCTGCAAAAGGGCTATACGTTCTCCCTTTTGAGTAGAATTGATTAGTAATTCGTTACTCAATGTTCAACCAACTAAATGGCTATATAATGTTGATACTTAACCTCCGCTTTCAGATTGAAAGGGGCAATACATACGAGGGGAAGAAGGCATGACCGGACTTTTATTAAAATCCGGTCATGATATATTATTTCTTCTTATGTCTGTTTTTTCTAAGTCTTTTCTTTCTCTTGTGAGTGGAAATCTTATGTCTCTTTCTTTTTTTTCCGCAAGGCATGTTTTATGTCGTTTAAAATAAAAATTGATTTTCTTTTCTGCTTATCAATTGTTCAGACGACCTTCCAATTCGCCAATCGCTTGCTGGATTACAGGATCTTTCTCTTCCTTTTTAACTTCGGAAAGGACTTTGCGGGCCTCTTCCTTGTTTCCCAGTTCCACGAGCGTCAGTCCTAAATAGAATTTCGCTTTTGTATTGGCCGGATTATTGGTCAAAATCTGTCTGAACCTGTCGGCAGCTTTTGAATATTGGTTAGATCTCATGGACAAGATCCCTAAATTGAACAATGCCAATTCGTTGGTAGGATCGGTGTCAATCACTTCGCGCAACATTAAAATTCCCTGCATTGGGTTTTCTGTGTTCACGTAAGTCATTGCCATGTTGGCTTTGGCAGCTAACAGGCCAGGATTCTGATCAAGTGCTTTCTGGTAGTATTCGCGGGTTTTTGCTCCAAGGTTTTTGGCTTTCTGATCATCAATGGCAAAACCGTAAGCTTCGTAATAACGATCGCCGGTCCTGACAAGATTTTCAATGCTTGGAGACAAAAGAGCTGCTTTTTCAGCATAAAATGCTGCGCTATCAAACTTTTGCAACTGTGCGAACTTATCTGATAACTTCAAGCCCGCAGCCGCTTTGTCTTTATCGCCCGCCTGCTCGAAGCCACTTCTCAGCTGATCTACAATTTTTTGCTGATCAGGCGAAATGGTGGCCTTGTCATGCGATTGAACGGAAGAGTCCGGGGCAGCTACTGTTGCAGCTGCCTGGGACTGGCTTCTCTCTTTGCCCACTTCTTTTCCCTTTGTATTTACAACGACCTTGGGAAGGCTGAAAAGCGTTCCTACAAGAGCAACTGCAAGCACACAAGAAAGAAGAATGGACTTTTTCATACGTTTATAACCTCAAACCTTTTCAGGTAAATTACTTTTCAGCGACAGCTTTCAATTTGTCACTTTCCTTTACCTGCTCAACAAAAACTTTTGCAGGCTTGAAGCTTGGTACAAAGTGCTCGTCAATGATCATTGAAGTTCCCTTCGAAATATTACGGGCAACTTTACGCGCACGTTTTTTATTGATGAAACTACCAAAACCTCTTACATAAAGGTTCTCTCCCTCAGAAAGTGAGTCCTTTACCACGGTGAAGAACGATTCGAGCGTTTGCTGAACATCGCCCTTGTCTACACCTGTTTTCTCAGAAATCTGTGCGATTACGTCTGCCTTAGTCACTTTGATTGTTTACTTTAAGTGGATATTATTTCATTTATTTACTTACTCCTCTAAATTTTGGGAACACAAAGGTACGCTAATTTTACCAAGATTTAAAAGGAAGGCGTTTTCATTTTTTTTCTAATTGGTTAAATAACAGCGTACATAAGTGCAAACATTATGATATCGGATCATTTACAGGCAATTGATTTTAACAAAAAACTAAAATCCTGGTATCTCAATAACCACCGCCCTTTACTTTGGAGACAAACGACAGACCCCTATAAAATATGGTTGTCTGAAATCATTTTACAACAAACCAGGGTCGCCCAGGGAACGCCTTATTATCAGAAATTTCTGGACAATTATCCTACGGTTTTTGACCTTGCTAATGCCGATGAACGCGATGTGCTCCGACTCTGGCAAGGCCTGGGTTATTATTCCAGGGCCCGGAATATGCACTTTACAGCGCGCCAGATCGTCAATGAATTTGGTGGCAAATTCCCCGAAACTGCATTATCGCTTTCAAAATTAAAGGGTTTAGGACATTATACCGCAGCAGCCATTGCTTCTTTCGCATTTAATGAGGCGATTGCGGCGATTGACGGGAATGTTTACCGGGTCATGTCGCGCATCTTCGGGATCAAGTCGGATATGCTTAGCAATGAGGGGAAAAAGGAGTTTGCCAAAGTTGCGAAAACGCTCATTTCACAGGAAGATCCGGCGACATATAACCAGGCAATGATCGAGTTCGGGGCGCTTCAATGTGTGCCTGTTTCGCCGAACTGCAGCATTTGTCCTTTTAATGACAGTTGTTACGCCTATGCATTCAATGTGCAGAACGAGCTTCCGGTGAAAGCAAAAAAGATGAAAGTAAAGAAACGGTTTTTGAATTATTTTATCATTGAGCAGGATGGTAAGCTGGCGATGCAGGAACGCAGCACGAAAGATATCTGGAAAGGCCTCTATGATTTTTTTCTCGTCGAATCCGCCGCTCATGTCGATTCGCCGGAAGATTTGGCCCACAATGCAATGTTACTGGCATTGCTAACAAAAGGGAAGATCCGTCAGGTGCCGAAATCATACATTCATTTGCTAACCCATCAAAAACTCCACGTGCAATTCTGGTGGGTCACTATTCCAGAAAATGAGCCGTTTGATTTACCTGCTGAATTTTATTTTTTCTCAAAAAGTGAGGTTGAGGAGCTTCCAAAGCCGATTCTGATTGACACAGTTTTGAAAGAGGAAAAATATTTGTGACCAGTTCAAAATGTTTCCGTCTAAATGTTTTTTAAACTTCATCAAGTGCAAGGAATTGTATTTTAAGTAATATATTTTTGTACTAAACACGTAAAACGGAAAGGTTATGACAAGTTTTAGTTTAAATGCAAATCAGATCAAGACATTCAATGAAGATGGTTACCTGGTTGTGAAAGGGTTGTTTTCAAAAGAAGAAACGGATAAATTATATCAGACTGCGGTTGAGAATTCGGTGATGCAGAAGAATGCGATGGATCTCAATGATCAGTCTGGCAAGAAGACGAAGCTCTCGCTGTGGTTTACGCCCGGTGATGATGTTTTTGGCTATCTGATCAGGAGTGAAAGAATGGTCAATTCGGTTTGGCAGTTGCTGGGGCAGGAAAGTCCGGTTTGCCATTTTCATACCAAATTAATGCAGAAAGAGCCGAAAGTGGGCGGCGCCTGGGAGTGGCATCAGGATTATGGATATTGGTATAAAAATCAATTTATTTACCCCGACCAGTTAATGAGCGTAATGATCGCTTTGACTCCTGCTAATAAGGAAAACGGCTGCTTGCAAGTGATTAAAGGTTCGCATAAAATGGGCCGCGTTAATCACGGTTTTGCGGGTGAGCAGGTGGGTGCGGACATGGAAATGGTTAATCACGCGCTTAAAACAATGGAACTTGTCTATTGCGAGATCGAACCGGGCGATGCCTTATTTTTTCACAGCAACCTCATGCACAGGTCGGAAGCCAATTTATCAGATCATCCAAGATGGTCGTTGATCTCGTGTTACAACTCGCAATCTAACATTGCCTACGCCGAAACTTCCACGTCATGGCGGGTTCCGGTGTCAATTGTTCCGGATAGGGCGCTTCTGGAATGGGATGCTTCCTCATTCGGTAATGTTGACTTTTTGAAGAAAGAAGACGATCCCGCCTTGAAAACGACCGGCTGGGAAAGTGAAGTGAAAACGAATTGATTTGGCAATAGGCTTTCGGCGATCGGCTTTTTTATAACATTATTAAATATTTTTTATGCAGAAAATTGCAATGTTAGGTTCCGGTTTTATCGGACGATTTTATGCTGAATCCATTCATGGACAGCGGGGCCGGGATAGGGTTGTTGCAATTTACGCGCGACGGGATGAAAGCGCCCAAAAGTTCGCAAAGGATTACGGCTGCGATTTTTGGTCAACTAATATGGAAGAAGTGATTGCCCATCCGGATGTGAATATGGTGTGCATTGCATTGCCTAACAACATTCATGAAGAAGCAGTTTTGCTTTGTGCAAAGCATAAAAAGGCAGTTGTTTCCACCAAACCTTTGGGACGTAACGGGGCCGAAGCATTGCGCATGATGAAAGCAGCCGAGGAAGCCGGGATTTTCGCCGGTTATCTGGAAGATCTTTGTTACACACCTAAATTCCTGAAATCACTGGAAAGCGTGAAAAACGGCTCATTAGGAAGGATAATTTGGGCAAAATCCCGCGAAGCGCACCCGGGCCCGCATAGCGAATGGTTTTGGGACATTGAGCAAGCCGGAGGCGGCTGCATTCTGGATCTGGGCTGTCATTGCATTGAAATATCACGCAATTTTATTGGAAAGGACATTAAGCCCGTTGAAGTCATGTGCTGGGCAGATACGCAGGTGAAACCCATTGATGCAGAGGATCATGCGATCGCATTGGTCAAATACGAAAACGGCGCGATAGGACAGTTTGAAGTGAGCTGGACTTTTCGCGGCGGCATGGACTTACGCGATGAAGTAATGGGAACGGAGGGCACGATCTGGATCAATAATTTCCTGAGAACCGGTTTTGAAATGTTCACCACAGGTCAGAATGCGGAAGGAAAAGGAGAGGATTATGTGGCCGAGAAAGCCGAAAGCAACACGGGCTGGCTGTTTCCGGTGGGTGACGAGGTGAATGACTTAGGTTATAACCATATGTTTACCGATATGTTTAATGCAGTGGAAAATAGCAGTGAGCCGGCGGAAACTTTTTATGACGGTTACATTGTGAATGCGGTCATTGATGCAGCTTACAAATCGGCGAAAACCAAGCTTTGGGAAAAAGTAGAGCTTCCTGTTTGGCGGGGCAGGGAAGGTGTGACCAAGCCGTCCAATTACACGTCTTATAATGAAGATTATTATTTGATCAAACAGGAAATGACGCACGACGGCCGGAATAAATTAATTCTTAAACATAAAATTACCGGCAAAATCAGCGAACAGGATGTTTAAAAGTGCTTTTACATCTGTATCTTTAAATTTAAGTCTATAAATCATCCACAAATAGAAATCATGGCAGGAAGTGTTAACAAGGTCATTTTAATAGGCAATCTGGGCAGCGACCCGGAAGTGAGATATCTGGAAAGCGGCTCAGCAGTTGCTAAGTTCAACATTGCCACCACAGAGTCATACACCAACAAAAGCGGCGAACGCGTCGATAATACAGAATGGCACCGCATTGAGCTTTGGGAAGGATTAGCCAAAGTCGCTGAGAAATATTTGAAAAAAGGCAATCAGGTCTACATTGAAGGTCGAATCCGCACCGATAGCTGGACGGACAAGGAAGGTCAGCAAAGAACGGGCGTTACGATCCGTGCGAACAGCATGACATTGCTAGGCGGTCCCGCTGGCTCCGGAGGCGGCGGAGAAGGAAATAATGGCGGTTATGCGCAGCAATCTTCTGCACCACGTTCAGGCCAGGCACCAAGATCATCGGACCCGATCCCGCCGTCACTGGCAGCTGGTAATGATGATGACGACCTGCCGTTCTGATTATTTACAACATTCAGTAAATTCTGCTCAAAAGTATTTATTTCAGGTTTGAGAGCACACTGGAATAATATTTTTGAGCAGAATCGCTACATTTATTCAAACGAGAGTTTATTGCAAACTTTTCCAGACCTTTTCGTGAAAGAAACAGCAGACAGCGACGATCCTCTTGCCCGAACGCGTACGGGGATTTCCGTCCCCCAAAGATGTACGCAAACCTTATTTGCAGGAGTCATTATACCCACTGATTTCCTTGCGCCCTACGACCTGATTCTCGTAATATTTCTCTTCCTGATTTCCCTTTTCCTTTCCGGCGTCCGTGCTGCATATGCTGCCTCAGGTGCATTAGAAAATCCCTGGGAAAGAAAAAGTGACACCGAAAGCACACTTCCTAATCGCATACAGCAGCTTGCCCTTTCGCTGATCCAGCGCGGAATTACGATGCTAGCATTAATTCTAGCCGCCAGAATTGCCTGGATCCACATTCAGGATGATCCGAACAATATTTACCGCTGGGTTTCGATTGGCTGTCTGGCATTATGGATCTGGCTGGATGCTATGGTGCGTTACCACAGCGCGAGAAGAGCATTGGAGTTTATTCCCAAAATTGCGGGCGTTACCAATTTCCTGATTAAAATATGCCAGCCGCTTGCGCAGCCCATTATGAAGCTGGGCTATTCTTTTGGCGTGCTTACGCCCGAAGGTGCTGAAATCACAACCGAAAGACTCGAAGCAAAAGCAGAAAGCGAAGAAGAAACGGATCTTTTACGCGGATTGGCCAATTTCAGACAGACCAGTTCGAAAAAGGCCATGCAGGCCCGATTGCACATTACAGCATTTGATATAGAACTGGATTTTCATGAACTAATGGACAAGATCAATAAGTCGGGCTACTCTCGCGTGCCGGTTTATCGGGATGATCTGGATCATATCGAAGGGATTTTGAATGTGAAGGATTTGCTTCCGCACATTCATCTGGACGAACATTTCAATTGGCAAAAACTCCTGCGGCCCGTTTATTTCATTCCAGAAAGTAAGCACCTGGACGATCTGATGAAGGATTTCCAGAACCGCCGTGTGCATATGGCCATCGTCGTGGACGAATACGGCGGAACAAGCGGGTTAATCACACTGGAGGACATCATTGAAGAAATTTTTGGTGATATCAATGATGAATATGACGACGACGAGGAAGTGAATTATACCCAGGTTGATGATAACACTTATGTTTTCGAAGGAAAAGTGTCAATCAGCGATCTTTGTCGCCTTCTGAACCTGGAAACGGACTATTTTGACGAAGTAAGGGGCAATAATGAATCATTAGCAGGACTACTGCTGGAATTGTTTTCGAGGTTACCACGCACAGGAGAAATGGCGACGCACAGGGAAGTGACATTCAAAGTGCAATCGGCTGATAAGAAGCGTATTAAGAAGGTTAGAGTGCTAGTTAGCTAGCTTATTGGCCCTTTGGAACTGCTTTTGAAAAATATCTTATTTCATACAATTCCTGGTTCTTGCCGGACAAATAAGGCTTTTGTGACATTTTCAGAACCATAATCTTGTCGTTCAGATCCAGGATTTTATAGCCTGTCAGCATTTTGCCCGTAGAATCGGTGTAAAGAAGGGAGTCGGCTGACACGAGCTGATAACGCGATTTTCGATATTCTCCTTTTCTTCTTTCGAACAATGTTCCATCGGCTCGGTAATCAAAGTAGGACCAATGTGCGTCCTTTGTGTTATTGGTAAAACTGAAACCATTTACATAATTCGAAATGGAATCAGTCCTCCATAAACCTACAATGTCTTTTTCACGGGACGAGCATCCCGTAGAAAAGACAAGCAGGCAGATCAATAAAAATCCTTTGTTGATCAAAACTTAATAGTTGCTATTCTGAATTAAAACGCCGTTACTCAAATCCACCTCGCGCTGCGGCAACGGGAAATAGTAATGTTTTGGTTTAACGAAATTACGGCTGGGCTTATTCGGGCCGCGGTTGATCTTATAATGTGCTACAATGTCAATCAGTCCGGCTTTGTCCCAGCGCATCAGATCCTGATGTCTTTCGTTTTCGCCAGCTAGCTCTACGCGCCTTTCGTGCATAATGTTTTTCATCGTTGCACCTGTGATAGCAGCCAGTCCCGCACGTTTTCTAACCACATTCAATTCCGCATCACCATTAGCCCCCGAGCGAATTTTTGCCTCAGCTGCTAATAAATATACATCCGCAGTTCTTAAAAAAGGAGCATTTAAACTTTGGCTCATATCGCCATTTTCAGCGAATGTCGTGTATTTTTTGAATGCATAACCCGTCACCCGCGTCATTTTCACCTCGAATGTCTCTACGCCAGCCTCATTGCGATCCACTTTATCGCCCGGGCTGAAAATGGAAGATGTTTTACGCGTATCGCCTTTCTCAAATTCCTGTACAAGATCCGCGATCGGCTCATGGAAACCCCATCCGCCAAATGCCTGCGGCGTGTGGTAAAAAGTAGGGGAGTTATCTGCCGTCCAGCCGGTTTCGTATTGCAGGGAAAACAAGATTTCAGGATTGTTTTCTGTCGCAAGTTCAAAATTCTGGTTAAATCCGGTTGCCAGTTTATAAGCAGCATTGGAAGTCACCTTTGTGCTTGCCTCAATCGCTTTTGCCCATTGCTCCTGGTAAACATATAATTTGGTCAAAAATCCGTAAGCTGAACCTTGCGTAACGCGGCCCGCATCGCCGTCTGGATGAGAGACCGGCAGCAGTGAAGCAGCTTTCAGGAAATCAGCCTCCGCTTGTGCGCGCACTTCCGCCAATGTTGATTTTGGCTTATTGAAATTCAATGCTAGTGCATCCTCTTCAAGCAAGATCGGCACTTCGCCATAGATCAGCGAAAGTCTCCAATATATAAAACCTCTCAAAAAATAGGCTTCTCCCATGCTGCGGTTACGCAATGTCTCATCCATATCGACCTTTGGCGCGTTGATCAGCACAGCGTTGGCCCTTGAAATGACTTCATACTTGGTTTTCCACGTAGCCAGAATGTGCGAGTTGGAAGCGTCAAAAGTGAACATTTCCAAAGCCGTTTCATCCGAGTGGTCACCCGCACGGTTCATGTCATCCGAGCAGTTGTCGAATGTGTATTCCGTATGTGCAAAGCCATCCTCCTCCAATAGTGGTGCGTAAACAGCATTCACAGCCGCCACCACATCGTCACCACTTCGCCAATATTGTTGGGAAGTAACCTGGCCGTAAGGCGTTGTTTCGAGTAAATCGTCACAACCCGTGAGCATTGCAAGCAGTATATAGCCGGATAGAATTGTTATCTTTTTCATAAATGAATTCTTTCGATATTAGTCTGAGTGGGTTTTAGAAAGAAATGGTGGCACCGATCGTCCACGTGCGGGCCAGCGGATATTGCGCATAATCCACATTCAGCTGATTGTACGAGCCACTAGTGCCAACATATCCCAATTCCGGGTTCAAGCCAGAGTATTTCGTGAATGTCAATAAATTTTGGCCAGTCACATAAATTCGCGCCTGCGACATTTTCAGCTTGCTGATCGCATTCTTTGGAATGGCATATCCAAGGGTCATGTTTTTCAAACGCAGATAATCCCCTTTTTCAACGAAGAGATCAGAAGGCCTGAAATTGCGATTCGCATTGTTAATGCTCATACGCGGGATGGTGTTGCTCGAACCTTCGCCGTTCCAGCTATTCAAAGCATCGGCGTAGAGGTTGAACGGATAACTTGCGTCCAGGCCTTGCATACGGTCAGCATTGTAAATTGAAACGCCGCCTACGCCCACGAAAAATAATGTAAAGTCAAATCCTTTATAATTCGCGCCGGCAGAAAAACCGTAATTGATTTTTGGTTGTGGGCTGCCAATGATCGTCCTGTCCTCGTCGTCCACAATGCCGTCTTTATTCAAATCCACGAAACGCACATCGCCTGGTACGATCTGTCCGTCGGTGCGGCGCGGATCGTTTGTAATGTTTGCATCGCCATCAATCTCGCTGGCGTTCTGATAAATTCCATCCGTTTTATAACCGTAAAAAGTACCATATGGGTGTCCTTCATAGGTTCTGACGATTTCCTGTTGTCCTCTTCCATATAATTGCGTCGCAAGGAAGCCGCCCGGTGTGGCTAGTTTAGTAATTTTGTTTTTAATAAAAGTCGCATTACCACTCACATTGAATGTCACCGCACCAACTGTATGTTTATAAGAAGCTTCGAGCTCTAAACCCTGGTTCCTGAGCTGTCCCACATTCTGGTCCGGAATGGTCGCGCTGCCAATAGTGCCGACCGATGGCGGCGCCAGCAGCATTTTCTTGGTGTCTTTGATAAAATAATTGGCAGAGAAATAAAGGCTGTTTTTAAACAAACCTGCTTCCAATCCGAAGTTGCTCATTTCCGCTGTTTCCCATCCAATGTTCAGGTTTGCCAGCCTGCTTTGCGCAGCGCCCGAAACCTGATTTTGAACACCGCCGTTGCCAAATGCATAACGGAAAGTGGAGTTGATCAAAGCCAGATATTGCAGGGAAGCAACATTCTGGTTACCCAATTGTCCCCAGCCGCCCGTCAGCTTGAAATTGCTGAACATAGGCAATGCATTTTTGAAAAAAGTCTCTTCTGAAAGTCTCCAACCCAAAGAAAACGCTGGGAAAACGCCCCACTGATTACCGGGAGCAAATTTGGAAGATCCGTCACTCCGCATGGTTGCCGTAAAGAGATAACGGTCATTGAAAGAATAATTCACCCTGCCAAACCACGATCCAAGCGCATCATAGCTGCGCCCGCCGTTGCCACCATTCGCCAAAGGCACCGAAACGATGATCCCCGCATACTGCATGTAACGCAACGAAGGGTCTTCACTGGCAAACTCGCGTCCCCACTGATTGGCATAAATGCTTTTGAATGTCTGCGAAGTATAACCGCCCACCACACTGAGCGAATTTTTTCCAAAAGCCTTGTCGTAAGAAAGGAAATATTCCTGCAAGAAGGACCACGTTTTATCACGGCCAACGCTCAACTGATTGTAGGAATTCTTGCGGAACTGGTCGTTAACCTTGATATCAAATGTCTGGCTGTCTGAAAACGTAGCGTCCATGGCCAGGTTTGTACGCAATTTCAATCCGTTTACAATTTCAAGTTCACCAGTCAGATTGCCGAGAAAGCGGTTTCGTATATTGTTTTTGTCCTGGGTATCAACAGTAAAAATAGGATTGTTCAAGTCTCCGAAAGCACCCAATCCGTCCGTTGATCCATATGAACCATTGGCATTACGGATCGGCAAACCAGGATGGAAGCGGATAGCGGTGAACAGTAGGCCTGTTTGTGAAGATTGCGTGTCCGGACCTGAATTATGCGTGTTGGTATACTGGAAATTCTGACCGATTTTAATCCGCGAACCCACTTTATGGTCCGAATTGATCCTGAATGTATACCGCGTATAGTTTGATTTGCCGATTATTCCATCCTCATTGTAATAACCTCCAGAAATCGCAAAAGTTGAATATTTTCCGCCACCGCGCAGCGACGCGTCGTAATTGCGGGTAACGCCCTGCTTTAAAAGTTCTTCCTGCCAGTTGGTCAGTTGGTTCTGATATTGTTTGTCTTCCCAAATTGCCGGAATATCTAAGTCGTCATTGGTGTATGCCTTTTGCTTCATTTTTGCCAAATCAGGCGCTGTGAGCACATCTAGGGATTTGATCCGGTTTGTCACGCCCACATAAGCATTTACCGTAACGGACAAAGGCGCGTCGAATTTTCCGCGTTTTGTGGTTACGAGAATAACGCCATTTGCAGCCCGCGTTCCGTAAATCGCAGAGGCAGATGCATCTTTCAGAATTTCAATGGATTCAATGTCATTCGGGTTCACATCATTCATGTTGCCGGACGGGATTCCGTCGATGACAACCAGTGGCGAAGAGTTGTTAACCGTTCCAAAGCCGCGGATCTGAATAGAACCAGCGTCACCAGGAGCGCCACCATTACGGACAATGTTGACACCCGCAGCACGGCCCTGCAGTGCTTGTTGCGCACCACCGGAAGGCAGATTTTGAAAATCAGCGCCTTTAACAGACGACACCGCGCCCGTAACGTCTTTCTTTTCCTGCGTTCCATAACCTACTACAACCACTTCTTTGAGCGCGCTTACATCAGGAGCGAGCGTAACATTGATAATATCCTTATCCACAACCACTTCCTGGCTGACATAACCGATAAAAGAGAATTTCAATGTTGCATTTTGATCGGGCACAGCAATGCGGAACTCGCCGTTTTCATTGGTCGATGTTCCCTGCTGGGTGCCTACCAACAAAATGTTTACGCCAGGAAGGCCAGCGCCCTTTTCGTCCAGCACTTTTCCCGTAATGTTACGCTCCGCTGTGATTTCTAGGTTTTGCGATGTTTGTGCGTTCCCGGTCGGAGCTTGGGGCTTTTTTCTGAGCAGGATCCGCGAGTTTCCCACCACTTCATAAGACACATTCAGCGGCGTCAGCAATTGGTCCAAAACCTTATTCAACGAGCCCTTAACCTCTTTCAGATTTGTATTTTGAGAACCCTGAATGCTCGATGTGCTGTATACGAACTTCACGTCCGCCTGCTTTTCGATCATTTGGAGCACTTTTTTCACTTCCAGCGACTCCACTTTAAGGGAAATCTCCTTATTGAGCAGTTCCTGCCCGTGAAGTGTGTGCGCGAAAGAAATTCCGCAGCATAGGATGGCAATAATCAGTTGTTTAGCCGTAGTACTCATGACCTTGTAAACAACCCTTTTGAGGGGTATTTTTTTATGCATATTTTTAAAGGTTTTTGTGAACGCAAATGCAAAGACAAACAATGAAACTGTTGGTAACAACAGCGTAATGGTGGCGGTGATGTTCGAGCATCATCGCCATTTTTTTTACTAATCGCCGCATCCCGCACCCTGCACAAACAAGGCCGTTCCGCGTCTTTCATAAGTAATGTTGGCCGACTGACAAATCAAATCCAGCTGTTGGAACAGGGTTAGCCCGTTCAGATCGCCCGTAAAAAGGCAAGAATCGGTTGAATCGTTTTCGAGCACGATATCGATTCCGTAAGATTTTTCAAGGGCTGAGAAAACATGCTTAACCGGGACTTCGGAAAAAGTAAAGCCATGTTCGGTTTCACTAACCGGAATGACCAGCATCGGATTTTCAATGATGGACAACTCTATTTTTTTGGATTTTTTATCAAAAACAATTTTCTGATTAGGCGTCAAAATCACCCCATTAGGGTTAACAACATTCTTGGCCGTTCCCTCGTAAACGGACACGCGCCCTGTTTTCACCTGCACTTCCACAGACGCGGATTCATCATAGGATTTGACTGTAAAACTGGTCCCAAGCACTTTCGTCATCAATGTGCCCGTGGAAACGATAAAGGGCTTAGCCGGATTTCTTTTGATTTGGAAAAAAGCTTCGCCGTGTAAATAAACAAGCCTGTTTTTCTTCCCGAAATGTTCCGGGTAACTAATGCTGCTATTCTTTTGCAAGATCACAACACTGCCGTCCTCCAACGGGACATTTTGGGATTTGCCTGATGTATTTTTGATTTCAATTACACTGTCATTGGGTAAGAAATCAGGCCCTGCGACGGTTTCAGGCGTGTTTTTATTTACAAAAAAATACCAGAATCCGATCACAACCAGCACAGACGCCGCCGCTGCCAGAAAAGGCTTCATGCGGATCAAAATCGGCTCACCGATTGTATCAGCGATTATCTTTTTCTTAATGCGCTTCCCAATGGCTTCTTTTTCGTCCTCGAAAACGGGCGTTTCTTCCAAAGGATTATTTTTGAAATGATCCAGAATAAAATCCTCTTCTTCCTGGGTTTGCTGCCCGGCAAGATATTTTTTTAAGGTTTTCTGGAAATCGTATTGATTCATTTGCTAAGGGTAAGGTCTCAATTATCCGTCTGATAAATCCAAAGATTGTCTTTCAGGACTTTCAGGGACTTGGTAATGTGATATTCCACGGCTTTTTCTGAAATGTGGAGTTCTTTGGCAATGCTCTTCACCGATTGATTTTCAAAGCGGCTCAGTTGAAACACGCGGCTTGTTTTTTCCGGCAATTTTTTCATCGCCTTGTCAATGGCTTCGGAAAGATCATTGAATTCAATGTTCTCCTCCGTCGTCGAAATCTCATGCATCTTGTTCAAAAGCACATATTCCTGATATTTCCGCCAGGTAATCTGCGATTTGATGTGATTCACAATCAGATATTTCAAAGCGATGACGAGGTAGGAACTTAGGTGGTTAATTTTACTTTCCAGCCTTCTTTTCCAAAGACTTTCAAACAAATCGTGCACCAGTTCTTCCGCTTCTTCCCGAGATCCTGTCTGATGAAATGAAATGCAAAACAACTTGTACCAATAACGGTCATAGATCTCCTCGAAAGCGCGTTTATTGCTTTCGGAAAGCTGAATTACCAGTTGTTCATCGGTAAATATTGGCTTCATCTGATCCCTGAATGTGGCCTCGATTGGTGGCTGCAAAGTTATAGTCAAGGAACCGGCATTAATCCCTAAACCATTTTATAAAATTTTTAATAATTATAAAAATACGCATTTCGCAGATGGTTTTAATCACATGGGGCAAGTTGCGATTGGGGGAATGGAAAGCGCAATAGGCGATAGTGGATTTCGGATTCTTAAAAAATTAATATTTGGCATTTTACAAAATGTTTGGTCGGCATCAAACTTATTCCTAATTTTGGCCGGCAAATAACAATAGTTTATTTGCTATGAGCACAGACCCATCCAAAGTCCTCTTCGAGGCGCTAACGTACGACGACGTTCTTCTAATACCTGGTTATTCAGAAATTCTGCCTCGCAACACAACAACAAAAACCAAGTTAACCCGTAACATTGAGCTGAACATTCCACTTGTTTCCGCTGCAATGGATACCGTTACCGAATTCGATCTGGCCATTGCCATGGCGCAGGAAGGCGGGATCGGGATTATTCACAAAAATATGAGCCTGGAAGCTCAGGCTGAGCAGGTTAGGAAAGTTAAACGCTCCGAAAGCGGTATGATCCTCGACCCGATCACGCTTTCAGACACTGCAACATTGGGTGATGCGCACCAGATCATGCGCGAATTTAAAATCGGCGGAATTCCCGTTATTGACAAAGACCACAAGCTGATCGGCATCCTGACTAACAGGGACTTGCGTTTCGAAAGAGAAATGGCGAAACCTGTGACGGACATTATGACCAAAGACAAGCTGATCACCGCTTCCGATGGGTTGTCACTGGACGACGCGGAGAAAATTCTTCAAGAGTACAAAATCGAAAAACTCCCCATCGTAGATTCGGAATACAGACTGACGGGTTTGATCACGTATA
Source organism: Dyadobacter chenwenxiniae (assembly GCF_022869785.1). NCBI lineage: Bacteria > Pseudomonadati > Bacteroidota > Cytophagia > Cytophagales > Spirosomataceae > Dyadobacter > Dyadobacter chenwenxiniae. The sequence continues at coordinate 4,686,091 of NZ_CP094997.1, read as the reverse complement.
AGGATATCCTGAAACGCAAATCGCACCCGAACGCATGTAAAGATGAGTATGGCCGCCTGCGTGTAGGCGCTGCGGTGGGTGTGACAGCTGATCTTTTGAAAAGAGTTGAAGCATTGGTTAAGGCTGGTGTAGACGTAATCAGTCTGGATACCGCTCACGGACATTCATTTGGTGTGATCGAAGCATTGAAATCCGTTAAAAAGCAATTCCCAAAGCTGGACGTGATCGCTGGAAATGTGGCAACGGGAGAAGGAGCGAAGGCTTTGGCAGATGCGGGCGCGGATGCCGTGAAAGTGGGGGTTGGTCCGGGAAGTATTTGTACGACACGTATCATTGCGGGAATTGGTGTTCCGCAGCTTACTGCTGTGATGTGGGCAGCGGAGGCATTGAAAGACACAGATGTTCCGGTTATCGCAGACGGCGGAATTCGTTTCTCCGGTGATATGACTAAGGCACTGGCTGGCGGAGCAAGCACGATCATGATCGGATCCATGCTCGCAGGAAGTGATGAAGCGCCGGGTGAGATCGTCATTTATGAAGGGCGGAAATTCAAAGCATATCGCGGAATGGGTTCCGTTGAGGCGATGGAAGATGGTTCAAAAGATCGCTATTTCCAGGATGCAGAGGATGATGTGAAAAAACTGGTTCCGGAAGGAATTGTTGGCCGGGTTCCTTTCAAAGGCAAAGTTTCCGAGATCGTTTACCAAATGGTTGGAGGCTTGAAAGCTGGAATGGGTTACTGCGGAGCTGGCGACATTGCATCCTTGCAAAAAGCCCAGTTCGTAAAAATTACATCAGCCGGTGTAAGAGAAAGTCATCCACACGATGTAATGATCCAAAAAGAAGCACCGAATTACTCGTCGAAATCGTAAGCGGCTTTCGGCTTTCAGCAATTAGGTTAAGCGTCAAAATAAAATGGCTCGCAACAACATGTCGCGAGCCATTTTATTTTGATCTAGTAGTATACAACCCGACTGCTGAAAGCCGACCGCCGATTGCCGAAAGCCCTACGCTACATTCGGCTTTGCAAATCTGCTTTTCAGATATTGGTAAATCATTGGGAGGATTGAGAATCCGATAATACCAAAAATTACAAGCTCAAAGTTCTTTTTAACGATTTCCATATTTCCGAAGAAATAGCCCAATAATGTAAGCGAAGGCACCCACAGCACCGCACCGATTACACAATAGACAATGTATTTTGAGTAATTCATACTCCCTGCACCTGCAACGAAAGGCGCAACAGTACGAACGATCGGAATAAAACGTGCCATGATCACAGTGCTTCCACCGTGTTTTTCGTAAAATGCCTCGGTTTTTTCAAGATATTCTCTTTTTAAGAACAGAATGCGTTCTCGTTTCTTGATCTCACCCCCGAATTTTTTACCCATAAAATAATTGACATTGTCGCCCAAAAGCGCCGCAATGATCAGGATAACGATAATAAGCCAAACATTCAGGCCGGTTCCTTCATTGGCAGCAATGGCTCCCGCAGCAAATAGAAGCGAGTCGCCTGGCAGCAGTGGCATGATGACGAGGCCGGTTTCCGTGAAAACAATCAGGAACAGGATCACATAAGTCAACGTGCCGTATTGCTCGACAATGTTGAACAAATGCTTGTCCAGATGGAGGAAGAAGTCAATGAACTGCGTTAGAAATTCCATAAATAATTTTTGTTAACAATATATTTGATTGAACTGAAACTACTTGGAATCGATTTTCCACTTTTGCTTGGTCTTGGCATTCAGGAAGTGGTTGAATGTATCACCACGAAGACCGAGTCGGATTGTCTCGAGGGGAATGAGCTCGCTGGGAGCAATGTTTCCCAGATTTACATTGGCGCCCAAAAGTTTTACAAACCAAACCTGCTGTGATTTTTGAGGAGCTTCCCAAAGCATATCTTCAAAAGCGATTTCTGTCAAAATTTCTTCGACTAATCCCTGACGGACTTCGCCGCTTGCACGAAACAAACCAACATTACCAGACTCGCGTGCTTCACCGATCACTTTCCAGGCACCGGCCTGCAATTCAGATTTGATCAGTTGGATCCATTTGTAAGGAGGAATGATTTTGTTCTCATCTTTGGAACCAACCTCGGAAAGAACGGTAACCTGCTGGGCCAGCGTGCGGATGTATTCACATTTCACGTCCTGGTTCATTTCTATTGACCCATCCGAAACTTCGGCGTATTTTAATTCATACTTATCCAGTAATTTCCGGTAATCCTCGAACTGGTTTCTTACCACAAAAGCTTCAAAAAGCGTCCCGCCGAAATACACCGGAATGTTCGCATTTTTATAAACAGCCAGTTTTTCATTCAGATTGGGACTCACAAAAGAGGTTGCCCAGCCTAATTTTACGATATCAATATAGGGTGCAGCAATGGATAGCATATCTTCCGTTTCCCTGACACTGAGCCCTTTATCCATTACCATGGTGATCCCTTTTTTTCGGGGCTTTTCAGAACGGGCAGGAACTTGCGATAACGTAAAATTCATATATGGGTATGCTTTTATCTCTGGCAAAAACTTCGGCAAAGGTAGTGATTACCTTTGATACGCCGCAATGAAATCCACATCATCGACTCTTTTAGACGTATCTTTCTATGATAATTACTATTTTTAGAATATCTCATTACAAACGATCAACTTATCATTTTGAATGGATCCACAAGCTAATCCGTCCTACTTGCCGCCGAACAGCCGGATTGAATTATTACTGCAATTAAAAGGAAAACACATGACCGGGAATTTTTCCCCGGTTGCAAAATGGTTGAATGGCAGACTCATCGATATTTCGGAGGGAGCGATGGAGATCGAGTACGAAGTCCGGGAAGATATGTGTAATCCAATGGGCACATTGCATGGCGGAATAGCGTCGACGATTCTGGACGATATTGTTGGGACAATGGTTTATGCGCTCGGAAGGGAATTTGCTTTTACTTCTGTGAATCTCAATTGTGATTTCTTAAATCCGGCATTACCAGGTGAAATTCTTACTGCAAAATCACAAGTGATCCGCACAGGGAAAAACATTATTCATGTGGAAGGCCAAATTTATAAGGCGGATGGGCGTATTGTGGCCAAATGCACAAGCAATATGATCCAGACCAGTTTTAAAATTCCAGCCGCAACCGCCGACTAATGTAGGCGCGGCATATCTTTGTGTTATGGAAAAGCAATTTAATAATTTGCCGGAGCGTCGGCAGGAACAGCTCATGGCCTTTGACCGACTGTTGACCATTATGGACGAGTTGCGGGAACAATGTCCCTGGGACAGGAAGCAAACAATGGATACATTACGACATTTGACGATTGAAGAGACTTACGAGCTGTCCGATGCGATCCTGGAAAATGATTTGCCTGAGATAAAAAAGGAGCTGGGAGACGTTTTGTTACACATTGTTTTTTATGCCAAAATTGCTTCTGAAAAAGTCGATAACAGGGTTCAGTTTGACATGAAGGATGTTTTGGACGGTATCGCTGAGAAACTGATTTCCCGACATCCGCATATTTACGGCGATTTCGTGGCTGAGGATGAAGAGGCTGTGAAGCAAAATTGGGAAAAGTTGAAGTTGAAGGAAGGGAACAAATCTGTTTTATCAGGTGTCCCTGGTTCACTGCCTGCGCTGGTAAAGGCCATGCGCATTCAGGAAAAAGCCCGGGGCGTTGGTTTTGATTGGGATGAGAAACAGCAGGTTTGGAATAAAGTAGAAGAGGAGCTTCAAGAATTTAAAGAAAACTTTAATATCGAAAAGCACGAAGTGATTGACCAGAAAGAAGCAGAAGGGGAGTTTGGAGACCTGTTATTTTCTTTGGTTAATTATGCAAGATTCGTAGACATTAACCCCGAAACAGCGCTGGAACGTACAAATAAGAAATTTATTCGTCGGTTTCAATATTTGGAAGAAGCCTCCAAAGCGGATGGTAAAGTGCTGTCTGACATGACCTTGAGCGAAATGGATGCTTACTGGAATAAGGCAAAAACAATAGGTGTGTAAAAAATATTTTATTTTCAGTGACCATATCAAAATGACTGCGTCTAAACAGCGTGTTGTTTGTGAACCACGGGATTCTTTTCGATATTGATCAGGATTTTGGTGAAGGCGGACAGCATTTGGTTTATTATTCATCAAATAAAGTCACTGAAATGTTTTTAGAAGAACGAGTTGAACAATTAGAGCATTTAGCTGTGGACCAAGGCAAGCAAATCGAAATCATCGCAACCGGACTGGCAACGCTAACTACGGAAGTTAGGGATGGCTTTGCTTACGCAAAGCAAAAGTTTATAGCCGATGATGAGCGTTTTGAGAGAATTGGGCTAAAGTTCGATCAGTTTGATACACGCATTGGTCGTGTGGAAATAAGATTGGATAAAATGGAAGGTAAAATAGATAAACTCGAAACAAGAGTTGGTAGTCTTGAAACGAAAGTTGATAACCTTGAAATCAAAATGGACAAACGTTTCGATGCAATGAATCAACGTTTCAGCGAGATGAGCCAGCAATTCGGTGAGCTAGTCACCCTTATCAAACGACAATAAATTTTTTAATGTCTTCCCACCACATCGTAAAGGAAAAGCAGGAACCGGCGTTGATAATCGCCAATGGCGAGGCTTGTAGTGAAGAACTTTTGGGTCAGCTTCTGGAATGGAGCCCGTTTATCGTTGTTCTGGATCATGCCATTTATAGAGTGCTTGATCTAGGCATCAAAGTGGATGTCTGGATGGGCGACTTTGATCAGCAACATGATTTTGATGCGATATCTGAAAGGCAACACCCGATCGAGATAATCAGCACACCGGATCAGGAGAAGACAGACTTGGAGAAAGCAATTGATTTCCTGATAGAAAGGGGTTTTCCGGCCGCTAACATTGTGTGGGCAACCGGTCGCCGTGCCGATCATGCGATAACAAACATTACCAATATGGTGCGTTACAAAGAACACATCCGATTGGTAATGTTTGATGATTATTCCAAAATCTTCCCTTTATCAGGCACTTTTGAAAAATGGTATGTGGCAGGAACGCCCATTTCGCTTATTCCGGTCGGCGTGGTGGAAGGAATTGAAACCAGCGGATTGAAATACAATTTATATGACGAAACCCTGACTTTGGGCCACCGCACCGGAAACAGCAACGAGGCTGCGGTGGATGGAATGGTCAGGGTTTCGGCTAAAAAGGGCGACCTTCTGATTATGGAATGCTGGGATCTACATTGATGCCTGCTTCGTTTCTTTTGACTCTACATAAAAATTCCTGTCCACGGTTAACGTTTTGATGCCTTTCGTTTTCAGGTTTTGCCAGCTCGCTGTTGGATAAAGGAATTCGTCTTTGCCCCCGATTTTAACCTTAACAGGCATATCAAAACCCTCGATCACATTCGCCCAGCGATATTGGAGGCCTTTACTGCCAAACGAATATTCAAAAACAGGGATCTTCACATCGCGTAAATACTGGTCAAAAACCTTAGAAATATTCCTTCCTGCATGGTCGCTTATGTAAGCTTCTATTTGTGATCCGTCAACAGTTTGGTGGTAGAAAGTTTTGTTTAATCCACGGAGAATCTGTCGCCATTTTTCATCATCATTTACGATTTGCCGGATGGTGTGCAAAATATTTCCGCCTTTGTAATACATATCCTTAGAACCCTCCTGATTTACACCGTATGTTCCTACAATAGGAATGTCATTGGCAATCATTGCCCTTGTCCCTATCACATAGTCGGCACCCGCCTCTTTGCCAAAATAGAATTCAGTGTAAAGATTTTCCGAATAGTTCGTAAAGCTTTCATGCACCCACATATCTGCCACGTCTTTGTAAGTAATGTTATTGGCAAACCATTCGTGGCCACTTTCGTGAATAATGATAAAATCCCACTTTAAGCCCCAGCCTGTGTTGGACAAATCTTTGCCCAGATAACCCATTTTATAACCATTCCCATAGGTTACTGAACTCTGGTGTTCCATTCCGAGGTAAGGCACCTCAACCAGTTTGTAACCATCTTCATAAAAAGGATAAGGCCCAAACCAGTGCTCAAAAGCCTTTAACATCTGAGGTGCCTGCTTAAATTGCTCCTTTGCTTTTTCCAAATTCTGCGGCAGCACGTAGTAACTCAACGCCAGATCGCCTTTCTCACCTTTATATGTTTCTTTCCAACTCACATAATTGGCAACATTCATATTCACCCCGTAATTATTGATCGGATTTTGAACCGCCCAGTTGAATGTATGCGTGTTATCATTATTTTCAACCACTGACCGCAACTGACCATTTGAAACATCCATCATGTTTTTCGGAACGGTGATGCTGATGAGCATGCTGTCCGGCTCGTCGTACATATGGTCCTTGCACGGCCACCAAACGCTGGATCCCAAACCTTGGCAGGATGTGGAAATGATCGTATTTCCCTTTCCGTCCGGCACCCATTGCACGCCTCCGTCCCACGGCGGGCGCTTCGCCAATCTTGGCTTACCCTCATAGAAAACCTCAATGGCTTCCGTTTTTCCCGCCTGTTGCTTTTTTGTTAATGTAATAAAAAAGGCGTTGCCATCCCGCTTGTAAGTGAGCGACTCGCCATCCTGCGTAACCTTCGTAATTTGAAGCGGTTCCTGTAAATCGATTTGAATGGTCTGCTGCGGTTGCAAAACCTTGTAAACGACTTTTGTGGAGCCGGTTAAGGTGCTGTCTTGTGCATTCGGGTGCACGCTTAAATGATAGTAAGTCAAATCCCACCAAACCCGTTCCGGCGTGATGGAGCCTCTTAGCGTGTCGGCGTGGGTGAATTTAGTGTTCTGCGCCCACGTTGCGCATGAAGCCAGCAGTAAGAGGCAAACGAATGTTTTCCGCATTTAAAATGTGTTTCTTAAAGTGATTATATCAAACGTTATTTATCCAGAATTTCCATGTCATTCAGTTCAGGGCCGCCGCCTCTGTTCGCTGATCCCGCGGCTATGTAGATTTTCTTATTAAGCGAAACAGCCTGCGTGCCGTGGCGTCCCTGATGCAATGAGGGCAGCTTTTCCCATTTCTGGGTTTGTGTATTAAAGGCTTCCACCTCATTATGCGCCTCTACATGCGCGTCGCTTTCTCCGCCAATCACAAGGATTTTATTACCATAAACAACCGTGGTGTTACCCGCTCGCAGCGTAGGAAGGTTATTAGCCGCATCCATCGTCGACCATTTGCCTGTCTTGAAATCATAAACATCCACTTCCTTAATAACCGTGTTCAAGACCTGATTAATTCGCGCTGTCGACAAACGGCCACCTGCAACATATAATTTGTTGTCCAAAACAGCCACTTGAACGTGATCTCTCGGTCTGGGCGCATCCGGAAGTGTTTTCCAGGTGTTTGTTTCCGGATCAAATTCGTCGAACCATGTAACCTGTCCGTCCCAATGCCCATCCTGAATGCCGCAAACCAGATATATTTTGTCATTCAGAACGAATGCTCCTGCTGCGCCCCGCAAGCGGTTTTCGGGGATGGCCGCGCCTTTACGCCACTCGTTTTTGATTGGGTTGAAAATGTAAATGTTGGGAATTGGCGTTTCATGTGGATAACCGCCCGTGAACGCGCCCAGCACATAGATTTCGTTTTTATAGGTAACCGCCTGAAAATGGCTCATTTCCAAAGGCGTCTCTTTCAAATGCGACCAGGAGTCTTTTTTGAAATCGTATTCATCAACTGGTTTTACGCCTCGCCCGCCCAGAAGATAGAGCTTTCCATTTGCTGTAGCCATTGCATTCTCGTGCCTTTTTTCAGGCAAATTTTCAGGTTCTGAAACTTTCCAGATCTGCGCATTCACAGGAGCAACAAGCAAGCTTAGGGCAATCAGGAATATGAAGGTTCTTAGAATTGCGTTCATTTTGATTCACGTTAGATGTGGGTTAGGAAAGTATTTGATTAAATACTGAGCTGAAATATGCATCAAGGTACAAACATATTTTATAAATCAGAAAGACCAGCACAGGGCCGGTCTTTCTGTCAATTTCAGTAAATAAAATGTTAATTTTTGCTGCTTAATTCCAGTGCAGGGCTTTCAAAACCCAGTTTTTTAAGCCCCGTCTGCACATCCGGATCTTTCATAAACAGTTTCCAAAGCAGACCAGTCCTGTAATTTTCTATCATTACAATGATCGGCCCCTGATCTATGGCCAGATGCGATTTGGCATACCAGTTTTGGCTTTCATTAAAGGCATCCGTAAACCCATATTCACTCCATATTTTATCACCTAGATTTTCATAAAAATGCCTCAGCGCTTTCATGGATTGCTCGGGTGTATAAGGAAATGAGGCAAGGGCAGCAGTCGGGGTGATAGTACCGAAATCGTTTGTGGGAGAATGCGCATTATAACCATTATAAGTATCGCTGGCTGTCAAACCCCAGCTATTTTCTCCATAACCCTTGAATTTGCCCGGATTAGCGACACAATGTTTATAATTAATAAGTGAGTGATTGACATTTTGCTCCCAGTAATCGGCATACTGGTCTTTTAGTTTTCTTGGGTCCAGGCCCAGGAATGAATAATGTGCGAAAAAAAGCGGCCCGCCATATTCAAATCCCAAAGGCAGTTTGACACCGTAATATTCTTTTCCATTTTTGAAATGATCACTTTGCGCCCAGCATTTATTATAAACCTGCGCGGTAATGGGATAGCGGGGCGAAGATGCCGCCAGGACGTAAGTGATTAATGTTTCATTATAACCTCTCAATTCAAAATTCATGGCCCATCCATTATTTGGGCTCCAGTGCCAATACAATTGATTTGGATTTCCTCTCGTATACCAATCCCATTCGGCCTCGCTCCAGATCCATTGAATGCGGTTTCTCAAATCCCTTTCCACGTCATTATCCCGGTCAAAATATTGTCTGGCGGCTAGCATTCCCTGGAAAAGGAAGGAAGTCTCCACCAGGTCGCCACCGTCATCTTTACGGCCGAAGGGCACGATTTTACCTGTTGCACCATTAAGCCAATGCGGAAAAATGCCGTGGTAATGGTCGGCTTTGGATAAGAATTTCATCATTTTCAAAAGCCTCGCCGCAACAGAATCTCTTGGCTGCCAGCCTCTTTCTGCCGCCACGATCATGGCCATAATGCCGAATCCCGTTCCTCCGGTGGTCACCACTTCGTCGCCATAGTCGAAGGCAATGTTGCTCCGCTCGCGTGACATGCCGCTTACAGGATGTCCAAATTCCCAGAAATAACGGAATGTTTGCTTTTGGACTAATTCAAGTAATGCTGTATCGGATAGATTTTTCGGCCTGTCTGCCGGATTGAATATGGTTGGTTTGCTGGCCGGGCTTTTCTTTTTCTGCCCAAAAGCATTGTTTGCGTGAATGAGCAGGAAAAACAGGCAGGAAAGGTAATAGCAGGATATCTTCATGATTTCGTTGATTAATTTACTAATTGAGGTTTGGACTGCTAAATCCAAGTTTTTTCATGCCGGACTTAATCTCAGGAACACTCATAAAAAGCTCCCAAGGCAAGCCGCTGCGATGATTCTCGATCATAATAATGATCGGTCCCTGGTCAATAGCCAGGTAAGAGTCTGCCACCCATTGCTCTTTGACGGAAAAGGAATCGTAGAAACCGTATTCACCCCAGAGCTGGTCGCCAAGTTTGTAATAAAAGTACTTTAAAGCCTGCATGGACTCGTCTGGCGTGTAAGGGAATGAGGAGAGTGCAGCAGTTGGTGCTATTACGCTTTTATCATTGGTGGGCGAATTGGCATTATAACCATCGGGAATATCACAGGCAGTTAATCCCCAGGAGCGGTCGCTGTATCCGAAGTCCATTGGATCAGCCTTGCAATAATTGTAGTTGATAAGCGCATGCGCCTTATTTTGGGTAAAATAATTTGTGTATTGATCCGTAAGATCGGTTGGGTTCAGCCCAAGAAATGAATAATGCGAGAAAAATAGCGGACCTCCGGATGGTTCGCCAAGGGGAAGCGTCAGTCCATAGTAAGAGCTTCCGTTCACAATACCTCCATCATTGGTCCAGCCTTTGTCATAAACTGTTTTAGGAATGGAATGTGTCGGCGACGAAGCTGCCAGCGCGTATGTGATCAGGCATTCGTTCCAGCCTTTGATCTGATGGTTCATTTCCCATTTGTAATCGGGGCTCCAATGCCAGTAAAGCATATTCTCACTTCCTTTCCTAAACCAATCCCACTCAACGCCTTCCCAAATTGTGTTAATATCTTTTCTCAAAGCGGTTTCGGCAGGAGTTGAGGCTGAGAAATATTGTCGGGCCGTCAACAACCCCTGAATCAGAAAGGAGGTTTCGACGAGATCGGCGCCATTATCTTTTTGACTGAAAGGAACCACAGCGCCGGTTGCGCCATTGAGCCAATGTGGAAAAGCGCCGTGAAATTTCTCCGACTTGTCCTTTAAGAAAGTTACTATTTTCTGCATTCTCTCCAAACCCTGTTCACGCGTGATGAACTTTCGTTCTATGGCGATTGGAATAGTCATGATCCCAAAACCACTTCCGCCCGAGGTCACAACGTCTCCCGACGAATTCCGCTCCCGCGCAAGTCCGCTAACCGGATGCCCGAAATCCCAGAAATACTTGAATGTTTGCTGCTGGACAAGAGTTAGGAGCTCGTCATCAGATATCAGAGGAAACTTATCCGTCGAATCCCGTGAGTCAGGAGCTGATCCTGACCCTTTGTCCTTTTTATCACACCCAAGTAGAAAAAGTATGAGCAATAAAAAGCCGTGCTTAAAAAAGCTTTTGGTCATGACATTTAATTTTTGGGATAGAAAAAAGGGAGAGGAATTTGTAGTTTCCTCTCCCTTGAATGTTACATTTTCTTTGTAAAAATTTCCGAAATTTCCGCGTCGGTGAGCGCTTTGGTATAAACCCGGAATTGATCAAGCTTGCCGGTGTAATGCAGCATCCAGGCGTCGGCAGGGGCCTTTATGCCGATGTGCTGTTGGAATCCGCCTAACACAAACTTAGAAGCATTGGTCATTTTCAATGGTCCAAAAGGCGCTTTATCCTTCATAATGTTAGTCACAGACTCAGCAAGCGGCAATTTTTTTCCATCCACGTAAGCAGCAAATTTGGAAGTTGTTCCATCATAAGTGTACGCAACGTGCTTCCATTTGCCATATGCATTTGGCCATTTATTCAACCCATTCGCATTCTTTGTTCCGTCGAAGGTGATCCAGTTGCCTGCAAAGTTGAATTTGACAAGCATGGAGTCACTTTTGGTATTATTTCCTTCAATGATCATAAAGGTGTTACCCCAAAAATCCTCCGTGTTAGGCAACATAAAAACGCTTTGTGCGCCGCCGTCGTGCTTGGCCGTGTTCATCCAGAATGCTATCGTAAAGCTTTCCATAGTTGCCAGTTTGCCAGCAGAGGCATATTCTATTTGTCCCGTTGCAGATCCCTGATAAGCTTTTCCGCTTACTCCTTCGACGTAGGAAACGCCGGTTGCAGCTCCGCGACTGCCCCAAATGCTGTCGGTTGCGACGCCTTCGAAAGCCCAGAGACGTTGCAGTGGACCGTTAAACGAGGGATCATCGTCAGAAACCAGAACCATTTCCGGTCTGTCAAAATTCTGGCAGGAGAAAATTGAAACGGCTAAACCCAGAATCCATAGCCGGGATGTTATATTTTTCATTTCAATACGATTAATGTTGATCAAAAAATGTAGTTACCTGACTATCAATATTCCGGATTTTGAACCAGCACACCACCAGATTTGTCAATTTCGGGACGGGGGATCGGCAGATAACGGTTGCGGTTTTGGTAAAGGTTTTTCCCCGCTACGCGCAACACATCTGCCGCGATTCCCCAGCGGACAATGTCAAAGAACCGCTCGTTTTCCATTCCCAGCTCCACGCGTCTTTCTTTGCGGATTGCTTCTCTTAACTGCGCTTGATTCCTGGTAACCACTTTTGGCAAAATAGCCGCATTATTGCCCCGTGCACGGCCCCGAACCATTTCCAGCCAGGCCAATGCATCCGTTATATTTTGCTCACCGCCGACCTCAGTCGCCGCTTCGGCAGCCATTAGCAACACATCTGCATAACGGATAATGCGCACATTCATCCATTGCCCGAAACGGCTGGCTGTGGCGTCCCGCGTTGCCGGGTTTGTGTACGCTTTCTTGTTCCAGTACGCTCGGGGAATGCTTGTCGAAGCAGGCGGCACATTCTCGTTGTACGGCGTGTTAACCTGACCTGAATAAAGCAATGTTGCATCTTTTCTTGGGTCACCTTTTTCAAAAGCGTCGGCTAATGATTTATTAGGCGTATTCCAGCCCCAACCCAAATCCCACGCTCCTGATCCTCTCACGCCCTGATGCATTGCATTTTCAATGCCCAGAGAAGTTTGTGTAATGGAGTAAAATGCTTGCAGCTCAAATACAGACTCGGAATTGTTTTCGCCCGTTTCCCGGAAAATACCTGCGTAATCACTCACCAGTGAATATTTAGCAGAAGAAATCACCTGTTTTGCAGCTGCCAATGCGGCTGGCCAGTTTTTACGCCATAAGTGTGTCTTGGCATGCAGTGCATAGGCAGCGCCGCTGGTGAGGCGCCCAATGTATTTGGAATCCCAGGAAAGTGGAAGAAGTGCAGACGCTTCCGTTAAGTCGGCATCAATTAAGGCAAATATTTCATTGACCGGAGATTTGGGGATATTAGCCTGGGCCGATTCAAGCACTTTGAAGTCAATTTTAGGGACATCGCCGTAAGTCCTGGCCAGATTAAAGTAGGCATAGGCGCGCATAAACTTTGCTTCCGCCTTATTAACCAATGTTCCGGCATCTGTTGCACCAACCGAATCAATGTCGGCAATGACTGCATTTGCCGCGATGATCAATGCATAATGGTCAGACCAATAGCTGTTTAGCAACCACTCATCTTGTGTATATTGAAAATTATCGTAAAAACTCTCCTGCGCCACACCGTCTGTGGTCGAGCTTCCTTTGTCGGCATCGTCCGAACGAAAATTGTGGATAGCCAGATAAGGCATCGAAGAAACCCCAAAGCTGCGCATTTTAGCATACACACCAAAAACCTGACTATCAAATGAGCCTGCGGGAATGTCCTTTTCAACGTATCTTCCCAAAGGCTCACGATCCAGGAAGTCGCTGCAGCCGGACAGAACCAGCAGGCTGAAAACCGTCAGCACGGAGATTTTATTTATTAATTTACTTTTCATATTTTAAAGAGATAAGATTTTAGAAATTCAGATTGATACCGAATGTGTAAATGACAGGAACCGGGTAAGTCCCATTGTCCACACCAAAAGCAGTTGTATTACCTCCGATTTCAGGTGTAAATCCAGTGCTGTTTGTAAATGTTTTCAGGTTTTGCGCATTAACGTAAAGGCGCAGGGATTTCAGCCGGAGGTTTTTAAGCGCTTGTGACGAGAAATTGTATCCCAGCTGCACATTCCTGATCCGAAAGAAACTTCCGTCCTCAATCCAGTAAGATGAAGGCAGATAATTGTTGGCCCGCGATGTGTTCAGGACCGGCTCCCAGTTGGAAGTTCCCTGCCCGTTCCAGCGGCCCAATCTTTCCGTTTGGTAATTGAATTGCGCAAATGTGCTGCGGTTCCACTGCCGGAAAATTTCGTTTCCATAAACGCCGTTCAGATCAACGCCTACGTCAAAACCTTTGTATTTTGCTGAAACAGAGGCGCCGTATGTGAAATCAGGTGTCGGATTTCCGATTAATGTTCTGTCAGCCTCTGTGATGAAGCCGTCGCCATTTACATCCTTATATTTGATGTCTCCGGGCGAAACTTCACCGATTGAGCTTACAGGGGATTTGATAAATTCAGCTTCCGACTGGTATATACCGTCATGCACGTAACCCCAGAAATAACCGATCGGGAAGCCTTCCGTTGTCCGGGAAGCGCCGTTGATAATATCGTAACCTTTGGTTGAAAGCTTTTGAACTTTGTTATTGATCGTGGTAAAATTACCACTGATAGAGTAGGAAAAATCGTCTGTAACATCCTGGTTCCAGGTTGCGGCAAATTCGAATCCGTGGTTCTTAACTTCTCCAAGGTTGCTTAGTCCTGGAATCGTGCCGGCTATACCGGGCACAAGCACCAGAATGTCTTTGGTCAGTTTGTTGTAATAATTAGCCTCAAACGTCAAGCGGTTTTTCAGCATGTTGAATTCGACGCCACCTTCATAGGCCAGCACTTTTTCCCAGTGCAGGTTAGGGTCGGCAATGTATTCGTTTTGAAGCCCGGCAACAATGTTCTCACCAAAAACACCTGAATTAGCGGCGGTAAGTGTTGGATAGGCAGGATATCGGTATTTGTCGTCAATATTTTGATTACCCAGAATACCATAAGATCCCTTAATCTTCAGATAATCGAAAACGCTCTGGTTTTTGAAAAAATCCTCCTCACTAACCACCCAGCCTAACCCCACCGCACCGAAATCCTGCCATCTGCCGCTGCCCAGGAACGCCGAACTTCCGTCTCTGCGATACGATGCATTAACCAGATATTTGCCTTGGTAATTGTAAAGGATACGTCCCAAATAGGATAATGTTGCTGATTCCCAGGCTGATCCCGCACCCGTTCTGGTCGCTGCATCTCCTACATTGTCTGTATACCAGAAACGCGGATCATTCGGGATCGGGAAACTGCTTCCTTGTCTTACCGTGGAAGATGTTTCTTCAAAACCTCTGTAGTAAGTGGTTATACCGCCTAAAACAGTCAAGTCATGATCACCGAAAGCTTTTTTATAGGTCAGCAAATAGTCTTGCTGCAGTTTCGGGAAAATGTTTTGTTTTTGATTGACAACCGTTTGTCTTACAACCGCATCCGTTTTATCCTCACCCACAATCTCAGGGTTATATGTATTTACAAGAGGCTGGTAATTGCGTATGGTGTTGAAACCGTAATCTGCATATAATGATGCTCTGAAAGTAAAGTCTTTAAGAAATGTCAGTTCTCCGTAAATGCTTCCAACAGCGCGATATTCTCTCAAAATCTCAGTACGCTTTTGCAATTCAACGTCAACAAGCGGGTTATTCACCTGCGCTCGCTGGAAATCAGGCAACGTGTGATAAAGGCCGTATTGGTCGTTGAAAACCGGGGCGATAGGAGCGGCTAGAATAGCGCCACCTACGTTTTTCTTTTTATCCCCAAACGGCGTTGCACGGTAACCGCTGAATGTCATACCAAATTTCAGGTTCTTGTTCACCTGAAGTTCGTCGTTGATGTTCAGCGTTAGTTTGCCGTATTTTTCGTGTTTGATAACTCCCTCTTCCTGCACAGTTCCTATGCCCATGTAGAAGCGGTTTTTCTCAGTAGCGCCCGAAATGCTGATGTTGTTATAGTTCAGGAAGCCATTCTGGAAAATCTGATCCTGCCAGTCGGTGTCGCCTGTCCAGTTTGTATAGTTATATGGCGCGCTTCCCTGATTTGCAAGCTGTTCGTTATAAAGCTCTTTAAACTGGGCCGCATTGGTCATGCTGATGCGATCCGAAACCTGCTTGATACCGACAGATGAATTGAAATTCACATTCAACTGACCTGCTTTTGCCTTTTTTGTAGTAACCGCAATGGCACCATTAGCACCTCTTACCCCGAAAATGGCCAGTGAGGAGGGATCTTTCAAAACCTCAATGGATTCAATATCGGCAGGGTTGATGAAGTTTATGTTGTCATTCAAAATCCCATCTACAATGTATACAGGCTTAACACCATTGATCGAGTTCGTTCCCCGGATACGCACATCCGGTTCTTCACCGGGGCGACCTGAGTTTACAACCGACAGACCAGCCACTTTGCCCTGCAACGATGTAATGGGGTTTGCAGAAGGCTTGTCGGCGATTTCTGCGCCTTTAATGGTTACGATGGATCCGGTAAGATCCCTTTTGCTGGCCGTACCATATCCAATCACGACCACTTCGCCAAGCGCTTTGGCATCTTCTACCAGAGCCACATTGATTGTTGTTTGGGTGCCTACCGGGATCTCTTGTGCAGTCATACCAATCATGGAAAATACCAGAACAGCCTGTGAAGACGGAACCTGAATGGTGAAATTTCCCTCGGCGTCGGTTGGAACTCCCGTGGTGGTTCCTTTGATGAGCACGCTGGCCCCGGGAAGTATGGAGCCGTCAGAAGCTGACGTGACTTTTCCTGACACACTAATTTCCTGCCCATAGCTTATAAAGCCGCCGAACAGGAAAACGATCATGTACAGTAATCGTACAATAGTTTTCATTAGGTTATAATTTGGTTGATTGAATTATTATAAGATTTAATTGTCTTCAAATTTAAGTTCCAAGACAACCAGTAATCAAATAAAGGACTACATCACCACTACATCAATGAGAATAATGCAAGGAAATTTAGAATAAAAGAAGGTTTTTAGCGGATTAGTACAACAGACTTAAATATCCATCATGAACTGGACAAGATTCGCATCCATACCCAATCCCAGCTTTTTCCGCAGACGGTAGCGCTTTATTTCTACACCTCTGATCGATATTCCCAGTACGGGGGCCATCTCTTTGGTAGAAAGGTTCATGCGCAGGCATGCGGCCAGGCGCAGTTCGGAAGGGGAGATGCCCGGGGCAATTTGGCGCAGGCGCTTGAAGAATTGTTCGTGGACTTCGTCGAAATTTTGTTCAAAAAGCATCCAGTCATCTTTTCCGGCTACATTTCGCTCGATACTGTGAAGCAGCTTCTGGTAATGAATGTTCGGGAGCTGCTGGCCCATTTCGGCTTTTACTTGTTTAAGCTCGTCGCGGATTTCTTCCAGGATCTCATTTTTTCGCACAACATTGATGGCAATGTTGCTGAGTTGCTGGCTTTTACTCTGAATGTCGCTTTGCAATTTTTCATTCTGGATCTGCATGATTTGCCTTTCACTGGCGAGCCGCTGCTGGCGGAGTTTTTCCTCCTGTTCCTGCATCAGTCTGTTTCGATGCCTGCGAAGACGCTTTTCCTGATAAAGAATTAACCCAAGAAAAACGAGTCCTATTAATGCAATGAAGAGGATCTTGGCAAACAAGGTCTCGCGCCAGTAGGGCTGCACACTAAAATTGTAAGCTGTAATGCGATCATTCAGGCTGCTTTTAACTTCGAAAACATACTTCATGGATTCCAGGTTGGTAAACTCTACAAAATTCTGGTCAGTCCATTCGGACCATTGATCCGAAAGGCCGCGAAGCCGGTATTTATATTGCGTGCTTTGTCCATAAACCGGCAGCGCAAAGTTGATGCGCAACGATCGTGCGTTCGACGGAAGCGCGGGCCTTCCTGAAATGCTGAACGATTGGGACAAATTTCGAAGGTTAGCAACCTTCCTTACAATTGGCGATGCAGGTGGTTCAATGTTTTTAGCACCAGAGGAGCGATTATACAAAGCATAACCATTATCCAGACAGAAAAAATAATAGTCCTCTGACACCGGAATGATGGTTTCACTATTGCGAATAAGCGCCAGCGGCAGATTATGAACTTGGTTGTCAGATGCGTAGTAGGTGATCCTGTTGATAAAAACTTTGAACCAATCACCATTAACGCCCGCCCGGACTTTGAATGCTTCGTCTTCGTCTGTCTGAGCAAAATCGGTGGACGTTTGTAACTTGTTATTTGAATTCGGTTCAAGAAAAACGGAGCCGGAACGAACATATAAGCGATTTTTCCATTGCATTATTTCCACCGCAAATTCGCCGGGCAAATCGGCAGGCGCTTTGAATTCTTTCCATTGATAAGCGGAATCCAGCGCAGGTGTCAGTTTTGCCATAAACAAACCTCGATATGCGTGCCCAAGCCAGAAAGCGCCTTTATGATCCCGGACAATCTGCCTTACCGGAATGGGTGGAACGCCTTTAACGGGATAAGCGTAAGTCCATAATTGCTGGGTATTTTTTTTATAGACGTGCAATCCATTATAGGAACCCTGCAATAGCAGCGCCTCATTCCCGGACCTGATTGGCAACATCACCCAGCCACCCGTAATGTTGGACAGCTTGGTAATCCCTTTTTCGTCAATGCGGTAAGTGGCATCATTGTGCCCGCAAATGAGTTGATCGTCAAAAACCTGCAAGTTCCAGGTTTGCCCTTCCAGGCCGGGGACGGGCTGAAAGGGTTGTGTGGAAAGCCATTTTTTTACAAAAACCCCTTTGTTTGATCCCACATATAGTTTGCCCCGCCAAATTGCCGCCGCATACGTAGAGCCGAGCGGATTATCATTGGTTTGGTAGGAAATAACGGGCGACGACATTTTAATCATATCAATTCCCTGATCCAACCCAATCCAAAGCTGGTTACGCCGGTCCTCGGTCAGTGCGAGAACGGTGTTATTCTGTAATCCCGTTTCTTTGTTGAAATGATATTTTAGCTTTCCACTCTTCTCAATGACATACACGCCCGATTGAATTGTTCCAAAAACGAGGCTGCTGTCCTGCTTGAGCATGATAGCCCTGTTGATAATGTTCGTTTTCAGTTCTTCCGAAAGTGGAATGTTCCAGGGTGTAAGCGAGCCGTTTTTCCATAAAAACAAACCGTGTTTAAAGGTTGTGAACAGGATCTGGCCATTTGAAAATGGCAAAATGGCGGAAACAATAACCGATGAAAGCGGCTCTGTTCCGACAAGTTTTTCAAATTTCTCACCTTTAAGCTCGTATAGGCCTTTTCCAATGGTTGGCAAGAAAAGCCTGTTCTGTACAAATCTCAAAAACATAAAATTCCCGGGCGTTTTCAGCTCAATGATGTTTTGACCATCGTAGCGATAGATGCGGGAGAAGGATTGAAAATAAATATGTGCGGATGTTTTGGTAATGTGCCAGATCTCCTCCGTTTTCAGGCTGGCGAAGTTGGCTCGCTTGCTGAGGGAGTAATATTTGAGTTGCCCGTCCCATTCTTTTTTCCAATAACCAAACTCCGAGAAGCCGCCCACATAAATGCGCTGCTCCCGGGAAACATTTTGTTTCAGGACCTTCCCCATAAGCGCATTCGGAACAGTTTCATCGCAAAGCACTGTCCTTACTATCTGCCTGTCGGGCAAAGGATAAAGCTTCCAGGCCGCTCCGTCGTATTCCATGAGGCCATCCGAATTTGCGGTATAAATGATTTGATCAGAAGTTTGATCAATCGCCCAGTTCTGGTTGTGCGCCTTGTAAAGTGAAGAAGAATAATTGGTCAGCGGAGGGGTTTCCTGTGCCTTTGCGCCGGATATAATTACAGAGAAGAGGAGTAAGGCCGCCCATAAGTCAGCCTTATATTTTTTAGTTAAATGTAAAGATGGGTAGTGTGTCATGTATTTTAACGCGCTGTTCGCTATTGAAAACTATAACGTCAATAAATGAAAAAAGTACTTTCTCTGATCCTGCTTTCATCTTCTGTTGCTATGGCGCAAGTCAAGTCATCCGATGATAATTTGAAAAATGATATTCGCTACAATCTTAACGATTCCGGCTCACATTATGTGAAATTCACTTTCACCAATCAGACCTGGCTTCGTTTCGACGAAAGCAACCCCGGAACTACGGTTTTGGGCGATCCAAAATCCAGCACTTTCGACATTGGCTTACGCCGGACCCGCGTGCAATTATTTGGCCAGATCACCGACCGGATATTCTTCTACACGCAATTTGGCATGAACAATTTCAATAAGGTAAGCGCATTCCCTGCCTATAACAATGCCGGTACACCTAGTAACCGCAAAATCGCAGCTTTTTTTCATGACGCTTTGGGAGAATACGAAGTGCAGCGGAAGGGAAATAACTTTATCCGTTTTGGTGGTGGTTTAACCGTGGTTAACGGTCTTTCGCGTTTTTCCCAACCCAGCATAGGGACCATTATGACAATGGACGTTCCCGTTTTCGCACAAGCAACAGTGGATCAAACGGACCAGTTTTCAAGGAAATTGAGTGTTTACAGCCGTGGTCAGGTTGGTAAATTAAATTACCGCATCGATGTTGCTGATCCTTTTCCGATTGAAACCAATGGAGCCGTGCCGCCAGCGCCGGGCCTGAATTCAGTTTTTGCACAACGTAAAAATCACAAGCAGTTTCAGGGTTTAATGATTTACAACATTTTCGATACAGAAGACAACACCACACCAGGGTATATGACCGGAACCTATCTCGGCAAGCGCAAAGTTCTGAACGTCGAAGCGGGCATTATTTCTCAGAAAAACGCGACCTGGCGCAGGGAAAATGCGGATACGATTTACAATAATATGACGCTGTGGTCTGTGGCAGCATTTATGGATATGCCTTTGGATAAAGATAAGGGAACGGCCGTTTCGGCGTATCTGGGCTATTTCAGTACGGATTATGGCAAAGGTTACCTGCGTTATAATGGAACAATGAATCCCGCAACGGGCACTACACAAGCGATTCCGGGCGTGGGCGCTACGCACGGCAATGCTTATCCGATGTTCGGAACGGGGAGCGTTGTGTATGCGCAGGCTGGTTACAAGTTTAAGGACGGATTACTGGGAAGTCAGGGTACATTAATGCCTTATGCATCATTGCAACGCGCTGATTATGAGCGTTTGCAAGATGCTTTGAATGTATATAATGTTGGGGTAAACTGGCTTATCAAAGGACATACCGGCAAAATCTCACTCAACTATGAGAACCGCCCGGTTTACCAAGCCAGCGCGGTAGCCAATGAACTCGATGCTTACACGCGCCGGGGAACATTCGTGCTGCAATATCAGATTTCGATTTAATGTGTTTTAAATAAAAAAATGTCATCAATGCAGAAAAAACGCATTGATGACATCCAAAAATACCCCGTTACCCGTCATCTTAAGATGACGGAAATGTTAAAAATTATAATTATAAATTTAATGCGCCGTTCATGGATCTTACGGCCTCTGCTGATTTCTCGAAAGCAGCTTTTTCTGAATCGGTTAATTCAAGTTGAATGATCTTTTCCCATCCTTTTCTTCCCAGCACAACAGGAACACCCATACAGATATCGTTCTGGCCATACTCACCTTCCAGATAAACGCTGCACGGAACAATGCGTTTCTGATCGCGCACGATGCTTTCAACCAAAAGCAATGTTGCCGCACCGGGGGCATACCATGCCGAAGTTCCGATTAATTTGGTCAAAGTTGCGCCGCCAACCATTGTATCAGCTGCTACTTTTTCCAGTTCGTCCGTTGAAAGGAAATTGCTCACAGGAAGACCATTATAAGTCGCCAGCCTCGTCAACGGAATCATGGTTGTGTCACCATGACCGCCGATCACCATTCCGTGGATATCCAACGGAGAGGCGTTCATAGCAAGTGCCAGATAAGTTTTGAAACGGGCACTATCCAGAGCGCCGCCCATTCCGATCAGTTTTTCTTTCGCTATGCCCGATTCTTTCAACGCCAGGTAAGTCATCGTATCCATTGGATTGGAAACAACGATAATGATGGCGTCAGGCGAATATTTAAGAATATTTTCAGTAACTCCTTTTACGATTCCTGCGTTGATCCCAATCAATTCTTCACGGGTCATACCCGGTTTGCGCGGCAAGCCGGAAGTGATCACAACCACATCGGAACCCTTGGTTTTTTCATAGTCATTGGTTGAGCCTACGGGTTTGGTATTGAACCCCAGCAATGCTGCTGTCTGGTACATATCCAGCGATTTTCCTTCGCTTACGCCTTCTTTTATATCCAGTAAAACGACCTCCTCAGCCAACTCACGACGAATAATATTATCGGCAGTAGTTGCACCAACGGCGCCTGCACCCACAACAGTAATCTTCATAAAGAAATATGGTTAATTGTATAGAAATTAATGCTTTTTAAATTTTCTCCTAAAAGTAGGACACATAATTTGTTTAAACCAAGCGGAATGTGATTTTTTGCCCGAAAAGTCTTGGGGTCAATCCAAAATGCAATTTTTTGCGTATCTTAATAGTTATATCGGCATTATAAACCACTTTTTCTTGCTGTATACAATGAATAACGAGTCAATGATATCAAGAATATTAAAGTCCATTTTTTTTAAGAAGGCAACCGGAAAGGCTGGCCGTTATGTGCACAACTCAGCGCGGCTGTTTGAGCTTGCGAAAGATGTAATGGGGAAAATGAATCAGGTTGGCTTCAAAGGCGGCCTGGCCGAAGTGGCCGGCAGTGTACAAGTCTTGATCCGAATGGTGAGGGCTTACGCTTCCGGAGAATATAAGGGCTTGCCATGGAAAAGTCTTATTTCGATTGTTGCGGTTTTAATTTATTTTGTATCGCCAATTGACCTGATTCCGGACTTTCTGCCCGTAATTGGCATCGCAGATGACGTCGCATTGATTGCTTGGCTGATTAAGACATTGGGCGGTGATATTGCAAAATTCAGCCAGTGGGAAAAGAGTGAAAAAACGATTAACATAGGATAAAACAGAACCGTTTAGTAGTTTCTGTAGAAAAGAATTTTTATTTTTGTAAACATTAAAAAAGAAACAGATATGGAATCAGTAACCGTTTTGGCATTTATGGGATTAGGTGGACAAGAGATCTTTTTGGTTGCCTTGTTCGTTTTACTATTCTTCGGTGCGAAGAAAATTCCTGAGTTGATGCGCGGTTTGGGGCAAGGTATCAATGAGTTCAAGAACGCAACTAAAGACGTTAAGGAAAATATTGAAAAAAGTATGGAAGACCCCAAATAGCGCTTCCATCTTATCGAAGTTATAGCAGAGCCTTTAAGGGTATACTTAATGGCTCTGATTCTTTATTTACAACCCCACAAAGAAATTACATTGAAAGAGTATCTGACGCTGGCCCAGATTCAGGAAGATTTGCGTGGAGGCGATTTGACATGCGTCAAGTTAGTAAGTCATTATTTGCAGAATATAGAGGCTAATCAACACCTGAATGCATTCGTTGAAGTGTATGCTGACGAAGCCAGGGAAGCGGCCATCGCGGTTGATGAAAAAATAGCCAACGGAACTGCCGGAAGGTTAGCCGGAATGGTTATCGGGCTCAAAGATGTGCTTTCTCATAAAGGCCACGGTTTACAGGCCGGAAGTCAAATCCTTAATACATACATTGCTCCTTACACAGCAACGGCAGTCCAGCGATTGCTGGACGAAGATGCGATTGTGATCGGACGACAGAATTGTGATGAGTTCGCGATGGGCTCGTCCAATGAAAACTCGTCATTCGGTCCTGTGCTGAATGCAGCGGACACCAGCAAAGTTCCAGGCG
Source organism: Dyadobacter chenwenxiniae (assembly GCF_022869785.1). Taxonomy (NCBI): domain Bacteria; kingdom Pseudomonadati; phylum Bacteroidota; class Cytophagia; order Cytophagales; family Spirosomataceae; genus Dyadobacter; species Dyadobacter chenwenxiniae. The sequence goes on along the minus strand of NZ_CP094997.1, from coordinate 4,662,937 downwards.
GATCTTCCGGCGGTTCTGCGGTTGCCGTGCAAGCGGGCTTATGCCACGCTTCTCTGGGCAGCGATACAGGTGGTTCTGTGCGTCAGCCTGCGGCATTTTGCGGAGTTATTGGCGTCAAACCATCTTATGGCCGAGTTTCCCGATATGGTCTGATTGCTTATGCGTCTTCATTTGACTGCATTGGTCCGATTACAAAAAGTGTGGCAGATGCTGCATTGCTCATTGAAATCATGGCTGGGGCGGACAATTTCGACAGCACTGTTTCCGTGCAGGAGGTACCGGCATATTCTGAAAACCTGGAATGGTCGGGCAAGGCCAGGATCGGTTATATTCGGGAAAGTGTTGAAAGTGAGGCAATAGCGCCGGAAATTCGTCAGCAGACTTTGGAAGTGCTGAACCGCTTGCGCGCAGAGGGACACGAAGTAACGCCGGTAGAATTTCCGTTGCTTGATTCGCTGCTTCCAACTTATTATATATTGACTACAGCTGAGGCCAGTTCCAATTTGTCCCGCTTCGACGGTGTTCGTTACGGTCACAGAAGTGCCGAGGCAACGGATCTGGAAAGCTTATACAAGAAGACGCGAACGGAAGCCTTTGGTGATGAAGTGAGGAGAAGGATATTGCTGGGCACTTTTGTTCTGAGCGCAAATTATTATGACGCATACTATACCAAAGCGCAGCGCGTTAGAAGATTGGTGCGAGAGGAAACAAGCCGGTTCTTTGATCAGTTCGACTTCCTTATTTCACCGGTAACGCCAAGTACCGCTTTTACAATCGGTGAAAAAACGGAAGATCCGTTGCAAATGTACCTGGCCGATATTTTCACAGTCCAGGCAAATGTGGTGGGAAATCCGGCCGTGGCAGTGCCTAACGGATCAGATGAAAACGGGATGCCTATTGGAATTCAGATAATGGCTCCTTATTTTGGTGAATTGAAAATGCTTGCGTTTGCGCAGTATCTCACTGAATTGAACGAGAAGTCGGCCGTTATATTTAATACAAGCCATTGAGGATTAGAAGATAATGCGGGTGCATTTTTTTTCTTCAGGCGTTTTTAAGCGATGTTTGTATTTACCTTCAAGTTACATAGTAAATAATCGTGCCGGAATGACAGGCGGTTTTTGAGCGTTATTCCGAAGCGAAATTTTGTAAGTTAAACGTGAAATGTATTAGAGATTATTCTAGTTCATCAGGCAGATTTTCAGAACGATGAAAATCTTAACAAGGAAATTTTATTTGTAAGGAGTTCATTTACAAATAGTAGCCATTGAAAACCGGGAATTGATTAACCTTCAAAAAACATTTATTGATGAGGATTTCGAAAAAAGTATTGTGGCTCGGAGCCGTGTGTGTAGGATTAGGAACCGTGCCGGCTATGGCAGTTATTCCACAAGAGAAGTTAGCATTCGAGCAGGATACACTGGAGAAAATAATAGCAGCAGAAGAAATGGCGATCCCCGCCCTGCCTGCCGTTGAAGAATTTGGCAACACACCGGCTATTTCCGGGGAGCTTTTGAAAGAGCGCTTCGCCAAACTGGAAAAATCAATTCCCCTTACTTACCACAAAACTTCCCACGAGTTTGTAGAGTATTTTATTTACAAAAAGGCAGAATTCACTCAGACGATGATGGAGAAAATGCCGCTCTACTTCCCCATTTTTGAAAAAACTCTAGCCAAGCACGGTTTACCGACAGAGCTGAAATACCTGTCCATGATCGAGTCAGGGCTTAACCCAACAGTTATCTCGCATGCAAGAGCGGGTGGTCTGTGGCAATTCATGCCAGCGACCGGCCGTGAATTTGGTCTTTACCAGGATAAATACATTGACGAACGCTTTGAGCCTGTAAAAGCAACCGAAGCAGCTTGCCGTTATCTGAAACAACTATACAATATTTTTGGTGACTGGGAGCTTGCACTGGCTTCGTACAACACGGGCCCGGGTAATGTGAAGCGCGCCATGCGCCGCTCGCGCGGAACCACTTTCTGGACCATATATAATGTCCTTCCACGCGAAACGCGCTCATATGTGCCGCAATATGTGGCCATGAACTACATGATGAACTATGGCAATGACCATGGCATTTACCCGTCCCAAACAGAGTTTCAGATCCCTAACGACACCATTCATGTCAATGGCTACATTGACCTGCTGGCATTCTGCAAAAACAGCAACATTGATTTTGAAGACATTAAGAAGCTGAACCCACAGATTACCAAGACTTCATTGCCAGATCAGACCCGCGATTTCGTGCTTAAAGTGCCGAGTATGCAGTACACTTACCTGGTTAGCAACAGAAATTCTATTATGGATTCCTGCACGCGCAGGCTGCTTTTGCAACCGAATGTTTTGGTAGCGAAGCTGGATAGCGCCACGCTGGATTCAATGGGTAAAAATCCTGCGTTTCCTTACGCAATGGTGAGCCAGCAAACGACGTCGGAGTATGACGAGGACCTCGATGCACAAGGCGACGAAATAGTTTTACAAAAGACACGTACAAAAAGAGCTACACACACCGTTAGAAGAGGAGAGAATTTAAATGCTATCTCGAAAAAATATCGGGTTTCGGTTTCGGATCTGAAAAGATGGAATCACCTGCGCCGGAACAACATCAAAAGGGGCCAGCGTCTGGTCATTCTGAAAGAAGTTAAGGAGCCGGTGCGCTCATCGAGGGTTGCGTCGAACTCAGCCCCGGCAGCTGAAAAAAAAGAAATTGTTAGAAACGACAGACATACTAAAAAGCGTTACCACACAGTTCAAAAAGGAGATACGCTTTGGATCATATCGCAACGTTACGGACTGGAAATCGGGCAGTTAAAAAAGAAAAACAGGATCAGAGGAAATGCGATCAAGCCTGGCCAAAAATTGATTATTTCCAGCTAGTGAACAAGAGTCAATTACACATACTATTTATATGATTGCCTACGTTAACGGAACTGTAGTCTACAAAGATCCGGCTTACGCCATTATTGATGTAAACGGATTGGGCTACGAAGTTCGGATTTCTTTACAAACCTATACTTCAATGCCCGAGCTGGGCGAGCGTTGCAAGCTTGTAACGTATCTGAATATACGGGAAGACGCCCACATACTATATGGTTTTTGGGGAAATGATGAAAAAAAGCTCTTCCTGGACTTGATCGGCATTTCGGGCGTAGGCCCGTCAACCGCCCTGGTCATGTTGTCGTCGCTTTCTTCATCAGAAATACGGCAAGGAATTATCGACGAGGACCTGCGATTGATACAATCAATCAAAGGTATCGGTTCCAAAACTGCTCAACGCGTTATACTTGAATTGAGGGAGAAAATCCGCAAGGAAGATCTGGTGTCTACCGGGCCGAGAACCGTAGATAGCCCTTCCGGCACTGTGAAAAGTGAGGCGCTAGCCGCATTGGTTACGTTGGGAATTCCCAAGGCCACGGCAGAAAAAAGCCTGGACGCAATCATCAAGCGTGAAGGACAAGCGATCACCGTTGAGAATCTGATAAAACTGGCACTTCGATAACCGAACTGTAATGATATTTGGTAAAAAAAATTACGATAGTAAAGTCGTTTTGATGGATTTGATTGTAGCTGCAACCTTCTCTAAATAAGTATAATACCTTGTCATCAACGATTTACTCCTTTCTTTTTAAGGCAATAACCATATCAACAGGCGCTGTTCTGTTAGCCAGCGTATCCGTTGATATGAACGAACCTTATTCCGGGCAGGCGCAGGAGTGGGCACTCATTGCCGATACTGTAAGAGAAGATACTTCAAAAAAGAAAATAGACAGGTCCGGTAGTCAGCTTATTATGCGATGGAAAGATTTTTATTCCAACCGTGTTGCTGAACCGAGGCCTCGCTCTCCATTTTACCTTCGTGATCCGGCCAATGTTTCCATTCAGCTGGATAGTACAGGTAAAGTTGCCGTTTCCGAAAGCATTCAAACCCCGGACGGGGCCTTCAATTACCGGGCCCCGGAACGGATGGATCTTTCAACCTATGATAAAATTCAGGAAGACCGTGCATTCAAAAGTTTGCTTCGTGAATATGCAGGTCGGCAGGATGGGAAGAGTGCGATGGGATCACGTGGACTTTTGCCCAAACTGGACATTCCGCCCGGCCTTTCTAAGCTGCTGGGAGATGATTTCATCAATTTCAAACCCACCGGTTTTGTATCGCTGGACCTGGGTCTGATGCACCAGTTCTTGGATAACCCTGCTATCCCGATCCGGCAGAGAAGGAACACGCAATTCATTTTTAACGAACAGATCAGCATTAATTTCGACGCACGGCTAGGAGACCAGCTTGGATTTCAGACCAACTTTGATACAAAAGCCAACTTCAATTTTGAAAATGCAATCAAATTAAATTATAAAAATCCGGAAGAGAGTTTCATTCGGAAAATTGAGGCGGGGAACATTAACTGGGCTATTAACAGCCAATTGATTCCCGGTGTTCAGAATTTGTTTGGTTTGAAAACCGACTTCCAGTTTGGTAGATTAAGCGCCACATTTGTTGCTTCCCAGCAAAAATCAAGCAAAGAAAGGATTGTTCTGAGAGGCGGCGCGCAAAGCAGGGATTTCGAGCTCCGGGCTGATACTTACGACGAAAACCGGAATTTCTTCATATCTCAGTATTTCAGGAACATTTACGAAAAGTCGTTACAAAATACGCCTACGATCACCTCAGGTGTGACGGTTACGCGTATGGAGGTATATGTGACAAACCGCACAACCACAACAGAATCTCTCAGAAATGTTGTGGGTTTCGCCGATTTGGGGGAGCCTGCACCCTACAAGTCTGCGAACCCGAGCTTACAACCCATTCGCTCCACTTCGCCTGCTGATAATGCAGCCAATGGATTATACAAATCGTTGACATCGAACGAGTCTTTCCGTCAGGTGGATAATACGAATAGTGCCATTACCAGCCTTGGACTAGAGAGAACAGTCGATTACGAATTACTGCGCGGTGCAAAAAGGCTGATCGCCGACCGTGATTATACTTTCCACCCACAGCTCGGTTATATTTCTTTGACCAATGCGCTGCGGAATGACGAAGTGCTAGCCGTTTCATACGAATACACATTGAATGGCAGATCTTTTAAGGTTGGTGAGCTGACAGAAGATTATCAGGCGCGCAGGGATAATGAGGTGATTGCATTGAAATTGCTAAAATCATCGACTATACGGAATAACATAAAACTTCCGATGTGGAACCTGATGATGAAAAACGTCTATTCATTGGGAACCAGTCAGATGGATAAGCAAGGCTTCCAATTGCGGATCATATATAAAGATGATCAGACCGGGATTGACAACCCGAATTTGCAGGAAAGCAGCATTGCAAATATTCCCTTAATCCGGCTGATGGGCTTGGATAGATTGAATCCTGTGAATGACCTCCAACCCGACGGAAATTTCGATTTTGTGGATGGAATAACGGTCGACAGCAAGTCCGGTCGCATTATTTTCCCCGTTCTTGAACCCTTTGGAAGTAATCTTTCTCGAAAATTTGGTGCCGGAGAAGAGCAGTTTCGGAATAAATATGTGTTCCAGGAGCTCTATTCCACAACCATGATCGATGCGCAGCAGATTTCCGAGCGCAACAAGTTTTTCATAAAGGGTTCTTATCAATCCAGCGGCGGGGCGGAAGTTCAGCTGCCATTCGGTGTTTTGGAAACATCTGTGACCGTCACTTCCGGCGGTGTGCCGCTTTCACCGGGATCGGATTACATCGTGGAGGCGCAGATCGGGCGCGTCCGGATACTTAATAGCAGCGTGATGAACTCTGGTAGGGAGATCGTTATCGAGTACGAACGGCCGGATATGTTCCAGAACCAGATCCGTTCGCTGCTCGGGACCCGATTGGATTACGTCGTGAGTCGTGATATGAGCATAGGAGCGACGATTATGAAATACAGAGAACGTCCTGCTGGGTTTTTAACAAGGGTTTCCATTGGAAATGAGCCGGTTAACAACACAATGCTGGGCTTTGATATCAATTTCAGAAAAGACGTTCCTTTCCTGACCAAATGGCTGGACGCATTGCCTTTGCTTCAAACCAAGGAAATGTCGACCATTCAGTTTAAAGGGGAGTTTGCAAAACTACTTCCCGGCGTTTCAAAGGACGTTAATAACCGCTCATTGGTGGACGATTTTGAAGCGACAAGAACCATTTATGACCTTTCGCGCCAACCTCAAAAATGGCGGTTAGCAGGTGTTCCGCCGAAATTCAGGCAGGGAACGGATGGCAAGACATTGGATTACGCTTACAAGCGTGCGAAAATATCTGCTTATACAGTGGATAATATTTTCGGTGGTGCGCAAGGCCTTGGAGGGGGCGGATATGATCCGCCAGCTAATTTTACTGATGAAGATCGTAAAAATTATTACGAAAGACTTTATCTGCCTAATGAAATTTTCCCGAGACGCGCCATTGCCGGGCTCGTTTCATATCCGCAAAATGTTCTCGATATCGCTTATTACCCCAGCGAACGCGGAATGTACAACTATAATGTGGATCTGGCGCCTGACGGCCGTCTGAAAAATCCAAGACAAAATTTCGGTGCGATCAGCAGGGCGATCACTTCGGATAACGACTTTGACAATGCCAACATTGAAAGCATCGAATTCTGGATGCTCGATCCTTTTATCAATGACCCCAAATTAGGCGCGGTTAGGGACGGAACCGAAGAAAAACCTAATACAACGGGCGGAAAGCTGGTTTTCAATCTGGGCGACATTTCCGAAGATGTTATTCCGGACGAGCGCTACAATTTCGAGAATGGGCTTCCTATCGTTCCAAAACGGGTTGGTGTCAATGTTGATTCTACTGCCTGGGGTTATGCCACAAAGTCGCAATATCTAATCAATGCATTCAGTAACGAATCCGGTGCGCGGCAGCGGCAGGATGTTGGTTTGGATGGATTGAGTAATGATGAAGAGCGCACTTTCTTCAAAAGATTTATTGATCGCCTTCCTGCTAACCTGACTCCGGCAGCAAGAGAGCGGATTTTGAGTGACCCTTCCGGGGATGATTTTCAATTTTTTCTTGGAGCAAGTCTGGATAGTGCCGACCAGAAAGTCCTTGAACGTTACAAAAATTACATTGGCATGGAGAATAACTCTCCGGAAAGCCAGGGCCGAAATGCTGATGTAACGCCCGCTTCGACCAATGTGCCCGATGGCGAGGATATGAACGTGGATAACACGATCAACGACAACGAATCGTATTATGAATACGAACTGGACTTGAAACCCAATCAGCTGGCAGTGGGCAACGGTTACATTGTCGATAAAACGGTTAACACGGCAGACGGGCAAAGCTGGTATCTTTTCCGCGTTCCGATCAAGGAATTTTCCGGGGTTGTAGGCAATATGAACGGCTTCAAATCGATCCGTTTTATGCGGATGTATCTGACTGACTTTCAGCAACCGGTTGTGCTTCGTTTTGCTCAGTTGCAAATGGTGGGGCAGCAATACAGAAAATACACGTCCAACCTGGATGCACCTGGTTTGCAGGAAGTTCCTGAGCCATATGATGCAAAATTCACGGTCGGAACGGTTAGTATCGAAGAGAACGGCACCGAAGATAAGACCAGCACGAACAAATATATTTACCAGATTCCGCCAGGATGGAAACGCGATCAGGACAACACGCAGCGTCCTCCGCTTTTGCTGAACGAGCAGTCCATGAGCATGTGTGTTACCGACCTGCGCGATGGTGATTCAAGGGCTGTTTTTAAAAATGTAAACCTGGACCTGTTGTTCCGCAAAAGACTTCGGATGTACATTCACATGCAAAACGAGCGGAGCGAAGATCGGATGGTGGGCGCTTTCATGCGAATTGGAACAGACCTTACCCAAAATTATTACGAAATAGATCTTTCCACCCTGCGTGCAACATTGCCTGGTCAGTTGGTTGACAGGGACATTTGGCCGGAAGAAAACGAGCTGAACATTGCATTGGCGGATTTGATCGAAGCCAAAGCGCAACGCAACCGCCAGACAGACAGAAATCTGAGTGTCCCTTACACGATCACGACGGCGGATGGCCGATACAAATTAACTGTTGTGGGTAACCCCGATTTAAGCTCCGTGCGGGTGATGATGATTGGAATGAGAAACCCGAAATCGGAGGACGAGCAGGCAAAAAGCTTCTGTATCTGGGTGGATGAAATGCACGTGGAAGGCTTTGACGACACCGGCGGAATTGCGGCTATCGCCCAGTTGAATGCGAAACTGGCGGATTTCGCAACATTAACCGCTTCCGGAAGGCTTGAAACATTCGGTTTCGGTAGCGTACAGCAGCGCATCGGCGAGCGTTCGCGGAATTTTACGACGGAATATGGCGTTTCGACAAACATTGCATTGGATAAACTTTTACCGGCAAACTGGGGATTCAGTATTCCGCTATTCCTGAGCTACGACAGAAGGAACGTGAAGCCGCATTTTAATCCGCTAGACCCGGACACGCCGCTGGAAACGTCACTCGGGAATTTGCAATCGGACGAAGAACGTGATGGTTACCGGCGTATGGTGGAGGAAAATGCCGTGAAACGAGGGATTAACTTTTCAAATGTCAGGAAGATTAAGACCAAGCCAGGGGCAAGAAATCATTTTTATGATTTTGAAAACTTCTCCTTTACTTATGCATTCAGTGACGATAAGCGGAGGAATATTCTTACACAGGAATATGCCCAACGCAACTACCGGGGCGGCATATCTTACGTGTACAGCAGTCAGCCGAAGCCGATGGAGCCATTCAAAAACTGGAAGGCGACCAGTCGCTGGGCCGATATTATCAAGGATGTAAACCTGACACTGCTGCCCAATATGGTGTCCGTTCGTACGGATGTTGACCGCAGGTTTCTCAAAACGCAGCTGCGCAATGCGGACCTGACGACAGACGGGATTCAGCCTTTGTATGAAAAATATTTCTGGTTCAACCGTTATTATGACCTGAGCTGGAACCTGACGCGGAATATGACATTGAGCTACAACTCAACGGCCAATTCAATCATTGATGAGCCGATGGGCGACATTAACTCCGCCGAGAAAAAAGATTCGCTCTGGACCAATTTCAAAAAGCTGGGCCGGATGAAGAATTTTGACCAGAAAATTGACCTTACTTACCGCTTACCGCTCGATAAAATCCCGCTGGTGGACTGGATGACGGCCGATTACAAACATTCTATTGCCTATCAATATCAGGCCAATGCTTTTGGTTTAAAAGACACGTTAGGCTTGCCGTTCGGCGACATTATCCGCAACAGCAGAGAGCGCGGGGTGACGGGTAAGGTGGATTTTGTACTGCTTTATAACAAATTAAGATATCTCAAATTTGCGAACACGCCTTCCGCAGGACGCAAGAATTTTGCAAGAAGCCCAGGTGATATTGAGGAAATTGATATGCGGACGACGGACATTCTCAAAAGTGTAACACGCGTTTTAATGACCGTTCGCGGGATTAATGTGAGCTATTCGATTCAGGAAACTACGGCGCTTCCGGGTTACCTGCGTGCTCCGAAATATTTTGGAATTGATAACACCAATGCACCCGGACTACCGTTTGTCTTGGGACAACAGGACAGAAATTTCCAGATTAAGGCGGCTGAAAAAGGTTGGATCACCAAAAGTGAGCAGCAAAATATGCCGTTCCAACAAACGATAGCGAAGAATTTTTCTGCCAACACCACATTAGAACCGTTTAAGGATTTCAGGTTGATCATTGAGGCTCGACTTACACGACAGGATGCTTACCAGGAATTTTACAGGCCGGATGCATCAGGAGAGTTTGTATCGCAAAGTCCGTTGCGTAATGGGCAGTTCAGTATGTCATTCATGTCTTTCCGGACCGCTTTTGCTAAAATGAAACGCGATAACTCCTCACCTGTTTTTGATAAATTCAGGGCTTACCGTGCGATATTAAGGGATCGTTTGAATGCAGAGAATGAAAGCGGAGGAGAATATAATGAGACTTCCCAGGACGTCTTAATCTCATCATTCTTTGCGGCTTACACGGGCAAAGATCCTGCGACCGTTCGGACAAACCCGTTCCTGAAATTCCCGATGCCCAACTGGGATTTGAGTTATAATGGTCTTTCTCAGCTGGCTGGCTTTAAGCGCTTTTTCAGCTCATTTACATTGAGGCACAAATACATGTCGCAGTATAGCGTTGGGAACTTTACATCTTCATTGGATTATGAAGCGCTTTATGTGAATTTGTCTGTTACGGGATATCCGTTGTCTTCTCGCTTGAACGAATTGGGCCAATACATTCCGGTGTTCTCCATGAGCACGATCACATTGTCTGAGAAATTTCAACCGCTAGTTGGGGTGGAATTCCGGACGCAGAGCAGGGTAACCGCGCGGATCGAGTATAACCGCGACCGGACTGTTGCACTGAATTTGTCCAATTCACAAATGGCGGAGCTGTTTAACCAGGACGTGACGGTAAACATTGGTTTTACCAAAAACAATGTAGCCATTCCGTTTAAAATCAACGGAGTGAAGAGAAAGTTGAAAAATGACATGACCATGCAGCTGGGCATGACATTCCGCGACACAAGGTCGATCCAGCGGAAGTTTGACGGTGAAAATATCCCTATTGCGGGTAATATCAACTTCCAGCTCCGCCCGACGGTTAATTACATGGTAAACAACCGTTTGAGCGTGCAGTTTTACTTCGACAGGACATTTAATGATCCATTGGTTTCCAATTCCTTTTACCGGGCCAGCACGTCCGGCGGGGTGCAGTTGAAATTCAATTTGGCGGAATAACTTTTTGATTTGGAAAATACGGCCGACATCCTGTAATTTGCGTCACTAAAGATGTTTACAACTTACCTGATCAAACCATGAATTTCCCGTCAGAACTTAAGTACACAGAGGATCACGAATGGATTCGCATTGATGGCGATATAGCGACCATTGGCATTACGGACCATGCGCAGAATGAATTGGGGGACATTGTGTACGTCGATATCAATACGGTGGGAGATGCACTTGGAAAAGGAGAGGTTTTTGGATCAGTTGAGGCTGTTAAGACGGTTTCTGATTTATTTATCCCTGTTGCCGGAACTGTGCTGGAAGTGAACGAAGAACTGGACGGCGAGCCCGAACTGGTTAATACAGATCCTTACGGACGTGGCTGGATGGTAAAAATCAGTTTGTCTGATCCCGATGATCAGAGTGGTTTAATGTCCGCAGAAGAATATGAAAAGTTTATAGGTGCCTGATATTAGGTTGAAGCTCCGTTTGGAGCTTTTTTTTTGATTTGTATTATAAATATGAAATTATTAATCCGCTCAGTTCAGATCATAGACAAAAAATCTCCGTTCAACGGCCAGATCAAGGATGTTCTGATTGAAGGCAAAAACATTAAATTAATAGGCGATAACCTGGACGCGGAAGGCGCGGAGGTGAAAGAAGGCAACGGATTGTGTATGTCTGTCGGGTGGGTTGATATGCGTGTGGCCTCACGCGATCCCGGTTTTGAGCATAAAGAAGATCTGACTTCCGTAAGGGCCGCAGCGGCTCATGGAGGTTTTACGGAAATTGTGCTGCTGCCCAACACCGAGCCGGTTGTACATAGCAAGGATACATTGAACTACATTCGCCAGTCGGGGTCAGGCGGCCTGGTTAAGCTGCACGTGGCGGCAGCGGTGACGCGAAAAGCAGAAGGCGTTGATTTTACGGAAATGATTGATCTGCACGAAGCAGGCGCCATCGCATTTACGGATGGCGAGCATCCTGTGCAGAATGCAGATTTATTTTTAAAAACAATATTATATCTGCAACCGCTCAATGCGCTGCTGATGAACCGTCCGGAAGACAGGCAACTGACGCTTTATGGGCAAATGCATGAAGGTTTAACGAGCACTTTGATCGGCATGAAAGGGATTCCTTCCCTGGCCGAAGAAATGATGCTGAACCGGGATTTGAAATTACTGGAATATGCGCTCGAAAAGAGCATGTACAAAGCAGATTCTCCTGCATTGCACGTCTCCTTAATCTCAACCAAAAGGGCCGTGGAACTGATCAGGGAAGCGAAAAAGAATGGTTTACCTGTTTCCTGTGACATTGCGGCACATCAGCTTGCGTTTACAGACAGCGACCTCATCGATTTTGATACGAACCTGAAAGTGAACCCGCCGTTCCGTTCTGCGGACGATGTGAATGCCATTAAGGAGGCGCTTGCCGATGGAACGATTGACGCCATTGTATCAGACCATAACCCGCACGATGAGGAAAGCAAAAACCTGGAATTCGATCACGCCGATTTTGGTATGACTGGCCTGGAAACGGCTTTTTCGCTGGCACTAATGCACAGTGGACTTGGTTTGGAGGATATTATTGAGAAGTTCACATCCGGCCCGCGGCGCATATTAAGATTACAAGATCCTGCTTTGGAAGAGGGCGCATTAGCAAACCTTACTTTCTTTGAAAAGGACACAGACTGGACATTTAATAAGAGCTTTTCGAAATCAAAAAATACACCATTTCTGGGACAAGAGCTGCGTGGAAAAGTGAGAGGCGTTGTCAATAACGGAAAACAGGAATGGTATTTATGAAATCAATTATCGCATATTTTAACAAACCCCTTTTAAAAGTCTCCCTGATATTTGGATTGATCACCGGGGTGCTAGTGTTTCTTTTCTTTCTGGGACTTTACTTTATGGACATCGTGCCATTGGGAAACAACAAGATCCTTGATTTTGGTATACACATTATCCTGATCGCAGGCGCTTGCTGGTATTTTCGGAAATATGTGGGCAATGGATTTCTGCATTTATGGGAAGCATTAACGATCGGTTATGTGGTCAATACGTTTGGGGCGCTGATAGCGGGGTGGCTTATTTACTTTTTTGTGACCTATGCCGATCCGTCTGTTTTTACCGATTATATCGCTGAGATGAAAGCATTAATGCTGGAAGGCAAAGCTGAACTGGTGAAGAACATTGGAGAAGCCGAATTTGCCAAAATGTATAATGGGGTTGGAAACATGCAGCGCTCAGAGATCATCATGGATGAGGTAAGCAAAAAAACCGTGATGGCGATCATTCCGATCCTGGTCATTTCGCTCATTTTCAGAAAACAGGACTACGGAGTGTTTCATAATAAATCTTAAATTTGACTACGAAGTATTTGCCTTACCTAAACAACCTTTGAAATGGAAGAACAAGCCTCAACTGCCCGGGTTGCACTAAAATACGGTGTGCTGGCGTCTGTAGTGATTATGATCTATACGACGGTCATCAATCTTGCAGGGCTGTCGCAGAACAAGATATTGTCTTCATTATCGTTTGCTTTCATGATTGTGGCTATCATTTTGGCGATGAAAGCGTTTCGCGAAAAGAACAATGGTTACATGTCCTATGGCGAAGGTTTGGGATTGGGAACGCTGGCTTCTGCAGTGATGGGTTTGTTGAGTTCTGCATTTACCATGTTTTATATGCAGTTCATCGATAACACATTATTGACACAGGGCATGGACAAAGTGCGCGAGGATATGGAGCGGAAAGGCATGGACGATTCGCAGATTGACCAGGCTATGGAGCTTTCACAAAAATTTATGTCGCCCGGGATTGTGTTTGCGATTGGCGTATTTGGCTATGTTCTTACAGGTCTGATTATCTCATTGATCGTGGCAGCAATCATTCGGCGCGAGAAGCCCGTTTTTGAATAAGCCTTACAGGCAGTTTTAGTTTAAAATCTCTTCATGTGTTTGCAATCTTTCAAAAGGAAATAGGGAGCTTTTTTAATTCCCTGATCGCCTACATTGTTATGGCCGCTTTTCTGACAGCAGTTGGCCTGATCGTGTGGGTTTTTCCGGATTCCAATATACTCGATTACGGTTATGCCGATTTGGGTTCGTTTTTCCAATTGGCACCCTATGTCCTGCTTTTTTTGATCCCGGCTATCACCATGCGTTCCATAGCAGAGGAAGCCCGAAACGGAACACTGGAACTGCTGCTTACAAAACCATTGCAAAACAGCGAGCTGGTTTTAGGGAAGTTTTTTGCGAACTGGGTTTTGGTTGCGCTCACGCTTTTGCCTACACTTATCTATTATTACAGTATCTATAAATTGGGTAACCCCGAGGGTAATGTGGATTCGGCCGCCGTATTCGGCTCTTACATCGGGTTGTTGCTTTTTTGCGGGGTGATTGTTTCCATGGGCATCTGGACTTCGTCACTGACCGACAATCAGATCGTTGCGTTTATAGTGTGCGTTTTTCTTGCATTTATATGGTATATCGGTTTTGGAGCGCTGGCACAGCTTGCAGGTGTCGGACCCGTTGCCGAGCTTTTGAACTGGGCTGCCTTGGATCAGCAATATCTGGCACTGGGAAAGGGGCTCGTTGATTCACGCAATATAATCTACCTGCTTAGCCTGATGGCCCTTTTTCTCTTTCTTGCGTATTGGCGAATCGAAAAGATACGCAAGTGATGACTTGGTTCTAACATCTTGAATAAGAGTTATTAATTAATGATCCATTCAGGTGTGTTGATCGTATATGAAGAAAAAACACACTATGATGAATACATTTTATCCCCACTTGGGGAAACCCTCATTACCGCAGCTAACCAGAGTTTTTGACGGTTGGAACCCGGACGCAATAATTTATAATAGCCGTGACCGGTTCTTCCGAAAATTCGTTAGATTGCCATCTAGTAACATACAATTAAATGTTAAGCAACTCTTGGCGACTAGTAAGTTAAAATACTCGGAAGAGGAATTGGTGTTGGCTCTGAAGCGAAACGAGCGAACAGCATTTGAATTCCTGTACGACCATTACTCGGGAGCTTTGTTTAATATCATTTCAAAGACATTGAGGGACGAAGAGAGGGCCGCGGATGTGTTGCAAGAGTCTTTCTTGAAAATCTGGAAAAATATAGCTTCTTATAATCCGGAAAAAGGAAGGCTGTTCACATGGATTATGAATATTGCACGGAATGGTGCGATAGACGCCGCGCGGGTGGAGGGAAGAAAGCCAGCGATGGATGATATTGAGAACAAGGCAGTCCTGAACGAAAGGGACGTATATGAAGATTCACTGACATCAAGTTCGGAGATGAAAGCAATTGTGAACATGCTCAGGCCCGAAAGAAAGATCCTGATTGATATGGCTTATTTTCAAGGCTATACGCATGAGGAAATATCTGAGGAGCTGGGTATCCCGTTGGGGACGGTCAAATCGAGGATCCGAACAGCATTACAAGAGTTAAAACAATACTTTGCAGTATGAATATCCAAGCCTACATAGAGTCCGGTATATTAGAGGAATATGTATTGGGCACTGTTTCTCCTCAGGAAAAACAGGAAGTGGAGTGCATGTCTCATATTTATCCCGAGATAAAAGAAGAGCTGCTACGGACTGAGAGCGCATTGGAAGAATATGCACTGAAACATCAGACACCACCTCCTGCATCATTGAAAGAGTCGCTTTTTGCCAAAATGAATTTCGATTCCGCTCAGGAAACAGAAGATACGAACATTGATGAGACGAAAGCCGAAGCAAACGAACCAACGCCCGTTATCAGCACGATACGTCCTGTGGCGCAAGATGAACCCAGGGTTATCGACAATGTGTTTAATACTGCCGAAACCAGGGAGGTGACGCCTTTTTGGGCTAAACTTGCCATTGCTGCATCTGTCTTGCTAGCCATATTTGCTGGCTGGTCGGCCACGCAGATGTCTAAATTGAAGCAGGATAATGAAGAAATGGCTTCCAAGGTCGGAACAATGGAAAAGGAATTTGGTTACGCCCAGTCCCTTGCCAGTCTTTACCGCAATCCTGAATATAAAACGGTGCATTTGGCCGGACTGGAAAAGTCCCCGCAAAGTTCGGTTTCCGCATTCTGGCACACAGCGACGAACCAGGTTTTACTGGATATCCAAAACTTGCCGAAACCGCCCGCTGGTAAGCAATATCAGCTTTGGAGCATTGTGGATAACAAGCCGGTTGATATGGGAACGATCGATAACGAGTTTTCAGGAAGAGTTTTAAAAATGAAAAATACAAAACCAGGTGCAGTTGCTTTCGCGATAACGCTTGAAAAAGAAGGTGGTAACCCAACCCCGACGATGGAAGAAATGTATGTGATGGGGAAAGTGGTGTAAGGGTAGCTTTCAACTGAGAAGATATAACAAGGTTCAGATTCTTCACGACGCCGGACAGGCTAAGTGGAGAATCTTTTTTTGTGGGTTAATGCGTGTAGTGGGTGAGGTTAAACAAAAACAGGGATGGAGAAATTCAATTCTCCACCCCATGCAAAGCTCCAACTATCAATTAGTATTTTTTCAAAAGCGGCTTTTTGTTGGAATAATGAACATCAATTGCTTGCTGTCTGCAAGTGCTCCCTTCTTTTCAAGCGATTTCAATTCCTTAACATAGCCATTTGCGTCAAAGCTGTAAGCATATTTGTAAGTCATGAGATTACTTATAAAAACTGATTTCTTCAAAAGATTTTCCCCATGGCTAAAACGACTGACTATTCAGTATTATCAGCGATTACTTACAGGATTGAAATATTTTACTTGCTCGGTAGATTCAATAACTCCCTTCTTTGACAGGTCGTTTTTCTCTTTAACATAACCCTTATCGTCCAGAACGTAAGCGTAGCTGCACGGTTGTGTTGAATTGGTGGGAATTACTTTTTTTACAAGATTTTTACCAAACTTCCCAAAAATGGGCAAGTAAGGGTCTCCAATCCAATCCAATGCATGTGGACCAAATACGTGCAAATTGTTTATAGTGCCCTTTGCCGGTTCTGTCGGGCCGCCAACATATTCTGTGTAATCAAACTTTACCAGATTCTCAAACTTATCACCCTGATCGGTATTGTTAACAAATAAGACTTTTGCCACGTTACCCAAATTGTCATATGACAGGGTTATAGTGCTTTTGTATCCGTCGTGTGTATTCAATGTGGCTAGCTGATTCAGATTATTGTAATGATAATCCACATTCATAGTGGATACGCCTGATACGGTGGGGGCATGAAAATATTTTCTGACAAGCTTCACAGCCCGGCCGTTCTCCAACGTCCACTGTTTTGTCACTTCTATTTGGTCATTTTCATAATATTTCGCCACGACGGAGTTGGTTGCATATTCATACTCTGTGCGGAGGGTGAGGTATCCGACAATATTTAAGACCCTTTTTAGTCGACCGTTGGCATCATAAATCAGTGAATCTTTACCAAAGTTCGAGAGCTTCAATTCAGGGATCATCACTGGGGGAGCCTGAACAATTTCATTATCATTAGCTGCCGGTTGAACCAATGTACTGAGTTCTTGCTGCTGACAAGAAATCATAAACGACCCGCAAGTCATAGCGGACATGAATGTGATGTTTTTAAATAGTTTGTTCATAGATATTACGTTTAAATGGAATTTTTAACGCTGTAATACTATGACAAATGATTTTGGTTTGAGTAGAAAATGAGTGTTCGGTTGAGGTTGTGAAACTAACGGTTAGTGCACTTACGCGGAAAACAACTATATCTCATATGATATAGGTTTAGTTAAAATTGCCCGCCATTGATAAACAGTAATAGTTCTATATTTAAAGATGAGAACATTGACAGTGAATAAAACCTTTTACTATCAAACAGAATATGCGAATCCGGCAATCGCGTAACTGCATTTGCTAGCATGGGGAGCAAATTGGAGCCGTCAAATTACGACAGCTTAGACGTCAGCATCGACCATTTCGACCTGCATCCCAGCAGCGCCGGAGATAACTACATTGATTTCGCATCACTGCCATTTCAGATTCCGCTCGGCGCGCTCATCCCCATACGCATAGAAAACCTGCTTCCTGCTAACAAGAACATTGGTACCACGCACATTACTAATGGTTGTGACCTTTACATCCGGTTAATGGAGGATTAGGGAGGCTGTGGGGTTGTTGGTGAAGTTCACTGGGGAGAATGGTGTTGCGCCGCGAGTTGTACGGGAGCGGGAGGAGTTGTTGGTTGGGTTTCAGGGGTTTTTGCGGGGGGAGGGGGTTGAGTTGGGGTGGTGAGTGGTGAAGATTAGTAGATTTATAGGCGTTTATCTGATGTCAAAATCAATAACAAAGCGGCATTCATTCTATCTTCGTATAAGTTAATGTTGAAATATTTGCCTAATCGATAGGACTAAAAACTCTTGGCATAAATGAGAAAAGTAATTTTACACCTAACCGATTTGCACTTCGGTTGGGATGGAAATGATGTGAACAGATTGGCGGAGCGAAAACTATGTTTAAATGGATTAATCAAAGCTATCTCTAAGCTTGATGTTGACTGGCGTCCAAGCATTGTTTGCTTATCTGGTGATATCGGATGGAAGGGCATTGAATCAGACTATATCGAAGCAAAGCAATGGTTAGACAAGCTACTCAAGATTGTCGGTATTGGATATGACCGCGTTTTAGTGTGTTCAGGAAATCATGATGTTGAGCGGGCAAAGACTGGATTACTTACTACTCCGAAAAGACTTAAAGATGCACAAGACCTTCTAAAAATACCTTTAAGTTTTGAAATGCACGACGTGTTTCAAAACTTTTCTATGTTTTGTCAGACCTCAGGGATTTTCCCTTATAAGGTTAACAGCGAAGACTCGACTCTTTGGGGTGAAAGAGTTGTAGATGGTATAAGGTTCGTGACACTCAATTCTTCCTGGTTCTGCAAAGATGATAATGACAAAGAGAATCTTTGGATAGGTCAAAAACTTTTAAATTATTTAGAAGCAAATGGCCAATTTCCTGAGGTTGTAGGTGAGAAAGACGCCTTACCAACAGTTGTAATGATGCATCATCCTTTCGAATGGCTAAATCCAGAAGAAACTCATGGCTTCGAAAACAAGTTGAACACAAAAGATTACATTGCACATAGAGGTCACCTCTTGATAACGGGACATGAACATGGAGAGGCGCGTGGCTTGGATAGGATTGCGGAAGGAATGTATCATTCAAAAGGAGGAGCTACATATTCAGGCGGGGAGTACAATAACAATGCTCGAATTTTCATGTTTGATGGGGATAATTTGGTTTATCGATCATTGATATATGAAACCGGGTCACCTAGTCGAGAATGGAGAGTTACTGAACCTGTATCCTTGGCCTTACGTACGCCTATTGCTGGGGACGAAGCATTCATTAGCTGCGAAAATTCTATTCTAAAATCCGCGGTAATTCCGAAAGAGTTAACTTTAATACCAATAGACTACGGCGAATTTTTTGGTAGGGATGAAGATCTTTCAAATTTGACAGCGTTACTAGAAAGAAGTTCCAAAGTGGTCCTCATGAATGGCCTTGGTGGAATAGGGAAAACTACTTTGGCTAAACGGTTAGTTAACAAAAATCGAAATAGATTTGACCATATTATTTGGATTGGTATAGCGAAAGCAGGATTAGATTCGAAACATGACAATTCCATCAATTTAAAGCAAGCGTTTTTGCAAAATTTGTTGCTTTTCGACAACCTGAAACTTCCATTCATCGTTGAGCATGAAACTGAAAATGCTAAGTTTTCACGGTTGATGAATGCGATAAAAAATTTGGATGGATATAATCTGCTTGTTATTGATAATGTAGGTAATGAAGTTGATCAACATGCAATTCGTGCGGAATTACCAAACCCTCCAAGCTGGAAAGTTTTATTGACGTCCAAACGAAAACCGTCGGGCTATGATGTTTTCGAATTGAACAAGATTACCCTTAAAGCATCATTGGAATTGTTTTTTCAAAGTTATAAATCCCCATGTAGTCGAGAGAAGGTTATCGAGTTGCTTGAAGAAGTCGATTTTCACACCTTAACAGTAGAATTGCTTGCAAAAACTTTACAAGCACATTATGGAACTACATCTGTTGAGGATCTCTTAACTAAAATCCGAAGTAAGCAATTGGATGACCCTCATTTTCAAAGGAAGATTGTAACTGAGCATAGCGAGGAGACTGAAGTATTTGAAAATCTGCTTGCAGTTTTCAATGTTTCTAACTTGTCGCAGCCAGAGTTACAATTATTGAGACGTCTGACTCTTCTTCCCCCTGGGATCTATGACATTAATAATCAATTGGGCGTCGCTTTTCAGCGCTTGTCGCCAGAAGATTTACGAACTTTTCATGAAGCGATTCATTCGCTTGACGTTAAAGGATGGATCAAGGTGTCTGGCCAATCTATTGAAATGCATAAGATGATGCATCAAATGATTTCCTATCAAGAGAAGATTACTTGGGAAGATGCAGAGCCATTCGTGCAGTTTTTTACAGTTTCTCTGAATTATGATTTCCATACTGTGCCGAAAGATGCTTGGGGGTTTGTTCCATTTGGAGAATTTTTAGTTGATACTCTAAGCACCACGGAAGGATTAGGATTTCAAGACGATATACATGCCTTAAAAAATAATCTTTCAGCAATCTATAAAGACATGGGTAGATTTGAAGATGCCAGAAAATTTATGGAAAGTTCTGTGGAAGAGGCAGTGAACAATCTGCCCAAGGGACATCTCAGTATACTAAAATATAAAAATACCCTTGCGTTGATCTATAAAAATTTGGAGATTTTTGATAAAGCTGAGAATTTATCAATACAGGTTTTAGACGAGACTTTGCAAAATTCTAACGAGAGCAATAAAGCTCTCATGATATTCAAATCGAACTTAGCTGTCGTTTATAAAAGTCAAGGGCGATCACATGAAGCAATAGAATTGTTTGAGTCAGCCTCTCGTGATGCAATAGATGTTTTTGGTGACGAGAGTGCAGAGGCAGCTCTTTCTTTTGGTAAAATTGCAACTGTTCTCCAGGATATGCAAGATTATTCAAAAGCGGCAGTACTCTTAGAAAATTCATTGCGTATTTTACAAAAGACTTTACCAGCAGAACATCCACACATCGCAGTAACTCAAAGTAATCTATCTTTCTCCTATCAGAAATTGGAACGTTTCGAAGAGGCCATTGAATTATCTAAAAAGTCGCTCAAAGCGGCGGAGGATTATTTTGGCACGAAGCACCATACATATATAACTCGAATGAAAAATTTAGGACTAGCCTATTCTCGATCCAACCAAAAAGGAGAGTCTTTGAAAATTCTGTTTGACGCTTTGGCGCTGTCCAATAGGGTCTTAGGCGAAAATCATTCAATCGCTCATGATATCCAAAAAGAAATTAATCTGGTTCAACGAAGCCGACTATGAAGAAGATATAATGACAAAAAGTTTCGTTACTGAGAAGTTTTTATTTAAGTGTTGTCATAACTGGAGCTGAAATTATTCCCCCCAATCAACCGCTCCAACCGCCCCATCATCTCATCCTTCTCTTTCAACATTCGCTCATAAAGCTCCATTTTCTCCTCGTGCAATTTCCTGATTTCTGCAATTGGATTGACATTGAAGGTTGAATGTGGATTTCCTAAATATGCCTGATCGTGAAATGTATTTGAAATAATATTAATGGCCTGATCTTCATCAAAATTCCTAATCGCCTCGCTCGGTATTTTAAGTATCGCCGAAACCTGCTCCAGAATGTCAGAATCGATCTTTTCTCTTTGTTCCAGTAAAGAAACCTTTTGCTGGTTCCAATCGCTGCCGAGCTCGAAGGCGAGGACGTCTTGCTTGATTCCGAGCATTTCGCGGAAGCGTTTCAGGTTGCGACCTTCGTGGATCTTGGGGTTGGATGTAGTATGTGTCATGCGGGAAGGTGGTTTGTTAAAAAGGCAATTTATATAAATCTATCGGTAAGTTTCCGAGTATTTTACAGGCATTTCGGTGTAAGATACAAGCATGATGTGTTGAGTACGATTCCCAGGAATCCGTGCTTTGCCGCCAGACAAATAGGGAAACTGCATCAGGGTTCCGATCACACATTCAAAATAGGCAAAATGAACACAGAAACACACACTAGCGAGTCGCCCGACTCAAAATGGATCGCATATGGTCGTGAAGTAGGCGCATTGCTGAGCAGCAGCACCGCCGAAAGTTGGACCAGCGAACTTTGGACCATGTTCAGCGGCTTCATGCTCGCTCAAAACGAAATGGGCCGCTCGGCTAATTTGAGCAACACATATTTTTCGTTTAAGGAGTTGCTGGAATTTTTTGAGAAGGTCGAGGGGATTCGGAAAGGGGAATGACCTTTTATTTGTAAGAAGAAAAATTTAAGTAACTTGTTGGTTAATAGTGAGTATAGCGTCTCCATTCATCTAACTACACAAGTTATGAGAATAGTAATTTTACTTTTAGGATCCATTGTATTTAGTCTTTCGGCATTTGCGCAGCAGCAGGCTCCGCGATGGGAATTTGGTATTCAAGGCGAGTATGGTCGGGATTGGTATCACAAGGAGGATGCGCCGCTAGGATCTTATGAGGGTTCGATCATAGATTTTTCTTCAAATCGTTCCTGGGGCGCAGGTTTCTATTTTGAAAGATCTTTGAATCCGCGATGGTCCGTGCTGGGGCAGGTGGGTTATGCGCAAAAGAAAGTGCATCCGCAGCTATTCCATATGTATAATCAAACAACAGCGCACTATTTAAGCGAAGTGCATCACCGAGGCAGTATTGACGCCGGGTTAAGGTGGTATCTCAACCCTCAATCGAAGATCAGTCTTTTTGTTGATGGGAAGGTAGGCGCAAATGTTTTTATGTCTGCCGTTCGGCAAGAAAAGACCCATGGCAGAATTGTTCACTCAAACGTCTTCGGATTTCAACGCGTCGCTCCGGTCGCATCAGTATCGCTGGGAATCAAATGGTCGCGGTTAACGATTTCAGCAGAATATCGGGACGATTTGAGTGTTTCAAAACGGGTTGGTGGGATGAGTGAGATTTCGGGTAGGGGTTTTGTCGGAAAGGTGGCGTTTGCGTTGTTTCGGGTGAAGAAGTGATTACTAGAAAACCATTCGTTCATTCAAGTCCACCGAAAGGAAAGTTTAATTAATTTAATGGAGAAATAGAAGCACATAGCGCTTATTGTTCTAAGTTGTTCAAACCTATCCTTCAAATGCCATGAGAATATTGGCGGTAATTTCCTTATTAACGCTGTCTCCTTTCCAGCTATGTGCGCAGCAAGCTTCGCGTTGGGAAGCGGGCATTCAGATAGAGCACGGCAGAGATTGGTACAATCGAGAATATTACAACTGGGGTGAACTTCCAAATGGCTACATTGAAAACTTTCCCTCATATTATTCACGTGGAGCTGGCTTTTACGCAGAGCGCGTTATAAATTCTAGGCTTTCTGCTTTGGCGCAAATCAGCTATTCGCAAAAGAAAATGTTTGTTGACATGTACGGTGAAGCGAGCCGGACGGCTGGAAGTTGGATAAAAAAAGAAATGCATCACCGAGGCGCAATTGACGCCGGGATTCGTTGGTATGTCAATCCAAAATCAAAAGTAAGGCTATTGGTAGATGGCAAAGTAGGAGCAAACATGTTCATCGCCGCTGTGCAGCGAGAAGCAAAACTTGGGAACATTATGACCAACGATGCATTCGGTTACGATCGGATTATTCCGGTGGCCTCTGGTTCAATGGGCGCAAAGTGGCGAAGATTAAGCATTTCAGCAGAATACAGACAGGATTTGACTGCTGCGAAAAGGGATAGAACTGGGACTGGGATAACGGGTAGAGGTGTTTTTGGGAAAGTGGGGTTTGCGTTGTATAGGGCTGGGATGTAGTCGTTACCGATAGCGCGAAAGAAAAAATAGCAAATCGTAACTAACCCTGTCCTGCTGAGCGGAGTCGAAGCACGTTACCAAGAAGTAGCGTGCTTCGACCGCCCGGCGGCCCGGTACGCTCAGCCGCACAAACTTAATGAGCGAATTTTCCCTCCACATGCCCGTTGCTTTTAAGCAACGGAAAATATTCAATGCCAACAAACCAGCAATCCCCTCACTTAGCCTCCTTCAAAGCCAACGTCGTCAAATAATACTTGGCAATCATATTTGGCACTTCCCACCTTGGAAGCTGACCAGCCTTCAAATACTCCATATACTTGTTAGCAACCTGGGCGAAGTGCGCTTCGTGGCCGTTGTCATATTTTGCAGGAATACTCACTTCCCAGCCGGCTGCGTTCTTTTTCAGCTCAATGCCTGGGTATTTTCCTTGGACCATTTTGAAGCTGTTAGCCACTGCGTCTTCGTAGGCTTTTGATTTGTCAATGGTCTCAATGTAAAGCACGGGCTTATATTTCTGCTCTTTGCCTTGGCGTACGATCAGGTTGGCTTTGGAGCCTTTCATGATCGAGTAATGTGTGTCGCCGGTGCCTTCGGGTGCCTGGAAATTCCACAATACTGAGACTTTGGCATGTACACCTTTTACGGTGTAATTCATAGCGCCATTTGAATAAACGCTTAATGTCGTGTCTTTTACGTCTTTGCTCAGGAAATCGGGAAAGTTGTCGTTTTTGGTTACGAGCTTGAATTGTGATTTGGTGAGCTTCGTAGCGGTGCGTTTTGCGGAAAGGAGTTTAATGTCTTTTTTGTAGTCCAATTCGGTGTTTGGGAAACAGCTCCATTGTACAAGGTCAACGAGGTGCGTGGTTACGTCCACCATGCCTTCGCCTTGTTGTTTTACATCAAAAAACCAGGTTGGGCGCACGAGGGGTTCGCCGGAGATGTATTTGAAAAAATGGTGCACACTTTCTTTTGCAACCGCTGGATTCTCCGCTGTTCCTTTTTGCAGCTCACCGAAAATGTCTGGCATGTTGGCCAGTTCGCGCTGTAATGCATTGGTGATCTCATAACGCTCGGTCATGATGTCATAAAGCAGCACTTTGTTTTTTTCGGCGCTTGCAAATGCTTCTTTTAACTTTTCAAAACCAGCCGCGTCAATGGCCATGGGTTTATCTGCAAGCACATTCAGTCCCGCGTCTACGGATTGCTTGATGTAATCGGTCTTTTTTTGGTTATTTCCAGCCAGTATGACAACATTTCCTTTCTTTTCTGAAAGCATTTTTTCAAGAAAATCAGAACCCGTGTAAACTTCTTCCTTCCAGCGTGTCGGATCTTTCGGACTCGCATTGTATTTCTCAACTTTATCCAGATACGCCTTCACATCCGGGCCTTCGGACGCATACACATGCACCACAGAATCGACATCCGGATACATGGATTTCTGAACAAGAGCCGCGTGAAAGTGACCGGGTTCGACCACGATCAGGCTTAATGGTTTTTTGGTAGTTTCGTCTTTGGCTTCTTCCTTCTTCGTATCACATCCCTGATTTAATGCCATAGCGCTCATGAAAGCGATTGTCAAGAGTTTGTTTCTCATGTTGGTGGATTGAGGTAATAATGCAAGATAGGCCCAAAAATGCTGTTAGGCCTGACTGTATGACGAAATTTCTTTCAGTTTCCCTGAACTTGCCTTATCAATAAACAAAATCGCGTGCGGATGTTTGCGGAGGATCGTGGAGGGATATTCTTCCTGAATTTCTTCGGCAACGGTGTGGTAAATGGCCTGCGCTTTTTTCTCACCCGGAACCATCGCAAAAGCATATTTTGCCTTCATTAATGTTGGGATCGTGAGCGTCAACGCCGTTTGCGGCACTTCGTCAAATGTGTCAAAACACGCATCATTCACTTGTTGCTGACGGCAAGCGTGGTCCAGATCCACTTGTTTTACAATCAGCGGATCATCAAAAAATGCCACATGCGGATCGTTGAATGCCAAATGCCCGTTCTCCCCGATGCCCAGACAAACAATATCAATCGGATTTTCTTCTAATAACTGCGCATAGCGATCACATTCCTCTTCAATGTCTTCCGCATTGCCATTCAGATACGAAACCGATTTTAATGGCACAAAATCGAATAAGTTGACTTTCAGAAAATTGCCGAAGTTTTGAGGCGCGTCATCGGGAAGGCCCACATATTCGTCCATATGAAAAGCATTGACTTTCTCCCATTCAATTCCACTTTCCTCTATTAATCCTGTTAAAAACTCGTTCTGGGAAGGTGCGGATGCGAAAATGATATTTATTGAATCCTGGTTTTGCTGTAATTCACGGATTTTATTGGCAACCATTTTGGCTGCATTGAGTCCCATTTCTTGTCTGGTGTCGAAAATTTTTATTTCCAAATCGTCAACCTTCATATTCTTGCTTGTTAAAATTGCTTGTCGTAAATAACTCTGCCTCTTACTATTGTTTTTTGAATGTTAATGTCACTGTCAAAAATGACGATGTCAGCATCTTTCCCGGCCACTAATGTGCCTTTTTTGTGGTCAACGCCCATAATGCGCGCGGGCGTGGCGGTCATCATCCGCACCGAATCGAGCAGGGAAACATCCGCCATTTGCACCATATTTCTGACCAACCGATCTGTCGTGGAAACGCTTCCGGCGAAGGAAGTGCGGTCCGGGAGCTTGGCGACGCCGTCTTCGACGATCACTTTTAAGCCATTTTTTAGCGATCCTAATGTGCTTTCTCCTTCGGGCATTCCGGCCGCGCGCATGGCGTCGGTGATTAATGCAATGCGGTCGGGGCCTTTTATTTTATATATTAATTTCAAAAGGGGAGCAGGCAAATGCACGCCGTCTGCGATGATCTCCACATCCATATCGAGCAAAAAAGCGCTTTCAATGGTTCCGGCGTAGCGAAATGCATTTTTGCGTGTCACGCCGGACATGGCTGAATACAAGTGCGTTGCCAGCGTGTAACCGTTTTCATAAGCGTCCAGCACTTCTTCATAAATGGCATCCGTATGCGCTACGGCTGCCAGAATGCCTTTTTGTTTCAATCTTTTACCAAAATCAATGGCTCCCGGAAGCTCCGGCGCAGCACTCCACCGCGTGATTGACGAGGAATAAGCCAGCACTTCCTCATATTCTTTCGGATCGGGATTGCGGATGTAGCGCGGATCTTGCGCACCCCTCTGACTCAATGCAAAATAGGGCCCTTCCAGGTGCATTCCCAGGAATTGAGCGCCTTTCAGATTTGTCGCATTGGCCTTTTCATAATTGTCCAGCGTTTGCAGCAAATCCTCTTTTTCACTGGTTAATGTCGTGGGAACCATGGCCGTGGTTCCATATTTGGCATGAGTTTCGGCAATGCGCAAAAACGCATCCACCGTTCCGTCCATAAAATCATGACCCCCACCGCCGTGAATGTGCAGATCGATAAACCCCGGCGCAATGTAATTTCCACCTGCATCGATAATCTCCGCATTGGGAAAATCAACATTCCGTTCATGTATGCCGAGGATCACGCCATCTTCAACCAGTAATGTCCCGTTCCGGATATACCGGAACGGAGTAATGATGTGACCATTTGTTATTTTTAAGCGCATTGGTTGGCTATCGGCTTTTGGCAATCAGCCGTCAGCCTCTTTTATTTTTATATTATATAACAATTTAACAAAGCCGATAGCCGAAAGCTGACAGCCGATGGCAGAAAGCCGCCACCTTATCGCCATCTCCTCAGCTTATGCCCCTTCACCGCATAGAAAACCAGATATAAATAGCATGGCAGCAGCACCCAGTAAGCCTGTCTGACATCCAGTGTGTCGGCGAAATACCCGTAAAAAAGCGGCATAATGGCATTTCCGCAAAGTCCCATAATCATAATCGAAGCGCCAAGCTTGGTAAACCGGCCCAGATCATCCAGTGCCAAGGGCCATATGCCCGCCCAAACCAGCGAATTAGCCAACCCCAGCAACACCACAAACCAAATCGAAATGTCTGCCGCATGCCCCAAAAAGTGAATTTCTCCTTTTGCAAAAATGATCAGCAATGTAAAAATCGTCCCCAGCAATGTGCAGATCCTGAGCGCAGTAACCTGACTGATGTATTTGGGAATGACGGTTATTCCAATCAAATACCCGCAAATGGTGCAGAAGAGCGTGTAGGAAGGAAAAACCTTGGCTTCCAGCAGATCAATGCCCATTGAATTGGCATAACCAATAATAGTGTCAATGGCAATCACCTGCGTTCCTACGTGCAAAAAGATCGCTATTGCGCCCAGAATCAAATGCGGGAACTGGAAAATGCTAGTTTTGCCTGCATTGGCAGTTGCCAACACCTCACTTTCATGTTCCGTATCAATTTCCGGCAAGGGCGATTTGTAAACCAAAAAACCAAGGATGAAAAGAAAGCTTCCAAGGCCAATATATGGATTGATTACCCTGCGAATCAGCTCGTCCAACGCTGCGCTGCGCTCCATGTCCGTCATCGAGCTTAGTTGTTGGAACATGGCCGTGTCGGTAGGGCGGAGGATGACGGCTGCAAAAACGATTGGCGATAAAATGCCGGCTGCTTTGTTGCAAATTCCCATGATGCTGATGCGTTGGGCTGCGCGTTCCTTTGCTCCTAAAATGGTAATGTAAGGATTAGCGGCAGTTTGTAAAATAGCCAAACCAATGCCAATGGTGAACAACCCAAGCAGGAAAATCTCATAGGTTCGAGACATGGCGGCGGGCACAAAAATGAATGCACCCAAAGCCATCGACCAAAATCCAAACATCATCCCTTTCTTAAAACCCACCGCTCTCAGCAAGTAGGAAGAAGGCACCGACATGACGAAGTAAGCGATATAAAACGCAAATGCGACCAGGTAAGCCTGAAAACTCGTAAGCTCGCAAGCGATTTTGAAATAAGGGATGAGGATGGAATTCACCCAGGAAACAAAGCCGAAAATGAAGAACATTAGCCCGATCAAAAAGATCGAGATCATTGTTTCCCGCTTCGAAAGATCTTCAACTTTGATTGCAACAGAAGCACTTTTCATATCCTTAATTGTTTGCCCCGGGCTTAAGCCCGGGGCAATTTGTTTTTTTTTGATTTGCTGTTTCAATCAAATTGATTTATTGAACTCGGTTTGAAATCCATAGTTGGAATCTGACTGAACACTAAGAAAAGCTTTTCATATCCTCAATTCTTTGCCCCGGGCTTAAGCCCGGGGCAATTTGATATTAAACAGTCGGTTCCCAGCCTTTTTGATATTCTCTTTTCCAGAGTTTTTCGGCCTCTTTGTTGTTTTTAATGTGTCCATTTGAAGAGTCCACATTTAATGTTCCACCGGAGCGGAAGGCAATGTTGCCTAGTTGCGCCAGCAGCGTGCTTTGATGCCCGCCGACAATCTCAGAAGCTAAGGGAGTCCCTTTTTTAATAGCATCAAAGAAATTCTGAATGTGCAATGCGTCAAGTCCCTGCGAAGGATTCATTTTATTTCTTGGGTCAATCACAAAGTCATTTTTTACCTCCTTAACAACCTTGTTATCCAGTCCGTAAATCGTGTAAGTGTTGCCTTCACCAATTTGCAGTGAGCCATTTTCACCGTAGAAAACCACACCCACGCTGCTGCCTTCAATTGTCCGGCCGTTACAGCTTCTTCCTTCCCAGGTCATGGCGGTGTTATTATCAAATTCAAGATTAATAACCTGCGTATCAGGTGTTTCCCAGTCATCTTTATAGCGGAAACGTCCACCCGAAGAGGTGACGCGATTGGGATACTCAACCTGCAATCCCCAACGCATCAAGTCCAGCATGTGCGTGCCGTTATTGAGTGCTTCGCCGGTTCCCCAGTTCCAGAGCCAGTGCCAGTTGTAATGTACCAGATTGTCCTTATAAGCCCGGCGCGGTGCAGGTCCTTGCCATAATTCGTAATCCAGCCACGACGGAACGGCAGTCTCCTTTCCAACGCCAATAGACGCCCTGTTATTGGTATACCAGCCTTTCACAAAATATGGACGACCAATGGCACCGCTATGCACCTCTTTAATCGCAGCCATTACATTCGGCCACGAACGGCGCTGGTTGCCCATTTGAATTACATTCTTGTATTTTTTGGCTGCCGCGATCAACATTTCGCCTTCGTTGGGGTTGTGGCTGCAAGGTTTTTCAAGATAAACATGCTTACCGGCCTTAGAAGCTAAAATAGCCGCCGGTGCATGCCAGTGATCGGGTGCAGCGATTACCAATGCGTCCATATCCTTATTTTCCAGCGCCTTCCGGAAATCAGGTGTATTTGCAGGCTTGGATTTTTGAATGTCGTTAACCGCATTGATGCATTTTTCCGCCGCTCTGGAATCCACATCGGAGATCGAAACGACCTCGCAGTTGGGCTGCAGTGCATAGTTAGAAGAAAGCGCCAATCCACGGCTGTTCACGCCCATGACGCCCACGCGTACTTTTTCATTGGCCCCAATAATCTTCGCATAACTTTTAGGACTGAAACCCGGCAAAATGCCACCCACAGTGAGCAATGCACTTCCTGCCAGCGTCTTCTTTAAAAAGTCTCGTCTTTCGTTAGGAATATTTTTCATATCATATTGATGGTTAGGAATTTGTCTGAGTTATTTGCCACCCTTCTTTGCTTTATTAAGCACAGTTTCCAATGTTACGCTTTTTCCGCCTTGCCGCTTGCTTTCGTCGGCGGCTTCCATAAATGCAAAAATTTCTATTGTTTCCTGCGGCGTCACGGGCATTTCACCCGTTTTGAAATATTTAATAATATCCACCAAAAGCGGCTCATAACCGGCATAAGGTCCCAAAACCTTGTTGCCGTCCTCCGTGAAAACCGTCCCACCGTAATCGTGCTTTCCAGTTCGCGTCCCCCGGAATGTGCCGGTGCGTCCGTCGCCCCAGATGCCCACTACGATGTCCGTGTTAGGCGTGCTCACACGTGTGACGCTTTTGCAACCCGTTCCCATGACGGTGTAAAGCGTCTCGACCCCATGAACGCCATACCAAAAAAAATCAGGATGGGTTTTTTCCAGAACCGCCGGGCTGTATGTGTCCGCGCCTAAAACCTTGGTTTTGTCTATATTTTCGAGTCCTTTAATATAGCGCAAAGAAGATGCGGAGAAAACAGGAATCTTATATTTTTCGGCAGCATTATAAATTGCAATTGCGTCTGATAACGAGCCGGCTACGGGTTTGTCGATAAACATTCTTTTGCCTGCTTTGAAAACTTCGAGTGCTTGTTCCAAATGCAGGCGGCCATCATTGGTTTCTAAAAGGATAACATCGGTTTCGGCCAGCAGGTCCTGAATTGAGCCTGCGATTTTCACACCCATTTTCTTTACTTCATCAATGTATCCGGGAATGCGTTTCGTGCTGGATTCGATGTCCTTGCTTCCATAGGGATACGCAGCAGTGACTTTGTAGCCATCATAAACAGGATCCGGCTGATCTGCATTTAATGCTTTGGTAAAAGCAATGCTGTGAGAGGTGTCCAGGCCGATAATGCCAACTCTTTTACCATCAGCTGGTTTGGAAAATGCAGGTAAATAATCCAGTAATCCCAATCCCGCGCCGGTTGCGACGGATTGGAGAATGAAGTTCCTTCTGCTCAGATGCATATATGGAAAGTAAAGTGTTTAGGAATAGACCGCTGTAAATGAATTCGGGTACGTACCCGTAAATATACGAATATATTTTTATTGACAAGTTTTTGGGCATTTTCAATAAGAAAAATTTTGAGCTAACCCCAAAACAAAAGACTTTATATGGCTATAATTCAATATGCCATCAATTTTGATAAAATGCCTGGTTCTCCCTCGTAATGATATCAATGGGCATAAAATGCACCTTCTCCACGGGCAATCCGAGCACCAGGGTCTGATATAACGCCATTAATCCGCGGTAACCTTGCTCCTCGGGTTTGTGGCAGATCAGAAAATCTATGAGTCCTTCATTCAGATAGCGGACATTCTCTTTAAGGAAGTCATAACCGATCAGGGAAATGTCTCCGCGCTTGTTTTTTTCAAGAAACGAGGCTACAGCGGAGACACGCGAGTTAGTCACAAAAATCGCTTCAATGTCTTCATGTGTATGCAGGATGCGTTTGAGGTCGCGCGTCACGGAAAGGTTGTCCGTATCCTTAATGTCCACACGAATAATTTCACCCGGCAGGCTGTGATCCTTGAAATACGAACGAAAACCCTCTTCTATTTGCAGATAATTATAAGTATCCGTGTCTTTTGAAATATTGACAACCAGCACTTTGTGCTTTTCTTTCAGCCGGTAAGTCAGCAACTTTGCGCCTACATATCCGCTTTGGAACAAATGAGGGCCGATATAGGCCAAATTCTCCTGATCCGGAATGTCCGAATCGATGAATGTAAAAGGAATCTTCGATTTGTTACAAGTCCTGGCAAACTCGCGGGCTTCCTCCACAAAAGAAGGCGCCAGCAAAACACCGTGAAAGGTGCCTTCCAGAATTAATTTTGTTTGTTCATTGAAAGAATTGTGATCATTCAAATCGAAAAGGAATGTGCTGACCTGGACGCCGTATTTTTTGATTTCCTGCTGCGCACGAACGATTCCTTTAAGCGGCGCTTCCCAGAAATCGGTCTCCGGGGAAACCTTTGGAAGCAGTACAGCGAGCGAAATGATCTTTCGTGAAGCTAAGCGGCTTGCCAGTATATTAGGCTGATAATCAAGCTCTTTAATGATCTCATTGATCTTTCTTTTGGTTTTTTCCGAAACACCGGTGCGGTTATGAATGACCCTGTCCACCGTGGCAATCGAAACATTGGCACGCCGCGCAATCTCCTTTACGCCAAAATAAGTATTGTCTTTCTCCATCGGGAAAGGTTAGTAGTAATAGATGACCAAAGAAGTTGTATTTAAAAAAATCTACCTGTCCGCAGCGCTTTATTACTTATGGCTATTGCTTGTTTGCTTTTTATATTCTTATTTTGTCTATCAAGTAAGTAGATTAGTCTTCAAAAATGCATCAGGATACACATTATTGAACCCTGATACCCTATGAGACAGCTCAGGACCGACTTGCCGGAATTTTCGGTGGTTGTCAATTTCATGCGAGTCGTCTGTGCTGTCGTAGGGTATCAGGGCAAATATAGCCACCGAACTTCAAGTATTCCAGCGGTTTCAATGTCTTTTTGATGTGTATCAAATATAGTAGTAAATAATGAAAAACGTTATTGCGCTGATTTGCTGCTTACTGGTTCATCTCACCGGAGTGGAATTAATCGCACAGACTCAGGCCTCAAAAACAGCTCGTCCCAATATTATTTTTATTCTTGCCGATGACCTCGGTTACGGGGATGTCGGATTTAATGGACAAAGGCACATTAAAACGCCTAACATTGACCGTCTGGCGCGGGAAGGGATGATTTTTAATCAGTTTTATGCAGGAACTTCTGTCTGTGCACCTTCCAGGTCTTCGTTACTAACAGGCCAGCACACAGGTCATACATTCATCAGAGGAAATAAAAGCGTTTCGCCGGAGGGCCAGCAACCTATTGCTGATTCTGTTATGACAGTTGCCGAAATTTTGCAAAAAGCTGGTTACGTTACCGGAGCATTTGGGAAGTGGGGGCTGGGCCCTGTCGGCTCGGAAGGAGATCCTAATAAACAGGGGTTTAATCAGTTTTTTGGCTATAACTGCCAAAGTCTTGCGCATCGCTATTACCCGAATCACCTTTGGGAAAACGATAAGAAAATAGTGCTCGAAGCCAATAAAAATCTGCTTTATAACAAAGAATACGCACCCGATCTCATCCAGAAAAAGGCATTGAGCTTTATGGATAGCCGCGATGGTAAGCAGCCATTTTTCCTGTTCCTGCCTTACATTCTGCCGCACGCCGAGTTAATCGTTCCGGATGACAGCATTTTCCAGTCTTACAAAGGCAAGTTTGAAGAGAAATTTCATCGCGGCGCAGATTATGGTTCCAATGCAAAAAGCGGCGGTTATGCGTCCCAGGAATATCCCCGGGCTACATTTGCTGCCATGGTCACACGCCTGGACATGTACGTAGGCCAGGTTTTAGATAAATTAAAAGAGAAAGGACTCGATAAAAATACGCTCGTTATTTTCACCAGCGACAATGGCCCGCACGTAGAAGGCGGCGCGGACCCGAAATTTTTCAACAGCAGCGGCGGTTTCCGTGGCGCGAAGCGCGATTTGTATGAAGGCGGAGTGAGGGAGCCATTTGCGGCACGCTGGCCGGGGGTTATTAAGCCAGGCTCAAAAAGCGATTATATAGGCGCATTCTGGGACGTCCTGCCCACATTTACGGAACTGGCTAACGCCCCGTCCCCACGTAACATTGACGGCATATCATTTACAGATGCTTTAAAGGGCAAGCCAACCCAAAGGAAGCATGATTACTTGTATTGGGAATTCCATGAACAGGGAGGCCGGCAAGCGGTCAGGCAAGGAAACTGGAAAGCGGTTAGGTTAAAAGCTGCTGGGAACCCGGATGCGCTGGTCGAATTGTATGACCTTTCCAAAGATCCGGGCGAAACCACCAATATCACCCTTCGATTCCCTGAAAAAGCCAAAGAACTCGGACAAATCATGAACAAGGCGCACGTTTCATCTGCATTGTTTCCGTTTGGAAGTCTGGTGACGAATGAGTGAAATTGCATTTTGAAATAAATTGGTATCTTTAACATACCAAAATTAGCCAATATGGAGACGTTAATTATTCAGGGAGACGATGAGCAGATCAGCACACTTAAAGCTTTTCTCAAAACCGTTGGTATCAATTATCAGACTTGCCAGGAACAGGATACAACCGATTATCTATTAAGTAACTCAACAAATAAGACTGAGCTCTTAGACTCTATTCAAGAAGCCAAGGACGGAAAAACCCGCAAGATTGGCCTTGATGATATATGGAAATAGAGTTTACACAAAAAGCTGAAATACAACTTCAATATTGGAAAAGGTCGGGGAATGAGGCGATTTTAAAGAAAATCAGAAGTCTAATCAGTTCCATTCTGGAAACTCCTTTCGATGGAATTGGAAAGCCTGAGCCTTTAAAACATGAACTATCCGGCTACTGGTCGCGAAGGATTACGGATGAGCATAGGCTGGTCTATGAAATACAAAGCGACAAGGTTATCATCATTCAATGTCGCTTCCATTACACCAAATAAAACGTCACGGCACATACGTTACTTGCAGCACCCAGCCTTGGGAGCCATCGGCATTGGAGCGTTGCCAGCCAACGGAGACGGGCAAATGTTTCAAGAAATAGATTCCAACGCCCGTAGAAAGCTGGCCTTTCGAATGCGATCCCGAAAGCCAGTCGGCAAGTATATGGATTTTTTCATACCAGATGCCTGCATCAAGGCCAAGCTGGACTCCTTCGATAGGACCTTCGCCCAGGTAACCGTTATTTGCCAAATAACCTCCGGCTGCAAGTTTATAATGTCCATCCGCAAGCGAGGCCGCCAGATTGGTGTAAGTAAAATAGACCAGATGCTTCTTATGGGCAAGATTTGTCCCAACCAGACCGCCTATTCCGACTCCGAAGACCTTGTTTATGTCAAATAACTTCTGCGTATTAACAAGAAGCAAGGGCGCATAGGGCTGAATTGTGCTGGAATCGTTGTGGACAAAATGATGTGAAGCGCGTTCGTAGTTCACATTGAAAACATTGACCCCCACTTCCCAAAATTTCCCCAACCCATAAGTAGCAGTGGTTGTAGAATTGATAACATCTTGAATTTCAAATTGCTGCTGAAAACTTAATTTATTCTTTTCCGTAATCTCAGACGAAGAAACATTAAAAATTGTAAGCTGCGCATAGGCGCTCGTTGCAGAAAAAACCAACGCAAGAAAAAACCAGTAAACCGTTTTAATCATATGTAAGGATTGATATTCTTAATAGGAATAAAAAATCCTTGCCAGCCCAGACTTTCCAAGACAGGGAAAGTCTAATCAAATCAGCCCCAACCCCGCTGCTAGCTTTATCAGCGAGGCGGTATTTGAAACTTCAAACTTCATTAACAGGTTTTGACGGTGGCTGTTTACTGTGGTGACGCTTATGAATAGTTTATCGGCGATCTGGGGGTTGGTGAGGCCTTCGGCGATGAGGATCAGGACTTCTTTTTCGCGGCGGGTCAGGAACGGGATTGTTTTTGGCGCAGGCGCGGCGGCCTGATCGAAATTGACATTCATGAAGTAACCACCAGCCTGAACTTGCTGAATGGCTTCCAGGATCTCTTCCTTGCTCGAACTCTTGATCAGATATCCCGAAGCACCATTCTGGATCATGCGCGAAACATAAGCCCGCTCGCTGAATGTGCTTAATGCAAGCGTTTTCACTTCCGGGAATTGATCCTTTACTTTCTTGCAAAGCTCAATGCCGCTGATATCGGGCAGGTTAATGTCCAAAAAAGCCAGATCGACTTCGTTGGATTTGAGAAATGCAATGGCGTCAATGGCATTCGTGGCGGTGCCTACGACCGATATGCCCTCACTTTCGGAAAGAAGCGATTTCAGGCCTTCCAAAACCAGAGGGTGATCATCTACAATCAGGATTTTGACACTCATAATTTTCCAATAAGTTGGGATACGTTTTTTTTAAAAGTAAGTCATACGACAATTTCTACCAGCACTGATGTGCCCTCTTCGGGTGTGGATTGAATGTCGAGCTTGCCATTCAGGTAATCAACCCGGGCCTGCACATTTCTAAAACCTGCTCCTTTGCTGGTTTCCAGGCTGTTTATATCAAAACCTTTACCGTTGTCTTCCACAGTGAGGCTCACATTGTTGCCAATCCGGGTAAGCTGCACCTGCGCTTCCGTTGCTTCCGCATATTTAAGCACATTATTTAAAAGCTCCTGCACGACGCGGTAAAGCACAATTTCAATGGATGAATCGAGGCGTTCATCGAAGCCGAAGTCCTGCATAACCACTTTTAGCTGGCCGGAAGCGCTAATGCCTTCGCAAAAATCGTTGAGCGCTTCGATCAGGCCAAAGCGGACCAATGTTTCGGGCATCATGCTGTGTGCCACGCGGCGCATTTCGTTGATCGCGCCGTCAAGTTGTGTGAGTGCCCGGGTAAAGGTCATAGCGCTTTCCTCGGGCAGAATTACATTTCCTTTCACGGAATTTAAAGTTAATTTGATACCAGATAATAATCCGCCGAGACCGTCATGCAAGTCTCTGGCTACGCGGGTGCGTTCTTCTTCCTGGCCCTTCAAAATTGAATTTGTGGCTACCAGCTGTTTTTCCTGCTGCAATTGTAAAACTTCCTGTTCGGCGATCCGCTTACGGATCGCAATGTTTCTGTAAACTAAAACTGCTATCAGTGCAAATACGACCAAGCCAGCTATAAGGCTGTAAATTAATGTATTACGTGTCTGTTTCTCTTTTTCCAGCGTGACGATCTGCTTTTCCTTTTGGGCAGTCAGATATTTCGTATCCAATTCCTGCAATTGCTTTTGAATGTCAAGCCCCTGGATCGAGTCATTCATGATCGTGTATTTCATCAGATAATCATACGCGCCCTTGTAATTGTTTTCGCGCGCCAGATCGGTTGCGTAGTCTTCGTACAGCTCCACCAAATGGTCCGTCATTTCGTTGGCTTCTGCAATTTTGAGCGCTTCCCTGGTATACTTGGCAGAGAGCTCGGGCTGGTTGCTGTCTTCGGCAACGAACATGAGTGCCCGCAAACATTCCATTTCCAGAAACACATTGCCCGATTTTCTTGCCAAATCCAAGCCTTTTTCCCCATATTCTCTTGCAACGTCCAGCTTTTTCAAACCCCGGTTCACACGGCAGAGTCCGCCGTAAGCCTGCACTACAAAAATGTCAGACTTAATCTTTTGCGCCACTGCAAGGCCTTCATTATATACTGCTAAACCTTCCTTATAGCGCTTCAAATTGAAATAGCAGCCTCCGAGATTGGTTAAAATGTCGGCCAGTTGGAGGCTGTCCTTCATGGGGCGGGCCAATTGCAATGCTTTTTGTTTGTATACCAATGATTTATTAAAAAGATTGGCATGCTCAAATGCGGACCCGATGCTAATGTAGAGTCTTGGCAAAAATTCCTTCATTCCCAACTTCTCAAACTGGTCTGCCGATCGCTGGTAATATTTAATGGCCTCCGTGAAATTGCCCATATAAACATAGCTGGTCGCGATATTGGCAAAGCTTTTTCCTATGTTAACCTGATGTTTCATCTTTTGCGCAATTTCCAAGCTCTCTTTGTTGAGTTTAAGTCCCTGCTCAAATTTCCCTTGGAGGTTCAGGATATAGGTATAATTGGAGCGGAATTTAAATTTCCCAGTGGGATAGTTCAGCTTTTGGCTTAATGCTTCTGCTTTCAAATAATATTTGCCGGCGCTGTCGAGATTCTGGTTTTCCAGTAGATTGCCGTATTCAATGTAAGCCAGCACCCGGTTTGTATCTTCTTTACTTTCCCTGATTTTTTTCAAAATAGCATCCCCGCTTTGGGCGCTTGCATGAGCATAAATAAAAATGAGTAGGGCTGTCCTGTAAATTAATTTCATCGATTCACGGAGGAGTTTTGGCTGAAAATTACGGGTGTAAAATTCCTAAATAAAACCTTTCAATAATATCCTCTAAAAGCATGATTTTTCGAAAATCCTACTTTTAGAGGATTGATTGCCTGGCATGTAGGCATCTACCTTTGTTGAGTCAAAGAGGACATTTTATAACATTTATTTATTCAATTATTAATCAAAAAGCCATGAAAAAGATTTTTCTTATTTTGTTTCTGAGTACATTATTTTTTGCCTGCGAGAAAGATAAAGACAACGACAAGGACCCGGCTCCCGAACTGGCCGCGCAAGTGGCTGGCACTTACAAGGTAAGCGAGCTGCGTGTGGACGGGGTTAACGAGCCATTGAATGGCGCCATCATCACAGTTCATCTGGATAAATTTTCTGCCGAAGTGGTGACTGCAAAAATGAAAATTAAAGCGGACGGTGTTTCTGAACCGGATGAAGATTTGGGAACATTAACCCTCAAAAATGCCGGAAGCACAGGCATCGACATTTACGAAGGAACAGATAAAGTAGGAAGTGTTAAATCAAATAAGCTGAACTTTTTCGTGGTTTTTGAAGGCCAAGAATTGGAAATGATCGCCGACAAACAATAGTTCCCTCTATATAACATAACCGATCACAGTCCGAGGCGTTTGCTTCCAGGCTGTATGCAAATCCGGGTCAGATTTACCAGTGATCTGTTCCCGGATTTTGTTTAAATGTTATCAATTCGAAGAGAGTTGTTTTGAGTAAGATTCCAGCGGCACCGTTGGAATGTATCCCTTTGTCCCGTTTTCCAGTTCTACTCGGAAACCTTTGGCCATTTCGCCTGATATCCTGACCAATGTATTTACGGGCAGGGAAGCGATCTGACCTGATTTCTCGAACTGTGGAGAAACATATAGATTGGCTTTCCGCCGGATACGAACCGTGTCGCCCAGCCAGCGCGACTGCTCCGGCAAGCCGGGAACTTTCTCTTTGCGATGATCAATAAATGGCAGAGGGTTTACCGCTCCTGAGCCACGCGCGTAAATCCCGAAATGCAAATGCGGCGCTGTTGTAATCGCATTGCCCGTATTTCCAACCAACCCGAGTGTGTCGCCCACCACTACGCGTTCCCCTACCGAGACGAGCTGACTGTCCAAATGTGCATAGTACAGCGAATAAGGACTGCTGATAGCGGAGAGAAACACAATTTTTCCTCCCAAATTATTGGTGCCGGTCTGTGTTACAAAGCCGTTTTGAGCTGCAACAACGGGTGTTCCTCGTTTTGCCCGTATATCAATTCCCTCATGCGAGCGAATCCCACCATCGCGGTCGGCACCCCAGAAACTGATCACAGATGACATGCTGTGGCCGGAAACGGGGAAACCCAATGCCGGATCGGTGGTCAGTGCGAGTGAAACGGCTGTTCTTTCGTTTAAGCCAGTTTGCAAGCGGAGCAATAATGTGTCGTTATCGACATTTGTGTAGGTCAATGTTTGCGATTTATCCGTAATGTAATCGAGTCGCTGCGGCTTGCCGTTGCGCTTGATCTTATACAGTTCCATAAAGAAATGTGCAGACGTATCATTCGGCTCCCGGGAAGGGGTAATGACCAGTCTCCTTCCTTCCGGGATCTTCAATCGGATCGCCTGCGCAGGCACAGAATCGCCCAGGAAAAATCGCTCCTGATAAGGTGCGACCGAAAACAATGAATCATTCAAAACAGCATCACCGACCCTAAACCAGGTTTGCCCAGCCGCTGTTTTCTCCGTTTTTGCTTTATAAAGCTCTTTCTCGTAATGTTCCCGTGGCGTCACCGGAAACCAATGCGAAACCGGCACAGGCTTACACGAAACGGCAAAACCCACAACCATCGCCACAATCAAAAGCCGGATGAGATATTTCATTTTTGGACAAGTAGTTAACCTTGTTATCGAAGATTAACAAATTCGTGCCATCAAATAAGACTGGCTATCCAATCCGCTTGTAAACCGTCTCTGTGGCTTTGTCTTCCTGGCCTTCCGGGGAAATGTTGTATGCTGTGATGATGAGGTTATCATTATCGGGAAGTACTACGGTGGTTCGCCAGCCCCAGGGTGCCGGGATATCCGGGCCACCGTAACTGCCAAGTACGGAAAAACCGGATGCCGTGGGTGCGCCGCTGGATAACATGATTCTGGTGCCCATGTGAATACTGTCGATCCAGGCAGACTGGAAGTTATTATTCGGAACATCGTAGCCGTAAATGGCAATGCCTTCGAAGGACTGATCTGTTAACGATCCCTTGTATTCGTGCAAGACGAACCTGCCCCCGAGTATAGAGCGAATGGTTCCTTCCATAGGCGATTCATCTGCCAGAACTCCCGGCTCGAACCAGGTTTTTGTAGTCCCTTTCCAGTTTCCGATCAGGGATTGCAGTTGTTGGTGAACGCCTGATTCCAAGGATATTTCGAATTTTGATTTGCTCATAAGTTTTTGATTTTTGCCAAACGCATAGCATTTCACTAGTGCATTCGTGGATATTAGTGCATCAGTGGCGTTATATCAATATTCAATTTAAATTTAAAACAAAAATAAGGACATATTTTAATCATGAGACGATATCAACGGATCAATTAACAGGGGCATTTGAGACAAAAAAACATTATATTGTCCCGCACTTTGCTTTAAATCGTTAAGCCAATGATACAGTTAGGTCTTTTGATAACAAATAAGCATCGTTTGCTAAGTGTAGCCGCTGTCCTGGACGTTTTTGAATCAGCAAACATGTTTTATGAGCGGGAGCACGGAGTTCCCTTCTTTAATATAAAACTTTTCTCGCCTGATGTCAATCCACAGCAGTTTTACGGAGCATATGAAATTAGTTCGGTAACTGCTGCCGAGCAGCAAAATTTAATATTAGTGCCGGCATTCGGCGCGGGTGACTTGAAGGCATCCATCGCAAAAAACCAGGCCTGCATTCCCTGGCTTTGGGATCAGTATAAAAATGGGGCCGAGATTGGAAGCTTCTGTACAGGTGCTTTCTTACTTGCCGCGGCTGGATTATTGAACGGAAAGGAGGCGACAACACATATTGACGCCGCCATGGCCCTGGCTTCCAATTTTCCGGAAGTGATTATGAAAAGCGATGCAGTTGTGACGGATGATCATGGAATTTACACAAGCGGCGGCGCAACAAGCAGCTTTCATTTAATGCTCTATCTGATCCAAAGGTTTTGCGGAAAAGAGCTGACCCTTCGCACCGCCAAGATGTTCGCGATAGATATGGACCGGGAGCAGCAAACTTATTTCGGGACCTTTTCGCCTTCGCTGGACCATGGCGACGGGCTGGTAAATATGGCCCAGAAAAAAATTGAAAAAGAATATCAGGAAGGCAGCACCATTGAGGCTT
This sequence comes from Dyadobacter chenwenxiniae, assembly GCF_022869785.1. Taxonomy (NCBI): domain Bacteria; kingdom Pseudomonadati; phylum Bacteroidota; class Cytophagia; order Cytophagales; family Spirosomataceae; genus Dyadobacter; species Dyadobacter chenwenxiniae. The sequence goes on along the minus strand of NZ_CP094997.1, from coordinate 4,621,387 downwards.
TGATTCAGGATATTCCTGCAAGCAGGCGCAATGTGGTGCGGCGGTTTAAGCAGGCCGTTGGCGTCACACCTATTGAATATTTACAAAGGACGCGCATCGAAGCGGCCAAAAAACTGCTTGCCCAAACAGACCAGAGCGTGCTGGAAGTGATGCTGAACTCAGGTTATAATGATTTGAAATCGTTTCGGCAGCTGTTTAAAAAGAGTACTGGTGTTACGCCGAAAGAATATCGGGATAAGTTTAACATTTCCAGGCTGGATGGAAGCCGAATGGCGAACCGTGTGGCAGCCCACACGGGGCATCGTATTATTTGAACGGAAAAAGCCGCGCTCAGCATTGAATGTTAATGCTGAGCGCGGCTTTTTTCAGTAACGTTTTAATGCACTTTGACAACCTTGCGGAACGTGCTTTGATTTCCCTGCTTCACTTCAATAATGTAGGTGCCTATCGGTAAATTCGATAGATTGAGCTTGTGAGACAATTTGTTTGATGACTTCTGGACATGATTGTCTTTATAAAGTCTTCCTGTTTTTGCATCAAAAACTTTTAAGTCCACATCGGCGCTGTTCTCATTGGCCAGTTCAATGTTGATAAAATCTGTGGCTGGATTCGGGAAGACATTTACATCTTCATGCAGGGGCAATTCGCTGATCAGTTCAGGCGCTGCTACTGTCCGGGCATTTTGCGCACTTGAAGAAATCACAAAAATGGGTGTTTCCGTTACTGTAACCGTTACTTTCCCGTCTACAATGGTTTTTTCCTGCAAGGCCATGTTATCGCTTCCTGCCGTTGGCGTGTAAACTTTTGCAACGCCAGCTTCACCTAAATTCAGGGTGTACTCAGCAGTACGGCCAACTTCATCAGGGATCGCGAGGATAAAAAGTGATTTCCCATTGAGCTCATAACGATCCACAACCGGATCAGCGTGAATCGTTTCTTTATAAACATAATCACCGAAAAGGTTTTTTGTTTGAACAAAATAATCCGAAACAGGCCTTCGGGACTGATCATCATTCAATAAACCGGAAGACCCGAACATCCATCCCCACGCAGGGTTATCGTCATACATCTGATAATAGAAAACCTTCTCAATGCCATGGCGGGCCGAGAATAGCGACGTGCGCAGGATCCAGTCAGCTTGTGTTATCATTGGAGATTTGTCACCTATCGGAATCGCCTTCAACGGGCTGGTCTGCGTTAGATCATAACCTGCTTCCGTGATCCAAACCGGCATTTCCTGTGACATTTCTCTAGATGTTTTTACAAAGTTGTCAAGCGTTATATACGCATTTCCAACCTCAGGAGCGACTCCGCGGGTGGAGGTGCCGCTTTGGCTTGACGAAGCGTCATCCGTATAAAGGTGGAAGTTCACAACATCCCAGCAAAGGTTTACGCTGCCGTCAGGACGATATCCTCTGAATTCTTTGCACCAGTCAACCATGCCTTTCAGATAATCCGGACCAGTTACCATCCCTGCGATCACTACCTTCATGTTTGGATCAGCATTTTTCACACCCACGCCAGGACCCATTGTGTTTTTATGTCCATCATAAAATGCGGAAATGTTGGCTGCATATTCGCGCGAGGTTTGATAACCTTTTCTGCCTTTCCACCATTTATCACGCTCATTATCGCATTCAATGTATTTAATTAAATCAAGACCTATCTTCACCGTGTTGGCATAATCACCGTGCCATCTGGGAATCGTATCGACTTTTAACAATGAGGGGTCAACATTCAAATTGCTGCCATAGCGCGCAACATACTGAAACGCGACTTTGGCCTGCTCAATATAGGAAAGCGGGTCTTTGAAATCCTTTCCATAGCGCACCGGCACATTCTCAGAATCCCTTTCTCCTTCCGGATAGGAAGCTAACATCCAGCCGGGAAGCGTTTTGAGGCACGCTAGCACTTCAATATTTTCCTGTTTTAATCTTTCGTAGATCAAGTCATAATTCCAGCTCCCGCTTAATGTTGGGTTGTAGGAAAAAACACCTTCTCTGGATTCGAGCTTTTCCCAATCCATATAATGTCTGAAACCTGCAAAACTTTTGGCGGCAGTTACTTTGGATTCCACAAGCGATTCAGTATGCGCGCCGTCCTGGAAATTCCATTCATAGCCATTAACACCCAAAACGTCTTTCAATCGAATGTTCTTCGTGCGTCCGGGCGCATTGGAAGGCGGCGCCGGCGTGTAACTTCCATAGAGTTCCAGCTCGGTAGGAAGCAAATTTGGGATCGTCAAAACAAGATAGCGAATGTTGGAGACAGTTGCATCCAGCTTGAATTGTGTATTGGAAGCTCTGTCCGGGTAAGGGCCTACCCAGCCATTATAAACCGATCCTGTGAATGTTGCCACCTGAATGCGGTTCCACTGGTCATCGATAACGGACAGAATAAACGGTTGGTTTTCAGTCGAGCCGGTGTAATCGAAAAATCTGACGCTTTCCAATGTAATTTGCTCGCCGTCTTTAAGCGGATAGTAAGCGTCGTAATAGTCAATGGCTTTGCCCCAGCCGGTGAGTACATCGGCTTGCGTGTTTCCGTCAAAAAGCCCGTCCAATCCATTGGCAGCATTGGTTAGCTGATACCAGCGTTTTGGATCAAGGATAATTTTGGCTCCTGCAATGGGGTCGGTAGGCGTGGTTTGTTCAGTAACCGTCAAAGTTCTGCTTACATTTTCCGCCTGGAGATAATGCTCGCTTGCGCTCTGCGAGGCGGTTATCGTTGTTTGTCCTGCTCCGATAAGTGTAGCTTTCCAAATGCCCGTTGCGTTGGAGACAGTTGCAACTGCGGTGTTGGAAGAAGCGAATGTAACGGGTGACTCACTATTGTTGCTGCTTGCAACAAGATCAAATGTTCCATCCTGCAAACCTTTACTGCCAATCTCGCCAAAGGTGATTGTCGATTGTTCCTGAACGGTGCCGGTTGTGATTTCAAACCAATTGAGATTAAAAGCACCACGGTTTGCGTAAATGCGCAGGACCTGGCTCCCCGCCGGAAGGTTAACGGTTGTACGGATTGTGCTGTAATTGTTCCAACCTCCTGTTTGTGGCACATTAACACTTCCCAGAATGCTGCCAGCGCCATTTTTTAATTCAATTAGCCCATTTCCATAACTATTTGAAATCCTGAAACCAATGGTATAAGTGCCAGCCGCTGCAATCTTCACGTTGTAATCCAGCCAATCGGCGTCGTCAATGTACGTGACCGATGAACCGCCGTCGGTGTCGGTGGTCGCTTCTGTTCTCACATCGCTGGCGAGATCGAATGTTTCCGCCTCCATTCTGCCAGTAAGCGGGCGTGACGCTTTGACTTCGAACCAGTTAAAGTTCCAGCCGCTTTTCAATGACTGGATTTTCAAGGTTTCATTTCCAGCCGGCAATGCTGCAAGCATATTGACAGTTCTCCAGCCTTGCATGCCGCCCGTTTGCGGGACAGTAATGCGTCCTAATTCCATTCCATCACTTTTTTTCAATGCAAAAGAAGCTTCAGGGCTGTAACCGTTTGCCACGCGATAACTGAATGTGTAAATGCCCTGCTCAGGTGCAATTACCTTATATTCCATCCAGCTTTCGTCCTGGATCCTCCCAACGTTTTCGCCGCCGCCATCATCGGTGGTTGCTTCTGTTCCGATATTGCTGGAAGCGTCAAAACTTTCTGCTTGAATTTGTGCGGGAATGGTGACGCCAAGTTCAGGTTCAGCTTGCGTAACGAATTCAAACCAGTTGAAATTGAATGCGCCTTGCGGGGTTGCGATGCGGATAACCTGGCTTCCTGCCGGTAATGTAAGCTGGGTGCTCACGGTTACCCAGTTTTGCCATCCGCCCGTTTGCGGCACATTCAGCTGCCCCAGCAATGTTCCGTTCCCACTTCTCACCTCGATCACACCGGACCCATAACTGTTGGCAATCCGGAAATTCGCTGTGTAAGTGCCGCCTTCGGCGAGTTTGATGTTGTAGTCCAGATAATCGCCGTCGTCAATGTAGCTAACATTCAAATTGCCATCTGTATCAGCGGTAGTTTCCGTACGAACATCGCTCACTGCATCAAAATCCTCAGCTTCTATCCTTCCGGAGACATTCCGCGACGCGGATGCTTCGAACCAGTTGAAGTTAAAACCTCCTTTTTCCGCAAAAATTCTTAATGTCTGGTTGCCTTGCGGGAGCAGTGCTACAAAACTGACGGTGGCGTAATTTTGCATGCCGCCTGTCTGTGGCAAAACGTGCTGTCCAAGCACCTCACCACTGGCAGATTTCAGGGAAAGCTTGGCTTCCGGACTGTATCCATTGGCCACCCTGAAACGAAATGTGTAGTATCCTGCGACGGTCGCATTGACGTCGTAGTCCATCCAGCTGCCGTCCTGAATCCAGCCAACATTCTGGCCGCCGTCTGTGTCTCCCGTCGCCTCAGTGCCCACTGAGTTCATTGTTGCATAATCCTCTGCTTCGATCTTACCTGGAAGCGACTTATGTGACTGTGCCTGAATGCTAAAGGAGGTAAGTAAAAAGTAAGCTAGTAAAAGTTTTTTCATTCTCCGGAGATATAATTTCACGGAATATACAATTTGTTTGAATCATTTAAGAATGAATGTAGAAACTTTACTAGGTAATTTAACCAATCACTTCGAGCAGATAAAATCCGTAGGGCTCTATCACCAGAAACTCGGCATCGTTTCCGGGTTCAAAGTACTCGTCACGCCAATGGTCGTAAAGTTTTTCAGGAGCAAAACCATTATAACGGAATGAATGCCAGGTGAGATAGGCGCTTTCATCACTAAAATTAAAAATACAGAATAGTGAATTCTCACGACCATTGCGGACAAAGCCTGCGATATGGATATTGTGCCGGGGAAGCCAGCGTGTATTTTTGGTATCCGCAACCACGCCCAGGCTTTTCCTGATCGCAAGCAATTTTTTGGTTCCGGTAAAAAAGTCGTTTTCAATGTCCGCCACTTCGTCACCATAAGATAACATAGGAAGTCCGCCTATGAAAAAACTATTGGCCTGCATGAGCAGCATTTTTTGAATAGCCATGTTGATCTGCACTTCGCTTCTTTCCTGAATGGCTTTCTCAAATCCGCATAGCTTGGCCAGTGTTCCGCCACTGCTATGATCGGACCTCGTGGAAGTAATCCAGGTGGTGCCGAATGGCTTTTCCAACAATACAGCCTCCACCTCGACCATCGCGGACACCTGACCGGAAGCCAGTGCGTCCCATTGGAGGGCCGTTTGTGTGTAATTGTAAACAAAATCCGCTTCCTTGGCCATGTACCGTCCTTCACCAAAAAACTTTATCACTTCGTCCGCCGGATCATTGGATGAAACTGCCAAGGCCATGCCCGGCGCAGTCACTTGCAGGCACTGTTTGATCAGCTGGAGCGTGGTGTGGATCTGGGATTTAATTCCCGGAAATTCAGGAACTGCAATCTGAAGAATATCCACACCGACGTTCGCATGGGTAAAAATATCTGTCAGTAAGGATACAAAGGCCGCAGGATCGGAATGGTCCTGTATTGCCGAGTTAGTTTGATCCAAATCTAGCATAAGAAACATGCTATTTTCGTGCATGACGGCACCAATTTCCTGAATGTCTTTTTCAAAATGATTCAGGTGGAGCACATTGATTCCCAGATCGAGGAAGTAGGTGAGTTTGTCTGGCAAAGAACCGAAACCGTCATCGAAATGGTTTATATCCACATTCATCCCGGCGAGCTCGTTGCTGACATACCAGTTTTCATGCTTTTTATGGTCGAGGTCTTTCAAATCCTGAGACCGGCTTAAATGTGAGGCGATAAGCACCTCGATCAGTTTTGCGAAATTGGCGCTGAATTCGGGGTGATCACTAAATAGTTGTGTGTATAGATCACGAATTTCGGCAGCGTGCAAAACGAGTTTGGTGTAAAATTTTTTGTCTGCGCCTGCAATGTCAAGATTGTTATTATTCACGGCGTCAAACAGCGCCGTTACGATTTGGTTATTATCCATAGTTTTAAAAAATTAAGCCACTTCACTCCAAACTGATGTTTAAAACGGTAATAGGAGTATATGAGACTTATCTTGGCCGCGTTCCGCAGCGCGGCTGACGCAGCATCGGCTGTCGATGCTACTTAATTAAAAGCCGGGATATCAGGCTCTCCGCCGGGATCCCGCAACGGTTCCACCTCGGGAATGACTGGTTCAACGGGAGGCATTTCAGGTTCCGGGCTTATTGGAGGCGTTTCCGGGTCTCTTTCAAACGGAGGCGTTTCTTCGGGCACATCCGGCCACGGAACTTCGGGGCGCGGATCAAAAGGCGGCGTTTCACGCGGGTCAGAAGGGTCGTTTTCAATGTTAGACACTTCCCATTGAGAAGCTATTTGGTAAATATCCATGGTTTTCAGACGTTTGTTATGCAGTTGAAATGTAAACGGATAAGGTACAATAACTGTGCCGCGCATCGCATGCCGCGCACCGATCGCATTCCAGATTCTTTCCAGTTTTAATTCTCAATTTCGTGGCTGATAAAAATTTTGATAATAGAAGAGGAAAAAGAGCTGCCGGAAGTGATCCGGCAATCGCTGGAAATGGAGCAGTTCCTGGTGGAAACCGCCGTGGGCTCAGCGAAAATTTCACAAATATTAAACGGAAAAAGGCAGCTGGATGTGCCGTTTTTAAAAGTGATTCACAAAAAGTTAGGCATTGGAGGTAACTTTATTCTGGGCCGGGTTAGGCTAGCGCGCCTTTTTTGAATTTTTTTGCCCGTCATGGAATTTTTTATTCCTTTGCTTTGTAATGTACGCACTGTACAGTTTATTAATATATTCAAATTTATCAATATATCTTAAATCATGGAGGTCAGGAGAGTGGAGCGGATTTCGAAAGCGTTGAGCGACCCCAGCCGTATTCTTATATTACAGGAGTTGCGCCAGAAAGAAGATTGTTTGTATTGTCACGAGATTTCAGATTTCATTGATTTAACCCAGCCGTCGATTTCACATCATGTAAAGCAACTTACCGATGCGGATTTGATCGTTGTGGAGAAAGAAGGGAGAAACGTCAAATACAGATTGAACAAAGAGGTTCTTAACGAATACGTTCAGTTTTTGAACAAATTACAAGTCTGAGTTTTTTTACCTAAATACATCGATACATTTCGATGTATTGATAAGTAACCAAAGTTTACATCTATTGCCAAGGAACGGAAAGGACAGACTTGCTAAGTCTGTCAGACTTAGCAAGTCTAAAGTCTAACAAGTCCTGTTAGCCATGAAAAATAAAAAACCATTATCTAATCAATCGAAATATTTAAATTAATCTATACATGGAAAAGACCATTCAATCTGCCAAGATCATATCAGGCCTCATTATTACTGCCGTGATATTGTTATCCGTATTCTTTAAGGGATACACATCCGAAAAGCCTGAGCCAGCGAAAGCAACAGCAAAAGAGCAACCTGCCGGCGTCGCCGCGGTCGGTGTCCCCGTCGACGGCCAGGTGCTTCATTCGGAATCATTAAATGAAGAAATGACTGTTTCGGGAACGCTGATGGCCTATCAGGAAGTAAGCATTTCAAGTGAACTTAACCGCAAAGTGATCGCGGTTCATGCCAAAGAAGGAAAATTCGTAAAAGCCGGAACATTGTTGTTCAAACTGGATGACGCCGATTTGCTTGCAGAACTGGAACAATTGAAACAACAGGAAAAACTGGTTTTACTTAATGAAAGAAGACTTAAAGACTTGATTGACAGGGAAGCAGCCATTCAGCAAGATTACGATCAGGCATTTACGAATCTGAAAGTTTTGGAAGCGAAAATTGAGCAACTGAAAGTAATGATCGCAAAAACAAGCATCCGCGCACCATTTAGTGGTTACTTGGGCATTGTGAATGTGTACACCGGTGCATTTGTAACTCCGGGGAGTCCGCTGGCTTTGCTAACCGATAACAGCCGCTTGAAAATTGATTTCGCCGTTCCTGAAAAACATGCAAACACGCTGAAAACAGGCGATGAGGTACAGTACAACGTTGAATCCAACGATAAAATCTACAAAGGCAGGATCGTCGCGCATGAGGCAGGTCTTGATCAAAAAACCAAAACACTGCTAATGCGTGCCGTAACGGATAACAAAGGCAGTGAGTTGTTACCGGGCCAGAGTGCGCGCCTGACCTTACGTTTAAGCAACACCGGTAATGCCTTAATGGTCCCAAATCAGGCGCTAATCCCGTCTTCGAAAGGATACAGCGTATATGTGGCCAACGCGGGCAAGGCAGGTTTCAAAGCCATCGAGGTAGGCGAGCGCAATGCTTATTCTGTGCACGTTACAAAAGGACTTGCTCCTGGCGACACGATTATTACAAGCAATATGCTGCGTTTAACACCAGGTTCGGCCATTCAATTGGTCTCTATTAAATAAACATCTATTAGTCATGAGTGCTATTTCACAAGTAAGTATTTCCCGGCCGGTTCTGGCCGGGGTAATGTCCGTACTGCTTATACTTTTCGGGATTGTTGGTTACACATTTTTGGGAACGCGGGAATATCCCGTTACTGATTCCCCGATTGTAATGGTAACAACGGTTTATCCCGGTGCAAGTGCCGACATCATTGCCTCTCAGGTTACAAAGCCTTTGGAGGAAGCTATTGCGGAAGCGAACGGAATCCGTTCTGTATCATCCACTTCCCGCGAACAGGTGAGCATTATCACCGTTGAATTTGAATTGAATGCTGATCTGGAAGCAGCGGCAAATGATGTTCGGGATAAGGTTTCTAAATCCCGCCAGCAACTGCCGACCGACATTGAACCGACTATTGTGGAGAAAGCGGGACCCGCGGATTTCCTGGTGTTCCTTACCGTTCAAAGCAAGACCAAAACACTGGAAGATGTTACCGATTTTGTTAATATCAACATCAAGGAAAGGTTGCAATCCATCCCCGGCGTAAGGCTAGTGGATTCATACGCAGGCAGAAAACGCGCCATGCGATTAAGAATGGATCCGGTAAAGTTGGCTTCTTACGGCCTCACGCCGACTGACATTCAAACTGCATTACAACGTGAAAACGTGGATTTACCGAGTGGTCGCATTGAAGGCGAAAACACCGAAGTAACATTGCGGACGCAGGGAAGGCTGGTTACGGAGGATGATTTTAATAACATGATCCTGAGGGAAAGTGACGGAGCGATTGTGCGGTTCAAAGATGTGGGGCAGGCAGTAATGTCGTCTCAAAATGAACGGACTGCGATGATTGTATATAATGGTAAAGTTGCCGATTACGGCGTAGGAACGGGTGTAAGCCCGCAGCGTGGCGCCAACTCGCTGGCCATTGTGGATGAGTTTAAGAAACGTTTTGAAGAAATTAAAAAGACAGCTCCAAAAGAATACGAAATCGCCCTTGGTAAAGACTTTACAGTTCCAGTAAGAAACTCATTATCAGAAGTTGAAGAGACATTATTGCTTGCCTTCGCGTTGGTTTCACTCATCATATTCGTGTTTCTGAGAGACTGGCGAAGCACGTTGATCCCCCTGCTGGCCATCCCTGTTTCGATCGTTTCGGCCTTTTTCATCATGTACATTGCCGATTTCTCAATCAATGTTCTTACACTTTTGGGGTTGGTTTTGGCGATTGGGCTTGTGGTCGATGATGCGATTATCGTTTTGGAAAACATTTATAGTAAAGTTGAAGAAGGAATGTCGCCCATCCAGGCGGCACGGGAAGGTTCAAATGAAATTTACTTCGCTGTTATTTCCACCACCATTACACTCGTCGCGGTGTTCCTGCCAATCCTCTTTTTGGGCGGTCTTACGGGTCGTTTGTTCAAAGAATTTGCCATTGTCGTAGCGGGTTCAGTGACTGTTTCAGCATTCGTCGCGCTTACTTTGACGCCTATGATGAGTGCTTACCTGCTCAAATCGGGCACTTCGCAAAACTGGCTTTATAAAAAGACTGAGCCTTGGTTTGTATCCATGAACAATGCTTACGCTCGATCGCTTTCAGCATTTATGAAAGTACGCTGGTTGGGTATCGTATTGCTTTTGGTGTCATTTGGTGTTGCTTTCTGGCTTGCACCGAAACTGCCGTCCGAGCTTGCGCCGCTGGAAGACAGGTCTATGGTAGGACTCGCGGTAATGGCTCCCGAAGGCACGTCTTATGAAAGTATGGAGCAAAGCATGAAGGAAATTGGAAATTTCGTGAGCGATTCCATTCCTGATTTGAACGAAGAGCGTACATATACGGCTGTTGCAGCCGCGGGTGGAACATTAACGCAGCCTGTGAACGGCGGGTTTCAATGGATTTTTCTCAAAGAACCTAAGGACCGTAAAAGCGGATTGACGCAACAGCAGATATTTATGAAGCTTGTTGGCGCTTCGCAAAAGTTCAGAAATGTGCTTATTATCCCCATTCAGCTGCCGACCATTGGTGGTTACGGAAATACGCAGCCAGTTCAATATGTTGTTCAGGCACCTGATTTGAAAGCACTGATTGACATTATGCCAAAGCTGATGGGCGAGGTGAGCGGCAATAAAAAGCTGGTTTTTGCTGACGCAGATTTCAAAATCAACCGCCCCGAAATCAGCATCAGCATCGACCGTCAACGCGCTGCCCAATTGGGCATTTCCACACAGGCCATCGGGCAAACATTGCAACTTGCGCTAAGCAGCAGGAGATACGGTTACTTTATCCACAATGACCGCCAGTACGAAGTGATCGGCCAGCTGGACCGGGAAGACAGGTCTGCGCCTTATGACTTGAAATCATTGTATTTGAAATCAGGAAGTGGTCAAATGGTGTCCCTGGACAACCTTACCAAGCAAAATGAAGGAATTAGTCCTCCTGCGATTTACCGTTACAACCAATCTTACAGCGCGACTATTTCAGCAACGCCCGCCGCTGGGGTAAGCTTGGGTGAAGCCATTCAGGAATTGGATAAAATCACGTCCAAAGAACTTCCGAAGGGTTTCAGCACAGCATTGGCAGGACAAAGCCGTGATTATTCAGAAAGTAGTTCAAGTTTGATCTTCGCATTCATTTTCGCCATCGTCCTGATTTATCTGGTTCTGGCCGCACAGTTTGAAAGTTTGGTGGATCCGTTTATTATTCTTCTGACAGTGCCCATGGCTTTAACAGGCGCACTCCTAAGTCTTTGGTTCACAGAACAGACAGTTAATATTTTCAGCCAGATCGGGATCATTATGCTCATTGGTCTGATCACCAAAAACGGGATCCTGATCGTTGAGTTTGCCAACCAAAGCAAGGAAGGAGGCACGTCAACATTTGAAGCCGCCAAGATAGCAGCCGTATCCAGGTTCCGTCCCATCCTCATGACCACGCTTGCGATGATTTTCGGAACATTGCCTATTGCACTGTCGCTTGGGACAGCATCGGGAAGCCGCCAGTCACTGGGAATCGTGGTAGTGGGCGGCTTGATCTTCGCCGGAATTCTGACGCTTTATGTAATTCCTTCGATATATTCTTACCTGTCCAGGCCGCATAAAAAGCGTAAGGAAGATGGAAACGAAGCAATTGCAGAAGAGACCTTAGTACACACGCATTAATCCTCAGGGAGCATTAACATCACATTTCAATCATGAAAAAGTTATTTTTAAATCAAGATATAAAATCGGTAAGAGCATTTGCCATTCTGCTGATGCTGAGTCCTTTGCTGTCCTTCGGGCAGACCGAAACGCTGTCATTGCAAAAGGCGATCGAGCTCGCGCAAAGCCGCAACCGCGACCTGCGGATCGACTCGATCAACATGCACAAAGCAAAACAACAGACCGCCATTACGCGCGGTTTGTTGATGCCCAACATTAGTTTGACAGGCCAGTTTCAGCACTATTTTCAAAAGCCGGTTTTCTTCGGCCTTAATGGAAACACCAGCAATTCTGAAAAGATTGGTTACGCCAGATTTGGCGGAGAGGATATTGGCGCAGCTCAAATTTCACTGGTTCAACCTATTTACAATTCCGGCACGAAGCATGAGATCGAGCGCAGAAAGCTTCTTGAAAAACAGAGTCAGCTTTCCTTTCGTCAAAGGGAAGTGGACGTGGTGGCGCAGGTAAAGCAAAATTACGTTCAGCTGCTTGTTTTGAATGAGAGGCTGAAGTTGCAAAAGGAAAGCATTGTCAGAAACCAAAAGGCGTTAAATGATTCGCGCTCATTGCTTGCACAAGGCCGCGCATTACGCGTGGACACATTGAGAGCCTATACATCTGTAAAAAATCTGGAACCTGATGTGCTGAGACTTAATTATGCATTACAGATTAGCCAGCAGCAATTGCGTAACTTGCTAGGAGATGTTTCGGAGACAAATTACGTGCTTTCCGATTCCCTCGAACTCAATTCCGATGAGTCGATTCCGGCGGAAGAAGGAACATATAAATTATCCATTCAACAAAGACCCGATTTGCAGATTCTTACATTGAACAAAGAAATCAATGATAAAGAAATCGACTTATATAAATCGGCGCGGCTACCGGTTGTGAGTTTCATAAGCCAATATCAAATTCAAACGCAGACTAATCAGTTTCGTTTTGGTAATGCTGCATATCCACCCGTTTTCTTCGCAGGAGTCCAGTTTTCAATTCCCATCTTTAGTGGAAATCAAAATGTGAACAAAATAGCATTAGGCAAAATCGAGCGACAGCAAGCTGATGTCATTTACAACAATGCTCAGGAACAACTTAAAACCGAAGTCAAGCAGGTTTTAGCAAGTCTGGTAGAAACATCTGAACGGATAAAAACCCAGCAAAACGTCTCCGAAACCGCAGAACTAAGTTATTCTATCACGAAGTACAGATATGAAAAAGGCGTCGCTTCCCGGCTTGAACTGATAGATTCCGAATTTGCATTGACAGCGGCAAAATCCAATTATCTGGAAGCAGTTTATGATTATTTATCCTCAAAAATAGAATTGGACCGCATTACGGGGAATGTAAAGGATCAGCTATAATATTTTACTCAGCGTTAATAATGATCAACAGGTTGTGTTTAGGTTGTGTATTTAAGAAGAACCCCGGATAATGTTTGGGGTTCTTCTTTTTGTTGGGGAAAAATCAGTTGTTATAACACTCCATACTTCCTTTTAGTCGAAAGTACTCCCAAGTTATTTTTTTCTGTAACAGTTTCAATTTGTTCATTCCATGAATAGGTAAATTCCCGGCTGATGGTTGAGGAGGAGATTCCTTGATTTGTGAAAGAACTTTCTTTAATATCCTTGACCAAATGTTCGTTGAAGTTGCCAAAAATAGGCAGATACTTTCCTCGTCCAAGAGCTATACACGCAGGATTAATTTTCGCCTTATCTTCTTGCATGTAGTAATAGGAAAAAGTTTGTTCTTTGTATTTTGTAGGGCCAGTATAGTATTGAATGGATTGTAAGTTGATTTTTCCATTAACCGTACCATATACAAATACTTGATAGTCTTTTGGATAACTTTCCTTGTAAGACTTTTTGACACGCCCGTCAGAATTGTATTCATAAATATAAACTTCGGTATCTGACGCACCATTCTTTTTATGGTGACTTTGGGTGCACTTTCCTTCGGAGTTTAAAACGTAAACCGATTTTTCTAGGATTTCTTGGGTTGACGAATTATACTTAATTGATGAGATCTGATTTGCATTTGTGTAGTTGAATTCGGTATATTCTTTTGTGGCCTCATTGATCAGCCTGAATATTCTTCGATATGGTCCGGTATACTGAAATACGTTACTGCCTTCACTAAGTAGCCTGTTGACTTTGTATGAAGGTGATAATTTCGCATTTTGATAATCTGCATTTTGTCCTTGCTCCACAATTGGACTCAATGCAGCCTCTTTCTCATTCTGGCAGGCTCCCAGCATACCGGCAACAATCATTGCCTTTATTAGTGTGGGTAAATTTTGAAGTAATTTCATACTGTTCATATTTGTGTTTGAAAATTGATTTTAACTGGACCAAACTTATTCCATAATTGTTCAGATCAAGAATCCAATAGTTAATTGGCCGACACTGTTGATTTTTCGGTCAAAAATGTGACATCTTAGTGCTTTAAATTGCATTATTTATAAGTTTCTAACATTGCAGACGTTCCAGTGCATTTCTATTAATAAATAGCATTTTTCAATTCGCTGACATTGGACTAGAATATTTTTTCCCATTTGTAAAATAGAAAACCCCATTATCGAGATTTGAAACTTTTTCTGTTTTTACCCTACCATCCGGATAAAAAGTGTACTCACGCAGGTATTTGAAATCGTCAAAGTTCTTATTTTTTATAATAGTCGTCCTGACCAGGTGTGCGCTAAATTTTCCAAATATTGGAAGATACCTGCAACTGACTGATTCGAAAAGATCGTGGTAAATTGGATGTAAGTCAACCATTCCTTGCCCATTGATGAAATATGTGTATAATGTCTCGCCGCCTTGTATATTATTTTCATCATAATATGTTGTTTTACTAAGGTTTTTCGAGACGCCATCAGGAGCAAATTCGTAGATGAATTCTCTCCTTTGATTAGGCTTTGATTTGTTATACGTTTTTCTCAAATAGCCATTCGCATACTCGTAAATTGTGGTATTATTGTTGATAGTACTTTCTACACATAAACTGTCTGCATTTAATATATACTGCGCCAAACATATTGCTGAATTAATTGGAATAACAAAACAATAGGCAAGCGGCAGGGCTCAGTGAGCGTGCGGTAAATAACAAACGGGCATGGCAACATTGCTGCCTGGCCCGTTTTTTATTTAAAATAACTAATACTACAACCCTGTTGGCGTTGTATACTTTCTTTCAATTGATGATATCGTTTTACCCCAGCTGTCTTTTGTTACAATAGATTTAATCGCTGATGAGCCATCATTACTCAATGCATATGTATAATTGTAAACTTTTTCAGCCGGCACACCATTGGGGATGTAGTATATTTTTTCGATGGTTTGTTTTAGCAAAAACCTGCTAAACTTTCCGAAAATCGGCAAGTATTTGTTCGTGGCCTGAGCCAAATGTTCTGGATTTACCGGAAACCAATCAAACGAAGCATATCCACCATCCGTGCCGTCCACATATTTGAAGAGCACCTCTTTTAATAGTACATCGTTTTTATCGTAAAAGGTAACAGAATAAAGTGATGACCCCTGACCATCCGGATCCATCTCATATTGGTATTCTTGCCGCTGATTAGGTTTGTTTTTGTTGTAAGCCAAAAGCAGCTGATTCATTTCATTGTATACATAAGTTGTCGTATACTCCAGTGTAGGCATAATAGCACTTTCTACACAAAGCCCCTTAGCATTCAGCGTGTAAGTGTCATATGAATTAATCTTATTATAGTTTGCAAGATTCGTATATGTGCCAATAATTTTGTTTCCGGAATACGCATATTCTTTCGAATATTTGCTATTCACAACTTCTTTTGTAAAAACATTCCTTACTCCGGAATAGGACAGGCTGGCATCGCCGTCTTTAACCAACAGTTTTGTAACTGTTTTGGCGTTTGCGTCAGTCGCCTGTTCATGCGATGTAGCGGGTGAGATAATTGCATCTTTCTCATTCTGACATGCGCTCATTAATCCGGCAAGAATAATCGCTTTGGTGACCGCAGGGACATTGTGAAGTAATTTCATAATTTTAATATTTAATTAAAAATTCGTTTAACTGCACCAAACATATCGCGGTAGCACGCGCAGGAGAAATCTATTGGACAAGTGGTAGGATTTAATTAGCCTGCGGTTAAGACTACACACTGAGTCGATAATGACAATATTTTGAGATGTCATTGTAGTATCGATTAGATGCTTAAATCTGCTGGGGTTTATTGTTCGCGTTTTAGTTTTGAATGACAACTTTCTTAGAAATGTGTGATCCATCGTTCTGGATAAATAGAAGCATATAATGCCCAGCTGTAAAGTTTCCAAGGTCAATGGATTCAACATATTTGTCTGAGAAGTAGACTGTTCGTCCAGATTGGTCGACTAGTTCAACGCTTTTCGGCGAGCAATTATTGATTTTGATATTTAGCTTTTCGTGGGCGGGATTTGGGAAAACCTCAACCAGGTCTAGCGGTAAATTTGAGTTAAGAATAATTTCTCTAATACCGCTGAATGCAAAAGTCCGGTCAGTGTCAACCATTTTAAGACGGTAAAGATTTACACCTGTCCAGGGGCTTGAATCGGTGAAGGAATATGAATTATTTACGTTGTTGTTAGATTTTATAAGCCCTATTTTTGACCACTCTACACCGTTGGAACTTCGCTGTATTTCGAAATAGTCGTTGTTAATTTCAAGTTCCGTTTTCCAATTGAGCTGAACTTTTGATTCTATCAATCGGGCTTCAAAGGAGAGCAGTTTTACGGGTAGAGAGGAATCATTGTTATATCTTGCCAACGCAAAATTATAGTCATTGCCATTTCTGGAGTAACCGCCGATTAGGATCTTCCCATCCTTTTGAAGAGTGGCGGATGTGCCGAAGTCCCAGCTTCCGGCAAAGTCAGTTTTAATTTTTCCGCCATTTCCAAATGTGTTATCCGGCGACCCATCAGGCTTGTATCGAGCCATTACAAAATCAAGGGTCGATCCATTGTTAACTGCAACTGTGCCAACGGCTATTATTTTTCCATCCGGTTGAATAAGTAAATCTCCGGGAATGTCATCAGTGTTGTCAAAAGTAGTGATCACTATTCCGTTTTGACCAAAACTACTATCCAACATTCCGTTTGACAGATATCTTACTAGTACGAAGTCTTCGTAACCTCCAATTTTAACGGCTTTACTTGATGCCAAAACTAATAGTTTTCCGTCAGACTGTGTTTTAATTGAAATTCCGACAGCATCTTCCCCTATTTCGGATTTTACCGTACCATTAATGCCAAATCCCTTATCTAGGACCCCATTTGAATTAAGCCGAGTGGTAATCAATACATTGGTATAAGAACCATTTCGGTTTGGTAGGTCAGTAAAGCCAGTTATAACAATTTTTCCATCGCTTTGTAAAGTCACAGCTCTGGCAGACTGCCACCTTTTGCTAGCATCTATGTCTATTAATGTCTTGCCATTAGTGCCGAAGTTATTATCAGGAGATCCATTAGAATCATATCTGGCAAAGGCCAAATCCAGGTCTATTGAGGACTGATCGCCTGAGACTCCTACGAGAAGGATTTTGCCGTCTGCTTGAAGTATAACTTGGTTTGCTTTGTCATAGTTATTTGCGAAGTCCGTTGTCACAACGCCATTAACTCCGAAATTCATATCCCTAAATCCGTCTACCGTATATCTGACCATGGCAAAATCATAGGTTGTGCCATTCCAGGAATAACCTGCTGCAATAATTTTGCCGTCCGGCTGTAGAGTACCGGAGAATGCGACATCTTCGTCGCTTCCAAAAAAAGTCTCTACAATTCCGTTGATTCCAAAGGTAGAATCCAGCGATCCGTTCGTGTCGTAACGAACAATGCTGAAATTGCCATAAAACTGAGCAGGTGCAGAAAATCCGATCTGAATGATTTTTCCGTCGGGTTGGACCAATAGCTTATATCCAAAATTAAACAGTTGACTAATATCCGTCATTACTTTCCCGCTTTGTCCGAACGTATTGTCTAATGACCCAGGCTGGGCAAACAGCGTGCTGGCAACGAATAGAAATAATAATGTGTAGTTTCTTTTCATGTTAAAATTTGTGAAGTGAATAATGATTCGAATCTATTTTATGAAAACCTCAGGATGATAAAGGAATTATTAGACGGTCAACCTATTGATCTGGCGGATTGTAATAACAGGTTATCCAAGGAACCCATGGCACTATTTTTATGACGTATACAGAAAGAAAGAAATATATCATGAAAGCACTTACAAGTTTAGGGAAACAATACATTGAAGAGATTGCATCAAAATATAATCTCAAAAACGAGACTGTTGAGTCACTCTTAAAAGCAGTAATCGGCGGAAACGGAACAATGGCCCAGTTCAACATTGCTGAACTGGGCGGCTCCGGACAGTGGATGAAAGGCGGTATGACGATGGTGGGTGATATGTTCAATAATTCGTTGAAAAGCATAGTGGACAAGCTTTGCAATGAATTGTCGGAACTGGTGTCTACCAACGTTTTATACGAAGAAGCTGCGGACCGTCCAACCGCGGAGCGTCCGATTACGGATCATTCCAACTTAGATCGTCCAACTGCCAGTGAGCCATCGGTCGACCGTTTTTCATCACAACACCAAGGAAACGGGTTCTCTTCGGTTTCAAGCGGTTCTTGGCCAGCGGTTTTTGGCAATCCGACAGCAAGCGGTTCGCAAAATAACTTTCGCTACGCTTACTTTGCGCCGGTACGAAGGTTGGTGATTGAGGAAAATGGCAAGCAGATAATTTATGACACCAAACACCATCATATTACGGGCATTTCGCAGCAGCAAGGTTCGGGAAATTCCTACAAGTTCACCAGCCAGGAAGGGCAAGTCGATTTGGGCAGTCTGCAATTGATTTCAGAACCGGGCGAGCAAACGCAGCCCACGCCAGAGATTGCGTATGACGTGACATCCACAGCCGATTTGCGTAGTGAAACCACTGACCGCAGCCCGGCTGACCGCAGTACGACTGACCGCAGCCCCCAGGACATCATTATTGCAACCATTGAAAAGGTGAATATTTTGTTTGAGAAAGGGCAGATAAGTGAGGAAGAATTTAAAGCGAAAAAGCAGGAATTGCTTTCGAGACTGTAAAGTTTGAAACGATATATATGGATAAAAGCGGCCTGGGGAAACCATTTCCCCGGCCGCTTTTATATGTTTTAGGGGTTATTTTAACGTTATTTGCGCCAAATACCCGACCATGATATTTGCACAAATTTCCAAAATAGCCAATCCGATCGTAGTGAAACTGGACAAATGGTTCGACGAAAGTATTCGTTTTGTTCCTAACCTCATCATTGCGATCCTGATACTCGTGGTTTTTCGTTTCCTGGCACGTTACGGTAGCCGTTTTATGGAAAAAGGACTCGGAAGGGCATCCCAAAACATTGCATTGGTCAGTCTGATTTCCGCATTAACCCGTATAGCCATCGTCACGACAGGCTTGTTTTTTGCTTTGGGTGTTTTGGGTTTGGACAAAACAGTAACATCATTGCTGGCCGGAGCCGGCGTGCTTGCATTGGCGCTTGGTTTCGCTTTCCAGGATCTTACAACTAACTTTATATCAGGAGCTTTCATTGCCATTCAGAGGCCCATCAAAGTAGGCGATGTCATTGAAACCAATGGATTTACGGGCAAAGTGCTTTCAATAGGATTACGGTCGGTGAAGCTGGATAATTTCGCGGGTCAGCTGGTCGAACTTCCAAGTAAAGATATTTTTCAAAAACCAATCGTAAACTTCACACATTCAGGCGATAGGAGGGTGCAGCTCGAATGCAGCATTGGTTACAAGGACGATTTGTTTATGGTCGAAGAGCTAGCGCTTTCCGCCATTAACCCACTTCCTTTTTTGGATAAAAAGAAAATGGTAGAACTAAACTTCATCCGTTTTAGCGAAAAAAGCATTGATTTTGAGGTGTTAATCTGGATTGATCAGGTGAAGATCGGTCCGGGGCCAGCAAAAAGTTTGGCTATGAAGGCGATCAAAAAGGTTTTTGATGAGAATAATATTGCTTTTCCTACGCAGGTACGGCCGTTGGATCTCTTGCCTCCGCTCACAAAAGATTAGCAACAAGTGTAAGTTCAGATGTGTTTTCCTTAGAATAGCTCATACAAACCGCAGGCTCAATCTATTCTTTCCGTAAAATGACTTATGCTATCCTTTGCTCCAATCAAGGATAACATAAGTCATTTTTTGCGCTGTTTAACCCAACTCTATGTCGAAACTCTATAATTCCGCGCGCAAAAAGAGCGCGATGAATGCCTTCTTGCGCAAATGTCTTGCAATGTTGGCATTATTGGTTGTCTCTCATTGCGTTAGCTATGCGCAGCCCTACTATCTTCCTAAGGAAAAGGCTGGCCCTTTTGGAACAATGTATGCTGCCGAGCCATATAAGATTCCGTCCGGGAAGACCAACTATCATGGCAACGTTCCCCTTTACGCGACCAAGTATCTCAGAGATCCAAATGATCCGGCCTCTACCTCAGTAGCATTGTGTTCCTTCAAAAATGAGGCACTGGGATTGTATGGCAATGTGGAGGTAGTTGGCGAGGGAATAGATCCCGATAATGGCATTGATAAGGTAATTTATCCGTTCGCGTCGCCAGTGAGTGCACCAGGTCAAAACGGGCCATTCAACACAATGCTGCATTTAAACACACTATCCGGCAATTTTACACATCCTCATCCGACTCTGTTCGGAATTAGTGTATTAGCGCATACGCAGGAGTTCAACCGAATGACATATAATTTGTTTGGATGGAAAGGTGCTGATAAAGACGGCCTACAGACTGTTACAAACATAGTTTCCACTGTTTATCCCTCGGCGGTGGCGCAGGTTAGCCCACCAATTGTAGCATACAATGTTGGACAAGGGCTTACTAATCCGCAGCTAAGCAGGGACGTAATAGGGCATGAATCCACGCACCTTATTTGGCTTTGGGCATGGGGCAACGGTCAGGGTAATGAAGAAAGTTATTCTTTGGGCGAAGGATTTGCAGACGTTATTGGGGGCGCCTTAAAGAATTATTCCGCAGTACTGAATGACCCGGGTGCAGGTTTTGCAAATCCGGATTGGAGCTTTATTATACAAGAGCAAGGACTGGACAGCGAGAGGAATTTTACAAACTCACCGCATCTTTGGTCAATGCCTGAATGCTATAAGGGCCTGTTTTGGAAAAAACCAGGTGACGTTGGTTATGACCCCCACGCTAATGGGATGGTTCTTAATAAGATATTTTTTCGCATGAATGTTGGTGAAACAGGTTACATTGATCAAAACCCGGCGAAAGGGACTTTCATCGTATTACCACTTATTCCTAATAATCCAGCGGCAACTTATGAACTGTCGCTAAAACTCTTTTTCCGGACTTTTACAGAAAAACTTTCATGGTCGTCAACATTCCCTGATGTTCGCGTCGCAATGCTTGAGATGGCAGAGGAAATGGGATATGCGGATGGTTCGCACGTTTACCAACAAATTCAAAATGCCTTTAAGGCAGCCGGGATTGGTGACGGATGGGGTTTCGATAATTCGGATTGCGTTGTAGGGCCAAATACGCTTGCGCAAGGTTGGAATGGCCTGGTTCCAATTAGCGTACAAGTTGCAAGTCTTGACAATGACCCCCAGGGTAAACAAGTTCATTGGATTGCGGATTGTCAGGATGTTGATGTTTTAATACTTACGGAAGTTTTTAACCCAATAAGTCCCGATGCTCCCTATTATGCAATTGATCTAGATAACGATGGTATTTATACTATTGATAATAATGTATCGCTGTCTAAATCGATTGTCAGTCTCAGTCATGGTATAAGAGCAAGCGTGGACCATTTTGCTAAAAAGTTTAATTTTATAGGGCTTAAGGGCACAAGTAAATTTATTGAACACCTTATAGGCTCTCCGAGTCCTAACTTTATCCCAGGAGCATATCTTGCTCAAATCAAATCTGATTCAGATCCCGCTAAAATGACCTTGGATCAGATTGCAGGAAATTACTTCGCCGGGATTTATAACACGGTGAAAAGTGTTCAACTGCCCGAATCAAAAGAATCAATAGCTATTCGCAAAGCTTTAATGGATATTTTCGGCTTAGAGATCAGCAATGAATATCGATTATCCAAAGGTGATGAAGCACTATGGACTATCGGGTCAGATCTTTTCGGAGACGGCAATTACTTACGCAGTTTCTTTAACCCAAAATCAAAAGGGCAATTAAATTTTTACAATGGAAAGGGTTGGGACGTTGCGAATCCAGATGAAATGGCAGGAGTCTGGACACAATTTTATTATTTGATCTCCAAGGGAACCCCGCTTACCGGCTTTACTAATGAAAATGGGCAAACTCGCTTTTTTACCGGGCTTGAAGAGGGTGTTCCGGAAAAGATCATGTTTGCTGCCTTTCAATATTTCCTTCCCTCGAACCCAACTTTCGACGATGTGGTAGCCGCCATCCAATCTTCAATTTTATTTCACGGTTATAAAGAAACATCAGGAACATGGAAGAAATGTAATGACGCACTTACCTGTGTGATTGGCAAAGAATTTCTTCCCCAACCTAAATTATGGGCCGTTGATGCTGATGGTAACGAAGTTAAAATTGTGGATCCATTTAATGCACAATTCCGTTCTGACGAATACTTCCCCGACAAAATTGCATATCGCCTGTTCGAAGTTTCGAAAGATGTAGCATTCAACGATCTGGTGTCACCGGTTTACCGTGCCTTTCAGCATACAACCGAGGTGCTGCTTCCTTACATCGATGAAAAAGACCCGGGTAAGCGCACAAACACAGCCAAATTCTTTTTAGAAGAAGGGATCTTTTATGTTCGAAGCAGGCTTTATGCCGCTGGCGGGCCAGGTTGTGCGAGCTCATTGGGCGGGAATCTGGAATGTCGTGCCCTTGAAATGATGGTAAACAATTGGAGCCCCATCTTACAAGTAACAGTTGCTCCAATTACTACTAAACCAATCGCTCCGCTGGAACATGATAAGCTCACCGCCTGGAAAAGCGTCTTTGAGTGGCAGGCGACACCTGGGGCGGCTGGTTATGTTCTGAGGGTAACGGATTTGACAGGCAAAGTGCCTGTGCAGGATGTTCCTGTCGAAGCGACCAGTGATGAGGCAGAAGCCAATGAGCTTGCACTGGCTAAGGAACGCGATTATAGCTGGCAAATCACTGCAACTCATAAGCTTGGATCAGAAGAGGGCGTTACCTGGGACAAGGGGCTGAAGAAATTTGTGCAAACCGGACTGACCGATATTGACATTTTCGGCACATGGACTGATCCAATGTCATTCCAGACTGACTTGCCAGAATCGCCATTGCTAGTTCCACCTGCTCCCGCTAATGGTGAACATGTACCTCCGTTTGGCCAAGACATTTTACTTTCTGCTGACGAAGCGCCCGGTGCAAGTGGTTACCGCTACCACATCCAGGATAAGAAGGATGACAGGGAACTGCCGGAAGTGCTGTACGACCATGAAGACTTGAAGCTTCCCGACATATCGGATGGCAAAGTATATACATGGGCGTTCGAGCCATACAAGGAGGCCACACCACCATTCATTACTGAAAAAGAGTTTGGAAAAAAATACTTTTCCACTTTCGTGGTTGACTATTCCTTAATTCCTGCTCCTGCATTGCTTTCGCCTATCAATGATGCCGTCTTCAATTATGGAATATCAACACCCAAAGAAGTTTTTGCATGGTCACCAATCGCAGGGGCGGCAGAATACGACTATTCTGTTGAGTTTGTAGAGGACCCTATTGAAGACGATACGAATGGCTCGACTTCCGAATTAAGTGTTTTAAGGGATGTTGGTGATGTTCCTTCAAAGATAAAGGGAGGTTTTCGGTGGAAGGTAAGAGCAAAAGCGAAAGACGAAAAAGGAGAGTGGATTGTAGGTCCATATTCTCCCTTCTCATTTTACTGGATACGACCAGCTAAGACAAATCTTAAATACCCGAGTGACGGTGCGCAAACTGTCGATAACCATAAAGCAGAATTCTCCTGGTACGAACAGTGGGCTCCGGCTGGACACCTTTTTAGATTATGGCAGGATAATGTGATTGTGTTCGAAAAGGAAGTTTTTGGTAATAGCATAACAATCACCAATTTGGAAGTAAATACAGATTACACCTGGGATGCTCCGGCGATGACCAAAACGCCGACAGCAACACATTTCCCGGAAACCTACACTTTCGCACATTTCCGGACGGGAAATGCACCGGACGAGAAAAAGAATGGGAAAGAAATTAAAGAATATGATCCTGATGTAGATGAAGCAGAGCCTGGGGATCTAAACGATCCAAATGATCCGGACCAAGGCTCAGGGGATGTTTTTTATCCTCAATTGGGCTTCACAGTGGATGTCAAGGACGGGGAATTTGCGGATACATATTCTTATTCCTACAAAGTTACTGTGACAAGTGACAAGGGCTATTCCAGAGAGTGGAATTGCGCTGTGAATGGACTGGGGGTAGTATTTATTCCAGAAGATCTTTTCCAGACGAAAGTCAATGGAGATTTGCCAGAGGACACAGCTCTGTACCACTTTCACCTTGAAATTACAGACCTCTATGGGAAAGACGACAGTTATGCCGCAAGCCCAACGTATGATTTTGCTCTGCTTTTATATGATGCTTTGCCAGCCGTTCAGGGCAAGAAGATGCCACTTTTAGATTTGATACCACAATCGGGCGTGTTCGGCGGCAGATGGGTGGGATGCAGCATTGATTTTGATTTTGAATACATCTTTTCAACCAAAAAGCCGAAACCATGAAGAAGATCATATCAGGCGCAATCCTATTATTTAGTCTTTCTGCATTTCAAGCAGAGGCTCAGGATAAAATCATCAAAAGTAAATATGGATTAACCATTTATCCAGTGAAGACAACGACTAACGCAGTCACCATTTATCCTAATCCTGCCGCTTCAACGGTAAGATTTAAATCGACAAAACCATTGGTTGACTTCAATTTAGAGGTGGTGGATCAAACAGGATTTAGTTGTTTAAAGCTGCAACACCGGACGGATGAAACACTGGATATTTCCCAACTCCCAAATGGAATATACATCGTTCGGTTTACGAAGGGAAAAGAATCTTATTCCCAGAAGCTGATCGTGCAACGGGAGCAGTTTGATTACTAGTGATAGAGGGAGCCGATAAATGCTCGGCTCTTTGCCAACATTGGTTCACTCCCATTGCAGTCATAAAAAAGACTTCCCAAGTTTCCGAAACTTGGGAAGTCTATCCTGAGCAGCAAAAAAAGCGTGCCGGTTCTAAGAACCGGGACGCCATAATTATCAACCCAAAATCAATAACGATAAGTCTCTGACTTAAATGGCCCCTCAGTAGAAACACCGATGTAAGCCGCTTGCTCGTCAGACAGCGTTTCCAACTTAGCGCCTACGTGGCCTAGGTGGAATGCTGCCACTTTTTCGTCCAATGCTTTTGGAAGGACATATACTTTTTTATCGTATGCCGCAGTGTTTGTCCAAAGTTCGATTTGTGCAAGCGTCTGATTAGAGAATGAGCATGACATTACGAATGATGGGTGGCCCATTGCGCATCCAAGGTTTACCAAACGGCCTTCTGCAAGAACGATAACGTCTTTGCCGGCAACTGAATAAATGTCAACCTGTGGTTTGATCTGCACTTTTGAATCGCCGTAAGTCGAGTTCAACCACGCCATATCGATTTCATTGTCAAAGTGACCAATGTTGCAAACAACCGCTTTGTCACGCATTGCAAGAAAATGACGATCTGTAATGATCTTGTAGTTTCCTGTTGCTGTAACGAAAATGTTTGCACGTGTTGCAGCTTCGTCCATGGTTACAACTTCAAAGCCGTCCATTGCAGCTTGAAGCGCGCAAATTGGATCAATTTCAGTAACCAATACACGGCATCCTGCGCCACGAAGTGATTCTGCTGAACCCTTACCCACGTCACCGTAACCAGCCACAACGGCCACTTTACCAGCAAGCATTAAGTCAGTTGCGCGACGGATTGAATCTACAAGCGATTCGCGGCAGCCATATTTGTTATCAAATTTTGATTTTGTAACAGAGTCATTTACATTGATTGCAGGCAAATGAAGCGTTCCGTTTTTCAAACGGTCATACAGACGAAGCACACCTGTTGTCGTTTCTTCCGAAAGCCCTTTGATGCCTTCGATCAGCTCAGGATATTCGTCGAAAACCATATTGGTAAGGTCACCGCCGTCATCCAGGATCATATTCAATGGCTTGCGGTCTTCACCGAAGAACAATGTTTGCTCGATACACCAGTTGAATTCTTCTTCGTTCATGCCTTTCCAAGCGTAAACCGGGATTCCCGCTGCTGCGATCGCCGCTGCTGCGTGATCTTGAGTTGAGAAAATGTTACATGAAGACCAGGTAACCTCAGCACCCAATGCAGTAAGCGTTTCAATCAAAACCGCAGTCTGGATCGTCATGTGCAAGCAACCGGCAACACGTGCACCCGCAAGGGGCTGTGATGGACCGTATTCTGCGCGGATTGACATTAAACCCGGCATTTCAGCTTCTGCAAGCGTAATTTCTTTACGGCCCCATTCGGCCAAACTGATGTCTTTTACCTTGTAAGGAATGTACGTTTCTGTTGACGTCGCCATTATTTGACAGTTTAGTTTATATCTTTATTTTTATGCAAAACTAAGTAGAAAAACCACGAATGGGAAGAAAAATAGATACAAATTGTGATTTTGGTGTTCAATTTAGATATTTTATCTTTTCAATGCTCCTAATAATGTTGTTTGCAAGTGAGGACATGGTGTATTGGCTATTCTGGCAGATATTTTGTCTTGATAAGATAAAGTAGCGGGCTTAATGTCGTTCGTCGACATTAAGGTGACCTTTGTCGACAATGTCTGTGCCCTCCGGAAATAGGCGCTGAATTATTTATATTTGCCTATGCGCTCAAACGTCCACCTTACGCATCCCGTCCGGTTGAGAATCTCCCAGCATGCGACATTTTGGATCGTCGTGCTGGTCATCCTGACTGTAATTTATGGTGCCGGAATGCCGGATTATTGGATTGCGGTCAGGGTTGTTGCCCTGTTTATGCCTATACACATTGCTTATTTCTATTCGATCGGATATGTAATTATCCCGAAATTTTTCAACAGGAAAAAGCGGATCGAATTTTTTGTCCTGCTCATTGCTGCAGTGCTTTTTTCAACGCTTGCTTTTCGAATAATGGAGATACTCATTGCCGATCCGATTATTTACAGCGCTATAAAGAAGAAGGACCCGACATTCGTTTGGAAGAAGCTGGAAGGAAGTTTTTGGCAGCAACTTACCAAGCCGGTTTATCTGATCAGCGCTTTTGAACAGACAAATATTTTTGTTTGGGTGGCCTTATCAGTTAAATTTTTTAAAATGTGGTTTGAAAGACGACAAGCAGCCATAGAGGCCGAACTCAACTTTTTAAAGGGACAGTTACACCCACATTTTCTTTTCAATACACTCAATAATCTTTACGCACTAACATTAAACCAATCGCCGCAATCGCCTTCGGTGGTCATGGGACTGTCCGAAATTTTGCGCTATATGCTTTACGAGGCGAACACGGATGTGGTTAATTTAGAGCGCGATATCAAAATTGTGGAGAGTTATATCGCGCTTGAAAAAATCCGTTATGAAGAGCGCCTGGATATTAATTTCAGTATTAACGGACTGTCCCATGAATACAAAATCGCACCTTTACTGATTCTTCCGTTGGTGGAAAATGCTTTTAAGCATGGGGCGAGTGAGCAGGTGGGGCAGGCTTGGATCAACATTGATCTG
The DNA here is from genome assembly GCF_022869785.1 of Dyadobacter chenwenxiniae. Lineage (NCBI taxonomy): Bacteria > Pseudomonadati > Bacteroidota > Cytophagia > Cytophagales > Spirosomataceae > Dyadobacter > Dyadobacter chenwenxiniae. The sequence continues at coordinate 4,593,990 of NZ_CP094997.1, read as the reverse complement.
CGCGTCAAAAACAATTTGCTTAAATTCAAAATATCAAACAGCAAACCAGACAGCCCCGATTTGAAGGACAACCGTAATCATCATGTGAGCATTGGGCTGGCGAATGTTAGAAAGCGACTGGAGATTTTGTATCCGTCTGCGCATCAGCTCAAAATTCTGGAAGAGGATGAAGTTTTCGCGGTGATCCTGGAATTGGAATTGGATAAAAAAATTGAAATTGCCTGACGATGAAAATAAAAGCGATTTTGGTAGACGACGAACCCCATGCCATTGAAGTGCTGGACAACTATCTCCGCAATTTCAGTGAAATAGAGATCGTTGCCCGCTGCCAGGACGCGATTCAGGCTTTCCAGGTTTTACAGCAACAAAAAGTAGATCTGATGTTCCTGGATGTCAAGATGCCCGGGCTTACCGGAACAGAGCTGTTAAGAAGCCTCAAAACGCCGCCCAAGGTCGTTTTTACAACTGCGTACCAGGATTATGCCGTCGAGGGGTTTGATCTGAATGCAGTGGATTATTTGTTGAAACCCATTCCTTTCGAGCGCTTTTTGCGGGCCATGGACAAAGTTTTTACCGGTTTGAATGTTACCAACCAATCCGTTTCGGTTGCACAAAGAGCTGCCGTGAGCAATCAGGAAGTCTTTTTATATCTAAAAGTGGATAGGAAGATGGTGAAGGTCAATGTGAATGACATTCTTTGGGTAGAGAGCTTGCGCGATTACATTAAGGTTGTTTTGAAAGACAAGGTGCTGATTACTAAACAAAAAATAAGTTTGCTGGAAGAACTGCTTCCGGAAGACAGCTTCATTCGCGTGCACCGGTCGTTCATTGTTTCGGTGGATAAAGTGGAAAGTTACCATGCTCATAAAATTGAAATTGCAGGAAAAGAACTTCCTATCGGTCGCAACTTCCGCAACGATTGCCAGCGACGATTCAAACTGACTTTTTAGTAAACGGTCAAAATTAGCGTCTACTGACGCCTTTTGTCGATAAAACCTGCTGTTAATCGACAGTAATTTCCCACCTCGCTATTTCGGGTTACCATTGCACCGCCATTTAGCCGATGGCGAAAATCAGTGTCCAGTAAATCAAAATAGCCATGTTAAAAAGTAAAAGAATTCTGCTTGCCCTCTTTTCACTTGCCCTTTTCGTGACAAGCTGCAAGGAAGATGAAGATGTTAAACCCGGAAACACGCTCACTGCCCGCGCCGGTGCGGATCAGAATGTGAACGCCGGTGACATTGTAACGCTCGATGGAAGTGCCTCAACCGACAGTGAAAACAAACCATTCGATTACCGCTGGACATTTACCAAAAGACCAGCACGAAGCACAGCCGCCCTAAGCTCGGCAACGGTGAGCAAGCCAACATTCAAAACAGACCTTCCCGGTGAATACGAAGTTGAGCTGACCACAAGCAATGCTAACGGCGAAAGCAAAGACAAAGTCCTGATCACAGCGACGGTGATCCAGCCGATCGTGCTGGACGCGAATATTGCTGTGAAAACCACACTGGAAGATCGCATTGACAATCCTGAGGTGCCGGACTACATTGCCAATGGAAATGTTTCTGTGAATGCTGAGTTGACATTGAAGCCAGGCGTTGTGATCGCTTTTGCGAGGGATGCAAGGCTGGAAGTAAATGACAATGGCGGAATTTTACTCGCAAAGGGCGATTCTACGAAACTGATCCGTCTGATCGGAAAAGAAACCAAGAAAGGTTTTTGGGCCGGAGTCATTTTCCGCTCGTCGAGCAGCGCTAATGCGTTGGAATATGTGCAGGTTTTGCACGCCGGAAGTAAAGTGCTGTTTAGTGGTAGAAAAGCCGGAATGGCCATAGCGGGTTCTTCGAAAGCAGAAGTGTCTATTAAAAACAGCCTTTTTGAGCAGAATGACGGATATGGTTTGTGGATTGAAAGAGGCGTAATTCTATCTTCGTTTACAAAAAACACATTCAAAGGCAACACCGAAGCCGGCATTCTGCTGGATGCCGATAATGTTGCCAAACTGGACGTTAACTCCTCTTTCACAAACGGAAACGGACGTAATGTGGTGGAAATTTTCGCTTCGCAGCTTTCTAAAAACATTACCGCAGAAGTGATTTGGCAGGGATTCAAAGACAAAACGCCTTACCGTGTGCTGGAAGGCCTTACGGTTGACGCCAATTGGAAGATCAGTCCGGGTGTCGTGATTGAAATGTCGGAGGGAGCAAGAATGTCCATCGATGAAGGTTATATCAATGCAACTGGAACACAAACTGCCAAAATCGTTATCAAAGGCGCTGAAAACAAGCCAGCTTATTGGAGAGGTTTGATATGCTACACAACCAGCGTAAACAACATTTTTGAACATGTGGAAATAACCGGCGGCGGAAGCACAGCATTGGTTTCGGGTAAAAAAGTGAACATTGCGGTTTACGGGAGCCAAGCCAGAATGCAGATCAAAAACTCCAAAATATCAGGCAGCGGCGGATACGGTGTTTATGTAAACTATCAGGCGAGCGTAAACGAAGACATTGAAACCGTCAATACGTTTGCGGACAATGTGGAAGGAAAAGTGTTGAGGGAATAATGCATAAGATGCAAATAGTGCTTGCGGCCTTGCTGATGGTCGCAAGCACGCAGTTCAACACAAAGCCGCAGAAAAAGGCGTTGCGGCAGCCGTATCCTGAAACCGGTTTTTGGGTTACAGAAAATATGCCGGGGAAAAGCGGGACAATCGTTCGCTATTACGCAAACAGCAATCACCTGGTTTCAACGGTGACCGAGCCTGCAAACCTGGACATTACCAAAGTTTCGGTAAGAAGATACCTGAACAAAAAACTGGCCTCGGAACTATCGAGGGATTCGACAAAGGCCTCTATTCTGAAATTATATGAAATCAATTGAATTAACCGCTCTGGTTCGGATCATTGGCATTACGCTTTACTTTCTTATCGCAGCCCAGGGTGCATTTTACCACTTTGGTTTTGGGAAAGCTTTGTACAACATTCCAGCCGAAGACTTTATAGTGCTTCGCAAAGCCGTTGATCCGATTGTGCGTGGCAAATTCAAAGTGCTGTATTTGTCCGCGTTAGCCGTCATGTTTATCTGGTTTTTGCTGAGTGATAAAAGTGCCGGATTTCTTTCCTATGCACCCGTTTTGATTGCATTTCTGCTTTTGGTAGCGGATATGGCGTTGATATTGAAGTTTAGCGAGCCCGTTAATGCATTGATCAACGGCAGCACCTTGAATACGGAAACGGGCTTCAATCAGGCAAGGAGCGAATGGCTGAAGTTTATTTTGATCAGAGGTTACCTATCCATTTCCGGCTTTCTGATGCTCATGGTCCACCTGGTCCTGAGATTCCGGTAAGCATTATTTGACTACGTATATATAATCCCGTTTTATTAAACATTTTAATCCTTCAAAAGTCATGTTAAATAAAAATCAGCCTTCCTTTGCATTTGCCCGCCGGACCCGTCTGGCGTTTTTCTCCCTGGCCATTACAGCGGTTTCATTTGTATCCTGTAAGGGCGACAAGGACGACGTTAAGCCCGACGACGGCAATCCCCCAGCCGAAGACAAAGGTTTTTTGCCACAAAAAGATCAGGTTTACGATTACAAAATCACAGACACTGACGGCACAAAAAGCAGTTCCGTGCTGAAAGTGCTGGGTGTGAAAGATTCTTCAGGCATCGCAGTTTACGACATTGAAAATAAAATCCAGGAAGGCAATGTATTCGTGACGACCAAGAACAGGGCGTTCAGCAAAGGCGGACTGACGACCTACGAGCTGTTTTATGAGGATGGAATAAATGCCATTTATGAAAACGTCGAAGAGTTTGGTGTTATCAAAGACGTTGTTCTCAAAGGTTTTCCGCAAAAGCAGATTATGGAGAACAAAGGCACCGTCGGCAGCAACATTACATTCAGCAAGGAACCCATGGAGATTAAGCTGGAACTCCTGATCCCTATTGATGAAAACGACTCTATTGAAGCGGATTTCCAGGCTAAAATTACTTACCTGGATGGCAAAGTAACCAAGCAGGAAACGATAACGACACCCGCAGGAACATTCAATTGCAGCAAATGGGAATACAAATACGAAACGTATTTGAAGTTAACAAGCCTTGCTATTCCCATGGAAGAGCGGGAGGATGAATACACGGTTGAGCTCTGGACAGCTCCGGGTGTTGGCATAGTAAAAACCGTCGAGACTACCGGCGATGCGGTTTCAACCACTGAATTGCAGAAAATTACGAAGCAATGAAGCGCATTTCCCTATTGCTTCAATGGGCCTGCATTATGCTGATCGCCATGGCCTGCCATGACACCGACGGGCCTTCGCCGGATGAGGCAGGCCTGGAAGAAGGTTATGCAACCGGAAAGGTCACCAACACAGACGGGTCCCCGATGCAGGGCGTAAAAGTGGTGGTTGACAACACGATGATTCATGCTTCCTATTCGATTGGAAGCTCGGATGAGAATGGTAATTACAAGATCCAGTTACCAAAAGTCGGCACTTTTATGGCCTCAGCACACATTGTAAAGAAATACAATGGCCGGGAATACGAATTTGACCTTGACCCCGATGTGTATGAAGCATTCAGCATTGATGGGGCCGTGCGGAATTTTCAGTGGAAGCTGACTGGCAGGCGACCGATTGAGGCGCAAGGTTATTATGGTGTTACCATTGAGGTCAATAAAGACGTGATGAGCGCTGTCTATGACTCAGAGAATATCGAATTTACGCTCGTCCCGGTTGGAAATCTGATCGACGGCTCAAAGGGGAAAACGCTCAAAATGAAGCATGGGAAGCCTTACACGAATGATTATGGCAAACTGGTTGATATTCCTTTAGGCAGATATATAATGACAGCTTATTACAACGGAGAAGCTGGGGAAATACCGTTAAAGCTGAGAAAGCATTTTTCTGAAGATGAATACACGGATGAACTCACGATTGATTTCGAACCGCACACCATGTGGGGGAATAACATTGCCTTTATCAGCTATTCGGAATAAAAAAGACTTGCTTGGTTTTAGCAAGTCTGGCACCTTAAAGAGTACGGAGTAAAGAGTAGTAGTGCAAACTTACCAAGTCTTCAAGACTTGGTAAGTTTTTAATTCATATCAATACAGTAAAGCTTTTAAAAATCGCACCAACCCTAACCGCATCGAAAATACGCGCAGGTGTTCCACCATGGTTCAGCACGGATTGTTCGTGTGAGGTTACGCACATTTCACAACCGTTTAATGCAGAAACTACGAGACTAAGCAGTTCAAAAAATTCTTTGCCCAGGACAGGGTTTACCATAATGCTCATTTTGATTCCGGCAGGAGCATTATCATAGAATTCTTTGTGCATGAAATGCCTGAAACGATAGAACACATTGTTCGCATTCATCAAAGAAACACAGGCTGTTACTTCCGCGATTTCTTTTTCGTCAGCGCCTTCTGCTGCTGCCAATTCTTCGAGCGCGGCGATCAGCGCTGCGTTTTTCTCGTTAACTGCCACAGAAAGTGCGATCAAAAGTGCCTCTTTGCGGTTTAATGTTTGCGATTTCAACACATTTCCAACGTTGATCTTCAAATCTTTGAGATAACGGTGGTCCAGAGCTGCCAGCTTGTTGATCAGCACGCTTTCAAATTCGGCTGGCAGGTTCACTTCTTTATACAGGGAATCTTTTGTATTTCCTGTTGTTGCGAATGGATACATTTTGGTTGTGATTATGCTAATGTTGCCTCTCCTTTAACCCAGTTGCAAGGGCAAAGTTCGTCCGTTTGCAAAGCATCCAAAACGCGGATCACTTCGTTTACATTGCGGCCAACAGAAAGGTCGTTTACACTTACCCAGCGAATAATTCCTTGTGGGTCAACGATATAAGTTACACGGTAAGCGATTTTTTCGTTTGCTTCAAGTATACCAAGCTCTTCTGCAAGAGACTTAGAAGTATCCGCCAGCATCGGGAATTGCAGGTCGCGAAGATCGTCATGGTTTTTGCGCCACGCCAGGTGAACAAACTCGCTGTCAGTAGAAGCGCCGATCAACATTGTATCGCGGTCAGCGAAGTCTTCAACGTGCTTTCCAAACTCAGCGATCTCGGTAGGGCACACGAAAGTGAAGTCTTTAGGCCACCAGAACATCACCATCCACTTTTCAGCATTTTTGTGATCTTCTGAGGTAATATCGTAGAATTCATTTCCTTTTTCAAGAGAAACAACAGATGTTTTTTTGAACTCAGGGAATGTTGATCCCACGGATAAAAGTCTATTTGCCATGATTGTGCGTTGGTTTGTAATTTGTACTTTTTTGTGTTACAAAACTACAAATGGAGCTTGCGCCAGGCAACTTTTGGGTTGGTACTATAAAAAGAAAGAGTTGTTGGAATCAAATGAATTTGATTTTATTTATCAAAAACTGATAGTTATCAGTTTTGTCAATAATCGAATAGATTCGACCAATATAATTAAACTAATAATTACTTAAATTATAAATCTCATTCGGGCATCAGGTTCAGTACAGTTTCTAGTGCCATTCCACGTGAGCCTTTAATGAGAATGTATGTATTTTCCTGCGGGTTGTCCATCACCCAGTTGTGCAGTGAAAATTTATCAGGAAAGTAATAAGCCTTCGGGAGAGCAGGCAGTGCGTGTTGCATAAGGCTGCCCGCCAGGATCACAATATCAAATTTATAGTCTGCAATCTGTTTGCCCAGTTCCAGATGTTCCTCAGGCGCAGCGGCTCCCAGCTCGAACATATCACCCAGGATCAGCATTTTTTTCGGCGCATCAATGCTCGCGAAGTTGGCGACAGCGGCTGACATGGAGGAGGGATTGGCATTGTAAGCATCCATAATCACCGTATTGCTGCCCTTCTTAACGATCTGCGACCGGTTATTATCCGGCTTATACGTTGCTACGGCCTCGTTAGCATCACTATCTTCAACGCCAAAATGCTTTCCAATGGCCAACGCAGCGCACATATTATTGAAGTTGTAGCCGCCCGTCAGTTGCGTGGAAACCGTTTTTCCATTGATTTGATAAATTACAAAAGGACTTTCCTGCATCAAAACCGGATTAACCGCACTATTCTCCGAGCAATAAAAAACGATTTCCCCAAATGCCCGGCGTTTGCTGGCCATTTCCATCACCACATCATCTGTCGTGTTCACGAAAACAGTGCCTTTCTTCTTGGAAAGAAAATCAAAAAGCTCTCCTTTTCCCTTCATAATGCCCGTTATCCCTCCGAAACCTTCCAGATGAGCCTTGCCAATGTTGGTAATCAATCCGTGTGTGGGAATGGCAATAGTGCTGAGCAGCGCAATTTCTTGCTGATGGTTTGCGCCCATTTCTATCACCGCCATTTCGTGTTTGGCCGGATCAATAGACAGGATCGAAAGCGGCACGCCAATATGGTTGTTCAGATTGCCCTTGGTTGCGTAAGTGTTATATTTCATAGATAACACCTTTGCAACCAGTTCCTTTGTTGTGGTTTTTCCGTTCGAGCCGGTTAAGGCAATTACCGGAAATGTGAATGTTTTGCGGTGATGCCGTGCCAAATCCTGCAATGCTTCCAGCACATTTTCAACCAGTAAAAACTGCTCGTTGGCAACCACTTCCGGATCATCGACGACGGCATAGGCGGCACCTTTCTTCAATGCTTCCGCCGCGAATTGGTTGCCATCAAAATTTTCGCCTTTCAACGCAAAAAAAAGGCATCCATCGCTGATTTTGCGGGTGTCGGTAGCAATGGTGGCGCCGGTTTGGAAGTAGTTGTAGAGCGTTTCGGTTGAAGTATACATGAAATGTCAAATCATTATAAAGTTATAAGCGCTTATTTCGTTAGGTTTAAAAAGCCAAAAATAAGCGAGGTGCGGCTTCGCGCAGGACCTGCAAAACTAATAGATTATTCCTCAACGATGCGAACGAAATTTACCTCCTTTTTACTCTTCATTTTTTCCATTGTAACGCTTTCAAATGCTTTTTCACAAAAGTCGTGGTTCAAAATTGACACACTGACCAGCGTAAATTCCAAAGGTGCGAAACTGACCAACCCCTGGGCTGGCGGCCTTAATGCTTCGCAGTTCCTGAAAATGCACCTGAACAATGACGCAGACGAAGATTTGGTCGTATATGACCGGACCAACAGCAAAATCACTACATTCCTGGCCGCAGCCGATCCGCTTAATCCAGGCAAAAAGACATTTATTCACACACCTTATTACGAATCCCTTTTCCCGAAAGCGGATAACTGGATGATCCTGGCGGATTATGACGGCGACGGCCACAAGGACCTTTTTACGAGCACATCGTTAGGGGTCAGCGTTTACAGGCAAGTGAAAACCGCGCAATCCTGGACATTCAGGCAAATGCAGGAAGTGCTTTATACCAAGGGTTTTTCGGGAAATATCAATTTGCAGGTTTCAGGAACGGACATTCCGGGCATTGTGGATGTGGATGACGATGGCGATCTGGACTTGTTGCTGTTTGATTTTTCCGGAAATTACATTGAGCTGCACCAGAATTTAAGCATGGAGAAATTCGGCAAGCCGGATAGTCTGGGTAGTGCCCAAAGTCCTGTTTTTCAGCGTAATGGTGATTGCTGGGGAAATTTTCACAAAGGCGCGAACGAGGGTTTCGATTTCGGGCTGGATTGCGGTGTGACTGTTAAGTCGGGTAACCGCGAAATGCATGCGGGAAATTCTATTTTGTTGCAGGACCTGAATGGGGATGGTAAAAAAGATCTTTTGGTCGGCCACGTCAGCAACGAGCACATTTCATTTTTAACCAATTCCGCGGCAGGCCTTATTGGCAATTTTACAGCTTACACCAACACTTATCCGGCGGTTAACCCGGTGCTTCTTCACATTTTCCCGGCAGCATTTATGGAAGATGTGGATTTTGATGGAAAAAAAGACCTGCTCATCGCTCCCAATGTGCCCTCGAATGATGGTAATCTCACCGATTTCAAGTCTTCCGGTTGGTTTTATCGCAACGCAGGAACGGATACAAAGCCAGATTTTAAATTGGCAAAAAAGAATTTCTTACAGGATCAAATGCTGGACGTTGGGGAAAATGCAGCGCCTTCGTTTTTTGATATTGACGGTGACGGCGACCTGGATGTGCTCATCGGCACTGGCGGAATCCCCGGCCAGACGGGTTTCAAAGGAGGTTTCTGGCTTTTGAAAAATACCGGAAATAACACAGCGCCGGCATATGAAGTCGAGTCGGAAAATTATCTCAATCTGGCATCCGCCATCGCAGTTTACAACATTAAGCCGCAATGGGCTGATTTCAATGGTGATGGCGTCGCGGATCTGGGTTTCGCAGCCACTTCGACTACAACATTAAAACTTGAATATCGCTACATCCCTAACAAAGCGCCCACAGGTGCCGCACCCCAATTGAACCTGGCCGATGCCGTGACCATTGCCATGCCCGCAGAATCTCAGACAGGCGATTCGCCTCACTTTTACGATGTGGACGGCGACGGCGACTTGGATCTGCTGGTGGGTAAGACGCAGGGAAATCTTTATTATTATACCAACACATCAACCAGCAAGCAGTTCACATTCAAGCTGGAAAGCGATGCTTTTGCAGGCGTTGCCATTAGTTTCGAAGGCCGTTCACCGCAACTGGCCGTAGCCGATTTTGACCTCGACGGCCGTGCAGATGTTATTACTGCGGATCACACAGGCAATATCCGCCTTTTTCACGGCGCGGAATGGGGCAAGTGGACGGATCGGGAAACATCGCTGGTGGAACAAAACGGCAAAGCATCTGCGCCCTTATTCGGCAATTATCTCGCAGTGACCGCTGGCGATTATAACGGTGATAAAAAACCGGATATCGCTATTGGCAGCAATGCGGGCGGGCTCAGGTTACTGACGAACATTGTGCCTGTGACCATTACGGCCAACGAACCAGCAGCTGGGCCAATAGTAAATGTATTTCCAAATCCGGCAGCCCGTTATTTAAAGATCAAATCCTCAAAACCAGCAACGTTTGACATTGTCAGTGTAAGCGGCAGGAAAATCGTCCGGGATCAAAAGCTGAATGCGAATATCGAGCAGGAAATCATCACGGAACTCTGGCCGACCGGGCTATATCTGATTGAATTGAAATCCGGTAACAGCCGTGTGGTGCGAAAAGTGATGGTGGCGAATTAGCAAGTAGATAGCCGCAGTAAAGCACTTACAAGGGTAAAATTCATTTTCATGCAAGCTCTTCTCGGCGTAATTTTCCATTTTATTGGCGGTTTTGCTTCCGGCAGTTTTTACATTCCATACAAACAAGTCAAAGGCTGGGCCTGGGAATCCTATTGGATCGTAGGCGGGCTGTTTTCCTGGCTCATCGTGCCGCCGCTGGCAGCCTATTTAACCATTCCGGGTTTCACTGACATTATCGCCGCCACCGATGGGGGTATTTTATTAATAACCTATATTTTTGGCGTTTTGTGGGGCATAGGCGGGCTGACTTACGGATTAGGAGTCCGTTATCTCGGCGTTTCGCTTGGGAGTTCCATCATTCTCGGGCTTTGCTCCGTTTTTGGCGCATTAATTCCTTCTATATACTATCAATTTTCACCCAGACCTGGAAAAGACACCATTTCAGATTTGTTTACAAACAGCTGGGGGCAAATGGTTTTGCTCGGTTTGCTCGTTTGCGTGATCGGCATTATTATCTGCGGAAAGGCTGGCGCAATGAAGGATGCCGACCTCAAAAGATCGGGTTATAAGGCAGATGATAAAACAGAATTCAAAATCGGCCTTGGCTTAACGGTTTCAATCATTTCGGGGGTTTTGAGCGCTTGTTTTGCATTTGGAATTGACGCCGGAAAGGTGATGGCGGAAGAGGCTAATGCAGCCTGGAAAGCACTTAACCCGGATCAGGGAGAGTTTTTATTCCAAAACAATGTGACGTATGTCGTGATTTTGTTAGGTGGGCTAACAACGAATTTTATCTGGTGTATGCTGCTGAACGCGAGGAATAAAACATTTGGAAACTACACCGATTCGCGCGCGCCGCTGCTGTCCAACTACATTTTCTCTGCACTGGCGGGCACAACCTGGTTTATGCAATTTTTCTTCTATGGAATGGGCGAAAGTAAGCTGGGCAATGGCCCGAGCTCATGGATTTTGCACATGGCCTTCATCATTTTGGTTGCCAATTCATGGGGATTGATCCTTAAAGAATGGAAAGGAATTAGCAAAAAAACGCTTACAACGATCATTTCAGGCATTTTGGTCATTGTGCTGTCGGTGCTGATAGTCGGATATGGTAACTATTTGAGAGAGTAGTTTTAATGGTTTGTTTATGCAAAAACATCTTTCCGTTTCCCTCCTGATCCTGGCGGTTTTTGCATGGAATGCTTGCCAGCGCAATAATCAAAGCGATCAAGAAAAATTGGAAAAAACGAATAGCGATACAAAAGGCACATTCGGTTATGATGTTGCCTTTTTGAAAAAACATAACAATGCGCTGGTGCTTCAAGCGCCCGATAATACTGATGCACAAGCCATTATCATTCCTGAATATCAGGGACGCGTGATGACCAGCACGGCCAGTGGGAGTAAGGGCAACAGTTACGGCTGGATCAATTACGATCTGATCGAAAGTGGTGCTAATCAGCCACATATCAATGCTTTTGGCGGAGAAGAGCGCTTTTGGCTTTCACCGGAAGGCGGCCAGTTTTCTGTTTATTTCAAAAAGGGGCAAACATTCGATTTCGCCAACTGGCAAACGCCTGCCATCATTGATACGGTTACTTACCAGGCCGTAGAGTCGGATGGTTCTTCGGTTAGTTTCCGGGTCAATGCGATCATTGAGAATTACAGCGGGACTGTTTTTGTAGTTGAAATTAACCGCAAGATTTCGATGCTGGACAAAGCTTCCATTATGTCCGAACTGGACATTGTGTCTTTGGAAGGCTGTAAAGCAGTTGCTTACGAGTCCATTAATTCCCTTACGAATAAAGATGCTGATTGGAAACCCGAAACAGGAATGTTAGGGATCTGGCTTTTGGGCATGTTCCAGCCTACTGAGAAAACGGTCATAATTGCGCCGTTTTCGACGCATCATTCCAAACAACCTTTGCTTACCGACGACTATTTTGGTAAAATCCCTGCCGACCGCATTGTCGTGAAAGACTCAGCGGTTTATCTCAAAGCCGATGGGAAATTCAGGAGTAAAATAGGCATTGCACCCCAATCAGCCCGCAATGTTGCAGGAAGTTACGATGCTGAAAAAGGCATCCTGACCATCATTCAATACAACCTCAAACCAGAAGAAAAGTATCTGAAATCGACCTGGGAAATTCATGAAGATCCCTACGATGGCGATGCTTTTAATGCTTATAATGACGGTAAGCTGGCCGATGGCACCCAAATGGGGCCGTTTTACGAATTGGAATCCAACTCGCCCGCCAAGGCTCTCAGGAAAGGTGAAAAGCTTACGCATCGCCAGCGGACTTATCATTTTGAGGGCAGTAAGGAAACGCTGGGAGCCATTTCACTGAGGGTTTTAGGCGTAAGTCTGTACGATATTGCGACTGCATTTAAATAGAATGGCAGTAAAATTGGCTTGCTTTTCTTCTTATAATAAAGAAATCTAAATCCTTGATAAATGAGAACAATTGCAATTCAATTAAAATGGCTTTGCCTGATCCAGGTTTTTTTGCTTTCTGGCTTTGCTTCGCAGGCGCAAACCAAGCAGAACAAGAACAGGACTGTCTCATTTAAGAAGCAGGTTTTAATCAAAAAATTCATTTCCGAAGGCGCGGCCATGGGCGATGTGAACAAGGATGGCAAAAAAGACATTCTCGCAGGCGCATTCTGGTTTGAAGCACCCAGCTGGAAAGCACACGAACTCGCAAAACCCGATTCATTCATTGTCAATGGTGGTTACAGCGATTCATTTCTGGATTTCGCCATGGACGTAAACCAGGACGGCTGGATTGACCTGATCCGGATCGACTGGCCGGGAAAAGCGTCTGTCTGGCATGAAAATCCGAAAGGCAAAGCGGGTTACTGGCCTACACACGTGATCCATTCTTCGGTAGGGAATGAGTCACCCATGCTCGTGGATATCGATGGAGATGGTCGTCTGGACTTGTTAGGCAACGATCCGACTGCTAAAAAAGTGATTTGGCTGCAGGCTCCTGTTAAAAAGGGAGAAACCAAATGGGAAAAGTTTACCATTAGCAATGATGAAACAATTGCAACGCATATGTACACGCATGGCATTGGCTACGGCGATATAAACGGAGATGGCAGAAAAGATGTTTTGGTTAAAAATGGCTGGTGGGAGGGCCCGGCGGAAGGTCCGGCCAAAGTAGCAAAAGACGGCGACTGGAAATTTCATCCTGCGGATCTTGGCAAAGACTGTTCGCAAATGTATGTGATGGACCTGAATGGTGACGGCTTAAACGACGTCTTGACTGCATCGGCGCATGATTATGGCATCTGGTGGCACGAGCAGGGCAAGGATGACAAAGGTGAGTCAACCTGGCGTCACCATAGCATTGATAACACATTCTCACAAACACATGGGCTTGCGCTCGCAGATATAAATGGCGATGGAAACATCGATTTTGTAACGGGTAAAAGATACTTTGCCCACCATGGGAATGATCCGGGAGAATTTGAGCCAGCTGTCATTTATTGGTTTGAATACAAGCCGGGCAAAGTCCCAAGCTGGACTAGGCACGAGATTGACAATGATTCGGGCGTAGGATTGCATGTTACCATAGAGGACCTTAATAAAGACGGTTTGCTGGACATTGTAACAGGAAACAAAAAAGGCGTTCGCATATTTACTCAAAGTCGCTAGTATGAAATTCGGTATCAACACGTATTTGTTCTCCTCGCCATTCACGAACGATAACGTTTCCTTTTTTCCAAAATTCAAGGAATGGGGTTTTGATTTTGTGGAGATCGCCGTGGAGGATCCGTCGAACATTAATGCCGAATACATTAGAAAAGCGCTTGACGAAAATGAACTGGAATGCCGCTCTGTGTGCGCAGCAACGGGTCCTGGTCGCGACTTGCGTGGCAACCGGAAGGAGCAGGTTATTTCACTGGAATACATTCAGACATTAATCGACCTTGCGCCGATTTTAGGAAGCCAGCTTGTTGCCGGGCCAATCTACTCGTCTGTCGGCCGGGCTGACCTCTATGCCGATGACAAAAAGGAAAAGCAATGGCGAGCGGCTGTAAAAAATCTGAAAATACTCGGTGACTATGCAGCGCAGCACAATGTAAAATTAGCATTGGAGCCTTTGAACCGCTACGAAACAGACTTCGTTAACACCTGCGAACAAGTCCTCAAACTGATCGCAGATGTTGGAAGCGGAGCATTAATGGTGCATCTGGACTCTTTCCACATGAACCTCGAAGAGAAAGACCCCGCACTTGCCATAAAACTAGCCGGCAATAAACTCGCGCTCCTACACGCATCCGGCAGCGACCGCGGAACCCCCGGCGGCGACCAAATCAACTGGGACCGCATCTTCGCAGCTTTGGACAACATCAACTACCAGGGCGACATCGTCATAGAATCATTCACTCCGGATGTAAAAATCATCGCCAAAGCCGCCTCGATATGGAGGCAGGTAGAGCCTTCGAAAGAGGCGATTGCCGTTGATGGGTTGCGGTTTTTGCGGGGGCTGGCGTTTTGAGGGTTGCTCGAAAATAGTACATATTATGTTCTTGGAAATTGACCAATATAGTACAGCTATTGTTTGAAGAGTAATCGTCCGCTAAAAAATGAATCTTGCGGTGCAACACCTAATGTACCAGACTTTGTGGCATTCATTGTTGCCTCAATATGTATCTTATCTCCTTGTATCAGTTGAATATCTGTCGACACTGCTGATGGAGCTTGTATTACATCTGTGGCCTTGGATTCGACGATCACCGATGAAAAATTATTCCTTGTAAGAACGAGAGCTACACTATGAAAGAAATTCTGATAGTCATCACCATCTTCAATAGGAACTATAAAATGTACTTGTGCATCGAAATGATAAAGGCCAGAAAAAGGTATATTGAACGTACTATGGGGGGCCGCGTTGACATCGTCATAATTGTTGCCTAAGTCATAATTTTGTGCTGCAAAAGCAACTTTCATTGGTACAGTGTTGCCCGCAATTATTTCACTACCTCCCCCTAGCACCCCACTCGCCCGAAAAGCCACATTTCCCGAAATATTCTCCCAAGTAGCGTTCCCACTCCCATCCGACATAAGCACCTTCCCATTTCCGGGAGATTGCCCAGGGCCTGCAATAGTCATCGGGCCGCTCACTTCGAGCGCTTTTCCGTTAGCATTTGCAGCTGACGCGAAAATTCCTGTGCCGGTCGAGGCTGAGTGTCCAACAATTCCTTTCCCCGATAATGTCGCGCCTCTGAGGCCAATTGCACTTCCGGCAAGGCCGCTAATAGCGACGGAATTGTCATTAGCATCCGTATTATTGATAAGGAATAATGGACCGCTGGTTGTACTGGTTTGCGAAAACGGGAGTGCCAAATTCGCACTTCCACCTACCAAACTCCACAAAGGATTTGCCGACGTTCCGGAATTGTAATAAAATCC
Source organism: Dyadobacter chenwenxiniae (assembly GCF_022869785.1). Lineage (NCBI taxonomy): Bacteria > Pseudomonadati > Bacteroidota > Cytophagia > Cytophagales > Spirosomataceae > Dyadobacter > Dyadobacter chenwenxiniae. Next base: position 4,578,416 of record NZ_CP094997.1, on the reverse strand, counting down.
AGCTTTACCCAATCCTGCATTCGTGTTGTAAACGAGTAACGCATTTGCGGGATTGGGAACCGTTACATTGTCTATCAGCGATTGAAGCGATACACGGGGAATAAGCAAGCCCTTATCTGTTCCTACAATGTCAAGGGCGGCGCTGGGATCGGGTTGCTGGGTGTTGATACCAACGTTTTGCGCGAACGAACTTTGGCTGGCGAATAAAAGGGCTGCCGAGATGGCTAGCGGAGTTATCAGTTTTCTCATCGATTTTGTGAATAGTGTGAAACATTCGGAAGTCCAATTTGGATGGTAAAGACTAATATGCATGAAACCGATGAGCCTTCGGTGAGATAGGGTTAGTATACGGTCAAATGCAAAAAGCCCTGAATCTAAATCCAGGGCTTTTGCTATTTATAAATTAATCAACTAATCAAACATTGTATCGCTAAGCAGTAAATTCCTCCGAGTAATGCGAAGCGCCCAGTTCCAAAACCTCTGTCGTCCAGGCGCGGGTTTTGGCTGCGAGTTCTGCGTCTTTAGAAAGTGACTTGCCAAATGACGGGATGATTTTTTTGAATTCGGCCTGCCATTCTTCTGATTTGGCTTCTTTGAAGCACTTCTGAATCAGTTCCAGCATGATCGAGACAGCCGTTGAGGCGCCGGGCGATGCTCCCAGCAACGCTGCCAGTGAACCGTCGCCAGCAGTCACCATCTCCGTTCCGAATTCAAGCACACCACCTACTTTCTTATCTTTTTTAATCACCTGCACACGCTGTCCGGCCATTTCCAGATCCCAATCTTCTAATTTAGCTTCCGGCAAATAATCTTTCAAAGCCTCTAACCTGTCCTGCGGCGATTGTCTCACCTGGTCGATCAGATATTTGGTCAACGGAATGTTGTGAATCCCGGCTGCCAGCATGGGGCGGATGTTGTCGAGTTTGATAGACAACGGCAAATCCATAAATGATCCGTTTTTCAAAAATTTTGTTGAAAAACCAGCGTATGGGCCAAATAAAAGAGCTTTCTTTCCATCGATCATCCGCGTGTCCAAATGCGGAACAGACATCGGAGGCGAGCCAACAGAAGCTTTTCCGTAGACTTTCGCCTGATGTTTTTCAATGATCTCCTGATTATTGCAAACCAGCCACTGGCCGCTCACCGGAAACCCGCCAAAACCTTTGCCCTCGGGAATGTTGGACTTTTCAAGAAGTGGAAGTGAACCACCGCCAGCTCCTATGAAAACAAACTTCGTTTGTACTTGGGAAGTCTTTTTGGTGGCGCGGTCTTTCACGTCAATGATCCAGGAGCCGTCTTTCTTTTTCTCGAAATCGTCAACTTCGTGATTCAGGTAAAGCTTAACGCCTTCCTGTTTTTCGAGATATTCGAACATGTATTTGGTGAGCGTCCCGAAGTTAACGTCTGTGCCGAGGTCCATTTTTGTGGCTGCAACATTTTCGTTGGGATCTCTTCCTTCCATGACCAGAGGAATCCACGAGTTGATCTCGCTTTTGTCCTCCGTGTATTCCATCCCTTTAAACAAGTGATGCCTGGTTAGGCCTTCGAAACGTTTTTTGAGGTAATCCACATTATCATCGCCCCATACGAAGCTCAAATGAGGAATGTTGTGGATAAATGCGTCGGGGGAATCGATGATGCCGTTCTCCACGAGGTAAGCCCAAAACTCCTTGGACACTTCAAAGGATTCCGCGATTTTAATCGCTTTCGTCGTCTCAACCGAGCCGTCTTCCAGCTGGGGCGTGTAGTTTAATTCGCAAAATGCGGAATGCCCGGTTCCTGCGTTATTCCATGGGTCAGAACTTTCGGCGGTAACCCGGTCCAGTCTTTCGAAAATAGAAATCGATATAGACGGACTCAATTTTTTAAGCAAAACTCCAAGAGTTGCACTCATGATACCGGCCCCTATCAAAACAACGTCAGGGGAGATCGTCTTTGAAGAATTTTTGGTAGTCATCGGAGAAAAAATGGTATGTTACATGGGCTAGCTAGCCCGGAATAGTACAATAAATAAATTGCTACAATGTAGTTAACACATCTTGCCCCGAAAATAGTTTAATTAAAAAAATAAAAGTTATGGCTGGTTACAACTTCTTGGTTGCAGGCAATTAAAACTTGGATGGATTAAAAAAGTACAAAAAAAGGAAGCACAATCACGTCAAAACGCATCATGCTTCCTCAGGAACAGGGTTGATCAGAATTTATAGATCAGCCGTAATTATGTCTTTGTCTGTGAGTCCCAAAGTCGAGACAACTTCCTCGTAGTTGTTCCAGTCCACCTCGGCATTCCGTCGGAATTTTTCAGAAGGAATGATAACCGCTCTTATGCTTTGAAACACACGTTCAGGCGCTTTGTCCCCACCATCAGTCCAGGAAACCGGTCTGATATCAATAAAGAACTGATTGCCTCTCAAAAGCGTAATGAAGTTGAAAGTTGTTGACTTACCAGCAGCGAAATCAACTTTTCCTGGCACTGCCCACCATAAATTCTGAGCCTTGATGAACACAACAACAACACTTGATGATAGCATTGCAGTGTCTGCTGCCGTTAGATTATTTTTACCCAGCGTATATCCGCCATTGGTGCTTTCAACTTGTCCTGTCACAAGCTCCTTGGCGCTAATTCCGTCCTTTCCTGCAACGCCGGAGTCACCTTTTGGGCCGACTGCACCAGCAGGTCCCGCAGGTCCCTGAGGACCAACATCGCCTTTCTCTCCGTCGCAACCTAAGGATAGACCAATCAGACCAAGCCAGGCGACCACCATTAATTTTTTAAGCATAGTAGTATACGTTTTAGTTAAACAGTGAATAGAATTAAAACAAATAAAATAGGAAATATCACAAATACCTAAGTTTGGGAGGGGTTACTTCCATACACGGCACTACAAATTCCGCTTTCGTATAGCCGTATAAAAATTATACCAAAATGTTCAATGCCTTTTACAAATTTGCCCGCCTATCTGTTGTCGTGAAAACCACTAGATGACCATAGAATATTTTCTAAAAAGTTGTTCTACTATTTAAGTTATCGTAGCTTTATTATTTATTTTGTGTGAATAAGTATATATAAACGCTTATACATTAGCAACGGATTTATATAAAAGGGGATACACTAACTGGAGATTTATGAGAGCAAGAATTTTTACAAAAACTATTTTTCTGTTGGTACTGGTTTATTCATTCACCACTATTGATTTAAAAGTACATGCTCAGTGGAGCGGAACCTACGGGAATGGCTGGTTAGCAGGAAAATATTCTCAACCATGGGTCAAGATTAATGTGGGCGTGGTAAGTGGAGCACTGACCAAGGGCGTCTACCGGGTGGCAATGACTTCTGCAAAATTGCCTGCTGAGATCAAAAATGCAGATAAGGCCAAATTACAGCTCTGGCACCGGGGCAGACAGGTTAACATTCTCAAAGCTGATAATAATGAACTGCTTTTTTATGCGGTGCCAAATGACGGAAAATCGGATGAACTGCTTTTCAGACCCACTTCATCGAGGGCAAATCCGTACTATAGCATGTACTCAGATGAAAGCTCTTATTTTCTAACTGTTGGTGCAGCTAATGGCGACCGTGCACCGGAAGAAACGTTGACTGACGCATCATCGGTCACATTAACGCAGCACATCAGAACAGAGTCAAAGAATTATCAGTTGGCGAACGAGTACTCGCATGCGACTACGATTCCTTTAAGACCAATTGATCAGAACAGTTTTTTCGAGGATGGCAAAACAAGAACCGGTTCCCGGCTTTTTGACAATGCAAGTCATCCAATCCACACGAAAGATGCTACAAAGGATTTTGATTTTACCTTGAAAGCAAGATCCGGAACGGATAAGCCGAAGGTTGAAGTGCTGATCAACGGTCGGACTTTCTTTCCTTCAAACCCAGGCGATTCCAGAAACATTCATGTTTACGTTGGGAAGGACGCTGCCAATCTGAGGGAAGTGGGAATGGTATACATTGCTGGTTTTACTTTCGGTAAGTTTTCGTTTGATCTGGAAAATACGGATCTGGATGCAAACGGAAAGGGCTTATTGGGTTTCAAGACCGATGCGAGCCCAGAAAATATTCAGGGCAACACCATTTACGATGTAATTTCCCTGACATATTATAATGTAACCTATAATCAGCAAATCGATATGTTGGGCGCGGCTTCTGCTGAATTTCGGTTTGCTGCTACTTCACAAGGAGCGAAGAATAAAATCGTTATCGCCGGTGCGCCTGCTGGTACGTTAAAGTTCTATGATATTACGGACATTGATAAGCCACGAATCATCAATGGCACAGCGGCGAGTTTGGTTTTTACAAGGCCGAACGCAAACGAGCTGGTTCTATTAGCAACAAATCAGGCACCGGCAACGGTGGCGGATGCTAAAATTAATCAGGTAAATTTTACCAACTATAACAAGTCCGATTACAATTATCTGATTATATCGAACACAACGCTTCTGGATGCTGCGGAAGATTTCAGAAAGTATCGTACTGAACTAACACCAGGCGAAAAGTATAAAGCTCCCACCATTTTTAACATTACTGATGTTTATAACCAGTTCAACTATGGCGAGCCGAGCCCGGTGGCAATCCGTCGCTTTGTGGACTATATGGTCTCAGACGGAAATTTGAACAAGTATCTTTTGCTTCTGGGGAAGTCAGTCTCAAGAAATGATAAAATGGTCAAAGAAATGCCAGATGAAGTTCCGACCGTTGGTTTCCCAGGCTCTGACTTTCTGCTTGTTGACAGTTTGGGCGGGCAGCCTCAAGATGTAGAGGCGATTCCTGTGGGACGGGTTCCTGCGATCAGCAATGCACAGGCTCGTGCATACCTCAAGAAAGTAGAAGTTTATGAAAATTCTTCAACGGGACTGGACTGGCGTAAAAAAGTCCTTCACATAAGCGGTGGAAAGAGTCTAAGTGAAGTTGGTATACATTCCAGCAACCTGGCTTCTGCCGGTAACGCGGTTACAGGAGCTTTTGGAGGAACCATTGATGTAAGAAACAAGACCCAGAATGGAGATGTGATACAGCCTTTGGATATTTCTGCGGCTATCAATTCGGGAGTGGGGATGATCACCTATTTTGGACATAGTGCACCGTATCAGACCGACTACAATTTCGGTTACGTTTCTGATAATGCCAAAGGATACACCGATCAGAATGTAGATGCAGGGATAGGTAAATTTGCAATCATGTATTACAATGGCTGTGATATCCTGAACGTATTCAACAATCAGTTCAATGAAACGGTTAATATCAGCTCATCGAGGGCACAATCCCTTGACTGGCTATTAAATCCTAAAAGAGGAGCTGTTGCTGTGTTTGGAAATACCTGGGCTGGATATAATCAGAGCTGCAACGAATATCTGCAAGAACTTTAACCGATTATTTTCGGTCAAAGCGATAAAAACCGGCTTACTATCGGCCAGATTCTGCGCAAGACTGCCATTGAAACCAAAAACAATCCAAATCCATTCAGACTTGGTGCGGACGAAAATGCAAGAATATCCGCTGCTTCTTATAGCAAAAGACAAGCGCAAATGCATCAGACATTGTTGTTGGGAGATCCGGCGCTTAGGGTCCTGATCAGCACCGAAGGAAGCATGCCGGTGGATTTGTCATATTTTGAAGCAAAACTGGTTTCAGCCAATTCTGTGGAAGTTGCATGGAAGACAAACTCGGAGACAAACAACAGCCATTTCCTTGTGGAAAGGAGCTATAATGCCAAGAATTTTGAGCAAATCGGTTATGTGGAAGGGAATGGTGACATGGTTACCGAAAGCACTTACAAATTCTTTGATAACAAGCCACTGCCGGGAACAAGCTATTACCGACTGGTGCAGGTGGATAATGAAAAAGTTACGGATGGAAAAACTGAGGAAGGTAAAAAGACAATTTCATCAATTGTTTCTGTCAACAGACCTTACACCAATTCGCTTGTCGTTTCTCCGAACCCATCCAGTGACTTTGTTGAAATTAAACTGGATCTGCCGGTTGCGATAAAAAGCTGGAATTTGGTTGATATTAAAGGAAGAGTGGTTAGAAGAAACGAAACCAAATTGACATTGGACATCTCTAACTTAGCTTCTGGCGAATATATTGTTGAAATCCTGACCGAAAACGGCGACGTGATTTCAAGGAAGCTTGTTAAACAATAAAAATAAATAGCAAAAAAAGCATAGGTTGCGTCACACACTGCAACCTATGCTTTTTGTATTTCTGAACAAAAAACAATGATGATCCGACACACTCTCTACTTCCTTTTTTCTATTTCGCTGACACTTTTTTGCATCTCGGAAGGATCCGCCCAATCAGCTGCACCCTACGCTAACAGCTGGATAAATTATGAGCAACCTTACGTCAAGATCGCAGTTAATGCGAAAGGAATGCATAAAGTGCCCTTTTCTGTTCTTCCCGCAACCTTCCCGGTTAATCAGCCAGAAAAGTTGCAACTCTGGCACTTAGGAAAACAGGTCGCTATCATTGTTGAAAATAAGGAAATATTATTTTATGGTGTTCCAAATACCGGAGAAAGCGATTCCCTGCTATACCGTCCCATGAGTTCGAGGCTGAACCCGTTTTACAGCATTTACTCCGACGAATCAGCTTATTTCCTTACCGTATCCGCGTCCAAGTCGCTTCGTGCAGAAACGGTAAGCCGGGCAGTGAACGAAGCGACTCCGGCGCTGGGATATCACATCGCAAAGGCATCGACAGTGCTCAGCACAGACTATTCGCTCGGGGCAAACAGCCCGCTACGCCCCAATTTCTTCAACAGCTTTTTTGAGAAAGGTGCCAGTAGGACCGGTCCTAATATTTTGAAAAATGTGCAGTCCACATACCCTATACAATTGACAAATGCGGTTAGCAATTCGGTTAGGCCAAAAGTGAAGTTGCTCGTACATGGCAGGAGCAATAATGAAAGAAAGGTCGAAGTATACATTGGCAAAACCGAGCAGACATTGAGATTGGCAAAAGTACTGCCAAGTTCAAATTTTGAAGGAGTGGAGGGGGAATTTGAGATTGAAAAAACAGATTTAGACAATAATTTTAAGGGAATTATTGCACTAAAATCCGTCAGCACAGATCAATATGAGCGTTTCTCACTGGCTTACTTCACTGTAAGTTATCCACAAAATTTTTCCATAGCTTCCAAGAAGTCGATTGAATTAACCCTGGATCCGCAAGCAAGCGCATTGAGCAGAGTTGCAACTACGGGAGCGCCTGCGGGCGCGAAAATCTACGATATCACAGACACATTGCGTGTGATCGCTGGCAATGTTGGCAATTTTATGGTTCCCAGAAAATCAGGTAAAGTATCAAAATTACTGGTCACAAATGAGATAATTACAGTTCCTGCCGCAAAGGTAAGTGCTGTTAAATTTCAGAGATTTGACCCAAAAGTTGCAAACTACATTATTGTGAGTGGTGAGAATTTGTTAGCTGGATCAACTGAATATGCGGCGTATCGGGCTTCGCAAACCGGTGGAGGCTTCAAAACAGTCGTTGCGAACATTAAGGATGTGTATAACCAGTTCAATTACGGCGAACCCAGTCCGCTCGGCATCCGCCGATTCGCTAGCTATATGATTTCCGATGGGGTAAGGGACAAATCCCTTTTTCTGATCGGAAAATCAATATCATTGACCGAACGCATGAAAAAGGAGTTGCCGGACGAGGTTCCAACTATTGGGTTTCCGGCTTCTGATATTCTCCTGGTAGAGGGACTGGGCGGCGTAAGCCGCGATGTTCCCGCTTTGAATGTCGGCCGTCTACCTGCAATGACTGATCAGAACATTAAGGACTATCTCGAAAAGGTCAAAGAATATGAATTAAATGATGGGCAGGAACTGGGTTGGAGGAAGCAAATTCTGCACTTGAATGGAGGGAAGTCAGCCAGTGAAATCACCCAGCTGAAAAATGTTCTTGAAACGCTTAAACCGGCTGTTGAAAACGGGTTTGTCGGTGGTCGGGTAACACCATTTGTAAAGCAGCAGGCTATTTCCGAGGTTGAAAAAGTAAATATCACGCCGCAAGTTAACGAGGGCGTTGGCATGATAACTTATTTCGGACACGGTTCCGCAACAGTTACTGACCTGGATATGGGGTACATTACAGATGCAGACCGAGGGTATAACAATAATGGGAAATATCCTTTCATGTTTTTCAACGGATGCGGCGTAGGAAACGTTTTTGCTGCCAGATATAACACCAGCCCGACTGCAACAGATCGAAGACCGCTATCGATGGACTGGATACTAACGCCTAAGAAGGGCACTGTTGCCTTAGTGGCCAATTCGTTTGAGAGTTACATAAGTTCATCCAGCAGATATCTGAGCAACCTCTATAACACAATGTTTGCAGAAGAAGCGACTTCCAGCGCTTCAATAGGCAGAGTCCAGGCCGTTGTTGCTCAGAAGATTGTTAGCGCCGGTGCCAATCAATACGATATTGCGAACATTCATCAATCTTTGTTGCAAGGAGATCCGGCAGTTAAAGTAGTTACTGTAAGTAAGCCGGACTATGCCGTTGGTGCGGATGATGCAGTAGTGCTCTATTCCGAATCCGCCGGCAAAACGATCGATAACTCTGCATCTGTCAGGGCAGTTATTAAATTGGCAAATGAAGGGCGCTACATTAAGGATCAAAAAGTGCCGGTTCAAGTTGAGATACAATACAATGATGGTAAAAGCGAAGTAAAAAATGAGACTATTGCGGCAATGGCCTATAAAGACACACTGTCGCTCTCATTCGTAAACCAGAAAAATATCAAAAGGATCCTTTTCAAAATAGACCCTGCCAATACGCTGCAGGAACTGAGCAAACGGAATAATAATTCTGAGTTGATAGTTGATTGGGACGTTGCCAAAGCATTAAATTTCTACCCGAGTGCTCCATTGAAGGATTTGATCGCACCCATATTGGAGGTCAAATTTGATGGTAGAATTATTGAGAATAATGATGCTGTTGATCCTGGAACTTCAATTTCCATCAAGCTCGAGGATGATCGCATTCTTTCTCCTGACACTTCGCTGGTTAATGTTTTCATCAAGCCTTGCGAAGGCAGCGACTGTGACTTTGCCAAATTATCCTATGCCAGCAATGATCTTAAAATTTCGTCCCTTTCTGAACGGTCTATAAATGTTACTTACCAGGCGCAGGGCTTAAAGCCAGGAACTTATGAACTGCTGGTTAACGCGAAGGATGCTTCATCCAACGCATCGACCAATCCATATCGCATTGTTTTTAAAATAAAGGAGGAAGATCAGGAGAATCAGCTCACGGTGAGTCCGAACCCAGCTTCATCATATATCAGGTTCCGTTTGGAAGCGGGCAGCACAGATACTGATCAGTCGGTTCACTGGACCATGTACTCGCTTAAAGGCGCTGCGCTGGAGGAAGGGGGATTTCAATTGGAGAACTCCGGAATTAAGGACTGGTATTGGATTCCCGCGCCTCATATTCCGTCTGGAACCTATATTTATAAGCTTAATTTGAAAGCGGGTGACAAGACGCGAAAAAGTTTTACCGGCAGAGTGGTAATACTAAAATAAGCAGGTTATCGCGCGTTAGTTGCTAAGATGTCGTGGGAAGTAAATCGTTCTTTTTCAGCCAGTCAAACCATATGGCCAGCGAGATGGCGCGCGTTACATGGAATTGTGACAATGTGTGATTGGACTCGGAAGCGGCAGGATCAATTAAAATCTTTGCTGATTCAATGTATTTCTGTTGATCTATAAAGTTCCAGACAAGATTGCCGTGGTCGTCCATAAGCTCCTTAGACTGATGGTACAAACGAAGGGCAGCTTCTCTTCCATAGATGCTGAAATTAGCCTTATTGGGCCTGCTCCTCACTGTCTCCGGCAGTAAACCTTTCATTGCCTCTCTGAAATGCTCACGACCAATGCCTCTGCCGAATTTTATCTCCATAGGAACGGAAATGCATAGTTCAAACAAATCCTTGTCGTAGAAAGGGAATCGATTTTCCAGGCCATAATGATTTCCAAGTGCAAAAAATTGCTCACTGGCGATAATGGTCTGACCATTGAAAACATCGTCGAACCATACCTTATATTTTAGAGGTAAATCACCTCTGAGTAGGTCTGCCAGATTTTCCCGTTTGGCAACATGGGCCGTTGCAAATTCCTGCTTTAAAATCGTCCCTTCAAGCATTTTGGTTTTGATGAGCTTTTTCCAAAGCCTTTTCAGCCCTGTCGCAAAAAAGTGCCACAATGAAACATCCATTTCTCTTGACGATTCAACAAGAAGCTTGACCATATCAAAAGGTTTGAGCCTTTTTATTTGCTCAAAAAACTTGCTGACAATCAAATGCTTCGTGTATTGTTTTATTTTCTCGGCAGCGGCAAGAGTCGCCCATTGGGGAATTACACGGTTCATAGACGCATATTGAGCTCTTTTCACGATGAGCGCTTTAAGCTCATGCCAATCTCTCTCAAAATATGCTTTTGTCAACTTTTCGAGACCGCTTCCTACGACGGAGTCACCATCATGGCCTATCAATAAGATCTTACATCCGAGCTGACTCGCAAATTCCATCAGACTTCCCTGTGAAGAAGGGCTTATGACCATACATTCCGGATGTCCATAAGCTGATGTGTAGCGGGATATAACTTCAAAATCTTCATGTGACGGAGGCACCTCGTGGTGTATGGAACCGATTTTTTCTGCGACTTCACTAGCAAATTGAATCTCATCTGAATATTTTGTTTTAGTATCCAGATACAGCGTATGCAATGCAAGCGCCGGGTCGATTGACTTTGCGACAGCACTGATGGAAGAAGAGTCCATTCCGCCACTCAGGTGCGAGCCAACTGTCTCTTCGCTCTGGCCAATGGTTAGTTGAACAGATTTAAAAAAAAGATCTTTAAAGGCTTGTCCGAATTCTTCTACCGAATGTAAATGGCTCCATTTATCAGGATCGAAGCTGGCAAAGCGCCTGATTGTAACATCGTCCGGAGAAATCGAAATAGTATGCCCCGGAAGGACAGTCTTAATGTTTTTAAAAAAAGTATCAGAAGAATAACTTCCAGATTGGTCACCCCGAAAACGGGAGTAGGAAATGATTCTGTCGGTATTTAGCTGCAAATACGATCGACAGATCGGCATTTTAAGCAAAGACACCAAGCTGGTCGAAAAGGCGACAAATGAGCGCGGAACATGAAGGTAGTAAGTAGGGATAACACCAAAAATATCCCTGGATAAGTAAAGCGTCTGGCAAGTCTCGTCAAACCAGGCTCCAAAATTGCCGAGATCTGTTTCTGAATCAGGCTCTTGGAAATGAGGGTCGAAATGAAAGACTCCTGGATTTCTGGCGTATGCTTTATTTAAATATTCCGGCTCTCGCTCACCTAAAAAATTAACCCCTAATGCGAAGACATGCTGCAGCTTCGTATTAGGGGTTAATGTCGAGGATGAAAACCATCCATTTTCCCAGGTAATAGTGTCATTAGTTCCGCCTTCTGTAATTGTGTACCGAAGATTCTCAAAACTAACTACACCTTCGATAATCACCAGGGGAAGTTGTTTAATCTCAGATCAAAGTCCGTCGAAATCAAACGTAGGGCCAAGATCTGCGGCGCTGCCTAATTTTCCTTTAGTCAATTTAGCAACGTTTCCGAACCTGTTTAAGGTTGGTTTGCGATAAGACTTTTTTGTCTGTGTAGAGTGCGAATTCACTGTTTTCATTTTGAATTAGTTATGTGATTAATACCAGTATCCGGCGTAAATTTAGTCAGATAATTTTAACTTCCAAACTTTAAAATCATTGAATTTGAAAAAAACAGGTTTAATATTTGTCGGGACGCTTAAAATATACTATAAACGTTTACCGAATTCTACAATAATTCTGCTCCTGTGCTTCCCGGATTCAATCTTGCCAGAGCCGATGCAATCGTCATTCTGGCACAATTCAAATGCGGTTTGATCATCGGAAATCAAACCCACTCCCAAGCCATAATGCTTGATGCCAATGTACCGGTTAATGATCGAGGTGTCCTTCCTCTCAACAACCACCATGGCTTTATCGAAAGATTGGCTTCCAACCGTGACCGGCTTGTTCAAATCTTCATAATGATAATTTTGCGCATCCAGATTGTTATAGCTGTTTCCGTTCCATTTCACTTTGGGATCAACCGGTAAGGCCAGTGAAAAGAATGTCTGGTTATCAATGTTGGTCAGCAGCTTGTCCGGATATTTTTGCACTGTAAATTCCTTTTCTTTCTGCCAATATTCCGTTGCAGTATTTCTTCTTGACCTGGAAATCGTGTAAGTAGGGATTCCTTTTTCATCGGTTGAAACCCTGTCGACCTCGTCTTTCTCCTGCCAGCTCTTTTTTACAGGATTTGCCTGTCCGGCTGAATAAACTTCTTCTTTCACGTCATAAACTAGAAACCGCCCGACTTCCAAAGGATAATAATTATTGGAATCGACAGGTTCGGTGCGATCACGCTTGCATGAAAGGATCAGACTTATCGCAAAGAGTGAAAAAAAGCCTGTTCTGATAATGTGTGTAAAATTTCTCATCGAATTAAGAAGGATATTGTAAAAGGTATATATAATGTAAAAATAACAAAAGCTTTCAGATTTTCCGCTCCGCCAATTTTCCTTTCAAAAATCCTTTCAGGACTTCCAGGCCCGTGTCGAAGCGGGTGTTGTTGTTGATGATCATATCGGCTTCGGAACGAAGTGGCAATATGAATTTGTCATAGGTTGGCGCCACATGATGTTCCCAGCGATAGAGCACGTCGTCAAGGTCATATCCGCGTTCATTATTATCACGAATAATTCTCCTTTTTATTTTAACATGCTCTTTGGCATCAACAAAAATCTTTAAATCGATCAACCTCGCGATTTCGGGGAAATAGAAAACGAAAATGCCTTCGACGATAATAATAGGCCTCGGTTCGAAGACCAGAATCTCCGGTTTGATCAGCGGATTGTTGAATGTATATTCTTTTTGATGCACTTCCCGGCCGGCCCGCAATACAGCAATGTGTTCCGCAAATAAATGGTGATCAATGGTTTCTGGAAGGTCGAAATTCTCCACGCCGTTCTCATCTCTTGGAATTTCATGAATGGGGCGGTAATAATTGTCCTGTGAAATCCGGGTAATTTCTTCTTTCTCAAACGAATCGATCAGACTTTTCATGAAGAATGTCTTGCCCGAAGCGCTTCCGCCGGTAATGCCTACAATATAGGGTGCAAATTCTGGGGTTGTCATAGTTAGGTTTATAGATTTACGGGTGCGTAAATCGCAGTTCTGTTCTAAGTAGTTTAATCAATAACCGCCAGCTTTCCGGCAAATTTTTCGTTGCCTTCGGCGGTCACCACAAGGACCATATAAATTCCTCCTTTGGCACGCTTACCCGTGTAATCATTCAAGTTCCAGGAGGCGGTTCCACCCTGTGATTTTGTTTCATAGATTAGTCGGCCTGAAAGTTCGGTGATCTTTACAACGGATTCACGCATTAAACCTGTTATGCCAATCGTCCCGCCATAGCCAGGATGGACCGGATTTGGAAAAATTTTAACATTCGAAAAATTCTCAGCTGAGGTTGTTGCATCGCTCCTGTATGACACCATCCCATTGGGTGTATCAACAAACAAAACGCCCCTTTCTGACTCAAATTCCAATGCAGTGATCGCATCTGAGGACAACGGACTATCTGCCGCAGTAAATTTTTGGACCAATTCGGTGCCATCAGCATTAAAAAGATACAAGCCATTTCGCGTCCCGATCCATTTCCGATTGCCAGGCTCAATGGCAAGGGCGGTGCATTTTTCGTTGGCGAAAAGCCTTCTCTGACCGTAAATTGGCAGAACTGCATCCACCCTGGCCGCATTCAGAATATCATCGGCGACAAAATAGCCAACGCCTTTATCGCTGGCGAACCAAATGTATCCATCCGCATCAATGGCCAGGCTGTTGATAATCGAGGAAGGCAAACTGCCATTTCCGAGGTTGGTTGAAAGAATGCGCTGCTGATTCTGCGCATTTTTAACCAAAATCCCTCCACCTAAATAGTCAGGAAGCCGCGTCCAGGTTACTCCGTTTAAATCCGTGATGACAGAGTCTTTTTTGTTAGCAATGGTGGTGTCAGCTTGTAATGGTGTAAAAGATCGGAATGCTTGACCTTCATGATGGAGCAAACCATTTTGTGCATCAGCAACCCAAAGTTGTTCACTATTTGTATAAACGGCTTCCTTCGGGGATTTAAACAAAGGGCTTGTGAATGTCTCTGCTTCGTTTTTTTTGTCAAATAAAATGACCCTGTCATCCAATGTGACCGTAAGCCCGCTTTCTGATGCAGATATAAAATAAGTTTGACTGCCCGATGATAAGACGGATTTCCAGTTTCCGTTTTCTTTTAAATACAATCCCTTACCTGCACAACCTATATAAAGCTGAGAAGCATTCGCCGCAACGGCCACAGCTTTTGCCGGTGTAACGATGGTTTTCCAATTGGCAAAATACTGGCGGTTAACAGCTGGCGACATGGAAGTTGCAAGCATTCCCTGTGACGTTACCGCAAAAAGCGAGTCCGAAGCAAAGGCAATGTCACTGACCGAAACCTGCGTTCCATTTGTTCCTATATAACGATAAGTTTCATCAACCTGCTGATTTTTAGTATCCAAAACAACAATGCCAAAACCGGTGCAGAGGTAAGCCAGATTTTTGTGGAAAATGATGCGCTTAATGTCTTTATTGTCAGGTAAGTCGGGGTTTTGGGAAAATACGGGCCAATTGATGATCTCTTCTTTTTGAGTGGATTGATCCAGATAAACGAGATCCACGTTGCCGTCCCTGTAAGCTAAAAGCAAAAGGTTTTGCTCGTGATCAAAAGCCATGCTGCTAATCCCAGTGCTGGTGAGCCCATCCGATTTTGACCAGGTTTTAATCTGTTTATCGGCAGTATTAATGCTGAAAAGACCATTGTGCGAGGCACAAAAAATGTGATCATTAACCTGAACAACGTGCTTTCCGGATAGATAACTGAAATGGGTTTCCCACTGGCCCAATGCCACATTTTGCCCCAAACTCATCCGAGATAGGGCGCCGCAAAGAAGCACAAACAAAACCAGCCGCTTCATGATCACTTGCTTTTACGGCGATAAGCTGCCTTTTGCATTTTAATTGGAAACCGTTACTAATGCCGAACCTTTGCCTGTACCGGTGCCGCAGCCGCTTTTTAGTGAGCTGATCGTGTATTCTGTGCTCGTTGCAGGTGAAACGGAAATGAGATAAGGGTTCAGGAATGTTCCGTTGATGGCGGTTCCGTCCGATAATGTGAAAGACCAGGGCGGCAAACCGTTCTTGAATTTCAGCTGAATGCGCGTCGTCCTTCCCGGAGTAATTGTGCCTTTGCCGGAAACTTCTCCCACGGCCTTGTCCGGTGCAATGACGTCCAATTCTTCAATGGCGCTTGATACGGCCGGAGATGAAGAAATGATCCTGATTTTTTGTGTTCGGATGGTGTCACCCTGTGCTGCATTACTGATTTTCACTTTCATTGCGGTAGGGGTAACCGTTGTTGGCAAGCTCACAAACCGGCCCGATTTATCGGTAATTTGCACGGAGAACTTGTTATTGGGATTATAACGGCCTTCTGTTTTGTAGGGTATTTCAATGGTCGAACCGGCGCAAACCATATTTTGCGGCAATTTTTCCAGTGTAATGCTGGCAGGAGGACTTTTAACCGAAACTTTTGCAGCACCTGAGAATTTCCCAACCCCGCACAAACCGCCCGCGGAAGTGATCTGATAATTGGTGTCAAAAACAGGCTTAACCTTAATTTTATAAGCTGATTCCTGAATGTTATTCTCGTAAGTTCCGTCAGAAAGCAGCACAAACCACGGCCCGCCACCGGTAAATTTCACAGTCAATTCGCCTGTTTCATTTTCTCCTAATCTCAAAGAATCCCTTTGTAATGTAGTAACTGTGGGCGAAACGATGGTGACATTAGTTGTTTGGCTCACCAGATAAGGAGCCGAAGAAACGACACGGAGTTTGTATTCGCCTGGTTTATAATTTGTTGGGATCTGCGTCGTAATGTAGCCGGTTGTATCCGGTGTGGAAATGGTTTTAAAAGCGCCAGTCCGTTCTGCAATCTGAACAACAAATTTATTCCCTTCCTTATATTTCCCCGTTGCATTGAACGGAACCTGGAATGGAATGCCGCTGCAAAGCTTTGCGATTTTCTCCACTTCCTTTAGTTCCAGTTTCGGTTCGGGATTGTTGTTAACATTTACGATCGCTTCCCCGGAAACCATTCCGCTGCCACAGGCATTAGCAACGCCCAATAATTTATAAGCCTTTACATCTTTCGGTCTTACCGTCAGGTAATGTGGGTTGGACAATGTCTGATAAACAACTGTGCTATCCGAAATTAAAAATGACCACGGCGCTGCGCCAGTAAAATTCACTTTTAAATTAACTTCCTGACCTGGCATAATGCGCACCGACTGCGTCCCATCAATGACTTCTAGCCTGGCGCTTGCATTTTGCAATAACCGGATAGGCACTTCCTGGCTCCTGACGACCGGTATGGAACTTACAATTTGTATCCGGTAAACCTCGCCACCTATTTTATAAGAAGGAATGACAGCCTTAACAGGACTTTTGCTGACAGGCAATGATATAGGAACCGATTTTCCGTTTGCCTCAATCAGGTGCGCAATGAATGTGTTGCCCTCGTCGTAAGGACCAACCGTTTTAAATGGAATATTAATGGTTGTTCCAGGGCACACGGACAAGTAAGAAATATCGTCAATAATGATTTTGAAGGATTTTACGCTGTCCGCGGCCGGTTCAGTTTTAGCGAGCCGTTCTTCCGCTTCTTTTTCGGTAAGCGTGTCCGAAGAAATTTCAATGTTGCTGCTGTCCGGGGTGATAATGGTGTCGCGCACTGCCGTTGTGTCGGTCGTAGGCACTGTCACGGGTGCCGCCTGCGTTGCCTGGGGAGCCACGGTGGTGTCTGCCTTGGGCGTTACAGCTGGCCGGGGAGCTGCCGGGGCCTTTTTCTTTGGAGCAAGAATTTGTCTTTTCGGTGAACCTGTTCTTCGCTGGGCGTTGGCTTGATTTGAAAAAATCATTAACCCACAAAAAATAATAAAGACGAATCTGAACATGTAAAATTGATTAGTATTTTAAACTTAATTCATTGCTACCAAAGTGCTTCCGCGCAAAACCGGCACGATATCATAAAGGTCTTTCTGTAAACAATAAGATATATCTTTCTGGATTCCCAAACGCTGCAACCTGCGCACGTGGGACGAATTGGAAACGCTCGCCAGCAAATTATCGCGGCTCTGATCATACAATCGCTGTGCCATTAATGTGCCATCTTCTAAAAGCATAAACTGATCTTTCAACGCGTCTGCAAGTGCACCTGCAAATAGCGTGTCTTCCAGGTTTGGCCTGCCTTTCCAGCCCGCGCAAAGCACCAGAATGTCATAAGGCTCTGAACGCAAATGATTCGCTAATGCACCTAAATTTAAGAAAGAGCCGATCATTACTTTAACCGCCGAGGCTTTCGCTTTGGAAATGGATAACGTTCCGTTGGTGGTAGTCATTGCAATTTGCGAACCGATCAGCCGCTCATTCATGTAACTGAAAGGCGAATTATCCAGATCAAAGCCTTCCACTTTACGCGCATCGCGCTCCGCTGCTGCGATGAAACCCTTGTCTTGTAAAAACTTACATTCTTCAATGCTGGCAACGGGTGTAATGCTCTTAACACCATAAGCGAGGCCGGTTACCATGCAGGAAGTAGCCCTGAAAATGTCTGCTACGACTACGATTGAATTATCCAGTTTGTGTAAATGAAGCAGGTCGGGTGTAAGGCAAACATCAAGTTGTTTCATAAAATGAAATCGATACTATGGATTGGATTTGGGGAGATAATTAGTTTTTTACAAAAGGAAGCTTAACAACTTTCGCTTTTAATAATCTGTCACGGACTTTGACGAAAATTTCCGTCTCAGGCTTAGCGAATGAGGTAGGGACGTAGCCCATGCCGATTCCTTTTTGCAATGTGGGCGATTGTGTGCCCGAAGTCACTTTTCCCAATTTAGCGCCAGCTGCATCGCACAATTCATAGTGTCCGCGTGGAATTCCTCTGTCGATCATTTCAAAGCCAACCAGTTTCTTCTCCAAGCCAGCTTCTTTCTGTGCTTTGAGTTCTTCTGCGTCAATAAAATCTTTGGTGAATTTGGTAACCCAGCCTAAGCCAGCTTCCAACGGCGAAGTGCTGTCATCAATATCGTTTCCGTACAGGCAGAAACCTTTTTCAAGCCGTAATGTGTCGCGGGCGCCTAGTCCGACTGGTTTGATTCCAAATTCCGCTCCGGCGGCAAATATGGCTTCCCACATTTTGACTGCGTCTGCGTTTTTAACATATATTTCAAATCCGCCTGCCCCTGTATAACCTGTTGCTGAAATTATCACATCCGAAATCCCAGCCATTTCGCTGATTTTGAATGTATAATAATCCATCGCATCAAGATCAACGGAAGTGAGCTTTTGTAATGTAGGCGTCGCATTAGGACCCTGAACAGCAAAAAGGCATAGGTCATCAGAAAGATTTTCCATCGCAACGCCTTCTGTATTGTGGCTTTGGATCCAGTTCCAGTCCTTATCTATATTGGAAGCGTTTACAACCAGGAAATATTCGTCCTCTTTTAATCGATACACCAATAAATCATCCACAACACCGCCTCTTCCGTTGGGCAGATAGCTGTACTGAACTTTTCCGTCAAACAAAGCCGAAGCATCATTTGAAGTTACTTTTTGAATCAGATCAAGCGCTTTGGGACCTTTAATGCTGAATTCCCCCATATGAGAGACGTCAAAAACGCCCACGTTATTTCTTACAGTGTGGTGTTCGTCCAGATCCGAGGAATAGCGTACAGGCATTTCAAAACCTGCAAACGGGACCATTTTGGCACCCAAATCAATATGGACCTGATGTAAAGGGACGGTTTTCATGAAAGGTAAATTGGTTCACAATAATTTACAAAAGTAGGCAAAGCCGATCAAAGCCACACAAAAAAGTCTTCTTTCGAATGCTGCTGTGTACTTTTTGAAGTATATTGTGAAAAAATGTGCTTAAATAATTAGCGGGGCGATCGCCCTGAAACCAGGACTATGAATAAAAAATTATTTCTTTTTGCCCTTACACTGATCGCAACAGAAACGGTTGCTCAGACGGCGACTTTTGTGGGGGAAGTTATTGATGATAAAATTAGTATAGGCTATGGCGTAACCTCTGGAGACGTGGATGGAGACGGGAAACCGGATATTTTGCTTGCAGATAAAAAGGAGATTGTTTGGTATAAAAATCCGGGAAAAAAGGCCGAAAAGTGGACGCGCAATGTAATTGCAAGAGATCTTACAGAGCAAGACAATGTGTGCATAGCAGCCCGTGATATCGATGGGGACGGGAAAGTCGAGGTGGCGGTCGGCGCACAGTGGAATCCGTCGGAAACAAAAAATTTAAAACAATCCGGTGCAGTCTATTATTTGTCTGCTCCAAATGACCGGACGCAGCTTTGGGAGCCGGTCCGCTTGCATCATGAAGTAACAATCCATAGAATGCAATGGGTGAAAAAGGCAGATGGGGATTTCCAGCTTGCCGTGCTTCCGTTGCATGGCGAAGGCAATACGGGAGGTGAAGGAGCTGGTGTTAAGCTGATTGTGTTTGATGTTCCGGAAAAAAAGACGGGCATCTGGGGTTACGACCTGGTGGAAACCGGCATGCATATGACACATAACATGCAATCCATGGAAGTGCCAGGCAGAATGCTTGGTCTTGCTATCGCAGGAAAAGAAGGCGTGCAGGTGTTTTTAGACGGTGCAGACGGATGGGCCCCGTCGGGAACATGGATGGTGCCGCAAACAGGAGTAGGAGAGATCAGAACAGGAAGTTTAGGTAAAAATCAATTGTTTACAGCCACCATCGAGCCTATGCACGGCACAAACCTGGTTGTTTACTCAAAAGATAACCGTACAGTTTTGACAGATAAAATAAAGGAAGGTCACGCATTGGTATGCGCCGATTTCTTCGGACAGGGCCGCGATCAGGTGGTAATGGGCTGGCGTAATCCTAATGTTACCGGGGAAACCGGCGTCCGAATTTACGTAGGCTCCGATCCGGAAGGCAAAAAGTGGCAGGAATATGCGCTGGATGATAAAATCAAGATCGCCTGCGAAGATATAGCAGCAGCGGATTTGGACGGGGACGGCGACCTGGACATTGTGGCGTCAGGCCGGGCGACGCACAATGTGGTTGTGTATTGGAATCAAAAGAAGAAGTAGAAATAAAAAGGGCTGAGAAACAATGTTTCTCAGCCCTTTTTATTTCTTGTCAGCCTGAGCGGAGTCGAAGGCACGTTACTTGTCAAGGCGTCATGCACGTGCCTTCGACTCCGCTCAGGCTGACAGGGACAAGCCTACAAGGTCTTAATCTCTCCGTCCCATCAACAAGCTTACATAATAAAGCAATGTTGCAAGAGAACCGATGGCTGCAACCAGATAAGTCCTGGCGGCCCATTTAAGCGCATCGGCAGACATAATGTATTCTCTTTCGTTCACAATCCTGTTTTTCTGAATCCATGCCAGCGCTCTGTTGCTTGCATCATATTCAACTGGCAATGTAATGAAACTGAACAATGTTGTTGCTGCAAACAAAGCGACACCAACCATCAGGGGAATCGGTGTTGTGTTTAGTAATACAATTCCACCCAAGATAATCCACTGCATATAACTAGATGCAATGCTTAAAAAAGGCACCATTTGCGATCTGAACTGTAACCATTTATACGCAGTTGCATGCTGCACCGCATGCCCGCATTCGTGGGAAGCAACAGCTGCTGCCGACACGCTTCGTCCATGATATACATCCGGGCTCAGGTTAACTGTTTTATCCTGAGGATTATAATGGTCGGTAAGGCGTCCCTCAACGGATAACACTCTTACGTCATAAATTCCACTTTCACGAAGCATGGTTTCAGCGATTTCTTTTCCGCTCATGCCATTGCTCAGTCCAACTTGTGAATATTCTTCAAACTTCCTTTTGAGACGCCATTGCACATAAAGGCTAATGAGCATCACCAAAATACCAATCACATATGCACCAGCCATAGTTTACGTTATTTATATCCTTGTTTTATTTTCTCAATCAGCGCGGTAGTCGAGTAACCCTGTACGAGAGCGATCGTTTTTACCTCACCTCCTTTACCTAAAACAAAATCCGCGCAGCAGCTATAGTTTCAACGGTATAATCGTCTCCTTTGACCAAAATGTCAGGTTTTACCGCTTCAATCAACTGACTAGGCGTCGGTTCGTCGAACAAAATGACAGCATCAATGAAGGATAATGCGGCCATCAATCTTGCTCTTGCATATTCATTTACAACCGGACGAAGCGGTCCTTTAAGCCTGCTTACCGAAGCATCTGTGTTCAGACCTAGAACCAATCGGTCGCCTAATGCACGCGCCTTTTCCAAATAATCAATGTGACCCAAATGCACAATATCGAAGCAGCCATTTGTGAAAACCACTTTTTGTCCGGCGCGCTGCCAGTCTTCAACGGTTGGAATGGCTTCTTCTAGTCTTAAAATCTTGCTTTCGGTAAGGTTCATGCGATAAATCGGTGTTAGGATTTCATTACTATTAATACGGTATCATACGGTGATTTGATATGACCGGACTACACAACGGCAATTAATTTTCAATAGGAACCTGACTGTTTTCAGCAACCGATTTTTTGTTTTGGACCAAAACGTATAGGAATGCCAGTGCGCCGATGATCAGCATAAAAATCATTTGAGCGCCATGAATGAATGTGGCCAATGTAATGCCGTCGTTTTGAGATAATCCGTACAAGATCATCACATTACCAACCAGCAAATGATATGCACCAATGCCGCCCTGTGTTGGTGCCGTCATGCCGATCGCTCCAACAACCAGTAATGTAAGCCCTGCCAGGGGTCCAAGATCGGACGTCTCGGGGATGCAGAAAAACAGGACGTAGGAAACGAAATAATAGAAGACCCAGATCGCAATGGTGCTGAGAATAAACAAACCCGGACTCCTGAGTTTACGAATGCTTAAAAAACCATCCAGCATTCCCTTACCGAAGCCTACTACTTTTTGTACCAATGCATTTTGCTGGATTTTATCCCTCAGTGCTACATTCTTAAAAATAATAATTGCACCTATAACGACGACAAGCATTAAAGCGATGAGTATACCAAGCAACATCCCGCTGCCCGAACCACCGCCTGCCCCCCCGGAAACCTTGCTTTGAAAAAAATCAGTAAAAAAAGTGCTGAGCCGGTCGAATTCAAGAATGAAGTTCAGTCCGATCATTACCAATAATATCAGGACATCGAATATACGTTCCGCTACGACCGTTCCAAAACTCAGATTTACAGGAATGCGTTCGAGCCGGTATAATGTTCCGCAACGCGTTACTTCGCCCATTCTTGGCACAATATAATTGGCAAAATAACCGGTTAAGACAGAAATTGAGCTGTTAAAAAGTCCGGGTTTGTGGCCCAGCGGCTCCATCAGCATACCCCAGCGCCAGGCTCTTGTAATGTGCGCAGCAAGTAATAAAACGCAGGATAACGCAATCCACCGCCAATCGGATTTGACAAACCTGTCGAGCATTTCTGCGAAGTTAATGTCCTTAAAGACAAACCAGATCAGGCCGCCTGCAAGCGCAAGCGAAATGGTGTAACGTAAAGCGCTTTTCATAGCTGATTATAAATTTTGCGAACCTGTCAAGATAAGAAGTTAGACCACAAGATGATTATTATGATCCGGAAAAACGATCATTGGCTTGAATGTTTTGGCCTCTTCCTGGCTCATGGAGCCATATGCAATGATAATGATAATGTCACCGATCTGAACCCTTCTCGCCGCTGCACCATTCAAGCAAATCATCCCGGAACCTCTTTCACCTTTGATCACGTAAGTCACAAAGCGTTCTCCGTTGTTATTATTAACAATGTGAACCTGTTCATTTTCAACCAGTCCGGCGGCATCGATCAAGTCTTCGTCGATAGTGATGCTGCCTACGTAATTCAACTCTGCCTGAGTCACCTTAACCCGGTGAATCTTCGATTTCATGAGTGTTATTTGCATTACCAGGTAACGTAAGTCGGAAATTTATGAATGTCCTTATTCACCCCAAAGTTAAGGGAATAATATACAGCCTTCAAAACATCCCCGTTATGGTTACGGTTCCCGGTCACAAATGATGCGGTTGTAAGTAATTATCATGACAAGTATGCTTTAAACAATATTATCCACTTTATCTTTTTACGATCAAATCAGATGAGTTCAGAAAATAAACCGAAGGATGTGAAGCGCCGGGAGTTTTTGCAAAAAACGACGGCGGCTGCGATTGGAAGTTTCTTTATCGTCCCGCGCCATGTGCTGGGCAAAGGCTTCGTAGCACCGAGCGATAAATTGAACATTGCGGGAGTAGGCGTTGGTGGAAAAGGGTTTTCCGATACAAATAATGCCTGGAATAAGGGTGCGGAAAACCTTGTTGCGCTTTGCGACGTGGATTGGGGGCAGGCGAAAAAGAATTTCGAGCTGCATCCTGATGCTAAGAAATACAAGGATTTCAGAAAAATGTTTGACGAAATGGAAAAGGACATCGATGCCGTAACCGTTTCGACAACAGATCATATGCACGCCATTATAGCAATGGCAGCCATGCAGCGCGGCAAGCACGTGTATGTACAAAAGCCATTGACGCATGACATTTACGAGGCACGAATGCTTACAGAGGCAGCGCGTAAATACAAAGTGGTTACGCAGATGGGAAACCAGGGCGCTTCTAACCCTGCGCAAACCCAGATGAAAGAATGGTTTACAAAAGGCTTGATCGGCAATGTGCATGAGGCGCACGTTTGGACAAACCGTCCGGTTTGGCCGCAAGGAATTCCGGTTCCAACGGAAAAATTCCCTGTTCCTGCTGACATCGATTGGGAACTTTGGGTAGGATCTGCCGAATGGGTTGACTATAACCCGGCATGGCACCCGTTCAAATGGAGAGGCTGGTGGAATTTCGGAACCGGCGCATTAGGCGATATGGGCTGCCACCTGATCGACCCCGCTTTCCGCACATTAGGATTGGGTTATCCAACCGAATTGGAGTGCAGCGTAGGGCAAGTTTTTATTAAAGACTGGACACCCGAATACATTCCTGAAGGATGCCCCCCATCATCACGTGTACAATTGAAATTCCCTGCTAACAAGGTTAACAAGTCCGAGGTAACATTAACCTGGCACGATGGCGGTCTACGTCCTTTCCATCCGGAAATTATTCCTGCAAATGATCCGCTAGGAGAGCCAGACAGCAGCAATGGTGTTTTGTTAATCGGTCAAAAGGGAGTTATGACTTGCGGAACTTACGGAATTAACCCAAAAGTTTACCTGAACGACGGCACGAAGCTCGAATACAAGCAAGGAGATTTTGGCAATAAATACACTCCAATGCCAGAATTCGGCCACCACGTTTCCTGGACAGACGCTTGCAAAGCAGGTTTCAACAGCAAAGAACACAAAGCATTAACCTCATCATTCGACTACGCAGGACCTTTGACCGAAACCGTAATCATGGGTAACCTCGGAATCCGTAGTTACAACCTCCGCACTGCAAAAGCAGATGGCAAAGGATTTGATTATCCAGGTCGTAAGAAACTGCTTTGGGATGGTAATAATATGAAAATTACCAATTTTGATGAAGCGAATCAGTTTGTGAAGAGGAAGTATAGAGGAGATTGGAAGTTGTCGTAGGAATGAACGTTTAGACTTTCCAAGTCTCCAAGACTTGGAAAGTCTGTTCACTCAAAAAACAACATTATCGATTAACCTAACTGGTCCTAAAAAAGCAGCCACACAAATAGCATTTGTCCCAGCCGATCCAATTTCCGATATAGGCTGCAAAGTCTTGACATCTACCACTTCAAAATAATCGAGTGTAAATTCCGGAATAGTGCTGAATGCATGGGTTGCAGCTGCAATGACCTCTTTAACATTTATTCCGGCTACCAAATCCTTTTTTGCATCTTCAAGGATCCTGTAAATATGCGGAGCAATGTTGCGCTCTGCATCATTAAGCCTGCGGTTGCGGGATGACATGGCCAAACCATCGGTTTCTCTAATGGTCGGGCAAACGATGAGTTCGAGATTAAATGCCAGATCTGCGACCAGTCTTTGGATAATTGAAACTTGCTGTAAATCCTTTTGACCGAAATATGCGCGGTGCGGGCTGACAATGTGGAAGAGCTTTGAAACTACAATGCCGACACCATTGAAATGCCCTGGTCTTGAAGCGCCCTCCATCACGCTTTCCAGCGTACCAAAATTGATAACCAAGGAAGATTTTTCGGGATACATTTCTTCCACGGACGGCGCAAAAACCGCTGTACATCCTGCCTTTTCGAGCATGGCGCAATCTTCGGCCAAAGTTCGTGGATATTTTAAAAGGTCTTCCGGGTTATTAAACTGAGTTGGATTAACGAAAATGCTGCTGACCGTTACATCATTCTGTTTAATGGATGCATCAACAAGTGAAATGTGGCCTTCATGCAACGCGCCCATGGTGGGTATGAGGCCGACGGTTTTTTGTTGTAAAAGCTGTTGATCGAGGAAACTGCGCAGGCCTTTGATTGAAGTAAATACTTCCATTGAAAAAGTGAAATCAGAGGGAGTAATCAAACCGTAACTGTTGCTTTTTAATATTGGGTCCGGCAACTGAGAGGCGATGAAAAAAATTTGGAATGGGAATTCCCAAACTGGGCGCAATATGACATTTAGTTTGGAATATTTTTTGATTTTGCCATTTTTTTTGTATAATTTTGCAAAACTTTTTTTCACAAACTGCTAATAACATCTATGGAGAAACTACGAATTTTGTATGTAGCCAGTGAAATCAACCCTTTCCTCCAAACCACTGATGTTGCCGATTACGTTAGAAGACTTCCCCAGGCAATGCAGGAACGCGGTGCAGAAATTAGAATTCTTGTTCCCCGTTTTGGTCTTATCAATGAACGCAAAAACAGGCTTCATGAAGTAGTTCGATTGTCAGGAATAAATATTACCGTAGGAGATGAAGAGAAGCCATTGATCATTAAAGTTGCTTCCATCCCTAATGCAAAGCTGCAAGTATATTTTATTGATAATGATGATTATTTTCATCGTAAATCCGTATTCTTCGATAAGGAGAACAACTTTTACGATGACAATGATGAGCGTGCAATTTTTTTCTGCAAAGGTGTGCTGGAAACAGTAAAAAAATTGGGTTGGGCACCTGACGTAGTGCATTGCAACGACTGGATGACTGCCTTGATTCCTATGTACTTGAAAACCACTTATCGCAATGATCCTATGTTTAAGGATACGAAAAGTGTATTTACAGTTCATAATAATGCTTTTGACTACAAATTCGACGCTGATTTGCATAACAAAGCAAAAGCAATGGATGTAAGCGATGAAGCTTTGGCTCATTTGCGCTCTGCTGATTTTGAAGGATTTGTAAAGATCGGCTGTGCATATGCGGACGCAGTTTTGAAGGCGGACGATCATTGCAGCGAAAGTCTGAACCAGATTTTCAACAACGCGCCTAAGCGGGTTGAGCTTGATGAGCAGGACGAGAAGTTCTCAGAATCATATTACAATTTGTATACTGATCTAATGAGCTGATCACAGATAGATTCATTGAATAAGAGATGGCGACCTGTATGGGTCGCCATTTTTTTTGCCTTATCAACATTTTCAACGAAATTCATTTAAACGGTGTGTTCGAGCACTTCGACGAAATTGTACAATTTTGAGTAATTAATTAAAGTTTAGCTTGTTAGGCAGGGCTGATTGCTATTTATTTGCAGGAATTGATCAACATACACTCAATCTAATTTAACAAAATATGTGTGGAATTGTAGCTTACGTAGGAAACAGAGAGGCATATCCTTTAATTTTAAAAGGTCTGAAAAGACTGGAATATCGTGGTTACGACAGTTCCGGAATCGCGTTGCTGGAAAATGAGAAATTGGATATTTATAAGAAGAAGGGAAAGGTTTCTGACCTTGAAAGCGAGCTTGCTACGAAACACCTCACTGCTACAATAGGCATCGGGCACACGCGCTGGGCAACCCACGGCGAACCCAATGATGTGAATGCACACCCACATTATTCCAATAACCGCAGACTTTCCATTATCCACAATGGCATCATTGAAAACTATGCGTCCATTAAACAAAACTTGGTCTCAAAAGGCCACAAGTTTCTGAGTGACACAGATACCGAAGTGTTGATTCATTTTATTGAAGATATTCAGCAAGAAACGGGCGGTTCCCTTGAATCTGCGGTCAAACTTGCGCTGAAAGAGGTTGTGGGCGCTTATGCGATTGTGGTGATGTCCGTAGATAATCCGGGCCAGCTCATTGCAGCAAGAAAAGGAAGCCCGCTTGTGATCGGCATTGGCGAAGGCGAATTTTTCTTCGCTTCCGACGCTACACCCATTATTGAATACACAAAAGACGTTGTTTATCTGGATGATTATGAGGTTGCTGTGATCAGCGAGGGCCGGTTAAGTATTCAAAATCTGGATAATACGGAAACGATCCCTTACATTCAGAAACTGGAAATGGAGCTTGAAACCATCGAAAAGGGTGGTTACGACCATTTTATGATCAAAGAAATTTTCGAGCAACCCCGTTCCATCGCCGACAGCATGCGCGGAAGGTTGCGCGCGGATGATGGACATTTACAACTCGGCGGATTGAGCAATTATCTCGATAAACTGGCCGAATCTGATCGGATCGTGATCGTAGGCTGCGGAACTTCCTGGCATGCCGGGCTTGTGGCGGAATATATTTTTGAAGAACTTGCCCGGGTTAATGTTGAGGTGGAATACGCTTCCGAATTCCGTTATCGTAATCCGGTTATTAATGAAAAGGACGTTGTGATCGCCATTTCGCAATCTGGCGAAACGGCTGATACACTGGCCGCTATCGAACTTGCCAAGTCCAAAGGAGCCACCATATTCGGCGTTTGTAATGTTGTGGGTTCGTCTATCGCCCGTGCAACACATGCAGGCGCTTATACGCACGCTGGTCCTGAGATCGGGGTTGCGAGTACGAAGGCGTTTACCGCACAAGTGACGGTCCTTACGCTGATCGCTATTGCGACTGCAAAACGTAAGGGCACCATTTCGGAAGAAACTTATCGCCAACTGCTCATTGAACTCGAAACCATTCCTGCAAAGGTGGAAAAAGTGTTCGAAAACGCAGATAAGATCAAGGAAATAGCATTTATTTTCACCTATGCACGCAACTTTATTTATCTCGGAAGAGGACTAAATTTCCCTGTCGCACTGGAAGGGGCTCTTAAATTGAAGGAGATTTCGTACATCCACGCGGAAGGTTACCCCGCAGCAGAAATGAAGCACGGGCCCATTGCGCTGATTGATGAGGATATGCCGGTGGTTTTTTTGGCAACCAAAGATGGTTCTTACGAAAAGATCGTTTCCAACATTCAGGAAGTAAAAGCGAGAAAGGGGAGGGTTATTGGCATTGTTACTGAGGGTGATACGCTTATTCCCGGCATGATTGATTTTGTGATCGAGGTTCCCAAGGTCCATGAATTGCTGACGCCACTTGTTTCTGTGATTCCTTTGCAACTGTTGTCTTACTACATTGCTGTTATGCGCGGACGAAATGTAGATCAGCCGCGGAATCTCGCGAAATCCGTAACGGTTGAATAGTTTTTCAGATAGTTAAGCTAAAAAGCGAAATTGCCCGAAGGCAGTTTCGCTTTTATTTTTGTGCCAACCCCGGCAAGAAATAATGTAATGCAGTTTTCGTTAAGTTTGCGCGACCGGTTTTTAAAAGAGATCATTTCAATGTTGAAAAAAATACTGCTTTTCTCTCTCATTTGGATTGTATTGGCGTCATGTAGTAAAAAAGAGGAGCGTTATGTGCCCAAGCCAAAAGGGTTTAACCGCTTGGATCTGCCGCCACACGCTTATCAGAAACTGACGCAACCGCATCCATACACTTTTGAGATTTCCAAATTCGCGGAGGCCTTACCCGACACTTTTCGTACAGCTGGTAAGGATTGGATTTTTATCAATTATCCTCAGTTTAAAGCCAATATTCAAATTACCTACAAGGAAATTGGCAATAATCCAGCGCTGCTAAAATCTTATATCGACGACTCTTATAAGCTCGCCAGCAAACACCAGATCCGCGCTTCTGCCATTCAGGAACAGCGGGTTATGAGTAAAACAGGTAAAACAGCAATTCTTTTCAAGATTGAAGGTGACGTGCCAAGTCCATACCAATTTTATACCACTGACAGTACAAAACACTTTATGCGAGGCGCCATTTACTTCCCGACGGCCACAAAAAATGATTCGCTGGCACCTGTCATCGATTATCTGCAAAAGGACATGATCCAGCTTTTGAACACATTGGACTGGAGATAAATAGCCTAAAGACTTTGCTGCGGAATGCGCAAGGCTGTATCTTTGAAGTTCTGACCTCAACTTCCAAACACTATGGGTAAAAAGCAACCAAAGAACCAGCTACTTCTCGATTTTTCGGTACGTGGTAACAGGATTGTCCTACATCTTGGTCAGGTAGAAAGTCAGCGTCTGGCTGATGAGCTTTTTGAAGGATTGGTGAATGGAGATTGGATGATTGAGCCTGCCGGCGCTGTTGCCGACATTTCCTATGCACAGGACATTGTTCACCAGATTGGTCACAAATTGCCTTATCCTGAGGGTATCAAAATTGCACAGCTTCATCATGTTGACCCAAAGTTCAAAGGCTTTTCAGCCATTTATCGTCAGAAGGGATGGGTGTTCGTTAATGCTGCTTCGGAAATAAATGAGCGTAATTACCATATTCACTTGCTAACGGTTTCCCTAGGGTTACAAACGCTATATTCCAGCACAACATCACTCGCCGCGCGTTCGGAGCAACTAATATTTGAAGCATTGCTTCCTTTTGAAGAAGTAGAAAGCTTTTTTAGAAATGATATCTCAAAAATTCCGGCATTTTTGGCTTCTGATATCGCCAATTTTTTCAAGGTGCCATTTCCTATGGTGCTGAAAAGGGCACTGGCTTTGAAAATTATCAGCGATGATCAATACCGGACGTTCATGACGGTTGTTCCTGTTGCTTCTTCAAAACCGCGTGAGCTTTTTGTGTCACAAGATGGCAACATTGATGACCTGGAAGCACAGCTCTTCTCCCAGGGAATGGAGGACTAGTCTCAATTTTTCACACTCAGATTGCTCAGGTCGGGTAGGGGACTTACCGACGTCCAGCCACCATCGACCACAAGGCTTTGCCCGGTAATGTGCCCGGAATGCGGGGACAGGAGGAATAATGCGGCATTTGCAATGTCCTCACAAATAGCAGGACGCCCCATCGGCGTAATTGCAGACCACATCTTGGGATAAGTCGGATCTTCGGCCAATGTTCTCTCAGTGAGCGTTGCCCCTGGTGCCACGGTATTAATGGTGATGCCGTGCGGAGACAATTCCAATACAAGGTTTTTCGCCAACATTTCCAGCCCAGCTTTTGTCATGGCATAGGCGGCCAGAAACTGGTGCGCCTGATGCCCTACTACGGACGACATCAGCAATATTCTGCCGCCCGTTTTTTGTGCGCGCATTTGACGCGCTGCTGCTTGTGTCAATAAAAAGGAACCCATTAGATTTACTTCCAGGACCTTTCTCAGATTCTCTTCGGGATAGGTGAAAAAGTCTCCGAAAAGCGTAATGCCTGCATTTGCAACCACAATGGACAGCTTACCAAAACATTTAACAGCCTCCTCGGTCATTCCTTCAATCACTTCAATTTTTGAAGCATCGCCTGCAAACGCAACGCATTCTCCTTCCAGATCGCGAATTTTCCGGGCGGCCTCTTTGGCAAGGTCTTCATCAAAGTCATTCAGGATCACGCAAGCTCCCTGAGACGCAAGTTGTTTCGCTATCTCAAAACCGATTCCCTGTCCGGCACCGGTTACAATCGCTACCTGATTATCAAATAATTGGCTGTTCATTACAATTTTATCATTTGGGAAGGCTCTCGAAACAGCCTTTACTTTAATGCGAATCTCTTGTTACTTTGTCGCCTGATCCTCCTTTTAGAAAATCGAGATCTGCGCCTTCATGGGCTTGCATTACATGGTTGATATGTAAGTTCACATAACCCCTGTTATAACCCAGATCCAGCGGTTTCCATGATTTGCTGCGCTCTTCCAGCTCTTCATCAGATACTTCAAGGTGAAGTTTCCGGTTTTCTACGTCGAGCACAATGTAATCGCCGTCTCTCACCAACGCGAGCGTTCCGCCCACGGCTGCTTCCGGGGAAATGTGCAAAACAACTGTTCCAAATCCCGTTCCGCTCATGCGGCCATCCGAAATCCGCACCATATCTATCACGCCCTGAGCCAGTAATTTTTTTGGCAGCGACATATTTCCTACTTCAGGCATCCCCGGATAACCTTTCGGCCCTACGTTTTTAAGGACCAAAACACTATTTTCATCCACATCCAGGTCCGGATCATCCAAGCGCGCTTTGTAATCGTCA
This sequence comes from Dyadobacter chenwenxiniae, assembly GCF_022869785.1. Taxonomy (NCBI): domain Bacteria; kingdom Pseudomonadati; phylum Bacteroidota; class Cytophagia; order Cytophagales; family Spirosomataceae; genus Dyadobacter; species Dyadobacter chenwenxiniae. Next base: position 4,546,772 of record NZ_CP094997.1, on the reverse strand, counting down.
ATGTCTTCAAAGACAATTGCTCGTCCACGGTGCTGCATTAATTCCGGTTTCAATGATGCGGAAGGTTTGATAACCGCTCCGTTGATGCAAAGGTTACCACGTACAACAGCCAGCCCGGTGAGGTCTTTAACCGGCTCTGCCAGCGTCCCAATCACTTCCGGATCGAAGCATTCGGCTGTGCTGCAATTTTCTGCCATTGTTTTACCATTTGCCGTAATCACATTGGGGTGCAATAGAGACAGCATTTCCTTGATCACGACAGGCAATCCGCCGGCATAATAGAAATCCTCCATAAAATAGCCTCCGGAAGGCTGCAAATTGAGCAGCAGGGGCACTTTGGCACAAAGGTCGTTGAAATGATCCAATGAAAGATCCACGCCGATTCTTCCTGCAATGGCCAGCAGGTGAATCACGAAATTTGTGGAGCCGCCAATCGCCGCATTCAGCATAATAGCGTTTTCAAAAGCCTCTTTTGTTAGTATTTGAGAAAGGCGAAGATCATCGTGCACCATCTGCACAATCCTGCGCCCTGAAAGTTGTGCGAGCACTTTTCTGCGCGAATCCGCAGCGGGAATAGCAGCATTTTCAGGCAATGTCAAGCCCAGCGACTCGACCATACAGGCCATTGTGGAAGCAGTTCCCATTACGGCGCAGTGTCCGTTGCTCCGGCACATGCAAGCTTCGGCTGTAGCAAACTCGTCCTGTGAGAGGTCACCTTTCCGGTGCAGTTCGCTGAAACGCCAGATGTCGCTTGTGCCGATGCTTTTGCCTCTGTAACGCCCAGTCAACATAGGTCCGCCGGAGACTACAATCGTAGGAATGTCCACGCTGGCTGCGCCCATGACAAGCGATGGCGTGGTTTTGTCACAACCACACAGCAGCACAACGCCGTCAACCGGGTTTGCGCGGATCGATTCTTCCACATCCATACTTGCCAGATTGCGGAAAAGCATAGCTGTGGGCTTCATTAATGTTTCGCCCAGGGACATTACCGGAAATTCAAGCGGGAAGCCGCCGGCTTCCCAAACGCCGCGCTTAACCGATTCTGCGAGTTCCCGGAAATGCCCGTTACACGGCGTTAACTCAGAAAATGTATTACAGATACCGATCACCGGCCGTCCTTCAAATTCATCCGCAGGGTAGCCCTGATTTTTCATCCAGGCCCTGTATATAAATCCATCCTTACCAGACTTTCCGAACCATCCGCGGCTGCGCAATTTATTTTCTTCCATTATTTCGCCATTGTTTACATTCAAATATGTAAAGGCTGCTACCAGTAAAATATAATTCAAGTAACCCTTTAAAATAAATATTGTATCTTCGTTTTACACGTGCCCGAGGACTTCCATGATTTTGTTAAGAGGTTATAAATTGTTGCTACACTTGCTTTTATCATTAGTTGCATTGCCTTCCCTCGCTCAATTTCAGGCTGATAATTTTATTGAAAAACTACTGAAAAAGCATCCCGAACGGTTTGCCGAAGTGCTCAAAGACCCGGATAAATACCAGATCCAGATTCTGTATACCAAGATTGACAGAAACCGTAAGAATGAGCCGCAGTTTACCACACATCGCTACCATGTGAACAGTGCGCAGTATTTTTACCCTGCAAGCACCGTTAAGCTCCCTGCCGTTGCACTGGCATTCGAAAAATTGAACAAGCTGGGCATTGACAAGAATACGCCTATGTTTACCGGCTCGGACCGGCCGGAGCAAATATCTGTTAACAAAGATTCCACTGCCGAAAATGGACTCCCATCGGTTGCGCATTACGCCAAAAAAATTCTGTTGGTAAGCGATAATGACGCATTTAACAGGTTATACGAATTTATTGGACAGGAAGAATTTAATGATTCGTTACGGAAAAAAGGTTTCACCAATGTGCGGATCACGCATCGCCTGGAATCGCCGATCGGGCCGGAAAACAACCGTTACACGAACCCTGTCCGGTTTGAGAAAGATGGGAAAGTAATTCTGGAACAACCTGCTAAATATGCGGCAAAGGAATTAAAATCTCCTGAGCCTATCTTAAAAGGCAAAGGCTTCATGAAGGACAACGAGCTGGTCAATGAGCCCTTTGATTTTTCGAGCAAAAACTACTTCGCACTGGAAGATCAGCACCGACTGCTGAAAACGCTGTTTTTTCCTGATCAGGTGCCTGCCAGCCAGCGTTTTGACCTCACAGCGGAGGATTACCGGTTTATGTATCAGTATATGTCCCAATTTCCTGTCGAAACCAGCTTTCCGGAACATTATACCGACGATTACTACGATGGATATGCCAAGTTTTTGCTATTTGGCGCTACTAAAACGCGGTTACCCAGGCACATTCGCCTTTTCAATAAAGTCGGTGACGCGTACGGCTTCCTTCTGGACAACGCTTATATCGCCGATTTTGAAAAGGGAATTGAGTTTATGCTAACTGCGGTGATTTACTGCAATGAGGACGAAGTCTTCAACGACAATAAATACGATTACGAAAAAATAGGTTTTCCGTTTATGGCCGATTTGGGCAAGACCATTTTTGAATATGAGCTCAATCGTAAAAGGCCGAACAGACCGGATTTAAGCCGTTTTGAAGTAGAATACGACAAATGAAAGTTAAGAAACCTTCCACTTCATCTTAGGAGCGATCTGGCAGATGTAGAGATTTAGTAAATGACCAATGATCAGCAACGCAGACCCAATGTAACCGAGCCAGATAAAAGCCGGATGAGCCGCTTCAAAAATCAGGGAAACTGAGAACAGCGCCAATGATCCCCATAAAATCGCCCTTACAGCAACTGATTTATGGTTTTTGGTTGCAAAATAAACGGCAACCCCGTTGATCAGAATAAACAGATAATCAAGTGAAATCAGCCCTGCATGGTCGTGATGCGCGGTCATTGTCGTGCCAAATGCCAGGGCCGGCATCAACAGGCAATGCACAATGCATAACACCGAACCCAGGATTCCGATATAATCTGCTTTGCTATGTGAGTGTTCTGCTTTCATTCTATTACAATAATGTTGCAAAAATAAGCCTATCCCGAATCACTTGCAACAAAGTTGCACAATTATTTTCAGGTAAGTGACGACATCCTTTTCCGTATTGATCAAATAGCCTTTGAAAATGTTCTGGTTAGAACTTAACTTTGACGGGAAAGGTTTTATAAAAAGCATACCGGAATTTATTTCAGAACCCGGAAAAAAAATCAAACTATTGGAAACAATGGATCAGTTAAGAGAAACATTGAAAGGGCATCATTTGAGGACGACCACATGCCGTGAAGATGTGCTTTCGACATTTATAAATAAAAAAAATGCATTATCTCACGGTGACCTGGAAGGCGCGCTGGGCGAAAATTACGACCGGGTAACCATTTACCGCACATTAAAAACCTTTCTTGAAAAAGGCATTATCCACAAAGTGCTGGATGATGAGGGCTTACGTTATGCATTATGCTCGCACAATTGTTCAGAAGAAAAGCATCACCACGACCATATCCACTTTAAATGCAGTGAATGTGGAGAAACCAATTGTCTTGAGAATCTGCACATTCCTGCTGTTCAATTGCCTAATGGTTACCAGCCCGAAAAATTCAATCTACTGATCCAGGGCGTTTGTCCCAAGTGCGGTTAATTTTACTGCACTTTCAGAATGAAATCCAGATTTACGTCATCACTGCCAGGACTTGGCGTGCCGTTTTTTGTACCAGGCTGATGGCGCAGCCGAACTTTCAATGTTCCTGTTCCCGCCACCGTAGTCACGGCTTTCCCGGTTAATCCGATCACGTAATTATTCGCATCTTTATCACCATACGTGTAAGTCAGCAAAGTGGATGGAGCAGGGGTGTACACAAATAAATGTTCATCCGATTCTTCCGCAACTTCGTCTGTAATATTGCTTGCCGGTGTTTTGCTTTCGTCCAACAGCTCGATGGCCAATGTGTACGTTTTGTTGGGTTTTAATGCAATGGTATCAAACCTTGCAGGCGCATTTCCACCATCTCCGTCCGCATCTTTGTAAGAAAATGAAGTCGTGTTATTTGTTCCCTCCTCAGTAAATTTCAACGTTACCGAGGTAATCAGTTCGTTTTCGTCATCGATCTGAACATCGTCACCGGCGTCTTTACATTGCGTGAAAGACACTGCCGCAGCCAAAAGTAATGTCCAGGAAATCTTGCGGGTCATTTTCATATTCAGGTGTATTTATGTAATTGAGTAAAAATTCATTTTAAGCACCAAACTTCCATTTAAGGCGCAAGGAAACGTTGCGACCCATATCATCGGCGTAATAACGGAACCGGTTCAAGTAGTCGCGGTAGGAAACATTGAAAAGATTTTGCACGGAAATGCCTATTTCCAGCTGCTGTTTTTCGGAGAGATCGAATGTTGTTCCCGTTTGCACATTCCATAACGAATAGGCACTGGGAGGAGCCAGAAAATCACTCGCTGGCGGCACGCGCTTTTGCTGCGCTACAAACAGATTTCCGATAGAAAAATAAGCCTTATGCCACTTTGCATCCTCTGGTAATTCGTATTTGATCTGATTGTCGATCCGGTTGGAAGGGATCATGACCAGATAATTATCATTCCTGGTGTCATACACGCGGAGATAACTCAGCTTGCTGGTTACAGTCGTGTATCTGGCAAATTCCCAGCTTGCCGAAAGATCAATTCCTTTGAATGTTGCATCCGTCTGGGTGTATTTGAAATACGGAAATGCTCCCCTGACGGTCAGGATGGGTTCGGGTTGTGGTTTTAAATAAATAAAATCTGAAATAATATTATAGTAACCGCCCAGCTCAGCTGTAAACTTCGGGCTGGCATATTTCAGGCTGGCAATGGTATTCAGCGCCTTTTCGGGCTGTAATGTTGCGTCACCTTTTTCAAAAGCAGCCGCGCCGTGATGCACGCCATCGCTGAATAATTCGCTCACATTAGGCGCGCGCCAGGCCGTTCCGAAATTGAGTCTTGCTGAAAATTTTTCTGAGAAATTTCTGGTCGCACCCAATGTTCCTGAAAAGTTGGAAAATTTGAAGTCCTGAGACACTTTTTCCCGGTTCACAATCCTGAACGAGGTCAATGTCCGATAGTCGTAGCGCATGCCTGCTTCCAGCTCCCAGCCACTTTTGACATAACGCTCCATCCAGAAAAGCCCCATGTTAAACTGGTTGAAGTTCGGGATCAGCGGCCGTCCGTCCATCAAATTATATTGGTACAAAGTGCTGATCCCAAGCTGTCCTGCCAGTTTTCCGGCGATCGGCTTATGGTCCCAAATCACATCATTGGTCAATGTAGTGAGCTTAAAAGTCAGTTCGGGATGATTCAGGGCCGCTATGGAATCGTTTCTGGGCCGATGTAAGTCAAATTCGTTCCGGTCATTCAATTGCCGCGCAATAGTCCATTGAAAGCGGTTGCCATTTTGGAAATGATAATGTGTTTCTGCTTTAATAAGCTCGTGGCTTACGTTTTGGTTAGGGCGGGCAATGTTGTAGCTAAAACCGGATTTAACGAAAGGCTCACCATTCTCGATCACGCTCAGCAGATCAGTCACACTGCCGATGTGTGAACCCGAAAATATGCCGATTTTAGTATCAAAACGGCTATAAAAAACATCGATTCCCAATCCTTTATTCCGATAACCCGCTGCAAGTGAAAAGTTTTTCTCGCTTATGCCTGTGTTGTCCAGAAAATAGTCAGGCGTCCTGATGTTCCCGCCTCTTTTCATGGTTCCCTGCGCCCTCCATCCAAAACCTTTGAAACCCTTGATGCCGCCCTGCAATGTACCCGACAAAACGCCTTGCCTGCCATTCGTAAAACCAACGGCATTCACCTCGCCACTCAATGACTTATCAAATGGAAGCTCTTCGGGCTCAACAAGAATAACGCCCCCGATGGCATCTGAACCATAACGAACGCCAGCAGCACCTTTCACGACCGACAACCTGGTGGCGATAAAAGGATCAATTTCCGGTGCATGCTCGGAACCCCATTGCTGGCCTTCCTGCCGTACACCATTGTTCATTATGAGAATTCTGTTGCTGTGCAGGCCGTGAATGACCGGTTTTGAGATCGACGAGCCGGTTTGCAGCGAAGTTACCCCCGTGAACCCCTTTAAACTTTCTGCCAGGTTCTGTCCGCGGGTTCTATCCAGATCGCTGCCGCTAATGGTTGAGAGTGGCTGTGAACTTGGCGCATCGGTCCGGTGCGCGGTAATTTCCACATCTTTTAAATGCACTTCCTGTTCCAGCAGGTTAAAGTTTTCCTCGTGGCCAGCCGTCAAGTCCAGCTTTTCTCGAAAAGGATTATAACCAATGATCCTACATTCCAGTGTATAGGCCCCTGGGCAAAGGTTGCGCAATTCATAACGGCCGTATTCATCCGTAAAAACACCGCTATTTTGTCCTACAATCAGTACAGTCGCGCCTATAATGGGTTGTCCGGTATGCTGATCCTTTACAACTCCCTTCACAAAACAAGCGCATTCCGAAGTTTGGGCGTGTGCAGTCAAAGCAGCAATTAAAAGGAGAAAAACGAAAACAATCCGGTTCATTGCCAGCACGATATGGCCTATAATAGTAGTTTAAGTAACATTAACGTGTTACAATGTTGCAAAAATATACTATCTGCAACTGTGTTGCAACTAAAAGCAACAACAATTTTGCGATTTTAACAGTGATTTAATGGCTGAAATGTAAATTTGCAATCACATTTTACGCCTCACTGCTTTGTCCGATCTGCTTCTTGCCAAAATTCTCCTGATGCCTCCGCTTATAGCAGGCGTTACACTGGCTGTCAGAAAATGGGGAGAAGGGCTGGGTGGCTGGATCGGCGGATTTCCCTGGGTGGCCGGGCCAATCTCGTTTTTTATCGCATTGGAACACGGGCCCTTGTTTGCAGCTTCCACGATCACTTCCGCACTGCTGGGTTCGGTCGGCACCATACTTTTTGCATTGGTATATTCTGTCGTTTCTTCCAGGCTTTCATGGTTACCAACCGTTTTGATCAGTTATGTGGTCTTTTTTATCGTTGCCGTTTTGTCTTTGGGCAGCACGATTTCGCTGGTTTCGGCCGTGATATTGAATCTGGTCGTGTTAACGGCCGTTTTATACTTTTTCCCAAAACCAAAAGGGAAAGGGGAAGCGAGGAAGCAGCCAGTGTACGACATTCCGTTACGCATGCTCGTCGCGACGTTTTTTGTGGTGCTACTCACGCAAGCCGCAGATTATCTCGGCCCGACCTGGAGCGGCATATTGACTCCTTTTCCGATTATGACATCAACTTTGGCGGTTTTTACGCATTCTCAGCAAGGGTCTGATGCGGCTGTGCGGATTCTTTACGGATTGCTTCTGGCAGGTTACGGATTTGTCGCTTTTCTGGTCGGCGTGGCGATGCTCGTGCCGCAAATGTCCATTGGCGCAGCTTACGGGATTCTGACCGTGGGAACAATGGTGATCAATGGGATTACAATCAAGCTGATCCGCTAGGAAAGCAAACCAGCTTGGATTGTGCTATCTTAAACTCTTTCCAGCTTTACAGGATATGTTTTCTTGGCGTTCCACTGGCAAACATAAATGTTCTCATCATTATCAACGCACACATCGTGGCAATGCATGAAAATGGGCTTTTCCTGCAACATTAACTGCAATTCGCCATTTTGGTAAACGGGCTTTGTGCCGCCGGGATTCGAGATTACTTTGTTGTTTTTATCGATAATGGTCACAAAACCGGAGTTAGGCGTCTGGTTTAAATAGCGCAACCTGGACCAGCACACACCTGCAAAAAGTGTATCACCCTGAAATACAGGACGACACACAAATGCACCCGGAAGAAACAATGTGCTGATATATTTTCCGTCCAATGTAAATTTCTTGAAAGCATTATGGGCGCGGGAAGTGACCAGCAATGTTGGATTGGCCTTGTCACGATAATCGATTGCGATGCCATGTGCGGTTGAAAACTGCGCGTCCCCGTCGCCCGCACCGCCAAATTTGTCAATAAACTCGCCTTTTTGATTGTATCTCAAAATCCACTGAGACCCATATCCGTCTGCAATGTAGATCGTTCCGTCCGGTCCGATTGCTGTTTCTGTCGGTTTGAACGGATCGGCTTCCTTATAAGCGCCAACCTTGGAAGGGTGCTCAATGGTAAGCAGAATTTTTCCTTTCAGGTCTGTTTTAAAGACTTTACCAATGTTGGGGTCACTGATAAAGAGAAATTCTTCGCCGTTCGCATTCCAGAGCGTCAGGCCGTGTCCGCCAGGAAACTCATGTCCCCAGCTTTCAAGCAATTTTCCAGATCTGTCGTAGATGAGAATGTTATTTTTAACTTCATCACCTACCATAATCAGCCTGCCTTTGCTATCCTGCACCATTTCATGACAGTTGTTGACAGGAAATTTGGCCGCATCCAGGTTCCCCCAACCCTGATGGACTTTATATTTATACGATCCGTGACCGATCAATTCTCCATCCACTTTTGGTTTGGCATGAAGAATATAAAACGGCTTGAATGTTATGGCAGCGGCGGTTAATGCTGTTAGTTTGGCAAAATCTCGGCGGGTAGGTTTTTCAGGCATAACTTATGTTTTTCTATGCAAAAGGCAATTGCAATAATTTCTTACTATTTTGTCTTTTGCATTGAAATTAGCTGGCTGAATAGCGCTTGCCATAACGGTTAAGCCAATCCAGCAGTCGGTTCACATCCTGCATCTTGAACAGCTCACTGCCGGAGTTCATTGTGGCCGCAGTTCCGCAGGCAACGCCCATTCGCGCCGCCTCCCTGACGGATTTCCCCTGGGATAATGTCCATATTATGCCGGCGAGCATGCTATCCCCGGCACCGACCGTGCTTTTCGGCTCCACGGGAGGGGCTGGGATATGTTCAACCTGATCTTCTGTAACGAGCATGGCACCCATTGCGCCCATGGACACAACCACAATTTCGCATTGACCGCGGATAATCAATGCTCGTGCCGCGTCGTCCACTTCATCGAGTTCCAGTTTTTCAACGCCTACCAGCTCGCTTAGTTCGTCAATGTTGGGTTTTAATAAATATATCCCTGCTTCTGTGGCATAGCGAAGCGCGTCTCCGGATGTATCGGCAATGAATTTGGCTCCCTGGTTGTTGGCGATCTGGGCAATTTGTCCATAAAAATCAGCCGGAACGCCAGGTGGTAAGCTCCCGCTGGCAATAATGTACGAAGGTTTCGGATCGAGTTCTTGCAGCGTTTCCAAGATGGAACGCACTTCCGTAGGCATCATTTCCGTTCCCGGCATCCCGAAACGATATTGAAAACCGGTGCTCGTTTCCAGCACGTGAAAGTTTTCCCGCGTCCATTGTTTCGTCTCGATCACCATCGTTTCGACGCCCTCAGCCTTAACTAACTTATGAAGACGCTGGCCGGTAGGGCCGCCTATCGTGAATATTGCGATGGGATTCCCGCCCAGTCTGTGGACGGCTTTGGCCACGTTGATGCCGCCGCCGCCCGCTTCAAAGTTAGGGGCGTCGCAGCGCAGCTTGTTGTCGGGCACAATGCGTGAGACATTTGAACTTTTATCAAGGGCGGGATTAATTGTAAGTGTTACAATGGGGCCGGTTGCCATATATTTTTTGCGTAAGTTAGAAACCAACAAGTCCGAAGGAACTTATTAAACGAATTTACGCGAATAAAAGAAAAAAAGCGATCTGTGGTGCGGTCCCAGCAATTTCTTCACAAATGCCAGTCATTCCGAAACATTAGAATTGGCCATCTGTAATCTCCCAGCCGCCATCTACCGTGAAAATTTGTCCCGTGGTAAACCGTGCATAATCAGACATAAAATACACAGAGGCGCCATCCAGATCGGAAGGCAAGCCGTAACGGCCGCCATCAAGGGGTTGCTTGCTTCTGATAAATTTGTCAGAGGCTTCCGAGCTGTTTTCCACACCGTCAATAATGCCGGGCGTCAGCACATTAACACGAATATTTTTAGATGCATACGAAGCTGCAATGGATTTTGAGAAACCAATCACTGCGGATTTCGCCGTGGCATAGGCGTGATTAGCAAAGTGTACTGACGCAGGAGCATGTGCGAGTACGGAACTCATATTGAGAATGCTGCCGCCTTTGTTCATGCCCATAAATGTGCGGATAGCGGCCTGGTTTGAGAGCATTAGGGAAGTTAAATTCAGGTCGAGTGTCTTGTTCCAGCCTTCGAGCGACAATTCATGCAAAGGACCGTCCCCGAATTTTTCGCCGCTTCCACCTGCGACGTGATATAGTCCATCAAAACTCCCGAACTCGCGGATACAGAGCTGAATGGCATCCAAAGCGGTTTGCGGATGTGTGGCGTCGCCCTGCTTGGCGCGTGCTGTGTTGCCCAGGTGCAGCTCTGCAACCAGGCAATTTTCCGGGTTTCGGCCAACCACAACCACATTTGCCCCATTTCTTACGAACGCCTTAGCAGCAGAAAAGCCCAGCCCCGTTGTTCCTCCGATAATTACAATAGACTTGTTTGCTAACCAATTTTCCATTTTTTGAATCAATTTTAGTGCAAAATAGGACTATTGCCATAAAAAGTGAAACGCTCTGCATTCCTGGAAGAAAAGCAGAGCGTTTTCAATATTGTAACTCGCTTGTTTTAAGCCACTGAACGAAGTAGAGACATTGAAGATTTCTCAAACTTGTCTTTTGCGTAATCCAGCGAAAGCGTGAATTCTTTGACATCTTTTTGAGACGGCAGGTCAAACATCGCATCTGTCATAATCGACTCGCAAATTGCCCGCAGTCCACGAGCGCCGAGTTTATAAGTCATTGCCTGGTCCACGATGAAATCGAGCACTTCTTCTTCAAAATGAAGCGTAATCCCTTCCATGGAGAACAGTTTTGCATATTGTTTTACCAAAGCATTTTTCGGTTCTGTTAAGATCCGGCGCAATGTTTCGCGATCCAATGGATTCAAATGCGTCAAAACCGGCAGACGGCCAATTAGTTCTGGGATCAGACCAAAAGATTTAAGATCCATTGCCGTCACGTAGCGCATCAGATTTCCTTTGTCAAAAATCTCTATAATGCGGTTGTCGCCTGAAAAGCCGATTGGACGTGTATTAATGCGTTTTCCAATGTGTCTTTCAATGCCGTCGAATGCGCCGCCGCAGATGAACAGAATGTTTTCTGTGTTCAAAGTGATCATTTTCTGATCCGGGTGCTTGCGGCCTCCTTGGGGTGGAACATTTACAGATGAACCTTCTAAAAGTTTCAAGAGTGCCTGCTGAACGCCTTCTCCACTCACATCGCGCGTAATGGAAGGATTATCCGATTTACGAGCGATTTTGTCAATTTCATCAATATAAACAATCCCGCGCTCCGCTGCTTCGACATTATAATCAGCAGCTTGCAGCAATCTTGTCAAAATCGTTTCCACATCTTCTCCTACATAACCTGCTTCTGTAACCACGGTTGCATCCGCCACGCAGAAAGGAACTTGCAGAATGCGTGCAATGGATTTGGCAAGATAGGTTTTACCTGTTCCTGTTTCGCCGACCATGATAATGTTCGACTTTTCAATCACAACATCATCGTCCGTAGAAGTCTGGTTAAGGCGCTTATAGTGATTATAAACGGCAACTGCCAGTGAGCGTTTTGCTTCGTCCTGGCCAATCACATATTGTTCAAGAAAATGCTTGATTTCGTGCGGGGGAATGGGTTTAAGCTTTGGTAACTTCGTTTTCTTCTCTTTTTTCTCCTCTTTGGAACCCAACTCCTCTGTTATTACCTGATGTCCCTGCGCAATGCAGTGATTACATATATGTGCATCGATCCCGGAAAGTAATAAATCTACCTCGTTTTTCTTACGTCCGCAGAACGAACAACTAACTTGTGCCATTGATTTCGCTATATTTTAAAAATTTGCCGGTATCTAGCCAACCTGAATATTTCGGAGAGGTTAAATAGCCAGAGCCACTTTAACAAGCAGACTGAACTTAATGTTTCAAAAATCTTACCGTTATTATTACGAGTAAAGACATTGATACAAATTTCCGGTTTTTTAACCGGGATACCAAATCAGCATCGGGCCTATTAATAAGAAGCGCCCGGACAGATAATCTGCCCGGGCGCTGGAATAATCACTTTCGTTCCTTATTTATCTCTTGTCAAAACCTCGTCGATCAGACCGTATTCCTTTGCTTCTAAGGCTTTTAACCACTTGTCGCGGTCGGAGTCGATAGCAATTTGTTCAGGTGTTTGACCCGTGTGGTTTGCCAGGATTTCGTACAATTCGTGACGTAGTTTTACGATTTCACGTGTAGTAATTTCAATGTCAACTGACGTTCCCTGTGCGCCACCAGAAGGTTGGTGAATCATAACGCGGGCATGTGGAAGTGCTGATCTTTTTCCTGCTGCGCCACCTGCCAAAAGCACTGCACCCATAGAAGCTGCAAGACTTGTACAAACCGTCGCAACGTCCGGACGCACATATTGCATCGTGTCATAAATCCCCAAACCTGCATAAACAGAACCGCCCGGGCTGTTGATATACATTAAGATATCTTTTTTAGCATCAGCAGATTCAAGGAACAAAAGCTGTGCAACGATAATGTTCGCAATGTTGTCGTCAACACCGGTTCCCATAAAAATAATGCGGTCGGCCATAAGGCGCGAGAACACATCCACTTCACGGAAGTTCATCGGACGCTCTTCGATCACCGAACGCGTCATATTTTCAACTGTGTGGTTTACGTAGCCGTCAACTGTAAGGCCATTCATCCCAAGGTGGTGAACGGCGTATTTTCTAAATTCATTTCCGTGGTTCATCGATCAACTTAAATTTTAATTGAAGTAATATTAAAGGGCAAATAAGTAAAAGAACAAAAAGCGCTTTGTGTTAGTTTCTGTTAGTAATCCGGCCTCTTTATTCTTTGGATTTCACAAATTTGACTATTTCATTGAATAATCCTTGTCTATTCAAGCGATAAATTATCGAAAATTGCGAGAGTCAGCGAAGAAGGTCTTTATTACATTGCATAACAAATCATAAATGGGCATGAAAAACACGGTGGCTATGAATGTTACATCAAACTTGTCTGAAAAAATTCGCCTGATCCGCTTGCAAAAAGGGCTTTCTCAGGAAAATATGGCTGATATGCTCGGCCTTTCCACAACGGCATACGGCGATCTGGAACGCGGCCGGACTGAGCTTTCCGTTTCGAGAGTCGAAAACATTGCCAAATTGCTGGACGTCCCGCTGCCTGAATTACTTGGCTTCGACGCATTAACTATGTCAGAAACCGAATGGCTTCGTCAGGAAAATACTAGGTTATTGGCAGAAAACCGGCGAATGCAAAACGAGCTTGACCAGTGGAAAATGAAATTCAGGCAATGGTTCGGCGACGGGATCATTCGGCACATTGGTGAAGAGCGCGAACGCATTGGCTTTAAATAAAAACACCGTCCACGCCAAAGGCGTTGGACGGTGAAAAAAAAATATTGCTAAAACTGATTAAGCAGCGACTTCTTCGCCTTTCGCCAGTTTTTCAAATTCGCTTACTTCGATGGTCTGCTCGTCCGTAGAAACCTGGCTGCGGATGATGTCCATTACTTTGTTATCAAAAACCTGATTGAAAACATTGGTATAATTATCACGCTCTTTGTCAGCAAGATAACCTTGTGCAACGCGGTCGATGGTTTCTTTCATGTTGTCGTCATCGCCGTAGATTCCGAACTGTCCTTTTACCATGTTGCGGGTAAATTCAAGGATTTCAGGATATTCAACTTTCACGCTTTCTCTATCCGCCACTTTATTTTTGATCAAGCTCAATTTCAATGATTTTTTGAAATCTTCGAATTGCTCTTCGATCTGTTCGCGGGTAAATTTGCCCTCATTTGTGCGTTCCAGCCAATCTTTCAAGAAGTCGCCTGGAAGTTCGATGTTAATGCTTTCTAGTAGCGCATTTTCGATATCACGACGAAGCAATGCTTCTGTTTCGCGTTCGTAGTTTCCTTTGATAATTTCAAGCAATTTCTCGTTGAACTGCTCTTCGTTTTCAACTTGACCTACGCCCAACACTTTATCAAAAAGATCTTGATTCAATTCCGATGCAGCTGAACGCGTAACGTCCTCAACAACCAATGTGAATTCACCTGAAAGCGTGCCGATGTCTTCTTTTTTCTTTCCAGTTACATGTGCGATAGCAGCTTCGTCTGAAAAAGTGTCGTTGATGTCGAATGTGATCACGTCATCTTTTTTCACACCAATAAACTTAGCCAATGCTTCTGGTTTCAGTTGTTTTGTAGGGATTGCAGTGCGCGTTGTGAATTCAGAAGATTCTTGTTTCAATTCTCCGAAGATCATATCGCCTTCTTCGCTCACTTCCGGGTGAATGTTTTCTGCAAAACGCTCACGCAGGCTTTCAATCGTTTTAGACAATTCCGCATCGTCCACATTGATCGTGTAACGTTTCACCGCTGGAAGCTCAGAAAAGTTAACGTCGAAATCCGTTGCTACTCCAAGGTCGTAGCTAAATTCCAATTCGCTTGGGCTGTCCCAGTTAACTTCCGCCGCTTTGTCGCGATTCGGAACAGGGTCGCCAACAACTTGCAATTTATTTTCTCTGATATAGCTGCTCACCGCAGTGCTCAACAGGTTGTTCACCTCGTCAACCAGAATGCTTTTACCATACATGCGCTGAATCACATGGGATGGCACTTTACCCGGACGGAAGCCTTTCAGGTTCACCTTTTTGGAATAATCCTTGATCGTTTTATCAATTTTTGGCTGATAATCGTCTTTGGTCAACGTGACTTTAAGAGAGGCTAATGTTGGCGAATTTTGTTCTAATACAACTTCCATGTGTCGCTTATGCTATGGTAAATACCTTTTAGATTAAATAGAAAAGAAAAACAAAAATGCCCTCAAAACGAAGTCCTGAGGGCATTTGACGGGTTTAACTTTGGAGCAGCTCATCTTTCTTATCGAGATAGGAATCTTGACGCCCCGTCATTCCCTTGTTATTCGTACGGGCGGAGGGAATCGAACCCCCACGCCTTGCGGCACTAGATCCTAAGTCTAGCACGTCTACCAGTTCCGCCACGCCCGCTCACTTATTTTACCTTTTTCGACGCCTTTTGTCGAATTGGGAGTGCAAAGGTATTCTTATTTTTTAGATAGATCCAAACTTTTTTGAAAATTTTATCTTCGGGTAAAATAAAATTGAAAAATGTCGTCGGAATTTGTTATTTTGGTGAAGCATACCAATAAAAATATAGCAGTGGAGCAACTCGTTGAACCCCTCACCATTGATCTGGAACAGGAGCGGAAGGATATCCTTAAAAAATACCGAAGGTTATTACGAACAGCCAAGCCCTTCTTAAAGGATAATGATGCCAAATTAATAAAAAAGGCCTTTTACACCTCCGTAGACGCACATAAGGACATGCGTCGCCGGTCGGGAGAACCATACATTTACCATCCGCTTGCCGTTGCCCAGATCGTCGTTGAGGAGATCGGATTGGGGACGACGGGCATCGTTGCAGCCTTACTTCACGATGTGGTGGAGGATACGGATATGCGGATTGAAGATATTGAAAGATTGTTTGGCAAAAAAGTCGCCAAGATCATCGATGGACTTACTAAAATTTCCGGGAGGTTCGAATATGGCAGCTCGCAGCAGGCTGAAAACTTCCGGAAAATGCTGCTCACATTGTCTGACGACGTGCGCGTAATTCTCGTAAAGCTCGCAGACAGACTGCATAACATGCGGACGCTCGACAGCATGCCGCGGGATAAGCAGCTGAAAATTGCCTCCGAAACCATCTTCATTTACGCGCCGCTCGCGCATAGGCTGGGACTTTACAGCATCAAATCCGAGCTGGAAGAATTATATCTGAAATACACCGAGCCACAGGAATACCGCGCCGTTGCCCGGAAGCTTAGGGAAACGAAAGGCATTCGTGATCGCTTTATCGCGAAGTTCATGGAGCCGATTGCGCAGGATCTGGAAGCTGCGGGTTTGAATTTTATTTTAAAAGGCCGTCCCAAGTCGATTTATTCGATCTGGAACAAAATGAAGAAGCAGAATAAGCCTTTTGAAGAGATTTATGACCTTTTTGCCATTCGCATTGTCCTTGAATCTTCTGCTGAAAATGATCGGGAAAAAGCGATTTGCTGGCAGGCTTATTCAATCGTTACGGATCACTATAAGCCCAACCCGGATCGCCTGAAAGACTTCCTAAGCACGCCGCGTGCGAATGGTTACCAATCCTTGCACTCGACGGTAATGAGCAAAAGCGGGCAATGGGTGGAAGTGCAGATCCGGACTTCGCGCATGGATGAGATTGCAGAAAAAGGTTATGCTGCGCACTGGAAATACAAGGGCAATGATACCAAAGTTAGGGGCAACATTGAGCAGTGGATCACGCAGGTTAGGGAGACATTAGAAAATGGTTTTGGTGACAAAACGGCCGCTATTGAGTTCCTGGACGAGTTCAGGAGCAATTTATTCAATGAAGAAGTTTTTGTTTTTACACCAAAAGGCGAACTGAAAGTGCTGCAAAGTGGTGCTACGGCGCTGGATTTTGCATTTGATATACACTCGGAAGTGGGCGCACATTGCATGGCTGCAAAAGTGGGAGGGATTTTGGTTCCGATCAGTTATGTCCTGAATAATGGAGACCAGATTGAGATCATTACGTCCAGCAAGCAAAAACCGAATGAGGATTGGCTTCGCATTGTAGTTACTTCCAAAGCCAGGGCGCGGATTAAAGACTTCTTGAAGGAGGACAACCGCCGTTATGAAACGGATGGTCGCCAGATGGTTGAAAAGAAACTAAAAATACTCGGAATCGATCTTACAGCCGAAGTTGTGAACCAGCTCAGAGCATTCTTTGAATGTAAAACGGCGGCGGACTTCTTTTACAGAATTGGAAAAGGATACATTCATCTCGATGAATTAAAGCGTTTTAAGAAAGATAAGGAAATAAAAGAACGCAAGGCAACAGATAATAACCCGACAAACCCTGTACCCGCTTCGGGATCTGGCGATGGCAAGACGTTAACCAAGTTTTTGAAGCACATTCATGGCGACCGGGCGGACAGCGACACGCTGCTGATCGGCGATGATATGGATAAAATCGACTATAAACTTGCTGTTTGCTGCAATCCGATCGCGGGCGATGACGTTTTTGGTTTTGTGACAATTAATGAAGGCATTAAAATTCACAGAACAACTTGCCCGAATGCCGCGGAATTGATGTCCAAACACGGAAACCGCATTATCAAAGCCAAGTGGGAATCAGGCAAGGACGAGGCATTTTTGGCAGGGCTTTACCTTTCCGGAACCGATCGTGTGGGCTTGGTGAATGATGTTACCAGGATCATTTCAAACGAGTTGCACATTAACATGCGCGGCTTGACCATTGATACAAAAGATGGTGTTTTTAATGGTGATATAAAACTTTACGTGCAGGATACCAAGCACTTGGACATTCTAATCGGAAAATTAGAGGAGGTGGAAGGCGTTTATAATGTGCAGCGTTTTGACACCAACCTGATCGGCAAATAGCCGCATTGAACGATTAACATGGTCACGTGTTATAAAATCGGATAGTCTAAACTAAGACTGTGAAAGTGACAATGATTTAAGTTAAAAAGCGTATTTTCGCGCAAGAATTTCAGAGATATGCCACAAGCCAGCAAACCGAATTTTGAAGCCGCAAAGAAAATCTTAACGGCTTACCTGGAAAATAAAGGACTCCGCAAAACGCCTGAGCGCTTTGCGATCCTGGAAGAGATCTACACCAGGGAAGATCATTTTGATGTTGATGAACTTTACATCAGCATGAAAAACAAGCGTTATCGGGTGAGTCGCGCCACTGTTTACAATACATTGGACGTGCTTGTGGATTGTGATTTGGTTACCAAGCATCAATTTGGTAAAAACCTGGCGCAATTTGAAAAATCCTACGGTAACAAGCAGCACGATCACCTGATCTGCACGGATTGCCATAAAGTGATGGAATTTTGCGATCCAAGGATCCAGTCTATCCAGAATATGGTCGGCGAAATGCTGAATTTCAGCGTGATGCACCATTCGCTTATTTTTTACGGCAACTGCACCAAAGAGAACTGCCAGAACCGAAATGAAGTCCGGGAAACTTCCGCGGTTTACGAAGACAGATAATACAACATTGGGCCGGGCAGCATTCGTTTGCCTGGCCAACCTTACACCATATTAGTTTCAGTAATCATAAATTGAATGAAAGTTGACGTATTACTTGGTCTTCAATGGGGAGACGAGGGAAAAGGTAAAATTGTGGACGTCCTTGCGCCACGTTATCAGGTTGTAGCCCGTTTCCAGGGAGGGCCAAATGCAGGTCATACATTGGAATTTGACGGAATTAAGCATGTTTTGCACCAAATTCCATCCGGCATTTTCCGCAGCGATATCCAGAACATTATCGGAAACGGTGTCGTTTTGGACCCAATCGTTTTCAAAAGAGAAATTGAAAACCTCGCCAAATACAACCTTGACCTGATCAGTAATCTGTTTGTTTCCAAAAAAGCATCGATTATCGTTCCAACCCACTCATTGCTGGACGCTGCTTACGAGCGTTCGAAAGGTGATTCCAAGATCGGCTCAACATTGAGAGGAATTGGACCTGCATATCAGGACAAAGTGGCGAGATTAGGCTTGCGCGTAGGAGATGTTCTTTCTCCAAACTTTGCAGCCAAATATAAAAAGCTTGTTGACGCTCATAAAACAATCCTTGATTTCTATGCATTTGATTACTCAGAAGTCCTTCCAAAATCGGAAGAAAACTTCTTCGGTGCCATCGAATTCATGAAGCAGTTTACGTTGGTGGACAGCGAATATGTTGTCAATGAAGCATTAGCAGCATCAAAAACAGTTTTGGCAGAAGGCGCACAAGGCTCGTTGCTGGACATTGATTTCGGTTCATATCCTTTCGTAACAAGCTCCACAACCATGACGGCCGGTGCTTGCACAGGGTTAGGCATTGCGCCAAGCCAGGTAGGAGAGGTTTTCGGGATTTTCAAAGCTTACTGCACACGCGTAGGAAGTGGACCATTCCCAACCGAATTATTGGAAGAAACAGGTGAAAAAATGCGCCAGGAAGGCCGCGAGTTCGGTGCGACAACCGGACGCCCGCGCCGCTGCGGATGGCTTGATTTGCCTGCATTGAAATACGCAATCATGATCAACGGCGTTACGCAGCTGATTATGATGAAAGTGGATGTGTTAACAATCTTTGATAACATTCGCGTCTGCACCAATTATCGTCTTCCAGACGGCACATTAACGGATCATTTGCCATACGATTTGTGTGACGAAACGGTTGAGCCGGTTTATAAGGATTTCAAAGGTTGGCAACAGTCGTTGGATGGAATTCACGATTTTGAGGCTATTCCTGAGGAGTTGCTGGCTTATGTGAAGTTTTTGGAAGAGGAATTGAAGCTGCCGATTACGTTTATCTCCACCGGGCCGGATAGAGAGGCGTTGATTAGTAGGGAGGCTTCGGCGTTGTCGGTTTAAGAAAAGTAGCGAAATGTAACTTACATCGTCAGCCTGAGCGGACCTTTTTTTGTCAGCCTGAGCGGAGTCGAAGGCGCGTTACTTCTGGGTAGCGTACCTTCGACTCCGCTCAGGCTGACAGGCTTCAGGGGCTCAGGATGCCAGGCTTTTACGCCAGCAGATTCAACACATCTTCCCGACTCAGCGATTTAACAAATCCTTCTTCATTCGAAATCAAATCATCCGCAAGCTGCTTTTTGGTTCTTTGCAACGCTAAGATCTTTTCTTCGACGGAGTTTTTCGTAATAAACTTATAAGTGAAAACTGTCCTATCCTGGCCGATGCGATGGGCGCGGTCTACGGCTTGGGCTTCAATGGCGGGATTCCACCATGGATCGAGGATGAAAACGTAGTCTGCCGCAGTGAGATTAAGGCCTAATCCTCCTGCTTTCAATGATATCAGGAAGATTTTAATGTCATCATTGTTTTGAAAAAGCTCTACTTGCTCCTGGCGGTTTTTAGTGGAACCATCCAGGTAGGCATAAGTGATTTCTTTTTCATTCAAAAATTGCCGGAAAAGATCGAGATGCTTAATGTATTGGCTGAAAATTAATATTTTGTGATTTTCGCTAATCGCAGTCTGCATTTTGTAAAGCACATCTTGAAACTTCCCTGAACCATGTAAATATTCGGAATCGACCATTAGCGGGTGATTTGCCAATTGTCTCAGCTTGGTAAGCCCTTGCAGTACAACGAGCTGAGACTTTGAAATGCCTTCTGTGTCAATACTTTGCAGGATCAGGTTGCGGTAATATGCTTTGGCTTCCTCATAAGCTTTTTCCTGCTCCTCCGACATATCGCAATATTGAATGCTTTCCACTTTTTCAGGCAGATCTGTTGCAACCTGCGATTTTAAGCGCCTCAATATGAATGGTTTGATTAAATTGTAAAGCCTTTTTGTTTTTTCTTCATCTCCGCGTTTCTCAATGGGAATTTGAAATTCATCCCTGAAAAAGGACTGGCTGCCCAGCAATCCTGGATTCACAAAGGACATTTGCGACCAGAGATCCAATGTGTTGTTTTCAATCGGCGTTCCAGTTAACACCAGCCTGTATGCTGAATTCAGCTTCCTGACCGCTTTTGTAATAATGGATGCCGGGTTCTTGATAGCTTGGCTTTCGTCCAAAATCACATAATTGAAACGATAGGACTGAATTATATCAATGTCCAAACGGACGATCCCGTACGATGTTAATATCAGATCGTAACTGTCAAATTGAGCTGTGTCTTTTTCACGGTTTGTGCCTGTATAAAGCAGCACTTTCATGTCAGGCGTAAACCTTTTTGCCTCTAACTGCCAGTTATACAGCAATGAAGTGGGCATAATGAGCATGGATGGCTCTATTACACCCGTTTCTTTTTCGGCTTGCAGCAATGCCAGCGTTTGCACGGTTTTTCCCAAACCCATATCATCTGCAAGACATCCGCCGAAACGATATTGTTTTAAAAATTTTAACCAATCATAGCCCGTTTTTTGGTAAGGACGCAATATTCCTTCGAAATGGATAGGCGGCTCAACGGCTTCAATGTGGTTGAAATCCCGCAGATCTTCCAGTTTTCGACTAATGGTGGCAGTTGCAAGATTTTCTTCTTTTAGCTCCTGAACCAATGCCAAATGGTGCATGCGCAGCCGCAAAGGATCATCGTCTCCATCGTGCTCGGTGAAGGAGAAAAACTCGGAATATTTGGTAAACCACCATTCCGGGATCACTGCAATTTCACCATTAGGAAGCAAAAATTCCTTCTTACGGTTAAGGATATAGCTTCTCAGTTGAATAAAAGGAATCTCAAACTCACCAAATTTTACTTTTGCATTGATATCAAACCAATCGCGGCCTTCCTGAATTGAAATGTCAATCGACGAATAGCCCAGGAAGTAACGTTTAGCATCACTTGTATTTTGTCTGACTACAATGTCGTTTTCGGCCAGCAGGTTTGCATTGCCTTGCAGCCAGCCAAATGCCTGCGACTTAGGCATTTGAACCTTGCCATTTCGAATGTTAAGCCCCCATTCTTTCAACAGGGCCACGTTCTGGCTTTCTATTTCAATGCTGCGTTTGACTTTATTAAAAAGATAATCATTGCCCTTCTTTTCCATATGTACGCTCGACGCGTGCGCAAAGCTGTCGTAATGGAAAGAGAAATTGGCGTATTGAAACGACAAATCGAAGGCGACATCATTGTCTTCTTCTTCCTCCATTACATCTACATCCGAATCCTGAAAAAGGGCAGGGGCTTTCTTGTTGGAGCTGTATTCTGAGATGGTCAGGACGGTTTTGGGCGTGGAAGATACGTTTCTAATCTCGAAACCCCTTGCGACGACATCATAGGAAGCAATCAGCGGGGCCACGAACCTGCCGTAATATTGTTCCTCAACCTGTCCGGGAATGGCTATGAATTTTTTTGATAAGAACGGCTTGATCTTTTTTCCGTCCACATGTCCTTCAAAATGCAGTAAATGTCCATCCAGCACAAGCCAGGCCGGCTCTTCGCAAATCAGGAAAGCATTTTTATATTGAAAATCAACTTTTTGAAATTTATGCCGGATTGTGGGAAAGTAATGCGTGTTATCCTCGTTTCTGATGAAATGGAAGCGAATAGTTGCTTTTTCGGGTTCCCAGGTTACCGGTTTCCAAAGCGGATTTCCGTCACTTCCCATGATAAAAATCTCCTTGCCGCTGAGCCTTTCCAGGATCTTCACCTTACAGTTTTCGAGGTAGCCGGCAATCGTCTCCTGGACCTGTTTATCGCCTTTTTGTGCATCATAAACTTTCAGGAAAAAGTCTACTGCATTTAATTTCTTTGGGTTGAACTTCCTGAGAATGACATCCTGCTGAATGTCGTCGATCAGCCCCACCAGTTCGACGTCGCGTTGGTCGATTCCGGTGCGGAACTCCTTGATGTTCTTCGATGAAATGTTCTGGATCAGGAACGTAAAATCTCCCTGATGATTTAACTGAACCACAAAGGATTCAAAAATGTATCCCAAAAATTCGTGATTGAGAATGGAATAAACAATTTTAAACGGCTCTGTGGGAGAAACTTTCATTCTTTTAAAGTTGGCTGGGCGTGAAGTGCTTTTGTAAAGCGCGGCTCCTGGAATTTAAGTGCCTCTTTACATTTTGGAAAACTTCAAATATAGGTGAAAAGCGACCAATAAAAAAGACTTCCAGGCGGAAGTCTTTTTTATATTTATAGAACAAGTTCCTAATTAATTGTCGCATAAATTCATGCAAGAAGTGGGCTTGCACAAAGCTTACAAAACATAAAAATGATCCGGCTGCTGCACCATTACCGGCATTTGCTTATCGCGCATCATTTGTTTCAAATCGCGCTCAATGTTCCGTGAGATGGTTAGCATAGGCGTATCCGTAGGCTTGTTTTCGAAAGGATCCTGCAAATGGATTGCCATTTTTTCGATCAGGAAAAAACATCCTGTGATCACTATCAGCACTGGAACCATGAGGAAACCGAAAAGTTCTACCAGTCCAAACGGGAGCAGCAAAATGAAGAAGTGTAACGCCAGATGAATGTAAAGGCTATACGTTGACGGGAAAACGGTGTTTTTGATCCGTTCACATTTACCCATTGAATCTACCAGTCGCGTGAGTGTTGCGTCCATCTCGATTTGCTGATAAGGATTTACCCAGCCTTGCTTTAATGCATTATTGTAGTCGCGTGCATGCAACTGAATTAGCCCAACGTGCTTGTTATCATAGTCCTGCAATGATTCACTTTCCTCCGCGGATACATATCTCTCGATGGCGGGCATTGGATCTTCCTTTCTAAGACCGTGCGCCAGGGCATAGCACCATGCAATTTGCCTTTTGATAATGCGGTTTTTGAAACCGTCGATCTGATCCGGGTTATAAGGATCATCGATCAGGAACATGACCTGGCGGGCCAGTGTCCTGGAATCATTAACAACGGCGCCCCAGATCTGACGGGCTTCCCACCAGCGGTCGTACGCCTGGTTGGAGCGGAATGCAAGCAGGAGTGAAATGATCGTTCCCAGCACGGTGGGCACGGTCATCGGGATTGAGATCTCTGTAATGTTGAAATTCTTATAGATGATCTCAATCGCAAATCCATAGATGGCAACGAACAAAATTTCGTATTTGATCTTGCCAAAAATGTATTTGATTGGAATGTTTTTTTTCAGAAGCATATTTCTTGTGACTTAGCCGGTTCCTCTATCTTATCTACATTAATCAGTTCTATGCCGGATTTTTTTATCACCGGCAGCGCGTCCAGGCTGCTTTTTGACAATTTTGGGATGCCATTATTTTCGGAGTAAGCAATGAAATCGGCATCGTTGGCTTCCAGGAAGTTTTTGAATGCAGCCAGTTTATTGCCGTAAAAGAATTCCACTTTAATGCTATGGACTTTGTTTCCGTACAAATTTTTGATAACATGGCATTCTTCCCAGAAAGCTTCTGAAACGAAATCGTATTCTTTCTTTCTGTAAGTTGAAAAAAGAAGATCCTGAATGTCGTCAGCCACGTGGAAGAGGTGGGTGAAGACGATCGAGAATTTTTCCTGCGCGTTTCGGGCCAGGATATGCGCAAGCTGCAAGCTCTCAGGGGAAAAATCGGCCGGGATAATAACAGTCTTCATATGTTCTCGCTTTTTGTTGACAAATGCATTAATTAAATTGATAATGCAATGTTACGGCGAGGTTGTTAGCACCAGCTAAAAGCGGTGTTATAATACAATGAGAGAGTTATTAGAACCGGATTAGATTATTAAAATTGAATTAGAGCTTGGTTTTTGTGAAGGGCAGGAATATTTTAAAGCTCGTTCCCATTCCCACCTGGCTATTAACGGCTATCGTGCCATTATGCTTTTTTATAATGTTATTGGCTAGCGGAAGGCCAATCCCGTAACCTTTATAGCGTTCCGTATTGGAAGCCCTGAAAAACGGAACATAAATTTGCGCAATCTCACGATCCGGAATGCCGATTCCTACATCCACTATCTCCACGATGGAATTGTTTTTATCAGCAGAAATTATGATGTTAACAGGCTTATTATCAGAGTATTTGCAGCTGTTAAGCACGATGTTGGACAATGCGGCTGTTAATAATGTCTGATTTCCGTTAATGGTTAGCTTGGCCTCGTCCTCGGGCAGGTGATTAAAATTGATCTCAACCTTATTATCTGGAATAATCTTGTCAACAGCCTCTTTGACAGACAACACAAGCTCGTCCACGCGAATAGACGACCATTGCTCTTTTGTGCCGTCGAAACCAGTCTGAGCAAGCTTTAACATGCTGTTTGCCAGATGTTCCAGTTTTCCGGCTTCCCTGTAAATGGCCTCAAAAGCAACCTTTGCAGCTTCTGGGATTCCTTCTTGTGAAAGGCCAAGCTGCGCTTCGCCGCTGATCACTGTAAGCGGTGTTTTAAACTCGTGAGAGGCATTGCTGACGAAATTGTTTTGTATTTCAAATGTAATTTCAAGACGGTTCAGCATGTCATTGAACGTGTGTGTAAGGTCGTCGATCTCGTCTTTGCTGCCCGCAACTTCCAGACGCTGATGCAGATTATGTGCGCTGATCCCCTTTACATTGCTAACAATGCGCCTGATTGGATTGAAAACTTGTGTGGAAAAGAGTTTTCCAAATGTGAAAACAAAGATCATTGAAATAAAAAAGCCCACAGTAAGCAGTTTTTTCAGGTTCTCTATCTCTTCCAAACCATAAAGGTCCACTGCGGACGACAGGACAATGATCATTTTCCCTCCCTGGCTAATGTTCAGCCCGACATAGGAAGTGTCGTTTTTAAAGAAGCGGGCTGGTTCTTTCCGGACGATATTGTCGTAAAAAGAAGGAGGCATAGGCAATTGTTCTTTCAGTCTTTTTGCCTTATCGACCTCGCCGTTTTTAATAATGTGGTGCTGCTCAAACGGCAAGTCACCCAAGTGTCTTTCCTTGATGTCGTAATATATAGAAGTGGTGGATTTGCTTTCCTGCAATGCCGCATGTCCGATGATGTCCGACCTGACCTCCAACCGGTGGTAAAAGCTATTAGAGACACTTTCTGACCCAAAAGTGTAAATGAATATACTCAGCGCCACAATGATGCCGGACGTGAGCATCGTAAAAATAAGGGCAATTTTAGTTTGGATCTTCATAAGTCTGTCGCATCACGTATCCCATGCCGAAAACGGTGTGTATCAGCTTATTTTTTTGATTCTTATCCACTTTTTTGCGCAGATAATTGATATAAACGTCCACTACATTGGTGCCGAGATTGAAGTTAATGTCCCATACATTTTCCAGGATTTCCATTCTGTTCAGCACTTTATTTCGATTATGGATCAAAAATTCCAGCAAGCGGAATTCTGTGGCGGTGAGGTCAATGGTCTGCCCATTTCTTTGCACGATCTTGGTTTCAGTATTCAAAACAAGGTCTGCAATTTTCAATGTTATGCCGTTATTTTCCTTTTCAACTTCTTTTCCGCGTCTGGTAAGCGTGCGGATCCGGGCTTCAAGCTCGGCCAGTTTGAATGGCTTCGTCATGTAATCGTCCGCGCCCGCATCCAGGCCAGACACAATATTTTCAGTTGTTCCAAGCGCAGTGAGCATGAGGATGGGGGTCGCGAGGCCTTCGCTGCGAATTTTTCGGCAAACCTCCATACCATTGATCACAGGCAGCATCAGATCCAGAATAATCATATCGAACACATGATGCGTAGCCATTTCCAGCCCGGATTTGCCGTCCATTGCTACGGTTATTTCATGTCCGGAAGCGGACAGACTTCTTTGAATGAGGGAGATCACACTGGGTTCGTCTTCGATAAGCAACAGCTTCATGCACACATAGATTGGATAATCGTCGGGATGATAAATGTAGAAAAGTATTGCCTAAATTAAGCATGCCGGAAAAGAAAAGTGGCCCTGGTAAGGTTTCAGAGGCTTTCTAAATTTTGCTACCCAGTTTCCGGTAACCGTGATTACACCCTTTTTGTATAGATTTGAAGATTGATAAATCCAAACACCCGATCCACGTATTAAAAGCAGACGATGAACAAACACCTTTATTCATTAGATTATTTACGAGGATTTGCGGCGGTTTCAGTGTGCTTATTCCACTTCAGTGATAAGTTGGATTATCTGCCAGTCGGAGACATTTTTAAAACGATTTTTAGCCCCGGGCATTTTGGAGTTGAAATTTTCTTCATTATATCGGGCTTTGTTATTCCCTACTCGATGGATAAGGGGCATTATGATTTGAGTAAGATCTTCGTGTTTTTGAAGAAAAGATTCATCAGAATTGAGCCGCCCTATCTGTTATGTGTGTTGCTGGCCATGTTCCTGAATTATGCTACGACATTATCTCCTGTTTATGTTGGCAAGCCATTCAACGTTGACTATGAGCAACTCTTTTATCATATAGGCTATTTGAACGCAATCAATGGTAAGGATTGGCTGAATCCGGTTTTCTGGACCCTGGCTATTGAGTTTCAATATTATTTATTGATTGCATTGTTTTTTCCCTTAATCAGCCATAAAAATCGCCTGGTCTGGATCATAAGCCTTATCGCATTCAATGCACTGGCCACAATTTTCGACAGAAACTACGTCTTCAATTTCTCGATTTTTTTTACAACAGGCATTCTCCTGTACCGCTATCTGGTTGGTAAGCTCAATGGTGCTGAAACGATTATTTCGGCTGTTGTTGTAGTTTGTTTTCTAATCTATTTTTACTCGTATAAAGAGCTGATTGTTACCGTTTTAACGGCAATAGTCGTTTTGCTTCCATTAAGGCCTACGACCATAGCAACATTTCTTGGCAACATTTCCTATTCCCTTTACCTCTTACATTTTCCGATCGGACTGAGGGTCATCAACCTGACGCAGCGGTTTTCGGACAACGTTTCGATAAGGCAAATGATGGTGTTTGGAGCATTGTTGATTTCTATCTTTTGCGCTTACTATTATTACAAGTTGATAGAGAAGCCGTTTAAGATAAAGTCTCAGCGGGTCCGGTACGAAGCAAAAGAAACGCCGGAGCCGGAAAGTGTAAAAGGAAAAAGCCCCTGGTGATGTTCCAGAGGCTTTTGTACCGGGGACGGGAATCGAACCCGTACGAGCGTTTCGGCTCACAGGATTTTAAGTCCTGCGATTTTTGGTTTCATATGGTGTCATATGGTTTTATAGTTACTGATAATCAGGTATTTATAGAAATTTGAAACTTTATAAACCTAAGCAAAACCGGCATTTGTTGTACCTATGTTGTACCAATTTGCGATAAAATATCCGTACCTTGGGTGCTCTAAGCCAGTCGTTAACAACTTTCATGGACTCAACAATAAAAGCAATTTTGCGCAAGAAGAAGCGAGAGGACGGAACTTATCCACTTGCATTGCGCGTCACAACCGGACGAACGTCGACTTATATCTATTTGAAGCAGTACCTGAAAGAGGTCGATTGGGACGCGAGTGCAGGCAAGGTCAAAAAGTCTCATCCGAACTCTGTATGGCTAAATAACTTGATCCTCGCAAGATTGGCGGAGGTTAATGATCAAATTCTTCAGCTGGCAACGCAAAAGAATGATACAACCGCCGCTACCGTAAGAAAGGCAATAAAAAGAGAGGCTGGTACTGGGTTTTTCGCCCAGGCACGACTTTACATTGAACAATTGGAAATGAATGGCAAGTTCAATCGGAGATCGGCTGATGAGCCACGCATCAATCGGTTCAAGGAGTTTTTGAAGGAGAAGGAGATTGGCTTTGCAGATATCAATCCGGGGCTGCTGCGACAGTTCCAGGCTTATCTAAGAAGCGAGCGAAAGGTTACGGAAAGGACAGTCGTGAATCACCTAGTAGTGATTAGAACGATTTTTAATCAGGCAATCACCGCAGGAGTTGCAGACTCGAAGCACTATCCTTTTGGAAAAGGGAAGATTGCAATCAAATTCCCTGATAGTGCTAAGATAGGATTGACAGCGGAGGAGGTAAAGCAGTTAGAAGACGCTGAATTGACTGCTGGCCAGCATCACGCTCGTAATCTTTGGCTAATATCATTCTACTTTGCTGGAATGAGGGTTTCTGACGTCTTGCGGTTGAAGTGGTCGGATTTTCAGAACGACAGGCTATACTATGCCATGGGGAAAAATCTAAAAGCCGGATCTCTAAAAGTGCCAGAAAAGGCGATGAGAATTTTAGAGCAGTACTCAAAGAATAGTACTCACGATCTGGTATTTCCGGATTTGGGCAGACTGGTGAACCTTGATAATTCCAATTCTGTGCAGAGCTACATTAAGACAAGAGTTAAGAGTTGTAACGACTACTTGAAACAAATTGCAGAGGGCCTAGGGCTATCAAAGTCACTGACAATGCATATCGCGAGGCATACGTTCGCCCAGATTTCTGCCGATAGGATTCCTGTGAACATTTTGCAGCGGCTCTATCGTCATTCAGATATCAAAACAACCATGGGCTACCAGAGTCAATTTATTCACCAAGTGACAGATGACGCATTAGACAGTGTGCTCAAACTGTAGTTAAGATATCGATGCAGATTCGTTAGTTTTGTTCGATAGGTACTCGTTTCATAATCAAGCAATTATGTGATGAAACTAATAAGTACCTTTTTATTTGCACGAGATTTGCAGAAGACTCATCGCGGCTGCTTAAATTTGAATGGCTTTTGGGGGAAATCTAATCAGCATTATATGGCGTAATTGGTTGTTGCGATTCTGATGATTGCTAAAAATCCTTGCATTTGGTTCACCACCGCATTATCGCACAGGCATAGTTCAAAAGCTTTTATCACGGTTAACTTGACGAAAGCGGAATCGAGAAGCTGTCTAAGAAGGTGCGGATGTAGTCTGTCCGCCAGGTGGTTATCCTGATCAGTATGCGGTTTGGTGAGAAGGATTTATCCCACTTCAATCAGCATCATTGCCCTTTACCTAATAGCTAGATACGGTGGATGTACATTCGAAGGAAGTGAGAAGCTTCAATATGAGCCGAATTCGGAGTGAAAATACTAAGCCGGAGATGTTGATAAGAAGATTTCTTTTTTCGCAGGGGCTACGTTATAAAATTCATGACCACTCACTTCCAGGGAAGCCAGATTTAGTATTTCCGAAATTTAAGACTGTCGTTTTTATAAATGGTTGTTTCTGGCATGGTCACGACGGCTGTAAATATTTCGTGCTGCCTAAGACTCGTAGTGAATGGTGGGCCACCAAAATATCTAAGACTACTGCTAAAGATGCGAAGAATGCCAAAATTTTGATTGAGCGGGGATGGAAGGTGCTTGTAGTTTGGGAATGTGAGCTGAACAGCGCGCTTCGGGATACCACTTTGAAAAGTCTATTAGAAAAAATAAAAACAGTAAATGAGTTTTAAGTATATAGACCTTTTTGCAGGTGCAGGAGGTCTTTCAGAGGGATTTATTAGGGCAGGGTTTGTACCGGTTGCGCATGTGGAGCTCGAACAAGCTGCATGCTACACTTTGCAAACTAGAGCCGCTTATCACTATTTGAAAGCGGCCGGGTATTATAGCGACTATATATCTTATTTAAAAGGGGACTGTTCTCGGTCTGAACTCTACGCAAGCATACCTGATCAGCTATTGCGCTCGGTAATTAATAATCCTATTGGAGATGATTTTAATGATAGCATTCAGGCATCTATTGATAAGCAACTGTCAGGTGAGAAGGTTGACTTGATAATCGGTGGACCACCTTGCCAAGCCTATTCCTTGGCGGGTCGCGCTCGCTCAGCAAATGGAATGAAAGGAGATCAGCGTAATTACCTCTATATACAGTACGCAAAGTATTTACATCGCTATAAGCCTAAATTATTTGTGTTCGAAAACGTTGAAGGCCTTTTGTCTGCTGGAAACGGCTCTTATTTAGCGAGCATGAACAGACTTTTTCTAGATTCAGGCTATAACATGCAAGTATTTAGAGTAGAGGCTAACAATTTTGGCGTTTTGCAAAACAGGAAACGTATTATTATTATTGGTTGGCGTAAAGATGTCGATTTTGATGTGCCGAGTTTGGAGGACATTTGCGTGGTCAATAATAGCACAGTGAGCTCTGTACTTGTAGACTTACCTGCCATTCAAGCCGGGCAAGGGGTGGATAGGTATCTAACCTACGCTACCACCACAAATAATTATCTTGAAAAAAGTTTAATCCGTAGCGAGTCCGATAATATCCTAACACAACACGTAGCAAGGCCTCACACTGAGCAAGACAAGGAGATATACAGAATTGTGGTTGATAAATGGAATTTGACAAAAGCCAGATTCAACTACAATGACCTCCCGGAAAGGTTGAAAACTCATCAGAATCGTACCTCCTTTTTTGATCGATTCAAAGTTGTTGCGGCAGATGAGCCATTTTCTCAGACGGTTGTCGCGCATATAGCAAAGGATGGGCACTATTATATTCATCCTGACATTGATCAAAACAGATCATTGACTGTTCGAGAGGCGGCGCGATTGCAATCTTTTCCGGACGACTTCTTTTTCGAAGGAGTAAAGGAGGGGAGCAACCGTACCCCTGCGTTGAAGCAAATAGGAAATGCTGTTCCACCCTTAATGGCCTATGAAATCGCAGCAAGAATTAAGCAATTATTATGAGTACACAAACTTCAGAAGTTCATAATATAAAGGCGAAAAGTCACATACTTAGCTTGTTAGGTGACGAATTGATTGGAAGTGACAGTTTAGCAATCTTTGAGCTTGTGAAAAATGCCTATGATGCCGATGCCGAAGAGGTAGTGGTTAAATTCATAGACCTGAGCCAAGACTGTCAAAAAATAATTATAGAGGATGACGGGCATGGGATGACGGGAAAAATCATTGATGATGTTTGGCTAACCATCGGAACTGATTTTAAGAGGGGAAAGAATCGAAAGGAGAGCAAAAAATTCAAAAGAGTTTCTTTTGGTAACAAAGGTGTGGGGCGGCTAGCAGTTCACAAACTAGCGAAGAAAATTGTTCTTGAAACACAGGCGGAAGGAGAGAATTCAACAAGTCGGCTTACCATTGATTGGGCAAAACTCATCGCTTCTGAGGAGTTTATACAAGATTTGAAAGTCGATGTTGAAAATTTTCCAGGTTCTCTATTTCCTAAGAACAAGGGAACCCGTATCATACTAGACAATTTGACCACGAAAGTATGGACGAAGAAGACGCTAAAAGATTTAGTCCGAAAGATCGAAAGCATTAAAAACCCATTTTATGAGAATCCAAATTTTCAAATAAAGATAGAGGCAAATGATTTTCATCAGGAATGGATTGATGAGGTGACAAGTGCAGATGAAGTCTTGAACGATAGTTTATATAAATTTTGCTTTAAAATAAAAAAAGGCCCTGGGGGGCCTACGGATTTTGCAAAATATTTGTGGCGATATTCTTTCAATCCTCCCAGCCAAATTAGGCTTTCCAAAGGTCGAGCAAGAAATAAGGAGACAACGAGCTTCCATATCGGGGAATTGTTTAAAGATCTCGACGGTGTAGACACTTATAACAGGTACTTGCGAAATAAAGACTTGGACAAAATAGGCGCCATAAAGGGGCAATTTTATGTATTTAATCAAAGCTCAGCTATTCTAAATCCCAGTTTTGGTGGTCAGGTGCTTGCTGTAAAGCAGTTTATAAAAGACAACGCTGGAATAAAAATTTTTCGGGATAATATTAGAGTTTATAATTATGGAGAGCCGTACGATGATTGGCTCGGTTTGGACTTAGATAAGATACAGAGGACTGGCGATCACTTTGGTAAGAAAGTTACGATTGGAGCCATCGAGTTAGAGCTCAAGTCTAGCAATGATGGGCTGATCGAGAAGACTAATAGGGAGGGGTTCATAGACAATGTCGAATTCAACCGCTTTCAACAATTATCTAAGGAGGTCTTCAATTTCTTTGAGCAACAAGCTGCGAAGGATAAGGATCTTGTGGATGAATACTTGGAGGGTATTAAGCCGATCAAAAAGGTTGGATTCAGTGAGACAATCAAGGAGTTAGAGGAAAAGATTAAAGAGAAAAATTTAGAAAGGGACTTAGAGCCATTGTTAAAACGAGTGGATCGTGATTATACCGAAATGAGGGATATTATGATTAATTCGGGAATGACGGGCTTAAATTTAGGGATAGCATTTCACGAAGTAGACCGAGAAATTCGCTTTATCAATGCAGACTTGAATGCGACGAACGTTGATATAAGCCTAGTGAAGGATAAAGTAAGAAACCTTATTCAAATTCTGGAAAGCCTGTCTCCCATACTAAGGCAAAATAAGTCAAGCCTTTCTTCTGCCAAAAAGGTCATTGAAATTGCTAGACGTAGAAATGAAAACAGATTTAGATTTCACAAAGTTGTATTTTCTTCACCAGTATTAACAGGAGAGAGTGGTGATTTTAATTTTAGAGTACCTACAAATTTGTTGATATCTGCGATTTCGAATATCATAGACAATTCAATTTATTGGACTCGGTCGAAGATTGATTTGTTTGGTGGTGACTTGAATCAATATCGTCCGGCTATATTTATCGGAACCGACCTTCTGACTTTTGAAGGACCAGCTATAATTTTATGCGATAATGGCCCTGGATTTTCATCTGAGCCAGAGTACTTGGCCCAGCCATTCAAGACAAAGAAAGAAGGCGGAATGGGGCTCGGTCTTTACTTCGCAGACTTGGTCATGAATATGATTGGCGGCAAAATGATCTTTCCTGATTCATCTGACTTGGATATTCCCAAGGCTTACGATGGAGCGTGTATTGCATTAATATTCCCTAAATAGATATAAAATGTTAGCAGCTCAAAATAAGATAATTATAGTCGATAATATGCAGGACGAGCTAGATAGGCTTGGACGATCCTTCTTTAACAATGGCTTAGGTTGTCGTACGTTTCTCTATACTGTTGATTATGACGATGAGCCATTGAAAAATGTCAGACTTGCATTCTTTGATATTAACCTTATTTCGGGAAGAGAAGTATTAACCGACCAAGATATCCAGGATATCTTGGAAAATCATACAACCGTCTTGAACGACATTGCCTACGCAATCGGGCAGTTTATTCATGTAGATAACGGGCCGTATGCACTAATATTCTGGACAAAGAATTCGGCATTAATTGGTGCAATTAGAGATTATATTGGAAATGAGGAGCGAGGTTACGGCGATCTTCCATCTCCGATATTTATCGGTTGTTTAGATAAAACTGAGTTCGATGATGATGACAAGATAGTTCATCTTTCTGAGAGAGTACTGGAACTCATAAACTCAAATGAAAAACTGAAATTTCTATTTGACCTTGAAAATAATGCGAAAATTGCGGGTGAGAAGACGTTGAATAGGCTGGCGTCAATAATTCCTCGTGAAGATTCTTGGGGGATTAGCACAAGATTTTTTGATAACCTAGATATGGTTTTGTCCCGGGTAGCGGCGTCAACATTGGGATTTGAGCATTCAAAGAGCAACCCGCAGAGAGCGGTTTATGAAGGCCTGGTGCCTATTGTGAATTATGAGTTCCTCAATAGTAGCAGTGACGTTGATTGGAGAGAAATAACGTCGCAACTTACAAATGCGAAAGCAATTTCAAATTTAGCGAATCCGAGTGACATCATTCAGCACAAAATGAATGCGCTGTATCACATTGAGGCTTGTCAAGATAATGTGAAAGCAGTGAGGGGATGTGTTTTAGAAATCGACAGATTTAACGAAGCTCATATGAAATCTCTCAATATCGAGGACGTCGACGAGTGGATTACAAAGCTCCTGGCAATTAAGGATGGGAGTGATGCCCAAAAAGCACGAAAAATTGAAATTTTAGGGCAGTCTAAAATTGTCGCAATTGAGATAAGCGCGGCGTGCGACTATGCGAATAAGAAGCCTAGAATTAATAAATACATTCTAGGAGTGCTGACGTCAAATCTGAATTTTAAGCTCGACTCCGATCTTAATCTAAAGAATCGGCCTGAATCATGTTATCATCTGGGAGGATGCTGTTTTCATGCGAACAATAAAGATTTGCATATATGGCTTAATTTGAATTACGTATTTGGGGCTCTATCAACGGACGAACGGCTCGGGAATTCTGTTTTTATCCTAAAGAAGGAAATAATGGATATGCTTGGTAATAAGTACGCCAGTCATGTGTCTCGTATTGGAATTACTAGTTTGTAGGTTCACCCCAAGCTATAGTTCGAACTCACGGGTCGGGCTGTTCACGGCTTGGAAGTTCAATTTGGACTACCATTTACATGTATATTGCAAATTTATCAATTGTTTATTGCTATTTTTCGATTCTTGCTCAATAATAGATGGTTATGTCTTAATAAGAATGTTTTATCGTAGCGTGTACACTGAATAAATGAGTAGTAATCAAGCCCTCCTAGAACTTTCATCTGATGAAGAAGCAGATTTTGCGCAGGAAGATCAAGAGCCTGCCGTTGAAGATGAATCTAATAACATTTTAAATCTGAATAATCTCGAAGTCCGAGCATTCTTACTGAAGGGAACTAGCTACTGCAGCATAGATCTTCCGCCGTACTTTGACTTTAATCCTTTGATCAAGGCGGTCGTTGCCAAATTGGGAGATAGAGATCTTACGGGTTTTTGCCGCCAGATTCCTAGGGCTAATGGTGCGGGAACTAAGGGAGATGACCCCAGTAGCCATGAGGATGTAGACTACAAGTTAATTAACAACAAAGATGGCAGGTACGCGTGGAGACCTTTTCAGCTAATACATCCCGCAATTTACGTTTCTCTAGTTCATAAGATCACAGAGGCGGCAACGTGGACGACGATTGTAAATCGTTTTAGAGAGTTTGCTGGCAATCCAAAAATTTGCTGCTTAAGTATTCCCATTGAATCGAAAACTAAGAGGTCTGATAAAGCGGAGATGGTCTCACACTGGTGGCATGATGTCGAGCAAAAGTCTATCGAAATTGCCCTGGATTATCAGTACTTGACGCAGACTGATATCACAGACTGCTACGGTGCTATCTATACGCATTCGGTGGCATGGGCAATGCACGATAAAGAGGTTGCGAAGGCAAGAAGAGATGATAGAACTCTGATAGGGAATGTCATCGACAAAAATCTACAGGCGATGTCCAATGGCCAAACGAATGGTATTCCTCAGGGTAGTGTGCTTATGGACTTTATCGCAGAGATGATTCTAGGATACGCAGATTTGCAGTTATCAAGAAGACTAGCTTCGAGGCCGGAAGTTATTGATTATCAAATTCTGAGATATAGGGATGACTATAGGATATTTACCAATAACCCAAGCGATGGGGAGATGATAGTTAAGCTGATTACAGAAATATTGATTGAACTCGGTTTGAAGGTAAATCCACAGAAGACTTATACTTCGGGAAGCGTTATCAGAGCATCTGTCAAGGAAGATAAGATATATTGGATCAATAATATTAAATCTGGCAGAAGTTTGCAAAAGCATCTGTTGATCATTCATACACTTGCAATCAAACACCCGAATTCAGGGAGTCTCGCCATTGCGTTAAGTGATTTTTACAAAAGAGTAGCAAAATATAGACGAACCAATGAGAACGTAACGGTCTTGAT
The DNA here is from genome assembly GCF_022869785.1 of Dyadobacter chenwenxiniae. NCBI lineage: Bacteria > Pseudomonadati > Bacteroidota > Cytophagia > Cytophagales > Spirosomataceae > Dyadobacter > Dyadobacter chenwenxiniae. Next base: position 4,510,656 of record NZ_CP094997.1, on the reverse strand, counting down.
CAGTATCATAACGGATATAGCTTATAAAAATCCCAGAATTTATCCCATTGCATCTGCAATATTGAGCAAACTGATTAGTTTCCTCAGTGATGATGAGCGTGACACAATTGTTCTAAAGGTTAAAAATCGCTTCCAGTCAATTCCTAATACAGGTCTGATGGACTTGTGGTTACAGCGTATTACGTGTACTTACAACCGTGCGGAACATTATAATGAGCCATTGTGTAAAGTTGTCGTCGGTGAAGATGTTCCAATATGGGGCTCTGATTGGTTAAGGCCGGAGCTTGGCGATTTAATTGTTCCCGCTGGAATCATAGATCAAGCGGTATTGGAATCTATGAAGCCTGTAATCAGGTCAAATGAGTTTTCTTTATTTGATACTTATCCGGTCTAAGCAATTACGTGACGTTATTCTTGTAACGTAAGGGTTATAATGTAAGCTTGCACCACCCCGTTTCGCAGATAGCCATTTGGCTTATTAATCTTCAGGATTTTGAGTGTTGCAAGCGTAGGAAGTTATGAGGCGAGAATTGGCAAAGAGCTTTTCTGAGACCAGTTCGGAAAATGTACTCGTATATTCTTTGAAAATTTGCTATGGTTTGGGCATGACGAAAAGTGCAGATCAAGAACAGCAGACAAGTGACCGGAGATTTTCGCTTGGCCTATCTTATATTGAGGTTATGGATCTGCTAGAAAATCAATTGGATGTTTTTCTAGATCATTCGTCTCGTGATGAAGTAATAGATTGGTTACAATGGAATGATCCAAACGGAGTGTATACTGATGTGGCTTCTATGGGTGAATTTGGCAAAATTGTCAGTAAAGAAGAGGGCGTGGAAACTATGAAACGTCAAATTTTACAGCTGTAATGTGATGGTGCTTGTGTGTCAGCAATAGTATTAATAGCTGGTTATTTCGGATAATTATACCGGATTTTCGATCAATAGCTCATTTGGTGCGTGTGAGCAATCTACATGCGAGTTCGCTTGCATGCCACTTAACGGCAAAAGTATCGGATGCCAGGAACCAGCCACCACCATTTTGCTGAGAACCATGGTTTGCTCCCAGACAAGAACACTGGCATTCATGTCCGGTAGCATTCCAGCATGCCGGGGCGCATTTTTCGTGTTCATGATGGGGCTGGATAATGTAGACCTGCCCCCATCTGCGTAGTGATCGGTCGACAGTATCGTTAAACCAGGCCTTGGGTATTTCCCAATGCCTTTTTTCATTATCCCAGTCCGGTTTCGTGCGCCGGTAGTTTCTTAGCCAGATGCGATTATCGTCTTTGTATGGCAGTCGTACTAATAGGGGATGACCAGCTCCCTTGCGATAGATGACAGGGATTTTTTGCTGTGTCCAAATTTCTTTGATTCGGTCAAGGCTGGAAGTCTGCATTAATCTACTGTTTGTTCAGGAGGTCATTTAAAGATAATGCATTGCAAATCAGGAATAAATACTTTGTATTTGATTTTTAGAGAGTTTTAAGAAGTTCATCTCATAGTGGACAAAGAAAAACAGGCTCGAGGCAGGTACAATCATGAGTAGATTGTTACTCACGATAAGTTAAAAACAACTATTTCAAGGACTTATTTTGATTTTTGTACTCCTGCTCGAACATGGCATGAATGGATTATGAGGATAAATTGTTTAGCCATCTGAACGAACTATGAACTGTAAGTGTCCCGAATATGCAGGGAACTTTTCACATGCAGTGCACAAAAAGGCTTGCCCAAAAGAATCATCCACCCTTTGATTACCTCTTTGGAACTTATTTTAGTGAAACGGTACGGACACTGATACGCAACCCCAGTAGTGTGGCCGCCTAAAGCCGGGATATTTTATTTCAGGACTTCGACGTTTGATTGAGATCGATGCTTGGAAGCTGTCAAGAGACAACAACTTTTTTACCCCGGTCTCTGCATTTGTCTGAGTTATTCTTCTTGTGCGACTGGATGTCCAGCCAATTTCTAGCTCCGCTACGAACGTATTCATGTATTTTGAATCCAAAGCGTAGCCTGATTCTATATTTTTTTGTCCCGATATTAATGCGTTCCGAGCAAAAAGCCTTGGAGATAGGCTTGCATATAGGAAATGCTCCCATATCGGATCTTCAACTACCGGATTTTCATTTATGACGCCGGCTTCGTTTTTTTTATCGACCGCGCTTAAAATTGTGTTCTGTCCTTTACCAAAATTTGCGAAGTTAATTTTTCCGGCTCGTAGTCCTATATTCCCGCTAAAATACGTATAATATCCAGCGGCTGATTCCAATCCATAACTCGCATCCCATCTCAACCATTCTTTCCACCATTTATCAGACTTAAACAATTCTCCTTTCCGCGCTTCATCGAATTTGAAAGTTCTAACTGGAGCCTTAAATGAATTTTGTATTAAAAAAGCAAAGTGCCCTCCTTTTGATATTTGAGTGTCCCACCCAAGTGGAATGCCTCTTCCGGTGAACCAGTAGGAGTGAGCAAAACTTTGGAATTCCTGACTTACGTTGGTTCCGAGTAGACCATAGACAAGAGACCAGGAACGTACACTCCTACGGAAAGTTCGCGTACGAGTCGTTTGCAGGAAAACCATATTTGAATAAGGACGGTCGCCATATTCCGGTATATATGTCCTAATGTTCAATGGAGTAAATGCCGAGACGCCAAACCCAATTTGTGCGGGTAACTCTTGAAAATCAAAATAGTTATCACGCGACAAAATAAATAGTCTGTCGTGCAATTTGTAGATTAAGTTTAATGGTGTGAAAATTATATTTTCTTTTTCATGCCCAAGCTGAGAATATGAAAAAGCAGTCCCTTGAGTATAGTTTCGATCTTGATTGTTTATCAAATCCGCAAAAAAATCTTGGTCGATTTGCATTGATAAAGTTCCAATGGCACGTCCCGAATAGTGAGAATATAATTTTCTACGTGATCGTGGGGGATCATCGAATGCCAGAGCTAGTTCAAACGATAGTGTTAAAAGGCAGAGTATCAGTGTTTTCATCGTTCTAAAAGAAGGAGTGTCACTTTTTTATGTTTAACATTTGCATTTTGAAACTTATCGCTAGCTATCTGCTCGACATTTTGCAGCAGAAGCGTTTTGTTCATCAACATTACCTCGCGGCTTATAACTTTGCCATTTGGATGCTTTATTTCATCGTTATTTACTTCGCCCAGAAAATATTCTTTGCCATTAATTGAAATTGTCACCGCATAGCTAGTCAATGCGACATCACATCTCGGGCATCGGAGATCAATGACATCATTCAATTCGAAAGTTAATTCAGGGTTCTCTTCGCTTGGAAAGACGGCGACGTCCTCGTGACCCTCGGGAATAGAATTTCTATCGGTATTTTGTAATATGAATGGCCGTCCTAGTTCAACCTTTATAGGAGGATTAGGGAAATTTTCTGAACATGCGGCAGCAAGGGCCACAAAAACGAGCGCCAATATTTTTTTCATGAATTTAATGACTATTTAGCGGTATCGATGACACAAATTGGCTCACTCTGGAAATCTTCTCTCCCTGGCACGCACCCGCATTCGTGATAGCGGTACATACAATCGATTCTGCGCAGTTCTTGCCGACAGGTTGCCTCATGTCTATTCCGCCTCGTGCGAGTATGCCGACAAGCTCGTCTTTCGCATTAAACACTGGGGAGCCTGAGTTTCCAGCATAAGTGTCGAGTGTCGCAGACAAAAAATTAGGATCGTTGCGATCTATCACCGTAGCACCGTCAGCAATTTTCAAAGGAAGACCCAACGGATGCCCAATCACATACAGACTATCGCCGGGTAGGATTACTTTTGCCATGCGAACTTGTTTGTCAGGAACGGGGAGATCTCTATCTGTAAGTAGTAAAGCATAGTCCCTAGTTCCGGGTATTTTCTCTCGTTTGATAATAGACTTTAGTGAAAATATTCGGTTGTTATCAATTATAACTTTCCCGTCCTTAATGCATCGGAAGTCAAAAATGAAACGTAATCGTTGAGCGGCTTCAGAGTCCGAGAATTTTTCAATACAATGTGCTGCTGTGACTATCGTAGATTTATTGATCGCTATGCCTGTTCCAATGCCGCCGCTAGGTTGGCCTAGAAAGGTTTCAGTATTACAAATTGGCAAGCTTCCGACCGAAATAAAAGCGTTGGTCTTAATCTCGGACTTTGAACTGCCAACACTTGAGATACTTGATCGGTCAAATATCGCTACAACCCTGCCTGAGTTTTCTAATCTATCCTTATTTTCTTCCTCGCATATTTCTTTTCGATTATCTTCGAAAAATTGAAGACGCAGGGTATCACGTTGATCAATTAATGCTGATAAAACCGAACTTAGGGTATCAAATTCGAACTTTTTGAATGCTTCTTCAAAATTGACTTTTAAGGTTTCCTTCCGTGCCACGATGCCTGTATCAGTTGCAATGAATACAGTGTCTGTGAGTTCTGATCCAATATTAAGCCATTTATCGATACTTGTTGACTTTTGTCGAAGTCTTAGCTCCTGCGAGAGAAGCATAATTTGTTGATTCAAGTCAGGGCTCAACTCTCTCACTGTTGAGTTTGCCTCAGTAGTTGTGCCAGATGGATTTAACCTCTGACATGCAGTACAACTTATGATTAGGATAAGTGCTAGCAGAACATGATTGAGCGTAAAAGATTTCATGGATCGGTTATTTTGTAGATTGGCAAAATCATGGTGATAACATTGCTTGTCCCGATGTAACTTCCGGCACTACATTGGTCGTTGAACTTTGTTATGTTGTTATTTTAATTTAACACAACCGATTCTTTCAGCACATCCACGAAGGCTTACAAGGTCACCCAGCTCTACTTTGGAGACACAGGGAATTACATAGTGTCATCAGCTGCCTATTCAGAGGTTAAAGTATAAATTACTTTTAAGGAGACTGATGGATAATATTTATCTCCGAAAAAATCGTTGTTATCTGGCTGTAGTGAAGTTAAGGGAGATCTGTTTACTATAATCTTTTTCCCTTCATAGTTTAAGAGATAATCTCTTGGTTGCCTAAAAGACAGCATTTCATATGTTGCAGCGATCTGTACATTATCGCCAAAGGTATACCCAATTCCCAACCCACCGTCCAATTTTTGATTAAATAATCCAGCGCCTCCCAGCGCAGAATTGAATGTTGCCAAATTAATGGTAGCAATAATTGAAAGCCCCCGAGGGACATAGTAAGGGTTGCCCACGGGAATTCCATTTGCATCCAGTTTACGATAATAGGATCCTCCCAAGTAGCCTTTCAGAACAGGAAATGATAGGGTAGATGATAGCAAAAATGATGTATTGGAAGTGTTTTGGAGATCCAGGGTTGTATCAATGGGAGATATTCTGGCATCGAAAAGTTTTTTAAAGCTTTGATTGAATCCTAAAGAAACGCCAAATTTTATTCCCTTGTTTTTTACGTTGCCCAAAGCCGTTGCTTGTGCTTTTGTGATTTCGACTTTACCTTCGACTTGCGCGAGGCAGGTTGTGTAACATGAAACAAATAGGATGAGCGAGTATATTTTTTTCATACTACGTAGTTTTGATATTTGATGAATATAATGTCTTATAGCCTCAATAAAAAAATAAGTTATTATTCGGTATCTGGTTGAAACTAAGACTGAAATTTTTCACAGGGGATGCCTTCAAGGTTTTGCACCTGAACATTTGTTTCTTGTATCTATGCACCAAATGGTGAAGGCATAGCGAAGCAAAGAGGATGCTATATTTGAGGTCTAAGAGCAGACGCTTTTGGGGCACTCTTGAAAAAGAAAAATATCGGTACACAGGATGGTACACGATAGAAGAGTTCTTATGTTTGGGATAGGCTGTACAAAAGTAAACAATTGATTTCATTGGTGGAGCTAACCGGTCTCGAACCGGTGACCTCTTGCATGCCATCAGTGCCAGCTATCATTTCATGGGGTTTAATACGATATAATTTCTTGAGTGATATTATTTGTTTAGTGTATAATTTGATCCACACGGTATAACCCGGTCTAACTGGATCGAAATATTCTTGGTCCACATTTTGGCTCACCAAGGAGGAATGAATGCCTAAGGCTCAGCTGCACCTATTGACAGTACAGCAGGTAGAACGTGTTCAACCAGCTAAAGCTGATCAGATGCTCAATGATGGTGGTGGGCTTTACTTGTTCATTCGCCGTTATGGGGCGAAGCAATGGATATTCCGATATACCTCTCCGCTGGCAAACAAGCGACGTAAGCAATCGCTGGGAGCACTTTCTGAAATTTCACTGAGAGAGGCAAGGCGGTTGGCTTCGGAGAAAAGGGAGCTATTGGCTCGGGGCCTAGATCCATTGTATGAGGCTGCAATCCGGAAGGTTGACAAGGCTAAGGACTTCAACGACTGGGAAGCAAAACAACGCAGTAAGGTTAAAACGGTATTTTCAGAGTGGAAGCGAGCTGAATTGCAGAACCGGAAGGACCTCGGTGCTGAGATCGAGCGCACGTTTGAAAAGGACGTTTTCCCATTAATTGGCAACAAGCATATTGCGGAAGTTACTCGGGCGGATGTGAAAGCCATCTTGGACAGGCCATTAACCCGGAAATCGAAGCGCATGGCTAACCGCCTATTGTCGGATCTAAAACAGTTCTTTGGCTATGCAGATGATGAAGAATTGATCACGTTGAACCCTACACGCCGCTTGACGAAAGAGCGTGTAGGCGGGAAGGAGCGCTCACGGAAGCGGTACCTTACAGTTTCGGAACTTAAACTGCTTCATGAAAACCTACCTACTTCGGGTTTACGCACGGAATATCAACATTTGATTTGGTTGCTCCTGGCAACGGGCTGCCGTGTCAATGAAATCCTGAGGGCTAAATGGTCGCACTTCGATTTTCAGAAACAGCTTCTGGTGATTCCAGCGGAGCACTCGAAGAATACGAACAGTCATCACGTATATCTATCTGAGTTTGCATTGCAGCAGCTCCGGCAATTACACGAAACCAGGACTACCGAATGGCTAGTACCAAATCGTACCAGTAATGGTCCAATAACTCGCCAAGTTTTAACTAAACAGGTAACTGATCGACAACAAGACGTCGGTGTCAAAGGTCGTGTCGCTAATAATCGTACCTTGATTCTGCCTAACGGAAAGTGGGTAATCCACGATCTACGGCGCACAACAGCAACCTTGATGCAGGAGCTAGGCATTCTGCCTCATATCATCAAGAAATGTCTGAATCAGAAAACGGAAGATAAGATCATGGAGACGTATCAACGTGCTGAGTTAGCTACCCAGCAACAAAGAGCTTTTAAGCAACTGGGATTATTCCTGGAGAACCTTGGGATAGAAGATGAACGAGAGCCTACTGCAATTAATGATCCACGTTGACCCCTTCGTGGCGAAGGTATCTACTTGGTGGATTTCCAAATTTGTTCGCTTCACAGATATACAATATAAATCGCTTTGCACGTGTAGTCGCGATATTAATTGTGGTTCAAGGTTGGTCTGGGTTGGCCTGGGAAAAGAAAACAGAGGTAAGCCGCCGTTCCCATGGTGCAAATTAGAGCATTGAGCACATTCTCAAATTTGTGCATTGCTGGGGCTTCTCTATTAATATCCTGTTCAAAATGCTTGAACTGAAACGTATAATACTCGTGTGTAAATATTATCTTTTGCTCACATCCAGCAAATCCTCGAAAAAAGGGTTTTATTTGTTTTGTTCAGTCGCTGCAATGATGTAACTAGTGAGATTAGAAAACACTAAATAGTGTTTTAAGCTGTTGAAAACATTATCAATTTGTGATTTGCGTACGTCACTACAAGAAACGTGATGGATCCCTATTCGGAAATCTGAGGACCCTGACCCAGACAGATTAGTCCGATCGGCCGCTTGTTATACTTTAAGTACACACGGTTAATAGATACATGTGTTATTATGAACAAATCTGTAATTGATCAGTTTTTGAAACCTAAAAATTGCGAACATTATGCTGAACATGTTGTAGATGTTGACCAGATACGGGTCTCTCGGCTCTTTCCGGAAAATGGTTCACCATCTAATTCTGAAATTCTGATTGCTGGCTTGCATTTAAAGGAGTGCCTTAGGTGTGGAGCAATCCTGACAGATTTTGATAAACACAGAATTAAAACTATCTCACGAATGCTTTCGGAGTTGCAGAGCTTGTATCAAGGGCGCGAGATCACTCTACGGCTCAAAGAGAGTAAAGCCGAGCCTGTCAGCACGAATTTGACGGTACTTGGAAGTCCGGAATTGACGGAAAAGGTTTCCTTTCAAGCAGTTTACCCCCGCTTTGGTTTGGATGATGTAATTCTCAACAGGGCAACTCAAAAAAAGCTTGAGGAAGTCAGCATCAGGCTCAAATATGGCGACTTGTTTTTTGTACGCTACAATTTTCAGAAGGTCCGTCCTTACGGGCGCGCTACTGTGGTGTTGTTCTATGGCGCCTCCGGAACAGGGAAAACTCGAACGGCAGAAGGATTAGCTCAAAGTCTGGGCCTGAAATTTCTGGATGTAAACCTGTCCGATCTTACCAGTCGCTTTATGTCTCAGACTAGTAAAAATATTCAGCAGGCATTCGATCAGGCAAGTGACCAGAATGCATTAATCTTTTTTGATGAAGCCGATACTGTGCTGGGGAAGCGGCTCAGTGATATTTCACAAGGGGTTGAGGCAGAGATCAACATGGCTCGTTCTACCATGTTGAAAGAATTAGAAAGATTCAATGGAGTTTGTGTATTTGCGACCAATTTTGTGGGAGCAATTGATAAAGCGTTTACTAGGAGGATTTCATACATTGTCCCATTTGAGCTACCGGATGCTGAACACCGTAAGTCTTTATGGGATTATTTCTTACTGGAAACATTGCCTTTGGAGAATCCGAAAAATGAGTGGATCGACGAATTGGTTGAACTAAGTGAAGGCATGACGGGTGCCGACATCGTTCTGGCAATCGAATTGACATTTCCAATGGCGATAGTAGAAGACGAAAATCAGCCAGTTATTAGAAAGAATTTTTTACTCCAGTCGCTGTTTGAAATGAAGCGGGGGAAAAAGATAATAGGTACCAGCAAAGAGCTGGAACAGATAAAAGACACGTTTAACTTAAAATAACCTTCCTTTCTATGAGTTTTTTCGAAAAATTTGCTAAGGCTGCATCTGACCTTGGTAGCTACATTATTAAAACTACGGCAAAAACAATCGATTTTATCTATGATACAACTGTTCAGATTGCTGGAAGAATAGCGGATGCATCCAGACGGGCACTAAAGTCGATTGGAAAGGATATTGAAACTATTATTGAAGTTACGGCTGATGTAGCCAAAACGACAATACGGAAGGTATCGGAGATCGCCAGGGAGATAAAAAATGGGTTCAACAACATTTTTACTTCTCAACAAAAGAGCGAAGCACAATATGGGACGCAGGTTCGTTACGCCGGAGAAATTTTTGAAATAGCCAAGGAGCTGTTGGAAAGGGCGGAGGAAGCGCATAGTAACGCGGCGCGCCAAAATTTCCGTGATTTTGCAAGACTATCTGCATCATCGATGTTTCTAGAAGACCTTCTAAAAAGACAACATTTTGATTCGGCCCAGACAATCAACACACGGTTCGTTGGTTCGATATGGAAATTTTTGGATAATGAGTTTGATGGAGATAATGCGGCAATTGAAGATTTTGATAGACAAATCAGTCAAATCTACAAAAAAGGCTTATTGGAGATTGGTTCGGAGATCCTCGTTAATTTCTGGAAAAGTCAAGAGGGTGAGCTAAAAAGCAAGCTTGATTCACAAGTTCTAAGGTTTAACAATCTTGAACGAGAGATTGGAAAGCTTGAAAGTCGAAAAGAACGAAACCTCGACGATGTAGTTGCGCTTGACGAGGAAATCGGAACAAAGAGAGACGAGTTGAGGGACTTAAAATGGGAGGAACAGCAGTTGAGGAGAGAGTATCTGGATAACAAGGATATGGCTGGTGTATCGCGTTCGATGTTATTTGTAATGAAATATCAGTACAAATTACCAACTTATCTAATTGAGCTAGGCACAACTGCGGGTGAAATCATAACACGTTGGAAGCGAAATATTTTGCCAAGCGTTGAAGAGCGGGAACTGATTCGAACTTTTAGTCTCGCTGCGGAGGGAGAAAGAAGGACGTTTTATACGAGTGGCCCCCAGGTAGAATTGTAACCGCGGCTTTGATTGGTAAATTTCCAAAAATTTTGAACCCCAGCTTAGGCATGAACCTATTGCCATCGTCAGACAACCCATTGGAATACGGTTATTTTTCTTTCCTTTTGATCCTGTTAGTGATTAGTGTTGTGGTGTTGACATTTGGGATGCCAGCACAATGGCAGAGAAGATTGCGTGGTTCGTTTCGGGGGCGCTTTTCTACCGAACACGAAAACTACTACTCTATTAAGGAATACACAATGTCCTCCTTTGAGGATGCTCTTTTTTCTGCACTTCCGGGAATTTTTTTGATCCTGGGGTTATCAGGTACATTTCTTAGCTTAGGGCATGTGCTGGGCGATTTGAAGCTTGCCATGGGATCAGATAGCCCAAACGTCAGGGATAGTATTACCGCAACGCTGGAAAACCTAGGATCTAAGTTCAAGATCAGTATTTGGGGAATTGCTTGCAATTTAGTTTTCCGCGTGATTTACTACTACTTCTCAGCACATGTTTTACATAAGCTGATCATAGATAGCTTGCAGGAAATTAAAATTGCAAGAGATGAAATTGAGATTAGGAAAACTGCAAGAAATGATCTGATAGTTGAGGCGAACACACAATTTCAACGTAATCTGTTGGATAGTGCTAATGATTCCAAGGAAAGCCTCTCGAAAATTGCGGGGTCATTTGTTCACTTTGATAATGTTATTGAGAGACTGAGGATCCAAATCGACGGTTTTGCTAATACAACCAAAGTGTTGATAACCGCTCTAGAAGGTGCCGCACACAAATTTTCAGAAACAGCCGAGCAGTTCGAAGTGACTGTGGATAATCTTGACAAAAATACTTCGACAGCCTTTCGAGAGTTTACACAGGCAACCAATTCATTGAATAGCAGCATCAACGAGTCTTTCGATCGATTTGCTGCCTCTGTTGCTGGGACATTGCAGTATGTTCGGGAAGAGTTGTCAGCCTCTAACCAAGAGTCTACCGAAATGATCACGGGCGCATTTACAAAACTTGAGCCCCTTCTAGGGGCACTCGTCGAACAAATGAAGCAAATGAAGGTTCTCACCAGTGACCTCGAGTTTGTTATTAGCAGGTTAGACAATAAAATGACGTTGTTGGAAAAAACTAACGAGGGGTTCACAGAGAGTATCAATAGCAACTTGGCAGTTATAACTACCATGAATATTGGAGTTCGTGAGTTACAGACCCGATTGAATGATAATCTCGGCAAAAGTGGCCCCCTTCATTCCAGCCTTAGCAACATAGAGGAGATTATGATTGGATATCATAGAAGTAAAATTGAAAATATTCTTACCGAATTGCAGACTGTCAACAGCCTTATTGGCAGGCGACGTAACTAAATTTTATTGTTATGAAAGAACATGAATCGGAATGGATTTCCGTGTCTGACTTTATGGCATCCCTGATCGGAGTGCTTGTTATTTTCCTCATAGCCGCGGTAATAGAGGAATCGGGTGTGGGAAATTCGGTGGAGGAGATCGAGAGGAGAAAGGAGGAAAAGGCCATTGAAGTGATGTTGAGAGGGATTGCCCAGGAAACCAAAAATGAAAGAAATCCAAATAGTATCTTCAAAATTTATCCAGAAAGGCGCACTTTAGAGATGGATACTGCTCACTTTGCAAGTGGTAGTCCATGTCTTGCAAAGGAAGCGGAAATTCAGCTGCGTCGGCATGCAGCTAAAATCAGTGAGCTGCTGGTTACTTATAACCGCGCGATTGTTACCATAGAAGGATATGCGGACACTACCCGTGTTCCTCAATCAACATTCTTTCCCTGTGGTAAAAATTCTTACCAATACGGAGACAACGTGACGCTGTCATTACACCGTGCTCAGGAAGCGAGGTCTATATTAATAAGTGAATGGAATAATGTTAAACTCTCTGAGAGGGTTGCTATTTTGGGATACGGAGCGACCAAGCCAGCTCCGGGAGCGAAATCATTAAACGCGAACCGTCGGGTACTCGTCCGGTTTGTGCCTGGTACTAAGGCAAGAACATGACATTAAATACACAGAAAGTATCACAATAATCATAATCGCGCAGAAATAACAAAATTAACATTTCGCAGTTGAACTAATTGCTTGTGTACTACGTACACGCAAGGTAGAGCTTCGGTCATTACGTTTGAGTGACAGGCGGGTCTACGAAACTGATTTGTAATGAAGAATCCTATCAACACCTTGGAGCGTTTTGTGAGCCTAGTTAAGGATCATCGTTCTGCCAACCACCCTCTTTTTGCGATAATCGAATCGGCAGCAAAAAATGATACACTAAGCAGGGAAATGTACTCGATATTTTCGGTGAACATTGCTGCAAGAACGATGTTAAGTCTGCCCGAGATACATGCGTGCTGCATCCAAGCCGCTCTGGATTTAGATCCTCTTCGAACTGCGTATAGCGTTATGACAGGTGCGGAAGAGGGTGGGAGCGGGAAGCCGGATCAGGTTCACTCGGTATTGATGATGAACGCGCTTAATAATCATGGACGAATTGTGTTTGAATTGGCGGCCCTGGATTTAAAGTGTCTAATGGCCCTGATAAGGCTAGTGCACGCTTGTGGGAAATATATTAGACTTATTCGTATCGAGATGGCCTTTCCAGGGATTGACAGTGAACTTGACTTTGCGGATTTTACAGACAGGTCCGAAATTATTGACTGCTGTTACCGGATGGCAATATCTGTTGGAATTGAATTTGATAAAAATGCCTCGCATGGGCTCGCAGAAATTGAAGCTTTGGAGAAAGTTGCTGAAAAGCAATTGTCGGATTTTGGGGTCTTGCCAGAAACTGTCAGTTATTGCTTAGCACAGCTGGATGTCCTGACAAAAATGAAGACAGGTTATTTGCAAGGGGTAGGGTTTGCGCATGAGGCCCTTGCAGACGGCATGATCGATAGCATGTTCAAGATCATGTATGCTCATAGGAACAAATATGTGTCAGAAGATGAATTCTTAAATTCCGTGTATCCTTACTTTGAGGCGCATGGCAATTACATAGATGTATATAAAGGATTGTCTAAGGAGTCTGAGGGCGTCGAAGTTATACATGCTCAAAGAGAGCTCGAAAAGCTTTCACGATTGGATGACGACGCACTTGAAATTGCTTGGCAAGGTGCAAATGATTTTGCAGATAGAAATGTTGGTATTTGGGATGGTATGCTAGCCGTGTTGCAGCAGACTGCGAAATTTGCGCCGAATTTGACATTAAGGTAAAACTGATGGGTGTTGCTTTTTAATAGTCTAAGCATAAAATTCCTTTTGACGAGCTTTGTTTGTTGGTTGAGATACCAATCAGTCATACATAGGGATTCACAGGACTAATCAAGATATTATTTTTTTGTTTAGTATTGCGCATCTGCTGGGAATAAATGGTAGATCAGCTATATTTAAATGCCTGTTTCTGATTCTAGCACGAGTTTGAAACATTCAGGAATGCTCTGCACACTATTAGTAGCAGTCAGGGGTGATAAAATCTACCAGAAGGCAATCGTTGTGTATGGTTTTTGGGTATTGTCGCCGTTGGACTTTCGATATTATCGCATTTATTGAAAACGTGCATTGAAAAGCCTTCATGTAACTAGGAGCAGTCTCTGGCTAGCTAGCTTTGAGATTTTATAGCAACCCTTATAATTTATGACCTTTATCAATACCTCAATTACTGTCGGTATAACTGGACATATAAATCTATCAGCAAGTCAAATCGAAGTTGTTCGGCCACTGGTTAAAAGCGCTCTCATTAACATTATTTCTTTCTGTGAATATTCAAACGGGCCTATAGATAATAGGGTATTTTCAAGCCCTATCGCGGCTGGTGCCGACACGCTGTTTGCTGAAATAGTTCTCCAAGAGTTTGGCAAGGGGCTGCGTATAATTCTTCCGTTCGAAAAGGATGAGTACCTTAAGGATTTTAAGTCAGGCGAATCTGTCGATCAATTCAAGAAACTTCTGGACAAGGCGGATCAGGTTGAGGTCATTGGATCTGTTGACCAGGCCGAAAGAGACGAACTCTATGAGAATGTTGGCAGAAGGATCGTAGATGAAAATCAGTTTTTGATTGCGATTTGGGATGAGGAAGAGGCAAGAGGTCGTGGGGGGACCGGGGAGATCGTAGCATATGCACAAAAAAAGGGTAAGGATGTTTTGGTTATTAACCCTACTATTCCTAACCCAAAGATAGAATGGCGGTACTTGTCTGGCCTTTCAAATGAAAACGTCTTTAATTCTGCCGGTGAGGCGGAAAGTGAGGATTTTCAAGGACTATTGTTTTCTGTTTACGATGAGAAAGCGATTACGAATCAATCCGAATATGAAAAGATATGGGACCAATGTTTTAATTTGGGTTTGGCTGCGGCGTTCTTGTTAGCCATTTCGGTTGCTTTTCCTCTTTCTGGTGTAATAAAGCCACTAACGGGTGTGGCTGAATTGATTTTTATTTTTCGTATTTTGATGTTAATCAAGGTTGAGAAAAGCCAATCGTTCCATGAAAACTATTTGCGTAGCAGATACGTAGCTGAAAGACTACGGCTAAACGGCCTATTTTCTGGTTGTGAAATTCCGATTCCTAAGCGAACCATGGGGGTAATATATAGGCCTACTGAACCGATTGAGAATTCTTCTCCAATTAGTCTATCTCGAAAAATAGGACAGCTATGTATACTTACTGGCCGTTGCCAACAACAGAAGACGGAAATACTTCAAATGCTGGATGCTCAGAAAGACTACCATGAAAAACGAGCAGCAAACCTAGCATCACAGGTCAAAAGGCACCACTTTTGGACGCGCCTGTTACTCGGAGTTTTTATTGCAGCTATTATTTTTCATGTAGGTTTAGAGATTGCTGAATGGCAGCATTGGACTTTCGCTCCTATTCATTCTCTTCTTACTGTGGCGGTGTTTTTGAAGTTATTTGTCCCAGCAATTGTCGCCAGGCTGGAGGCAATAAAATTTATCAAAGATTGGGAACGTATGATGAAACAATCCGAGTACATGAAAGTATTTTTTGAAAAATCAAGTGAAGAGATATCAACAGTTGAGGACCCACTTGTGCTGGAAAGTAAACTGGGCGAGATATACGATAACATGACTCAAGAAAATATTGACTGGCATCTGTTTATGACCACAAAAAAAGAGTATACCTGGATCTAGAATATCATCACCATCAGAGCAGAATTCCCATGATCACTAATGAGACCCATCAACCGAAAATCGTTTCGAAAGCTACTTTTCGGACAGAATTTATCGCTGGATTGTCTACTTTTCTGACGCTATCATACATATTCTTATTAAACCCGATTCTACTGTCAAAAACGGGTATCAATATCAGTGCTGCATTTTTTGCTACGGTGATCTCTGCTGCGCTGTCGACTTTGTTGATGGGCTTTTGGGCTAGATTGCCTTTTGCGGTTGCACCTGCTCCCTCTATCACGACCTTCTTTGTCTCGTACGTATGCATAAAACTGGGTCTTTCCTGGCAGGCAGCACTTTCGGCAGTAGTGCTATCAGGCCTGCTTAGCATCGTGATGACTTACCTGTCAGTTCGTGGCAAGCTGATAGAATCAATTTCTCCGGGACTTCGAAGTGGTGTGTTGTTTGCTTTGAGTGGGTTTCTGATTGCAAATGGCCTGACTCAGGCTAAATTATTTGCCTATAGTGAAGGCTTTCTTGACTTTTCGAAATTCAGCTTCTCCATTCCAAACACAATTGTGTTGCTTGTTGGTCTGTTAACAACGCTTTTGTTCCGAATAAAGCGTATTCGGTTTTCTGGTGCACCGATAATTGGAATTGTCGTAGCTTCCATTGTTGCTTCGTACTTTGGGATTAAGGCCAACTCTAAGGCCGAGTTTTCCAGTGATATGTTTTCGTCAATTGGAAACCTGGACTTTAGCACTTTGCTGGATGAGCGTTTTCTACTTTCTATGCTCGTATTTTTTATTATTGATTTCTTTGGAGGAGTGGGCAAATATATCGGACTTTTTGCCGCTATGGACAACAAGGCGCGAGAGTTGGAAGAAAAGAACATTGGCCGGGCCCTTTATGTTGATGGAATAGGAAATATTATAGGAGGTATTCTTGGAGCTTCCAGTCTCGCAGTTTTTGTATCTAGTGCTGTTGGTATCTTAGCCGGAGGGCGTACTGGGATGACCGCGATAGTTACTGCGGGTTTTATGCTTCTAAGTCTTGCCATAATCCCGCTTGTGGGAGCAATTCCAGTCGAAGTGACCTCCGGTATTCTTGTTTACGTGGGATGCCTTCTTATACCGTATGATGCCTTGTTTGATAAGGTTCACAGAAATTTTACGAGATTTGACCTAGCAGTATCAGTGGCAGCAGCAATCATATCTTTCACCACATATGGCATTGATAAGGCTATTCTACTTGTCTTTCTGGTCTATACGGGACAGATAGTATTGAAAGGCGCCAGAAGAGAAGACCTCACATTGATTGTAACCACTCTTTTGTTGTTGGCTGCCGTAGTCGCCCAGTCTTTGTTGTAATCAGTTAAGGTCAAAATTTTCCTTAATTAGGCTTAGGTATTTGTTGACCACTTTATTGGCATTGCTGATGATATGCTTTTTCAAAGCTGGGATTACTTCCGTCTCCATTTCGCGGGGTTTTATGTTGATTAGAGGTTGCCAGGGTTGATGTGTTTGCCTGATAAATTTCTTCCAACTCTGGTATTCGGGTACAACCTCAGTTTCCAATTCCTTGTTGCTCACGTCCAGCAAGATAAATGCGCATCGAGAGTTATCGATTTCTAGATAAGGTTTACGGACCTCCATGAAGTCAAAGAATTCTCTGTATGCGTAGTTTTCTGACACGGGTTCCTTGTTAAAGATCGCTTGTTCTACTAGCTGAATCAAAGTAAAGGAAGTTTCCACCTTTTCCTTGCATAGCCTTTCCCAATGCGCTCCGGTTTGAATGCTAGATTTGTCATAGAAGTAATCTCTCTGGTCATTTAGGTCCCAGCCTAATTCTGTACCAAGCCTTTCGACAATATAGGTTGCCAACTGGTGTTCTCCGCTTTTTCTTCTTCTTGTTATATTGAAAAATTTGTTGTTTGTCGCCCTAACATTCTTCTTTGTATAGGACACAAAGAACATTCGCCAATTCCGCGCCAGCTCCATCCCCAGAAAGTACTTTTCAACAGTTGTCTCACTCCATAGATTTTTTTTTCGGCAGCTTTCGACTAGTTCGTCGACCAGTTGCACGCTTTCAATATTGCGCCGTTGAAAAGAGCAATTTTTTAGGGCAAAGTATTGATTGCTTACAAAGCTGAGTATGTTGAATAACTGAATGTGCTCATCATCGTTATTGAATTTGTATTTATGGAAGATTTTATAACACTCCATAAGGTCTTCAAATGGCTCATATTCGAATTTTGGAATATCGCCGAACTTATCATCGAAAATAGCAAGCTCATCCAATAACTTTTCCGGATTAGGGAATTTTGAAAAAATAGCAAACAATGCATTTTTCTTTTCTGAGGGTAGTGTCTTTCGCATGATTCAGATTATCTTGAATTTTTCTACAAATCTTTTAACTTGCTCCAGTTCCTCGCGCAACTCTGTTAGTTCAAGCTCCTGTTCTTTGCTTAGGTTGCCTGCTGTTTGCTTGGTAAGCTCCTCTAGTCGCTTCTCCTTTTTACGTATGGTTGGAATTGTTGCGACATATTTTAGATAATTCAGATCATGATCTTCAATTTCAAAAAGCGTCCGGTAGATGTCAATTGTTTCCACCCCGATATAGTCTCGGTAGCTGTTTCTTAAAGCATATTTCCCATCTTCATTTCTTAGTACTGAAACTTGCCCGGCCCTAGCGCCGGCAACGACAAGTGGGCTGTGTGCAGTAACAATAAACTGAACTTCGGGAAAATATTCTTGTAATAAGAACAGGATTTTCTGCTGCCAGCTAGGATGTAGATGCGCATCAATCTCATCGATAAAGACAACAGCTCTCCAACATTTCATGTCAGCTGCGCTTGAACTTATTCTCACTGTTCTGCCTTTTTTTGTAGCATACCGCGGATACAATGCATCCAAGAAACGGAAAATGATACCAAAAATAGCCAGTATCGACATGGATCCCTGCGATAACTGCTGGATGGGGACCGGACTGTTTGACTCGCTGGTTTTCACCAAGAAGCGGTATCCTGAACTATTGACCAGGTGCTCAATGGATACAAAGGAGAAGCTTTCATCTCCTGTCAAGTCATGCATGACTTTTTTTAGAAAGTCCAATTTGGGATGATGAAATGCCTTGGCCAACAGGTTCTCTTTTGTGTGTGTTGCTGCATGTATTGGAGGTGAATCGTCGGCCCTGGCGAACTCTTTTTTTAAAAGACCAGTGTATGATTCAAAATAAGTAAGGCACAAGTCGTTTAGAAATTCTTCAATAAAATTTTCGAATGGCTGCCGGTTTAAGAATGCAGCAGCCCCTATTCGCTTGAGATCTCCGTTTAGGTGCCCAAATATTCCTCCGATAGAACCGGATTGTCTCACAGATCGAACATCAGGGATAGCCAAGACCGGAAATACACCTTTACCAATTCCATCTTCCTTTCGAAAATCGGCTTCGTTGAAATAGATTGATGAAATTTCTGGTTTTTGCCTATGTGGCTCTTTTATTAGATTAAGTTGGATGAAAGACTCTACATCGTCAGGCTGATCAGAGAAAAATTGCCTGAGGTTTTCTACCTTATTTTGGAGCAAGGACACAATAGTTCGCAACAAGTAACTTTTTCCATACCCATTGTTACCAAGAATTATGTTCATCTTGTTGTTTAGGAACCATTGGGTATCACTAAAAAAATTTACGTCGTTTAAAATTAGGCTGTCTAGGTGGAGTGAATCACAATTTTGCCTAAAAAGGAGGGCTTGCTCGAACTCTTCGACAGACACCTTTTTTTCCTTATGTTCTACATATCCCTTCCCATATAGTTTTATCAGTTGTTTGAGATTTTCAATTCCTTCTTTTACTTGTGTGCTTTTGATGCTTGCCGGTACTTCCCCATTTGCGATTAGTCCCTTGTCTAAAAGACTGGACTCTAGCTCTGTGATCATTCGGCGTCCGCTCAGTTTTTGCAGTTGCTTAGTGGCAATCTTTGCCAGGCTCATCAATTCATTAATACGATAGTCGAACATTGGCTCTTCCCACTGAGAAAAAATATTCATTACTCCCAGAACTTTGTTTTCATCCTGATCATAAAGTAAAACCGTCAACATGCTGTGTAAGCCCTCCTGGATAGCAAGATCTCGGTTTGCAAATCCAGTTCGCTCATTTTGTAAATCATAAACAGTAGAGATACAATTCGACTCGCTGAGAACATACTTGGATCGCTTCGAATTATTTTTAATTAATTTTTCTGCGTTTCTAATGAGCATCCACGTCTGGTTGCCTGCATTTTCTTGATCTTTTAAGAAAAATGCCGGATTAGAATGCAGTTTTTTGTCTCTTCCTACAAGTTGTAGCTCATCATTATTTTTTACAAAAACGTGTGTTCTATCCGCCTGCAACAATTCGGTCGCCTTTTTGGCTAGTTCACTAGCGTAATTGGGATCTTCTGAGTTTTCGTTGCTCGCCTCAAATAGCGCTCTATTATATAATTGGGTGCTAAGATCAACTTTGCGACTTTTCTGAGAATACATCGAAAGATTTTCAATACCTTTTAGAAGGCTGTCGGTGACTGAAAATATGTATCCAGGTAAAGAATGAAAATAATCTGATTGTAGCTCTGCTAAGAACTTGAAGCCCTCATTTTTACTTCCAAGGCACAGGACCCCATTTAAATATTTGTTGATTTTGACCGCGGCATATTGAGTAGATCTTACATCGATCCAACCCTTTTTTGTTGCGAAGAGATTAGAGGTGAAAAATGCGTCAATGGCGAAAGGAGATGGCTTGTCACCATAGAATTTTAATTTTCTAGTTGGACTGATATTAATCAGTTTCCTGATGAAGACGAGTTCTCCATTGTTTGGGAAAGCAGATACTTGTGAGAGATTTACGCCTTCAATATCTATGGATAGTTCGTTGAGTGATTTTTCATAAAAGATGACGGGGAAAGTTCCCAGATAACTCTTAATAGCCACAAAATATACATAGTCGGCACCGTGGTATTGGCTTATGACCTTCAACGAATTTTTTAAGAGAGGATTTTCGTTCTGATTCGGATCTTTGGCATTCATAACTATGCTTTGAAGTCGGTGTATACGTAACTGAATATAGCGTGCAGAATACCGATGGTATGCGGATTGCGTACCATGCGAGCGGGTAAAGTCAAAAAATCTTCTAGCTAACGTTTTCCGGTGACGATAGGATTTCTAACCGGCAAGGCAGTTTCACTGACATTTTTTCGTAGTTTTTTTGATAGAGGAAGTTTATGGATTATGTGTGTGTTGCGTAACACATTCTTTGCCAACCTACTTAAAATGCAACCGAATCCCAAGCATTTTGAAAAGTTTTTTTTAGCTCTTGCGATATCATCCTTGCATAAATTCAGGAATAAATTGTTAGGTATTGACCGGGACTTTAGTGATATGCTTGGATACGGCCACTGATAGCGCTGTTGTGAATCAGGGGTGATATGCACGCCTGAATACGACCTTAAACCAGCATTTAGTTTGGATTTGCCTAGTGGAGTTCGTTTAGAAAGCAGTACGGTGAGAAATGAGAGAGAGGTGTCCGGATACGGGTAGCAGCGCGGACAACATCACTTTGTCTCTTGAAGGAAATGCAGTGCTGGTAGCATTTAAGGAGCGATCAGGTAGACAGGTTAAAGCAATCAATGTTTGCGCTTGTCGAACAGAACGTTCTCGCTGATGGCTTTGGCTTGCATGCCGGTTTGTAAAAACCATTTACTTATGCGGAATTGAATTTATAGAAGTATCGAGGGTGGTTTGGAGAAGTAGTAATTGAAGCTGATCTGCAGTAGATTATGATGATTGAGTGCTGGGAGGGCGACCATTCCGGCTTGTATTAGATAAGTACAAGACTTTTTCTACTTCAGAGAGGATTCCGCCAAAATGATACTGCACTCCTGAAATGACACAGTAGACTTTCCCGAATTTGCGCATCACTCAGATTACAGTAATATCCAATAGGCCAGCTCCTTGTCGGGAGAGTTTTTGTATCGATTGCGATTTCTTTCGCCATTATGTGGTAGGAGGCCATTTGATTTTAAGTCCGACACATTCCCCCGGAGCGATCTTTTGCCACTTTGCGATTATCTTGCATGCCTTGTCTGACTGATATACTCGGCAGGTTGCACCGTCTTGGGAAGTGACAACACCCTTCTCTCCCTTTCTTAGCATTGAATTTCCATTGGCTCGGCCGATTTCGGCATCTATACCTTCAACAATGAAAGTTAAGTTATCGATATAGTCGATACTGTTTGGATAACAAGTTAACCACTCATCGCTGCTTAGTTCTAAACCGTCAAAGCAGCTTGTGCCGGTGTTGGAAAATGGTGGCTTATAAGTATAGTTTGCTCCGGTCGTTACGGTAAAGATATCTCCTTGTTTCGCGTTAAACTTAACCCAATATCGCCCGTCTTTTATGCTTTCAATCTCTTGAAGTTCAGAACCGGCCCATGGCGTGATGTTTCCTTCGTTTGAAACAAATTGTTCCTGAAATATCTTTTCGCTGTCTTCGATGTTTCTAGTAGCTTTAAGTACGTAGTGGTATCTAAAAGAGGCACGTCTGATGGTATTACTATCTACCTTAACATTGCTTAATGTTATGTGGCATACAATCGAGAGAATCGGGTAGGGCAATTCTTTTTTAACGGCCATGTTTTCAGCCCAGCTTTTACTAGTCGTGATTTTAACAGGATTTTTTTCATCACCAATCAGCTTTGCAAGCAAGAAGGTTATTGCGCATATCGCCACAACTAAAAGTGCCGAGTTCATTGTTTTATGATAACGTGCCATTTTTCCGGCAATTATCTCCTTGGCTAGTTCGAGGGCATCCTTAGGTTTTTCAATTGGCGGAAGCTCAACGTCTGGAATGTCTCGTAGAATTACCTTGGCTGCTTGTGCTTTGGAGGCATCGTCACCGACAGTTAGGGTAGCACTTTTCCTTTTTTCTATAGCCCGTCTAATAAGATAAATGAGATAGACGACAAATGATATTGCGGCGAGTGGTGAGGTAATCTGTGGAATTAGCTGCCAAAGTTTGTCCATGATAGAGTAGGGTTAAGTGCATGTAAATTTAAGGTATCTGAGTTAATGTTAAATTAAATATTTGTAAAGTTATATTTCGTTTAAAAATATTTAGTTTACGGTTCTCTTGCTATTGCATTTTATCACGGGGATCAATGTGTATAAAATTTACCTTGAACGCCTAGGGAATACCTTATACTCATACCTTGATGGTCGAGCCAATAAATTTGTTATACTATGACGCAAAACTCGACGGATGAGGGATATGGCGAAGGGAAGGATATTATAGCCGTAAACGGATGTTTTTTAAATACTTTCTTGATATGGATTTCATTTATACCCCTGAATATACCCCCTTATGATAAAGATGTGGGTTTCGGTAGCATCGAATATAGTGATACCTTACGAGTTGCTTATCCCCTAAGGAACAGAAACCTGTCGACGTTGACAACCTTTTTTAGTGGACTGACTAATTTCAGGTAGAGAACGACCTCTGGAAAAAGCAGGGTGTAGCACTCCAAAAGCAACACACGATTTTGTGAATTTCTGGAAGCTTAGTTTATTTGTAGTCGATGCAATTTTCCGTGTCTGGGCGTCCGGGAAACCAGCAATAAGAATCATTGCTCCAGAACCCTGAGTTCCACCTCTATAACCTGTAAGGAGGGACTTCTTTTTATTATGTTTTAACTAAAGCACTCAGCATTAATGAAGAAAGTCATTCAAGCCATCTTAGGGATTTTGTTAACACAAGCCTGTTCTGTTGAGGATAATAAGTTGGCGCAGGTGTTGGAAATTGCGGGTAAAAATAAGAGTGAGCTAGAGAAAGTGCTAAATTATTATTCGTTACCTGGAGATAGTTTAAAGTACAAGGCAGCTGTGTTCTTAATAAAAAATTTGCCTTATCACTCCTTCATTATATCAAAACACGCCAATGCCTATGATTCAATTTGCGACTCCATTTTAGTTCTTGACCAATCTCTCTTGCTAACGAATGATTCATTGACAAACAGAGCTATAAGGAAAGAAAATTTTGAGAGGGTATGGGGAGGTTATTTTTCCAATACTGGAGAAATAGAGAACGACGGATTTGAAACGAAACATGACATCCAGGAAGTAAAGGCAGATTATTTAATTGATAATATTGAGTATGCATTTATGGCTTGGGAGAATCCTTGGTCCAAAGGCTACACCTTTGATGAATTTTGTAAATATATCTTACCTTATCGTATTGGAAGTGAACCGTTGGATGCCTGGCGACCATATATGTATGAGGAATTGAAATGGGTTCGAGATTCCTTAAAGAATATAAATGATCCAATAAAGGTATGTGGGTTCGTAAATAAATGGATACAAAACACAATATATGATGAAAGAATAGTACAAGTTGCTCCTGGTGGCATTAAGGTCTTAAATTTGTTTAAAGGAAAAATCTGGTCAAGTTGCTATGACCAAACAGCCCTGGGGATTTCTATCCTCCGAACATTGGGTATTGCTGCGGCTGCAAGTACCATACCTCACTGGGGCATTCGGTCCGGAAGCCACGAATTCAACGCTGTTTTAGATGCCGCAGGCAAATGGCACTCTTTTTCAACCGGTTATCTGAATCCGGAGGAATTTTACTTAGACAGTCGCGCGCCAAAAGTATATCTTACAAAATTCTTTACAGAACTCGATTCAGTTGATGCTAAATTATACCAAGAGCGAACAACTCAGGATATTACAAGCAATTTGTTGCCGGTAATTAATATTGCAGTTGATGTATCTGATTCATTAATGAATTCTGAGGTATTTCTATGCGTTTTTGACAAGAAGAGTTGGGTGCCGCTCACCAAGGGTAAAAGGGTAGGAAATCACATCGCGTTTATGAATATGGGGAGGGAAATGGCGTACCTTCCTGCCGTAATTAGAAATGGACAGGTCAGCCCAGTAGGTAACCCTATTATGGTGAACATGGCCGGGAGTATAAAATATATACAACCACAAGAAAAGAAGATCTCGTATAAATTTGACCGTAAGTATCCTATATTGTTTCCAAGAGTGTATGACCCGAGATGCAAAGACATGATTGGCGGTAGATTCCAAATATCAGATAATATTGATTTTAAAAATGCCACCGATATATTCACTATAAAAGACCAACCTGGGTTGCAAGTTGAAAGTGTTAAAATCTCACCTCGCAAGGCAAAATATGTAAGATACGTTTTTCCTACCGTTAACTATGCGTTTAAGAGTGGGCCTGCCTATCTAGGTTTTTATGATTCCGAATTCAAAAAAATAGAAGGAACATATATAAGTTCGGAAGGGGTAACAACAGAGAATATCAAGCAAATTTTTGATGAGGATCTTTTAAGCCATGTGAAAGTTGTCCAATACGAGCGCGCGATCAATTTTCAAAGATCCGATGTAATAGCTAATAAAGCATCAAAAGACTCCTTATGGGTTGGGATGAAGCTCAATGGGGACGTATCCATTGCTGATATTAAGTACTGTGCAAGGAACGATAAGAATGGGATTTACGGTGGTATGAGATATGAGTTATTATATTGGAAAAATGATAATTGGCTTTCATTAGGGATAAAATATGCCAATGATGCAAATGTGAGTTTTAACAACATACCTTCGGGAGCACTTTTATGGCTAAGAAATCTTGATGAGGGGGAAGATGAACGTATCTTTGTAATAGACAAAGGTCAGATTATTTGGATGTAACGTAATGGTTGTCTACTCTTGATAATCTGGTGATCCTTTTGAACACGGAACAAGCGATTTCAATTATGCTGTTGTATTTTTCTTTTGAATGTAATTGACTGGTACGCCTCGTTGCAGCGTATAGACCGCTGATCACTCAAGCATTTTAACGTTGTTTTATATTAGCATAGGTAATGAGGAATAGATGGAAATATAAATTTGCATTTGCGCGTGTCTTGTGAATGCAAACTTCATGAGCAATTTTTGGGCAGTAGTCAACAAATTGTGGGTATTGATGTGATTAAGACTTATGACTTGGGCTTTCTGGAAATATTACATTGACCTGACAAAATTTAATCTTGCCATTTCTGTTTTAACAGCATTTGTAGCTGGCCCGTTTGGAGGCATTTTGTTGTTTCCTACCGGCGGAATGATCTTAAGCTTGATGGCATACTCGTTTTTTCACGGAACTGAATACTACTTATATTATAACATGGGTATAACCAAAATGCGTTTGGTACTGACATCATGGATAGTAAATATTGGGGTATCTGTCTTATTGGGAGTTATGTTAGCGGTTTAGTATGAAACTAGAAGTGAAGCAGATTGAAAAGCATTTTGGAAGTAGGCCAATCTTGACAAATGTTAATATTCATTTGCAAACAGGTGAAACAGTTGGGATATTCGGTAGAAATGGTTGTGGTAAATCCACACTCATGAAGGTTCTGTTTGGAACGATAAAAGCCACGGCAAGCTCAGTCTTCCTTGATAATACTCAATTCCACCCACGAGCGAATATCTCTCGTAAATTGATAGCCTATCTCCCACAGGTGAGCTTTTTGCCCCTTGATATGAAAGTTAGGAATCTTATTCAAATGATTTTTTCGGATGGAGAAACACAAAATCACATTTTTTATGCGCCAGGCGTAGCATTATTTGAAAACCAGAAAGTTGGATCACTATCTCTTGGTACATTAAAATACTTGGAATTTCTTTTAATAGCCAATATGGATCACCCTTTCTTAATGCTAGATGAGCCGTTCTCAATGATAGATCCGCTTTTCCACGAGATTATTAAAAACATTATCGTATCTCAATTAACTACTAAGGCTATCCTCATAACAGACCATTATTATACTGATGTATGGGACGTGACACAGAGGAACTACGTTTTGGCTAATGGTGCAACATTACCAGTAAGATCCCAAGTTGAGTTGGCAACATATGGATATCTGCCAATTCGTAGTTGATCACAAATTCGCTATATAATATAAGAAGACAACTAGTTTTAGCAGATTTTTCACTCTAAATCATATAGGAAGAATAAAGCCATTTTGGAAAGATGATTCGAATAGTACTCATTCTCTTTTTATTTGCTTGTCTGCAAGCAAAAACTTGGCTTCTAATTTCATTTGCCTTGTTGCCTCTGATTCTATTTTTATAGGCATTTGAAGTATATCTTTAGCCATACTGTCAGTTTTCTCAAAATCACCTTTCGCTAGGTACAGTTTTGCAAGTAGATATCTAGGGTACATTCTGTTCGGGATCATCCGTAGGCTATTATTTATGTGTTTCTCGGCGATATCAAACTGACCCAGGTGCTGATGGTTGATTCCAAGCGTCGACGAAGTAAACGGATCATAC
This sequence comes from Dyadobacter chenwenxiniae, assembly GCF_022869785.1. Lineage (NCBI taxonomy): Bacteria > Pseudomonadati > Bacteroidota > Cytophagia > Cytophagales > Spirosomataceae > Dyadobacter > Dyadobacter chenwenxiniae. The sequence goes on along the minus strand of NZ_CP094997.1, from coordinate 4,483,969 downwards.
CTAAGTACATGAGCTTTGTTTAGTGTTTGTATGCTTTCGTCATATTTGCCATCGAGCGATTGAAATTTACCAAGGGAAGCGAGAATTGCTCTTTCCAAAGGATAGATGCGATCTAGTGAATCTAAGAGATGTATCTTCGCTCTATTAGATGTGTTTATGTAGCTGATCCTTTGCACCTCTCTTTTAATAACATATTGGTCGACAACCTTTGTTGATATATACCCTAAAAAAAGGCCGATAAAGGTCATCAGAAAACCTACATTTCGGCTCTTAACACTGATGAACTGGAGATCCTTGCGCATTGTGGTTAATACCGCAATAAATGCCACTAGGGCCAACACGATATTTGGTGTTTCAAATGCGTACGAAAAATTGCTGGCAACGAGAATAATGACTACAGAATGGGAAAGAATGCATATTGGATCGGATAGAGCTAGGGATCCGTCTCCCGCTTGCAAGCTACGGATGAGGGGCCATAAGGCCAACAGAAAAATTCCTGTCCAAAGTGAAAGGCCAACAATTCCCTGCTCGGCCATAGTTTGTAGCGCCCCGTTGAAGAGTGAATCGACTTTATCGGCAAATGTTGCTTCTGCGGAATTTAGCCTATTATTTTCAAAGTACTTCATCTGATATCGAAGGTAGAAGTCAGAAACCTTACCAATGCCCAGTCCAAAAACAGGTTTATCTAGGCTCATACTACATCCTGTCTTCCACACTAGCACACGTCCAAATGCAGATTCCTTCTTTAACTGCAATACCAAATAAAGCAGAACCAGCACTGACACGACTGCGCTGCAAACGAGTATTTTAGCCCGAGTGCGCCCGGTCAAGTGAATTATTAACTGGTAGAGACGATGCCGGTTTGAGAGCAGGGCGATAAGTGCTGAGATGCCCAGTCCCATCCAGGCAGATCGCGATTGTGAAACTATGATGGCAACAAACATAAGGCTCGCAACCAGCAAAGAGGCTAACCGGATATACCGCGTCAAATTTGAGAATACGTTCTGGCTTCCCATAGCAATAACTATTGGTAGGAAACTGCTTAGGTAGATACCCATTGGGCCGGGGTTGTGAAAGGTCCCTGTTGCAGGAAAGTTATCATTCAAGCTGGGCGTTCTTCCCATAACCTGGCTTAATACCCAGAAACTTTCACAAAACATGGAAATCAGCAGAATGCCACATACAAGTGGCACATCAATAATAGATGTTTTAGATGAAAGATGTCTGATAGCAATATATGCCGCCCATACACAAACTAGCCAACCATAGTCAAAATTGAAATTTTCGGTAAAGGCGATCCTTATACCCAGGAAGCAAAGATAAAGACAAACCAACGTGTCCTGAGGCGAAATCTTAACCGCCGACTTGTCGGTTAGGAAGGATACTGTAGCCCAAAGGGTTACGATCGTTGCAGCGATGGATACCGAATAGCTTTTATAATCTGTCAGAGAAGTTTCAGTTTCCTGGGCCACGACAAATACGGTGCCAAGTAACACTGAGTTAAAGAATATTAGAAAGCAATGTTGCCCAAGTTTTGACCATTTTGAGCTTTTACCTTCGACCAATAAATTATGCGAACCACTATTCCGTTTTTGCGGCATCGTTCTATTTTATCTTGCCCATCAAATACAAAGTGGTGAGCTTTGGGATTGTATTAGATTCAACTAATACAATTTTTTGCACTTCACTTGTAGTGTCAATGTTAGAGTCATAGGTTACTTTAATTTCACTCGTGGATCCTGGCGCGATGCCCAAGCTATCAAAGTCTACCGTCGTACAGCCACAAGTAGCATCCACACCTATAAGTCGTAAAGTGTCTTGCCCTGTATTTTCAAACTTGAATGTTGACACATGTTGCTTTCCCTTCGCCACAGTAAAAATATCTTCTTTCTTCTGAAAGCTTATCTGGGCAGGTTTGGGCTTACTGCATGCAGAAGCCGCTAACATTGCCAGACATATTATTGCTCTTGAATTCATTTTATAACCTATTTTTTTTTAGTTCCGTATTAATTGATTGGATACCTTGACTAACATATTTTGGAGCATTGTTTGTGTATCCATTGATGACCTCCCATATTTGGGAGGATTTGTTAATCCGTAATTCCAGCGGGTAACCGTTAGCTCTAAGCGCAAATTGGCTTATAAATATACCCGAGGAATCATAAAGCACTTTCGTCCTTATTTTATGTTTTTTCATAAAATCGGAGACTTTCTCTTTTGAGTCTAACTTTCCATCTACTACTGACAAAAAGACAACATCCTGATGATCAGCGTATTTGTTAGCAAGGCTGTCAAACGCACTAAGTTTAGTGATGCAAGGTGCACAAGTAGTATACCAAAAATCTACTATCACTATTTTATTATTTAATACTTCATTCTGAAATGGATTAACTCCGTCCAGCTCAATCGTCTTACCATTGGTCGTTAATTCACTGTAATCAGCAGAACTAATTGTATTTTCAAATAGGTAGGTTTCAATATTATTGTAAGAAATGAATATAAGTGAAACTACACCTATTGCCCAAGCCAATGAGATCACATTTTTGTTTTGATGTGCGAAGTAGGCGGTCGCAACGGAGCTGAAATTAATTAACATATATGTTGGCATCAGATAGGGATACCAAAATTGTCTGTTATCGAAATACGTGAAAAGAGGTAAGAATAGGATGCTCGCTAGGAAAGCAGCTAGATATGTCCTATTTCGCCTTGCGAAATAAAAGAACGCAATTGCAAAGTAAACGACTCCTGAAAGTATAAAGCTGGCAAGCCATCCATAAGTAATTCTAATTTGTCCAGGGATGAAGATGGAGATAGTAAATAAAAAGATTTTGAAAATCAGCTCTATCCAAAGTATATAACTACCTTTCATGTTCGTCGGCAAAATAAAATGCAACTCCCATATTATTTTAAGGGAGTTGCGCTAAGATTCATTGAAGGAAAAGAGATACTAAGCCACTCTGCACTTCCCAGTGCAGTTTGAAGTGCCAAAAACACCGCAGCTCGAATTATAAGCATCTCTACAATTACCTTTATCACATGTATTATCCCATCCAAGACAACCTAAGTCATATCTGCATTCGCAGGTCGCTCCGCCGCTGCCGCCTTCAGAAGCTTTTGCAGAGACACGGCTGTTTAACGATCCAAGGTCAGCCTCGGCCACTCCTAAGCCAGCAAGCGTTCCTACTCTAAAAAGAACTTCACGTGGAATTGTGCCATTGGCGAGTGGTTCGACCAGCCAACTTTTTTCGAATTTTGCTATTCTTTCCTTGATTAAAGGATCATTGGCATTTTCAAATATTTCAATAGTATTAAATTTCCTAAGCAGCTCAATATGTGCAATGACATCTTTGGATAGTTTGTTGCTGGATAAATACTTATCAATATGCTTATTCCAAAGAACTACTTTTTCTGCACCACTCAGCTTAGCATATCCCAACGGAACAACCCTATGAGGCAATGCCATAACTTCATCTACTAATTGCGTACTCCCTTGTTCTTTTTCATCCGGAGAGATGGCCAACTCATTATTGCAAGCCATAAAAGTAAAGGCAACAATGCACATTGTGCAAATCATTCTTACGATAGCCGTACTCTTTTTCATAAAATTCTGGTTTGTTTTTGTAAAATAATTAAGGTTTTTATTTCAATTCGTACTTAAAACAATGCTCTGAAAATATCTACTCATAGAAATGCATTATATTTTTTATAAATATTATTTAGCAAAAAAAAGATAATGTAATAGCTAATCACTGACGTAAGAAATACAGGGATTTAATTTAATCTAGATCTGCACGATATTGATGACGAAGGTCCGTTTTTTTATGTGTGGAAATTTCAAATGTTTTCCGCATTCTCTTTTATGAATTTTCTTTTGTTGAAAAATTTCGTTGATACATCGCGTTTTGAAAAAATATACCTGGATATCAAATATATTTTTTTATCAGGGATTGGGACAATTCCCACATGAGTTCCATCCTGAATAGGTTCATGAACCCAATTAATATAAAGAGTATCGTCGGAAAACCTACCAAAGTTCCATTCCTCAATTCCCTTATATTGTAAGTCTTTAATGACTTTGGAATTATAAGCAGAAAAGTCTAGTTCGCTTTTAGGCCAGTACCCATATTGTTGGCGATAATTAAATAGTGCAGAACTGAATTCATAGGTGGGACCCATTTTCTTCTTCTTCTTCCTAGAGTTTATTGAGGGGAAGGTAATACCCAATTCTCGAATACAAGAAACTTCGCTCAAAGTCAGAGAGCACAAAAGCAATATAATAATATTTCTCCTAAAAATCATTTTTGTTTGCGTTGCGATCCATAAATAAATAGCCCACTCGAAACTGTGCGTTTGGCGCCACGGCAACGCCCTTGTATTTTTCAATTATGCTGCTTCCAATAGTAAGTCCAGCGCCCAGCTCAAAGCTGACACGTTTTCCACTGGCGATTTGGATTCCCCAATGGGGTCTCAAATATACATACGCAGGATAATACATATTTCTGCTAATAATCGAGCCTGACTTTATGCCCGCATCTACTTGAAAGAAATTACCATTGTTTTGTTCATTTTTCCTATGCAGATTTAAATAGTACCTTAAACCGGATGCAGCAACTGCATCGAGAGATGAGTAATACTTTTCGATTACATTTCCGCTGGTAATGACAAAAGAGTATTGCAGACCTCCATGAAATATATGAGACAATTTATTTCTAATTGGAGTTTCGGATCGGTATGAAATACCAAACAGCTCAAAATTTATCTTTTTTTGTTTTTGGAGTAATGGCAAGTTGTCTTGCCCAAATAAATTATTGGGCAAGACAACAGTTACTAGGGCTAAGAGCAAAACCCTTCTAATCTTTGACAATACGAATTCCAATCGTGTTACCAAATCGCGTTGCACATGCATATACAGATCCTTCAGTGATATCGTATGTGGTACCTGTTTTGTAAATTGGTGTAAGGTTTCCACCGGTACTACTAAATCCTAAAATTGGGGTTGACCAATCAAATTTACGAGAAATTTTGTCTGTATTGTTTTCGATTTCCTCATACCGACCAAGCAAGGTTGTTACTTTATCTGGATAAATTATTCTGAATGCGGCGGTTACACTTCTTTCCCACGCGTTCTGACCGCCCAAATTCGACTTAATTAAAGAGTATAATTTTGAAACTGTTGTTGAAAGTGCTTCGTTTACGACTCCTTTCAAGGCGCTTGTAATTGCATTAGACACAGGGTCTGCCACTTGTCCATCCAGAACAGAAAAAGACGCGACATCAATACCCAGGGAGCCCAAGTGCAACTTGCCAAAGCTAACCGACGGCAAACCGGTACTCGGAGCGTTAGGCAGTTTTGTTGTAAAATTTATAGCATCCCATCCTAACCTCAGTTCTTCAACAGGTAAACTGCCGTTCCAGCCGATCCATGTTTTATGCTGAGTTTCGACTTTCAAGCCTATGGATTTGTAAACCAGGTAATTGGTGTCATAGAAAGTCAACTTCATTCTTTCATTGCCACTGTTTGGGAAGTTTATATATACGGCTTCTTTGTTCCCTAAGGCTTTTTCAATCCATTTTCCTACAATTGTTTTTTTTCCAAAAGCATGTGATTCAAAGGAGTTGTATACACTAGCGGGATGGTAATTATAACTTACTCTAGCGTTTTGTTCTTCCGGGCTGGTTGTTTCAAAGGTTTCGGCAACCTCAAAATGCACCTTCTTACTTGCACCTTGTGAAGCAAATGAATCGAAGAAAAATATTCCATCATCGATTTGCTTCGAATCACCAGCTTCGTCGTTTGCCACGTCACTGTTACCATGCTTCGGATTTGTACTAAGAATTTCTAATAGTCTTTCATAATTTTCCGATTTACATGCATACGTGCCTTGTTCCGTAACTTTATAAATAATATTGTCTACGGATAATTCGGCCTCTTCGTTTAACAAGCTGGCAAATAATTCATCCTGAATTAGGGTATCTAACGCAATTTCGCTGTTAACCTTGCTACTGGCATCGTTGTTATTTCTTAGAGAGGAAAATTCTTTATTTCCACCTATGCGTTCACTTATAAGTGTTACATAGTCTGCTTTGGGACCACTTTGGTGTAGTTGATTTACTTCGCTATTAAAATCTGCGATTGTTTTAAATGATAGGCGGCCATTCTCAATTCCTACAGGAGCCGCTGGCTTTACATCCGATTGCTCAAGCTTATTTTGACAGGAAAATGTTGACAATAGAAGCACTGGAATACATGCAGAAGCTTTTAGAAATCTTTTCATAAAGTTTGTTTTTAAATTTAAATTAATAATATTTCACTCGTTAACTGACGGTGCACCTTCGAAGATCGTACAAAAATAAATGTAACCGGAATCTATTGCTATTGCTATAAAGCAATAAATTTATTCGGGTTTTTAATATGGAACACGCGATCGTCCTTTACTGGTAATCCTCTCACTTAAAGTGCTTTATTTATGGATAAATTGTTGAAAGAGTTAAAAAGACATATTTTAATTTCAGAAAATCTAGTAGGTAGTATTACGTTGAAAACTGAAAAATATCATGTTAAGGCAAAGCAAAAATTATTAGTGCCAAATGTAAATCAAGAGCATTTACTATTTGTTGTAAGTGGAATAGCTAGGAATTATTATATATCTGATACCAGGGAGTGGACTAGCCGCTTTTTTCAACCTGGTGATTTTGTTCTTTCAATTGATAATTTTCTATTTGATCTTCCATGCACTGAATTTATCGAATCATGTACTCCAATGGAGGTCATTAGGACATCTAAAGCTGATTACAAACAATTGTTTATAGATTATCCAGAACTAAACATCGTTGCACGCAATATTGCTGATGAGAGGTTGAAGGCAAATAATGACAGAATGTATAGTTGGAGAATGTTGTCAGCAGCTGAAAGATATGATGAATTTGTTAGGGCTTATCCTAATATTTGTAAACAGGTTCAAATACAACATATTGCAAGTTATCTCGATATTAGTCCCTATAATCTATCCCGTATTCGGTCGATGAAATTATAAATGTAATAGTTGCAAAGAATGATCGTAGTGCTATATTTATTCATTTTTTTTAAATGAGCATAACGTTTAATAGCGGTATACTCATTCAAAAAATATATAGCATATCAGGTATCTAACTTATAAAGTTAGTTTGCGGAAAGCATAGCGAACGTTGCTCACAGTTTCCTTACGAGCCTTAAAATATTGTTGATCGCTCTGAAATTGTACCAGATTATGATTTGGGGATAAAAATACAAACGTGTAAATGAAATTTTGGCCGATAAAGTCCTTCCCGACATTCGGGTCCTCGACATTCAACTGGCCTTTTTTATTAAAGGTAAATTCACATTTTTCTTTACCATAGAGATACGTGAAAGCGTGGGTTTTTCCATCAAACGAAAGAGTACCTGTTCGATCGGACTCAACTAAACTTAGAATAGTTTGTTCAGGCATACCGAAGGTTTTTGGCTCTCGTGTATGGGCTTTTCCGTTAGAATCCACATAGTCCAGAGAGACTAATTCCCAACTTCCTTCGAGTTTCTTTTCCGATGCTTTGACATCTGCTCGATCATTTTCGCAGGATAACAAAAGCACATGCAGAAAAAGAATTAATGTGATTTTAAGTGCTCTCATCATTAGGTCTTTCTTCCTGGCTTAATTTTCCAATCTGAATTGAATGTTTCCATCAGCTATTGTCGCCGGTGACGGATGAGTTGTATAAATCAGTTCTCCCTTCATCTTCTTGTCATCTTCCTTATATGATAGGCCGATAGATGAAGTAATGCCGTTATATGTAACACCGACATTTGTTGTCTGCGTTGAACCTGAGTCATCCACCTCAAATGTTTGCAAGTAGTAATTAGGGCCATGTCCTGAGTTAAAATACCATCTAAACAAATTCTGGGTGGCAGTCCAAGCGGCTAAGGTGTAGCCGTCTTTTGCATGATGCCTACTCGGAACGTATTCAGTATTACTGCATGCTGTCATTGCAGTACCGCCAGCAATACTATAAATTACGCCGTCAAACCTGATTTCCGGAGCGCCATTTGCCCACCCTTCAATATCATTTAGATTTGGGCATTTGATATATTCGATTCTCTCATAGTTTCCAGACGTACGTGCGTTAACCTCTTTACTTTTAATGTCGTTATAACCCGCTCTTTCATTTCTCCCAATCACAATTACTGGAACAGTAGGCTCTTTGATTGCATCAACGCGATAGTCGTTCCCCAGATAATCGTTGCCTGAGAAAAATTCTGTTTTATTTTCAACATAAGTAGAAGGGATGTAAATGACAATTGGTGCTTCACTTTTTGTATCCCACTTCTCTATGTTAACTGGAATTGAGATGTTTAGCTTTTTATTTATTCGCATTAGAGCTTCCAGTTCATCAGAATTTAGCTCACCGCTTTTTATAAGTAAATCGGATAAACTATATCTGTCTATGATAACGTCCTTGCTCTTTGAAAATAGAATATCAAAATCTCCATCAAACTTTTTTGAAGCCTCCGATTTTAGAAATCCTCTGAACTTCTCGCTTTGCAATGACTTTGCTAGAACCTTTGCAAATTTTGACATCAGCTTATCTACCTCGTTACTCGAATCTGCAGTTCTCAGAGAACTTATATCGTTTCGAATTATTGTTTTATCCGTTGGTATTGACAGATCGGACGTGCCATTCTCAGCAGATGGGGCTAATTCTTGGCAGCCCGCAAATCCTAACCCTGCAATAACGCATGAGTAAACTGACAGTGATTTTAATTTCGATAAGAGAAACGGTAGTGATCTTTTCATAAAACAACGTGTTGGATAAAGATTGGATTTGTTGAAGATGTATGCCTCAGGCGAATAGATGATGTAAAACTAATTTTGTAACCGCAAACAAACAATTGCTTTAAGGCAAGAAATTTTGTAGTAAAATGTTGCAATGTTATTATACGATAAATTTGGGAGAGAGGGGAGAAGACATTTCAGTGCATCTCTCACCGTAATTTCTATTGAACCACAGGAAGGACATCTCCGATGATCGGGCACTTCTAGAATCCTAATGCTCTTAATGATACTGAGAATCTGTTGCCGCTAGATGGCTTGGTATCTTCGCGGGCTTTTGAGAACTCAGGCGGGCTACAACGCTTTACTCGTTTCTCGATAACGTTCGGACGATAACCATCCGTCAAAGTCTGACATGTGCGAAACTTCATGACTGTACAACTAACCTGTCCTCAGTTTTCTTTGGAAAAACTTGTAAGCAATATGATGGCTCTAAAAAAATATTGGTTCTTATTAGCTGTCAGAATGCCAAACAGGAGAAGAATACTTAGCCATACATTCTTGGATATCACTTGCTTTCCAAGCAGTTGTCCGAGGGCCAAGTTTACAAGGTTTCGGAAACCGCCCAGATCGACAGCCGTTCCACCATGTCGCTTTGCTTACCGGAATGAGTTTAAGGACCTCCGGTAATCGCAGGAATCGATCGAGGATAGCAGTTGATTCAGATTGATCCAAGTTAAACCTCCTTTGTTCAATTCAGACCATGAGTAACATCAAATGTTAGCACATGTTCATATTTTTAGGTTCGTTAATGTTCTCCCGACGAGATTTACTTTTGAGCAGTCTCATGCGAATTAGGTAGGTAAAGGAATCTGGATTGCGACTATAATGACCAGTGACTAAGCGCTGCCATTGTTAGGCGATATTGTATCAGAATTCGCAGTTATATATTTCTTGAGTGTAAGAAAACGCATCAATGCGGTTTTCAATAGATCAAATCTAGCCAATTAGATTCTCGCGTAATATAGCAAAACAGGAAAGGGAGTAGTAAAGCATGGTTATGTAGTATGTAGGGTAACCTTTAACGGGTTGAGAATATTAAGTTAAAATTGACAATCTATGATAGAGATTCTATGAACGACTAGTGATGACCGGTTGATTCTTCTGGTACTGAACCGACATAGAGTGAGGAGCTAAATGGAAGTTGACGAACCTGACAAGCAGCAATTGATGAGCCGAAAAGCTGCTGCTGAATATCTTGGGACAACGGCTGGTGTGATGGCTGTTTGGGATTGTCTCAAACGCTATGACTTCAACCCCAGAAAAATTGCCGGGAATGGTTTACTATCATAAGGATGATCTGGATAGGCATCTGAACCGGATGTTCTTTGCCTAAATCGAGTATTTAAAAGCGGGGAGGAAAAGTTCTCGATAAACTTTTCCTCCCCTGTGCCCTTATCACACCAGTTTCCCCGGAGGAGCGCAATGGACAAGGACCATGCGGACAGTATACCTATATCCAAAATTCTGGACAAGCTTCAAATCAAACCCCAGCATATCGGCAAATCAAAGGCGTTATACCGCTCTCCAATTACGAAGGAGCAGGAGGCCAGTTTCTGGGTCTACTTCAAGACGAATAGCTGGTACGATTACGCTATACCAACCGGAGGAACTCTTGATGACTTTGTCCAGCGCTATCTCAAATTTACCGGGGAAGCCAATACACCGGTAGACGTCTTACGCTGGATAGGCAATATGGCGAATGACAGTCGGCCGGTGGCGAAACTCGCGACGGCTTTTGTAGACAGTAAGGTTGACAGGCAAGTTTTGTTTGTCAAATCGGCTGAACAGATACGCTTTTTAGGACTGATAAAATACCTTGAAGGCTTGAGCATTCCGGTATCGACTGCCCGCCTATATGCGAAAGAGCTCAAAGTCTTAAACCGTAAATCCGGTAGAACATTTATCGCTATCGGTACGAAGAATGAAAACGATGGTTATGAGCTCCGCAATCCGTTCTTCAACGGTTCCGTCCAGCCCGGCGGCATTACGTTTTTCCGTGGAACAAATTCGCCTTCCAAAGGCTTACATATCTTCAAGGACATCTTTGATTTCTTGTCCATTCTGACACAGCTTGATTGCCAGGCATGGGAGCATGATACAATTGTCTTGCATGCTCATTCAAATGCAGCAGTCACTGCCCCTTACATTCAGCACTACGGTTATAAGACCATGTATACCTGGATGGATAATGACTTAGGTGGGCAAAGGGCTACACGTGTCCTTCATGGCTTCATCCGGAGCCAGCCCGGTCTAGTGCATCTGAAAATGAACCGGGTCTACGAGGATTTTCTTTCTGTCAATGCATGGCATGTCGCTTGGCAAGCAGACAAGAACCGCCTGAAACTGTAACCGCATTTTAGCCAAGGGTGCGTCGTCAATGTCTCCGCAGATAGGGATGACTTTATGTGACGATAACCAGCCCACTCATTCCACCAACAAGAATTTTCCCCTGCCTTCGGCATTCCGCGCGCGACCAAAATTCTTGCCGGTTCATTCGCTTATAGCTGGTTTTTTGGTCACCATCATCCCCAACCTGCGGAGAGCTAAAACATGACCTTGCATTCCTCGACTTATAAATCCAGAGAGTACTCTATCGGGCAACCCGTTAGCGACATATACACTCGCGTTACCAACAAGGTTCTTGCCGACCTTGAAAATGGTGAATTGACTTGGCGTAAACCCTGGAACAGTGAAAATCTTACCGGATCGATCACAGTTCCTAAACGCTGGAACGCGGTCCCCTACAGCGGGATCAATATTGTCCTCCTGTGGGCAACCGCCTCAGAGCAAGGCTATACATCGCCGTATTGGATGACATTCAAACAGGCCGTCGACCTGAAGGCTTGTGTTCGCAAAGGTGAAAAGGGAACGCAGATTGTTTACGCTGACAAGCTCGTCAAAGAAGAAGAGAACGACAAAGGTGAACTTGAAGAAAAACATATCCCATATCTGAAAGCCTATACTGTCTTTAACGCATCGCAAATCGATGGCCTGCCAGAGAACTATTATGAAACCCCTGCTGGTAAAAACCAGGAACATGCCCAGCGCATAGCGAGCCTCGAAACCTTTTTTGCCAGCACCAAGGCAGAAATTTACTCGGGTACCAAGGCGGCGTATAACCAAACAGCCGATAAGATCCAGATGCCTTCTTTTGCAAGTTTCAATACTCCACTAGATTATTACAGCACATTGGCGCACGAACTCACCCATTGGACCAAGCATCCTGCGCGCCTAAACCGTGATTTCGGGCGGAAGCACTTTGGCGATGAAGGATATGCCAAAGAGGAGCTGGTAGCAGAATTGGGTGCGTGTTTTCTGGGCGCAGCCCTGGACTTTAAACCAATGCCTGAAGAGCATCATGCCGCTTACGTCCAATCTTGGTTGAAGGTGCTGAAAGACGACAAGCGGTTTATCTTCTCTGCGGCATCACATGCACAGAAGGCAGTAGAATTTCTCTGCAAACCACAGTAATACAAAGCCGTTGTTCGCCCGTGGCCTTGTCTGTCACTCTGTTGTATTTCTGACCAATGCGGCAAGTCTAGAAGTGGGATCAGCATTAATCAGTCTTGGTCTCTGCAATCTTTCCTGGTGTTTTGTTGCTAAAAGCGCGCTCCATCCGTCTTTTATGCAGCAGCGATTTATTCCCTCTGCCTGTACCCGCTACAATGTTAATTTGGGTAGCCTCCATATGGATACGACGTTTTATGCGAGCTATTTGTAAAAATCTGGCCAAAATAGGGGACCCTCAGTAGTGTTCAGACGCCCCTGAAAATATGATAAGCCTTCATAACCTTATCATATTCTTGTTTCGATTTCAACTTTTTAGGATCTTCCGTTAAGAATTCGGATAACCTGTCCTGCACTTCATCGTGCAGGTAAAAGAACGGAGAGTCGAACCGGGAATAGATTTTGAGCGTAGTGATAGTCGTCGCAATCCATCCAAGGTGTGGAATGTATGAATCGGTATTAAACTTCTCAATCTCTCTTATGAAGTGGTATCCTTCTAATGCCATAGCCTCTTTTCGGCATTTTAGCAGTTGTAGGCCTAAAAGTATAAAGAAATGAACAAACGGCCGGATTGAGTTATTTGTAGGTCTGATATGCAGCAGGTGGGCGGCCGTTTAAGTATTTGCAGTTTGGAAAACTGCAAATAAATCGAATCCAGACTGGAATCGACAACCTCAAACTAAGCCTCGAATCACCTATTATTTAGTGTTTTTTGTCTTTGGGAGGGTTGGGGTCGTTTCCGTAAGAGTCGGAATCGCGAATGCCTCCCTTAGAACGATGTATGACTACCTCTGACTCTTGGTTCTTTGCAATGGAGCGGGCTTTTTCGATGGCTTCTTTCTGAGTATCGAATACGCCAGTAGCCTTTTTATTACCTTCTCCAATTACTTTCCAACCGTTTTCGTGTTTTGTTACATGCTGATCTTTTCCCATTTCAATTCTATTTAGTTTACTTCTGAAATTTAACTAAAATATGATTTAAGTCCAATTGAAAGGTCATGAATAACGAGCTCAGTAAGTTTTTTTTGTTATGTAGCTGTTAACCAGCAGCCTACGGTATTGATAAGTCTCAAATCCCTCAGCCCTAGTTGCATGATGCTAGCCGTTATAAATCGCTAAGAGTTTCTGACTGAAATTTTAAGTTTAAGCAACCGGGATTTGTTTATATGTAAACCATCGTTTACCCCTGAACATATGCGTGGCTTTTTTAGCGTATCCCTCCTGTCCAACCCCCTGTATTTCAATGGCTCTCTAAATCCCACTAACTGGATTTTAAAGAAATTCTGTTCGAATATAAACGATGGATTACCTCTGTGCAGAAGGAGCTTAAAAGGCTATGAAACAGGCAATTGCGTACTATCGGGTTTCGACGAGCAGCCAAGGTAGAAGTGGTCTCGGGCTTGACGCGCAGCAGTCGGCGGTAGTCAGTTACTGTAAAGCAAATGGTTTTGAACTCGTCCAGGAAGTAATAGAAGTGCGATCAACCAGAAAATACAGAGTGGGTTTGTACCACGCAATGAACTTATGCAGGGAAATGAGAGCGACGCTGATTGTCGCCAGACTGGACAGGCTGGGACGTGATGTTGAGCAGATCGCAGGTATCGTCAAATCTAATATAGAGATTATTGTCACTGATAACCCGCACGCGAACCGGCTTACGATCCATATTTTGGCTGCGGTTGCCGAGGATTATCGACAGCGGATCAGTGAGAATACCAAAGCAGCATTAAACGCTGCACGCCGTAAGGGTACTGTGCTTGGAAAAAATGGGAAAGCGCTTGCAATCGCAAACAGGCGTGCATCAGAGGAATTTGCAAAGAGCCTGCTGCCAATTATATGGAAGTTGAGATTGAAAGGGATCATATCGGTTCGTGCGGTCGCCAAAGAATTAAATAGAAGAGCAGTGCCGACTTTTCGCGGTAACAGCCGATGGCACCCAAGTACGGTCTGTGCCCTGTTGCAAAAACTGAAATGCCAACTCACATAAAATGAGCTGGCAACATATAGTAGAACTACTAAAACATGACTAAAATGGCCTATCAAGACAGCAGCGACATTTTATTTGATGAACTGGCAATTTGGGAAAGCTCGGAAGGGAAACGTTCTTTGGGCGGCTTTTCTTTGAATGCCGATTGTGACTGTGCAGGCTATACTTCCATCATTGACGATGACAACGATGATACCCAGGCGAGCACCTGAACTGCTGCTCCGTCCCATTGACGAGGAGCATGCCTATGCCGTTAACTGCGCTGTTCCGGGCTCTTTCCGGATCTTGAATAAGGTTCAGTACGAAATTCTTAATGCTGTTAACGGTAGAGATCCTTTGGCGGTTTTGTCCATGCGTACCGGGGTGAATACGGAAACGTTGGAGCGCTTTTTGATAATGCTTTCCCGCACTGAAATCGTTCGGTTTGACGATCATTTCAGTGTCCCTCAAAAGACGCTCCAACCGAAATCGTTGAATTTCTGGATCCATACAACCAACGCTTGCAATCTAGGATGCAGCTATTGTTATATAGCGACATTGAACAACGGGAAGGGAATGTCTGAGCACGTCCGAAACCAGTTGCTGCACAAGTTGGAAGAAACTGTTCGCAATCGGAAAATCCGGCATGTGAAATTCCGTTTGGCAGGCGGTGAGCCGTTAAGCCAGTTTAGAGCCTGGCAGACATTTATTCCGGTTGCCAGGGAAAGATTGCAACAGTTTGGGTGCGTGATCGATTTTTCATTCCTGACCAACCTGACAATGCTGAATGAAGAGATGGTTGAATTCTCCAAACAGCATAACATCGGCTATGGCGTGTCGATAGACGGGGTGGGCGATAGGCATGACGCGACGCGGAAATTCCGGTCAGGAAAGGGTTCTTTCCCGGTGGTCGACACCAATTTGCGTAAGCTCGTGTTGAATGGCATTTCTGTGTCGGTAACGACAGTAATCAGCAATCAAAACCTGACCGCTTTGCCGGAGCTGACCCGGTATCTGATCGCGCTCGATGTCCCATTTCGCTATTCTATTGTAAAAGGCGAGACCATCGATGCTGTATCATTGGAAGCATATCTCTCCGCGTCTTACGGCATCATGGGAGAGGCTATTGATATCGGATGGCAATTTTCCAGGCGTCATCAGTTTTGTGACTTAAAACCCAATGAGCTTGGTTTTCAAACTTGTGCTTCGGGTTTTTCCGGAGGTGCAATCGATGTCGATGGCTCTCTGAAATATTGCCATGTTCATTTCGGAGACGAATCGGAACGGTCTCATTCCATATTCGATCCAAGTTTGGACTTGGTCGATATGATCGAGCAGGGAAGCCATTATGAGGACGACCGCTCCGGTGACTGCCTCAAATGCAGGTATCGCTTCGTTTGCACAAGCGGTTGCCCTGTTTATCGGGTAGACCAGAAGGACCCGCAATGCAGCATATATCACAAATTCATTCCTAAGATTTATGAGCTGCAAGCGAGAGAACGCTTGAATTCTCTCCACAAAAATGAGAACATTTAGCCAGAGACTATTTTTGTGCTGAAAGGAGCCGAAATTGGCGTTAGCGATTTCCGTCTTTGCCTTGCTTGCGACTTTTTACCAACTTTACCTGCAGCGTGCTCATAATGAAAAGTCCTTGAAACCGTTGCCCCAGATCGACTTCTTCGATCGTGGCAAGGTCATCTACATCCATGTCCAAAACAACGGTGTCGGCCCATTGATCATCGAAAGCCTTAGTTTTACAAGAAATGGCGAGGCTTACTCCGATATCGAAGCATGTCTGGATCTGTGCCCACGCTCATATATGCATATGCAGATTACGAGTTCTTCGAAAAAGGTTGTGCTGCCCGGAGAATTTTTAGAAGTGTTTTCCACCCGGTTCGGGGATTATGCGGGTGAAGTTGAAATGAATAATGTGAGGCGGCAGCTTGCCAGCCTGCATTTAATGGCAACCGGCCGGGATATTTATGACAACGAGATCGTCGTGGAAAGAGAGTTTGACTGGTTTTGCCGCCATCAACAAGAATAAAATATTTAATTAATGTCAAGTTTATTGATTAAAAAACTTGACATTTTGCTGTGAATATGCTAGTTTAGTGACATGACCTATTTGTCTGCAACCATCCAGGAACAAATTAAAGCTATACCAGATGATACAAGCTTCGGGTATGGGCAATTGACAATACCTGCCCGGCAATATCAGTCTGCGGCTAAAGTACTGGAACGGCTGCAAAAGAAGGGCCTAATCAGAAAATTGTCTAAGGGCATCTTTTACAAACCGAAAAAAACAATTTTCGGCGAGAAAAAGCCCGGCGAAGAACAGATATTAAAGCCATACCTGTACCGGGACAGCCAGCGGATTGCTTACATCACGGGGACATACCTTTACAATCAAATGGGGCTGACGACCCAGGTTCCCGCCATTATCCAGATAGCCAGCCGAGACCGGCGCATTTTTATAAACAGAGGTACCATCCAGGCGACAGCGGTAAAAAGCTATGTCGATGTCAGTGAAGACAATTACCGTCTGCTTGGGTTGCTCGACGCATTGAAGGATATGAAAGATATTGCAGACCTTGATCTGCAAGCGGCCATCGAGATTGTCACAAATCAAATTCGTCAATTAACGAAGGGCGAACTCACAGAGATAGTCGGATACGCCCTGAAATACCCACCGCGTGTCCGGGCACTGTTAGGGGCGATATTGTCAGTGATGGGAAAGGCGGCCATAGCGAAGATTTTAAAGGAGAGCCTCAATCCTTTGACGGTTTTCAAATTAGGAATTAATGATAGATTGTTGCCGTCAGCACCGGAATGGAACATTCAATGAGATTGCATGAAGATCGTGAACTCTTTAAAGATGCCGTGTCCATCACAGCAGAATACAAGGGCTTGCCGGAGATTTATGTTGAAAAGGATTACTGGATAACGCTTGTGTTGCAGCGGATTTTTCAAGGGCCCTTAGGTAAACACACCGTATTCAAAGGCGGAACCGCGCTTTCCAAATGCTTTAGCTATATCAACAGGTTCTCGGAAGATATCGATTTGGTAATCATAAAGGAGCCGGGGTTATCTGCGAACCAACTAAAGGAACGCCTGAAACAAATCAGTTC
The DNA here is from genome assembly GCF_022869785.1 of Dyadobacter chenwenxiniae. Classification (NCBI taxonomy): domain Bacteria; kingdom Pseudomonadati; phylum Bacteroidota; class Cytophagia; order Cytophagales; family Spirosomataceae; genus Dyadobacter; species Dyadobacter chenwenxiniae. The sequence continues at coordinate 4,466,522 of NZ_CP094997.1, read as the reverse complement.
TCTTGTTTCAGAGCTTATGCCGGAAATCGAAACAATCGGCATTACCAATAAGAAAGGGATGATCCGTAAAACGGTACATTCTTACGCAAAGACTTTTACCGGCGACTTTGGACAGGTGCGGGACATGATTATTCTGGAAACAAGTTGGCTGGGGTCGTCGCAGCCTGCTAACAAGGGGAAGGTGTATTCCTTTATCTATGAGATGATGGTATTCAACGGACAGGCTGATTTGGCGGCAGAATATGGACTTGCGCCTTTCGAAGTGTCAGTGCTAGCCCCGCAAAGGACTTTATGTGAAAAAATCATGAGCCTTGTTCGCTTTTCACATACGGAAAACCCGGTCAAGGATCTGCGCAGCAAAGTCCGGCATGTTTATGACCTTCACCAGATGCTGGGCCAGGACGATCTTTCCGATTTCTTTAACTCGCCAGATTTTGACCAGATGTTATACAGGGTTGCCCGTGATGATCGGGAAAGCTTCCGCAATAGCAACGAGTGGCTTTATATCCCTCCTTCCGAGGCATTGGTTTTTTCTAGCCTTGAGCGTATTTGGCCTGAGCTTGCTGCGGCTTATCATGGCAGTTTTCGTACATTGGTTTTTGGATCGTTACCCACCGACGATTCAGTCAAAAAATCGATGCAGCGCATCAGCGACCGTATTGCACAGATAGATTGGCAGCCAATAAGCAAGGGCAGTTAAATCTGTTTTAACCTGTTACGTACGAAAATCCAGAGCCGACAAGTTTTTAGCGAAAGGATCGGCTAATGGCTATTTTGCTGTCACTTCTGGCCTTGCTTGCTACATTTTACCAAGCCTATTTACAACGGACACATAACGAGAAATCTATGAAACCTCTGCCTCAGATCAATTTCTTTGATCGCGGGAAGGTTATGTATGTTCATGTTCAAAATAACGGCGTTGGGCCTTTGATCATTGAAGGGCTTAAATTTAAAAAAGATGGTAGGGTTTATACTGATATTGAAGAATGTCTGGATCTGCCTCCGCGCTCTTACATGCATATGCGGATCACGGGTTCTTCAAAGAAAGTTATTCTGCCAGGAAAGTTTTTAGAGGTGTTTTCCACGCAGTTCGATGTTTGTGAGGATGATGCAAAGCTCGATAACGTTCGCCGGCAACTGACGGTAATGGCGCTGACAGTTGATGGTCGGGATATTTACGATAACAAAATTGTATTGGAAAGAGATTTTGCCTGGTTCGCCCGGCATTTGCATTCTTGAATACCCGATAGCGTACGGGTCTGTCAGTGCAGTTCTTTATCGTTTAAGGATTGTGTAAAATACTTAAAATCAACGCTCCACGTTTGCATTTCCTCACTGAGCTGCGAACGATCCGTTACATAACGAAGTGACAAAAAGTACACTAATCCTTTGAAGAAACTTTCCACTCTCTGAGAGTGTCGCCCAAAATCGTCACAAAAATCCAGGGCTTCTTTTTTCTGTTGTTCCGAAAGTGAGTACAGATATCGCCGCCAAAATTCATGCGCGAGAATATTTCTCTTGATTAAATAGGAGTCCAGTTCGTCTTCGATTATCAATTTCGGGTTCAATTTGTGCAAGCTGAATATCGCACCCAGAGTTTTAAATGTTTTCTGTGACTTGGCTGATTTTTCAAGGAATTCTATCGTCGTCACTCGATAGCCACCACCATCAAAATTTTCTAATACTTTCAAGAGTTCGCCAGAAACAAACTCCACCCTTTGCGCGGATATGAGCGCCATTCCAATTTTCGAGTACACATCGGCTCGGTTTATCATACGAAATTTGTCGGTTAAGTTATTGACTTCCATTTGTCTTTAATGTCACGTTCGAAAGCCTGCCTTCAGTGTTTGTCGATATATGCTGTCAGCCTAGCGCAAAATCCGTGACGACGCTTATCCCTGATTTTTTTGCTGTACAAAAAAATCACCTGACGGCTCCGCTTCGCTCCGGGGAGCTGTCACGTCTTCTTTGCGCTGTTTTGCTGCCATCATCGACCAACACTGAAAGGAGATTACGATGACACAAGAAAACCAAACAGAAAAGAAATACCCAACCCACACAATCTACTTCCTGACCGATAAGAAGGACAGCGATAAGAAAGACTGGAACAAAGCCGGTGCCGCTTGGATTCACGCCGATAATGACGGAATGAACCTGGTGCTAAACATCTTTGGTCAGCAAACCCCATTAACGATACGCAAATACATTCCTCGCGAGAACTAAACCGTTCTGCCGGGCAAGGCAACTTGCCCGGCTTTATCTCTCACTTATAAGGAAATTTAAGATGTCGAATTATTATGGATGTACACACTGTATTGGCAAATACAATTGGCACTGGCAAGAGGCTTTCCTTAAATTAGGTCACTGGTCCAGTAGACTCAACACGTGTTGCGTTGAAGGTATTTTGGAAGATGCGGGGTATCATGTCGAAATAACCCTGTGGCAAATGCACGTGATCATTTGTTCTATTAAAAAGAATGGGATAGAGCAGATTCCGTGCAACGTTAAGACTGGCTTTGAAAATCCGCAGGAATATTTACCCAAAGAAATCGTTGCGGTTCTTGACAAAGTATTCCCGACAGAATGGCCATATGTATTTAGAAACCCTAATTCAGTGAAACGAGCCTGGTAGCAAAACTGTTCGACCACCCTTTGTTATTCTGCCACCTCAACTTCAATGTTAACAACGATACTTCCTGATCCTGTTTCGACCGGCAGATATCTCGGATCAATCGCGGTGATGATCCGTGGCAAGTGATCGAGTAGTTGCATGAACAACGCTTCCAACCCATATCCTTGCAAAAGAACATTTTGTGATGAAAAGCCAAGCCTGATAACGTTCATGGCGTTATTCGGATCAAAATCTGCCGAGACCAAGTATGCGTAGTTGAAGAAGGCGCGTCTGCCGTCCGGCCAGACCAGGCACAGATTGCGGGCATGCCCGATAGGGTGCACGGTATCATCCGGCCTGACAAAAACAGGTTCTTGTTCGATTTCGGTTTTGGCAGGACTGTTCTCCCGCATTTGGTCAAAACGCAGCTTAAACCCTTGGCTCATAGTCGATGTCGATTGTGCGCTGTTTAGAAGTGATCGTTCTTGTCGGGGTTTTATCCTTTTGTAGCACAGGGCGCTCGCGAACAACTTGTTCTGCTATCGCTTGTATATTCTTGCGCTTTTGCATGAGCTCCAATGCGGATTGGCGATCACCCAGACGCTGTGCGTGCGTCAGTAGTTCTTCTTTGTCATCGGTGTAGATATGCACTTTGTCACGTCCGCGTGACGCCGAAACATAGAATTGCTTTGAGCTGGTTGCCGGGAACGTCGCTGCCGGTTGCGAGATAAACACTTCATCGACCGTTTTCCCCTGTGAGGCGTGGCTGGTAATACAATAAGCATGGGCGATATGCCCGAAGTCTTTGTCAATTTTGTAGTTAGTTTTATTGTCCGCACCGAGCAGTTCGATACGACCGTCTTTTTTAACAGAAGTAACTTTTAAATGCTGTCCGTTGTTGAGCCTCTTATCTCGCTCGTCAAAACCAATACGTGTAATGCGCACTTTGTCACCCTTCGCAAGGTTAAGAGACTTCGTTCGGTAAACATCGTAATAGGCGCTTTTATCCGTCGGCAAGGTTTGTGTCTCACCTTGGGCATCTTTGATCAGGACGTGATGGTCGTTGCTGTATGCGACCTGCCAGCGGCTGCCGCGCTGGATGCCCGCGACGTTCTGGTTGAACTGAATGATATTGCCTTCATTGATATTGCGCCAGTCCGCTCGCTGCGCTTCGGTAAGGTTGCGGTTAACAAGTCTGTTAATCGTGATCTCGCGTTTCCCAAGTTCACCGGAGCTTTGGAGCTTCTGGCGGATGGTATCCGTGACATCTTCTGCCTGCTGGTGCGTCGGGGAAATCACCAAAGCCGTCTTTTTGTTTTTAATGGCCAGCATATAATCGTCGATCAGCTGATTGTTCGGGCTGAGCGGATCAATTTCCTTGATGGCGCCCGACGCGTCCAGTTTTTCAAATGCACTCTTTACGTTTCCTGCGGAAAGGTCTTCAACCGCCTTACGGTAATTTTCATTACGTTGGCGGTAAATCTTGCTTACTTCGGCGGTCTTTATCTCACCAACTGTATTGAGGATGCGCAATGCATCCCCTCGTACGACTGAGCTGTGTTGTCTGGTATCGCCACCTAAAACCAGCCGGGCATTCTGTTTCGTGGTAAGATCGAGCAGGGCGGTCATATCCTTGGTACCAAGCAGGCCCGCCTCATCGACCCAGAGCACCTGGTCTTTGAGCTTTTCCTGCAGTTTTTTATCGACGAGAAGTTGTGAGACCGTTTCAGCTTCCGCAAAACCCTCATTCCGCAGGACACCGCGTGAAGCCTCTGACGTCGGTGCAACAACCATCACTGTTTTTCCAGCTTCCTCCATATGCTTGATGGCCTCTTGCATCAACGTTGTCTTGCCCGAGCCTGCCGCGCCGCGAATGATCGACACCCTGTCTGTGGTTGTCAGAAGGTGTTTGACGGCCTCGCCTTGCTGGCCGTCAAGCTTCACCTTCGGGCTGTTTGTGTAAAGCGGCCGGAGCTTGCCCTGACCGCTTCGTGCAAGCTTGACCATGTAGTGCTCTTCGGACAGCACCTCGCGGATCGTCATGAGCTTCTGGCCACGGTCAGTAATGCCGATAAGCCGCTGGTCAGCATTCAGATGGCCGGTGATCTGGTCCAGGGATATTGTGCGCTGGCCGATGCTGTGTCGGTAGGCGCTCTCCAAGAGCCTGCGGTCATGAATAACCGAGGCGCGCTCGAATCCGTGCTGCAAGGCATGATCGACACAGTCTTTTGCGTGCATGACTTCCAGCAGCTTCTCAGGGGCATTGCGGACAGCCCGCTCGCCCTTGCCATCCTGCTCCGAGCCGAGTTCACGAATTTGTCTGCGCCAATCCGCTTTAAGCTCGCTCATGCCGACACCCTGTTGCTTTTTGGCCCGGGTGCGGGCACCCAGCTCGCCCAACTCATCAATGTCCGTGATGCCCTTTTCCTTGGCGATGCGGCCAATCTCATCGGTGCGTTTGGAGAACAGATCGATTACGCGCTCGGGCACGTTTTCGATCTCGAAAGACTTGTCCGTGCGCCGGATACCATAACCCAGATCGATCAAATTGTCGGACAAGTATTTATGGAACCGTGCCTGATAATAGGGCATGTCCCGTTTTATGTCTCCAAACTCACCAGCCTTGATCCGCTGCTCAACACCGTCCCAGGTCGCGTTGAAGACAAAGCAATGTGCGTGTAAATGGGGATCGGGTAAATGCCCGTCAACCGGCCTTGCGGTCTGATGAACAAAGTCAGCCCAAGCAAGCTCGCCAGTTTGCCGGTCAGCGAACTGCCCGTCCTTTCTGACCCGGGCCTTGCAGTCAGCTTCGATATCCCGCATGGTCGCATGAACACTCGTCTCGAAAGCCTTCATCAAATGGTCATCGTCGGACAAGGCGTGCAAGATCGACAGCGACTTTGGGCAGTGGAAGTTAATGTCGTAACCGATACGCCGCTCCGCCTTCGTCCGAGGCGTCAACTGTTGGCCGGTTGCTGGGTCGATATTGTCGCATAGAGCAAAAAATGTCTCTTTGGTCGCAATTCCATCAATACCAAGTCGTTCTGCGAGCTTTCCCCGGATATGCCCATTCAATTCCTGATCATTGATGTAATAATCAGCTTTGGAGAGGGCTTGCTTGAAGTAGGCTTTGGCATGGTCAGCATTGCTGGCCTGGATCATCCGTATCATAAAAGCAGATTACGACAGAAATGAATTCGGGATAATAATTTCTTGTTACGTTAAAAGAAAAACCGATCTGTTAAACCGAAGAGCTGTACAGGGAAAACCCCTCAGGCAGTGTACGGAGATTGCTATACGGAGTGTTAACTTTTGTATCAGACGTCTCTCCTAAGCACTGCTTAGGGGGCTCAATCGACGTCGAAAACCTCTTCAAATTTGGTAAATGAATTCACGACTTCACGGCGGTGATCGAGGTTTGCAGGTCGTCGACCGTAGAAGTGCATTCCTCTCGTTTCCGAGGCGGCCTTGCCTTCGACGAACGCTGAAACCATCTCCTCGTTACAGATCATTTGGTCAATCTTGTCCATAACGAAGTGATCACCGACGTAGTAGGCTGCCATGTAACTACCGGAATAAATCACACTACACGTTGCAATTAAGGCACCTACGCTTTGGCCGAGTAGTAACCATAATATTAATCCAACCATGAGGAAGAAAGCTGGTTCAATCAGTGTCTCAACGGTGCGGATATCTTGCTTTGCACCTTTAATTTTGAAGTCCAGAAATGCCGGGTGTATTTCACCCGTAGATAGACTGAATCTCGCAAAGTCAAATACCGAAGGCTGTCGTTTGATTTCGTCATTCCGCTTGATGCACATATAAACGAAGCCCCCAATGAACATGTACCAGGTCAGGTAATCTTTCAAGAAGTCACCAAGTGGGAAGGGTGTCCACCTCTCTATACCATGGAAGATTTCGTAGTAGGTAAACACAAAATAGAGCCGATACATGAAAATCGGGTAGGCGGCAAGCAAAATGGTTACGCATGTGGCGATGAAAATTGAAAAGTATCGCTCACCAAAGTTTTTGCGAACGAACACTTCAAGCAGGAGACGCGGCACTGAGGAAATCTCCATAAATGAAGCTAAAATCCATTCCTTTAAAAGGTTCCGACGACGGAACATTGCCTGGTAATACAGATTTTTTTGCATGATTGATAAATGTTTAAATTGATTGTTATGCATTATAAAGTTGACTGAAATTCATTTTCGCATAGTTTCGACCGTTAGCGATAGTGTCGCCTTGCCGGTGTATATAGGCTTCGGCAATGAAATTGTTCGCCGGGCCGCCTGTTCGCAAAGACACGAAGGCTTCTGGTCGGACTGCCCTTTCGAGTTTGAAAGATTTTCCCCGTGTTTGTGAGAATTCTTTTGCAATCGTAACGCTCTCCGATTCATCTTCGAAAAATGCGTCCCCGATTAATTCGGATCCATATCGGTTCGTCTCAATGTCAGCGTTGGCATGAAATATTTTTGTGGCCAGCGTTCCTAAAAACGATTTCACCTTGTATTCGGATTTGTCACCACCCATACAGGCGTAGTAGTTTGGTAGGTTTTGAGAAATGTAAACAGTTGCTATTCGACTACTTCGCGCTGTGGCTTGAAAATCGGCATCATGTCCGTGAAGGAATGATTGTGCTTCGTCGGCCCAAAGGAAAACAGGGAGCTCATTTTCAAGCACATTTCGCTTTTCCATGGCTTGTTGCCAAATAAGCTTGAACATTATCTGGCAGTCGCGCCCTGTTTTTTGATAAGTCTTAACCGGTAGGTTGAGTAAGATAACCTTGCCGCGTAGACTATCTTCTGGCGTAATCGTGGATTCGCGGCTGCAAAACATTGAGTAAATAGGTTCCCGAAGCATCCGGAAAAGAAACCCTGTGAACGAAAAGTCAATGATTGATCGGGTCTTTTCGCTGAGCGGGATAAACGTGTCGTTGAAAAACTGTTCGACGAAACCGTACAATCGCACATCAGGAACGGCAGTTGTCAAAAGCAAGTTGAAGTCAGGACTTTCCCAAATCGCTTCCACTTCTTCCGCTGAAAAAGATGATCTCCATCGATCAATCTGTTCAAGAACGTTGTCTTTTGCCTTTTCCAGTGCTTTTCTATATCCGTTGAATGTGTGTTCCTCTGCGGTTTCTTCGGACAACGATGTATCCTGCTGGTCTTCCTCACCATTTTTAGGAATAGAAAGAACAATTTCATACATCAATTGGAACGAAACTTTTCCGTAGGCAAGTTGGCAAAGATCAATAACATTGAAGATGAGCATGTCTAGTGCCGTTTCCCAAAATGCGTCATCGCTTTTTCCGCTACTCATAGTTTGGCTAGCACGAATCACGGTTTTTAAAACATCTACAATGTTATCAGTGATAGGGTTAGAGCCTAAGTCGTGCGACGAAATGTAATTAAGGAAGTCGAACGAATGATGTCCATTAGGTTCAATAACATGCAAATCATCCGACCGTCCAGTCAGGCTGCAGTATTCTTCCCAAAGATGTTTCTCATCCGATTTGGCGGTTAACACCAATCCACCGAAGCCAGCTTTAAGATATTTCAACGCTAATTTCCGTCCCGAACCTGACGTCTTACCCGATCCGATCCCACCAAAGATCTGGACACCCTCAACAGCTTGGCGCACTGTCCAAACGCTACTCTGATTTTGAGAGGCAAATTCCAAGATTGGCATATTTAAATCATAATTCTTCATCGATAATTATTAAAGTGAATTGAAATTGCATGCACTCAGATTTAGTAATGGTCATGACATTCGGCCTGATGTAAGCACGGTAAGTAAGATCACCTGCTTTACATAGGACTTATCAATCACAAAATCTATCGTTGCGGAGGACTGGCCAATTGTCGGCAGCGTCTTTACCCTGGGTCTTTAATGCCTGCCGATATCTTACTAGGCCAATCAATTTGAAATCAAGGGAGATCATCTCGTCTGTTGGCATAACCACGATATCCATACTCATTATTTTTCGCAAATACATTTCAGCAAAGAGCGACGTGGTAAGGTTCGGTTCGTAACCCAATATGTCGACGATACGCTGCCGGGCAATCGGTCCGTAGGGGAGGTAGTCGCGCTCATATTGGTAGTACAAAGTTGCATCGTAGTCGTCGACAGAATTGTACTTGCATTCTTCATTGCGGATTAGTTTAATATGGTCTTCTGATAGACGATTATACTCATCCAGAGAAAGGGTTCCACTTCTAAACTGTTGAATTAGCGCACGCAAAAACGGTTCAAAGGGCATTGTTACTTGTTGCGCTGGCAGGTAACCTAAATAATACTCGATTTCGTCTTTCCCATCTTGTGCAAATTCAGGAAGGACGGTAGCTGCCGCAACCAGATCATCCCACTGAATATTAGGTGAAATCTTTTCTTCTCTCTCTTGAAGACAATTGGTCTGATTGTTCGGGGACGTTGACCAATTACGAGTTGTCATACAGATCTCCCTAACAAGTGTGCAGATTCACAACATTAGCATAACCATGTCTAATTGTCCAGAGAAAACTTGGTAAATCATAGATGATCGACCGCATCACTCTCGGTCTGATTCTTTAGATTTGGTCTTTCCTTTGTTGTCCTTGTTACCCGCGCCAAACTCTTTTTGGAAACTTATACTTGGAGATCTTTGTGAAAACAGGGCTCTGGGAAAGGCTGTCATCAAAGTTTTCAGTTTCTCCGGCGTTGTTTTTTTGTTACCTGTTTCAGCCGTCTCTCTGTTTTTTTCTAAGAGTGTGCGCATGTAGTTTTGAGAATGGTTAAGGTCTTTCTGCGCTTGTCGACTAGCCGCAAACTCCTTATCGTTCATTTCTCTGAAGATGTTAGGGTTGTGTGTGTCAATGGTAGCTGTACGGATTCGATCTGCCGTTTCTGGATCAATTCCCCATTTTTCCATATCTTTTTCCAGCTTTGCCATAGCCTCCTTTTCAATCTCCTCTTTTTGGGTTTCCAGTAGTTTCCTGTCCCGCCCGGTTTGCCACTTTTTAATTTCACGGCCCAAACCTGGGGGGGCAAATCGCAATCGGTAAGTTGATTGCTTCAGGTCCTCGACCGGTAAATCCTTAATTTCACGATCTATCTGTCGAAGCTGAGAGGCCGTGAAACGGGCATTCTCTGCAAAGTATTCGTAACCTTCGGGAAATTTAACTTCTTTCGATTTTTCGTTGTTTGTTTCCATTAGCGTTCTGGGTCATTCGTTCTGCCTTTATCCTTTGCAAACGATCTTGCTTTCAGGTGCGGTGAATATTTCCTCAACCACAAAGGCAGCTTACCTCGCTCTTTTTCAGCTATATATTGATTTCTGCCGTCTTGCATTGCTAGGAATGCCGGAGTCTGACTTTTGCCCTGCGATACCTTTTCTGACAATTCAGGGAGGTGTTTGCTGAACGCATAACCAATATTGAAATGCTTCGTGTATTCTGAATCTGGAGTCTGACTATTTTCCATTATTGAATGCTTTTCGTTCGTGGCGACTTATAAAAAGCTCGATGGACTCGCGATCATATAAAATTAGCTTGTGACGAACCTTGGAAAAAGTAATTTGGCCGCGATCGCGAAACTGTTGCAATGTACTTTTTGACTTAATTCCAAGAATTTGCATTGCTTCTACATCCGAAATCCACTTCGGTTTTACGGCATGTTCAGGGCTTTGCAGTCGTTCTAAAACACGCTCGATCAATTCGTAAAGCGCAGATTCTTCGATGGTGATCACATTCATACGTCGTCGCGTTTTGAATTGAGATGTTTGATGCTATTCTCGCTGCTTTATAAGGCGTTTTACTACTATTTGGATTTCAGGGTGTGATAGGTATTCTTTTCGCTTCCCGAAGAGCAGCTCAAAGTCATAGTAGTTTAGTGCGCGGCGGTCCTGACCTCGTGACCCAGTCGGTGTCAGCTTTGGTTTGGAGGTGATTTTTGGGGATGTTCGCCGTGATTAATCATATTGATTATTGTTCCAATGTTGGCACCTACATACATTCAAATTCCTTTGATCCTTTTTTGTGGCACTTTAATTGAGTCACGATTACAATAGGTACATTCTGAACTGCTCCGATCCCATACTTCTACTAGCCCACAGTGGTGGCAATTTCAATTTTTGGTTTCCCGGCTTGTCTTTGCTACGACGTGTACGCAAACATGTATCGCTCCAAATGTTGCCCGTCTTGTTATTTGTCTTTTGCTAGCAGATCATAGTATTTCCTTGCAGTGTAACAATTAACTCTCACGGCGGAGGGCGGATTTCAATTTGATACATGATCGGTGGATGTATATGGCGTTTTTCCATATCAATTCGGTAAGATTTCCCTAGTATACCCGTTTCCAAGAATAACCATCCCATATCCAATCACCTTCCACCTTTCCACCATTTCTCCCTTTATCATCCCTCAAAGTGTTATTATCATCTTTGTCCGGAGATAATCCTCGTCTTGCCGCTTCTTCGAGCGCTTTTTCCGACGGTTCCTGATTTTTGTCCATTTTGATTTATAGTTTTAAGTTTATAAAATGCCAAACGCTATTTTGCACCGTCTCGAGCCAGCCCGCAAGTGTTAGAACATTACAAAGATTGCTGCTACCTGATCGTGTTTCGAAAACAGTTTTTCTCAGATTAAAAGAATTTTTTCAAATTAACCCCGTATTCAACTACTGAAAGAATAATCCGCTGACTATTAGTTTGTTGTAGTGCATTCAATCTATTATTAATTAAGACCTATTAGATGTGTCAAATAAAGTGAACCACGTTCCACTTTTCAAACTTAGGCTACCTTGGTACCTCATTCTTGAATACGTGTACTTAAACTGGGATGCCTTCCGGCATGATGTTACAGGAGAATGTAAAAATTGGAAGAAGGAAGCCGTTATCAACTTTGAACCAATCGAAAGATTCACTTTCACTGTCATTGAGCAGCAATGGCTTGGTGGCTTGCACATCAAGATTGCGGATGTTCCTGTTCTTCAAAATGGAGCGTTGGGCCCAGTGTGCACAGCAATTAGGAAATACTTTTCAGGTGTAGGAGAAGAGAACAAGTTCAAAGAATACCTTCGGCAGGCTTTTCGGGGGCAGGAAGCACGATCTTCGCCAAATTATTTTCAAAACGGGGTCAATAGGCATTTGAAGAAGAGGATTTCGGAACTTGATGAGAATATCAAAGTTGAGCCAGTCATGGTCGATGCAATTCTAGCAATCGCCACCTTTTGCTCGGAGAAGACAAGGTTACATTTACAAGCTTTTCACATTATAAAAACTGACATACAAGAGGGGCCAAACACAACAGAGCCCATTGAATTCGTTGCGCATCGAAATTTTTGGGAGAAGCAAGCTGATAGTGAAGTTTTCAAGGCTTTCCGGAATACGACGTGGATTCAGTATGAAAAGACATTAAGCCGTTCCGAAGGGAATGATGATTGGGGCCTTGCTACAAGTTCGTTGGAAATTCTTAATCCGGAACACTCTGAATCGTTGATAATGAAATTTCGGAACATCTACGGTAGCAAAGAGTCGCACCGTTCAGGAATCGTATCTTATGATGTGAACGGTAAAATCTTGGTAGCGCAATTGGGCCATCCTAGCCAACAGCCTTTGGCATCATCATTTTTTTTTATGACTGTGCATAATCCGCAGCGCCAGAAAAAAATGCCAGGTTACTTCGTGTCATTCTCGCCCCGCAGAAATCGCTACGTTACAAAAAAGATCCTTTGGATTAGAGTAGATAAAGAAGTGGTACCTACCGAATTTAGTGGAGAAGTGTTAAAGACAGTTGATCCTTTCATAATCGCCTACTTTTCTACTAACGATACTGATAGGGTAATTGTGCCGCCTATTGTTGATGGTAACATAATTTTGTAGCTGATTGGAAACATATCTATATAATAGATCGAAGGCTTATAATTCCCGCAATACATACTTTATTATAGTTCCAGAGTCGTGAAGTGTTTGAAACCGTCTAACTTTGTGGGAGCAATTTGACCCTTGCTTCGCAAGAATTCCAGCATAAGGTCTAACCTGTGCCCTGGAATCCGTTTTCGCTTACCATTCCAAAAGCATTGATAGTTTTCTGGCTTTCCATCAGAATTTAGATCGACAGACAATCCGTGAGGGTTCCCGTTTTCGTAAAAGGTTAGCGATTTCAGTTTCCCGTTGTCATGCCAACCAGTCGCCAATCCTTCTTCATTACCTTCCACGAATTTACTTAGATACCTCAATTGCCCGTTTTTGTGCCAAATTTTATATTCACCATGAAGTAAACCTACCTGATAGTGGCGTTCAATGTAAAGCTGACCATTTGGGTGCCATTCTCGCTGCAATCCATGTCGTTCACCGTTAAAAAAAACAGTTTCACTTTCCTTTTGACCGTTGACGTAAAACAAATTTGTTTGGATAAGCATGATATGGAAATCCTCCTGATCACCTTACATAGCAAACTTGCACGCAGGACGCAACAAAAATAAATTCACGCAAATCAAGTACTTGTTATGGAGTAAAGTTTTGGATAGGGTATGGTAGTGCTGCGATAACCCAGTAATCTTGTCTTCCCAAAATGCTAGTGTTGTACCTATGTTGTACCTAATACAAAGAGGCCGTCTCAAAACGAGGCGGTCTTTTTCATTTTTAGTGGTTGCATAAAATTCTTGAATTGATTATCTTTAGGTATAAGCAATCCGGAAAAAATGGGCCGCCAACAACCTAAATTCAAGCCTTATCACCAGCAGCAGTTGATGCTGCTTCCTCCAAGTCTGGACGAATTGATCCCCAAGGGCCATATTGTTCGTGTTGTCAATGATGTGATCAACCGGATTAATTTGGAGCCCCTCAATGCTGCTTACCACATGACGGGTTCGTCGGGCTACCATCCTCAAATGCTTTTGAAAGTGCTTGTATTTGGCTATATGAGCAACATTTATTCCAGTAGAAAGCTGGAAGCAGCATGTAAAGAAAGCATCTACTTCATGTTTTTGAGTTCGATGAGCTTTCCTGACCATAATACGATCAACCGCTTCCGGGGCGTGCGGTTGAAGGATACGTTCAGGACGATTTTCGAGCAGGTGGTCAGCCTGCTTGCCCAGGAAGGCTATTTAAGCATTGAAGAGGTGTATACGGATGGGACTAAAATTGAGGCCAATGCCAATAAATACACTTTTGTCTGGAAGAAGGCGATTGCGACCAACAAAGAGAAAATGAAGAAGCAACTGGCCGATATCTGGGCATATGCCCAGAGCGTGGCTGCCAGCGAGGACAATCTGCCCGAACCGCCTGACCTGACTACGATCAACAAAGAGAAGGTGCAGGATACGGTTGACACACTCAACCAGGTGCTGGGTAAAAAGGAAAACATCGACAAAAAAATGAAGGCCAAGCTAGACTATGTGACTAAACAGTACCCTATCAATATCGCCCGTTACGAGCAGCAGGAGGCAATTTTGGGTGACCGTAATTCTTACAGTAAGACCGATCCGGGTGCTACTTTCATGAAATTGAAGGAAGACCATATGCGTAATGGACAGCTGAAACCTGCCTATAATGTGCAGATATCAACCTCCAATCAGTTCATCACAAGTCACAAAATGACCGGATCATTCAGATTAATGTCAACCTGGAAAGACAGAAGCAGCAGGCAGACCAACTGCTAAAAAGTGAAGAAGGGCTTGCCAAACGAAAGAAGCGATGCTGGGATGTAGAACCTGTCTTTGGAAATATAAAAAATAATCACGGCTTCCGTAGGTTCATGCTCCGTGGGAAACAAAAGGTTGAAATCGAGTGGGGATTGATTGCAATGGCCCAGAATATGAGAAAAAGGGCCGCATAGTGGGCTTGTTTTCACTGGCATTGGGCAAACAAACGTGTTAGCTTTTGATCCAAGATTCTGACCGCCTATTCTCAATTATTAGAAATACAAAGGAAAGAGGGTGCCTCAGTTTTGAATTGAGACTCCCTCTTGATGTAGCGGGAGCTGGACTCGAACCAGCGACCTTTGGGCTATGAGCCCAACGAAAACGGGGCTTAGTAGGGTTTACTCCTCTGCCATATAGTAAGAAACTTGCGCAAGAGCCACATCAGATATTTTCCATCTCCAATTTTCGAATGTAACCGTGAGATTTGTGCGCGTAGCATTGCATGAGGCTAAGAAAAAATTATCTATAACATCTTGCGTACTAAGTGCTTTTTTCAAGAGCTGTGTCTCCTTCCAAACGTTGTTTATAAACTGTGGATATCGGCGGTGAAGCTCAAAGCAGAATGATGCGAAAAGATCATTCTGGTCAAGGTTGAAATCATTTGGAACTCGGCGGTTCTCTGCAACAAGATTTTCCCAATAGAGATAATCTGTCGCGATGTACATAGCCGCAAGACCTTCAATAGCTGACTTGAATTGCTCAAAAGAGTGGCCGTTAATGACGGCTCCCTTAACATCTAGAAATTCCATGGCCACAAATCTCATGAAAATCGCAAATCCTCTCGCAACTGGGTCGCCATCATACTGTTCATCGTAGAACCAGAAATTTCTACCAAGCTCATAAAAAACAGTCTGGTCGACTTCGTCTTTGGTAATAACTCCCATATATAACGCATCAAAGGTGTCGTGTCTCAGCTCTATTCCGAACGCACCAATATGTCCACATGCAGCAGCGTACGGATTATCGCATGTGAACGGAACATCTGCGATAGGTAATTTTTGATTGACATGCTCCGAGGTTAAGGGTTTTTTACCAGTACGATCAAGATAGAATAAATAAGCGCTATCAAAAGCTTTTAACATCTTGTTAACTGCTACTTGATCTAAGTCACTTTGTCGCGAAAGGATGGCTACGTATTCACCTTCCCACACAAAGAGTTCCAAAATGCCAGAGTACATCGAGTTGTAAGAATACGGGTAAGCTACTAGTGAGACCATGACATTATTCTATGTTGTACCTATATTGTACCAACAAAAAAGCAGCCACAAACCTAAGTTTGTAACTGCTTGTTAATCAGTACCGGGGACGGGAATCGAACCCGTACGAGCGTTTCGGCTCACAGGATTTTAAGTCCTGCGTGTCTACCAGTTCCACCACCCCGGCATTAGCCAAAATGAGATGGCATATAGAGAAAAAAAGCACCGTTTCCGGTGCTTTAACCTCTGAGCGAAAGACGGGGTTCGAACCCGCGACCTCGACCTTGGCAAGGTCGCGCTCTACCAGCTGAGCTACTTTCGCATAACCGTTTTTGATTATGGTGGTGCAAATGTAGGCACAGGGACTATGTGACGCAAGTTTTTGTATGAAATATTTAGTAAAAAAATCGCAACTTTTCATTAACAAATTGTTACTCAATTGATACCGGGTATAAATTTTTTTCAGGGAAGATTAAAAAGCCGGGTACGATATTTATGTAATCGCGGGATCTAATTTCATTGCAGGCTGGCCTGCATATTTTTTGCGCCGTCCGTCCCAATTAATATGAGCACTTTATATTTTAATTACCTTTGCCTCCTTTGACAGGATTGCCTAGATTACTGTTTCATTGGCAATGCTGTCTTTCAGTCGATTTATTTTATAAAAAATATACATTCATGTTTTCCAACGAAGTGCTGTTTTTTGGCGGGTTTATTCTAGTGATCAGCGTAATGCTGCTTCTTGACCTTGGGGTATTTAATAAAAAAGACCATGTTGTAAAGTTTGGCGAAGCTGCCGCCTGGACGGTTGCGTGGATATTCCTTGCGCTAGTTTTCTACGTCATCATCAATACGCATGGCGACCTGGTGCACGGAATGGACAGTTTTGAAGAATTATCCGCAATAAAAGACAAATATGCGCCACATTTAAAGCTAATTCCCGGAGACTTTGCAGGCAGCTTAGAGATTTACCGGAAAAACATGTCCCTTGAATTCATCACGGGTTATCTGCTGGAATATGCGCTTTCGGTTGACAATATTTTCGTTATCATTCTGATATTCTCTTCCTTTGGTGTTCGCCCGCAGTACTACAAAAAAGTGCTTTTCTGGGGTGTTTTAGGCGCCATTGTAATGCGTTTTATCTTTATTTTCCTTGGATCTGCATTGATGCAGCGTTTCGAATGGATCATTTACATCTTCGGGTTGCTGCTGGTTTATCAGGGCGGGAAGATCTTTTTCGAGGCAGGAAAGGACGAAAAAATTGATCCGGCGAAACATCCGGTTGTGAAATTTGCTTCAAAATATCTCCCCGTTTTCCCAAGATACGTGCGCGAGCATTTCTTTGTTTTGAAAAAAGGAAAGTGGCTGGTAACACCGCTTTTTGTCGTTGTCCTGATTGTTGAATTCACCGATTTAATCTTTGCTGTTGACTCTGTTCCGGCGGTTTTTTCAGTTACAAAAGATCCTTACGTTGTTTTCTTTTCCAACATTTTCGCCATCATGGGGCTTCGTTCCATGTTCTTTTTCCTGAGCAACATTATGGGCCTCTTCCGCTTCCTGAAATACGGATTGGGTGTTTTGCTCGTATTTATCGGTGGGAAAATGCTCTTCCATACCCAGTTGGAGGTCGCTGGATTTGAAACGGTTTATTCACTTTATGTGATTTTGGGCATTTTGGCAGTGAGTATTCTCGCTTCCGTGGTGTTTCCGGAGAAAAAGGAAACAACACCTGAGGCCATCCAATAGTTAAGCAATCAGGATCGTTTGAGTATCTATGAATCGCATTCTGAAAGCTTATTTAAAACGACTTACAAACCTTAGTACGCGCAATAAATCGTTGCTGTTGGCCGGATTGCCTGCTGAGCAGTTCCTGGATCTTCATGAAACTGATTTTTTGCTTGAAAAGCCTTCGATTGAGCTTATTAAGCAATTGGTTTCGGGAAAATCGCGCATTGCGCTTTGCGACGTTGCGGATTCCCGTTTTGAAAAGGTAAATGAAGTCAGTAAAAAGCTGCGGAAAATCGCTCGCACAGAGCGTTTTATCGAAGAGGAGCGCGGTTCCCGCGATTTATATGTGGGCTATCCTTTTGTAAAAGGGAAACTTTCCGACGGAACCCCCATTCATGCACCGCTTTTGTTTTTCCCGGTTACTTTGAAAATGGATCGCGAGCAATGGTGTCTTTTTGAAGTCCCTGAAAGCAATGTGATCCTCAATTCGAGCTTTTTGCTTGCCTATGCCCATTTCAACGAGGCGGCCATTTCTGATGATATCCTTGAAAAATCGTTTGAAGATTTCCCTAAGGATTTTCTGGAATTCCGGACACATTTATATGAATGGTTAAAGACCACACCGCTTAAAATCAATTTTAACCAAGCGCTTTTTGAGGATAAGTGTGTTATTTTCAATGCGCAGAAAAGCTCAGAACTCGCTGCCGATGAACGAAATGGGGAGCTGAAACTATTTCCGGAAGCAGTGCTCGGGATTTTTCCGCAAGCCGGTTCTTATCTCGTCCCGGATTACAATTTGCTTCTTGAAAGTGCCCAGGATACATCTTTAACGATCCCGTTACTGGGAGAAGACGAACTGGAAGCCGATTGGAACGGACAGACGGATGTTGTGGATGTGCCATTTAAAAATAAAACAGTCAGGGAGGAGGAGATATTGACGCCATTTCCTGTGGATCAGTCACAGGAAGAGATCATTCTGGCTGTGAAATCGGGCAAATCTGTTGTTGTCCAAGGTCCTCCCGGAAGTGGCAAATCGCAGCTTATTTGTAATCTGATGGCCGATTTTGCGGCCAGGGGGAAGCGTGTTTTATTGGTTTGTCAAAAGCGTGTTGCGCTGGATGTGGTGTATCAGCGTTTGCAAACCATTGGAATGACGGATTTTGTTGGTCTTATCCATGATTTCAAGAACGATCGGCCTGCGCTTTACAGACAGCTAGCATCACAAATAGATCAAGTTGAAGCGTATAAACAGCAAAATTACAGTCTGGATGCGGTTTTCCTGGAAAGACAGTTCACGCAGCAAAGTCGCGCAATAGACAAAACAGTTCAGGATTTAAATGCATTTCGGGAAGCGCTATTTGATGAGTCGGAATGTGGCGTGAGCATTAAGGAGCTTTACCTCAAAAGTGATCAAAAGGCTCCGAAAGCTGAGATCAAAGAGCATTACCGTTCATTCAGAATCGACAATCTGGATCATTTCGGGAGAAGGCTTAAAACGTATAGCGCTTACGTTTTACATTTTCCTGCAGAACATGTGTGGGCAAAACGGAGGAGTTTTGCAAAATTTGGGATGAGTGAATTGCGCAGCATGGAAAAAATGCTTTCGGAATGGCCGGAAGTGTTTTCAAGGCAAGCGCAAAAATTCGAAGTTTTGACTAAGCAGCCTTTTTCGTTGGATTATGTGGAAAGAAAGAGTGAGATTACGGAGCGCCTGACGGACATTACGGAGCTGATCTCGGATGCTACAACATTTAATCTTTTCAAAAAATACATAGCTACACCCGCTAGCGCGCACGAGCGGCTGGCGTTTATCCGGCAGACGACAGATGCGCTCGAAGGATTTTTGGCAGAGGACGGCATTGAATTTTCGCTGCCCGCTGGCAGGTTACCGGGCTTTTTGCAGATTTTAAGGAAATCTATCGAGGCCAATAGCGCAACAGTTTCGGGTTTGTGGTGGAATATGTTTGGCAAAGAGAAAAAGGAAGTGGAAGAAGTTGCGAAACAAAACGACCTTTCGACTTCGCTGGACCATCTTTTGAAACTGGAAATAAAAGTAAAAAACAGAATCGAGCTGGAAGGTTGGCTTACGAACCGGAATTTGAATTTCGAGGCGGCATACATTGATTTGAACGAAAATGATGTCGGCGCGCAATACATTGCATTTTTCCAAAAATCCGAAGCCGCAGCCGACGCGGTCGTAAGGGCTTCGCTTGATCCCTGGTTCTTGACTATAAGGCACATTGCCCATGAGCGTATCGATCAACAGACATTCAGTCAAGCAATTTATGACCTGAAAACCTGGATTGGTGTTTGGAGCAAATTGGAAGCTGCTATGTTGCCGTTTTTACTGCCCCAACAGATTAGGCGATTATTGGAAGATCCGACTTTATTCAGCCAGCAGTTATCCACATCATTGACCAAAGATTTTGATTCTATGGTGGATATGGACAGTCTGGCCGAAAATATGACTTTGCCGGAACATGCAGTTACCAAAATCATCATGGAACAGAGCAAAAAGTTGGAGCTGCTCCATTCCGAAGCATTTGTCAATCTGTTTGAAAATAGTATCCGGCTGGCTTGGATCGAGCATATTGAAAGCAAGTATCCCGATTTGCGTGCGGTAACCTCATTGAAAATGAAACAATGGGAAGACAGCCTTCAAGAAAGCATTAAAGAAAAGCAAAAGCTGAGCACGGACATTACCGGGATCAAGCTGAGGGAGGCTACCTACGAGGATATCGAGAAGAACCGGCTTGGTAACCGCGTAACTTACCGCGAGCTTGGACATCAGGTAACGAAAAAAAGGAAGATCTGGCCGATCCGGAAATTGATTGAAAACTACACAGATGAGGTCTTTTCGCTGATTCCGTGCTGGATGGCTTCGCCGGAAGCCGTTTCGGCTGTCTTTCCGATGCAAGCAGCATTATTTGACCTTGTGATTTTTGACGAGGCGTCGCAATGTTATGCCGAATATGGATTGCCAGCGGCGTTTCGTGGTTCGCAAGTTGTCGTGACAGGCGATAGTAAGCAGTTGTCCCCCAGCGATTTGTACAAAATCCGTTATGAAGAAAAAGGAGAGGAAGAGGAATATACAGCTGCGCTTGAAATCGAATCGTTACTGGATTTGGCAGCTCAATCCCTTGATCAATATCAACTTACAGGACATTACCGCAGTCTTTCATTAGACCTGATTGATTTTTCAAACCGTAATTTTTACAAAGACACCCTCAGGTTACTTCCCGATTTTAGAACAATAAATGATGAGCAACCTGGAATTCAATACATTAAGACGGAAGGCGTTTGGAAAAATAACATTAACCTCGTTGAGATTGCACAAGTCGTTGAATTGATCAAAGAGGTTGGTGAAACGGGCAAAAGCATAGGCGTAGTTACATTTAACTTTTACCAGCAAAATGCTATTCAGGATGCGCTGGAAAGGGAAAATATTTTCTTCAAAGATCTGTTTGTCAAGAACATTGAAAACGTTCAGGGTGACGAGAGAGACATTATCATTTTTTCAATGGGTTATGCGCCCGACGAAAAAGGCAAGGTCTCAATGCAATTTGGCAGCCTGAATATGCAGGGTGGGGAAAACAGGCTTAATGTGGCCGTAACGCGCGCAAGAGAGCGGATCTACTTTGTGACAAGCCTCTGGCCTTCTCAACTCCAAACGGACCAGACGGCCAATGCAGGCCCAAAAATCCTCAAAGCATATCTGGAATATGCATTAAATGTGTCGGAAGGGAAATTCGTGCCGGTGCCTTTTGTGACCGGAAAATTCAGGTCAGACTGGTTGCTGAAAGATCAGCTTGTGAATCAGCATGCTGATTTTCAAAAAGAGTTGCCTTTTGGCGACATTACCATAAAAAAAGAAGGGGTTTACAAGGGATTGATTTTGACAGACGATGATTTGTATCATTACAGCAAATCGTCAAAAGAACCGCACGCTTATTTACCCCTTCTTTTGCAGCAGAAAAACTGGCCTTATAGCCGGATTTACAGCCGCGAGTATTGGACTAACTCCCTGGATTACGAGCGATTATAGCTCCTTAATCTGGATATTTCTGAAAGACACCTTGTTTCCGTGATCTTGCAAAGCGATTTTTCCTTTGGAAGAAGCACCAAAACCTTCCCATGTTTTGAACTTGCTGCCGGCAACCATTTTATCCCATTCGCCGCCTTGCGCAGCAAATTCAACTACTTTTTTGCCGTTCAACCAGCTTTCGCCGCGGCCGCCTTTGATAACCACTTTGGCTTTATTCCATTCTCCCGCAGGTTTTACAGCTGCAAAATCGGTTGGCGGAAGCATATCGTAAAGTGATCCTGACTTGTGATTTCCAGCTTTTCCGGCCTTTGCATCAGGGTGCTTAACGTCGTCCAAGATCTGGATTTCTGGTCCGGTGGAGTAGGGGCAGCAATATTTTTTGTCTTCGATTACGTGGTAAATGATGCCGCTGTTACCGCCTTCTGAAATTTTCCATTCCAGCTCAAGTTCGAAGTCACCGTATTCTTTATCTGTAACGAGGTCCTTGCCGCCTTTTTCTGCAAGCACAATAACGCCATCTTCCACTTTCCATTGTGGCAACACTTCGTCGGACTGCCAGCTATGCCAGCCGTTCAGACTTTTGCCGTCGAATAATTTCACCCATTTCCCCTTTTCCTGCGCTTCTGCGGTGTTAGAAATGAAAGCCAGTGAAAATAATGCGACTACGCTTGCCTTTGTGAAAGCACGCCAATTTGTAAAATTCATATTCTTGCTGTTAAAGTTTTGGAACACAATATTAAGTACTTTTCAGTTTTTAATTACTTATTTGAGGAAAGATCTGGGACGATTCGTCACTGAACTCTTCAACTAAACGATATTTAATTGATAATCTGATGGCATCTATATTTTCAAAGATTGTAAAGGGAGAAATACCAAGTCATAAAATTGCGGAAACGGATGATTTCCTTGCATTTCTGGACGCGTTTCCGATCACAGCCGGACATACATTGGTGATCCCGAAAAGAGAGGTGGATTACATTTTTGATTTGGAACAAAAAGAATATTCGGACCTTTTTCTCTTTGCAAGAAGCATTGTTCCCGCCTTGCAAAAAGTTGTTCCTTGTTTGCGTATCGGATTGACAGTCATTGGTTTAGAAGTGCCTCATACGCACATTCACCTGCTCCCGTTGAACAGCATGGCGGACGCGGACTTCTCTAAAAAAATGAATACTTCACAGGAACAACTCGCGGCGCTGGCTGCAAAAATCCGGGCGGAGATCAGATAGTTCGACGGCGGAATATCTGAGGGAATGAAGAGTAGAATTTGGTTAATTAAAGGAAAAATCTTTCCTGATCCCAAGCATAAATCCTTGCGTTTTGCGATATAAATCACCCATGTCGCTGGCATAAGAGCCTTTGATAGTCATTCCGCCTAATGCATTCACATGGGTTTGAGCGCCTATGATGCCGGAAAACTGTTTGGGAGAACCTAGGAAACGAGCCCTGTAAGTGCCTGAATTGTCGGAATAAGAAAGTTTAGTGTGCCATTGGATGTTTCTGAATAATGTTCCCTTAAGGCCAACATGCCAAACCATCACCCGGTTATTGCTGGTAAAATTGTTGTAAGCGGGCCATTTCCAGCTGGTTTGTGAAGTAGGAGGAATAAATGGAGTTCCAATGGTGCGGTCATAATAAGACCAGCCGTCGCGGATTTGCTGATTATTGAAATAGTTATCATTTCCACGCTTTTTTCCATTTCCACCTTCAAACTGATCTCCGCCTTGATCTTTGGTGTAAAGGAACTCTAAAACCCCCTCGGTAACCTCAAAGTTGGATCCGTACGAATTTTTCCTTCTGATCCTCAAACCATTCAGGCCATCAAAGATGCCTTCAAAATAAAACAGGGAACCGTCCTCATAGATAAATTGCCGGTAAAGGTGAATGCTGGTTCCATAGGTTTCCACTTCAATAGCGACGTCCAGCGAGCCTAAGTGGTTACCAACGCGGTTGGTGCTGTCAAAGTGTGTGACATCGTCGCCGTGTCCGCCAATAGTGCCAAATACCGCATTGATATAGTTTGACAGACCATCCGGCAGATTTCCGCTTTCAGCAACCAAAAACTTTGATTTGCCACCCCATTGTACCTGATGGTTTGAAACCGCCATACAATTTTAATTTAGAATTCACTTTTCCTATGCGAGCATAAAAGGCCTTTTGATGAAATTTAAGCCCACTTGTCGCCGGCCGGCCTTTCTCGAAAAAACCGTCTGAGTAAAAAGCATTGAAAGAAATCCAGCCTTTTGTTAAATGGCACTGCAACAAAGCCGCTCGTTCCAATGGAAATTTTCGGAATCGGAAGCGCGTTACCTGACCAGGCGTAAGAACCTGTTCCCAGTGTTGAATCAGCAAGGCCTATATGTTGCTTTTTTCTTCCTACAAAAAGCTCCCAATTTTTGAATTTCAATGTTGCATGCAGTTGAGGCAAAAGGATTTTGTTGTGTTCATTCAAAATTCCTACGGCTTCAACGCCCACTCCCGCGCGCCAGGAAGAAGAAAGTGACCAGTAATTTTCAAGAGAAACCCGTGCAGAACCTGCCGGGACATCTAATGGAACTGTGCCAAATTGATTGGCCTGGATCCAAAAAGGCGTGTGCGAATTGTTGCTTCCAAAACCGGCTATTTCAACAAAATTTTGTGTAGAAT
The DNA here is from genome assembly GCF_022869785.1 of Dyadobacter chenwenxiniae. Classification (NCBI taxonomy): domain Bacteria; kingdom Pseudomonadati; phylum Bacteroidota; class Cytophagia; order Cytophagales; family Spirosomataceae; genus Dyadobacter; species Dyadobacter chenwenxiniae. Next base: position 4,442,617 of record NZ_CP094997.1, on the reverse strand, counting down.
CTGCATATTCAGTCACCTGCGCAGGCTCTGATTGAGAAAAGCCGGCAATTGAAATACAAAGCAGAAATTGTAGGATCGGAAAGATTTTCATAGGCATACCCTCAAGCTTTTTTCGTGATGTGTATAATGCGACATTTGACAAAAATAAGTATAACTTTTTGCTATTCATATTGGACATAACGGTAATAGCGAAAGTAAACCTAATTCAAAAGTCCACTTTTCCTCAAACCAACGATCAAGCCCTGAGAATCAGGATAAAGTTCACCAAAATCAGCAGTAATGTTAGTAAAAACGCTACAACCGTTAAATAATTTAAGGTTTCTTTCCGCCGTAAGCGATATTGAAATCTGTTCTTTCTTCGAGTCAAAAGGGCTCAATAGAGAACCGGAATTCTTCGAATAGGTGCCTCTGAGCCCAAAATATGTTTTAAGCCAAGAAGCTGTGATACCAGTATGAAACGCCCAGAATCTGTTATTATTGGTAAACTCCGAAGCATTGACGGGTAATGACGGGCGTGTAATGTGGGACGACGGGGCCAGCGGCGTGCCAATCCCGCGATTATAATAAGACCACCCGCGTTCATAAATGTAACTATTGTAATAATTTCCCTTCTCATAAATCGCCAGACCTGACAATGGTGATTTGTTAACCTGGCTGTTGGTACCAACAGCCTCCAATAAAAAACTCTGGAACGCAAACCGGTTTGATCCGGCAGGCAGCGGTTTGATTCTTTTAACCCTTACGCCGTTCAAGCCATCATCGAAGTTGATAATACTGAAAAGTGAGCCTGTCTCATAAATGTTCTGTCTGTAAACAAAGTAAGACCAAGTCTTTCCTCGCCATTCTGCGCCTAAGTCAACAGTTCCGAAGTGATTTCCAATTTTGTTGAAATTCAACGTTTTACCTGAGATTGTATACCAATAAGCTTTCAGCGGTTCAGGGTTATATAGCGGGATAATTTTATCTTCTCCGCCCCAAACTGCCTGATGATTCGCTCCTACATAAACATTCAAACGGCCAGTAGGCTTGCCAAACCGAAAATACAGGGACTTTTGGTGGAAGTAGGTGTATGAAACTTCTCTTTCAATCCCGTAGTTGAGCCTGCTGCTTCCTAAATAGCCCTCGGAGTAAGAGAATTTAAAAGATAAAAGATTGTTAGTTATATAGAGCGGAAGATATTCCGGAATTGCTATCTGTACGCGGGGAAATGGCCTGGAGTTCCCAGCAACGGACAACGAACCTGATGTCATTGTGGTGTCCATCAGCCCCACGACGTTGCTTTTCTGACCTGCCAGTATTTCAACTTTTCCGATTTTCCCGGCGATGTACGCATCAGAGAGAAATGCTTTGCCATTCTTTCCATAACCCGCAATGCCTTGAATGCCACCGCTCCACTGGAAAATCCTGGGATCGTGAGGATTGTAAACCTTGTATACGCCAGCATTAACCAGACCAAAATTCCCGTCCATGGGAATGTTGCCATTCTGGTTTGCATGTGCCCAGAAAGGGGTTTGATCCGTTGCGCCAGACAACAACAAGCTGGCTCTATAATAAATAGTTGAGTCTTGGGCGTGAGCATTTAACGCGAGACAGGCAATTACGGCAAAAAGGCAGACTCGCATCTGAGAGATTGGGACGGGCATTTAAATGTAAAAATTACTCATTAAGGGACTGAGTTGATTTCCCAAAGTTATCTGATAAAACCGAATTTTCTCCATCCAATCAAAATAGCAGTGTTGTTTGGGTAAAAATGTCCAAAATCCGTGCCTAAAGACAGGTTCAGTTGACTTTCATTCATGAACTTCAAAGGAGTTTCCATCCGGGCCAGCAGCGATGTCTGGTCTAGCGAACTGCGAAACGGCTTGTTATAGGTCCCTGAATTGATGGAATGGCTGGCTTTAAAAAGAAATGTTGCCTTGTTAAGAGAGGCTTCAATCCCTGCATGAAATGCAATCAGGCGGTTATTGGCTGTAAACAGGTTTGTGGAACTCCTTAATTCATCTCTCATCAAATGTTGGGGTGCGATCAGCGGGGTTCCCAGCGTTCGGCCTTTATATGACCAACCTTGGCTGTAAACGTAATGATTAAAATAATTGTCCCGTCCGAACGTCCCTGATACAAAATCAAACACATCTCCTCCCTGATGTTTTGTGTAAATGTATTCGAGCAGTACAGTATTTAGCTTGAAGCCCTCATATATGCGGCTGTTTCTTTTAAATCTCAGTCCATTAAGTCCGTCACGTATGTTGGAAATGTTGGCTATGGAGCCGTCTTCGTAAATGCTTTGGCGATACAAAAACGTCGTCCAGGCTTTTCCTTGCAATTGCATGCCGAAATCAATTGTGCCAAAGTGATTTCCAACCCTGCTTGCCGCCCAGGGCTTGCCAAGGACAACGTAACCATATGCTTCGGATCGTTGCAGGCCACCGGAGAAAATTTTATCTTCCCCGCCCCACATTACCTGGTGATTGAACCCGGCAAACAGGTTTAGAATGTGGCTTTTTCTACCTAGTTTGATATAAATTGCTTTTTGATGCAGATATGTTTCCGGCACAGTCAACACATTTCCGTAAATCGATTTTGCTGGACCCAACAATCCATCAGAATAGGTGAATTTGAAGGCTACAATGTCATTTTTTGGAATTATGTTAACGAAACGGGTTGTTGAGATTTGGATTTTGGGATAGGGCCTCGCATTGGAAGACATGGCAACCGCGCCGCTCGTGATTAAAGTGTCGCCCAAGCCATAAAATTCCTTCCGTTGCCCAACACTAAGTTCGATTGGACCCGCTTTGGCAGCCAGAAAGAGGTCTGAAAAAAAGACAGAAGATGACTTATTAGCCCTGGCAACGAACTCGGCTCCTCCCGACCATTGGAAAAAGCGGGGATTATGCTGGTTGTAAACTTTGAATAAGCTTGCCTGCGCAAGCAAAAATGAGCCGTTTGTCGGAATTACGCCATACGTATTGGTGTGCAATAAGTATGGCGTTTGTGTTGAAGCCAGGGAGCCTTTAATTTCCGCAGAATAAGTGAATGTTGAATCCTGAGAGAAACCGCCTGCCTGCGTTGCTACATAAAGTAGCAGCATTAAGAATAAATTCCTCATGCAGAACCTTTTAGCTGCGAAAAATAAGTCGGGGAATTAGTCTAGCGGCCTCTCTTGCCGAAGATAACAACAGCAGTAAGCAAGATGATTTTAAATTCGAGAAGTAAGGACCAGTTTTTGATGTAATAAAGATCATACATCAATTTATGGCGCGCATCAAAGACTCCTGCTCCATAGGAATACATTACTTGTGCGTAGCCGGTGATTCCGGGTTTAATCGCATGTCTGCTATTGTAGTAGGGAATCAGCTCGTCAAAAGTTTCTGTAAAAACCTGTCTTTCCGGCCTGGGACCTATCAGTGACAGATCTCTTTTGAATATATTGATAATCTGCGGAAGCTCATCGATACGGCTCATTCTCATAAATGATCCGTAAGAAAATGTTCTGGAATCGTTTTTCTTTGAGAAAGTGGCCCCATTAGACTCAGCGTCTAATGACATAGACCTAAATTTGATACATTTAAATGACTTGTTATCCATGCCCACTCTTTCCTGATAATAGAAGACAGGACCCGGAGACTGCAATTTGATTCTGAAATAGCTTAAAATCCAGAGGGGTAATGTCAGAGTAAACAGAATGATGGATACGGATACGTCGATAATTTTCTTTGGGTATCTCACTCTTTTGCCGAAAGCCGGCATGCTGGTTATATTGGGATTTAATTCCGAAATGTCGTCAGGAATGTAAACCTTCTTTAAACTCTTTTCGCAAAAGTCGTAAACTGTTGTAATACGGATCGATTTGTTTTTTCGAATAACCAGCTCGTAAATTACCTTGTTGCGCTTGTCATAATGCGGATTGGTAACCAGGTGAACTTTTTCAAACTTGTCCAGTAAAGGCCTTACCGTGTAGTTAATCAGGTAATCGTCGTCTGCGGTGTGCGGAACTAGTACGATCTCCCTGTAAATCCGGCGGAGAAGCTTGAGGTCGTACTTTTGAAGAAAATAGTCATAACTTGTGATAATCAGAATTTCATCGGTAGAAGCGTTTTTGCTCAACAATCGATGTACGTACTTTCGATTAGAAACAGAAGTTTGATCCATATGTGTGCGGCAATAGTAAATTAAAAGCGTGTGCTAAAAAGAATGCAATTATAACCTAAAAATTTTTAAGTTGAAACATTTCGCGCGTTATAGTGAACCTTCGGCAGGTTTCAGCTATTTTAAGGCCGATAATTAAAACCAATAAACAAAAGGCGTACCGGATAAATTATGGAAAGGGAGGGGATCGTTAAGTATTTCATAAAGATAGGTGTGGTAGATTTATACTTGCGTTTGGTTTATTTTTTTTAAATTACTTTCAAGACAAATGTGCGTTGTAGAATGTATGTATGTCCTTCCATAATTGTTGTTGCTCAAAGTTCTTAAGCACATATTGTTGCGCTAACATTCCCATCTTTTCACTAGCCTGACGGTCTTTAATCAATTTTTCGCACGCTTCAACAATCGCATTGACGCTTTTGGGCTCGATGAGAATCCCGGTTTTCCCGTCCTCAATCATTTCGTTGCAGCCGTTAATGTTAGTTGCAATGCAGGGAATGCCCATAGCGCTTGCTTGTAAAAGAGCTTGTGGAAAGCCTTCTCTGTAGCTGGGAAACACAAATATGTCCGATGCGATCAGGAACTTTCGCACATCATTCTGGTGTCCGACTGCGATAATCGATTTGTTATTAGCGATTTCACTTTCGGTAGTTTCCTCGAGTGGGTTCAAGTCCTCGGGCGCACCAATCAACACAAGTTTTAAATTTTGATGCCGCTTTTCGAGAATTTGAAATGCTTTTACCAACTCATTGACTCCCTTGTAATTCGCGAGTCTGCCCATAAAGGCCAGCACAATATCATGCTCATCAACGTTATTCTGTTTTCTGAAATCGCTGCTTTCGGTTAGCAACTTGGGATTTACAGAAAAGTATTTCAGGTCGATCCCATTGCTGCTGCCATTTCCTAACACCTTTACTTTCGACTTGTCCGGGCTTAAATTGTTGTCCAGGATAAATTGTTTGAGCTCATGGGAATTGGGCAAAACCCAGTCTGAGCACCAATAAGTCAGGGTTTCTACAAAGTTGAGCAGTTTCCTTTTGGGGCCTGTAACTTCCATCAGCGGCAAGCCGGCGACGGTGTGCATCTTCAGCGGAACGTTGCAGATGTATGCGGCAAGCATTCCAATAATTCCGGCTTTGGGTGAGTGCGTATGAACAATGTGCGGTTTGAGCTTCCTGATTAAGCGAATGGTGCTGAACAAGGCCATCAAATCTTTAAAAGGCGTCAGCTCTCTGGAAAGGGGGAGCGGGTGGAATTGCGCATTTTGACTTGCCTCCATATCCGGCACGTGTTTGTCGGGTGTGCTGGCCATGTACACTTCCATCCCTTTTTCTGACATATATCTCAATTGTCCTTTGAGCAGTATACGTAGCGAATAAGTTTCTGTGGTAATTCTAAGTAGTTTGATCTTGTTCATATAGGTGTGTTGCCTGTTTTATCCGAAGCCATCAATGGATTTCACTGAATGGTTGGAATAACCCAATCAAGGAAGATTGTTGATCAGGGGGCGGCAATTAATTCTTGAAAATATGTGATTGTTTCCTTCAAACCGTCTTTAAATAACACCTCGGGCTGATAATGCAGTAGATTGTGGGCTTTGGAAATATCCGCAAGGCTATGTTTTACATCTCCTTTTCTTTCCGGTTTATAGATAGGTTCCAGTGAGCTCCCTAAGTTATCGGTGATGGCGGACACAAGTTGAGTCAGGGAAGTTTGCTCGTTGCAGGCCACGTTGAAGACTTCATGCTTTACAATGTTGTCAGTCAGCAATGCTCTGATATTGGCCTGAACTACGTTTGATACAAATGTAAAGTCCCTCGAAGTAAGTCCATCACCATTGATCACGGGTCTTTCGCCGTTCAATATTTGTGTAATGAAAAGTGGAATTACCGCAGCGTAAGGCCCGTTCACATTCTGCTTTGGCCCAAAAACATTGAAATACCTCAGGCCGACACTATGGAATTGATAGTTACGGGAAAACACGTCCGCGTAGAGTTCATTCACATATTTCGTGACGGCGTACGGGGATAAGGGATTCCCGATTATAGCTTCCTGCTTGGGTAACGAGGGGCTGTCGCCGTAAGTGGACGACGAGGCGGCATAGACCATCCGTTTTACACCCGCTTCTTTGGCGGCATGTAGTACATTGAGAAAGCCGCTGATATTCACTTCGTTGGTTGTTATCGGATCATTGATACTTCTGGGGACCGAACCAAGGGCCGCTTCGTGCAAAACAAAATCAATTCCCTGCATGGCCTCTGTGCAGGTTTTATAGTCGCGGATGTCTCCTTCAATGAAATGAATTTGTCCGTTATCGATAAATTCAGCAATGTTTTCCAGGTAACCTGTTGATAAATTATCTAAAACAACAATCTTGGCCGCATGATGCTGAACCAGATAGGCAACAAGATTTGAACCGATAAATCCGGCGCCTCCGGTAATTAAAAAATGGGAGGATGAAATATCCTGCTGATGATATTTATTGAAATTCATGGGATACGAAACGGCAAAATGTGTACTGAGAAACGCAATTGCAATGTATTAATATTATGGAACGGGCATGGGATTACAGCCTGGCGTACTTTCTCTCTTTTGGAAATATACCTTTTTACATCGTAAACAATTGGGCCATTTTCTCCCGAAGGTATTTGAAGATCAAGCAATTGGTCATGCCCAACAGCTGCGATAATGCCTTGATATTTTTCAATTCCCTCCAAACTATCGATCAACGTAATGCCGTATTCGTGCTGAACTTCGTTCTTGTCAGCCCAGGGATCATAAACGTGGACATTCATTTGGTAAGACTCTAATTCTCTGATAATATCAATAACCCTGCTGTTCCGAATGTCGGGGCAGTTCTCTTTGAACGTTATCCCAAGCACCAACACATCCTGACCCTTTATTTTTACGCTCACTTTGAATAAGCAATTTGATAAATTGAGTAGCGACATAAGAGCCCATGGAGTCATTTAAGCGTCGACCGGCTAGAATGATCTCCGGATGGTAACCGACTTCCTTGGCTTTTTGTGCTAAATAAAAGGGATCCACACCAATGCAGTGCCCGCCTACCAGCCCTGGTTTAAAAGGAAGAAAATTCCACTTCGTTCCTGCTGCTTCCAACACTTCGCTGGTATCGATTTTGAGCAGATTAAAGATCTTTGCGAGTTCGTTTACAAACGCAATGTTGATATCACGCTGCGCATTTTCAATCACTTTTGCGGATTCAGCAACTTTAATGCTTGAAGCTTTGAATGTTCCGGCCGTGATGATAGCTCCATATAGGTCATTTACTTCTTCTGCAATTTCGGGAGTCGATCCGGAAGTTACCTTTCTGATTTTGGTCAGCGTGTGGTGCTTATCTCCCGGATTAATCCTTTCGGGGGAATAACCGCAGAAAAAATCCTGATTAAAAGTCAGTCCTGAAATTTTTTCTAAAATAGGGACACAGTAATCTTCCGTAACACCGGGATAAACTGTTGATTCATAGATAACAATGTCGCCTGCTTTCAAATTACGCGCAACAGTTTCCGTAGCTTTCCTGACAGGCGTGAGATCAGGGTTGTTGAACTGGTCAACTGGTGTGGGGACTGTAATGATGAAGATGGAGGCTTGTTGAATGTCGTTCGGATCTGCGGTAAACCTTAATTTAACAGCAGCTTTTAAACCGTCCGCGTCAACTTCCAGTGTCCGGTCAAAATGATTGATGAGCTCATTAATTCTTTGCTGATCAATATCCAGCCCAATTGTTTCAAATATTTTACCGAATTCAACTGCGAGAGGCAGGCCCACATAACCAAGGCCAATTACACAAATTGTCTTATTTTCTAGGTGCATATAGTTTGTTATAATTGTCAATAATTGACAAAAATAGTTGATACGCCGAAAAATCGGTTGCCTTTGATATAAAAATGTTAAGGCAGACCGAAACACATGGTCCTAGCAGCCACGTATTACAGTCTGCCTGACATAAAAGGCATTACGGCTGCACCGTCCAGGTTCCTATCATTTCCATCACCTGCCAGGAATTTGTTGTGGTTTTGCGGAGCGTAATTTTGCTACCCACAACATTACACTGAATGTACTTTCCTTTATTGACTGACAGGGGCAGGATGTTGTCGTTTATGGTTGGTATGAGTCTTAAAATCTGGCCGTTACGCACTTCAAAAGTGATTTCGGGGTAATTAGCAGGCAAACCATTGAGCGAAATGGTTCTTGTTCCCGTTGAAGTTGCATTGTGGAAAACTCTTTTATAAAAGCCATAAGTAAGCGTTCTGTTCAATTGTGCAACATCAAATGTCAGTTTTTCATGTCTGTCGGATAAGGCAAAATTATTCAGAACCGCAAAATGCACATACTTCAATACGTCAAGGCCGTCCAGCACGACGGGGTCAATGAGGCTGCAATTATTAACAGTCCCTTTTCTGGAAATGTCATCAAATGCAAATGCGGAGACAATTTTTTTGACACTTCTAGTATCCTGGACTTTGGGGCGAATGATATGAACGTTGCCCACATTTACATCGCCCAATGCATTGGCTTCCCGATATACCAGGAACGCCGAGCCAAATACTGCGTGCGTTGAGCCCGCTACGTTGCAGTCTATCACCGTTGGGTCATTGACCTGTATCGTGCAGGCGTTCGAACTGTAATTGCTGGCGCAAAAGCCATTGGCCCGGTTATTTCTCCAAATCGGATTCTGAAATGTAATCGTTCCTGCAATAGCGCCTGTTGCCCTGGAAACGTATGCCCCATACATGCTGCCATCGTCGTTATGATTGGTAATGGTAATGTCTACCACACGGTTCGTTCCTTTGAAATCGTCGATAAGTATCACTATGCCAGCCCCAACATTGTTTCTTGTGATTGGATTAGTGATGCGTATACCTTCCAGAAACTCATCCGGGTTATTAGGCTCAATGTCAATCCCGGCGTTTGGAGCAGTGCCATTCGAATTGGTTAGCACAGGACTGGTTACCTCAATGTTTTTACCTGAAACAATGGAAAGGCCTTGTCGCCGGTTGTTGTCGGCACTAATGTTGATCAGTTTTACATTTTCCGAGTATTTCTGAGTGGAACTTGCGCCGATGTAGAAGCCGTCCCCACCGCTGTTGTTTGCAGCAACGCCCTCGATAGTGACATTTGTAACGCCCAGCATTGCAAACATATGGCGCTGTTCTCCACTTGTATAGTTTGCCTTTTTATCTTTGAATACAACATTGTTTCCTTTGATGGATATGTTCTGCACATTATTCATCATGATCATTCTCTCTTCCAGGCCTAAGGTGCCAAGTCCTTCAACCACCGTACCCTCTTCCAAAACGATTGTTTTGTTAGAGCGCAGGTTTAATCTTTTGATCCGGTAAGACACCGCTGGCTTGGGAAAATAAATACTGCTGATATCTGCTCTGTCAAGCATTGCCTGTAAAGCTGCAGTGTTATCGGTTGTTCCATCGCCCACTACCCCGAACCACTCCACATTTGCCGGGCCTGTGTAGACACGTTCATATCTTTTTCCCGCTGTAACGATTGTCAGGGCGCCGTCGTCCGCCTTGGTGGAGGATGGATTGTGCTTGAAGATTCCTGCTCCACCCTGATCTGTGATAAAAACGCTGGTAGCAGTGTCCGAAATAGATCGCAGGGCAGAGATACTGAGATAAGGGATGTATGACACGGTTCCGGCAAGTGCGATGCGAGCATTTGCGGCGCCTTCCTGTAAGCCTTCACTCATGCCGAACGAGAGCCTGCCGACCTCTACAAAGTTGCTGGCACTGTTTGCGGATTTGTGGCTCCTGAGCAATTGAAAGACACCGGCTCTTTCGGCGCTGACAAACTTACCTTTAATAGTGTAAAATGCAGAAGGCTTATTGCCGCTTAATTCTCCTTCAATGTAATCGTTATAAGAGCCTCCGGTTTGCCGAAATCCATCGGGCAGGATAACTTTTAAACGAAAAGCACGTGCCGTTTCGAATACATAGACTGTATTAGCGGGAATATTTAGAAGATCAGCCTTGATATTTATTTCAAACTCCTCATTAACCAGAACCTCTGTGGCAGTTGTAGTTATCGAAAAACGGATAGGGTCAATTGCGAAGGTGTGTGCAGAAGAAAGTGTTAACAAGCCGACTAACAGGAGGCAAAAAAAATTTGATAACCAAGTTGTCATGTTACGATATTTAATTAGGTGTTCAATTAAATAGAATTAGTTCTATATGTATCGAACAAATTTAGCTATTGCGTAACGATTACCAATATTATTGTAATAATATTTTTACGAATAAATACTATAAATCGAAAAATATGTACTATAATTTATTGATTTTTTATGACTATATATGGCGGTTTAGTAGCGTTTTGTATAGTAGAATGTACTTATCAACCATGTATTCCATATCAAAGCTTCTTACAAAAGCAGTTGCTTCATTTGTCATTCTCGCGGAAAGCTCCGGATTTTGAAAAATAGGTGCGATCTTATTGGCGAGATCATGCTCATCACCCGGGGCAAAGAGGAAAGATTTACCGGGGACAATTTCACGTATACCGGCAACATCTGAACCAAGAAATGGAACAGCGGCTGCAAGCGATTCCAGCGTGACGCCAGACATTCCCTCGTATGCGGACGACAGAATATTCAAGTCAACGGTTTTCATAAGCGACGAAATATCTGTTCGGAAGCCCAGATAATGCACGCGGTTTCCGACACCGCACTGGACTGCCAGCGCCTGACTTTTTTCTTTCAGTTCGCCCTCACCTGCAAGCAATACGTGATGACCTTCTCCCAAAATTGCGCATGCCTTAATCAGCGCTGCCTGATCCTTTGGATATCGAAAGCTGGCGGCCATGAGCATGAGCTTTGCATTGACTGGAATGTTCAGTTCGGAGCATAAAACAGATCTGTCGTGTTTCGGGGCGTTTGCGATAGTGGAGAGGTCCACACCATTGTTAATCGTTTGGATTTTACTGCTTTGGCCAATCCAGTTGCTCAATTTTTCTCTAACGCTATCAGTAATGGCAATGATGGCGGAGTAGGGCCTGTAAGCGGCTCGCTCGATTTCCTGCAAATATTTTTTGTCGCGTCTTTTGTTATGATTACTATGCTCGGTAAAAATCAAGACCGGCTTTTCTTTCATCAAAGAGACCGCTAAGCTTGCCCAGTATAAAGCGGGGAACAGGTGAACATGAACGACGTCAACCGAATTTGCTTCAAGAAACGCCCTTATTTTCCATGCACAGAGCGGGTTATAGAAGTTGTTGATGCGGAGGTCATGGATTGTAATACCAGAGTTTTTAATATCCGACAGAAAGGCAGGCACAGAACCCTTTGCGTTGAGCAGCAACAGGGAAATATCGATGCCTTTTTTTTTGAAGATCGGAAGAGAGGAGGCTAGAAGTTTTTCTCCGCCGCCTTGCGAGATATCATTGGTGATTGCTAAAACTTTCATCAAGCTCTTTATGCATTAGTGCGTATAAGAAAAGGAAGAACTAGTCAACCAATACATTGTTTTGGAAGACATTAGATGGGCCCGCAGTTCGCAATGAGTTTGCGCTTCTTACACTTTTAGACTGGACTTCATCCCTTATATCAATTTTTTTACCCTCTAAAAGAATGATTTTTGTACCACTGATCCGGTTATTTACGAATTTATAACCCGTATTTTTCCTTCCGAGATTGATCGCCCGGGTTGAACTTTTTATATCACAACCCTCAAACGTGATATTGGATGAACCTAATCCGAATTTCGCCAGGATCTCGCCCGAGCTATTATTGCTGAATTTGCAGTTGGTGAACTTGACATTGGTCACCAGTTTTTCCTTTCTTTTTGCATCGAGTTGAGCTTCGATATCCACGCCGGTTCCCGTGGAAGCATATATGCAACGTCCGGTGTTGGTTAGAGATGTGCCTGTAATTTCAATCTGGTCGCCGCCGGTCAATGCCAGGGCAGTGCGGGCATTAAAATCCAGGTTGCACTGTATGATTTTTACGTTTTTCTGGGCAGGTTCTGTATGAGAATTAGCAACCTGTATCCCATCTAATCCAAACCTTTCCGCAGTAACTTTCCGGATCACAACGTCGCCGGAATGCGAAATGAAAACGCCGTAATGTGCCAGCTGGATACCACAATCGCCATAACCACCTCCAATGTTAATCTTTTTCGGATCGAATGCTGCGCTTTTTTTGTCGGTACATTTTACATTGTAAGTGTTCATATTATTGAGGGTTTCGGAATAGAAGTTTCCGTCTAATTCCAAATTCTCCAAAATCACATTGCGGCTACCTGCCACAACGATACACCTCCCTAAATCGGCCCGCTTATTGGATGTTGTCTTGGTTTTCACAGTGCAATCCATTGTGATGTTCGTGCTGGAACCGTCAGTCGGTTCAAAGGTGCCGAACCTGAGACCAACATCATACTTCAGTTTGGCGCCGGTTTCCCCTTTGATTGTCACATTCGTTGCGTTTATGATTTGAATGACGTCTGAACCACGATAGAAGTAATCCCTGTTTTTCAGTTTTTCCTGCTTACCTACAATGTAAGTACCGGTTGGTATGATTAATTCACAATTTCCTTTCCGACGATTGATGAAGTCAGACGCGGCCTGGAATGCGGCATGGTCATTGATTGTGTCATTCGGAATTGCGCCAAAGTCCTTTTGAATATTTAGCTTGATAATTGTTTTGCTAACTCTGCTTGAATGTTTCAGCGAATCGTAGGAAAGGACTTTCCTTTGTGCATAGCCATTCGCATTAAAAAGTTGTAGGAAGATAAGCGTTGCCCAGAGTGCTGATAGTTTCATAAATGAAATATTTGATTTTCGGATGTGACAGATCTGAACTTGCCTCACTTTAATGTAGCACAAGTCCGGATTTCGGTAGGACAACATTGTGATTACGTCCTGTTTCATACAGCTTCGACGGATAAGAATCGTGCCAACTTTCTTCGTTTTCAAGCCATTTTTTGCCTGTATAATCCGTAATAATTTTCAGCGGTTGAGTGAATGTGATAGTTGCTGGCAAATGTTTTAATACAATTTTCTTTCATAACTTCTTTATTGTCAGATAAATGAAAGTTCATAATTGCTTCAAGGTATGCTGCGTCCGTCGTGTCTTCGCTGAGGAAGCCATTCACTTTATCGGTGAGCATCTCTTTGATCCCGCCAACGGGAGTACATATAGGAATACAACCAAGCGAAAGCGCTTCGATCAGGGAAATGGGCATTCCTTCGTAATGACTTGATAAGCAAAAGGCATCGGCAATGGACAGATAGTCTACCACATTCTCTTTTGCTCCGATCAGATCGATTAGAGGATCATTCTTAACAAGGTCTCTAAGTTGATTTGCCACCTGCTGTTCCCTCAAATCCCCGATAATCAACAGTCTGCATTTTTTGTCGGCAACCTGCCGGTTGAAAGTCTGGACCGACCGGATCAGCATAGCTTGGTTTTTCGCCTCAACAACCCGGCCTACATTCAACAGCAAATATTCGTTCTCACGAACCGGATACTTCCTTCTTACCTCAGACAGTCCGGCAGTTACATGAAGCTCAGGACGGCCGTTAACGATAAGGTGATCATTGGTGAGATTATAATATTCCCTGAAAGTAGCCTTTCCATCACGGGAAATGGTAACGGGCACTACTTTGCCGGTTCTGTAATAATAGCTCCGGATCTTTTTTAACAGGCTTCCCGGACATTCCTGAGCGGCCCTGTTATGGACTGTATGAAAAACTTTAATTCCAGATGGGTAATTGAAAAAGACATTCATGTTCACATACTCGAACGAGCTGGTGTGCGTATTGACAACATCCGGCTTCACTTTCTGAATCCATTGAGTGACTTGCAATAATACGCTGGGATCGAATCCGGCCTTTTTGCCAAATGATTTGTATGTCACCCGGTCGCTAATCTCTGACACAAAAGAGTCTGCTGCTGCATTATCTTTTAATGAAATCAAAAATATCTCTGAACCTTTGATATTGGCGAGTTCATTGCATAAATCAACGACAAATCTTTCTGCTCCGCCTCTGCTAAGAGAGGGAATGATGTGGACTATTTTCATTATCTGGATCTAGTTTTTCAGACCTGTACCGGCCCTGCATTTCGAACAGTTGCAAGCCGACATATACTAATAAAAAGTAGTTGAGTGAATACAGCATAGGCCGCTGAAAAAATACAAGCATTAAAATCAGCATAGATATGAGGCTGAATATTAAATACTTTCGCCAGGGATGAAAGTATGCAAATAGAAATGCCAGATAAAACAGAATAAGTATCCCGCGTTCCAGAACAAATACCCGATAAGACAATGTTGAGCCGCCATAGACTTTTAACATATAGTCTTTTCCACGTCCCGTATACAGATCCGCATCGCTTTCATCGATGAAGCCCTGATACATTGATTCAAAACCTCTGATCCTTGTATCCCGGTTGTTTACAATTCCAACGATCCAATCATTCTGCCACTCAAAACGATTGTAAACCCTGTGCACTAATATCGGATCGTCCTTGGTGCTCCTTGCTATTAAAACCAGGGAAACATAGGACATTGCAATAAAGACTGTCGAAAAAGCCAGGCGAAAACTCAATTGTTTCAGGCGTAACAGTCTTGTGTTTGAAAAGTAAATTACGGGTAAAAAGACTACCAGGAAAAAAAGCGAAAAAGAAAGTACCCCTGAAATTATAAGAATCCAAAATTCAAAGCGCGTAAGCATTCTCCTATAATAATAAAGAATGAGCGGAATAATGGTGCCGACAACTCCAGGTTCGTCAAATACAGAACTAAATCGGTTTTCAACATTAGCTCGGGACCAGTAGAAAAGCAAATAATTGTCATATACTCTACCCTTTCCGACTTCTCCCCGCTGGATAGAGAATAGTGGAGGAATGTCAAAAACATTTATAAGAAAGTATATGGGTAACCCTATGGCCATTAAGGCTATAAATAACTTAATGTATCCTCTCGCTACGATGAAACGCTCCTCATCTTTTAGCAAAGCAAAAGTCAACACGGGAAAAATTCCGGAAAATAATAGTTGGAGCGAAATTAGGATTGAATCTTCGTTGTAGTAAGCCCACCATATTGGGAGAATCAGTGCCGCAAGAATATAGTTTTTGGAACTATTTTTTAGTGACAACGCCAAGAGCCCATATAGATTAAGGAATTTGAGGCCATACACAAAAACCCGCACAGGCAGAATCGTACTGTAAACGGGATAGGAATCAAAAAACGCGATTAGAATTAGATTCACGCATATCAATTTCCGGATGTCAATTTTGACACCTTTTTCAATTGAAATACGTAAAGCTGGAATTTTCATAAATATAGTTTAACAGACATTTAGTCAAGTAAAATTGCTTTCAGTTCCTCAGGCGTTTTAATGCAATCAAATCCCCAGATGTAATTCGCAAGATTATGCTGCTCCGATGTTATTTCGCCCGAAAAAATGTTGAATGTATCATATAATAATTGATTGTCCCGGCTTTTTGTACTCGTCACCTCTGGCTGATAGTGGCTTTTTAGTAAATTATCGCCACTCTTGGATTTCGCAATAAGAGATACATCCTGCCTGAATATATAGTTTGGCTTGTTAAAAAAAAGACTGTAACCGATATGCGTTCCTGTACTGTTTGACATAACCATATCCGCAAGCAGAATAATTGATTTCAGCCTGTCCAGAAAATATAGGTCATCTCTGTGACCTGCGGTGGTGAGTTTATATCCCATTTTTTGATAGTACTCATGGTCACCATTTAACGTGTCTTTCCAGTAAATACAAACGAGGACCGTGTCATATCCCGCTTTCCGTTTTTCAATTTCAAGGCAGAATTGTTTTTTATCATATTCGGCGGCAACTGCTCCAATTGAATGGCTCGGGAATACCAAGAGAACTCTTCCTAAGCTCTTTTTTACTTTGGATAAAGCTTCCTGATCAAGAAGTCCTTCCACATAGTGAATATAAGGACCAATCAAACTAGGAGTCTTGCCGGTCTTTTCTAAGATGAATTGAGCTCGGTAATTACTGTAAGTCAACGTTTTCCGAGCAAGAATAACTGAATCTTCACGGACAAGATTTCCAATCACAATTCCGTGTTCCAGGTAAATCTCATGTCGTGGAAAACGGCTATCATTGATATCAATATTCGCATATTTCAGCAGCTGAAAAAGAATACCATAATAATTACAGTCATCAAAATAAAACTCCGGATGATAGGGTAGTGGAGCACTTAGCTTCGGCAGATCGAAAATATCAGCGGTTTGACGTGACTTAATTTGTTCAGGAAAATCGGCAGATCTTGATTTTTTGATGGTACAATATATTTCCCGAAAGACTCTCGTTTTTTCGGCTTGCATTACAATCTTTCTCTTCAAGTTATTAATCATAGCGTATGGCGAGTTTTGATATAGTGCTACTTAGCTAGCAGGACGCGAAAGTTAAACCAGGGCATGGGATAGACTCGCGCACTAAGAATCATAACGACAATACAGTTGAGCAGACTTATTGTAAAGTTTGAATATGCAGCGCCCATCGGCCCCACTTTATTAACGAGATAGTAAGACAGCGCCACTTGCAGCGCAGAACAGATAAATGTTACAACTGCGAGCTGCCCGGATTTTTTGACGAAAAAAATATAGCCGGCATACATTAAATATATTCCCTGAAATGCTTGCGAAAAGAGAGCCCAGACCAAATAGGTTTTTGCATTCACATATTTTGCCGACAGGAAGTTATCTACAACAAAGTTTGACCCGAGCGTCGCAAATAATGTTATTGCAAGCAAAGCCACTATGTATAAATATGTAAATTTCACCAATTTCCGTTTCTTGTTTTCAAGGACGGCATGATCAGTTATTGCCAGAGTCTTATAGACAAATGGCGCATATGCATTGCTAAATGCTAATGTTAAAAATGATATTACGAGCCCAAATTGAAAGCCGGCAGCATAAATTCCACTTGCTGATGCGCCCACTAACGTGGAAATTATTATTCGATCGGCTCCTGCCCGCGCCCAAATGCTAATTGTGTGAGGAATAAGAGGGATGCAGAATTTAAATGTGTCTTTGATGTAATTTTTGTTATAGGAAACACGAAGGTAACCTCTCTGCCATAACAATATGAGACTAAATAGAGCATAAATTATGGCGCTTCCTCCAATCCCAATTAATCTTCCTTCCCAGCTCATGTTCAAACCAATGATAAGCATCAGTGAAAGTCCAACATCGCATACAGTTTGCGAGATTTGATAACCACCAAAATAGATCGGACGTTCTTCAAGTCTCCATACTGTTAAATTAATAGAACTCAGAACCTGGGAAAATGCAATCAACAACCCACCTATTACATAATAAGTGCCAACCGACAGGAAATCATTTAACTGTTTGTTAAATAGTAAAACGACCACGCTACTGATTAATAAAGTGATCAGTGTAGCCAGTATAACATTAAAAATATAGCTGGCAACTTCCGATTTTTGTAACCTGTAGAAATTGACTGATATGACGCTTTGAACGTTGATGCCAATGAAAATAATTAAGAAATTGATATAAACGTTGTAGTTCACTACAATCCCGTAATCTGCTGGCAGTAAATAGTGAGTTAGTAACGGAAGAATTAAAAAAGGGACTGCTTTATTAATTGCATCAGTAACAACATAAATAGCACTATTTTTTACAACAGGGTGATTTTTGAAGTTACTGATACTGGTTTTCAAGTGATTCCTTTTAATTAGGTAGCTCAACATGACTTCTGTTTAGCGTACTTTCATCGACATCTTTGACTTTTGGATACATGTCGATCAACTCTATATTTTTACTTGTCGCAAAATCAAAGCAAGACTGATCATACTTGGTTTTTTTCCAGGCTTGAACCATGTATTCTCTTGTTTGCAAGTATCTCAAATAGCGGTCAAGCAGCGGCCCTTTTTTTCCAAAAGTCATAAAGTAGGCGATTCTGTATTGTTCTTCGGGAACAAACATGAAATCGGGCACGAAGCGATACAAGGACGTGTTCAGAAAAAAATTTGGGGCTAGTTTGAGCCTCTTTGAATACCCCGCATGCGTGGTCGTCAGATACCAGACACTTAAATCACCCACCTGATTATCTACGTAGAATGGTGATCCCAATTTGATATCATTGGTGTTGTGAGATCTGTCTCTTATTGCCAGCGCTCCCGAGAACTTGTCGTGGTTTTGTAAATATATGCCTAAACGGATAATCGGATACTCCTCCTGCCAATCGGGACCCTTACCATTGAGCTTGTCAGGATTGTCTTTATGAAAGTGAGCGGAACCAGGTGTTTTTGAAATCGTACAACTTGAGTCTCCAAAATATACCAGCTCGTCGGTTTCAAGAAGCTGTCTAACTACATCAAGTATTCTGTCATCGAAAAGGATGCTTCTTGTTAAAGGATGGCCTAATAAGTCGGCAGTATATTGCTCTGTTTTGAGCTGATTTGCTATTTCCCTGAATCGGGCTATCTCGTTAGCTGAAAAAACACTTTTTATTAAAGCCCAGCCCCGGTCTTTGAAATTCTTCTTCAGATTTTTGTCGTGTTGCATAGTTATTAAGTTTATGTGTTTGTATTCAAGTATTTCGACCTTTAGAAAACACTTAGTAGGTTAGTTTTTGCCGGATAAGCTTGGCGGGAACCCCGCCTACAATTGAATTGTCAGCCACATCTTTCGTGACAACACTGTTTGCTCCTATTACCACATTATTACCAATTGTAACTCCTGGGTTTATGAACACATTAGCACCTATCCAGACACCGTCACCTATTAATACATTGCCAGTCTTGGTTTGTTTTTCAAAATTCCCCCAGGGATCTACATCAAGGTCACTGTCAGGGTCCATACTTTCCGTGTAAATCCTGACATTATGAGCTATCCGGCAATTGCGTCCAAAAGTAACGTGAAGGTTTTTCCCAATCTGAATCCAAGCCTGATTGACATAGGAACATTCACCGGCATTGAAATCACCTTCACCATAAATCACCGTCCCATGCGCTCCAAAAAGAAAGGATTCAGGAAGTTTATATCGCTTACGATATTGGGAATAAGCGTGTTGCCATTTGCGGCTTTCAAGGAACGTAAAGATTTTGGCTGCAATCATTGTAAACATAGTCGGAAAGCTCATGCAATTTTATCCAATGCCATGCGGGATCCTTTTTTAAGATCTTCTTTGGCAGGTTTTCCAATGATGTCCTTTAAATACTTTGGATGTAGCCCAAAGCCTGGACGAATTGAGCGAACATTTGATTCTGTAATCAGCTCTCCTGCTGCGATATCCTCAACCACATATAAAGATCGAGAAAAGTCTTTTCCTTTTGACTGTTTTTCCGTCAATTTATAATCCACCACACCGATTGCTTGCTCCGCCTCTCTCACGGACTTCACCATTTCAGCGAACTCTGATTCGTTCATCGAAAATGACGCGTCCGGGCCTCCGATGGCCCTGTCCAAAATAAAATGTTTTTCGATGATTTTTGCGCCAAGAACCGTTGCGACAATAGGGACTGTACTGCCAATGGTGTGGTCGGAAAGGCCGGTAATAACGTTGAATCGCTCGTTAAAGTCCTTGATCATGGCCATATTCGCCTCTGCAATAGGAGCCGGGTAGCTTGAAGTGCATTTAAGTAAAGCAACCTGATCATTATGCTGTCTCGAACAAGCATCCAGAGCGAGTCGAATGTCCTCTTCCGTGGCTATGCCCGTGGAAATGATGACCGGTTTGCCCTTGGATGCGACCAGTTCAATCAAAGGAATATCGGTAATTTCGAACGATGCTATCTTATAAGCGGGCACATCCAGTTCTTCCAGAAATTCAACTGCTGTGGGGTCGAAAGGAGAGGAAAAACATACTAAACCTTCTTCTTTGGCCACACGGAACAATTCCGCATGCCATTCCCATGGTGTATATGCCTCTTTATAAAGGTCAAACAGATATTGCCCATCCCAAATCGTCCCACCAATACGAAAGTCGTCCAGGCGCGAGTCGATGGTAATGGTTTCGGCGGTATAAGTTTGCAATTTTATGCAATCGGCGCCTGCTCTTTTGGCCGCCCTGATAGTCTCTATTGCTGTTTCAAGGCGCCCATTATGGTTAGCCGACAGTTCTGCGATAATAAATACCGGGCTGGTTTGATTTATTTCAAATGTTCCTATTCTCATCATTGATATTCATAGTGTATTGGTAGTTTTCACCTTCCAGCTCCTTCTTGAATCCGAATCTTTCGAATGTTTTACAAGACGAAATATTATCGGGCATAACAATTCCTGAAAGCCTTGTCGTGATGTGCCCTGCGGCTTTACAAATCGACAAAATTCCTTTTTTTAACATTACAGTGCCCAAACCCCGGCCATGGTAATCCGGATCCAGCAGATAACTTATAACCGCATCTTCACCATTCAGATCAAATCTGATAGATCCAACAGGTTTCCCGTAAAACACTGCAATATAAAATATACAATTTGGATCCGTCAATTTCCGGGAAAGCCAAGCAACGTGGTCAGCAAATTGTATTGTGCTTTTATTGAGGGAATATCGCCGAACCCGCTCATCTGAGGCCCATTGGAACGTTAATTCAGCGTCGTCACTTGTCAGTCCGCGCAGATCAAAATTTTGTTCGTCAGCCAACTGCCGAAACAGCTTTTTTATGCGCTCTCCCGATTTCCCATCAACAAGCGGGGCGTCGCTAACATGTTCCTGCGAAAAATAATTCTCCACTGCGGCAAGCAGATTTTCCTCTGAAAAATTTTCGGCGCTGATGAAAGCATTTGCTTTTTTGTAGTTCTCAAAGACAAATCGCTGGTTGCCAACATACATTCCGGAAATGATTTTTGCTCCCGAGGTAAGTGCTTCTGTCAAAATCCCGCTTGCAGGAACGATGCAGAGATCAGCCTCTGACATCCGTTGAGCCATATCTTCGGCACTGATGTTATTGTAATGAACAACAATATCCTGCTCCTCAACAATTTCGGTCAAAGACTCCTGATGACTATATGCAGCCCCGGTTACGATGCAGATCCTTTTAAATTGACTAAAAGTTAAGACCACCTGCAATGCTGTCTTTGTCAAATTCCGGCTGTCCGAGCCCCCGAAACAAATAAGAACCGAGGCGTTCCCGAACTGCCGTTGGTTTTTTCCTGCCAGTGCAAGAAATGGCGGACGAATTAATGCATAAGAGGGACCCAGCGCATATTGCGTGTAAGGTTGTGCCTCGTATTCGTCTGGAGAAACGCAGGGTGTATGATTTAGGATCAAATCCGCATACGTGGGCTTCTCATGTAGGTCATCAATACAAACCAACTGGCAGCCAATTTCCTTGATTGCTTTCTGATAATCACTTTCAAGCTCATAGCTATCCACGACAACTATGTCTTTTGGCGATAAAACAGATAACAGCTCATCGTCATTTTTAAGGAATATAAAGGCAAAACCGGCATCCCGGATTTCGTTAATAATGCTGTCTGGAATTTGTTTACAGGCAAAATGAATGTCAAAGTCTTCGACAAGCATTTTGGCCAGTGCTATACACCGAACGAGATGACCGAGGCCAATGCTGGAACTTCCATCCGTCCTGATATATAGTTTACTTCTCATAAAGCAATTTGTATTTCATTTCCGCCATCAACCAATCCGAGGGCGTATCGATATCCTGAACTTCTTCTTCAGACAGAATGATGGATGCGGTGTTTGTTGTGAAAAGAGAGTCTGTAATTTTTGAAGGATTGTACCAGTACCATTGGCCCGCATCATGGTAAACCGGTTTCAAGTCCTGTGATCTCACATTTTGATTCTCCGGCCACACCATTTGTACTTTGCCATTTACCACTTCCAAACCTCGCCAAATAGGGTAGGAAAAAGGAACAACCGGAAATACGGAGTCGAAGTCAGATTCGCGCATTAATGATATCCCAGCCAGCAAATGCTCTGTTTTTATCAAGGGAGCCGTAGGGTAAATGCAGCAAATCCTATCAAATACGGTTGAAAAGCGGGCGTCATACTCCTTTTCAACCTCCTTGATCACATCAACGGTGGATGCGAAATCGTTTGCGTTGTTTTCGCTTCTTAAAAATGGAACAGATGCTCCATAATTTTTTGCGATTTCAGCAATTTCATGATCGTCGGTTGAAACCATTACGTCGCTGAATAAGCCACAGGTTAACGCAGTTTCGATGGCATAAGCGATAATCGGTTTCCCCAGAAAATCCTTGATATTTTTTCTTGGAATACGCTTGCTGCCGCCCCTAGCCGGTATAATTGCCAGGGCCTTATCCATGCTTATAATATTCGTTAACAGCGTCAATTACGAACGACTGCTCCTCTTCCGTCAGTGTTGGATACATCGGAAGGCTGATACATCCCTGGTAGTAAGCCTCGGCATTCGGCATATCACCCACTTTCCAGCCCAAACTTTGATAATAGGGCATTAAATGACAGGGAATATAATGTATTTGAGCAAAAATGTCTTTTCCACGCAAATGGTTATATAGCCCCAAACGATCCTCCACTTCGATAATATACAAGTGATAGGCATGACCTGAAACCACACCGCTTTGTCCGTGTACAAATGCTTTATCAGAAAAAGCAGCTTGATAAGTTGCAGCAATCGCCCGGCGTTTTTCAAGGCCGGCATTAGCTCGTTTTAACTGACTTACACCCAGCGCAGCCTGAAAATCAGTCAACCGATAGTTGTAGCCCAACGTTTGCATTTCCATATACCACCCGGGATACTGTTCCAAACCACCCGCCAGCTCAATGCTGTTCACATAAAGGTCAGTCGACTTTACAATTCCATGTGTCCTGAGTGAGAGCAGTTTCTGATATAACGCCAAATCATTGGTAGTAATCATTCCGCCTTCTCCACAAGCAATATGTTTCACCGGATGAAAGCTGAAGATGGCCAGATCCGCAAAATTGCTGTTTCCGCAAAACTGATTATTGCCTGCCGAATCAGTAAAAAAACCTCCTGGCGCATGGCAGGCATCTTCAATAATCCAAAGATCGTATTCGTCCGCCAGAAGTTTAAAAGCTTCCAAATTGACCGCATTGCCAGCAAAATCAACCGGAATAATTCCTTTATAAGTTCCTCTGGGGGCATTTTCCAACAAGGTACGGACAGCGTGTATATCAATCAGATAACTCGAAGGATCGATATCTGCAAATACAACCTCGCCGCCGCAATAACGTATGCAATTCGCAGAAGCAGCAAACGTGAGGGGGGTAGTGATCACTTTATCGCCCGGGTTTACACCCAAGGCAAGCGTGCATAAATGCAAGGCGGCTGTGCCATTTGCCACTGCAACTGCATATTTAGCACCTACATATTCAGCAAACGCAGTCTCGAATTGCTGAATATTGGGTCCCTGAGTCAGATAATCGGATCTCAATACGTCGGTGACAACTTTAATGTCTTCCTCCGTTATATTTTGCTTTCCGTAAGGTATCATTCAAGAAAAATTAAACTGTGAAATCGGGGTCCACGTGTTCTACGATCAAAGCGCGCAGGCTTTCAACCGTTTCCCATTCTGAATTATTTCCGGAATTATAGGAGAAGCCGTCCGGCACTTTCTTCGCATTGAAGTGACTAATGAAGTCAGAAATGCTCCATGTAGGCGTTTGAGGAACTATCGCGTAATATTTACCCAGATCATAAGTGAAGAATGAGTCAGATGTAGTGATCATTTCCTCGTGGATCTTTTCGCCTGGACGTATACCAATGACGCGGTGTTCACATTCCGGTCCGATTGCTTTTGCGATATCGAGAATGTTGTACGATGGAATTTTCGGGACAAAAAGTTCTCCGCCCCAGGCCGTTTCCAATGCATGCAAAACCATGTCCACACCGCCTTGCAATGATATATTGAAGCGGGTCATGCTTTCCACTGTTATCGGAAGTACTCCTTCTTTTTTCTTATTGATAAAGAAAGGAATAACCGATCCGTTGGAACCCATCACGTTTCCATATCTGACGACCGAAAACTTAATAGGATTGCGTCCACGAATATTATTGGCTGCAATAAATAGCTTGTCAGAGGTAAGCTTGGTGGCACCGTATAAGTTGATCGGAGCCGCGGCTTTGTCAGTCGACAATGCGACTACATGGCTTACGTCTGTGTCCAGAGCTGCATTGATAACATTCTGTGCACCATTAATGTTTGTCTTAACACATTCGGAAGGATTATATTCAGCGATAGGCACATGCTTCATCGCTGCTGCATGAATAACGTAATCTATTCCTTTAAAAGCTCTCCGCAAACGTTCTTCATCCCTTACATCACCAATAAAAAAACGAATCTGCGGATATTTTTCTGGTGTGTATTCCTGCGCCATTTGGAATTGTTTCTGTTCATCTCTTGACAAGATGACAAGCCTTTTCACATTTGGCCATTTTTTGAAAATTGTTGCGGTTAAAGCTTTACCTAAAGAACCAGTCCCTCCAGTTATAAGTATTGATTTACCGGTCAAATCTAGCATGTTCATTAAATTTAGATTAATTGATTATAGATGTATAGTGCTAAACAAGCTGCTTGTGTAGTTTCTCTTTGAAGAAGACGATATAGGTGAGCGTAATAAAAATGCCCAAAACTGAGAAGATAATGGCAATAAAGAGGCGCTTAGGGCTGCTCTTTGCTATTGGGACACGTACTGGCTCCAAAACTTTGAAGACTGGTTTTTCTTCTTTCTCGCGAATTTTAAATTGCTCCAGCTTCGCCGACAAATCAGAATAAATGGCCTGTGAAAGTACATACTCGGCCTGTAGTCTTTGTTCTTCAATTCTGGCAACATTCAGGAAAGTGTTTCTGTGTGTATCTCTGTATGCTTGTAGGGCATATTCAGCGCTTTGCTGTCGCTTTTTAGCTTCTTCTACACGTTTCTGCAGGAAATCGACTTGCTGCGTAGTTTTGGATATCGTGTAATCACTCACGTAGTCTATCAAATATTTCTCGCTCGCATCTACCACCATTGCTGCAACAACAGGATCCGTCATTTCACTTTCGATTGTAATAATCCCGTCTGTAGTCCCAACCGTAGCTTGCACTAAGCCCTTTGCGGCATTGACCATTCTTTCCTGCTTTGGCGTAAATGCAAGAATTTTAACGTTTGGATTGGAAGTTAATGCCTTAGGGCTTTTATTCGGTGTTCTTCCAAAAGACAATAACCTGGACAGGAGACTCTGCGAACTGTCTCTTGCCATGTAGCTTTCCAAGGATGGATAGGATACATCATTTTCGTCAACAACTGGAATTTTCAATAAATACTGCCCAAAAGGGATTGTAGAAAGAATGTTAGGATACAGCTCAGGCACTAATTTCCCGCTAGGATCAGAACCAGCGCCCAAAGCCATGCTAAAAAAGGAACTGTTTCTGCTGGAACCCAGCTCAGGCAGCAAGATGGTCTGAGCGGTGTATTTTTTAGCAAGCAAGAAACTGAATGCCACACCAATGATCGCCGACAAGATTGCAGCGGCTATCAGAACCAGCAAATATTTTTTGAAAAACCCTACAACTTCAAAAATGCTTATTTCAAGTGTGTCGGTGTTATTATCAGATTGTATTTCGGGCATACAGTTTATAGAATTCTTATTAAAGCAATGGCTAATGTTGTGAATAGCGAGATGATAGCTAGTCGTTCACCGCGGGACATGGGCTGTTCAACCTTTGGCTCCTTTAAAGGAACTGTCACAGTCGACCCCGGTTCAACTTTTGGGTAGGATCGGAAGAACAAAAACTTGCTGGTGCGGTGCGTTCTACCGTTGGGATAAGAAACGTAAATCCTGTTTTTCCGGGCTCTTTCGGCAAATCCACCAGCCTGGGAAATATATTCATGAAAATTGAATCCGGGGTCATAGTTTACCAGTGATGGATTGTACACACCTCCCTGAATCCGGACCATTTCTGATTTTTTTGGAATATAAATAGTGTCACCGTCCGCTAAAAGCAAGTTTGCGGGAATGGAGGGCTTTTCGATTACGGCCTTCAAATCCAGTGCGACAAGTTCCCGGTTGCGGTAAAACCGTGCTCCTTCAATATAAGCTTCCTTTTTCATTCCGCCAGCTTTTGGAAACAGGTCAGATATCTTCTCAAAGTTGTTGAGGATCGTGTATGTTCCCGGATAGGTTACCTGACCGAAAATGGTGACGGTTTTCTGTGTTTCATATCGCGGAGACCTGCGCACCAATACAATGTCATAAGGATATAATGTGAACTTCTGATCCTGCTCACTGAGTGTCAGGTTATCCGCAACGTCCAATGTGAAAATTCTTACATTCTGATCGCTAGGAAGCCCGGTCGTATCATTTTTCACCCGCCGAGACACCTCAATGCGATATGGGATACCACCTTCCGTGTAACCGCCTGCCTGAAAAATCAAGTCGGCAATGGTGATATCCTTATAATAATAGTATTCACCCGGATTGATTACTGCACCCCGTACAGACAGGAATGTGAATTCTTTCAGATCTTCAACAGACTTAATGGTCAGAATGTCACCCGGTAATAATACAATGTCGGGAATTTCATTGTTTAACAACTTTCTTAAATCAATGGCCACAAGTCCGGTCTGTGTGTCGCCGCTGGATCTTTCTAGCAATGCGCGGTTAAGAAATGCTCTTGGACTGATGCCTTCTGAGATTGTTATCAATTCCTTAACTGTCTTGGTACGTTCATCCAGCGGATAAATTCCGGGCCTGGTAACCGCTCCGCGGATCTCAACCTGGTTGGCAACAACGTCAAGTATTTTTTTGACGTTGAAGATGTCGCCATTTTTTGGGGCAAATGTCGCAACCTGAACAGAATCAATGCTTCCGATAATGAAGTTGTTGCCTGTATTCCTTTGATATTGAATCAATTTGGTAAAAGCCTCAGGCGTGAATCCTCCTGCGTATTTCAACAGATCCTTCACCGTTTCACCCGCTTTTGCCTCAAATACCCCTGTCTTTTTGACCTCCCCGGTAAGTTCTATTCGGGTGTCATAAGGACGGATCAAAATAATGTCCTGGTCTTGCAACGCGATGTTGTCTCGTAAATCCGCGTCTATCAGAAACCGGTAAAGGTCGATTTGACGGATCACCTGATTGTTACGGATTACTTCAATGTTACGATAAGAACCGTTACGCCCCGGACCTCCTGAAACATAAAGTGCGTTAAAAGCAGTTGATAATGAGGAAACGGTGTAAGTGCCCGGGCGTACAACTTCTCCGGTGATCATCACACGGATACTGCGCACATTTCCAAGGGTAATGGTAGAGTGAGTTCCTGAACCGGGGCGGTTAAGATTTGAATATGCTTGTCGTAACCGGTTAACAATCCGTTCGTTGGCTTGCTCAATGGTAAGCCCATTAACATAAACCGGCGCCAAATTGAGCATTTTTACCGTTCCTTCGGGACTGATTTTCATGCGGAAGTTATCCACCGAATTTCCATAGATATCCACAACCAGCTCGTCGTCAGGCCCCAAAATATAATTTCTTGGAGTAGGGATTCTGAGGTTAGGCTCGAATGTGGTGGAGCTTCTGCGGAAGAAAGACGAACCGAATGTTCTGTTAAGCCTTCTGAATCGGGCTCTTCCAGCCGCTGTTGTATCCCTTTCGTTGTTTGTCTCGTCTTCTAATTCGTCCAGATCATCCTGCTCCCGAGTTTCATCCAGCTGGTCACGGTTGGGGTCGTTTTTTGTATTGTCTTTGGTCGTTTGTTCCAGGCGCTTGCGCATGGCAGAGATATCATCCAGTGTGTAACCTCTTTGTAAAGCGGCCTTTTCAATGTCCATATCAGACATCCCTGACTGCTTGGCCTGATTGTAAAATTCTATTGCCTGTGAATTGGAAACAGGGGCGGGAGCTGGTTGTGTTGGATTCGGTTGGCTCGGTGCGGTAGTCGGCGTTTGTGGTGCTGGATCTTGGGCTTGAGTAGCTGAACTTACCAGTAGGATAAAAAAGGCTATCCAAATGGCGCTTAATTTTTTAGATAAATAATGCATGCAGTGTTAATTATATTAAATGGCGTCGAAACGCATTTTAAATTGATCCGGAGTGCTTGACCAAGCAAGCAGTAAAACTACGAAATCTTACAATAATTAAATTCCCCGTGATAAATATATTAATCCAATAAGTTTTTAAACTATTCTACTTTGATCGCCAGTTCTTTTAATTGTGCATCGGATATAACAGACGGAGAATCAATCATTACGTCACGTCCCGAGTTGTTCTTAGGAAATGCAATAAAGTCCCTGATCGAATCTGCTCCGCCGAAAATTGAACAAAGGCGGTCGAAACCAAACGCAATTCCGGCGTGAGGAGGAGCGCCAAATTCAAACGCGTTCATCAAAAATCCGAACTGCTCCTGGGCCTCTTCTTCGGTAAATCCAAGAATGCCGAACATTTGTTTTTGAAGCTCTTTTTCGAAAATCCGGACAGAACCACCGCCAACTTCAACGCCATTGATCACCATATCGTATGCATTGGCCCGAACCGCTCCTAAATTTTTGTCCAGCAAAGCAATATCTTCCGGCTTTGGACTGGTGAAAGGATGGTGCATGGCAAACCAGCGATTTTCGGCTTCCCCATATTCCAAAAGAGGAAAATCCAGCACCCATAACGCTCTGTATTCATCCGGATTTCTCAGTCCTAATCTCGTTCCCATTTCAAGACGAAGCTCGTTCAATTGCTTACGCGCTTTGTCTGCGGCACCCGAAATAATCAAAATCAAATCCCCCGGCTTAGCATTAAACGCCTCAGCCCATTTCTTAATATCCTCTTCGGCGTAGAATTTGTCAACGGACGATTTCAATGAACCATCGGTATTATAGCGGACATAAATCAGTCCTTTCGCTCCGATTTGCGGACGTTTCAACCAGTCCGTCAGTTCATCCATTTGCTTGCGGGTGTATACAGCACTATCCGGTGCGCAGATGCCAACGACCAGTTCGGCGTCATCAAATACACTAAAACCTTTTCCAGAGGTAAGATCCTGCGCAGCTCCCTTTAATTCAACAAACTGCATATCGAACCGGATATCCGGCTTATCCGAGCCGTACAGGCGCATGGCATCCGCATAGGTCATGCGCGGAACTTCCGGCAGGTCGAGTCCTTTTACTTTTGCAAAAAGATTACGGATCAGCCCTTCAAATGTGTTAAGGATGTCCTCCTGGGTCACAAACGACATTTCACAGTCAATTTGCGTAAATTCTGGCTGACGGTCCGCACGCAGATCTTCGTCACGGAAACATTTCACGATCTGATAGTAACGGTCAAAACCTGCTACCATCAGCAACTGCTTAAATGTTTGTGGAGATTGTGGCAATGCGTAAAATTCACCCGGATTCATGCGGCTTGGAACCACAAAATCGCGCGCACCTTCCGGTGTGGATTTTATTAATACGGGTGTTTCAACTTCAATAAAGTCCAGATCGTCCAGGTAAGCCCGCGTATGACGCGCAACCTGATGTCTCAATTGTAAATTTTTACGAACATTGTTTCTTCTCAAATCCAGATATCTGTATTTCATCCGGATATCGTCGCCACCGTCCGTTTCGTCTTCGATCAGGAAGGGAGGTAATTTTGCCGGATTTAAAACATGAAGTTCAGAAACCCGGATTTCAATATTGCCGGTTGCAATTTTATCATTTTTTGAAAGTCGTTCTATCACCTGGCCTTTTGCTGAAATGACAAACTCGCGCCCCAATGAACGCGCCATTTCAAGGACATTAGCCTGTGTTTTTCCTTCTTCGAACAGAAGCTGAGTTATTCCGTAGCGGTCACGCAAATCAAGCCAGATCATGCCGCCCTTATCACGAACACGCTGAACCCAGCCACACAATACAACCTCTTGATTTACATGTTCTAAGCTTAACTCTCCACAGGTATGGGTACGTAACATATAACTTTTTTAATACTGATATAGTGAAACTGCCTGATAATAAATGGCGCAAAAGTACGTATTTTTAGCAAATCTAACATGAAGTGTTTTTTATGAAATTATATAAAAGGCTGAGCGG
Organism: Dyadobacter chenwenxiniae; assembly: GCF_022869785.1. Taxonomy (NCBI): domain Bacteria; kingdom Pseudomonadati; phylum Bacteroidota; class Cytophagia; order Cytophagales; family Spirosomataceae; genus Dyadobacter; species Dyadobacter chenwenxiniae. Next base: position 4,412,482 of record NZ_CP094997.1, on the reverse strand, counting down.
ACAAGCAGGAGTGGTGCTGTCGTCCATTATTTTTTGTGCTGCTTTTTCATGCGATCCGCCTCCAAAGCCAGATGAAGCACCTGTTGCCGATTTTGAAACAACCCCTCAAAAAGTAGACATCGCACCAGGCATTATAGATGAAGCGTCCGGCATCGTGCCCAGTTACAATCTGCCTGGAAATTTCTGGGTTAATCAGGATTCTGGCCAGCCTGCCTCGTTGTATTTGGTGAGTGCGGATGGGAAAGATGTTAAGGAAATGAAACTTCCCGGGACGGTTAACCGCGATTGGGAGGATGTTGCGGCGGGTCCCGGCCCAAATGCTGGTGTAAATTACTTATACATTGGTGACATAGGCAACAATAATGAACCCAAAAGCCAGGTAGGCGTTATTTACAGGGTTCCTGAGGTGACGGATGCGAATGCGGGTTTTGATGAATCGAAATTAGAAAAAATCACATTCAGCTATCCCGATGGAGCCAGAGATGCCGAATCGTTATTGCTTGATCCTGCTACAAAAGACATTTTTATCATTTCAAAAGAGGGCCAAAACACCGGAATTTATCGGCTGGCTTTTCCGCAGTCAACCACGCAGACCATTGCGGCAGAAAAGGTCGGCACAGTGCCCGGCGTTTCCCTGGCAACAGGCGGAAATATTTCAAAAGATGGCACTGAAATCCTGATCAGGACTTATCTTGCTGTATATTATTGGAGAATAAAGGACGGCGAATCGGTCGGACAAACATTGACGCAGCCTTCCACGAAGCAATTATTGGTTGCGCTTGAACCGCAGGGCGAGGCGGTTTGTATGGATACCGATAGGAAAGGTTTCTATACGATCAGCGAGCGCTCCAATGCTGCCGGCGTTACTTTGAATTTTTATAAAAGAAAATAAACAAAAGCCATGTTTAAAAATCTACTAAGCGTCGTTTTGATGCTCGTTGTTGCTGTTGCCCATGCGCAAAATGGGGATGAAAAATTCATTCGGGAAAACTATAACAAGGCCGAATACGACATTCCGGTTCGGGATGGCGTTAAGTTGCATACAATCGTCTACAGCCCCAAAGACGCCTCGGCGGAGAAGAAGTATCCATTTTTAATGCAGCGCACCTGTTACAGCGTCGCGCCTTATGGGCCCGACAATTATCCGCCCAGAATAGGCCCAAGTCCCACATTAATGCGCGATAAATTTATTTTTGTATACCAGGATGTGCGTGGCCGCTATATGAGCGAAGGCGAGTGGACCAATATGACGCCGCATATCGCGCAGAAAAAAGGCAAAACGGATGTGGACGAGGCTTCGGACACTTACGACACAATTGAATGGCTTCTCAAAAACATCCCTAATAACAATGGAAGGGTAGGGCAATGGGGCATTTCCTATCCCGGCTTCTACACCACAGCCAGCGCACTTTCCGAGCATCCTGCATTGAAAGCATCATCGCCGCAAGCACCCATCGCTGACTTCTTTTTTGATGATTTCCACCATAATGGCGCGTTCACGCAAGGTTACTATCTGACATTTCCGGTTTTTGGGATCAAACCTCCCAAGCCGACCACATCTTCCTGGTTTGCGGGAGAAATGTTCGAAGCTAAGCCAGACGGTTACACATTCAACCTGAATATGGGCCCGCTCAAAAATTTTGATAAATATTATGTAAAGAATTTCTATTGGCAGGAAACGGTTAACCACCCCAATAAGGACCAATTCTGGCAGAAAAGAGACATTCTGCCGCATTTGAAAAACATCAAGCATGCCTTTATGACCGTTGGTGGCTGGTTTGATGCGGAAGATTTGTATGGTCCTTTGAACACTTACAAAACCATTGAGAAGAACAATTCTTCAACATATAATACGATTGTGGTTGGCCCTTTCGGGCATGGACGGTGGAGCAGGGAAACCGGCCATACATTGCATAACGACATTTATTTTGGGGATAGCATTGCCACTTTTTACCAAACCAACATTGAGGCGAAATTTTTCAAACATTTCCTGAAAGAATCGGGCGATGGGAAAACGGGTTTGCCTGAGGCTTATATGTTTGATACGGGCAAAAAAGCATGGCAGACATTTGACAAGTGGCCGGTGGCAACGGTTGAGAAACGTAAACTGTATTTTCACGAAAGTGGAAAACTGGACTTCAAAGAGCCTGCACAGCCCAAATCTGTGAGCGAATATGTGAGTGATCCCGCAAAACCGGTTCCTTACACGGCTAATTATAAGCAAATGTCGGGGTTCACACCATTTGAATATATGTCCGAAGACCAGCGTTTCGCTTCCACGCGACCGGATGTGCTTGTTTTTCAGACCGATGTGCTTGAAAATGACGTTACATTAGGCGGCGAAATTACTGCATTATTGAAGATCGGTACAACAGGCACAGACGCGGACTTTTTTGTGAAACTGATTGACGTGTATCCTGGTGACGAAAAAAATCACGCATATCTGCCCAATCCTACGACCGTTCTTGCAGGTTACCAGCAAATGGTACGAAGCGAAATCATGAGATCGAGATTCCGGAACAGTTTTGAAAAACCGGAACCATTGGTTGCAGGAAAAATGACAGACATTAAATTCCGCTTGCAAGATGTTCTGCATACATTCAAAAAAGGCCACCGCATTATGGTGCAGGTGCAAAGCACAGCTTTCCCGCTGTTCGACCGAAATCCGCAGAAATACGTCGAGAACATTTACAAGGCTGAGGAATCAGATTTTATCAGTGCAAAACAGACTATTTATCACCAGGCCGGCGCTGCCAGCTCACTTGAAGTTGACGTTATCAAATGATGCGACACTATTCAGTGCGACACCATTCGTTGCGACACCATTCGGTGCGACACCATTCGGTGCGACACCATTCGGTGCGACACCATTCGGTGCGACACCATTCGGTGCGACACCTTTTTTTGGATTTTAAATTTATTGGAATGACTATCATTGCCGCTTCCATGCTGAACAACGGTTTGGCTCAAAAGCTTGATTACCCAGTGACAAACAAAGTTGACCACGTTGATGAATATCACGGAGTCAAAGTTTCCGATCCTTATCGCTGGCTGGAAGACGACCGTTCAAAGGAAACGGGCGAGTGGGTTAAGGCGCAAAATGAAGTTACATTCAGTTATTTGGATAAAATCCCTTTCAGGAATAAGATCTTCCTCGATCTGGAAAAGGCCTACAACTATCCCAAATATTCGGCTCCCAGAAAAAAAGGCGACTATTACTATTTTTATAAAAATGATGGTCTGCAAAATCAGGCAGTGCTGTATCGACAAGAGGGCGAAAACGAAACTCCTGAAATTGTTATCGATCCCAACAAACTTTCGGCAGACGGCACAACACGACTCACCGTTTTCAGTCTTTCAAAAGATGGTAATTATGCCGTTATGGGCTTTTCTCAAGGCGGCTCGGATTGGCAGGAATATCAGGTTATGGACATGAAAAGTCTCTCCATGCTTTCTGATAAGGTTGAATGGGTAAAAATTTCCGGTGCTGCGTGGCAAGACGATGGCTTTTATTATAGCCGTTATCCCAAGCCCGAAGGCAGTGCACTGGCCGCCAAAAATGAAAACCACCAAGCTTATTTCCACAAAATTGGAACAGCACAAAGCGAAGACAGGCTGATATTTGAAGACCCGCAAAATCCACAGCGGTTTCATACCATTGGAACCACTGAGGATGAGCAGTTTGCGGTGCTAAGCGTAAGCGATCGTGGGAAAGGAAAGGACGGGAATGGTTTGTGGGTTTTGAAAAAAGGAGAAACGACATTTACGCCGATTAAGGAAGAAATAACTGATTTTCAGTACGGGGTTATCGAGAATGTTGGGAATGATTTTCTCATCGAAACCAATGAAAATGCGCCGAATAGCAAGGTTATGCGCTATGTTTCAGCTTCAAAAACCTGGGAAACAGTTCTTTCTGAAAAACCCGAACCACTTTTGGGTGCCGGAGTTGCCGGTAACAAATTATTTGCGTCCTATTCCAAAGACGTAAGCAGCCGTGCATATGTTTACAGCATCGACGGCACATTAGAAAACGAGGTGAAACTGCCGGGACTGGGAACGGCCAGCGGATTTGGTGGTGAGCGGGAAGACAGCTTTGTTTTTTACACTTATACATCATTCAATTATCCGCCGACAATATTTAAGTATGACATTGCCAGCCAGAAAAGCGTGGTTTTCCGTGAGCCGGAAGTGACATTCAAGCCGGAAGATTACGAGACAGAACAGGTTTTCTATCCCAGCAAAGACGGAACAAAGATCCCCGCCTTCATAACTTATAAAAAGGGAGTGAAACGCGACGGCTCCAATCCGACGATTTTGTACGGTTATGGCGGTTTCAATATCAGCTTAACGCCAGGTTTCAGCCCCACGCGCATCCCTTTTCTCGATCAGGGCGGCATTTATGTGCAGGCCAATTTACGCGGCGGAAGTGAATATGGCGAAAAATGGCATGAACAGGGCATGAAGCTCAAAAAGCAAAATGTGTTCGATGATTTCATTGCCGCAGCTGAGTTTTTGATCAAAGAAAAATATACTTCTGCATCTAAATTGGCCATTCAAGGCGGTTCTAATGGCGGATTACTGGTTGGAACTGTTATGAACCAGCGCCCCGAGCTTTTCAAAGTCGCATTCCCAGCTGTGGGCGTGATGGATATGCTTCGGTTTCACAAATTCACCATCGGCTGGAACTGGATCGCAGATTACGGAAGCAGCGACAACGCCGAAGAATTCAAAGTACTTTACGCTTATTCGCCGCTGCACAACATTAAGGAAGGCGGCGAATATCCCGCAACAATGATTACAACCGCAGATCACGATGACCGCGTGGTGCCCGCGCATTCATTCAAATATGCAGCAGAACTCCAAGCCAAAGCAGGAAAATCATCCAATAATCCACTACTAATCCGCATCGACACCAACTCCGGACACGGCGCCAGTAACACCAAAAAAGCGTTAGAAACGCAGGCGGATATTTATGCTTTCTTGTTTTGGAATATGGGGTTGGTTTTGAAGTAGAATCTGCTGTTTTAGAAAAAAATACGAATCTCAAAGTAACCAACTAAGGTAAAACGGCCTAAAAATGGTCTGAACAGTTAATGGCTGGTTCAGACCATTTTTATTTATAGTAACTTCCAATTTTCCCATTATTTCTCAATTTATTTCTACATGCAGGATACAACAGGACGGTGAGAATAGGTAAGTTTTCTAATCTTGTGCCCGTTACAGAGTAGTATTCGTAATTTGAAACCCTTTCAGGAATTGGGACCATTACCTCAAAAAATGATAATTAATTAAATAAGAAAATATGAGCAGTTCTAATGTAAGCCAGTACAGGTACGTAAGCTATTTATGGGATGAAAGTAAAGCGGCTTCGCTCGGTGATGATCAGGTAGCACTTCTTTTGTATCGTTCCAATTTGTTGGGTGCAGACCTCCGTCTGACCAACTATGCGGGCGGTAACACAAGTTGTAAAACCATTGAAAAAGATCCGCTGACTGGCAACCCGGTTGAGGTAATGTGGATCAAAGGTTCCGGCGGTGATATTGGCACTTTGACAAGAAGTGGCCTTGCCGGACTTTATCAGGACCGCTTGCACAATCTGAAAAACATTTACCGCGGATTGGAATTTGAAGATGAAATGGTGGAGCTTTTTAACCACTGCATTTACGATCTCAAATCCAAAGCTCCGTCCATTGATACGCCCCTGCACGGCTTATTGCCCTTCAAGCACATTGATCACCTGCACCCGGATGCATTAATTGCCATAGCGGCTTCGAAAGAAGGAGAGGCAATTACAAAAGAACTGTTTAATGGAGAACTGGCGTGGGTGCCCTGGCAACGTCCCGGTTTTGATCTTGGATTAAAACTGGAACAAGCATTGGCAGAAAATCCGGGAATCCGTGGAATCGTATTGGGTGGTCATGGCTTGTTTACCTGGGGTGACACGGCTTATGAATCCTACATTAATACGCTGGATACGATCGAGAAGGCGTCTGAATATCTGAATGAAAATTATGGGAAAAACCGTCCGGTTTTCGGAGGTCAGCGCCTGGAAAGTGAGCCGGAAACACGCCGTTCTGAAATAGCGGGTAAGCTGGCTCCTTATCTGCGCGGACTTGCTTCTGAGCAACAGGCGATGATCGGCCATTTCACGGATGATGCGCGTGTGCTTGAATTTATTGGCAGCCATGATCTTGATAAACTGGCTCCATTGGGAACAAGTTGCCCGGATCACTTCCTGCGCACAAAGATCCGTCCGTTGGTTCTGGACTTCCCATTTGACAAACTGGGTGGAACAGACCAGGAAATCCTGGATCAGATCCGCCCGCAGTTTGAAGCTTATCGCGTTGATTATCAAGCCTACTATGACCGTTGCAAGCATGATAACAGCCCGGCAGTCCGCGACCCGAATCCGGTCATTATCTTGTTGCCTGGCGTCGGCATGTTCTCGTTCGCAAAGGACAAGCAAACGGCACGTGTTGCGGCTGAGTTTTATATCAATGCAATCAATGTAATGAAGGGCGCAGAAGCGATTTCTTCTTACGTTTCACTGCCCGAGCAGGAAACATTTGACATTGAATACTGGCTGCTCGAAGAGGCTAAATTGCAGCGTATGCCAAAAGAAAAGTCAGTCTCGCGCAAAATTGCGGTAGTTACAGGCGGTTCGGGCGGAATTGGAAAAGCCATTGCATTAAAATTGCTGCAAGAAGGCGCCTGCGTTGTGATTTCGGATATTGATGAAAAAGCATTGGCAGAAACCAAAGCGGAATTTGACGCGAAATTTGGCAAAGACTTTTCAGCAACAACCATTGCTAATGTGCTGGAAGTGGATCAGATTAAAGCTGCTTTGCATACCACGAAATTAAAATACGGCGGCGTTGACATTATTGTGAACTGCGCTGGCTTGTCCATCTCAAAACCATTGGCAGAAACAACGATTAAGGATTGGGATATTTTGCAGGATGTGTTGGTGAAAGGCCAATTCCTGGTTTCTCAGGAGGCGGTTGCCATCATGCGTCAACAGGGATTGGGTGGAGATATCATCAACATTGCCAGCAAAAACGGAATCGTTTCGGGACCAAATAATGTGGCTTACGGAACTGCGAAAGCGGCTCAGCAACATATGTCACGCCTTTTGGCTGCGGAATTGGGTCCTGATAAAATACGTGTGAATGTTGTTAATCCCGATGCTGTAATTGCCGGAAGCAAGATTTGGGAAAGCGGCTGGGCAGCAGGACGTGCGAAAGCTTATGGCATCAGCGTAGCGGAATTACCAGCATATTATGCCAAAAGGACGGTGCTCAATGCAGAAATCCATACGGAAGACATTGCGAACGGAGTATACATTTTTGTAAGTGGCCTGTTAAACAAAAGCACCGGAAACGTCATCAACGTAGATGGAGGTGTCCCGGCAGCGTTTTTACGGTAGCGCGTAGACTTGCCAAGTTTTCAAAACTTGGCAAGTCTCTTAAATTTCAATAAAAATGAAAATCGACCAATATCAGATTGCCCAGCATAACGACAGCTTATTGTCTCGCCATAACAACCAGTTTATTTTCTTAAAAGAACAGTTAGGCGAGCAAGGCATCCATTCTAATGAGATTATTAATGCGCTGGAAGCTTTTCAGGTGGCCATTCCGAGCTGGGCTTTGGGCACGGGGGGGACTCGTTTCGGAAGATTTTCTGGTGGCGGCGAGCCGCGTTCCCTGGAAGAGAAAGTGGAAGACGTAGGTCTTTTGCATGCATTGAACCGGTCAAGCGGATCCATTTCGCTGCACATTCCGTGGGACATTCCCCAGCAAGCAGCATCTATTATCAGCCTGGCTTCTTCGTTGGACCTGAAATTTGATGCGGTCAATTCCAATACATTTCAGGATCAGAAAGATCAGCAGCATTCATACAAATTCGGGTCGCTTTCACACGTTGATCCGGGGGTAAGGAAGCAAGCCGTTGAGCATAACATTGAAGTGATTAAATATGGTAAAGACCTGGGATCGAAAGCATTATCAATCTGGCTTTCGGATGGATCTTGCTTTCCAGGACAATCCAACTTTGTAAAAGCATTCCAAAATACGCTTGAATCTTTACAGGAAATATATGCCGAATTGCCTGCTGACTGGAAAGTTTACGTGGAATACAAAGCATATGAGCCGAATTTCTATTCAACTGTAATTCAGGATTGGGGCAGTTCATTGCTTTTCTGTCAGAAACTAGGCCCCAAAGCAGATGTGTTGGTAGACTTAGGCCATCATTTACCCAATGCCAACATTGAACAAATCGTTGCGACATTAATGATGGAAGACCGTTTGGCAGGTTTCCATTTCAACGATTCCAAATATGGTGATGACGACCTCACCGTCGGCAGCATTCGTCCTTATATGCTTTTCCTGATTTTCGTGGAACTGGTAGAAGGCATGAAACGCGCGGGAAGAGGCAGCGAGGCTTACGCCTGGATGATCGATGCCAGCCATAATGTGAAAGATCCTCTGGAAGATTTGCTCCAATCTGTGGAAGCGATCCTAATTTCCTACGCACAAGCATTGCTGGTGGATCGCAAAAAGCTAGAAATTGCCAGAAACCAAAACGACGTAGTTGCGGCGCAGCAAATCTTGCAAAACGCATTCAGAACGGACGTGCGTCCGTTGGTGCGTGAATCCATGCGTTTGAGCGGCGGTTCGCTTGATCCGATCGGCTTGTTCAGGAATTTGAAAGTTCGGGATGGGTTGATGAACGAAAGAGGTAGGGTTACTGTGGCGACTGGACTTTAGGGGTGCCAGGAGCATTGTGCATTGCCTTCGACTCCGCTCAGGCTGACAAGCCTAAGCACTTGTCACCCTGAGCGGAGTCGAAGGCAGCTCACCCTGAAACGCCTTTACAGCGATTTCCTCCTAATCAACGTAAATGGATTTTTTACAATGGCCCTCCGATTTTCAGTAATCAGCTCGGCAGCCGTCTTTCCCATTTGCTCGTGATCTGTTGAAATGGTCGTAATGCCATCAAGCAAAATCTCCTTCAAGGGTGTTTCATTGTAGGAGATAATGCCAATGTCCTTCCCGATTGTCAGCTGCTGTTCGCGGCATTTTTTGATCAGATTCACCAGATCATTTTCCTCAATAACCACATAAGCGGTATCTTTTACGGCCATGCTGTTTTCATGAAAATCGTATATAATTTCATGCTCGAACTCGTGTTGAATGCAGAAGATCCGGAAGCCTTTGATAATCTCCTTTGGATAACGGATGATCGTTGGAAAAATCAGGATGAGTTTTTTATATACTTTGAGCAGGTCAACGGCCTCATTTAATGCAGAAACAATGTCTTTTTCAAAATTTTGAAAGACAGAAGAATGCTTTTTACTGTTCATCTCAATGTCCTTGTCCAGTAGGATCAGCTTCTCCGCAGGAATCATCTTTAATGTTTCAATCGCCTCTTCCGCCTTTTCGTAGAAATGCGGCATGATCACATAATAGTCGTATTCGCCCAGACTGTTTTTGATTAGATTTTTAAAAATATTGACATTGGAGTGATGAATGTGCAGATCAACATTCACATTACGCCCGACATTCTCTACGAAGGCATTGTAAATCTGTTTTTTATAGTTGCTGATCTTATTGAAAACCAGCAGGATACGCACCGAGGTTTCAATGTCTACACGGTTGATAAAGTAACCTTTGCCCCGAACGGAGATCAATACACCATCTTTAATCAAATGCTTATAAGCTTTTTCAACAGTGTCGCGGGAAAGCAAATATTCTTCACTTAACTGATTGATAGAAGGAATCTTATCGCCGCGTTTCAGTTTTCCTTTACTAATCGCCTGCAAAAGCGACTTGATGATCTGCATATATTTCGGCGCGCTTTCCTTAAACTCAATGTCAAATTGTATTTCCATCAAAACGGTGATTATAGGCTGTTAACTATAAATAAAAACAGCCGGAGAAGAAAACTACTTTCTCCCCCGGCTGTTTAATACGCTTTTTGCTCATTATCTCGGTCCTCTGCTGCTTCTCTCAGAACCGCCTCCGCCACTTCTCGCTCCCCTATCAGAACCTCCAGACGAACGTTCGTTAGGAGCACTGCCTCTTGATTCCGAAGATCCTCTATTGACAGAGCCACGGTCTGACCGGCTTTCGCGTTGAACAGGGGCTTCATAGGAACCCCTTTCCTGGCGGCTTTCGCGGGATGCAGGCGCTTCATAAGATTCTCTGCTGCGGTTTACGGATTCGTTACTGCGTTCTGATCTGTTGCTTCTCTCCGTGCCATAATCCGGTATGCTGCGTTCGGGAGCACGTTCCGCACGGGTCGGCGCTTCGTATTCACGATTGTTGCGACTGTCACTTCTTTCCGAAGGTGAGTTCCGAGGGGTATTCCCGAAACGGTCGTTCGGGCTTTCGCGTCTTTCCGGCGCGCTGCCTTCTACGCGGCGATTGTTATCATCACGGTTAGCCTCGTATCTGCTGTTCCTGTCATTGTTGCCTCTGCTGCTCCGATCAGGTCCCACGTCAACCGTCGAGCTGCGGCGATTTGATTCGCTATATCTGCTGTTACGGTCATTAGAACCGCGGCTGTTGTCGTATCTGTCGTTTCCACGGCTATTTCCGGCCACTACAACCCTTCCCCGGTTTCGCACGTCGATCTCGCGGACAGAAACGCTTCTTCTTGTTACCCGCTCGATTTCATCGCGTCTCGGGCCGTATACATAAGTCCGGTTGTTGTTGTAATAGTAATTATTGATAATCGTCGTTCTGCCATAATAATGCGATACGCGGTTGCGGGGAGCGCAGTATGAATGCCAGCGTGGGCTTGTAATGTAACGTTGCGGCACAAAAACCCACCAGAAAGACGGAAGATTTACCGAAATGTTCACCTGCATGCCAGGTCCGAGCGGTGCCCAGCCATAGTAGCCGCCACCCGAACGCCAGTTCACCCAGGCAGGACCCCATTCATAACCGGGTATCCAGAACCAGCCGTTGTAATCATCATAAGACCAGCGGCCATAGTGAAACGGTGCCCAGCCCCAATCGTAGTCCGAAACCCACGTATTACCGTATTCGGTCACTTCCCAGTATCCTGCGGTGGAGTAGGGTTGAAAGCCGGATGGCGCGTCGGGCACCCAAACGGAGCCATATTCGGGCGTCCGTATCCACCTTCCGTAAGGAGATAATTCTTCGTAAAACGTCTGAAAAGAAATGTTAACTCCGGGCTGAGCTTGTGTCTTGCTGCGTGTGGAAACACCGCCAAGCAGGAGCAAGATCAGGCCCAGGATCCGAAGTTTTCGCATGGTGTTCATGGCTCTATATGGATTAGTTGTTTTCTTTATTTAAAATCATTTATAAGACACTGCTTTTTTGTTTTGGTTTAAACGCTGCGGAGCGCAGCATTTGGTATAAATAGCACTCCTTTAAAAAGTAATCGGGCTCGCCGTTTTAAAGCTTCTTATGTATTTGATGGTAATGTGTTCATTATTAATTATTTATTTTATTTCATTAAAAGAATTCCATAGCTGTTTGCTTGCTCTAAGACATTTGTAAACTACTTTAGCCCTATCCGGCATCATCAACATTAACAACACGTTAACAATATTTTCGGTCAGCCAATGGTCAATCCTGAAATTCTCCACAACGAACTGGTCTTTCAAACCGCGCGCAGCGGTGGGAAAGGAGGGCAGAATGTCAATAAAGTCGAAACAAAAGTTGAATTGAGATTTGATATAAAAAATTCGCAGCAGCTGACTGAGGAACAAAAACAGACATTGATCGACAAGCTTGCTAATAAGCTCACAAATGAACAGGTCCTGGTAATGTATCACCAAACCGAACGCTCCCAGCTAGCTAATAAGGACAAAGTCATTTTGAAGTTCGACGATTTGATAAAAAAGGCTTTTACCGTGCAAAAGAACAGGCGCGCAACCCGGCCTACGCTTGCTTCCAAACTGGAAAGGCTGCAAACGAAGCAACGCAATTCCAGCATCAAATCATTAAGAAAGAAGGCCTTCGAAGATTAGCGATCCAATTTATTGCCTTATTATTATTTGCAAAATGAATGTCGTCACTCCTGTTCAACCGAAAATAAGTGCCGTTTTAACGCTTCCCGTGATCGTTGCCTCGCTGGGTTACTTCGTGGATGTGTATGATCTGCTGCTGTTCAACATTGTGCGTGTTCCCAGCCTCAAAGATCTGGGATTATCCGAAGAAGAAATTTCCCGAATAGGCGCAAACATTTATAACTGGCAGCAAGCCGGACTCCTTATCGGGGGCTTTATGTGGGGCATTTTAGGCGATAAATTGGGCAGAAGATCTGTTTTATTTGGGTCTATATTCACTTATTCGCTCGCTAATATTGCCTGCGGTTTCGCCAATAATGTTGAATTATATTCTTTGCTGAGATTTGTTGCAGGACTGGGACTTGCCGGGGAGCTCGGTGCAGGCATCACCCTTATTGCGGAAATTTTACCAAAAGAATTGCGTGGTTACGGCGCATCTGTCGTCGCTAGCGTCGGTTTGGCCGGTGCCATCGCAGCCTTTTTTGCAGTGAAGCTCACCGACTGGCGGATTGCTTATTTCATAGGAGGCGGAATGGGCTTGATACTGCTTCTTTTGCGTATTAACGTGCTGGAATCCATTATTTTTAATAAAAGCATTGAAACGCGCGGGAAAAAGCCGGTGCCCTGGTGGACGATCTTTACAAACTGGTCGCGGTTTGTGCGCTATATCCGCTGCATGGGAATCGGTTTGCCGACTTATATGGTGATCGGGATTTATTCAACATTTGGAAATGAGTTTGCGAAAGCGCTCGGAATAGCGGCGGACGTTCAGGCAGCCTCTTGTGTGCTTTACACCTACATTGGCGTAGTAACAGGTGACTTTTTCAGTGGCATTCTAAGTCAGTGGTTACGATCCAGGCGAAAAGCGATTTTATTAATGATGTCCATGACGCTTGCCGGTGTGTTATGGCTGCTTTATGGCGGCATAAAGTCCACTGTTATGCTGTACGCATGTTATGTATGGCTTGGCTTTTCCATTGGTTACATTGCCATGTTCCTGACCACAACGGCTGAACAATTCGGAACGAACTTGCGGGCAACGGTAACCACATCAGTGGCCAATAATGTGCGGGCAACGGTTTTGATCACACTCCCTCTTTTCCAGCTTTTAAAGCCAGGCTGGGGCGTTTTGAATTCGGGAGCAATGGTCGGCGCCATTTGCTTTTCGCTGGCACTGCTTTCCTTGTGGAAGATGGAAGAGACTTACGGGAAGGAATTGGACTACGAAGAAGCCTGATTGTAAAGGCCTGATTACGCAGTTTTTTGTGAAAAAATCAGCTGTTCCGGCCGAGGATAGTCGATTAGTTTAGAGAAATCAACTTTCCAGAAATCGAGATCGAGCAAATGGTTTTGATTGTCTTTGGTGAGGGTTATTACAACCGGTGTTCCGTCGCTATCAATGTATTCTGTTTGTATCAAGTCGCCATCGTAAGCATCCACATTGCCTCCGAGACTGATGCTGCCCATTTTACCGCCTTCATATTCATCCACCTCTTCGCTAATGGGATAGTCGTTGGGATTAAGGTTCAGTTTATAAAGCAGGAAATGGATCAGATCAATTTCGTTCTGTCTAATGGGCCTGATGTTGCTCATAAATCCGCTTTTGAAATGTTATTTTCTTTGTTCCGCAGTTGCTCTGCCTTTTTCCCGACAAACCAAAATGACAGTGCAAGAATGGCAAAAAAAATCCCCTTATTAGTCCTGTCCCAAAAATATTCAAAATATCTTGTATAAATGTTGACCAGAAAAAACACAAGCCCGAGGTCTCGCAATGTGTCCAGCTTATTTTGAAATGCATAAACCAGCAGCAATGCTAACATGATGGAAAAGCCCAGGGCCCAGTACCAGAAATAGCTCTGCTTAATAGCCGTCCAGCCACTCAAATCGTCGTAGTTTCCAAATATTGAGAGCGTCCATGCCGCAAGCAGGAATAGAAAAAGTCCGATAGAATAAGTCGTTTCCTGAAAAAATGGCAAAAGCTTGAACCGCTGCAAGGCGATTGAAAACAGCCAGATTGCGAGTCCGAAAATGGTCATCCGCAGCGGATAATTCATTCCCCAAAACCGGTAATTACCGCCAGACCAAAAGTGGGTTTGCGCGCCCCACCAACCTGCGAAAGAAATGATCATCACCGTCCAAAGCAATGTTGAGCGTAGAAAAATGGCTGAACTGCCGTAGACAATCGTGGCGATTAGCAGCGGAATGGCATAATTGCCTTCAAAATTGGTAAAGCTGCGCGTCCAGTAAGTGATCGCAACGCCGATCGTGAGAATAATAGTAATGTTATAGGTTTCGTTGCTGGCCTTTGACGCGGGATATTTGACTTGCCTTCTTTTTGCCAGGAAAATAAATAATGCAGCCAATGCAGTGAAGCCAATCCCGAAAATAGTTTCTGAGAAGCCCCATTTGTTGCGCAACTGTTCAAGCCATTTCTCGTCGAGCACTAATGCCCCAAATGCCAATAACCCACAGGAAATCGCAGAAATTAATGCATAAATGGCAATGGCATCTACATTCGCATTCCGCAACTGATAACTACTTTTTAACTCCTCCGCCAGCTCCCCGGAAATCCTGTCGCTATCCTTCCAATGCTGAATAGCCTTATTAACCGCCTCCGCCTCCTTCTTGTCTAATTCCATTAATTTTTTAGTGTTGATGAATTGAAACCTGATCTGCGGATTTAAATACAAAGTCCGGGCCAATTTCTTGTTCCCGGACTTTCTTAAAATCTATTTTCCGCTTTTCAAATTTGATAAAAACTCAACCACGTCCCTGATTTCTCGTTTCGTCATGACCGTCCCCATGGGCGGCATGCTGGATGGGACGTTTTCTCGTTTGGCAATCCGGGCGGTTGCGATTTTTAATGGTTCGGCTTCTGAGGTTTTCAAAACCAGTTCATGATCGCTTTCCTGGGCGAGGATCCCCGCAGCGGAGGTGCCGTCTTTGAGTGTCAGCATTACCATTCCGAAGCCTGGCGAAAGTCGTGCGCTTGGTTCGATCAACGCCTGTAATATTTGTTCCCTGGAAAGCACATTGCCAATGTTGGAAAGGTTAGGCCCAACTTCACCTCCCTGGCCTCCGATGGAGTGACAACGAACACATTCCGCTGCTGAATTTGTCATAAAATATCTGCGGCCTAGCTGCGCATTTCCTCCCAAAAGTGCATCCTGAAAGTCAGCGGCAGTCATTCCGGTTGTTCTGAATGGTGCCAGTTTCGCAATCAGTGCGCTGGATTTGGTTGAATCCACAGCTTCTGAAAGATCCAGCGCAAGGCTCTGCGGCAATTTTTTATCATTCATTTTGCCAATCAGATCTTCAAAAATTCCTTCCGTTTTAGCAACAGGGATCGTGCCCAGCACGCGTAGCATTTGCTGTTGTTCGCGCACACTGCCCTTCTCAAAAATACTTTTGGAAATGTCAGCCAGCGCTTCTTTCGACATATTCACACTTCCGGCCATTCCCAATGCGGCCGTCCGTACATCGGCATCTGTGTCGGTCATCCCAAGCTTCATAGCCGTTTCCATATCCGAATATTTCAGTGCATTCAATGCTACAAGCATCGCAGTGCGCACTTTTGCATTTTTGTGCGTGCTGAGGATTTTTGCCAAAGCTGCATTGTTTTCCGACATGCCCAGATTGGTCACCATTTGTGCCGCCGCGATCAATGTTTCAGCGTCTTCATCATTTAATAATTCCGCAACCACCGGTTGAACTTTCGATTTTACAAGCGTCGGGTCGCGCGTGATAACGCCCCGGTAACGACCGTCCACACGGTCCATCACAGACGGGCTCGCCCACGTTCCTAGTGCCGCCAGCGCTTCTGTACGAACGCTTTTATCAACATCCTTTCTTTGTGAAAAAGCAATGAGGTTATCCAGCTGATCGTTTGTTCCAACGCGCAGAGCAGCATTGATAGCCCTTCTTAATAGCGGTTCAGAGGTGAATTTCTTGTCTTTCAGTAAATTGGCCAAAGCCGGAAGTGCCGGTGTGATGGACAAGTCATCATTAATGCCCCGCGCCGCTTCGGTCACAATGTATTCATCCTTATCCTGCAAAAACACGCTGATTTTTTCACTTCTTAATCTTCTCAAAACAAGCACGGCAGCCGTTCTAAGTGACTTTTCCGGGCTGGAAGACAGTGCAACAATCGGCTCAACTTCGCCGATGCGCGACAATGCAAGCACTGCTGCATGTCTCAGATAAACATCCTGATCATCATTGGTTTTTATCATGGCCAAAAGCGGCTGAACAGCCTGCTTGTCAGCAATGCGGCCTAGCGCCTGTGCTCCGAAAAACTGCATACGCGGGTTTTTTGAAGACAGCATTGGCATCAACATAGGTCCAGCCTCAGCGATTTTGGCATCACCCAGCACTTTTGCTGCTTGCACCGCGATTTCTTCATCTTTGTCTTTCAATAAAGTCATCAGCACATTGGCATAAGCCTTATCTTCTCTTGCCAATTGGCCCATGCCCCAAATTCCGTGGATTCTTTGCAGTTGGTTACCGGTTTGTGCAATGGCTTTGCTAAGGACTGCCGCACCTTTTGCTCCGCGCGTTGCCAATTCAAATTGTGCCTTTTGACGAATGCGCATATCAGCATTTTCTAGCAAAGAATACAGCATATCGTCCGTTTGCTTGGCGTAATCGAGCTGCATCAGGCGTTTGGTCAATGTTCTGACCTCTTTCAAATCATTTTTATCATCACTAACATCCAGTCGCCAAACGCGGCCGTAATTTTTTGTATCCCAACCATTGATCCAGTCAGCCACATACAGCGCGCCGTCCGGACCAAAACGGATGCCTGTTGGCAAAATGCCGTTAAGAATGTTCTTCTCGCCATCCAATACAAATGATGCTCCTTTTGGCTTTAAACCAAATGCCCAAATCGGCGAACGAGCCGGATTTCCTACGAACTCAACAAGGAAAAACTTATTCTTCCAAGCCGACCCCAATGCTGTTCCGGGATTGTACTGCATACCCGTCGGGCCATTGTGAAAATTCTGGATAGGCGGGATAATGTATGCCGCCTGGCCGTCCCAACGTGGTTTGTAAAGCTTTTCTTCCATCCAAACCTTATAACCGTTGTTTTTAGGATCTGTATATTTTCCGTACTGCCAGTTGGATCTCCAACCTGCGTCAGAGCCTTCCACAACGTGCACAAGTCTTTCACTTTCGCCAGGGTGATCACCGTCATTATCCGAGCTGATCAGGTTTCCGTATTCGTCAAAAACAAATTCGTGGGTATTTCTCAAACCGTGTGCGAAAATCTCGAAATCACTTCCATCCGGATTGGAACGCGCGATAATCCCCGAGTTGGGATGCTCATGTTTTACACCTTCGGCAGTTGTAATGTTAGCCCCAATGTCACCAATGTTCCAGTAAATTTTTCCGTCCGGGCCTTCAATCGGGTTTGACATGCCGTGTCCACCAAAGCCGATATGCACGCCATAACCGTGGCTGATCGATTTTTTCTGATCCCAAACACCATCACCATTTGTATCTCTCAACCTCCACAGGTCGGGCGCTATGGCAACGAAAGCATCATGCGCACGCACAAGCACACCGCCGGCGACATCAGAAACTTCTTCAAAAAAGTCGTCCAGAACGCGCATTGAAATGTCTGCGATGCCATCATTATCTGTGTCTTCTATCCGCCAAACTTCATCTTTTTCAACGGCCAGATCTTTCCAGTCATGGCTTCCGTCGCCGTTAAGGTCTTTAAGCCAGCTATTTTCTTTGCTCTTTTCAGGTGCAAATGTGCTACGCAGGAAAGCACGGCGCTCTTCAACGGTTTGTAAACCAATGGAAGCAGTCATCCAATTTTGATGGCCGCGAATGTCAAATTCAGAGTTTTTCTGGCGATTTGTACGGTTCAGATAAACGCGCCCCATGTCATCCACCGAAATGGCAACCGGGTCGGGCGCCAGGGAATCAGTGGCCCAAAGGTCGAGTTTGAGACCGTCGGCCAGTTTTACGACTGTTTTTTCACGAATCTCTTTCGCGCGTGCCTTGCCCGTAGCGGCATCTTCTTTAATCACAACTGCCGTGCTGTTCGTCTTGGATGTATTGCCCCAATTCGAGCCGGAAGTTGACATTTTCATACAAGAAACAACCACAACAGCAGTCGCCCCCAGCAGGATTATTGGTTTTAGTAAAGGTTTTTTGGAAATCATTGAGACAGTCCTTACTCAGGATTTAGTTATAATCTTGATTTTACTTTGGATATAAAAATTTTAAGAGTCGAATAAACGCCCATTATACTGTTTAAATGCTATGATGTAATATTAACACATTTTCCAGAGGTAGGACTTTCATTGAAATTGTAAGTTACAAAAATTACATTCTGCGGAAAAGTCATATCTCGATATGCGTTTCTGTTATTATTTGGAATAGTTTTTTCATAACATGCAGTAATTACCCTTTTGTCCAAAACGCATCTTGAATGGCTATCCAGGTTTTAATAACATTAGTACTCGTCTTGTTAAATGGTTTTTTCGTGGCGGCAGAGTTCGCAATCGTGAAAATCAGGGCTTCGCAATTGGAGCAGAAAGTGCAGGAGGGGAACGCTATGGCCATTTTGTCAAAAAAAATTGTCGCTAATCTGGACGGATATCTTGCTGCAACGCAATTCGGGATCACACTGGCCAGTCTTGGGTTGGGTTGGATAGGCGAACCGGTCGTCTCCAAAATACTGATCGGCGGCATGGAACTGGTGGGCATTTCGCTGGATCCAGAGCTTGCGCATCAGATCGCTTTGCCGGCTGCTTTTGCCATTATAACCGTCCTGCACATTGTTTTTGGTGAATTGGCACCGAAATCCATTGCAATCCAGCGCCCCGAAGCAACAACTTTATTCCTGTCTTATCCTTTGCACGGTTTTTATCTCGTTTTCAGACCGGTTGTCTGGATGTTAAACGGCATTGCTAACTTTATTCTCAAAGGTGTTGGCATCACGCCTTCGCACGGAAGCGAAGTGCATAGCAGTGATGAGCTACGCTATCTCGTTCAGCAACAGAAAGATAGCGGGATGATTGAAGCGGCAGATTATGATCTGATCAAAAATGCATTCAATTTTTCGGAACGGATTGCACGGCAAATTATGATTCCGCGGCCGCAGGTTGTGGGGGTTGACATTAATGATTTCAATGAGGCTAAACTGGAAAAAATCATTGAAGAAGGTTATTCCAGAATTCCGGTTTATGAAGATACATTAGATCAAATTGTTGGTGTCCTGCATTTGAAAGATTTACTGCTGAAAATGCGTCAAGGCAAGGAAATCATGATTACCGAACTTGTAAGACCTATTTCGAGCGTTCACGCGTCGAAGCCGATTGGTGCAATCCTTCGTGACTTTCAGGTTAACCGGCAACAAATGGCGGTAATCATCGACGAATATGGCGGTGTCGACGGCATTGTTACAATGGAAGACATTTTGGAAGAACTTGTTGGTGAAATCCAGGATGAATATGACAACGAAGTTCCGATTGTTAAAAACGAAAGCGATAACACCTATACAGTGCTAGGTTCGGCATCGATTACAGACATTAATGATAAACTGCCGCAGAACATTAGCAAGGAGGATGATTACGAAACGCTGGCTGGCTATCTGATTTATAAATTTGGCAGAATTCCGGCCGTGGGTGAGAAATTGAAGACTAAGCACTTTGAATTCGTCGTTTTGAAAAAACAGCGCGCGACTATTTCGCAAGTCAAGATTACGGTTTTTGATGATTGATGTTGTTCAATTCAGTTTTGACTTATTCATGTACACAACTTCGGTAGTTCCTAAATCGAGCAAATACACGCTCACAAAACAGAGCATTGTTACCGAGCACGGTTTTGATCTTTTTGGTTATCCGCAAGACAGCGTCACTTATATTTTAATAGATTATGAGGTTAATAAGTGAGTGTAGGGAGTTACTAACTTTGTCAGCCCGGCGGCCCGGTCCGCTCAGGCTGACAAGGTTAGTAACTCTCTACTTATTTAAAATATCAATCAAGAACTTTCTAAACGGCTCTGCGAATTCCTTCCTCTTTAAAGCAAATTCAACAGTCGTTTTCAAATAATCCAACTTATCACCAATGTCATGACGCTTGCCTTCGATGCGGTGGGCGTAAATGTTTTCACGTTTCAAGAGCAGCAACATGGAATCCGTAAGCTGAATTTCGTTGTTTTTTCCTTTTGGTGTCTGCTCAATGGTTTTGAAAATCTCCGGCGTCAGAATGTAACGGCCGGCGATGGCAAGGTTAGAAGGAGCAACGTCGATGGCAGGTTTTTCAACCAATGCGCTTAATTCCATAATCGTGTCGCTCAGTGACGTTCCGCCCACGATCCCGTAGCGATTTACTTTATCCGCGGGCACTTCTTCCACTGCGATAACAGAACCGCCATACTGCTCGTAAGTATCCATCAACTGCTGTGTAACCGGAATTACAGAATCCATAATCGTATCTCCCAATAGCACTGCAAATGGTTCATTGCCAACGTGATGACGGGCATAATATATGGCATCGCCAAGTCCATTGGCTTCTTTCTGGCGGACAAAATGCACATTGGCCATGTCGGCCAGACGGCGCATTTCATTGAACCATAATAAATCTTCCTTTTCTTCCAAACGGCTTTCCAGTTCGACATTGCGGTCGAAATGATCTTCAATGGCGCGTTTTCCTTTTCCTGAAATGATTAAAATGTCCTCAATTCCCGAATCAACCGCTTCCTGCACCACATATTGGATTGTAGGAATGTCGATAATGGGAAGCATCTCTTTGGGCATCGATTTGGTCGCAGGCAGGAAACGCGTTCCAAGTCCGGCAGCAGGAATTACAGCTTTGCGAATCATATGTTTGGCTTTCGGCCGTCAGCTTTCGGCTTTCGGCATCCTTGGGTTTTATGAATATTTATATTGCTTGTCAAATCTTTTGAGCGCCGAATGCTGATGGCCGACGGCCTTAAACTACAAATGGCTTGATTACTCTTGCATTGTGTTTTTTCAGCTCCACAAAAAGCTGGTTCAGCATATCGTCATCGTGATAAATGCCAATGATCGTTCCGCCTGAACCTGCAAATTTGGCCGAAGCACCGCATGCTCTTGCCGCATTAATCAGTCTTTTATTCGAATCAGGCACATTGTAAATTTTGCAGCGCAGGTCAAAATTTTCGTTCATCAATTGGTGCAAATCGTGTGCACGACCTTCGATTAACGCTTCACGGCCGTCAGCAGCTTTCTTCGCAATCTGGCCGAGAACATCAATCACCTCGGTTTCGCCGCGGTCAAAACGCGTCCGCACATCACTATGGACCTTCCCTGAAACCTTGCTGAGATTGGTGTTGTAAGCCACATATAGTTTGGGCAACAATGCAGGATTAATGCGCTCATAGGTTCCGTAACCCCGGCTATCGATCAGTTTCTTATCAAAATCCATGTATACACAACCTTCATAACACTGGATAACGCGATCCTGTAATCCAGCCGTAATACCCAGCTCTTCGGTTTCAGTTACCATGACCAGTTGCGGAAGGATCTCAATAGGGATTTCAACTTTGTAAAATTGCATCAGCGCCCGAAACAACGCTACCACGATCGCGCTGGAACCTGACATGCCGACTTGGCGGGGAATAGAGGAGCGGTAACGAACAGTGAAATTGCGGTTTGGTAACCTGATCCCATTGTCTTCACAATAGTCACCGAACTTCTTTATTCCAGCTTTTATGAGCGGGATCCCGCCGTTGTAACCGAGCATGCTGACCGTGTCGCGCAAATGAAAGATGCTGCGAAATGTGCTCTCATCCTGCGGCTCCGACTCAATATGAAGCTCGGGAGATTCGTATAGTGAAATGGAAGCGCCAAAATTCCTGACAGAAATGGAAATTGTTTTTCCGTAAAAACCATCGGAAGGATTGCCTAGCAGCCCGGCACGGGCATAAGCACGAGTTTCAATTATCAAGGTAAAATTCTTTTTTAGCCAAAAGTAATAACTTAATGACGACACAACGCGATTTTGCCCTGATATGCCCGCAATTATCCAAAATCAGGAGGGACACAAAAAAAGCGGGACGATTGCTCGCCCACGCTTCATCAGGAATGGTTTACTATTAATATCTTATTGCTTTACAACCTGAATGTTCGCAATTAATTTTACATCGTCACCTACAACCACGCCACCAGCTTCGGTCACCGCACTCCATTCAAGACCGAATTCTTTGCGGTTAAGTTTTCCGGAAATTTCGAATCCTGATTTGTTATTACCATAAAAATCGGTCATGTTACCACCATATTCAACAGCAAATTCAACTGCTTTGGTAACGTCTTTCACGGTAAGATCACCTTTTAAAGTGTAGCTTTCGTCCCCTTTTTTAACGAGAGTTCCTTTGATAGAAAGTTTAGGATGTTTCGCTGCGTCGAAGAAATCTGCTGATTTCAAATGTTCGTCACGTTGCGCCTGATTGGTGTCAATGCTGTCAATGTCGGCCGAAAACTGAACATTTGCACCATTAAAATCTTCATTTTCTGTTTCTATCGAACCTTCGAATGTTTTGAATGCGCCTGTTACGGTTGAAATAACCAAATGTTTTACTTTAAACTGAACTTCGGAATGTGTCGGGTCAATTACCCAGGTTGTAGTAGCCATGATCTATATCGTATTTAATGTTTTTACATTTAATGTATATACATGTAATTTTTATAAATAGTTCAAAGGCGGAAAAAAAAATCCCGGATAATATTAATCCGGGATTTAACAGGGAAGGGAATTAAAGATTGTTACTTCGGCATCTCAAAAATCTTTTCGTCGATTTTGGGATTCACTTCCAGTGAGCTGATTTTTAGTACCATGGTCGTACCCGGCATAGCGGATGTGGAGACTTCCGACGTGTACGGATAGGTTACGCCATCAACCTGGCGAAAATCCGACTGTGTATTTTCAGATTTTACTTCCTGACCGTTGATCGTGGTTTGAACGATCATTTTGAGGATGTAAAATGTGTCTTTTGAGATATAGTTGATGCGCTTCGTGCCATTTTTTAAAGCCATGGAAACTTTGTAAACTTTTGCACCCGCCAAATCCTCCTCGCCATCGAGCGTCAGCGTGTAACCCTTTTGCTTGTAATTGTACAAACCGGTTAAGTCTGTTTCCGTAGCCATGGCTTTTACAGATTCTTCGGGTAAAGCAGTTGCTGTGGTTTGTCCGGCCATTGGATTAATGGTCCAGCCTGTGTTGCCGCTGATCGCCTGCACAACCGTCATTCCCTGTACGGTCGTTTCACTGCGAAAACCTTTGTCTTGCACAATGATTGTGCTGATGGGCACTTTCATATTCATGACGTCCATCTCCGCTGTGATTTTCAGACTTTGCAGTTTGGAAAGCTTGTCTGCGCCGCCCATGGCTTTGATATGTTTGTCAATGATTTCATCCACGTTTTGTGCAGATGCAGCTCCGAAGAGAAAGATGCCGATAAGCGACTTAAAGAAGATTGATTTTAGCATGAAATGTTCGTTTGTTTTAATTGGAACTCCTGAGAGGCATTGATATTGTGAATATGGCGAGATTTGAAACAAAAACGGGCGGATAAACCAATATCCGCCCGTTTTGAAAATTATATTCTTATTTCCTTTAATTCTTCAAAGCTTCTGCTCCGCCGACAATTTCAAGGATCTCAGTTGTAATAGCAGCCTGGCGCGTACGGTTGTAAACCAATTTCAGTTCTTTCAAAAGCTCCTGAGCATTTTCAGTTGCCTTATCCATCGCTGTCATACGAGCGCCTTGTTCTGATGCATTGGATTCCAAAACAGAACGGTAAAGCTGGATTTTCAATGATTTCGGGATCAATTCAGCAAGAATTTCTTCTTCAGTCGGTTCGAAAATGTAATTAACCTCGGCTGTTTTCGTTCTCGTCGTTTTGTCTTCCGTTGCGATTGGTAAGTAACGATCTGTGTGAATGATCTGGGTTGCGACGTTTTTAAATTCGTTATAAACCAAATCCACAGCGTCATAACGGCCATCTGAAAACGCTTTCATGATTTCCTCCGCAGCTTGTTTAACAGCAACGAAATTCAATCTGCCAAAAAGGTCCATGTAAGTTTTATTCACTACAAAACCTCTTTTTGCAAGCGACTCAGCGCCTTTCTTACCGATAGCGAAGATCTCAACGTTTCCTTTTGCAGCCTGCGCTGAGTATTTTTGCTCAATCAGCAGCAATGTTGCTTTCACGATATTCGTGTTGAAAGCACCACACAATCCACGATCAGAAGTTACAACCACAATAAGCACCTTTTCAATCGGACGAACCGTTTTCAAAGGACTATCCACCGCACTTTCTGCACCGGAAGAAACTGTTGTAAGCATTTCACCGAGCTTCTGGGCATAAGGACGCATCTGCATGATGTTATCCTGAGCACGGCGCAACTTTGCAGCTGCAACCATTTTCATGGCTTTGGTGATCTGCTGCGTAGAATTAACGGATACGATCCGATTACGGACTTCTTTTAAGCTCGCCATACTTGATTAACGATATTTTACAGCAACTTCACGCGCAACTTTTTCAACCACGTCTGTTACGCTGTTGTCTAATTTTCCAGCACGCAATGCCGATAAAGTGTCTTTGTGTTGCGTTGTCAAAACAGTAAGGAAATCTTTTTCAAATTCCTTCACTTTGTTTACGTCAACCAAATCCAGCAAACCTTTGGTTGAAGCATAAACTGTTGCAACTTGTTGTTCAACAGGAACCGGCGAATATTGAGGTTGTTTTAAAACTTCCTGGTTACGACGACCTCTGTCAATAGCAAGTTTTGTAGCCGCATCCAGATCCGAACCGAATTTTGCAAACGCTTCCAATTCACGGAACTGCGCCTGATCCAGTTTCAATGTTCCTGAAACCTTCTTCATCGACTTGATCTGCGCATTACCACCCACACGTGATACCGAAATACCCACGTTGATGGCAGGACGAATACCGGAGTTAAACAAGTTTGACTCAAGGAAAATCTGTCCGTCAGTAATCGAAATTACGTTTGTTGGAATATATGCTGAAACGTCTCCCGCTTGTGTTTCGATAATTGGAAGAGCGGTCAATGAACCACCACCTTTAACGATTCCTTTCAATGAAGGAGGAAGGTCGTTCATGTTTCTTGCGATCGTATCATCAGCGATGATCTTAGCAGCACGCTCCAAAAGGCGGCTATGCAGATAAAATACGTCACCTGGATAAGCTTCACGTCCAGGAGGGCGACGAAGTAGCAAGGAAACTTCACGATATGAAACCGCTTGTTTTGAAAGGTCATCATAGATAACCAATGCTGGACGGCCTGTATCACGGAAGAATTCACCAATTGCTGCACCTGTAAATGGCGCGTAAAATTGCATTGGTGAAGGATCCGATGCACCGGCAGCAACGATTACCGTGTAGTCCATGGCTCCGTAGCGGCGAAGTGTAGCTTCAATGCCTTTGATGGTTGATGCTTTTTGTCCGCAGGCTACGTAGATACAGAATACAGGCTCGCCTTTTTCGAAATATTCTTTTTGATTAATAATTGTATCAATAGCAACTGCCGTCTTACCTGTCTGGCGGTCACCGATGATTAATTCCCGCTGGCCGCGGCCGATGGGGATCATTGCGTCGATTGCCTTGATACCAGTCTGAAGGGGTTCAGTTACAGGCTGACGGAAAATTACCCCGGGCGCTTTACGCTCGAGTGGCATTTCGTAAAGGTCGCCTGTCAACGGACCGTTTCCGTCGATTGGTTCAGCGAGTGTATTTACAACGCGGCCTATAATTCCGTCTCCAACCTTTACAGAAGCGATCTCTTTTGTCCGCTTCACGGTGGCTCCTTCCTTGATGTCGCTAAAATCACCCAGCAACACGGCTCCGACGTTGTCTTCCTCGAGGTTAAGCGCGAGGGCTTTAAGGCCGTTCTCGAAAACAAGCAGCTCACCTGCCTGCACCTGGGAAAGGCCATAAATGCGGGCAACACCGTCGCCAACCTGAAGGACTGTTCCTACTTCTTCGAGTTCTGCTTCTGATTTAGCTCCTGCAAGTTGTTCGCGCAGGATGGCCGAAACTTCATCCGGTCTAACAGATACCATAGTATAATTGACTTATTGAAAGTATAGTAGTAAGTTTTTGAAAACTGCCGCAAAGGTAGCGTTTATTTTGATATGGAAAGTATATTTTGGTTAAAACCTGTCACTTAAAATTAGATTTTTCCAAGGCGTTTTTCAGAATAGCATTACCGATCCCGGAATTGCCGTTTATCATTCATAATGAACATTTTTAAAACTTTTTTAGGTACTTTTTGTGTTTTTGTTGTAATTGAGTTCGTTAATAGCACTTACCAATCCATTTTAATTAACTTATTGACCATCCTTACAGCGTAATGTACAAATTAGAAAAAACCATTTTAGCAGCCTTAGTAGCAGGAGTTTTAGTAACATCGGAAGGCGCAGCACAGACTATCAAAAAAACAGCAAAACCGGCAGCAACAGTTAAGAAGGCTCCGGGCACACCAGTAAAAGCAGCAGCAACCCCTGCCGTACTCAAAAATAAAATGGATTCTTTGTCTGCCGCCATCGGCGTAAGCTTCTCAAATTCATTAAGTTCTCAGGGAATTACAGACATTAATACAGAGATTCTTACAAAAACCATCAATGCGTCGCTTAAAGGTGGCAAAACAGCATTTACGCCAGAAGATGCCAATAAGTTTATTGGTGAATATTTTCAAAAGATAACCGAAGAAAAAGGAGCCGTGTTTAAAATAGAAGGAGAGAAATTCCTGGAGGAAAATAAGAAAAAAGAAGGCGTGGTTACAACAGAAAGTGGTCTTCAATATCAGATCATTAAAACTGGGGAAGGACCAAAGCCAGCCGCAACTGATAAAGTGAAAACCCACTATCATGGCACATTAACCAATGGAACGGTTTTTGACAGTTCGGTGGACAGAGGCGAGCCCGTAGAGTTTCCGGTTAACGGTGTGATTAAAGGGTGGACAGAAGCGTTACAGCTTATGCCGGTTGGTTCAAAATGGAAATTATTTATTCCTTATCAACTTGCTTACGGTGAGCGTGCAGCAGGCCCTCAGATTCCGGCATATTCGGCGCTGGTGTTTGAGGTTGAATTATTAGAAATTGTTAAATAGCAAACGTTCAACAATGAAAAAGTACTTAATCACGCTTATACCGGTAGTATTACTGGGCTGGCAGAGAGGGCCTGTTCAGGAAAAAGCGGCAATTGTACCGGCCGCTGAAGTGTCAATGGATGAGGATATCAAGCCTATTCCTGCTCAGTTTAAAGCGGAGGAGCTTACAACCCGGATTCTTTCCAGTTACCATTACAGAAAGACCCGGCTGAGCGACTCACTTTCAGCAGCGATTTTTGATAAGTACATCGATGGAATAGATCATGGAAAGCTGTATTTCCTGGCCAGCGATCTGAAAGATTTTGATCAATACAAAAATTCATTCGATGATTATCTTCAAAAGAGAGAATTGGATGTGCCTTTTGCGATGTACAATGTTTTCAGAAAGCGTTACAAAGAACGGAGCGACTACATTCAGACATTGCTGAAAGAGCCAAAACCATTTGATTATACGACAGATGAATCCATGGACACAGATCGCGAAAAAGCGGCCTGGGCGAGGAGCACGGATGAGTTGAATGACACGTGGCGCAAATATCTTAAAAGCGAAGCGCTGGATCTGAAATTGTCGGGAAAAGCGGATACAGCGGTTGTAACAACTTTAAGAGACCGTTACAAAAACCGCGACCGTGCATTAGGGCGCATTCGTACGGAGCAGGTTTTTCAGATGTTCATGAATGCTTATGCTGAGTCTATGGACCCGCATACAAGCTATATGGCTCCAACTTCTGCAGACCGTTTCAAACAGGAAATGAGCCAGTCGTTGGAAGGAATCGGAGCATTGCTTCGTGAGGAAGATAATTATATCAAAATCGTTGAAGTAATCCCTGGCGGTCCGGCATTTAAAGGAAAGCAGCTTAAAAAAGAGGATAAAATCATTGCAGTTGCTCAAGGTGACGAGGGCAAAATGGTGGACATTGTTGGCTGGTTTGTAGATGATGCGGTTAAGCTTATTAAAGGACCAAAGTCAACCGTTGTTAGACTTCAAGTGATTTCTGCAGATGCCATTTCAGGCACTCCTCCAAAGGAATACAGACTGGTTCGTGAAAAGATCAAATTGGAAGAGCAACGTGCTAAGAGTGAGATTGTATCGATTAACAATGCCAATAAAGAATACAAAATAGGTGTAATTGATATTCCGCTCTTCTATCGCGACTTTGAAGGCGCGCAACACAAAGAGAAAGAATTTTCAAGCACTACACGTGACGTTCAAAAGCTGATCACCGAATTACAGGGATCCAATGTGGACGGAATTGTGATTGACCTGAGAAATAATGGCGGTGGTTCTTTGACTGAAGCAGTTTCTCTGACAGGTTTGTTTATTAACAGAGGGCCGGTTGTACAGGTTAAGGAAGGTCAGGGAGAGGTTGAAGTGCAGTCTGATAATGATCCAGCAATAGCTTATGATGGCCCTATGGCTGTTATGGTGAACCGTTTCAGCGCTTCGGCATCTGAGATTTTTGCGGCAGCGATCCAGGATTACAAACGGGGAATCGTCGTGGGAGAGCAGACATACGGTAAAGGAACCGTTCAAACATTGATAGACCTGAACCAGTGGGTGCCAAAAGAGACAGACCAGTTGGGACAAGTGAAACTGACCGTTGCTAAATTTTACAGAATTAACGGGAGCAGCACGCAGTTGAAGGGTGTTATGCCAGACCTGGAATTGCCAACTGCATTCAAAACGAATGAATATGGCGAAGGTTCTCAGCCAAGTGCTTTGCCTTGGGACCAGATTGCATCTTCGCGCTATGAGCCCACCAACAACATTAATGCGAAAGTGGTGGACCAGCTGAAAAGCAAATACAATGCGCGTTTGAAGTCGGACGAAGAATTGAAAACATTGGTAAAAACGCTGAATGAGTTCAAAGAAGCCCGCGAGAACAAAGTGGTTTCTTTACAAGAATCTAAACGCAAAGTTGAGCGCGACGAAGCTGAGAAGAAAAGACTGGCAATGAAGCAGCTTGGTGAAGATAATGCGGATGGTGACGAAGAGGAAGAAGACGGTAAAGCCGTTGAAGCCCCGAAAGAGGTTAAGAAAAAGAAAGACATTTACCTGACCGAAACCAGCCGCATGCTAGCCGACTTGATCGTAATCTCAAAAGAGCCGAGCTTGGCAGGGACTAAGAAAAAGTAATAGAATAAGCGATATTGAAGAGCCCGGATTGGAAACAGTCCGGGCTCTTTTTACGACCATAGACACAGCATCTGATCTCCTATCAGGTTATTTAAAAAAAATAAATAAAAAATGGGCCATCACTGGATGGATAGCCATTTTAAGAAATAGGAAGGGCTTGAATTGTTATCAGCTTACTCCCAACCGCCTCCGAGCGAACGGTATAACTCGATCAGCGCCAGATATTGATTCTTTTGAACATTTGTTAGTGACAGCTCAGCTTCCAAGACGCTTCGCTGCGCAGTGATTACTTCCAGATAAGATGCGTAACCCGTTGCAAACAAGTCTTTTGACGTTACTACTGCCTGCTGCAACACTTCCACTTCCTGTGTTTTGAAGTCATTGATTTTCCTGTTGTTTTCCAGTTTCTTAAGACTTGTACTTACTTCCTGAAAGCCGGTCAGGACAGCTTTATTGTAAGTATACAATGCTTCCAGGCTGGCTGCTTCTGTCCTTTTCTGTCCCGCTTTTAATGCTTTTCTGTTCAAAAGGGGAGCGGCCAGGCCTCCGATGGCATTATAAGCAATGGATCCGGGGTTAAGGAGCAAGTTGCTTTTGAATGAGTTAAAACCGAGAAATGCAGTAATGTTCAAAGAAGGCAGGAACGCAAGTTGCGCTGCCTGTTGCTCAGAATATGTCGCAAGCAGGTCAAATTGAGCTTGCTGAATGTCCGGCCTTCTTCTCAGCATATTGGCCGGAACTCCGGCTTGGGCAGGTTGCGGAAGTGTTTGCTCTAAAATTGTGTTGCGCACAATGGGTTGCGGAAAACGGCCTAACAGCAAATTAAGTTTGTTTTCGGATTCGATAATTTGTTGTTGTTTCTCAACTTCAAGACTCTGCGTATTAATCAATTGTGCGCTAAGTTGTTGCACACCGAGCTCGTTGGCACGACCTCCCTCTTTCTGAATCTTGATCGTTTCCACGGCTGACCGTTGTAATGCAATATTCTTTTGAATGATTGCCATTTCAGTATCCAGCGCTATCAGCTCGTAATAAGCACTTGCAATTTCCGCAATAAGCCCGGTGATGATGGCATGGCGCGCTTTTTCTGTGGCCAACAAACGATTATAGGCGGCTTTTTTCTGCGTTTTTAGCTTCCCCCAGATGTCAATTTCCCAGGCGCTTCTTAGCCCAACGAAGTAATCGGGCAGGAAAGGAGCGGGTAGTCTGCGGTCTGCGTCAATGTTCTCTGAAAAATTTGTGTCATAATTTCCGACGCCATCCATGGTATAGTCACCAAATTTCCGACCGCCGCCCGTAACCTCTGCCGATACGGATGGGAGCATAGCGCCCTGTGCAGCGAGGATGTTCGTTCTCGCCATTTCGATTCTTTGCGCAGCAATCCTTAAATCAAGGTTGTTTTGAAGGGCTGTATCAATAAGCGCAATCAGATTAATGTCTTGAAAAAATGTTTTCCACTGAATGGCCGCTATTCCTGTCGAGTCGGTTTGGCCAGCAAATGTCTGAGGTGCATTAATGCGCGCTGCCTGCTCAACGGGTTGTGTAAGTTTACACGCGGCCACACCTGCGAGGGCGCCCACGAGCAGGAAGTTATTTATGATTTTATATGTTTTCATTAATTGTAAGATCTGTGAGGGAAGCAGCCGGACGTTATGCCCGGCTGCGAAATGATCATTCGAGAACGACTTCTGCGTGTTTTTTTGCCACTTTGGGTTTCTTTGGTTTGACCATGCTGGCGAAGAGCACATACAATCCGGGGATAATAATTACTCCGAACAAGGTTCCGATCAGCATCCCGCCAGCAGCAGCGGTCCCGATAGAGCGGTTACCAATGGCGCCGGCGCCAGAGGCCATTACCAAAGGAATTAATCCGGCTATGAATGCCAGCGATGTCATCAGGATCGGGCGAAGCCTTTCAGTGGCTCCTTCCAATGTTGCCTCGATGACTGATCGCCCTTCTTTTTGCCGGATAATGGCATATTCTACAATCAGAATGGCATTTTTACCCAGTAAGCCAATGAGCATGACGAGCGAAACCTGCGCGTAAATGTTATTTTCTAATCCCATTAACTTCAATGCCAGGAATGACCCGAAAATCCCGGTTGGCAAAGAGAGAATAACAGGCAAAGGCAGCAGAAAGCTTTCATACTGTGCCGCCAGAAGCAGGTAAACGAAGATGAGGCAGACACCAAAAATGTAGATGGCCTGATCGCCCGATAAAATTTCTTCACGCGTCATCCCGGACCACTCATAAGTAAAGCCACGCGGCAAGCTCGCAGCCGCAACGCGTTCCACTGCTTTAATGGCGTCCCCGCTGCTAAAACCAGGCGCCGCATCCCCATTGATCATGGCCGAAGTGTACATATTATATCGTGTCAATAGCTCGGGTCCGTAAACCCTTTCGAGACGAATGAATGTAGAGAACGGCACCATTTCCCCGCGGTTATTTTTGACATAAAGCTTCAAGATGTCCTCAGGATTTTTTCGGAAACTCGGATCGGCCTGGACCATCACTTTATACATTTGCCCGAAACGGATAAAGTTAGAGGCGTATAAGCTTCCTATCAAAGTCTGCAGCGTGCTCATCGCAACGTCTACTGAAACGCCTTTTTTTGCTGCTATGTCCGGATCAACATGGATCATATACTGCGGGAAACTGGCGTCAAAACTGCTGAATGCACTCGCGATTTCCGGGGAATCCATCAGGTCTTTGACAAATTTGTTGGTAATCTCTGCGGTCTTTTGCAGGTCGTCACTTCCTGTACGGTCTTGCACACGAAGCTCGAAGCCGCTTGAATTACCAAATCCAGGCACGGTAGGAGGTGGGAAGAACTGGATCTCCGCATCGGTAATGTGCTTGGTCTTCGCCTCCATTTCGGATATTATGTCTTGAACTGAAGCGGTTCGCTCGTCCCAGGGTTTCAGGTTGATCATGGCCATACCATAAGAAGAACCAGCAGATTCCGTAATCAGGCTGTATCCCGAAAGTGATGAAACAGACTCAACAGCGTCCAACCCTTTCGCCACTTTTTGAATTTCATCCAAAACAGCCTCAGTCCTCTCAACAGTAGCAGCAACGGGCGTAGTAACATTTACATTGATCACGCCCTGATCTTCTGTCGGAATAAAACCAGTCGGGAGGACTGTGTTAATGCCGTAAGTCGCAACGCAGAACGCGATCAAAAGCCCGATTGTTACCACGCGTCTATTCACGATCATGCCCAGCAGTTTTCTGTATTTCGCTGAAATGCCGTCGTAACCTTTGTTGAAACCCGCGAAAAATTTGTCCAGTAATGTGTTTTTAGACGGTTGTCCATGCGTATTTTTCAGCATTAAGGCGCAAAGTGCGGGCGTTAATGTCAATGCATTGATCCCTGAAATGACAATAGAAATGGCGAGTGTGATGGAAAACTGGCGGTAGAAAATCCCTACCGGGCCCGACATAAATGTCACCGGAACGAACACCGCAGACATTACCAGCGTAATTGCAATGATCGCGCCGCTCATTTCTTTCATCGATTCAATGGTCGCTTCGCGCGCATCCAGGTGTTTTTCGGCCATCTTTGCATGGACGGCCTCGACGACGACAATGGCATTATCTACGACAATCCCGATGGCCAGAACTAGCGCAAACAAGGTGAGCAGGTTGATAGAAAAACCAAATAACTGCATGAATGCGAAGGTTCCCACCAATGCAACAGGCACAGCAAGGGCTGGAATAAGGGTTGAGCGGAAGTCCTGCAAGAAAATGTAAACAATGATGATTACCAGGATAAACGCTTCGATCAATGTGCGCACAACCTCGTGAATGGAGGCATCCAGAAAGCGGGAAACGTCGTACGAAACCATATAATCCATGCCGGGAGGGAAGGTGG
Source organism: Dyadobacter chenwenxiniae (assembly GCF_022869785.1). Classification (NCBI taxonomy): domain Bacteria; kingdom Pseudomonadati; phylum Bacteroidota; class Cytophagia; order Cytophagales; family Spirosomataceae; genus Dyadobacter; species Dyadobacter chenwenxiniae. The sequence continues at coordinate 4,379,302 of NZ_CP094997.1, read as the reverse complement.
TCTCTTTGAGTTCGGCCACTTTCTTTTTCACATTTGCAATTACTTCCTGGGCATTGGAACCGGGCCGCTGTTTCAGCATGATGGATGCCGAGGGCTTGCCATTGGACTTGGATGCCATATCGTATTCCAGTGTACCAAACTCAATATCAGCCACATCCTTCAATTTTAACATGGAACCGTCAGGGTTGGAACGTAGGACAATATTTTCGTATTGAGCCGGCTCAAACAGCTTTCCGGTGTATTTTAACACATATTGAAGCGCTTGCACTTCCCGACCTGAGCTTACGCCCGTCTTACCTGGCGCGGCCACAACATTCTGCTCGCGGATCGCTTTAACAACGTCGTCCGCCGAAATATTGTAACCATTCATCCGGTCGGGTTTTAGCCAAACACGCATAGAATAGTCGCGGCTTCCCATGATCACGGCGCGGCCCACGCCGTCAATCCTTTTCAGCTCTTTGAGCAGGTTAATGTCGGCAAAGTTGTATACAAAGTCCTCAGCCACAGATGTATCCGAACTCATAATATCCAGATACATCAGCATGCTGTTTACTTCCTTTTCTGTGGTTACACCGGCCTTAATTACTTCTTCCGGGAGTTCGTCAATAACGGTCTGGACGCGGTTTTGCACGTTTACAGCCGCCAGATCCGGGTCAATGCCCACATTAAATGAAATCGTAATGGTTGTCACACCGTCGTTACCGGAAACGCTGGTCATGTAAGTCATGCCCGGTACACCATTTATCGCACGTTCGAGCGGCACGGCAACAGCATCCACTCCGACCTCGGAATTGGCACCCGTGTAGGTTGCGGTTACAACAACCGATGGCGGCACAATGTCCGGAAACTGTGAAACGGGTAAGTCTGCGAGCGCAAAAAGCCCTAGTAAGGTTATGAAGATTGAGATGACCAGTGATAACACCGGCCGCTCTATAAATTTTTGAAACATGATTTGAAATTCAGGTGAGAAGAATGGTCCCTAGCGCGCGGTCAGCTCTATTTTGGCTGCCTTTACATTCAGGCTGTCTGATGGAATGTTTTTGGGCGTAATCGTCGCGCCGTCTTTCAATCCCTGAAGTCCTTCATAAACAATGGTTTCGCCTGATTGCAAACCCGATTTTACTACATAATATCCTGCAAGCCGCGATTTTGGTATAAAACTGCGCGTTTTGATTACATTATCTTTTCCCAAAACATATACAAAGTTCTTATCCTGTATTTCAAATGCGGCCTTCTGCGGGACCAGTATGGCGTTATCCACGGTGTTTGTAAGTCTGATAGTTCCTGTCGATCCGTGTTTCAGCAATTTGTCAGGATTTCGAAAACGGGCCCGGAATGCAATAGAGCCGGTTCCTTCGTCAAAAGCGCCCTCCATTGTTTCCACCGTTCCTTTTTGCTTGAAATAAGAACCGTCTGCCAGTTCCAGTTCAACCACCGTTGCACTTTCTGCCTTCCCACGGGCTTTTACATATTCCAGATATTCATTTTCAGACACATTGAAATACGCAAAAACACTTTTTGTATCGGAGAGTGTGGTCAGTAATGTTCCCTCATCAATAAGGCTGCCCATTTTATGCGGAATTCGGTCCACTATGCCATCAAACGGCGCTTTGATTTCCGTTTGTGCCAGGTGAATGGCTGCTTTTGATTTTTCGGAACGTGCTTCTTCGATCCTTGCATTCACGGCTGCGAGCTTTGCTTCTGCAACTTCCACTTCCGATTTGGCGATTACATTCTTTTCAACCAGCAATTTTACCCTTTTCAGTTCAAGCTCAGCGCCTTTCGCTTCTGCAATGGCGCTCTGGAGATTTGCTTTTGCAGATGCCAGCTGCGCCTGATATTCCTCGTTATTGATCCGGAACAAGGTTTGCCCTTTTCGAACTTCTTTGCCTTCATCTACATAAACTTCTTCCAGATAACCTTTGACGCGGGCATATATTTCAACATTGCGAATGGCGTGAATATCACCTACATACTCGCGATGGACCTGTGTTTTCTGAGGGAATAATTCTGTAACAGGAATGGTGGGGATAGCGGTTTCTTTTTTTGAATCGCCTTTATTTTCGGAGCTGCAACCGTACGCAAGCAGACATGGCAGGGCAAGCAGAAACCATCTGAAATTCTTCATAATAAGTTGATTGTTAATATAATAATGAATCTTTTGGGGATAGGAATAGTCTTATTGATGGCCGATATAGCCAACAAAACGGATGTGCTGATCCGGGGCAGATAAACAGCGCTTTTTAGGCACAGTAAACCTGTCCGTCAGTAATCAGAACAACATTACAATAAGGAAATCAGAATGGGCAAAGGCGGTGCAGGAAGCCGTAATAACCAGGAAGCACAATGTTCCTGTCATTGAAATTCACCGCTAACAAACTTTCGCGGACGAATTTAGGCTTGCGTAAGAAGAAGTAATTTGAAAAAACAACGGTTTCGAAAGAAGTGAACCGGTAACTCGAATGACGGTGGCGAAGCAGCTTGGAAAGATTTTCCCGCCATTTGCATCCATCGGCCTTTACTATGGTTCGATTTGGGTCAATGGTGTCGTCCACAATGACCACATCCGCCGACCCGACACTTGTTTCAATAGAGTAAGGCGAGAACCCAGTCCCATAATCCAGCTTGCACAACGTGGCCGGCTGCTTTGCGGACAGCGAGAGAGCCAGAAAGTGAACTAGGCTGAAAAACAATACAAAAGTTCTTTTTGTCATGATGCTGAGTTAATCAGTACATTGAAAAATCCATACTTTTATAATGAATTCAAGAATGATTGGGAATATTGGAAAGGAATCTTGATACAACAATGCTTCTGGCCAAATATAATAATTCAAATGTATACTGCAAATTCTATCAACTGTTAATGACTGTTAATTAGGTTAACAATTCATCATCCTCGCTGAATTGGAGATTTTTCCTTTGACTTATATAAAATTACAGCGGGACGGCAATGTGACTTATTTTGGAAACAGAGTATATTAGATGAATAACCTGCGTTTCACCCCGATGAAAGTTAAAACTATAAGCACGGAAAACTTTGTGTTGACCAAGATGACCGCAGCTGACGGGGACAAGTATTTCAGGCTGAGCAATAATGATAATGTAATGAAATTTGTGACGGGACACGCGTTGGACCGTCAGGAGTCGGATAAGATGCTGCAGACCTTTCTGACGGAATATGGTAATGACACTTTTTTGGGAAGATATCTGATTGAGGGCCGTTCTTCAGGCGAATTGATCGGGACGGCGAAGCTCGATATGGATGGGAGTGGGGTCGAGATTGGTTACCGGATTATGGAAGAACACTGGGGTAAAGGGATTGCAACGGAGATTGCACGGGGGCTGATCAGCTTTGCCAGGCAGACGCTGAATGCAAAGCAGGTGATTGCTTATGTGAATGTGGACAATGCGGCGTCGATTCGGGTTTTGGAAAAAGCGGGAATGGTCAATGCGGAGCGGATCGAAGATCCGGATGAAGTCAAGTTTAAATTTATTTTTTCACCTCAAAAATCGGTCGTCAAAAAAACGCTTGGTCCTTTATTGATGCTGATTCGTAAACTATATGCAGTTAAAAAAAACTGATTCGAGGATAGACACCTATATTCTGAAATCTGCTGATTTTGCTATCCCCATTCTCACGTATCTGCGCGACCTGGTCCACATTTATTGTCCTGAAGCGACGGAAACAATGAAGTGGAGCTTTCCGCATTTCGAATATAAAGGAAGCATACTTTGCAATATGGCCTCCTTCAAGCAGCATTGTTCACTCGGATTCTGGCATGGTTCGCGGCTATCGGACCCAAATAATGCGCTGGCATTGGGTGAAAAGGCTTCCATGGGACATTTGGGAAAGATCCGGAAGATTGATGACTTGCCGGATGAATCCATTCTGGGAGATTTTATCATCCAGTCCATGCAGCTGATCGATGCGGGTGTAAAAGTTGTGCGCGAACCGAAACCTTCCGTTAGTAAAGAACTGGACGTGCCCGAGTATTTTTTGAATGCAATGACGTCCAAAGCGCGGCAGACATTTGACAATTTCAGCTATTCTCAAAAGAAGGAATACGTCGTTTGGATTACCCAAGCTAAAACAGAGGCGACAAGAGAAAGGCGAATGGCTACGGCCGTTGAGTGGCTGGAAGAAGGGAAAATCAGGCTTTGGAAATATGCTGCTAAATAAAAAAGACTTGGAAAGTTTTTTAAACTTTCCAAGTCTCGCTCCTTAGAACTTTCCGTTTTCATCCGCTATTGCATAGCGGAAAGTGATATAGCTCGATTCTTCGGTCGGCACTTCTTCGGGAGCGCCTTTGTAATAACTAATGATCTGAACCTTCGCATATTTCCCATCCGACGTCTTCACGAGAAGCGTTCTTCCCGGAATGGTCCTGATCGCGTGCACGCTCATATCATATTTGTACCAGGAGTTTCCACTGCCGCCGGGAATCGCGAATGTATCGTCGTGATCCGATTTGTATCCGTCTTTCGGCGCTTCCGTGATCGCTTCGAATGGTTGTTCCACCACCAGTGCGCCTGCCTGGCCCGGTCCGCTGCTTCCGCTGTTTACGGCAATGGTCGTTTTGCTGAATGCAATGTCCCAACTGGCCGTTTTTGCCTCGCTGGCCGCCACGTCTTTTCCCTTTCCTAAACTGAAATAGGCATAAGGCTGCGTGTTGGCGTTGAGGTCTTTGATAACAATTATTTCTGAACTCATTTGATTGTTGTGTGGCTGAATGTTTGTGTGTAACAAAATTGACAGTGCCAAGATAACTTTTGTAAGTAAGACCATCTTTCTAAATTTTAATTATTTGCAGGTTGATCAATGGATTAAGCCCCTTTCTTAACCAGCTTATATTCCAATTTGGGCTTGCCGCGCACACCGCCATCTTCTGCGTGAAAGCTGACAAACCTTAACTTATAAACATTCCCTGCGCTGTCCTTAATCAAATAAAACCGATCCGTTTTTACACCAACCGGCCCACCCGAAGTAACCCGCCATTTAGAACCAATAGCATCCGCGTCTGTGCTGAATTTTGCTGCGGCAATGTTGCTTTCAGTGAATGCATCATAAGTAACCGTGCTCGTCAGCACTTCTGCTGCTTCCACTTTCGCCTGTTTGTTGATAAAGACAAGATCCGAAAATCCGTAAGGGATCAAACCAGTGCCGAAATTGGTGTAATACATGCTATAACCCCAGTTCAGGTCCCAGCGCGCTTTCAATGGCTCCACATCCACAGTCGCTCCTTTTTCAAGGGAAACATATTCAAAATTGTAGGCGGTATCTTTGGTTATATCGATGGTTTTAGAAGTTGTTTCGTTAAGCTTCGCATATTGTAATGCATAACCTGTTCCTTTTCTCAAAACCCTGATCTTGTAAATTTGATCAGCGGGAAGGACTGTCGCGCTTCCGCCTTTTCTGTTCAGGATGTAAACTTTGTTGTCAGCATCTGTCGCGGAAATTTCTTTGATCGCCGTTTTGGTCAGATCACCTTTTGCGTCGTCAACCTGGCTCAGTTTTCCCATTCCCTGGCCCACAGCCAATGAATCCAATACAATGTCTTTCGCGGTCACCGCATTAATATCCGTTTTATTGACCATTAACACCGAAGCGCCGTTCGTCGCATTGATTACTACGCGGAAATCCGCATCATTATAGAAGCCAAGATCCCAGCTATCCCGCAAAACCGGCGTCTGAATGTTGGTGCTTAAATCCAGAAAAACGGAATTGGCTGCGCTGCTTCCCGGCTCTTTGTCAGCAATTCCATTCAATTGAATGTTCGTTCCTTCTGAAACAATCGCCTTGAAGCTCAGTTTTAGCTCTGTATTGGTTCCGATTACTGCCGGAGCGCCAACGGAAGTGATTTTAAATGCTACACTTTCGTCACCATCCAACAAGACACCGGTTTTTCTGGCTACTTTAATAGATGCCGATGATTGCCCGGCCGGAACGGTCAGGACAATGGTGTTATTGGCTGCGGCGGGTGTGGTTGTGAATTCTGTGCCGTAGGCAAGCAATGTTGGCGTGAGCGAAACGCTGATCGGCGTCGCGGCATCCACTGCTCTGGATAAAACGATTTTTATTTCGGCTTCTTCACCTTCAAAACCTTGTGCTGCGCTTTCAAAGCTGGCTGTATTGTCGGGAAGTGGCGGCTCATCATCATTGCAGGCATTGAAGCTGGCAAAAAAGGCAATCAGTAACAGGGATTTGGCTATCTTCTTCATGTTTAACAAGTTATTAGGGTAAAAATTTAATTTCTTGACCATTGTACATTAAGTCCCAAAAAGTAGGATCTGCCGTAGGAAAGCGGCACCGCGCCGCCCGTGCTGTGCGCGCCGCCTGTGTCTGTGGACGAGTTGTTAAGGCTTGTGACGTCGAACAGGTTTTTTACGCCAGCCAGCAGATTTATGTATTTTCCAAAATTCTTGCTGAATGTAAGGTCAGCCATATGGAAACCATCGGTTTCAGCCAGCCTCACATTAACCTGGTCTGTTGTTTCGTAAATGGGCCTTTTGCCTGAAAATTTGTAAAACAGGTTCAGACTCGCCCCTATTTTGCTGAGCCTGTAAAGCAGATTTGCATTGACTTCGGGCGACCAGACAAACTCAGGAAGTGAGCCAAATTGCTCGGGATTGGCCGAAAATTGGTTATAGCGCCCGATGTAGGAGCCGCCCAGGGACGCTTGCAGATTTTTCATGAAAATCTTGTTGTCCACCGTGAAACCGGTCGTTTTAAAGAGAAAAATGTTCAAATAAGTCGTTTGGGTGGGATCATTCGGGTCTATGCCGGTGTCGATGAGATCGTGAAAAACATTATAAAACCCTCCTAATGTTGTATTAGCGCGTATTGCAGGCTTACTAACCGACTGCCAGACCAGGAACGAGTTGAAACTGTCGGAATATTCGGCTTTCAGGTTTGTATTGCCGTTAATAGAGTGGGAGGCATCATGAAAATCAAAATACAGCTCCCTCAATGCAGGCGACCGGAAGCCACGCGCGTAACCAACCCGCAGATCAAGCGATTGGGTCAGAGAAAGTTTTCCGTTGATGGAAGGAATCGCCGGTGGCGCATCGTAAACCGAGTTTTTCAGGAAACGCAGGCCGGGGCTTAGCTTGAAGATTTTGCCAAGCTTAATTTCAGGAGCAACAAATAATGCATATTCCAGGATCTGCGGAGAGCCGAGGATGCGGGCGCCGGAACTTTGGTTATCCGAAAAATCCAAACCTGCCAATAACGAAAAGTGGGGATTAGCTTTGTAAAGTGCAGTTCCTCTGAAAAACGTCGTTGTAAAAACCGATTTGTCCTGCGAGCCAGGTTCCAGCGAAAGTGTTTCACGACCACTTGCATCCACGTTCGTACTCAATGTTTTGCGTGAATAATCCGTGTAAGAAACCACGCCGTTCACATGCAGTTTTTCATTCACCTTCAACTCCGACTGAACCTGATGAAACCAGCGATAGGTGTTATAATCCTTATCAGCCGCAATCTGGGTGATCGGATTGCGATTCCCTTCGGATTTGATCGTTTCGTCCGTGCCGTTGAAGCGATACCAAACATTCCATTTGTTGCCCTGATATCTTGCAGAAGCACTGTATAACATTTGATCTTTGGGCATCCAATCTTTTACTCTGCCGGTCGAATTGCCCTGCCAGCCGCCAAAATTATTGCGGGTTATATTGCCCGAAAATTGCAGCGCCTTATTCTGCCAGGTTATGCCGAGACTTTCATTGTGTGTGCCCTTTCCCGATAATGCATTGTATTCTTTTCCGGCAGTTTCTTCCTGAATCCGTGCATTTAAGGTCAGGTTATCGCCGCTATGCCCTTTTTTTGTGATTAGATTAATGACCCCGGCCAATGCGTCCGTTCCGTAAATAACCGACATCGGGCCTTCCACGATCTCAATGCGCTCAATGGTGTTAATGTCGATCTGTCCTAGACTTTCGCGCGTGCTTCCGCGATCAACCATGGGAATGCCATCCAGCAGGATTTTTACATTTTGCCCCGACATCCCCATTAACTGAATGTCGCTCGTTCCCAGCGTAAGATCGTTGGAAAAGCGAATGCCAAGCTCCGTATTTAAAATCGATTGCAAATTGGTCGCGCCCCTGGCCGCTATACGTTCGCTATCAATAGTACGGACCTGGTAAACCGAATTTTTGAGGGATTGTGCTTCAAACTGGCCAGTTACCACGAATTCGTCCAGCGAAACGGAATCCCTGGCAAGCGTATCGCCTTTCACAAGTCCACGATCCGACTGCCCTGCCACCGGACCAAGTGCCCACAGCAAAATAAACGAGATGGTAAAAAACTGCTTCATGGAGCGTTATTTAGAATAATTGCAAATAAAGATATTATTTAGACTAAATACAATTAGAAGGTCAGATTAAATAAAAAGCCCGGTCCAAGAGAACCGGGCGCTGTGCTGAAATTTGAAATATTATTTAATAACCGCCTTTAAATCAACAGTAACCACATCTTTAAGCTTCCAATCCTTCGTCCCAACCTTGTAGTCGAGCCGGTTCACCTCGAATGTGCTCGATAAGGCATAAGTGCCATCTGAGTTCTTTTTCGCCTCAAAAGGCAATGTTACCGTTTTGGTAACATCCCGGATTGTCAGCTTTCCGGTTGCCTCATACTTGCCACTCCTTTTTTCGACTTTGGTAGATTTGAAATGGATATTGGGATACTTTTCAACATCAAAGTATTTCTCGCTTTTCATATCCTTGTCGCGCGAATTATTCCCGGTTTTGAATGTGTTGGCAGCAATATCAATGTTGAAAGACGCATTCTCAGGCGATTTTTCATTAAAAACAGCTTCGCCTTTCGGAGCATCAAATGTTCCGTCACAAGTCCCCAGTACGTATTTTACTTTGAAATTGGTGGACCCGGAAATGACTTTGGACGTTTGTCCGAAGGCCATATTTGAAACAATGAAGGCAAAGAAGATGGGGATAATGGGAAGGCGGGTGCGCATGTGAACGGGTGATAATTTTAAAAATTTATATTTCCTCTAAAAGCGATTCGCCTTCGGATTGATCCCCGGAAGTCCAGCGCCATTTCTCATGCATACGGATTTTTCCATTAGGGAGTTGCTCAGGCGTCGATTTGCATATGCCCGTCGTGATTTCACCTTTGTCATTCACCTGATGGTAACGCATATCCAGATTCCCGTTTTCGTCCGCAAGCGCTATCAAATGGCCGGTTTGAATCCTGCCGCCGGAATAGGTTGAGGTGACAATGTTACCATTTTGTTTGTATACAAATTGCATTGACAGGTCAACCTCGCCATTCTCTGAATTGGAAAGGGGAACAAAAACTTTATTGTTGTAATTTATCATTTTTATAGAACTGATGTAATCCACCAAATATTTCCGCATGGATCTTCCACGCCGCAGCTGCGCCCATAATCCTGATCCGCAGGCTCCATAACCGATTTGCCGCCTTCTGTTAATGCTTTTTGATAAGTGTCATCCGCATTTTCCACATATACAAACATGTTCGCAGGCTGTGCCGGCCACTCCGGGCGACTATCACAAAACATGATCGTACTCTCGCCAATGCTTACTTCGCTGTGCTTGATCAAATTAGGATCATCTTCCTGAAAATGTGTGTGGGTGACGACGCCCTCAAAAACCCGGGTCGTAAAATCTTTGAATTTCGCAGCGCCATTTAACATTAAGTAAGGCATAACTGCCTGGTGGCCGTTCGGGATTTTTACTGTGCTCATGATTTTGTTTTTTTAGTTTAGGCAAATGTAGCTGCGTCCCCTGCGCTCAAAATTGGAAAAACACGACATTATACATCCCTATATGCTTGTCCTTCTGATCTTCCGGAAAAATAAAACCTCGGGTGCTGACCTGAAAAGGATTTGAAATCGTGGATAAAATGGGATTGGTCATAATATCCACATTCATAAGCGATCTCAGTCAGCGATTTATCTTTATCTCCATAGGAATCCAATGCTGCATGAAAGCGGGCAATGCGCAGATAAAGTTTTGGGCTGAATCCGGAGAATTCCTTGAATTTCCTTTCAAACTGCCGTGTCGAAAGAAAGCTTTGCGCTGCGAGCTCCTGCACATTGGTAAGACCCTTATTTTGGATAATTTGATTAATAACCGAAAAAACGGCTGGTTCAGATAGCTTGGTTTTTGCAAGAAGCGATTCCAGAAACGCCGAAATGATGGCAACGCGCTCCGTATGATCTGTCGCCAGCATCATTCGCTCTTCCAGCCCGGTTGCCTTTCGGCCGAGAGATGTGTGCAGGTCGGGCATTTGCCCTGTAAGCTCAGTCGAAGGCACCCCAAACAGCACCGGAATGGCAAACGGATATAAGTAAACTCCGAAAATCCCGAAATCTTCATGAATGACAAAGCGCCGGAATGTCTGCGATTGTCCATGGATGCCCGAGTGAAAAGAAGGCTCGGTTGAATCCGCCGTGACAAATTCATCAAACCGACCTTTGTAGTGAAATATCAGTTCCGCACAACCATCAGCCATGGTGCGGTGCATGTAAGGCATTCCGGATCCGACTTCATGTTCAAGGACCCAGAAAAACCGCACATATCTTGCCAAAGCAGGGGATGGTGGTATGGTAAAATATTTCATTGCAGCAGGTTAAATGAGCATTCTACTATTTCTATATATTGAATGACGCAATCAAGGAATGAGTCATAAATTTATATTTTTGAAATCTCTTTAATACATTTGATCCAGCTAAGATTCATATAAATTTAGAATTATTCGCCTTTAACGAGTGTTAGAAAAATAATTCAATCGTTAGCTTTCCATAGTCGATTACCTTTTTACTCAGTTTCTGTCATGAAATTAGTGCCCATAGAGAAACGAAGCGGGCTTACCCGTGAAGAATTCATTGAAAATTATTTAAAACCAAGTAAACCTGTCGTATTTACGGACTTGGCCAAGGATTGGCCGGCAGTTCAGAAATGGACATTTGACTGGCTGCGTGAAAATCACGGAAGTATCGACGTTCCGCTCGTGGATAACCATATGCACGACGCTGATAAATATTTCCAGATTGCCAAAACCATGAAGTTCGGGGATTATCTTAAACTCATCGAGGCAGGCCCGACCGATCTGCGTATTTTCCTTTTTGATATTTTCAAAAAAGCGCCTGAGCTGGCAAATGACATTCGCTTTCCTACCATTATGGACGGCTTTTTGAAGTCGTATAAATTTGTATTTTTCGGTGGGCAAGGCTCTATCACAAGTCTGCATTATGACATGGACTGCTCCAATGTATTCTTAACGCAGTTTCAGACACGCAAACAAGTGATTTTGTTCTCTCCCGAAGAGAGCAGAAGATTGTATCACCACCCGTTCACCGTGATGAGCAAAGTGGATCCGATCAATCCGGATTATGAGAGATTCCCTGCATTGAAAGGCGCTGTGGGCCATGAGACAACATTGCTTCATGGCGAGACGATATTTATCCCTTCACTCTGGTGGCATTATATCCGCTATGTCGACGGTGGTTTCAGCTTAGCATTGAGAGCTAATAATTCGATATTTACGGCAGTGCGTGGCGGTATGAACCTTGTGCGACATACATTCGTCGATAAAAGCATGACTAAGTTGCTTGGCCTGGGCTGGCAACATTGGAAAGAGAAAAAAGCGGTTGAAAACGCGCAAGAAGTTCTGGAAGAACAAGCGTAGATGCATCCGGAACGCATTTCAAAGAAACTAATCTATCTTTGAAATGCGTTATCTCTGGAATGCTCACAATACGTTATGGACTTTGAAATAACCTCAGAATACCAGCCAACAGGGGATCAACCTGCTGCTATCCAACAACTTGTACAGGGAATTGAAGCCGGAGAACCCGCCCAGACGCTTTTGGGTGTGACTGGTTCCGGCAAGACTTTCACCATTGCCAATGTGGTGAAGCAGGTTAACAAACCGACCCTGGTTTTAAGTCATAACAAAACGCTCGCTGCACAGCTTTACGGGGAATTCAAGCAGTTTTTTCCGCAGAATGCAGTTGAGTATTTTATCAGTTACTACGACTACTACCAGCCGGAAGCGTTCATTTCCAGCACCAACACATACATTGAAAAGGACTTGCAGATCAATCAGGAGATTGAAAAGCTACGTTTGCATACGGTTTCATCCCTCATGAGCGGGCGACGTGACGTGATCGTCGTAGCTTCGGTTTCCTGCATTTACGGCGCGGGTAACCCTAATGAATATAAGAAAAGCATTGTCAGCGCTAAGCTGGGCGACATTGTGAGCCGTAATCAGTTCCTTTTTCGTTTGGTTGAAATACTTTACAGCCGCACCGAGCTTGAATTCAATCGTGGGACATTCCGGGTGAAAGGGGACACGGTGGACGTTTTCCCGGGTTATGCGGATTTCGCTTACCGTATCATTTTTTTCGGGGACGAAATTGAAGAAATTCAGCGCATTGAGCCTGAAACCGGCAAAAAGATATCATCTGAGCGCGCAATTGCAATTTTTCCGGCTAATCTTTTTGTCACGGGAAGAGATGTGCTTACGCAGTCCATTAAGGAAATCCAGGATGACTTGTTGCAGCAAATAAACTTTTTCACAAAGGAAGGAAGGCTTGCAGAAGCGGAGCGCGTTAAGGAGCGGACGGAGTTCGATATGGAGATGATGCGTGAGCTGGGTTATTGTTCCGGAATCGAGAACTATTCCCGCTATTTCGATCGCCGCCTGCCAGGTCAGAGACCATTCTGTTTGCTCGATTATTTCCCGGATGATTTCTTAATGGTGGTGGATGAAAGTCACGTTACCATGCCGCAGATCCGCGCCATGTGGGGTGGTGACCGTTCGCGAAAGGAGCAGTTGGTGGAATATGGTTTCCGCTTGCCCTCTGCATTGGATAACAGGCCGCTGACATTCCAGGAGTTCGAGGATATGACGCCGCAAACGATCTTCGTGAGCGCAACGCCCGCAGATTACGAGTTACGCAAATCGGAAGGTGTTGTAGTTGAGCAAATTATCCGCCCGACCGGCCTGCTGGATCCCGAAATTGAAGTGAGACCAAGCTTAAATCAAATAGACGACCTGCTCGAAGAAATCCACAAACGCATTGCCATGGGCGATCGTGTTCTGATCACGACTTTAACCAAAAGGATGGCCGAGGAACTGAGCAAATATCTGGACCGGGTAGGCGTGAAATGCCGCTATATCCATTCGGAAGTGAAGACGCTGGACCGGGTGGAGATTTTGAGGGAACTGAGGCTGGGTATTTTCGATGTGTTGGTGGGTGTCAACTTATTGCGGGAAGGGCTGGATTTGCCGGAAGTTTCTTTGGTGGCCATTATGGATGCGGATAAGGAAGGATTTTTGCGGGACACACGCTCTATGATCCAGACGATTGGGCGTGCTGCGCGTAATGACAGGGGTAAAGTAATCATGTATGCTGATGTTATGACCGGTTCCATGCAGCTTGCTATTGATGAGACAAATAGAAGAAGAAGCATTCAGTTGGAATATAACATGGAGCACGGCATCACGCCAAAAACCATTTTGAAATCGAAAGAGGCGATCATGGAACAAACCTCCGTCGCTGATTCCAAAGTCCGCAAAGTATATGTGGAACCAACCGAAGTCCGTGTCGCCGCTGACCCGGTTGTTCAATACATGGGCAAAAATGACCTTCAAAAACTGATTTCCGAAACGCAGCGGAAAATGGAAACAGCCGCAAAAGATCTTGACTTCCTGGAAGCTGCAAGGCTCAGGGACGAATTGATGCAGTTAAAAGAGCGGGCGAAAGTGGCTGCTTGATCTTAGAATTGCATATATTTATAAAAGTTTAAAATATACATACTATGATCAGAACATTGTTAGTGCCAGACAATCAGGATGTTTCCATCCAATTACCAAAGTCCTTTGTTGGGAAACAGGTTGAGGTGATCGCGTTTACAATAAATGATGCTAATGATGATTCTCTGGCGCAGGATAAGCCATTAACACATTATGCCAGCCAAAATGCTTTGGCAAAGGAATGGCTTACTGCCGATGAAGATGAGGCATGGAAAAATATTTAAAAGGAGAGGTTGTTGTCATTCCATTTCCTTTTTCAGATCTATCCGGCTCCAAACGGAGACCGGCGCTTGTCATTGCGGATTTGGATGGAAGCGACATTTTGTTGTGCCAAATCACATCACAAAACTCGAAGGATAAACATGCTATTCCCTTGATTCTGAAAGATTTTGTGAGCGGCTCCCTGCCCATTGACAGCTACATCAGGCCTGCCCGGATCTTTACTGCGGATAAGAGTATCATTGTACGAAAAGCAGGTATGGTAAACGTTGCAATAACTACAAAGCTTACTCAGAGCATTATTGATATTATTGCCTAGCAACCTTCTTATCAATTTTCGGCTTCCAGCAGCGCCAGCGCCTCTTCCCAGTTATTCACTCGCTTATGCTTTGTCACATTCACATTGTGGCTTGCGGTGAAGAGGATCGGTGTTCCTTTGCAGAAATCGAGGTTTTTTAAATGGTCATCAATGAGATAATCAGTGTCGATGATTCTTTTGTCGCCGCAGAAAACGATGTTCTTCCAGGAAATGAATGGAAAATGTTCGTTGAGCCAATCGTATTTTTCGGGTAGGGAATTCGGGAATTCCATGGCGGCTGAAACAATGAAAATATCGAAATTTTCCTGCAACTTCAACAGTGCTTCCTGCGCTCCGTCGATAATTGGTGCATTTCTGAAAAAGCCTGTTTTGTAGATCAAGCTCCTTGCGGCAACTGGATCTGGGAAAGCATCGTCTTCGGGAATGCCCAGGAGCTCTTTTTTGTCAATTTTGACTCCAAACTCCCTTTCATACCAGTTGATCCAGTTCGTTTCAATATCAACGATGACATTATCCATGTCAATGGCAATCGACTTTTTCATAATAACCTAAACTTTATAGCCTGAATTTTTCTTGCAATGTTATGCGACAAATGTAATTTTAATCTGCAATATTTTGCAATAATATTTCATTTTAATTTCTATTTTTGCATAAAACAGAAGTTGTAATGTTAAAAGAGGAGCGGTTTCAACTCATATTAGATCGGCTTAATATCGAGCAGAAAGTATATCTGCCGGGATTGAGCGTAATGTTGAATGTATCCGAGGATACGGTTCGCAGGGACATTAAAGAACTTGCAGATCAAGGGCTTTTGAAATCGGTTAGGGGAGGAGCAGTGCCGCATTCGCCTGGTCCCCATCATTTCAGGGACAGGATTTTACATGACAATGAGCAAAAGCAAATCATTGCAAAAAAGGCGCTCAATTTCTTAAAAGATGGTCAGCTCGTCATTTTTGATGGCGGGACATCAGCAATGCTCATTGCCAAGTCTTTGCCGAGAGACATTCGCTTGACAGTAGTGACAAACAGCTTCCCTATTGCTTCCATACTGGAGGAACATGAGCACGTTGAAGTGCTGTTTGCAGGCGGGCGGTTGTTAAAAAATTCATTCGTAACGATTGGCAATGACACCATTCAGTTTTTAAAGAAATTCCGCGCGGATATTTGTTTGCTCGGGATATGCAGTATTCATACGCACCTGGGCGTTACAGGGCCGGATTATGAAGAAAGTGAAGTAAAAAGGGTCATGATTGAATGCTCCAAAGAAGTGATAGCCCTTGCTTCCGTAGAGAAACTGGCGACGGCGGAAGCACATTATGTCTGCCCGGCTGAGCAGTTATCGATGATCATTACCGATCAGCCGGCAGACAAAGAAGCGTTCAAGATCTATACCGATATTGGAATCCGGATGGTTTGACGCGGATACGGCATTAACCTTTCTTATCCTTTTGGACTTCTTCGGTTTTAAAGAACGTATCATCCATGGTCTTCACTTCCTGGTTAATTGCATTGGCAAAACCAAGCATATAAGCCATAGCAACTCTTCTGAGCCACTTTTTAGCAGCTGATAAAAACTTTTCCATTCCATTTCCTGATTAAAAATGAGAAGCGGCTCATTCCTTTGAGGAAAGAGCAAATAATCACATTGACAGCATATCAAATGTGGCTCAGGAAAGAAAATGAGATGGTTCTTCGCGAGATTGCGATCTGCTTTCGAGGTGCCGGCCAGTGGCGCGCATCAGGATCGGCAGCAAGTCTGGCGCGCTGGAAATCGCCAGTTCAGTATGTATTTGGATTGATCGGGAAAGAAAGCGAAAGCGCTCACATTGTAATCGAAAGTTATTTGATTGAGCGAATGGCTTATCAGCCCTTGGAACAGAATGGGAGAATGTGTCAATATTGGAAGTGCGCCCAGTTCTTAAACTTGAAATGACTTCCTCAATCCTGTAAACAGATTTTGGCTCAGCGAAATTTTGCGAAACAATGCCTGTGAGCAGGAGAGCGAAGAGCAACCAGCGCCACATTGATTTTCCATCCCTAAATTGTGCTTGCTCTTTCATTTCAGCCCCATTCTAATAGCCCCGTCCAGACGAATCACCTCGCCATTCAGCATAGGATTTTCAACAATAGATTTTGCCAGTAATGCATATTCGGAAGGACGACCCAGTCGGGAGGGAAATGGAATTTGCTGTGCCAGTGAAATCCGCGCCTCTTCGGGAAGGCTTAGCAGGAGCGGTGTCTCGAAAAGCCCCGGTGCAATTGCCATAACCCTGATCCCGGATTTTGCAAGATCTCTCGCAACTGGTAAAGTCATACTCACAATTCCGCCTTTGCTAGCGGCATAAGCAACTTGCCCCATTTGGCCATCATATGCGGCAACGGAGGCCGTGTTAATGATTACGCCCCGTTCGCCTTCATCGTTTGGAACGTTTCGCTCCATCGCAAACGCAGCCAATCGCATTACATTGAATGTGCCGATCAAATTGGTTTTAATCGTTTTTTCAAAAAGCGCAAATGAATGCGGCCCGTAAATTCCGTCTGCCTTCCCGACAATCTTCCGGGCGGGTGCAATGCCAGCGCAGTTAACGACAATGTTTATAGAACCAAATGCTTCCAGCGCAAAATCGACGGCATTTTGCACATCACTTTCGCTGGAAACGTCAGTTTTCAGAAATTTGATTCTTTCAGGAAATTCAAATTGTAATGCCAGCCCGGCGGCCTCATTTAAGTCAAGCACAAGAACATTCGCCCCCGATTCGATAAACAAACGCGCAGTCGCCTCGCCAAGGCCCGAAGCCCCGCCTGTTATTAGTGCTGTTGCGTTTTTTAGCTGCATAAGGCTATTATTTCCTTAGCAAATGTTGAGGGAGAGGGTGTTTTTTCAGGGATTCATGGCCACGTTCTGTCTTGTCCAAAACGATCTGCGGGACAGGAAGATTATCCAGAGCAGAATCATAAGTGCCTGTGAAAGACTTTTTTCCTTTACCGGATTGTTTCTCTAAAACCTTCATCGTCTGTGATTTTAATAATTCAAGTTAAGGCTTTTTTCTAATTAAAAAACCTTCAAAGTTGACATTAGGTTCGAAGAGTAACCAAGTTTCACCTTTTCGACCAAAAATTAAAAACTGGGACTTATCATGATCAAAGACCTTTGTTATTGCGATCTGATATAATCGTGTTCGTGTGAAGGAGCTTCCCTCGAAGTAAATGGCCTTATCAGGTTGTGTATCTAAGAATGCTTCGATTGCTTTTAACACAGTGGCAAGCACTTCCGGCATATCGCCATTGTCTGTTATCGTTTGATCGCTATATTCTCCCGATGCAACATTGTAATCAACCAGGGATAGATTATAGACTTCATCAGAAATGGGCGTGATAAATACAACCTTTTCGAAAACACCCCGCCTCCCTATGCTTTGAAATTGAAAGCGGGTGTTCTCGGCATTATATATGAATGGATATGCCTCGTATTGCATTACGAAACAACCTCAATCTTAACCTTCAATAAAAACTCATCCATTTCAATCTCATTCGCTTCGCCATTGAGGTCGTGAATGAGGTTTAATTCCAATGCCTGCACTTCCTGGCAGATGTAATCTTTATTGGCAGTTATGGCGCTGGCCAGCAGGGTGTCGTTGTCCTGCAATGTGATCCTGATTTTATCTGTTACTTCATAGCCGCTGTCTTTGCGCAGGTTCTGGACACGGTTTACAAAATCCCGTGCAATGCCTTCCAGGCGAAGGTCATCTGTAATGGTGATGTCAAGCGCTACGGTTAGGCCGCCCTCGCTGGCAACTAACCAGCCCGGAACATCCTCTGCATGGATCTCAACGTCGGTAAGCGCGATTTCCATGGGCGACGTTGCTCCGTTCAAGGTTATAGCACCGGTTTTTTCAATCTCTTTGATCGCGGCTTCGTCCATTGCAGAAATCGCTGCCGCCACTTCCTTCATTTTCGGACCGAATTTTGGTCCGAGCGTTTTGAAGTTAGGCTTTATTTTTTTGATCAAAATCCCGCTGTCATCATGTACGAACTCAATGGTCTTCACATTGACCTCGGACAAAATAATCGCCTTAACCTGCTCGATCTGGCGTTTGGTATTATCATTTAAAACAGGGATCAAGATCTTGGACAGTGGCTGACGCACTTTAATCTTATGCCCTTTACGGATCGAGTGGACCAGTGAACTGATTGTTTGCGCCTGCTCCATAGCAGCTTCCAGATCCAGATCAACATACTCTGCCTCGATTTTTGGCCAGTGAGTCAAATGAACGGATTCGTATTGATGCCCGGTATTGTTGGCAATGGATGCCGTACGGTCGCCGTCCGTCAGGTTTTTGTACAACCATTCTCCAAAAAATGGAGCGATGGGTGACATCAATTGCGAAACCGTTACGAGGCAATGTTGCAATGTCTCGTAAGCGGCTTGCTTGTCCTCGGTCAAGCCTGCTGCTGAATCCTGTGACGGGTTCCAGAAACGGCGGCGGTTGAGGCGGATATACCAGTTCGAAAGCTGGTCCGTAACAAAGTCCTGAACAAGACGTCCGGCTTTTGTTGGGTTATAATCGTCAAATTGCTCACCCACTTCTTTAACCAATGTATTTAGCTTGGAAAGGATCCAGCGATCCAGCTCGGTGCGTTTTTCAATCGGCACAGAATTAGTCTCATGGAACTCATAACCGTCCAGATTGGCATATAAGGCAAAGAAATTATATGTGTTAACCAACGTGCCAAAGAATTTGCGCTGCACTTCTGCGATGCCGTCAATGTTGAATTTAAGGTTGTCCCAGGGCTCCGCATTGGTGATCATATACCAACGGGTAGCATCCGGCCCATATTTGGAAAGGGTTGCGAAGGGGTCAACGGCATTACCAAGACGTTTGGACATCTTATTACCGTTTTTATCCAAAACCAACCCGGTGGAAACGACATTTTTGAATGCCACAGAATCAAACAGCATCCCGGCAATTGCATGCAGTGTAAAGAACCAGCCACGCGTTTGATCCACACCTTCTGAGATAAAATCAGCAGGATAACTTTGGTTAAATATCTCCTGATTCTCAAATGGATAATGCCACTGTGCGTAAGGCATTGCACCTGAATCAAACCAAACGTCGATCAGATCAGGCTCTCGGTGCATCACATTTCCTTTTTTGGAAACCAACACAATGTTATCAACGTATGGCCGGTGGAGGTCGAAATCACCATTTTCCAGTTTGAGCAGATAGTCAGAATTGGTTGTGGCCTGCTCTCTCGTCAAATGTTCCGACAGTAAAGCCTCTTCCAGCAAATCCTTCAATTCTTCAATGGAACCCACGCAAACTTCATCGCCGTGATCATTACGCCAGATCGGCAGGGGAGTTCCCCAGTAACGTGAGCGCGACAAGTTCCAGTCAACCAGGTTTTCCAGCCAGTTGCCAAAACGACCTGTTCCCGTGCTTTCAGGTTTCCAGTTGATAGTTTTGTTCAGTTCCACCAGCCGGTCTTTCATGGCAGTGGTCCTGATAAACCAGCTATCGAGCGGATAATATAATACGGGCTTGTCCGTACGCCAGCAGTGTGGGTAAGGGTGCTCGTATTTTTCAACTTTGAATGCCTTCCCTTCTTCTTTTAACCTGATCGCAATCAGCACATCGGTTGCCCGGAATTCCGGATCATTTTGCTCTTCTTCGGAATAATATTCAGGCTTCACATAGCGACCCGCGTAATCGGTGATTTCTTTTACAAAACGGCCCTGGCGGTCCACAATGGGCACTTCTTTCCCGGTTTCGTCCTTCACCATAATGGCTGGGATTCCATTGGCTTGTGCCACCCGGAAGTCGTCCGCACCAAATGTGGGAGAAGTATGCACTACGCCCGTGCCGTCCTCAGTAGTCACAAAATCACCAAGAATTACGCGGAATGCCGGTTTTTCAGGCTGTACATAGGGTAATAACTGCTCATATTCAATGCCCTCCAGGTCTTTTCCTTTGAATTCTCTCAGGATTGTCCAGGGAAGCAATTTTTTATCGCTGGCTTCATAACCTTCGAAATTACCGTCCCGGCCTTTTTCAGAGAAATATTTCGGGATCAGATCCTTCGCCAGCACAACGGCCACCGGCGCATGGGTGTAAGGATTAAAGGTTTTTACCAATACATAATTGATGTTGGCACCAACTGTTAATGCTGAGTTCGCAGGAAGCGTCCAGGGCGTGGTTGTCCAGGCGAGTATGCGGATGTCAAGACTTCCCAAGTCTCCAAAGACTTGGGAAGTCTCAGCCGCCTTTACCTTAAACATGGCCACAATGGTCGTATCCTTCACATCCTTGTAAGTCCCAGGCATGTTCAGCTCGTGGGACGACAATCCGGTTCCGGCCGCAGGAGAGTAGGGCTGGATGGTGTAACCTTTATATAATAAACCTTTGTCGTACAGCTTTTTAAGTAAGTTCCAAAGGCTTTCAATGTATTCACTTTTGTAAGTGATATAAGGATCTTCCAGATCAACCCAGTAACCCATTTTCTCGGTCAGATCATTCCATTGATCTGTAAATTTCATCACCGTCTGCCGGCATTTTTCGTTGTATTCTTCAACCGAAATGGTTTTGCCAATGTCCTCTTTCGTGATGCCCAGCTCTTTTTCGACCTGTAATTCTACCGGGAGTCCGTGTGTGTCCCAGCCTCCTTTTCTCTTGACCTGGAAGCCCTGCAATGTTTTGTAACGGCAAAAAATGTCCTTGATCGAACGCGCCATAACATGGTGAATACCAGGCGTTCCATTAGCAGAAGGCGGCCCTTCAAAAAATGTAAATGACGGAGCACCTTCGCGCGTTTCAACAGACGCTTCAAATATCTTTTTGTCTTTCCAGAATTTCAGAACTTCGTCTCCAATTTGCGGATAACTCAGTTTTTTATACTCGTTGTATTTCATATGTGCTGTTAGCTTTTAGCGCTCGACTATTAGCTTTCTAAGGTAAATGCGATGTATTGTTAACACCAACCGGCAATTTAAGAGCGCAAAATTACGATTTTTTTTCTGCTAAAAGGTTGCTCCGCTTTCAATGAATGTGAAAGCATATTATGTTATTTTAGCACTTTCACAAGCATAAATTACAATTCAAAAAAGATATGGAACAATACAAAAGGCTCCTCACGTTCAATAAGGGGTGGGCTGCCAAACAATTGGATCTGGACGAATCCTATTTTGAAAATCTTGCAAAAGATCAAAAACCAGATTTTTTATGGATTGGCTGTGCCGACAGCCGCGTTCCCGCGGAAGACCTTACCGGCTCGCAGCCGGGTGAAATGTTTGTGCATCGTAATGTCGCCAACCTCGTTGTGCACACGGACATGAATATGCTAAGCGTGCTTCAGTATGCCGTGGAGGTCCTCAAAGTAAAGCACATTCTCGTTGTAGGACATTATCAGTGTGGCGGGGTGAGAGCAGCAATGACGAACGACGACTTTGGACTGATCAATAAATGGCTTCGTAATATCAAAGATGTTTATGACAAGCATGAGTCTGAACTTGAAGCAATTGAGGACAAAAAAGCCCGTTTCGACAGGCTTGTTGAACTGAATGTAACGGAGCAGGTGAAAAACTTGTCTAAGACAGACATTATACAGAAAGCATGGCAAAAAGGGCAGTCTGTACACTTGCACGGGTGGGTTTACGGGATTCATGATGGCATTTTGAAACCTATCATCGACATGCCGCCAGGCACCGAGGTCACCGGCATTTATAAATATCAGTTTGATTAAAAACAAGAAATCCTGGTCCTAATCGATCAGGATTTCTTGTTTTATGAAATGTTCGCACTACATTAGTAATTTGATTGAGTCTAAATAGTAATTAGAAGCATTGTGCCAATGAAAAAACTGATCGGGAAATTACATCTTTACCTTGGTCTGGCGTCCGGGATTGTGGTTTTTGTGGTAGCCATAACCGGTTGTATCCTTGCTTTTGAGCATGAAATTAAGCGCTTCACACAGCCTTACATGTTCGTGGAGCCGCCAGCCAGTAATGCAAAAGTTTTACCGCCGTCGGTTTTACAAGCCAGCGCAGAAAAGATGCTTCCCGGTAAAAAGGCGAACGGCGTGCTTTACGGCATTCCGACGCGCAATGCCGAAGTTGGGTTTTACAATGCTAATCCTGAATATTATTATGTAGTTTATGTCAATCCGTATACTGCGCAGGTGCAGCATGTCTGGAATGAGGAAGGCGATTTTTTTCACTTTATCCTGCACGGACATTATTACTTGTGGCTCCCGCCTACGATTGGCCAGCCTGTTGTGGCGTCTGCAACATTGATTTTTCTGATCATGCTGATCAGTGGACTGGTGTTGTGGTGGCCAAAAAATAAATCAGCTGCAAAACAGCGTTTCTCGGTTAAATGGGACGCTGCGTGGAGGCGGAAAAATTATGATTTGCACAATGTCTTCGGCTTCTATGTCTTGTCAATTGGCTTCTTACTAGGCTTTACAGGGTTAGTGTGGGGTTTCAAATGGTTTTCCCAGGGACTTTACAATGTGACCGGCGGTAAAGGTTCGGATGAATATTACATTCCTGCTTCGGATTCCACCTTACTAACCGGCGCGTTTACGCCCATAACGGCTGTCGACAAAGTCTGGCTTGCATTAAAAAAGGAATATCCTGTCAATGAAGGGATGAACATTTCCATTCCACATACAAAATCAGAGTCAATCTTTTCATTCGTGAATTTCAGAGCCGGGACATATTATAATGTCGACTATAATTATTTTGACCAATATTCCCTCAAGAAAATCAAAATGACGGGACCTTATGCCGGGCGTTATAAGGATGCCGACTTCGCAAATACATTACGCAGAATGAACTATGACATTCACGTGGGTGCCATTTTAGGACTTCCGGGCAAGATCATCGTTTTCCTGGCCAGCCTCATTTGCGCCAGTTTACCTGTAACAGGGACCATTATCTGGTGGGGCAGACGGAAAAAACAGTCCAGAAAGGTCAAGAAAAGCACACGTTCATTGAAGCCGGATCTGGTAAGCCGTTAGCCTATTCTTTCTGGTAAATGCGGACGTAATCGACTTCAAACTTGGCAGGGAATGTCGTTTTCGAGAGGTCGCCGCCATTGTCGCCGCCCAGGGCAAGGCCCAGTAATATGTAATGCGGATGCCGGAAAGGGTGCATTGCGGTTTGTTCCGCATTGGTCGCCTGGTCCAGATCCTGTGAATTGATCAGCTTATCGTCTAAATAGATTTTGATCGATTTTTCATCCCAATCCATCCGCCACACATGGAATTTTTGAGACCATTCGGGATCATTGAAGTCTTTAACCGGCAATTTTACTGAATTCCAAATAGGTTTGTAACGCTCTGTCGATCCCCAAGCGAGGTTAGCGAGCAACATTCCCTGATAAAATTCCATAATGTCAATTTCACCATTATCCGGCCATTCCCCTTTCTCACCCAATGTCCAGAACGCCGGCCACAAACCCAGTTGCGTGTCGATCCTGCCCTTCATTTCGAACCTCCCATACTGCCAGCTTTGCTTGTTTTTAGTAATAATGCTGGCGGAAGTGTACGCAGCATATTCCTGATTTTCTTTCCAGTTGCTGCTATTCGGCACGTAATTGGGGTTTTTGAGTTTTTCCTGCCTGGCTTCGATGATGAGATAACCATTTTTGCAATAAGCATTTTGAGCCTGGTACCATTGCGCTTCGCGATTGCGGGTAAAACCCTGTTCGGGCTGCCACACTTCCGGATTCGGGGCGCCGTCTTTTTCAAATTCATCAGCCCAGACCAACTTCCATTGCGCTTGTGCAGGCATAATAATTAGGTTTAAAAATACAAAAAGACTCAAATGCTTCATTGTTGATAGCATGCCTTTAATAATGGTAGTTTGTTCGATACAAAGGGCATCATTAAAATAATATACCGTTCGGCAGATTTTGAGAACTTTTCACCTTATTTGCGCAAGTGCCGAATCACAGTAACAATGAGTAAAATATTTGATACAGCCAAAAAAGCGGGTCTGGACGGTTTTATGCTGGCTTTGCTGAGTATGATTTTCCTGGCGTGGCTCTGGCCTTATCCTGGAATGAAAGACAGTCCGGTGCCACTTTCCAAGATTTCCACCATTGCCGTTTCTATCATTTTTTTCTTTTACGGACTGAGGTTAAGCCCGGAAAAGTTGCGCGTCGGGCTCATTAACTGGAAGTTACACGTGATGGTGCATATCTCCACTTTTGTGCTTTTCCCACTGCTGGCCCTGGCCTTTCGTCCTTTATTCAAGACGGACGAAAGTCAGACGCTCTGGCTCGCCATTTTTTTTCTTACCGCGCTTCCATCCACCGTTTCATCGTCCGTCGTTATGGTTTCGATTGCTAGGGGAAACATTCCGGCCGCCATTTTCAACGCCAGCATATCGAGCCTGATCGGCGTCTTCATCACGCCGCTTTGGATGGGTTTGGTGATGGATGCAGGACCCGGGCATTTTGATCTGCTTTCAGTAGTAGGAAAGTTGTCCTTACAAGTATTATTACCAGTTTGTGCAGGCATTGCATTGAACAAAAAATGGGGACACTACGCGGAAGAGCACAAAAAATACATCCGTTATTTCGATCAATCTTCTATTTTGCTGATTGTTTACACTTCTTTTTGTGAATCATTCGGGGAGCACTTGTTTAGTTCACTGGGAATAAAAGAAATTGTATTTTTAGGGATAGGAATGATGAGTTTGTTTTTCGGGATCTATTTTCTGTTGACCTTCATCAGCAACCTTTTACATTTCAATCGGGAAGATCGGGTAACGGCTGTTTTTTGTGGTTCAAAAAAATCCCTTGTTCAGGGAGCGGTGATGTCAAAAGTGCTGTTTCCGGGGGCCCAGGCAGGTTTAATGCTTTTGCCTATCATGATTTACCACGCGCTTCAATTGATTGCGGCGAGTATCATCGCGCAGCGGATGGCAAGGGAAGAAGAGGGGCAGAAGCAGATTTTCAATTAAAACAAGACTTTATGCGTGCATTATCGTGGATTATACGCCTGCTGATGCTCATTTTGCTGCTCGCCGGGCTTAATTCGGTCTGGAATAATTTCCGGGCAGGCAACTGGGTTCCTGACTGGATGAGCAGCAAAGAACAAAGTGAAACCACGCACGCGCTCGTGTTGCAGGAGATCAGTGCGATGGGGAAGCTGGAACTGGTAAAGTATAATTTCAAAGATGTTGTGGAACAGCAAATTGTCAAAATGTGGCTGCCCAACGCAAAGGCTATTTTAATTGTACAGGGCGAGGCTATTGGCTGTGTGGATTTGACTAAAATCGAAATTGCCGATATTACTTCCGAAAATGAAGCGCTGGTTATCAATATGCCCGAGCCTGAGCTATGTGTCTTTAAAATTGACCATAGCAAATCGAGGGTTTATAACACTGAATATGCTTTCAACGAAGAGGCGAAACTGGTTCAGGAAGCATATAAGCAGGCTGAAAAGCAGATCCAGAAATCGGCACTGGATATGGGTATTTTAGATCAAACCAAAGAAAATGCACGCAAAATACTGACCCCGGTTCTGGAAAAAGTTTCGGGGAAAAAAGTGATCCTGAAGTTTCCGCTTAATACGAAAATTGAGAAGTTGCGCTAGTCTAACAATTCCTAAATAACCCTTTCTGATGAGTAAAAGAGGATTCCTTACGCAAGAAGAACTGACCATTAAAATTGGGGAAGGGCTGATCGAAACAATCGTTGTTGCTTTTACAGATCATTATGGTCGGCTTATGGGCAAGCGTGTGGACGCTGATTATTTTCTGGATTCGGTGATCAGATCCGGCACGCACGGTTGTAATTATCTGCTGACAACAGATATGGCAATGGAGCCTGTGCCAGGCTACAAATATGCCAATTGGGAGCTCGGATACGGCGATTTTCACCTCGTGCCGGATTTGTCAACCCTTCGCATTGCGGATTGGCTCGAAAAAACAGCCCTGATCATTTGTGACCTGTACAATGAAAAGTCACACCAGTTGGAATCCATAGGTCCGAGATCAATATTAAAAAAGCAGTTACAAGGTCTGGAAGACGCTGGCATGCAGTGTCTTGCTGCTTCTGAGCTGGAATATTATCTTTTAGAGAATAGTTACAAACAGGCTTTTCAACAAGGTTACCAAAATCTCACACCGGCGGGCTATTATCTTGAAGATTACCACATTATGCAGGGAACCCGTAATGAAAAGTTCACTTCCGCAGTAAGAAGGCACCTTAAAAATTCGGGCATTGACGTTGAAACATCCAAGGGAGAGTGGGGCCTAGGCCAGCACGAGCTAAATGTCAAGTATGCAGAAGTGCTTCCGATGGCTGATAACCACGTTGTTTATAAGCAATGCATGAAGGAAGTAGCTGATGCGATGGGCGTTTCCGTCACATTCATGGCCAAGTTTGCAAGTGATCAGGCAGGTTCCAGCAGCCACATTCACATGAGTTTGTGGAAGGATGGGCAAAACGCATTTATGGGTGACCAGGAATTCGGGCCGGTAAAGGGATCCGATTTATTTCGCTGGTTTCTCGGTGGCTGGATCAGGCACGTCCCGGATGTCATGCCATTTTACGCCCCGACCATTAATTCATATAAACGTTTCGTGGACGGCTCATGGGCGCCCACCAGACTTGCGTGGAGCTACGACAACCGCACAGCCGGTTTTCGCGTGGTAGGAAGCGGGGCGAGCCTGCGGATCGAATGTCGCATTCCGGGCGCGGATTGCAATCCTTATCTCGCATTTGCAGCCTCGCTGGCATCTGGTTTGGACGGGATCAAAAACAAGATCGAGCCTCCGGAATGTTTCGTCGGCGACATTTACGCAGCTGCACATTTGCCACGCGTCCCCTATACATTAGCCGAAGCCACAGCATTATTTGAAAACAGCGAATTCGCCAAAAATGCATTCGGCAGCGAAGTCGTCGAACATTACAGCCATTTTTTCAAAACCGAGCAAAGGGCATACGACACGTCCGTGACGGATTGGGAAAGGAAGCGGTATTTTGAACAGATTTGAAAAAATGCGGAGCATTAAACTTGTCAGGCCGCGGCGCGGCCTCCTGTTTCTAGAAACAGGGATTACCGAAATGAATCCGGCCCCGGCGGGCCTCCCAAAAAGACCAAATTGTTTTAACATAAAAATTCAATCACCATTAAACATTAACCCCACAAAAACCAATGCGTTTAGAAAATAAAGTGGCCCTGATCACAGGGGGAAGCGGTGGAATTGGGCGTGAAACTGCGCTTTTATTTGCCAAGGAAGGAGCTAAAATAGTTGTTACGGACGTCAATGATGCCGCCGGACAGGAAACGGCTGATGAAATTGTTGCCAATGGAGGCGAAGCTTTTTTCCTGCATTCCGATGTTTCGAAAGCTGCTGATAATGAAGCGGCGGTTGCTTTTGCAGAAGAGAAATTTGGCAAACTGAACGTTATTTTCAACAACGCCGGCATTATGCACAGCGATGATGATAATGCCATGACGACCGACGAATCCATTTGGGACTTAACGATGAACATCAACGCAAAAGGCGTGTTTTTAGGTTGTAAATATGGCATTCCGGCGTTGCAGCGCGCAGGCGGAGGATCTATTATCAACACTGCATCGTTCGTGGCGATATTGGGTGCGGCCACTCCGCAGGTGGCTTACACAGCCAGCAAAGGCGCTGTTCTGGCATTGACACGAGAGCTGGCAATCATTCATGCACGCGAGAATATCCGCGTTAATGCACTGTGCCCCGGCCCATTACGCACGGAATTGCTGATGAAATTTTTAAATACAGAAGAAAAGAAACAACGCAGACTAGTCCACATTCCCATGGGCCGTTTCGGTGAGGCGAAAGAAATGGCGTACGCTGCATTATTCCTGGCTTCCGATGAATCTTCTTTTGTAACAGGAACTGATTTTCTGGTTGATGGCGGAATCACATCAGCTTACGTAACACCGCTCTGATTATGCCAATACAAAAAACAATAAGCCCGATTGACGGCTCCGTGTATGTGGAACGGACATTGGCAGAGCCCCAAGATGTTGAAGCAGCGTTGGTCAATGCCATTGCTTCCCAGAAAGAATGGCGTAAAACTTCACTGGATGAGCGCGAAGCGATCTGTCGCAAAGCGGTTGAATATTTCCTGGACAATGCGGATGAAATAGGTTTGGAACTGACCTGGCAAATGGGCAGACCAGTCCGTTACACAGCCAACGAGATCAGAAAGGGTTTTCAGGAGCGGGCCCATTATATGATTTCCATCGCCCAGAAAGCATTAGCAGACGTAGAAGTGGAGGAAATTTCCGGGTTTAAAAGATTTATCCGCAGAGATCCGTTGGGCGTAGTTTTCGTGGTGGCCCCATGGAACTATCCTTATCTGACTTCTGTAAATTCCGTTATTCCGGCTATAATGGCCGGTAATGCTGTGATTTTGAAGCATGCCCAGCAAACGCCGCTTTGTGCCGAACGCTATGCAGCGGCCTTTGAATATGCAGGCTTGCCTAAGGGTGTATTTCAATATTTACATTTAAACCATGAGCAGGTTGCACAAGTAATCGCAGATAACCGCATTAATTATGTTGCTTTTACGGGCTCCGTGGAAGGTGGTCACGCCGTGCAGAAAGCGATTAATGAGCGTTTCATCATAGGCGGATTGGAATTGGGCGGTAAAGATCCTGCTTATGTGCGGGCGGATGCCGATTTGGCCGATGCGGTTGAAAATCTGGTTGATGGCTCGTTTTTTAATTCGGGGCAATCGTGCTGCGGGATCGAGCGGATTTATGTGCATAAAGATGTTTATGATCAGTTTGTTACAGAGTTTGCAGCATTGACCAAAACTTACATTTTGGGAGACCCTACAAGCACTGAAACGACGCTCGGGCCAATGGTCCGCACGTCAGCAGCGGAATTTGCTCAAAAGCAGGTGAATGACGCCATTGCACAAGGAGCAAAAGCATTGATCGACCCCCAACTTTTTCCGGTACATCAATCCGGAACGCCTTATTTCGCCCCGCAGGTGCTGGTTAATGTGAACCACAACATGCAGGTGATGACGGAAGAAACATTTGCTCCCGTTGTAGGCATCATGCCTGTTGAAAGCGATGAGGAGGCGGTTAAGCTGATGAATGACAGTCAATATGGGCTTACAGCCTCCATTTGGACCGCTGACATGGATGCAGCCTTATCGATTGGTGAGCAAGTTGAAACCGGGACCTGGTTTATGAATCGCTGCGATTATCTGGATCCTGCCCTCGCGTGGACCGGCGTTAAAAATTCAGGCAGAGGTTGCACGCTTTCGACAGTCGG
The DNA here is from genome assembly GCF_022869785.1 of Dyadobacter chenwenxiniae. NCBI lineage: Bacteria > Pseudomonadati > Bacteroidota > Cytophagia > Cytophagales > Spirosomataceae > Dyadobacter > Dyadobacter chenwenxiniae. Next base: position 4,349,680 of record NZ_CP094997.1, on the reverse strand, counting down.
TTACGAGGCATTGACCCGCCCGAAATCATTTCATTTGAGAATCAACGCATAATGTCAACAGTGAAAGTTGGGTTACTGGAATGCGACCATGTAAGGGACGAGCTGCGCCACATTGCCGGAGATTATCGCGAAATGTTTCCGGCGCTGTTTTCAAAGGTCGCCCCTGATTGGGACTTTCAGTTTTATGATGTTTGTAATGGTCAATTTCCTGCTTCGGCGGATGCGTGTGACATTTACATTTGTACCGGTTCCAAAAATTCTGTCTATGATCAGGAAGATTGGATTGAGCAGTTAAAGGAATTTGTGATTTCGGTTTATCGGTCGGGAAAGACATTTATTGGCGTCTGCTTCGGGCATCAAATGTTGGGCGAAGCATTAGGCGGTAAGGTGGAGAAATCACCTTTGGGCTGGTGCGTAGGCGTGCATCGTTTCCAGCTGGCGGTCCGTGAAAGCTGGATGGAGCCATTTACAGATGTGTTCAATTTGCTGATGATGTGTCAGGATCAAGTGGTACAATTGCCGCCTGACGCAACATTGCTGGCGGAAACGCCCGATTGTCCGCACGCCATGTTCCGCGTAGGCGACCGGATGCTGGGTATTCAGGCGCACCCGGAATTTCCAAAAGAATACGATAAAGCATTAATGCAGCTTCGGGCTGAGCGGATCGGTGAAAAGAAGGTAGAACTGGGCATTGCAAGTCTGGAATTGCCGACGCAGGAAATCATGTTTGCGCATTGGATAAAGAAGTTCTCTTCTTAATTTTATCCCAACAAGCATTCAGCACACCCGATGACCGATAGTACAATTTCAAAACGCCAGATTTTAAGTCCTCTTCAAACAAGCCAGAAGATCCGCAGGATTGCGTTTGAAATATATGAGCACAATTTTGAGGAAACACCAGCATTATCATTGCAGGGATTGCTGGAGAAGGTTATGCCTTTGCAAAACGACTCGTTGCCGAGCTTGCAGACATTTCCCCTTTACATGTAGAGCTGATCGAGCTGCGTTTTGATAAACACATTCATTTCCAGAGCCCCATCATTTTTGATAAGGATGTTCAGGTTGAAAATCAGGTCATTATTATTGCTGATGACGTGCTGAACACCGGGCGCACGTTGGCTTTTGCTTTGGAACCATTCCTGAAAGTGAGCATGAAAAAAGTCCAGGTTGCAGTGGTCGTGGATCGCAGCCATCACAAGTTCCCCATTCATGCGGATTACGTTGGTTATGCATTAAGCACAACGCTTACGGAACACGTAGAAGTGGTTTTGAGCCGCCCGGAAGAGGAAGGTGTTTACTTGAAATAAGTCGCCCCGCACCCAGACTTTCCAAGTCTTCAAGACTTGGAAAGTCTCTAGCTAAAAACGCGCCGCAGCTTCACATTCTCAACCGGCCGGATAATCAAGGGCACTTTCTCTATTTTGACGGAGCTGCTGTCCAGACCAAACCATTTATCCTCAGCCGTGGTGAAGTCTTTTACGAAGAAATAAGTCTTCATAACAAGCTGTTCAAAGAGCGGCAGGTCGTTTTCAAAGGACAGGAACCTTTCCAGCACAACAAAGCGGAAATCTCCCGTAATGTTCTGTCTGCTGAGCGATTCGTAACGGCTGGTAATGTCCACTTCTTTGTTCATCACCATATCCTCAACCACTTTCCTGAAGAACATATTGATCCTTTGATCCACCCGGAAGCCAAGCCGGAAATTGATTTTGATCACATTATCATTGTTGTCGTCGTCCGACAGCACTTTGTACTCCATTGTATACGGGTCATCCGTAATATCGACGTGGATAAACCAGTAAACGTCAGCACGTTTGGGCCGTTTTTGGAATATAGAATAAATGACTTTCGTTTCAATTTCTGTTGCCCGTGAAGCATTGGTCATAAACACGAGGTGCGTCGTGTATTTTGGAATACTAATATCGCGGCTAAGCTCGTGTAATGCAGGTAAATACTTTTCCAGCTTGGTATATTCAGTCAATCGCAGCTTAATGTAGAAAGCTTTCAGCCAAACCGTCATCAAACCGGCCACTATTGTTCCGACCAGAATTGTAAACCAGCCTCCATGCGTAAATTTCAGCAGGTTAGCCCCCAGGAACATGCCCTCAATGCACAAATAAATGAACATGAAAACAATGACAATCCACAAGTTAACCCGTTTGATATACAAATAATAGGAGAATAAAATGGTCGTCATGATCATGGTTAACGTTATCGCCAGACCATAAGCAGCTTCCATATTGGAGGATTTTCCAAAATATAGAACTACGCCGCAGCAGCCCATCCACAGCAGCCAGTTGATGCTGGGCACATATAGTTGGCCTTTTTGATCGCTTGGATAAATCAACCGCACTTTCGGCCAGAAATTCAAGCGGATCGCTTCGGATATCAATGTAAATGAACCGGTTATAACAGCCTGGCTGGCGATAATAGCTGCTAATGTGGCGATGACAACGCCGGGAAGGAGCCACCATTCGGGCATGATTTCATAAAATGGTTTGCGTGCTTCGAGCAGGTTGCCCATTTCAGAAATAAGCCATGCGCCCTGGCCGAAATAGTTGAGTAGCAAGCATATTTTTACAAAAATCCAACTCACACGGATGTTCTCGCGGCCGCAGTGTCCCAGGTCGGAATACAATGCTTCCGCACCCGTTGTACAAAGGAAAACGGCCCCGAGGATCCAGAAACCGCCGGGATGTTTGGTGATGAGGTCGTAGCCGTAAACCGGGTTAAGGGCTTTTAGTATTTCCGGGTGTTCCAGGATCTGGAAGAGCCCCAAAACGCCCAGCATAACAAACCAGGTGATCATAATGGGGCCGAATGCACGGCCAACGACCTTGGTTCCAAATGCTTGAATAACAAATATTAGCGTCAGGATGCCGATTACGATGGGGACAGTCTGAATGTTGGGATAAATGAGCTGTAAACCTTCCACAGCGGACGAAACGGAAATAGGAGGGGTGATGATCCCGTCGGCGAGCAATGTACTGCCACCTATAACCGCAGGCACAGTGAGCCATTTGGCGTGCTTCCGGACGAGTGCGTAAAGTGCAAAAATTCCGCCTTCCCCTTTATTATCAGCCCGTAAAATCAGGATTACGTATTTGACAGTCGTTTGTAAGGTAAGCGTCCAGAAAATGCAGGAAATAGCGCCGTAAATGATCTCTGCTGTGATCATCTCATCCAGGATGATCGCCTGCATTACGTAAAGCGGAGAGGTGCCTATATCTCCATAAATAATCCCGAACGCAACCAGGACACCCGCTGCCGTAACTTTATCTAATTTATGCTTTGATTCCATTCACTTTAGGTCGAAAAACGGCGAAAGTTAGGAAACCGCATGCAAAATGATACTTCCAGCGATGAAATTAATTTTCAATCGGGCACTTCTTGCGGAACGTATAGCGGGATTATTGTGTTTGGAGGCCCGGGCAATGGTTCCGGGTTGAGGAGACTGTGTTAAAGTAAGTTAAAATTTACGCCTCAGGTGAATGTTTTCCACAACAAAAAGAGGTTCAGACAGATGATAACCGAGGTGATAACCCATGCTAAAATGGTCAAAACCTTCGAGTTCGCGAAGCGTCCCATGATCTGGCTATTGGAAGTGAAAAACACCAGCGGCACAACTGCAAAGCTCAATTGCAGTGACAAAATTACCTGACTGAACACCAGCAGATCGGCCGTTCCCTTTTCTCCATACAAATAGGAAACGATCAGTGCAGGAACAATCGCAATGCCTCGCGTAATGAGGCGACGCAGCCAGGGTTTCAGCCGGATATTCAAAAATCCTTCCATGACGATCTGCCCGGCTAATGTGCCTGTCAATGTGGAACTCTGGCCGGAAGCAAGCAAGGCTAGTGCGAAGAATATCCCCGCCAGACCAACACCCAATACAGGATCCAGTAAATGATATGCGTCCGTAATGTCCGCAATTTCAAAGTGTCCGTTTGAGTGGAAAGCCGTTGCAGCGAGGATCAGGATGGAAGCATTGATAAAAAATGCGAGGAATAAAGAAACGGTAGAATCTATCGTAGCGAAGCGTATGGCGGATTTCTTGCCTTCGTCGTCGCGGTTAAAAGCCCGCGTTTGCACAATGCTGGAATGCAGGTAAAGGTTATGCGGCATTACCGTCGCGCCCAGGATCCCAATGGCAATGTAGAGCATTCCCGAATCCGTTACAATTTGTGTTTTTGGGATCAGGCCATCCATAATTCCGGCCATGGAAGGCTGGGAAACGACCATTTCATAAATAAAGCTCAGCAGGATAATGCCCATCAAACCCGCAACAATGCTTTCGATAATGCGAAATCCTTTTTGCTGAAAATAAAGCACAATCAGCACGTCAAAAGCTGTAAAAAGCACGCCTAGCGGCAATGGGAGACCGAAAAGAAGGTTTAATGCGATGGCTGAACCGATCACTTCGGCCAGGTCCGTGGCAGCAATAGCGATTTCCGAAAGCACCCAAAGGACAAATGAAACCGGTCTGGAATAGTAATCCCGGCAGGCCTGCGCCAGATCACGGCCGGACGCAATGCCCAGTTTGAGCGAAAGATGCTGCAAAAGCATGGCAAACAGGTTGGAAATCAGTATAACGGATAGCAATGTATAACCAAACCGCGAGCCACCTTCAATGTCTGTCGCCCAGTTCCCCGGGTCTATATATCCCACGGCGACCATTAACCCCGGCCCCGTAAATGCCATCAATTTTTTCCAGAATCCTGCACCTTCCGGAACGACTATCGAGGAATGCACTTCTGATAAAGAAGCAAGCCTTCCGCCTTCACCAGGTGTCGTGTTACGCTGGGTCTCCTGTATTTTCAAACTATCAATCATTTTTTAAAGCCGTTGTAATAAACAATTTAGTTTACTAAAAACAAAGATAAAAGATTCTGTAAATATATTTTTAGGTCAGTCTAAATTTTTTATTTTACGATTAGTAAGTCGTACTTTTGTTCATATCAAGATTAATGCCTTGGTGCTGACTTCAATGCAAAACTCCTTCACAGAAGAAAATTATTTAAAGATCATTCACGCACTTTCCGGCCGTGAGGGCGTGGAGGTAAGCACGAATGCGCTGGCAGAAAGCACATCCACCCGAGCTGCTTCCGTAACAGATATGTTACGTAAACTGGCGGAGAAAGGATTAATCCATTACAAAAAATATCAGGGCGTAAGACTTACCGATAGCGGTGAAAAGGTCGCTATTAAGGTGATCCGCAAGCACCGGCTTTGGGAAGTGTTTTTGGTTGAAAAATTGGGTTTTGGCTGGGACGAGGTGCACGACATTGCGGAGGAATTGGAACATATTCCATCCGAGATCCTGGTCGAGAAACTGGACACATTCCTGGGTCACCCCAGATTTGATCCCCACGGCGACCCGATCCCCGACGCCAAGGGCAACCTTACCGAACCCGATTACACCATTCTGACTGACATTCAGGTGGGTGAAAAAGTGCTGATGATGGGCGTTCTGGATCACGCGCCGTCTTTTTTACAACATCTGGATCGGTCAGGCATTACATTGGGTGCCGTTATAGAAGTGAAAGAGATTAATGAATATGATAAATCAGCTTCTGTACAAATAAACGGCGGTCAGACGTTGTTTATCAGTCTCGAGGTGTCCAAAAATTTACTGGTTCAGCGCCGATGAGACTTCCCCAGCCATGAGATTGAAAATACTGGATCGTTATCTGATCAAAAATTTCCTGATAACCTATGTTTTCGTTGCATTCGTGATCGTGCTGATCATTTGCATGATCGATTACACGGAAAAAGTGGATGACTTTCTGGATAAGAAAGCGCCGCTGAATGAGATTATTGTGGATTATTATTTCAACCTCATTCCTTACTGGATCAATTACATCAGTCCGCTGATGGTTTTCATCGCCACCGTTTTCTTCACTTCCCGGATCGCGGCCCGCACAGAGATCATTGCCATGCTCAGCAGCGGGATCAGCTTCGGGCGCATGCTGCTGCCGTATATGGTCGGTGCGACGGTTTTGGGGTTTCTTACATTCATTCAGGTGGGGTGGATCTTGCCAAAAGCGAATAAGGTCCGTAACAGTTTTGAAAAAACATATGTAAAGCAGGAATTCTATTTCAGCGGGCATAATGTGCACATTACCATCGCCCCGGACGTGTACGCCTATCTGGAAAGCTATAATACAATGACGAAAACGGGTAACAAATTCACGATGGAAACGATCAAGGGCAATGTGCTTTTGCAGAAGTTCTACGCGGATAAAATTGTCTGGCAGCCCAAAAAAGGCAAATGGACATTGCAGAATTACCAGGTGCGGACATTGGACAGCTTGGGTGAAAAGCTGAGCAGCGGCGCAGAAATTGACACAACGATCAATTTATCTCCCAAGGATTTTGAAAGTGATTATAACCTTTTTGAAACATTCACCTTACCTGAACTGAATGCTTATATTGATCTGCTGAAAAGTCGCGGCGCAGACGGTCTGGAAGTTTATCTGATTGAAAAATACATTCGTTTTACCCAACCTTTCGCCATCCTGATCCTTACAGCGATCGGCGTTATCGTATCGGCCAGGAAAAGTCGCCGTGGCGTAGGCTGGCAGATTGCGCTCGGGTTCATGCTGGCGTTTATTTATATCTTATTTTTCCTTTTGTCAAAAGGCGTGGCGGAGGCAGGCACGATCAACACATTGTTCGCAGTTTGGCTGCCCAACATTGTTTTTTCATGCATAGGGCTGATTTTATATAAAACATTGCCCCGATAACCATGTTCTCACCCACGGCACTGCGTTCGTATCTGCATCTTCATTTTCTGGTCCTGATCTGGGGTTTTACCGCTATTGTTGGCCTTATGGTCACCATTTCACCGGTTTCGCTGGTTTTTTACCGGACGTTGTTTGCGGCAATCGGGTTAGGCGCCATTATTTTTTTTAAGAAAAAGCAATTCAAGGCGGATAATAAGGACATAATCCGAATGTTGGCGGTCGGCTTTATTTTATCGGCACATTGGATGCTGTTTTTTGCGTCGGCGCGGGTTTCAACAGCTTCGGTTTGCCTGGCAGGAATGGCTACCACATCATTATGGACAAGTTTAATAGAGCCACTGGTCAACAAAAGAAGCATCCGGCCACTCGAAGTAGGATTGGGGATTTTGGCATTTGCAGGTTTATATGTTGTTTTCAAATTCGAATTTGATCATGCTTTGGGCTTAATGCTGGCGCTGGCATCCGCATTATTAGCCGCCATGTTCACCGTCGCCAACAGCAGGCTCGTGCAACGCATTGACGCTTATACCATTACATTTTACGAAATGATCGGTGCGACATTCTTTTCACTGATTTTTGTAGTCATATTCGAATGGCAGGGCTGGTCGGGCGGAGAACCTTACATTCCGGTTGCCAAAGATTGGGTCTGGATATTGTTCCTGGCCCTCATATGCACAGTTTACGCAAGCACAATGGCCACGCAACTGATGAGGCAATTTTCGGCCTATCTCATCAACCTCACCATTAACCTTGAACCGGTTTATGGCATTGCGCTGGCTTTTTTCTTTTTTGGCGAGAAAGAACGGATGACCTCCGAATTTTACATGGGCACATTGCTGATATTACTCGCCGTGTTGCTTTACCCGCTGCTGATTAATACGGTTTTAGGTAAAAAAAGCACATTAACCGAGAAATAAACATTCAAACCTAAATCCGAAGACTCCATTGATAAAAAGAGCATATTAACTTATTACTGCTATTTTTGTCGACTCAACCAAAAGGTGTTCTATGAATCCAGCGCGTTTACTTCTGGTAATTCCCTGCTACAATGAAGAGGCCATATTGCATCTGACCTATTCTAAACTGAGCGTTTATTATAACTCGCTCAAACAGCAGGGCCTTATCACAGAAGACAGCCGCATTTGCTTCGTGAATGATGGAAGCCGCGACAAAACCTGGAACATTATAGAAACTCTTTGCCAGCAGGATCCGAACATTATCGGCGTAGGTTTATCCCGAAATTTCGGCCATCAAAGTGCAATTATGGCGGGTCTGGAAAAAAATATTGACAGTTTCGATTGCTTCATCACCATCGATGCTGATTTACAAGATGATATGAATGCCATTGCAGCCATGGTCGAAAAGCACCGTGACGGCGCAATGGTCGTTTACGGTGTAAGAGGCGACAGGAGTTCGGATAGTTGGTTCAAGCGTGTTACTGCCGAGAGTTTTTATGTGTTAATGCAAAAAATGGGCGTTCCAGTTGTTTTCAACCACGCCGATTTCCGGTTAATGGACCGCCGGGTTTTGCAGGAGCTGGGAAATTTTAAAGAGATTAATATGTTTCTGCGCGGCATTGTGCCGCTGGTGGGTTTCAGGAATGATAAGGTTTTTTATAACCGCCTGGAACGCGAAGCCGGAGAAACGAAGTATCCGCTGAGCAAAATGCTGCTTTTTGCATGGAATGGCATTACGTCTTTTTCAACGTTCCCCATGCGCCTGGTTTTGTATTTCGGCGTTTTTAATTTTTTGGTCGCAATGATTATTGTGGCTTATATTCTTTTCTCCTATCTGGTCGGTTACACCGTTCCCGGCTGGACTTCCACCATGTTACCGCTTACGTTTTTTAGTGGTTCCAATATGATGGCGCTTGGGCTGATCGGAGAATATATTGGCAAGATTTACGAAGAAGTAAAAGGCCGTCCTCGTTACATCATTGAAAAAACTTTAAATGAATAGATTTTATCGGAAATATCGGATCGTAGGCAACTGGATCAACATTTTATTGATGGTCACAGTGCTGGCTCCGTTATTCGCGCTCTCTTATTACAATCATCCTTCCCCGGCCGACGATTACTGTTACATCGACACGGTGTTTAAATTCGGCTGGCTCGAAGCCATGAATTATTACTATTCCGGCTGGACGGGGCGTTATTTTGGTATTTTTCTTAACCATTCCAATCCGCTGCTGTTTCATTCGGTTACCGGTTTTAAAATATTGCCGGTCATCCTGCTTTCAGGAGTTGTTTTCGCATTATATAGCCTGTTCCGGCACCTTACGCCCACATTGTCGCGAATGGCACATTTGGGATTTGCGGGTGTGGTTTTCTTCCTTTATATATTGAAAATCGCCAGCATGTCCGAGGCATTCTACTGGATGGCGGCGTTCGTGACTTACACGATCCCGAACATTTTCACATTGCTATGGATCGTGCTCGTGCTGCGCTGGTATCGCCAGGATACGCAAACAGCGAAGATCCTTTTAAGCACATTGGCTGGATTCCTGGTCTTTGCGATCGTTGGAAGCAGTGAAACGAACCTGCTGATCATTGTTTTGCTCATTGGCGCGTGGTGGGTTTACCGCATTCTTTTCCACCGTAAAGTGGATGGTTTTATGATAGCGATGTTGCTGGTTTGTGCGGCGTCCTGTTTCTTGTATTTCAGTTCTCCGGGTAATCAGGCCCGCATTGGCGGCAATCCGCTCGGCGGTAATGTTCCATTTTCGGTAATTTCTTCGTTCAAAAAACTCGCCGTTTTAAGCTTCGACTGGATTTTCCGAACTCCGCTGATTTTCTTCTCATTGGCCTGGCTGGTTGTGCTTTCCAGGTTGTCGGCCGGGGCGCGCAATTATTTCTCCATTCCGGTTTGGTATGCGGTGCTATTATTCGTTGGTGTGCTTTCCGCGCAGCTTTTCCCTTCTTATTATGGAGTGGGGATTGAGCCGACACCACGCGTGATCAACTGCGTTTACTTCTTTTTCCTGATCGGCTGGTTTTATGTGATTGGCGTTGTTTTCCATTATTTCAGAAAAAGCAATACGAATCAATTTCAGTTTTCAGTGGTGCGTTATGGGATACTTTACGCCGTTCTGATCCTGTCTATAAGCCTTTCGTTTTATCGTAGTGCTAATGTGCGTTTAATGTATTCAGACTTAATTCATGGCAAGGCGGCGGCATTTGACAAGGAAATGTACGAGCGCTATGCCCAGTTGCGCGAGTCAAAAGAAAGCACTGTTTATTTGCCGCCAATCCATTCCAAACCGTTATCGATTTTCGTGGATGACGACATTAAGGACAATCCTGATCATTGGTGGAACAAATGCATGGCCGGATATTTCGGCAGGAAAGTAATTATCATGAAAGATTCGCAAGGTGAACAGCAGTAAAAAGTTAGCCATAAGTGCCGCCATGACATTGCCCGTGCTGCTTTGGGTGTTTGTCATTTTATATTATTCAGTCAACCTCCCCTGGTATGACGATTTTGATCCATTTCCCGACTTTTTAAGAAAATGGATCACAGACTCATCCTTTTCGGACCGGTTAACATTGCTTTTTCAACCCAATAACGAACACCGCATGGTGATCGGGAAGCTCGTGACGCTTGCTTACTATTGGGTAACCGGACATTTAAACTTTACATTTCTGCACATTGCCGGCGCCTGTTTCACGCTCGGAACATTAAGGATTTTCTGGCTTTCTTTTGCCAAAACCAAAATTAACTGGTGGTATTTTTTGCCAGTTCCTTTTTTACTGTTCCAATTGCAATATCACCTGGTTTTTCTCTGGGCCATTTGCAGCTTGCAGCACCAGCCGGTTGTGTTTTTTATCAGTCTTTCCATGTTTCTTTTATCAAGAAGCAGATTTGGTTGGGCGGTTTTGGCGGCCGTTTGTGCTACTTATGCAATGAGTAATGGGATCTTCGTTTGGCCCGCTGGCGTGATGATCCTGTTTTTGAGATCCAATTATAAGCAGCTCAGCATTTGGCTTTTAGCTGGTGCAATGGCAGTAGGGTTTTACTTTTACGGCATGTCGGCGCAGGGCAACGAGTCCAGCATGGAGTTCTTTGCCAAATATCCACATTTGTCCGTTTTAGGATTCTTCGCGTTTCTGGGAGGCTTGTTTGATTTCTTTCCCGAAAAAACCATTGTCGTCCGCTCCGCATTGCCGGTTTTGATGGGCTTTTTGGTAATGATCTGGGTGGTTATCTGGTTGTACAAACAACTCATTCCCTGGCTTAACCGCACATTCAACTGGCCAAAAAATATCCGTTACACAAGCTCAGAAGCGTCAATCGATAAGAAAAACCAGGACATGTTCCTGTTGGGTATACTGACATTTTTATTGGTCAATGCGCTCATTATAGGCTTGTTAAGGCCCCGTTTTGGGTTTTTCGTGATGATTGTCAGCAATTACAAAATGTATCCCGCGCTGTTTTTGACCGTGGCTTATCTTACGTTCATCAATGCGGTTTCAGGGAAACAAATTCAGGAATGGATATTTCAATTTGCGCTGACAATGAGCGTAATCATTTGGGGTTTTTCCATTTACGGTTATCTGCCCGTCATTGCGGAAAGGAATAAATATCTGACAGTCAATGGTTACAACCAGGAGCACAATGCATTTGGGCTCGGTCACGTGCCGTTTTCAAAAAGCGCTTTTTATGTGGATTCGATGATGAAGCAAATGGTGAGCTGGGATGTTTACAAATATCCGGACAGGCCCGAAATGCTTGCCAAGGAAATGAGCAGGATACAAAACCCAATGCCGGATGAAGAAGGGATAACGGTCTCGACACGCGACAGTATTTTGTATATCAATGATCCACAAAGTCACATTTCACTGAACCGCAATAATGGTCAATATGCCTTTGTCAGGGATGCCAAACAGCTTTATTTCTTTAAAATGACGCCTCAGAAATACATGGGGCGGAACATTTTGAAACAATATGATAAGGGCGCAGACATAGAAATTCCAATGACGTCCCTTAGGCCGGGATCTTATGATTTGGGCATCATTAACATTCAAAACGGAAAGTCAGAAGGCGGTATTCTTAGAAAAATTACAATCCCATAAATCATTTGGGCACTTGATAATGCGCTGAAAGGTGTATTTTTGCGGCCATAGCAAATAGCCAAATAGAAGAATGTCTCAAATCCCTCAGATATCCATTGTCGCCCCGCTTTATAATGAGTCAGAGTCGTTTCCGATGCTTATTCAGCGAATCAATGCATTGATGGATTCCAGTCCGCTTGCCATTGAAGTCGTACTGATCGACGACGGGAGCAGAGATGACACGGCGCTCAAAATCAGGCAGCTGGCGTTAACAGACGAGCGTTATCACGGGGTTTTTCTTTCCAGAAATCATGGTCACCAACTGGCGCTAACAGCAGGAATTGCCGCAGCAAGAGGAACTGAGGCACTTTTTGTGATCGACGGCGATTTGCAGGACCCGCCCGAATTGCTTCCCGATTTTTATAAATTATTAAAAGAAGGAAACGATGTGGTATACGCGGTCCGCAAGAAGCGTAAGGAGGGTTTTGTGAAGAAAATGGGCTATCATCTGTTCTATCGCATTTTGCGCTCCATTTCCTATGTCGAAATTCCGCTGGATAGCGGCGATTTTGCATTGATCAGCCGCCGGGTTGTGGATGTTTTGAATAAAATGCCTGAGGAAAGCCGTTATTTGAGAGGAATGCGCTCCTGGATCGGCTTCAAGCAAGTTGGTTTTGAGTACGAAAGAGATGCCAGGGCTGCGGGAGAGTCCAAATATTCGTTCAAGCAACTGTTTCAGCTGGCTTACAACGGAATCTTCAATTTCAGTGAATTTCCTATCAAGTTTATGAGCAGGGTAGGCGTCACTGCAATCTTGATTTCTCTGTTTTATTTTATTGTTGTTGTCGTCAAAAAGATGTTTTTTGCCCACGTGATTGAGGGTTTCACATCCTTGCTTTTTGTTATAATTCTGTTCAGCGGCGTGCAGTTACTGGCGCTGGGCATCATCGGGGAATACGTGCTCCGCATATTTTTTCAGTCCAAAAATCGCCCTTTGTTCATTATTAAGGAAGAAATAGTCAACCGAGAGTACATTTGAACTGATGCTGTTTACCGATATACAATTCATTATCTTCTTTATTGTTGTCACGCTGGCATATTTCAGCTTGTCGTGGCGTGGTCGCTGGATGCTTTTGTTGGCTGCCAGTTGCTACTTCTACATGGTTTTCAAGCCGATCTTTATCCTGATCCTGTTTGGAACCATCGTAATCGACTATTATGCAGGGATTTGGATTGAACAATCGAATGATAAAAAGCAAAAAAAGTTGCTGCTGATCATCAGTTTGATTTCGAACATCGGTATTCTGGCATTCTTCAAATACTACGATTTTTTACAGGATTCCATTAACAGCGTTCTCGCAAGTTTCGATTTACGACCGGCTGTTCCTGCGTTAACGAGGCTCATTCCCAGTCGTATAGCCGAATGGATGACAACTGGCGAAGGGAAAGTTCTGCTTCCGATTGGCTTGTCTTTTCACACATTTCAGGCCATGAGCTATACCATTGAAGTCTATCGCGGCAACCAAACCGCCGAGCGAAACTTTGGTATTTATGCACTGTATGTGATGTTTTACCCGCAGCTGGTCGCCGGGCCGATCGAGCGTCCGCAAAACATGCTTTTCCAGTTTCATTCGTATTTCAAATATGATTTTGAGCTGGTGAAGTCGGGGCTGATGCAAATGGCCTTTGGATTTTTTAAGAAAATGGTCATAGCCGACAGGCTTTCCGTCTTCGTGGATTATGCCTACAATCCGGCCTCTGACCACAATGGACTGACTTTGCTGACAGCCACAGCTTTTTACTCATTTCAAATTTACTGCGACTTTTCCGGCTACTCCGACATTGCAATAGGTGCTGCCAGGGTGATGGGCTTTACATTAATGGACAATTTTCGTTCACCTTATGAGTCCAGATCCATTCCCGAATTCTGGGGAAGATGGCACATTTCGCTCTCAACCTGGTTCAGAGACTATCTGTACATTCCGCTGGGTGGTAACCGGAAGGGGGAATTTATGAAATACCGCAACCAAATGATCGTGTTCATGGTCAGCGGGTTATGGCATGGAACGAGTTGGAGTTTTGTGATCTGGGGAGCCCTGCACGGATTTTACCAGATTACGGCTTCGTTGCGTGATAAATATTTAAAACAGGCGAATATTAAAATGCCTGATAATTTCTTTTTTCGGATCATCAATGTGCTGATAACCTTCGCGTTGGTGACATTGGCCTGGATATTTTTCCGGAATTCGCTCAGCCGCTCGATGGTCATTTTTAGGAAAATAGGAGATCTTTCTTTGTCCGACCAGATATTAAGTCCATTCAATCACGTCGAAATGTGGTTCTGCGTTTTCCTGATCGGTTTTTTGCTTTGGAAAGAACATTACTTTGAAAAAATACCAACTGCGAGCACCACGGTATTTTTCATATTATTCCCCATCATTACTTTCCTGACCTACTTTTTGGGGGTCATTACTGAAAATCAGTTCATTTATTTTCAGTTTTAAGGAATAGAAGAGGATAAACATTTGCGCTTAAATATTTGTTACCAGAAATGGGAGTAATAATCAACGTCCTTTTGAATTAAAGTTTTAATAAAATGTACGAAGTAACAGCAGACAACAAGTTAAGAAGTCTTATAATAGTAGGGGATCGCGTTTTGATCCGTCCAAAAAGTCCGAGTGACCGCACAAACAGTGGCCTTTATCTGCCACCAACAGTGACTGAAAGGGAGCAAGTGCAAAGCGGTTATGTAATCAAAGTTGGCCCGGGATATCCGATTCCCGTTGCAGCCGAAGACGAGCCTTGGAAAGAAACCGAGGAAAAAGTTAAATATATGCCGTTACAGTCCAAAGAGGGTGATTTGGCTATCTATTTGCAGCGTAATGCCATTGATTTGGAATATGACGGACAGAAATATGTCATCGTCCCGCAATCGTCTATTTTAATGTTGGAACGTTCGGAGGATCTGTATGATTGATAGCCTGGATTTGTAGGGGCCTGGATTTTAATCCGGGCTAACCGTTATCTTTGGCTATGACAAATCCGGAAAATACTAAAATAAATCTCGCTGGCCTGGGCATTACTGAGCTAAATGAAATGCAACAACAGGCTGATGAGGCCATTCAGCAAAATAGCGAAGTTGTGCTGCTGGCGCCGACTGGCTCCGGCAAAACGCTCGCTTTTTTGCTTCCATTGTTCTCCATTTTAAAGCCGCAAACCGACCACGTGCAATGCATGGTCATTGTGCCCACACGTGAGCTGGCGCTTCAAATTGAGCAGGTCTGGAAGAAGATGTCGACCGGGTTTAAAGTGACATGCTGCTATGGCGGTCATGATATGCAAACCGAGATCAGAAGCCTTGTCGAAGCTCCCGCATTGATCGTAGGAACGCCAGGCCGCATTCTGGATCACATTCGCAGAAATTCTTTCTCCGTCAGGCACATTTCCACACTTGTCCTGGATGAGTTCGATAAATCCCTGGAACTGGGTTTTCAGGAAGAAATGTCTGAGATCGTCCGGAATCTGAGAAATGTAAAAAAGAAAGTTCTGGTCTCCGCTACAACCACCAAAATCCCGTCATTTACAAGCATTAAGGCACCCGTTACCGTTGATTTTGTTACAAATAAAAACAAAAGCGCAGGGCTGACAGTGGTCCAGGTTTTAGCCGAAAAGGACAAAATGACCACGCTGGTGAAGCTGCTGAGTTTTCTGGGAGCTGAGTCCACGTTAATTTTCTGCAACCAACGAGATTCCGTCGAGCGCATCAGCGCTGTCCTGAAAGAGGAGGGCATTGATTGTGCTTTTTTCCACGGTAAGCTCGAACAGGAAGACCGCGAACGCACGTTGATCCGCTTCCGCAACGGTTCTGTGCTGTTTCTCGCAGCAACCGACCTGGCAGCACGCGGCCTCGACATTCCCGACATGAAGCACGTGATTCACTTCGAATTGCCCATGAAAGGCGACGAATTCACGCATAGGAACGGTCGCACAGCGCGCATGCTGACTGAGGGAACGGCTTATATTTTAATGGAAAAGGATGACAAGTTGCCCGATTATATATCTGGCAAACCCAAAGTCCTGGATCTACCGGCAAAACTGGCCGCACCGCCGGTTTCCGATTGGGTGACGATCTACATTAGCGGAGGCAAGAAAAGCAAGCTCAATAAAATGGACATTGTGGGTTTCCTTTTGCAGAAAGGCACATTGGAAAAGCAGGATCTTGGCCTGATTGAAGTGAAGGACAATATCTCATTTGCAGCCGTGAGGCGCGGAAAGGCCAAAGCAATGCTGCAAGTGATTGCAACAGAAAAGATGAAAGGGAAGAAATATAAAATAGAAATTGCAAGATAGCCGTCTGTTTTTATGAAAAAACACGTTCTCCTGGCCGCAATAATGTCTGTTTCCGGCCTTTCTTACGCCCAGCAACGCAGCGTTTCCATCACGATTGACGATATTCCTAATGTGCATCTGGCCAAAGCGGACGGATCTTCTGGCCTGCTGCAAAAACTGGACTCGCTGAAATTGCCTGTTGCGATCTTTATCAATGAAGCCAATCTGAAACAGACGCCGGCTGCTGAAAAGAACAGACAATTACTCAAATCCTGGGTTCTGCGGGATTATGTTACCGTCGGCAATCATAGCTTTTCGCATCCGAATTACGCAGAGGTTGGTTTTGACGCATTCAAAGAGGAAGTCATCAAAGGCGAAGTTTTGACCAAAGAACTGCTCAAAGGCTCGGGCAAATCGCTGGATTATTTCAGGTTCCCGTTCAATAGCATGGGCAAGGATAGCATTGATTTCGACCGTATGCAGCAGTTTTTGAAGGAGAAAAAATACATCAGCACGCCTTACACCGTCGAAAGTGAGGACTGGCTTTACGCGCGGTTATATGACAAAGCACTAAGGGAGGGGGACGCGGCAAAGGCCAAATCCATCGGCATGCAATATGTAGAAACGAGCGTAAAGATCTTTGCTTTCTTTGACAGCCTGTCCGTAGCAACATTCGACAGGCCCATTAAGCAGATTTATCTCTGCCACGACAGCCAGCTGAATACAGATTATTTGCCGCAATTGGTCCAAAAACTGAAAGACCAGCAATACAATTTCATAAGCCTGGGTGACGCGATGACTGATCCTGTGTATAAGTCAAAGGAACATTACAAAGGGCCATTTGGCTTTTCGTGGATTTACCGCTGGATTCAAGATCCGGCAAAAAGGCGCGCAATGATGCGTTTAGAGCCGCAAAATATGGAGATTCACAAGGCACACGAAGAGATGAATGCAAAGAAGTGAGCGGAAAGGGCATAAAAAAAGCATGCAGTACAGCATGCTTTCGAAATGTCTTATTATGACTAAACTTAGATAACGCGAACGTTAACAGCGTTTAGACCTTTTTTTCCATTTTCTACGTCGTAAGACACTTTGTCATTCTCACGGATGTCGTCTTGAAGACCTGAAACGTGAACGAAAATGTCTTTTTCACCAGTTGATGGTTGGATGAATCCAAATCCTTTGGAATCATTGAAAAACTTTACTGTACCTTCTGCCATTAGTATTGATCTTATATTTTTAAAAACCAAATGTATACAGAAAAAGTATAAATGCAATATTAAAATTAAAATATGCTTAGAATTATTCTAGTTTATTCAATAACCTTTGTTGCATGCCATTGATTGAAACCACAAGCATTATATCGCCCTACTGGCTTCCTAACGGGCATTTTCAGAGCATTTACCCGGCACTTTTTCGCAAGGTAAAAGGCGTTAATTACCAGCGGGAAAGAATAGTTACACCCGACGAAGATTTTCTGGATCTTGACTGGTCTTATGCTGAAAATCGAAAATCGGGCAAGCTGGTTATACTTTCGCATGGGCTCGAAGGCAACAGCACGCGGCAATACATATTAGGCATGGTGAAGCTGCTAAACCAGCACGGGTTCGATTGTCTCGCCTGGAATTTCCGTGGTTGCGGCGGAGAAATGAACAAAACCGCCCGCTTTTATCACAGCGGCGCAACGGAGGATCTGGAACTGGTCGTTCAGCGTGCACTAGAGGAGGATTATGGGCAGATACATTTAATTGGTTTCAGCCTGGGCGGGAATCTTACGCTTAAATATCTTGGCGAATCGGGTGTGAATCTGAACAGCAGGATTAAAAATGCATTGGTTTTTAGTGTTCCGATGGATCTTCGTGCCTGCAGTCTTTCCATAATACAGCCTGAGAATAAGGTTTACATGCACCGGTTTTTGAATACATTGAAACCAAAAGTGAATGCCAAAGCCGCATTTTTCCCTGACCGCATCAATATTAATGACCAGAAGCTCGTCCTCACGCTATACGACTTTGACCATATTTTCACTGCACCGCTGCATGGCTTCAATGGTGCAGATCATTACTATGAACAATGCAGTTCCAAATTCTTCATTAAAGACATCGCCATTCCAACAATGATTATTAATGCCAAAAATGACCCGATTGTGCCGTTTAGCAGCTTGCCGCTGGAAGAATTGAAGGCGCACGCCCAGGTTTGCCTTGTGGCAACGCTGGACGGCGGGCACTGCGGATTCCGTCCTGCAAGGTTGAAAAACGGCGTTTACTGGTCTGAGGAGCAGGCTTTGGAGTTTCTTTCTTGATAAAACTGATTCAGAAATTATTTTGTTAGTGTGATATGGTTTCAGATTCGTAATTTTGCGCTGTTAACACCAATTCTATTTAACCGATTAATATTCAGTTATTTCCCGTTTCATGTCCACATTAACACTTAATCCATCACCGTACATTATCATTGATTTTGACAGCACTTTTACCAAGGTTGAAGGGCTCGACGAATTAGCAGCGATTGCCTTAAACGGCCATCCAGAACGTGATCAGGTTGTTCAGAAAATCGCTGATCTGACGAATAAGGGCATGAACGGCGAAATGTCGTTCGCTGACGGGCTTCGCCAGCGGATCGCGCTTCTCAAAGCCAATCGCTCCAACATTCAGGAACTGGTGTCTTTGTTAAAAACGAAGGTTTCCGACTCATTTCAACGTAACAGGCAGTTTTTGACGGAAAATGCGGAACAGATCTTTATCGTTTCGAGTGGTTTCAAGGAGTTTATTGTGCCGGTTGTAACAGAGCTGGGCATTCTTCCTGAGCATGTATATGCCAATGAATTTCTGTTCGATGAAGATGGGAACATTGTAGGAGTTGATGAGGAAAACGTGCTTTCGACGGACGGTGGAAAAATTAAATTGCTTGGTTCCCTGAATCTGGAAGGCGACGTTTACGCTATCGGGGACGGTTATACAGACTATGAATTGAAGGCATCGGGCCTGGCGAGTCGCTTTTATGCATTTACGGAAAATGTGGAGCGTCCGCGCGTTATGGCTGTCGCAGATCACATTGCGACGTCTTTCGATGACTTTTTATATGATAATAAAATGAGCAGAAGCCAGTCTTATCCGAAAAGCCGGATTAAGGTGCTTTTGCTTGAAAACGTGCATCCAGCGGCGCTTCGCGCGTTTGAGGAACAAGGTTTTAATGTGGAGTTTGTCAAAGGCGCATTGGATGAAGATGAGCTTTGCGAGCGTATCAAGGACATTTCTATCATCGGAATCCGTTCAAAAACAAACATTACCAAGCGCGTCCTGGACAATGCGAACCGTTTGATGGCGATCGGCGCATTTTGCATCGGGACAAATCAGATCGATCTGGAAGAGGCTGCAAAAAAAGGAATCGCCGTTTTTAATGCACCGTATAGCAACACGCGTTCTGTTGTAGAACTGGCTGTGGGTGAAATGATTATGCTTATCCGTAACATTGTGGGCAAGAGCAATCAGCTGCATAATGGGATTTGGGATAAATCTGCAAACGGAAGCTTCGAAGTGCGCGGTAAAAAATTGGGAATGGTGGGTTACGGAAGCATCGGAACCCAGCTTTCTGTTGTTGCCGAAGCACTCGGAATGGAAGTTTATTTTTATGATGCTGTTGAGAAATTGTCTTTGGGTAATGCGAGGAAGGTTAACTCTTTGGAAGAACTGTTGGCTATATCAGACGTGATCAGCATGCACGTTGATGGCCGCAAAGAGAATACCAACCTGATTGGCAAACGCGAATTTGACCTGATGAAGAATGGCGTTATTTTCTTGAATCTGTCTCGCGGTCATGTTGTGGACATTCAGGCGCTGGCGGATGCTGTGAAGAGTGGAAAAGTGGCAGGAGCGGGCGTAGACGTGTTTCCGAAAGAGCCGAAAACCAATGACGAGATTTTTGAAAGCGAATTGAAAGGCTTACCGAATGTGATCCTTACGCCGCATATCGGCGGAAGCACAGAGGAAGCGCAGGAAAATATAGGTCATTTTGTGCCTTCCAAATTATTGGAGTTCATGAACAACGGAAGCTCATACGGAAGTGTGAATTTCCCCGAAGTCCAGTTGCCAAAGCTGAAAGATTCGCACCGGTTACTGCACATTCATGCAAACGTTCCTGGGATTCTGGCCAAACTGAACCATATTTTTGGTAAAAATAATATCAACATTACAGGTCAGTATCTGAAAACCAATGAGCATATCGGATATGTGATCGTGGACATCGCCAAAGATTACACCGAGGAATTCATTCAGGAAGTGAAGGATATCGAAGGCACAATAAGATTCAGAATGCTTTATTAGAGCTAAACACTAAATTTTATTATTCGCTCATCGCACCACCGACCCGGTCAGTCATTCAGTCATTCAGTCATTCAAAATTAATGCCATTAACCTTCTTCACGCCCGGTCCAGCTCAGTTATATCCAACATTTGAGCAGCATGTACAGAGTTTCGTAAGCGGTCAGCTGGGCTCTATCTCGCACCGCAGCCAGCAATATCGGGATTTGCACAAATTTACAGTGGGTCAGCTGCGCATTCTTCTTAATGTGCCTGATACACATCAGATTATGTTTCTGGGATCGGCTTCGGAAGCTTGGGAGCGGATTTTATTCAGCTGTGTTGAACTGGAAAGTTTCCACTTGGTGAACGGCTCGTTCTCAAAGAAATTTTGCGAATATTCGAGTGCGTTGAATAAGTACGCGCACAAATTCGAAAAGCCCATGGGTGAAGGCTTCACAGCCGACGAGATCGAAGTTCCTGAATATGCCGAATTGATCTGCGTAACGCATAACGAAACCAGTTCGGGCGTGCAAATGCCTGTGAGCGAGATTCATAAGCTGAAACAGAAAAGCCCGGACAAATTCATAGCCGTCGACATCGTGTCATCCGCCCCGTATCCTGATTTGGATTACAATCTGATTGATACAGCCTTCTTTTCGGTGCAAAAGGCATTTGGGCTTCCGGCCGGACTGGGAGTTTGGATCGTGAGTGAAAAATGTTTGGAAAAAGCGAAGCAGATTAAGAATCAGTATTCGATTGGTGCGCATAATGATCTGCCTACGCTTTGGAAAAATGCTTTGAACAATGAAACACCGGCGACTCCTAATGTGATGGCGATCTATTTGTTAGGCAAAATTGCAGAGGATTTTAATAAAATCGGCATTGGAAATATCAGGAAAACAACGGAGGAGAAGGCAGCGCTTATTTACGACTTTATTGAAAAAACGGCTGGATTTTCCTCATTTGTCAAGGAACCACAAAATCGCTCGCAAACGGTTGTTGTAGCGAATGTGGAAGCTCCAGCGGCGGATGTTATTAAGAAAATCAAAGAAAAAGGCATGGTAATCGGCAGCGGTTACGGAGAATTCAAAGGATCACAACTTCGCATTGCCAACTTCCCGGCAACTTCGTACGATGCAGTTGAGAAGCTGGTGTATGAATTGGGGAATGCATAAATAAAAATTCAGAAATTCGTGACTATAGGGATGACCGGACGTATCAATGTCCTATCATCCCTATTTTTTGTGAAAAGAAATGACATACTATGGAAGTCCATTCTGGAAGACACCTTTGAAGATTTTCTGAGATTTTTCTTCCCGAATGCTGATGATATATTCGATTTCTCAAAGGATTTCGGATATCTCGATAAAGAACTGGAACAGCTTTTCCCGCCTGAAGACGATCACTACGCAAGCAAGTTTGTGGACAAGCTTGTTAAAGTCTACACCAAAGAAGAGCAGGAGGAATGGATCCTGGTGCACATTGAAGTGCAAGGCTACACTGACAATCTCTTTTCGGAGAGAATGTTCACTTATTATTACCGCATCTGGGATAAATACGGAAAGCGTACAACCGCGCTGGCAATTCTGGCAGATGAAAACAAACATTATTATCCCAGCTGTTTCAAGCAGTCATTTCTTGGGACCTCATTGCGATTTGAATACAATATCTTGAAAGTCCTGGATCAGTGTGATCGGAAGCTTGCTGAAAGCGACAATGTGTTTGCTCATATTATTATGACTGTCAAGATTGCGCTAAAAAGCAAAAAGCTAAACGATAAGAACTTATTTGATTTGAAAATTCAGTTAGCCAGGAGGCTTTTAGGACAAAAAATATCCAAGCCTAAAATTGCAAAGCTGATGAAATTTTTGAAATTTTATGTCGTATTGAATGACCCTCTTCTGGCAGCGTCATATAATGAAGAGGTTTATAATCTGACACATAAAACATACACGAACATGGGAATTGATGAAGCCGTAATTTACATTGAAAAGGAAGAAGCAAGGGAGGAGGGCATTGAACAAGGCCGAATGGAAAAGAGTACTGCCATCACTAAATCGCTGCTAAATGACAAGCGATTCAGCCTCGAAGAGATAGCCGAACTTGTGGATGTCCCTCTTGAATTTGTTCGGGAAGTGAAGCACAGTATGTAATCAGAAATAGAATCAGGTATATCAAAGCGCAGGCCATCCGGCCGTGCGCTTTTTTCATTCTCAATGGTTGTGATAACATTAAAACCAAAACGTTGCAAATAGTATTTTAGAGATATTTATTTAGCTTTATGCCTTGTTAGTAAAACGGACAAAGCGGTGATCAATTCTGATGCCTTCATCGGGGAGAAAACAGACCAGCAATTATGGCAGCGAATTCGTGAGGGGGATGAGCAGGCGTTTACAATTATTTTTGAAAAATATCACCGCACGCTTTATAATTACGGAAGTAAACTCTCACAAAACTCCGCCATAGTAGAAGATGCAGTCCAGGACGTATTTATCGATGTCTGGCGATTGCGTAACAACCTTACTGACAAAATAACCTCCGTCAAATTTTACCTTTATCGCGCATTGCGCAGGAGGATTCATCTGGCGCAGGACAAATTTCCGGTTACCGAAGAAATTACTTTGCTGGGCGACCAGGAAACTCCGGCCAACGGAGGGAATTCTGAAACACTTCTCATCGATGTAGAGTCTGCATCATTAAGGGCGAGGCAAATTCAACATCTGCTCGCACAGCTTCCGGAGCGACAAGTGGAAGCCTTAACATTGCGATATTTCGATGATTTTAGCATTGAAGAAATTGCTGGCATTATGGGCGTAAGCGAGAAATCGGTTCGCAATTTCATTTACAAAGCCCTTACTTCACTGCGCCATAATAGGCAGATCCTGCTTATTTCCAGCCTCATTATCTGCTTGTTAGGGATTATTTGAATTTTTTGACAAAATAATTCAATTTTCAAGGGGTCATTTCTCGAATTCCGTGCTCTTTCTTGTGGAAGACGAAATTCTGCATTCCGCTATTATGACGCATGACCCTTACTCTCTGACGGAACTGATCCGAAGCGATGACTTTATCGCATGGGTGATGCAACCGGACGCAGCCAATGATAAAAAGTGGCAGGCATTTTTGGACGATAATCCGGAAAAGCGGCAGACCGTTGAAGCGGCACGAGAATATGTGATTCTGCTGGCCAAAGACACAGGAAGGGATCAGCCAACGAAGAAGCAAAGCGAGCGCATGTGGAATGCTGTGGAGAGCAAAATGCATGAAGCAGGGGACGAAATGCCAGCGGGTGATGAACCGAAAGTGCATAGCAAAGTGGTTTCAGGATGGCGGTGGATCCGCGTGGCTGCTTCCGCGGCTTTGATTTTGAGCATTGGATCGGTAAGTTATTGGTTTTACTATAAGCAAGGCGCTGACCGCATGGGTGCAGTTGCCACAGCGGAAAAAGCGGTTGCAACCGTTCAAAAGCACAACGACACGCAAAAGCCGATGACCGTCCTTTTAGCTGACGGCAGCTCTGTCGTGTTGCAGCCAGGGGGGCGTTTGAGTTATTCGGAGGTTGTAAATACGAAGCGGAGGGAAGTAACATTGATCGGTAAGGCGTTTTTTGAAATTGTCAGAAATCGTGAAAAACCATTCCTGGTTTATAGTTATGGATTGGCAACCAAGGTGCTCGGAACAAGTTTCATGATCGACGCATCCGAAGCAAATAAGGAAATCAGGGTGGAAGTGAAAACGGGCACGGTTTCTGTTTTCTCAATTAATAATCTGGACAAAAAAGGAATCGAGGAAAAAGCCGACAAGCCTGAACTGGACGGAGTTACGCTTAGCCAGGACCAGACAATTGCGTTCTCAAAGGAAAGCGGGAAAATCACCAAACTGAATCATCTGGCGAACGAACCCGGGCCCAACATGGACATCTTGAAACAGGGGTTCGTATTTGATGAAACGCCGGTCCATGAAGTGTTTAGTACACTTGAGCGTGCGTATAATGTGCAGATCAGCTATGACAAGGTCAAAATGGGGGATTGCACCCTGAATGCAACGTTAATTGGTCAGCCGTTCAAAGAGAAGCTAGAGGCCATTTGTAATGCTTTGGATGCAGAATATGAGATCAATGACAACATTGTTGCGATCGTGGGCAAGGGCTGCAAGTAGGCTTGGAGAGAAGCAGTTGTAAAAGAAATTTCTATTGAACAAATGCCGGATATAAATCAAACCATTTAAACAAAAATGACGTCGCTTATGATATAAACCTATCCGTTTTTACATAAAAAAAGACCAGCCATGTTCCAGCATGGCTGATCTCAAATTCCCCGAAGTAACTGACATTACTTTACATCCGCTTTTGCAGGGGATGCAAGGGAAGATTTCGTTGAATAAATCTCCTTAACCAACAAATTCATTCAAAAATATGAAAAAAGTTCGACGACTTGAAGACTTTCTCATTACACTCATGCGAATAACAATTATTCAGTGCATTCAGGCAGGTGTCTTTGTAGGCATTTCATGGGCACATGACGGAAGAGCTCAATCCGCACTGAGCCAGAAAGTTACGGTTGACATTCAGAATGAGGACATTAAAAAAATCCTCGGGCAGCTTGAAAAGCAAACCAACGTGAAGTTCGTTTTCAGCTCTAAACTGATCCAGTCAGACAGAAAAGCCTCCATTAGGGCGCAAAACGGAGCATTAGCGGACGTTTTAGATGCGCTGCTCAAACCCATGGACCTTAATTACAAGGTTAAGAACAACCTTGTCGTGATCAAGCCGGATAGCCAATCGGAAAAACCGGCAGACATTGCAGCAGAACCCACGAGTGCTGCGCCAGCCGGTTCGGCCATTGAAAAGACCATAACAGGAACAGTTAAAGAAGAATCGGGTGCAGGCTTGCCGGGCGTAAGCGTTGTACTGAAAGGAACGCAAACAGGAACATCAACGGACGAAAAAGGGAAATATTCAATCACCGTTCCGGATGGCGAAACCACGCTAATATTCTCCTTTGTAGGCTTTATTTCTCAGGAAATGCCCATTTTAGGTTCTCAAAATGCAATAGATGTCACGCTTAAAGTAGACGACAAATCACTGGAGGAAGTGGTTGTTGTCGGTTACGGAACGCAGAAAAAGGAATCTTTAACAGGAGCGATCTCAACAGTAACCAGCAAGGATCTGGATCGCGTACATGGTGGTTCAACGGTAAGCTCAGGACTGGCCGGAAAAATCCCCGGTGTAACATTCCGGATGCCCGACGGCCGACCGGGGGCAAGTGCAACCGTGCAGATCAGGAACATGGGGAATCCCCTTTTTGTAATAGACGGCATTCAGCAGGACGATAAACAATTTAACAACATTTCACCTAACGATATTGAAAGCATAACTGTCCTAAAAGACGCTTCGGCGGCCATTTATGGGGTTCGTGCTGCTAATGGCGTCGTAGTGGTTACGACAAAAAGAGGGAAAACCGGGACGAAGAATACAATCAATCTGGATGCTTACACCGGCTGGCAAAACTGGTCGCGCTTTCCTAATGTGGTCAATGATTCGTATCAATGGATGCTGGGAAAAGCAGAAGCGGAAATGAACCAATATGGCAAAACGTCCATCACGTCGGCTGAGCTTGACAAGTACAAAGCAGGCACCGAAATGGCTTATAAGAGTTTTAACTGGAAAGACTTTATCGTCAAGAAGAATTCGCCGCTCACATCCGTAAACCTGAATATGACAGGCGGATCGGACAAAATATCCTATTACATTTCAGCGACGCGCCTGAGCCAAAACTCCGTGCTGGGTCGTGAGTTTACATTTACCCGAAATAACCTGCAAAGCAATGTAGACGCGAATATTACCGACAATCTGAAAGTCGGCGTGCAGATCAGCGGACGAATTGAGACGAGAGATCAGCCTGGTATCCCGGGAGGTGATGATTATTGGCTGCCACGTTTTGCAATCCTCAGAAACCGGCCATTTGAGCGTCCTTATGCAAATGACAATCCGATGTATTTAAATGACATCAAGCACAATGAGACGAACTGGGCCTATAACAACAAAAGGCTGGGTGGCTACCAGACTGATATCTGGCGCGTGCTGCAAACCAATATGACAGCCGAATACAAAATTCCAGGCATTAAGGGATTGGCTGCCAGGGGAATGTATTCCTATTACATCGGAGACCGCGTTTTGAATGGTCACGAATACACTTACGAAGCTTACACTTACAATCCGACCGACGATACTTACAAAGTAACCGGCGGAAGCACCAACCCGTGGAGGGAAAGACGCACGCAGAAGATCATGCGTAATGTTTACCAGGGGCAGCTGAACTATAATAACACCTTTGGCAAAAACACCGTTGGGGCCACTTTCGTGGCGGAACGTCAAGAAGAGCGGGATCAGGAGCAATGGGCACATTCGGTTCCTAAAACCAATGTGCTTCCGTTAATGTATTTCGCAACAATGGATACTTACGATGACAAAGACAATCAGCTTGCGCGTATAGGGTATATCGGTAGGGTTAATTACGATTATGCAGGAAAGTATTATGTAGAATTATCCGCCCGCCGTGATGCGTCCTGGAAGTTTGCTCCGGATCGCCGCGTTGGTTATTTCCCGTCCGCGTCTGTGGGTTGGAGATTGACGGAGGAGTCATTTGTGAAAAATTTGCTGGGTTCGCGCAGCATTCTGGACGATCTCAAACTGCGTGCTTCCTACGGGATTTTGGGGGATGACAACATCCTTTTTGACAATGATGTTAACCGTCCTTTGGACCCTTATGCTTATTTGCCAGGCTATAATTACAACCAGGGCAATGCCATTTTAGGTGGAACGGCAGTGGTTACTTCGCGCGATAAGGGCCAGATTATCAATAACATTTCATGGTTTAAAAGCAAGATCACGGACATTGGCGCTGACTTTTCATTTTTGGGAACGAAGCTGACAGGTTCAGTAGACTATTTCTACCGGTTAAGAACAGGACTTTTGGGCCGTAAATATGACCTGCTCGTGCCTAGTGAATTGGGTTATAGCCTGCCTGATGAAAACGTAAACAGCGATTCACAATCAGGATGGGAACTTGCTTTGGCTTATAATGGTAAGTCGGGCGACATTGGCTATTCGGTTGGGGGCAATGTATCCTTCTCTCGCACCAAGTTTGTTTCTTCTTACAAACCGGTTTTTAATAACTCCTGGGACCAGTATAGAAACTCAAATGAAGGCCGTTACAGCAAAGTTTACTGGGGCTATGAAACAATTGGACAGTTCCAATCGCAGCAGCAGATCAACGAATATCCGGTCAACATCGACGAACAAGGGAACCGCACATTGCTGCCCGGCGACTTGATTTATAAGGATATTAATGGCGATAATGTAATCAATGACCTGGACCAGAGGCCGATCGGCTACGCCACAGATGGCCAACCGAACATTAACTTCGGATTGAACTTCGCGGTTAACTGGAAGGGAATCAGCTTCAATGCAGACTTTTCGGGCGGCGCCATGTATTCCTGGAATCAAAACTGGGAACAACGCTGGGCTTATCAAAACGATGGTGCTTTGAACAAAATATTTCTGGACAGATGGCACCGTGCCGATCCTTTTGACCTGAACAGTGAGTGGATTCCGGGCAAATATCCGGCGTTGCGTTACAATGATGGCGGGCACAGCAACTACAAGAGAAATTCAACTTTCTGGATTCATAATGTGAAGTATATCCGCGCCCGGACCATTGAACTGGGTTATTCTTTGCCAAAAACGTTGTTGGAAAAGGTGAAGCTGCAACGTGCAAGGATCTACATCAATGGTTACAATTTGTTCTCTATTGACAATCTGAAAGAATTTGGCATCGATCCTGAGATCAAGGAAGAAAACGGTCTGCAATATCCGCAGAACAAGTTTGTCAATGTTGGGATCAATCTTTCAATCTAATAACCAGAATTTTCGCGATGAAAAAGATATTTTATATACCCGTATTTGTGTTGCTTTTGCTTAGCTGGGGCTGTAATGATGATGAATTCCTGAACCGGCCGCCAACAAACATTTTAACAGAAGAACAGGTTTGGGGCGACGAAGGGCAGGTCCTTTCCTTATTGGGAAACTTATACAACCGTTACGTCGATCTGGGCAACTTCCGCGATTTTCAGCGCCAATGGAACCTCGATCCTCTTACGGGCTGGACGCGGGTGGCAGATTTCAATGAAGCTTTCTGGTCGGAATCGGGTCGTTATAATCAATTCCAAAACAGCGGATGGGATTTGAACACCTGGTCGATCTGGGATTACGGTTACATTCGGGAGATGAATTTGTTTATTCAAAAATGCGAAGCAGCTGAAAAACTTTCACCCGCTGCCAAAGAGCGCTTTTTGGCAGAAGCACGATTTCTCCGCGCTTCCTACTATTTCGAGCTGGTAAAACGCATGGGCGGCGTTCCATTGATCCTGGAACCAATGACTTATGATTTCAGCGGCGATCCTACTTACCTGCAACATGCAAGAGCCAAGGAGTCAGAAATTTATGATTTTGTAATTAAAGAGGCAGGTGAAATCAAAGCCAAACTTCCTGCCAATGCCGGAGAAAAATCAAGGGCCACACAGGCAGCCGCACTGGCAATGCAGGCTCGGGCTGCGCTTTATGCAGGATCTCTGGCTAAATATGGCGTAAATACACCTTCGGTTTCATTGCCTGGTGGCGAAGTGGGCATTCCTGCTAATCTGGCTACGGGTTATTATACCAAAGCGTTGGAAGCAGCCAAAGAGATCATCAACGGAAGCGTGGGCGCTTATGCCCTTTACACGAAAAAACCCGATCTGTCGGAAAATTTTTCAAGCATATTTTACGACAAAGCGAATAACCCGGAAGCGATTTTTGTGGATGATTACAAGTTGCAAAGCGGTAAAGTGCATTATTTCACAGGCTCTAATCAGCCTCGCTACGGTGCTGAGGAAGAGGAAGGTGGAAGAATTAATCCATCATTAAACTTTGTAGAAGCATTTGAGAAGCTGGACAATACATTTGCCCGCATCCCGACAACCAATGCATCCGGCGCTCCGATTTATTATACCAATCAAACGGACATTTTCGAGGGACGTGACGCAAGGCTAGCCGGAACAGTAATGTTGCCCGGAACCACATTCAAAGGAAGAGCAGTGGACATTTGGGCTGGATTTCAACTTGGAAATGGC
Organism: Dyadobacter chenwenxiniae; assembly: GCF_022869785.1. Lineage (NCBI taxonomy): Bacteria > Pseudomonadati > Bacteroidota > Cytophagia > Cytophagales > Spirosomataceae > Dyadobacter > Dyadobacter chenwenxiniae. The sequence goes on along the minus strand of NZ_CP094997.1, from coordinate 4,320,082 downwards.
TCCATCGTAAGCGGAGACGACCGCGGTGCACAGAAAACATTGCCAGGTAAAACCGTTCCTGAACAAGTTGTAGGCTTCGACGGCCCGATTGACGGCTTTGAATTCACTGCGCAAACAGGATTTTATCTGCGCAAATATCTTGATCCCGTTGTTGGATCAGGTCAACGCGGGGTTAACAGTGAAGTCTGGTTTATCCGTTACAGATATGCAGAAGTGCTTTTGAATGCAGCTGAGGCGGCTTTTGAACTAAAACAACCTGCCGTAGCAGCCGGATATATGAACCAGGTGCGGGCCAGAGCCGGATTGACCAAACCACTCGTTGCCGGTGACATTACATTCGATCGCATCGCGCACGAGCGCCGCGTAGAGCTGGCTTTTGAAGGACATTATCATTATGATATCCAACGTTGGAGAATTGCCCACATTGTTATGGATGGCAACGCAATCACGGCCGCTGACCTTTCAAAAGATCTTGGAAAAGCCACCAAAAGAAACACGCAGCCTTGGGCCTTGTGGCCTTACAAAGTGTATGAGCCGGGGTCTCCTAACAATGGCAAATGGATTTATAAAACTGTAAAATTGAGTCGAGTAACCGGTGCGGACCGCTTCCAGTTAGGAAATTATTATTCGCTGATCACGGACGAGGTTGTCAACAACAATCCAAAGATCGTCCGCAACCCAAATCACTAGGCAATCACATTTAAAAGATCAGATATTATGAAAATCAGATTTCATTTTATACCCTGTCTGGCTATGCTTGCGCTGCTTGCGTCTTGCGAGAAAGACAATTTTACAGAGCCAAAGTCAACATTATCCGGCCGGATTGTTTACAATGGTGAGCCAATCGGCGTTGAATACAATCAGGTGAGGCTGCAATTGTGGCAGCCGGGGTTTGGTAAGCTTGCCGCAATTGATGCGCAAGTTGACCAAAGTGGTGCCTACTCCGCAATGCTTTTTAACGGCAATTACAAACTGGTCTTCCCAAAAGGAAGAGGGCCATTTAAGACTTTGGAAAAAGATGCGGCTGCAAAGGATACATTGTTCGTCACGCTGGAAGGCGATAAGCAGGTGGATGTGGAAGTGAGGCCTTACTATATGATCCGGACACCACAATTCGCCGGTGCGGAAAACAAGGTAACAGCCACATTGAAGCTGGAAAAAATCATTACTGGCGCCGAGGCGAAGGACATCGAACGCCTCTCACTATTTATCAACAAAACCCAGTTGGTTTCCCGGGCAACGAATGTAAGTGTAACGGACATTGCCGGTGCCGACATTAAAAACTTAAATGCAATCACGCTTCAAACAGAAATTCCGACATTGGTTCCGACACAAAAATACGTTTTTGCAAGAGTTGGTGTGAAGATTAAGGATGTGGAGGATATGATATTTTCACCGGTTCAGAAGGTGGAATTTTAAAAAGTAAGACTTCGAGTGAATTTTAAAATAGCGCATTTAATGAGGAAGTACAGTTTAGGATTGCTTATTGGGTTATTTGTATTGGGGTGCGCAAAGAGTAAAACGGGTTCTTCGGGGACAAAAACGAGTGTTTCGCAAGGCAGAAAAGCAGAAGTGTTGTTCCTGGGTCACACCAGCAAACACCACGATTCCGGGAAATATGCACCCTGGCTTTCGGTGAAATTGTTCAAAAGCGGCATCAACATGACTTACACGGTTGATCTCAATGACATTAACCCGGAAAACCTGAAAAAATACGACGGGCTGATCATTTACGCCAACCACGATTCACTTCCACCATCACAAGAAAGCGCAATGAAGGCCTTTGTCGAAGGCGGCAAGGGCCTCATTCCGCTGCATTCGGCTTCTGGTTGTTTTAGAAATTCGAATTGGTATATCAAAACCATCGGCGGTCAGTTTGCTTCGCATAAGGTTAGCAGTTTTAAAAATACCATTTTGAAACCTAATCATCCTGTGATGCAAGGCATTACGGATTTTGAGACCTGGGACGAAACTTATGTGCATAAAAACCTGAACCCTGACAAAACTGTCCTTGGCGAGCGCGTTGAAGGCGACGTGCACGAGCCTTATACATGGGTGCGTAATGAGGGAAAAGGACGCGTTTTTTACACCGCTTATGGTCATGAAGACAGCACCTGGACGAATAAAGGGTTTCTGGACCTGGTTAGAAACGGCGTAATGTGGGCGGTCGGCGATAAAGTGAAAGCAGAAATCGCTGCATTGAAATTGCCAGAAGTGGACATTTATCAGTCGGATACCATTTCTCATTATACCAAAAGGCATGTTGTTCCAAAAATGCAGGAATCACTGTCACCCTCTGAATCTAACAAGCTGACGCAGGTTCCCGCTGACTTTGAAATACAACTTTTTGCAGCCGAGCCTGACATTACCAATCCCATCGCCATGGCCTGGGATGAACGAGGAAGGCTTTGGGTTGTGGAATCGGTTGATTATCCAAACACATTTAAAGAAACGGACGGCGCGGCCAACGACCGCATTAAAATTTGTGAAGACACAAATGGCGATGGTAAGGCCGACAAATTCACCGTGTTTGCAGACAAGCTGAACATTCCGACCAGCATGGTTTTTTCAAATGGCGGGATCATCGTTTCCATGGCGCCGGATTTTATTTTCATGAAGGACACCAACGGCGACGACATTGCTGACGTGCGGGAAGTGATTATGACCGGCTGGGGCAAAAACGATACGCACGCCGGCCCGTCCAATTTGCAATATGGATTTGATAACAAGATCTGGGGCGTGCTGGGTTATTCGGGCTTTAATGGCAGCATTGATGGAAAGAAATTCAATTTCTCGCAAGGCGTTTATCATTTCAAACCTGATGGAAAAGAATTCGCTTACCTGGGCAGCACCAGCAATAACACCTGGGGATTGGGCGTGACGGAGGATAATAATGTCTTCCTTTCCACTGCTAACAACACGCACAGCGCATTCTATTCTATGCCAGCCCAATATATGCAGCGCACCATCGGCGATGATCAGCCGGGTGTTTTGGCGGTTCAGAAAATCGACGGACATTATGACGCACATTCGCTGACGCCAAATTTGCGACAAGTGGACGTTGTAGGAGGCTTTACTTCTGCTGCCGGTCACCGTTTTTACACCGCAAGAAATTTCCCAAAAGAATACTGGAACCGCATTGCCTTTGTAACGGAACCGACGATCCGCCTTGTGCATAAGGCCGTTTTGGAGCCAGATGGTGCAGGTTTTAAGGAACAAGATGGCTGGAATTTCATGGCAAGCTCCGATGAATGGTTTGGCCCTGTGCATGCGGAAACCGGCCCGGATGGAGCCGTTTGGATTGCGGACTGGTATAACTTCATTATACAGCACAATGTGTTCGTTCCAGCGCAGTCGCCCGCAGAGTTCATCATGCCATTCAAAGAACAGCCGCACGGACCTGGAAACGCATTCAGCAGTCCAATGCGTGATTTAAACCACGGCCGGATTTACCGGGTTATTTACAAAAACGGCAAGAAAACGCCAGCAATGAAGTTGTCAAAAGACGATCTGCCGGGACTTGTTGCAGCATTGGAAAATGACAATATGTTCTGGCGCATGACTGCACAGCGGCTTTTGGTTGAATCCAAAAAACTATCCGTTATCCCTGAACTTTACAAAATCCTTAACAATCCGAAAGTCGACGAAATCGGTTTAAATAGTCCGGCTGTGCACGCATTGTGGACGTTACATGGACTTGGGGTTTTGGACGGATCAAATGTTGAAGCTTTGCAGGTTGTCAACAAAGCATTGACCCACCCGGCAGCGGGTGTTCGGAAAGCGGCGGCAAGCGTGTTGCCGAAGAATGAGCAGAGTTTTGAAATGTTGCAAAAAGGCATGAAAGATGCCAATTTGAACACGCGATTGAGTGTTTTTGTAGCGCTTGTGGATTTGCCAGCTTCCGAAAAAGTGGGAGAAGCGGTTTACCAGGCCACATTGGATGAACAAAATGCAAAAGATCCCTGGCTGTCGAAAGCACTTTTGGCAGCTGCTATTAGCCATGAAAAAGGATTTTTGGCTGCTTCTCAGAAGCAGTCGCTTAAATCCGCATTTAGCGAGCAGGTTACCAAGGCACTTTACAAAGAAGTGTATCCTTTGGGCCGCAGAAATACATTGCAATTTCCGCCTGATGTATCCGGAAAAGAAATCACCCTCAAAGCCAGTGTAACCAAAGCAAAAGACAAAGCATTGCAAGGTTTCATCGCCGGACAAGGTGGAAAAGATGGTGGTTATGCCCTGTACATTCAGGATGGGAAGGTGATTATGGCCGTAAAACAGCACGGAACATTAAGCCAGGCCGCAACCAGTGAACCGCTTCCTGAGAAGTTTGACGTGGTCGCAAATCTGACAAAAACAGGAGACATTACCATTAGCATTGATGGAAAAGAAGCTGCAAAAGGCAAAGCACATATGTTATTTGCCACGCCGCTTAGCAACTCAGTTCGCACTGGTGAAGACATGGAAGGCGACGACAAAATTGGCACTTATGAGGGCAAATTCGGGTTTGCAGGTAATTTTCAAAAGGCTTCATTGGAACTGAACCGGCCTTCGGAGGGCAATGCCAATATTGCTGAAACGCAAAAAACAGCTAATGAAAGCACAGCAAAATCGTCCAATGCAACGGTGATCGAACTGAAAGTGGAAAAGGAGATTATGCAATTTGACAAAAAGCAGCTTACTGTAAAAGCGGGTCAAAAAGTGATCATTAACCTCGAAAATCCGGATGGCATGCAGCATAACCTGGTCATCATTAAACCCGGCACTTTGCAAAAAGTAGGAAATGCCGCCGACGAAATGCTTCGAGACCCCAAAGCGGCTGAGAAGCAATATGTTCCTAAAATCGCGGAAGTCCTTTATGCAACCAGATTGGTTAACTCGGGTGAAACGGTGACATTGGAATTTACGGTTCCTAATGAGCCTGGCGATTATACCTATGTCTGCACTTTCCCAGGCCACTGGCGCGGAATGAATGGAATTATGCGGGTAGTTAAATAATTCAAAAGGCCTTTTAAACCTAAGAGCTCAACTTTAATTCTTTTCAAATGACAAAGCAATTTTTAAAAACTGCCCTGACGTTCATTTTGCTGCTCGCGTTTGTAGCGGCTAATGCAGGGAATATCAGTAATAAACCAGGTAAAAAGGCCATCCGCGTTTTGCTCGTCGGCGGCGGATCTTCTCATGATTTCGACAAATGGTATAAAGGCGCTGACGTTGAAACATTACAAAAAGACGGTTTTGCAACCGTGGAATATACGAGCGATCCAACAACGATCTTGTCGAAACTGAAAGACATTGATGTGCTTCTTTTGGCGAACAACCAACCTATTGCCGATGATGCCACTCGCAAAGCAATATTTGCATTTGTAGATGCTGGAAAAGGCTTGGTGCTCGCGCATCCTGCCCTTTGGTACAACTGGAAAGACTGGCCGGAATACAATCAAAAACTGGTAGGCGGCGGTTCGAAAGGACATGATAAATATGGCCCTTTCGATGTAACAATCACTAATAAGAAGCACCCAGTGACCAAGAATGTGCCGGAAACATTCCACCTGGATGATGAATTGTATTACCAAATTCCTGATGAATCCGGATCGCCGATTGAAGTACTCGCCACTGCGAAAGCCGCAGGTTCGGACAAAATTTTCCCGAGTATTTTCATTGTAAAATATCCAAAGGGCAGGGTTGTAGGCATTGCCTTGGGCCATGATGCCGCATCGCACACCATAGCGCCTTACCAGACTATTCTGCGGAATGCTGTTCAATGGGCTGCTAATCAATAAAAAATCAATTGCCCCGGGCTTAAGCCCGGGGCAAAGAATGAATTAAGAATATTAATTAAAACAAAAGCAAAAATGAGTCAGACGCAAATCACAGTAGTCATTGTTGGAATGGGTTTTGGAAAAGAATTTATCCCCATTTATCAAAGTCACCCTAACATTAAAGCCGTAGGAATTTGTACGCGCAGTAAAGAAACCCGTGATGAACTGACTGCCAAATTTAACCTTGACCCAAACCTGGTTTTTGAAAATTTCGAAGATGTTCCACAAAGAGAAGATGTGGACGCAATCCACGTGGTAACACCCGTTCCCGAGCACGCAAAGATGACATTAGCATCATTAAATGCAGGAAAACACACGGCTTGCACCATCCCTATGGCCATGACTGTAGAAGACTGCACAGCCATCGTTGAGGCAAAACGCCGCTCTGGCAAAGTGTACATGATGATGGAAACGGCGCTTTACACGCGTGAGTTTTTATATGGATTGAAATTAGCAGAATCTGGCGAATTGGGCCGCATTCAGTTTGTGCGCGGCTCGCACATTCAGGATATGAGCATGGAAGGCTGGGGCGAATATTGGAAAGGTTACCCACCCATGCTGAACGGCACGCACGCCATCTCTCCGCTTTTGAAAATTAATAACACCATTGCTGAAACGGTTGTTTGTCACGGTTCAGGCCGTTTGAGTGAAGATCTGGCTAGCCGTTATGGCTCTCCGTTTGCAGTGGAAACAGCTACCTTTACATTAAAAAATTCAGATGTTGTAGCGGAAGCAACCCGCTCGTTATTTGATGTTGTGCGTCAGTATCGCGAAAGCTATGACGTTTATGGCACCAAAATGTCCTTTGAATGGGAGCAATTGCAAGATGAAAGTCACATCATTTTTGATGGCGGCGAAAATGCGAAACGCGTCGATGTGCCTGATACAGACGAGCTTCTCATCGAGCCCATCAAACATTTTACAAAACGAGAAAAAATCGACGATCCAAACCACGTTTCCTTCCTGCAAGGCGCAGGTCATGGTGGATCACACCCGCATTTGGTGCAGGAATTTGTAGCCGCCATCGTCGAAGGGCGCGACTCTGCGGTGGACGCAGCATTGGCCGCTAACTACACTTGCGCGGGCATATGCGCACACGAGTCGGCTATGAACGGCGGCGTGCGGGTTAATGTGCCAAGTTTCGAAGCGTAACAAATTTTTGGACAGACTTTCCAAGTCTTCAAGACTTGGAAAGTCTAAAAAACTTCACGAAATGCTATTCGGAGCGAGCACTTTTATATGGGTTTCCCCATTCTCAACACAGAACATTGACCTGCTTACCAAGGTGAAAAACATGGGCTATGACATTATCGAAATAGCCGTGGAAGACACCAAAATCATTGATTGGGATTTGATCAAAACCGTCGCTCGAGACCTGGATTTGAAGATCACTATCAGCGGCGCTTTTGGGCCGGAACGCGACATTTCCAGCACCGAGCCATTGCACCGCCAGCTTGGTAAAGAATACATTGTCGACTGCATTAAAATTGCACAAAATGTAGGCAGTCCCATCTTTGGCGGACCGGTTTATTCCGCGGTTGGCAAGACAAGGATCGTCTCGGATGAGCAAAAAAAGCAGGAAAGAGCCTGGTGCATTGAAACGCTCATTGAAATAGGACAACTTGCGAAGGATCATGGCGTTGTAGTCGGTCTGGAACCGCTTAACCGCTTTGAAACAGATATGGTTAACACTGTCGATCAGGCGCTTTCCATTGTGCGGGATGTTTCCAGTCCAAACCTAAAAATTGTCCTCGATACATTTCATTCCAACATTGAGGAAAAAGACATTCCGGCATCCGTTAGAAAGATTGGAAAAGACTTGCTATGCCACGTCCAAGGCAACGAAAGCGACCGGGGAACGCCTGGAACGGGACATTTGGAATGGGAAGGGATTCGGGATGCGCTGGTTGAAATTGGTTATGACGGCGCTGTTGTGATTGAAACATTCGGTCAGCCTTCAAAAGAGCTTGCGCGCGCTGCTTGCATCTGGCGTCCGCTGGCAAACAGCGCGGATGAGCTGGCTGCGGAAGGTTTGGCTTTTTATAAAAAAATGTTCTCCTAAAATTCTTAATATGCGCAAATTCCTGGTGCTGGTTCTTGTCTTTTTCAATCTGCTGACTTATGGGCAAATTCCCGTCGATTTGACTGGTTTTGATAAAAAGAAGGGAGTGAAGATTACGAATGAAAGCAATTTGTTAAACATTGAATGGCCGGCAGGAAATGCAGAATCTGGCAAAATAATTATCGATTTGAGTAAAGGCCAGCCCGTAATGAACAGCCTTATGATCGGGAAAAATAATGTTTTCAAAACCATCGTCAAAAACCTGGATCCTGCCATTATCCTGACGGTAGGCAAGCGTGACCTTGTTTCACAAAACGGCTGGAACATTTTCTTTGATAAAACAGCCTATTTACCCTACAAAACCTATCCCGTAAAGCTGGATAAAACGGGCGTCAAGGTCGTGACCTCAGGCTCTCAGACAGAGATTATTGTGGCTGGTGCAACTGGCGGGCCTTTTTCAGGTTCGTACAACTTCACCCTTTATAATGGTAGCCCGCTCATGAATGTTGCTGCCGTAATGGCTACCGATGTGGATTCGCTGGCGGTGGTTTATGATGCGGGACTGGTAAGTCAGCAATCGCCCTGGGAAAACTTGTTTTGGTCTGATACTGAGAATAATGTAAGAAATACAAAGGTTGCCAGGATGGACACAGCGCATATGATGGCGGTGAAATACCGGACCATTATCGGCGAAGGCAAGGAAGGTAGTCTGGCCGTTTTTCCAGCTCCGCACCAGTTCTTTTATCCGCTTGATAATGCTTACAACCTCGAACACATCTGGTATGGCAACAATTACCGGAATCAGTTTGCGGGTTTTGGCATCGGTCTCCGTCATGATCTGCTTGGTGACCGCCGCTGGGTTCCGTGGTTCAATGCACCGCCCAAAACGCAGCAGCGATACAATTTCTTCTGTTTGTTAAGTGCTGAAAAAGACGGAAAAGTTTTGGAAAAAGTGAAGGCATTCACGCATAATGACACTTATCAGCCGTTGCCAGGCTATTACACCATGTCAAGTCATTTTCACCAGGAGCATATAGATGAGGTGCTTACGCGCAGGCCCATTCCTGAAATGCCGGGTTTTGTGAAGGCGTTTCGGAATACGGGTGTTAACATTGTGCATCTTGGCGAATTTCACGGGCCGGGAAGTCCGCGGGGACCCGAGGCTAAACGCTGGCCTGAACTGAAAATGATGTTTGACGAATGCAAACGCCTCTCAGACGGCAATTTCCTGCTTCTGCCAGGCGAGGAACCGAATAATTTTTTCGGGGGACATTGGATGAATATTTTTCCAAAACCTGTCTACTGGTTAATGTCGCGTGAAAAAGATCAGCCATTTGTTGAGGAAAACTCCACCTATGGAAAGCTTTACCGCATTGGGAACAAAGAGGAAATGTTGAAGTTGCTCGAATTGGAAAAAGGCCTGGCCTGGACCGCGCATGCGAGAACAAAAGGCTCAACAGGCTTTCCAGACAAATACAAAGAAGAGGCATTCTACAAGTCAGACCGCTTTTTGGGAGCAGCCTGGAAAGCAATGCCGGCGGATTTGTCCCAACCAAAACTGGGCAAACGTGTGCTGGACCTGATGGACGATATGGCCAATTGGGGACAGAAAAAATACGTGATCGCCGAGGCCGACCTGTTCAGAATTGAGCCAAATTATGAGCTTTATGGGCATTTGAATGTGAATTACATGCAGCTGGATCAAATGCCGAAGTTCGAAACTGGCTGGCAACCTTTGCTGGATGCCATGGAAAAGGGAAAGTTCTTTGTTTCAACGGGTGAAATTTTGCTGCCGTCGTTTTCCGTAAACAATGTAACGTCTGGCGAGACTGCAAAAATGGATGCGAAAGGAAATGTCGAGATCAAATTGAATGCAAAATGGACATTCCCGTTAAACCGTGCAGAAGTAATTTCGGGCGATGGAAAAGAGGTTTTTCATGATGTGATTAACCTGCATGATACGGAAGCATTCGGGGAAAAGTCGTTTACTTTTACCAAAAATCTGAAAAACAGGAAATGGGTGCGGGTTGAAGTTTGGGATGTTGCTGCTAATGGCGCGTTTACGCAGATTGTCTGGCTTGATTAAAGCCGGGTCTTAAATGATTTGAACAAATGAATCAAATACTTTTTGCATTTTTTGGCGTTATGGCATTGGCCAGTTCTGCCTTTTGCCAGACTGCCCAAAAGCAGTTCGATACCAAGATTTCCATTTACCAAAATCCCGTCTTCGAACCTATTCTGGCCGATCCGACCATTATTAAGGCAGACGATGGCTGGTTTTATGCTTACGGGACAATGGATGATTGGGGCGACGGCAAAGGCGCACATTTGGTTCCGGTTGTTCGTTCAAAAGATCTTGTGAAATGGGATTTTGTAAAAGATGCATTTCTCAAAAAGCCTTCCTGGAAGGAGAAAGGCGGCATTTGGGCCCCCGATGTGGTCAAAGTGAATGGGAAATATTACATGTATTATGCCTATTCGACCTGGGGCGACGCTAATCCGGGCGTTGGGCTGGCTGTTGCAGATTCTGCGGCGGGGCCATTCACTGACCTTGGGAAATTGTTTTTAAGTGCAGAAGTCAATGTTCCCAATTCCATTGACCCATTTTATATAGAAGCGGACGGCAAAAAATACGTTTTTTGGGGAAGTTACAGCAATGCGCCGACGCAGGGCACTTATGGTGTTGAACTATCAGCAGATGGTAAAACGGTTCCGGATCTTTCGGAAAAATTCAAGATTGCAGCAGGGGATTTTGAAGCGGTTATGATCCAGAAAAAAGGAGATTACTATTACTTTTTCGGATCGCGGGAAAATTGCTGCGACGGCGCGAAAAGCAAATATCATATCCGCGTTGGTCGTTCAAAGGATATTACCGGACCTTTTTTGGACAAAGATGGAAAAGACCTGAAAGAGCGGAATTCTGGATCCGTATTGATCCAGCCCAATGAAAAATACGCCGGAACGGGTCACAACGCAAGACTGATCACCGATAATGCCGGAACCGACTGGCTGCTTTACCATGCCATCGACCGGAGCAATCCGACTGTTTCTACCGGCGCAAACCGTCGGGTTCTCATGCTCGATAAAGTGACCTGGAAAGACAACTGGCCGGAAATTCTCAATGCGCAGCCAAGTATAGACAAGACGGCTGCACCTCTTTTAAAATAGTTATTAACAAAATCCTTAACTGAATGAAATTTTTAAAAACAACAATATGGGCAATCCTGGTTTGCCTTTCGTTTCAAAACTGCGCGAAGAAGGAGCAGAAAGAAGAGAGCGCGGCTATTGAAAAAACTGAATCACGTGAGATCTGGACAAAAGAGCAGGCAAATGAATGGTATGGCAAACAGGGCTGGCTTGTAGGCGCGGATTTCCTGCCCAGCACGGCCATTAACCAGCTTGAAATGTTTCAGGCAGCAGATTTTGACACAGCCACCATCAACAAAGAACTTGGCTGGGCCGCCAATATTGGGATGAATACAATGCGTGTGTATCTCCACGATTTGTTATTTCAGGAAGATTCTGCTGGTTTTGTGAAGCGGCTGGACGTGTTTCTGGACATTGCAGAAAAGCATAAGATTAAGCCATTGTTCGTATTATTCGATTCTTGCTGGGACCCGTTTCCTAAGCTAGGAAAGCAACGTGCGCCAAAACCAGGAGTGCATAACTCAGGCTGGGTGCAAAGTCCGGGCTTGGAAGCATTGAAAGACAGCACCCAATATCCGCGTTTGGAAAGATATGTGAAGGGAACCGTTGCGGCATTTGCCAATGACAGCCGCGTGCTGGCCTGGGACATCTGGAACGAGCCGGACAATCCGAATACGAGCTCTTATGGAAAAGTTGAGCTGCCTAACAAAGTGGATTATGTGATTCCGTTGCTTTCAAAAGCATTTGGTTGGGCCCGTTCTGTGAATCCTTCGCAACCGTTAACAGCAGGAATCTGGAATGGTGACTGGACTTCTCATGAAACTTTGAAGCCTATTGAAAAAGTAATGATCGACCAATCCGATATCATTACATTTCATAATTACGAAGATGCAGCCGACTTTGAAAAGCGCATCAAGCAATTGCAGCAATATGGCCGCCCGATGATCTGCACAGAATATATGTCGCGTGGAAATGGCAGCTTCTTCAAAGGCTCATTGCCGATTGCAAAGAAATACAATGTCGGTGCAATCAACTGGGGACTTGTTGATGGCAAATCACAGACCATTTACCCTTGGGACAGCTGGAAAAAAACCTACACCAAAGAACCAGACCTTTGGTTCCACGACATCTTCCGCAAAGACGGAACACCTTATAAGAAGGATGAGGTTGAGTTGATTAAGAGCCTGACCGCAGCGAAGTAGGGGGGAATCATTGAAAAATGCTTCTTAGGGTTAACAGGCCTTAAGAAGCATTTTTAATTATAGATTAGGGAAATAATCCTTAATATTCGACTTTTTTAGCGCTTCCAAGAGCTCTCCGTTTTTTGCTGTGGCAGCTTCTTTTGCAGTTGCATAAGTTACATGCTGCTTACCACTCAAAGGCTTATTTTTTTTTTCGATTTTGTGCATAGTTGCCATTTTACTTTTGAATTTACTAGGTAAAAGAATTTTTCAAAGAGACAATGAAGCCTTCGTAACGCCGATTTGGAACAAACAATTCCACATAATTTTCAGCAAAGCCCATAACCTCTAAATAATCTTTCACTTGCTCGATTTCTCTGCTTATTATAATATTATATAGACGAGTTCTGGACGGTGAATTTCCTGTGAAAACCACCACTGCCTTCGGATAAGCAGCAAGAAAAATTTTGAGCGTTTGCACAACGGTTGCAAGGATAATCTTCATATCACCGTTATTGCTTGTGGTTTGAAAGTCCAGATTGCCGTCAGATTTAATACTTGCCAACGTCAGAGAGAACACTGCGGGATTATCACTTTTATAATAGATTACTGTTTTCGGAATGTTTCTTTTACCAATGCTTAAAAAATCGAAACGACAGGCCTCGTCCAGGACTCTGAACTCATAAAACGGTTCATTCATTGTGTATATCATAGTATGTGTATCCCCAATAATACAAAAAATATTTACATATGACCAAAAGTATTTCCAGGCTCTTCACTGTCTTGCTTTTCACTATCCCATTCCATCTATACGCCCAAAAAAAGCAGCAAAAACCAAACGTCATTTTCATCTATGCCGACGACGTTGGTTATGGTGATCTGAGCAGTTATGGGGCTACCAAAATCGCTACGCCGAACATAGACCGCATTGGGAAGGAGGGAATTCGTTTTACAAATGCGCATACGACCTCAGCAACATGCACGCCTTCGAGGTTTGGATTATTAACAGGAAAATATCCGTGGCGGCAAAAAGGCACGGGCGTTTTGCCGGGCGACGCTTCATTGATCGTTCCGACGGATCGGCTGACTTTGCCCAAAGTATTTCAAAATGCAGGTTACAAGACTGCGTCGGTTGGGAAATGGCATCTGGGATTAGGAGAAAACAACAAACAAATCAACTGGAACGAGCCCATTACCAAAGGCCCGAATGAAACGGGTTTTGACTACGCTTACTTTTTCCCCGCAACCTCTGACCGTGTCCCAACCGTTTTTATAGAAAATCATGACGTGCAGGGTTTGGACAAAAATGACCCCATAACCGTTGATTATGCGAAAAAAATCGGAAACGAGCCAACGGGCTTGGAAAATCCTGACCTTTTAAAATTGCCAGCTTCTTTAAATCACGGGCATAACAATACCATCGTGAACGGAATTGGCCGCATTGGCTGGATGACTGGTGGAAAGCAAGCGCGGTGGACGGACGAAGAAATCGCCCATGTGTTTCTGACCAAGGCAACGCAGTTTATGGAAGAGAACAGGCAAAATCCGTTTTTCCTTTATTTCTCGCTTAATGACATTCACGTTCCAAGAATGCCGAGCACACAGTTTAAAGGCAAAAGTCAAATGGGTTTGAGGGGAGACGTCATCTTGCAGATGGACTGGACAGTGGGTGAAATTCTTAAAAAACTGGATCAGCTTGAACTTGCAGAAAACACGCTGATTATTTTTTCAAGCGACAATGGGCCGGTTTTGGATGATGGTTACGCGGATAATGCGGTCGAGCTGGCGAAGGGACACAAGCCTGCGGGAGCATTGAGAGGCGGAAAATACAGCGCATTTGAAGGCGGAAGCAGAGTGCCCTGGCTCGCGCGCTGGCCACAGACCATTAAACCCGGAACCGTTTCAGGTGCATTGATCTGTCAAATTGATATGCTTGCATCTTTCGCCGGTTTCTTTCAGCAAAAAATGGACGTCGACGACGCACCCGACAGCTTCAATATCATTGGTGCCATCCTGGGAAAAACGACAACCGGCAGGCCTTATCTCATCAAACAAGGTGGCGCGTTGTCCATTACCAAAGAAAATTGGAAATACATTGAGCCAAGAGAAGGTAAAGCCATCCAGGAACTTACAAACACAGAAACAGGAAACAGTCTGGCTCCTCAACTTTTCGATTTGAGTAAAGATCTGGGTGAAAAGACGAATCTTGCAGATAAATATCCGGCAAAAGTGAAAGCCATGGCAGCGGAATTGGCTAGGATTCGGGAGACTGAAAGAAGCCGATAAGAATATCCTGAAAATACTTTGTGACCATTACAAAAGCTTGGCGTCTAAATGCATAAAACCCATGTTTTATGACGTCACATTTCTTTCAGTTTGCCAGAGTTTTTGCACTTGTTTTGTTGTCTGCGTTGTTTCAAAACGCACATGCGCAGACCGTTTACTTTCATCAGGATTTTTCGAAATCAGGGCCATTTGTGAAGGCAGACCCTGATTCCGGGCAGTTTAGTCACATTGTTGAGACGGTTCCTACGCTTTCATTTTCTAAGTTTTCCAAAGGTTTCATGGATCTCGTGCGTACGCAGGAGGACTCTGCTACGGGTGGAATCATTCGTGTCCTGCGGGCGACACCTTTCGAGCCTGATCCCGAAACATTGTTTATCCAAATTGCCCTCAGCGCGGAGTCTGTGCAGTCGCCCGCTTTGAATGCAATGTATTTTTATGTGGGTGAAGATTTCAATCCGGATAACCATTCTTTTCCTGGCAATGCATTGATGTTCGCCAAGTTTTCGCTCAATTTTATGGAAGGCGGATTTTCGATCAAAGATTTTGCAACGCAGAACACCAGCAAGACCATCGCTAAAAAGAAGCGGGTTACACTGACCTGGGTGCTGAATAATTCGAAGAAGTTGCTGAGTTACAACATCTCTTCCAATCATGCGGTCATACATCATGCATTGCCGGGAACCTATGACTTGTGGGTTGATGATGAGCCTGTCAGCCTTAATAGTCCGGCCTATCCGGGTAACTCGCTCTATTCTGATCGTAAACTTTCCAATTTTGAAATGCGGTTCAGGAACGGACAAGGGAAAATTCGTATCCATGAAATAATGATCCGCAATGGCGTGTCGGAACTGAAAGCGGGCGAAGTGCTCGTCACACCTAATCCCGCCACGCGAAAGTCGATCATGTTGAGAGCTGAAAATGTTGAAAAGTCATCGCTGAGACTTTTTAATATGTGGGGAAGAGATTTGAACATTGCGACAACGATCATTTCCGCTGATAAGATCGAGATCCATTCGACCGAGGAGATGTCATCGGGAATGTACATTGTTTCATTTGAAAATAAGCAGCATCAAAAAAGATCGGTCAGGGTGATGGTGGAGTGACCTTACTGCATATTATTTTTGGTATAGGATGAAATTTGGATTAAGTTTGATTAATCGTTGTAATGAGGCAGGCTTGCATTTGTAGGCCTGCGGCAACTTTTACAATGTTATGAAACCACATTCTCAGCCTCCTCAATCTGCTGATGACGATGTGCTCTGGCGGCAATTTCTTTCTGGAAATGTAGCTGCATTTGAGCAACTGATGTCATCACATTTTCGCGTGCTTTTCCATTACGGGTGCAAATTTTCCAGGGATAAAGAGTTTGTAAAGGATTCGGTCCAGGATCTGTTTCTGCATTTGTGGGAAAAGCGCGAAAATTTAAGTGCTGAGGTGGCGGTCCGGCCCTACATGATGGCTTCGCTGCGCCGGTTAATGCACAGGAGTGTCTCCTCTAGATCATGGGTGGGGGAGGAAAACACGGAGCAGGCCGACGAAGCATTTGACCTCGAATTTTCGGTTGAACAGCAATACATCAACAACGAATCGACGCTTGTGCGGACGCGGCAGCTCGAAAAGTTGCTACTGGAACTTCCTAAGCGGCAAAAAGAAGTTATTTATCTCAAATATTTTCAGGAGCTAGACCGCGAGCAGATCTCCGAGATCATGGCCGTTTCCCCGCAAACCGTTTCCAACTTACTGCAGATTGCTATCAAACAGTTGAAAAAACACTGGAAAGCTGAATTTCTCACCTTCTTTCTGATCCATTTATTTATATAAAAAAGGCTCATAATCACATCAAAAATGCGGTTTTGTTGATTTTTTTAGAAATAGTTTAAAATTTATTGGTATCCCGATCCGGTTTGTGTCTATCGTATGTTAGAACCAAGCTTACTATGGATCGCTATAAAGATTTTACCGTTGAAGATTTTGTGTGGGATACTTTTTTTCGCCAATGGGTCCTTTCTCCCACGCGCGAGACAGAGGATACGTGGGAAGGATGGATTGAAAATAATGCGGATGCGCACGAGAAAGTCTGGCAGGCCAGGAGCATTGTGCTGTCGTTACGCTTGAATGAACCGGAAATTAGCGATCCCGAGATCACACACATTGTTGAGCAAACCATTGGCAGAATTGATGCTTCTGCAAAATATCCTTCATTTGATGAAACCACAAGGCAGCCGAAAGTATATCGTTTTCCATGGCTCCGCATTGCTGCATCCATTACGTTTCTCCTTATTTCCGGCTGGATTATTTATTCTCTTTCAACTAAAAAGGACACCCGTAAAATCAGTTTTGCGAAACCCATTCAAGAGCAGGAGAGTAGCATAACCGAGAAATGGAATCCATCCATGAAGCCAATGACCGTGCTTTTGGAGGATGGCAGCAAAGTGACCATCGCCGCGAATGGCCGCATCCGGTATGCTAACAAATTCGTAGCCGCCAGGCGGGAAGTTTTTCTGGAAGGAGAGGCATTTTTCGACATTGCCAAAGACCCTGAGCGCCCATTTTTTGTTTATTCCAACGGTTTGATAACCAAAGTTCTGGGAACCAGCTTTACCATTAAAGCTTACGGAAATTCCAATGAAGTCACTGTGGAAGTAAAGACGGGACGCGTTTCGGTTTTTGCCGAGTCAGATCCTGAATTGGAACAAAAAACGTCAGGACGAGAGCTGCAAGGCGTTGTGCTGAATCCAAATCAGAAGATAATCTATTCCCGTGAAGAGATTAGAATGGTGAAAACGCTGGTCGAAAAGCCGGAGATAGTCGTCCCCAAAGCAGAGATCCCGCAGTTTGAATTTGAAGATACGCCGGCAAGCGAAGTTTTTGAAAAGATCGGAAAAGCCTATGGCATCGAGATCCGCTATGACGCGGAAATGTTAAAAGACTGCCCGCTTACGGCAACGCTTGATAATCAAACACTTCACGAGAAGCTTTTCATTATTTGCCAGGCAGTTGAGGCCAGTTATGAAATCCTTGACGGCCAGATCGTGATCCATAGCAGAGGATGTAAAAATTAGTAACCCAATACATTGGAATCAGTATCAACATTTAACCCGCCAGCTAAACAATCAAATAACAAACAGAAAGAATAACCCATAAAAAAGAGCCGGCAATGTTCCCGCATCGCCGGCTCCACACAAATCCCTTTTGGTTGTCGCCATTTTTCCTCCTAAGCGGAGGCAGGGATCGTTTTGCCAGCTTTTGAATCATAACAAAACAATCAAATCTATGAAAAAACCCTTTAAATACCGCCAGGTATTACTTTGGACGATGCGAATAACAGCTACACAATTGATATTTGCCATATGGTTCATTGGAACCGGCTTTGCCCACGACAGCAATGCGCAGTCGCTTCTGTCTCAGAAGATTACGGTGGTTGCCGCGGGCAGTGAAGTAAAAAAAGTCCTGAACCAGGTGGAAAAACAGGCCGATGTAAAATTCGTATTCAGCTCCAAACTGATCAAGTCGGCGAGAAAGGTGAATGTCAATGCCACCGAAAAGCCTTTGTACGAAGTCCTGGATCAGATATTAACGCCACTGGGGTTGCAATATGAAGTTTCGGGCAAGATTATCATCCTTAAAAGGCAGGATGTGCTGCCGACAGAAATCCCTGTAAAAAGCAACGCGCCCAAGCGCAACCTTACGGGCAAAGTCGTGGACGAAATGAACTCGCCGCTTCCGGGAGTGAGCATCGTGGTGAAGGGCACGCAAACCGGCACAACGACCGACGCCGATGGCGGCTTCACGCTCGATGTGCCTGATAATGCGGTGCTTGTATTGAGTTTTGTAGGCTTTGTGACCAAGGAAGTTCCTGTCGAAAACCAAAGTACGATTAACATTACACTTCAAGCCGACGTAAGAGCCTTGAACGAGCTCGTAGTTGTCGGTTATGGTGTTGTGAAAAAATCCGATTTGACCGGCTCGGTGGCTTCCATCAAGTCCGCTGAACTGAATGCTTACCCAGCCACTAACCTCATGCAATCACTTGCCGGACGTGCAACAGGCGTTCAGATTTCGCAAAACACAGGTGCGCCAGGCAGCCCTATCAGCGTCCGTATCCGGGGAACAAACTCTGTTCAAGGCGGTAATGAGCCGCTTTATGTGGTCGATGGTTTTCCTTATTCAGGCAGTCCCACATTGCTGAACAATGCAGACGTTGAATCCATTGAAATCCTGAAAGATGCTTCTGCAACAGCCATTTACGGTTCTAGAGGAGCGAATGGGGTTGTTTTGATCACCACTAAAAAAGGGAAGTCGGGCAGGATCAGTGTCGATCTGGACAGCTATGTAGGCTTTCAAAAGCCCAGGAAAAAAATTGAAATGATGAATGCAAAGGAATATGCACAATTCTACAATGAACAAGCTGCCAATGATGGACTTGCACCACATTTTACGCAAGATGAAATCAATGGTTTCGGTGAAGGAACCGACTGGCAGGATCTGGCGCTCCAAACAGCTGCCATTCAAAACCACTCCGTTTCGGTAAATGGCGGCAATGAAAAAACCCGCTTTTCAATTTCAGGAAGCAATTTCAATCAGGGCGGGATCATTATTGGTAGTAATTATGTCCGTAACTCCGTCAGAGCGAACCTGAGCACTGATTTCAGCAAAAAATTCAGGTTTGATATCAACACGATCCTGAGCCGCATTGACACGGACCGCAAGAACTCAGGCGGTGGAAACCGGGGTAACACATTAATTTCGGCCATGCTTTCGGGTTACCCGACTGTTCCGGCGCGTTTGCCAGAGGGTGGTTATTCCAATTTGGCTACGGTTTATTCCTGGGGTTCCAATGTAATCACCAATCCGCTGAACTTCATCGAGCAGCAAACGGACCATCTTCGTTCCAATAAAGTGCTTGCCAACGGAGCGCTTACTTACACGCCGCTGGAAGGGCTTTCGATCAAAATTTCAGGCGGGATCGAGAATACGGACGACCGGGGCGACTTTTATACGACCAAGAAATTTGTGAATTCGCTGGGATCTGCTGGCATCAATACGACTCAGACAACCAGCTTGCTGAACGAAAATACGGTGAGTTATATCAAAGAGATCGGCAAGCACAATATCTCCGCTGTCGCTGGTTTTACTTATCAGGATCTGACCCAAACAGAGCTGAACACAACTGCAAGCGGTTTTGTGAGTGACATTCAGGAATCGTTTGATGTGGGTGCTGGTGCAACGCAGGGTGTGCCGAAATCCAGTTATTTCAAATGGTCATTATTGTCCTATCTGGCACGTTTTAATTATTCCTTTAATGAAAAATTCCTGGCTACGGTCAGTTTCCGCGCCGATGGTTCTTCGCGATACACCGAAGGGCAGAAATGGGGTTATTTTCCGTCGGGCTCCATTGCTTATCGTTTGTCGGAGGAGAAATTTATCCAAAACATTCCCTTCATTTCCGACCTGAAAATCCGCGTTGGTTATGGTGAAACGGGAAGCACGGCAATTGATCCATATTATACTTTAAATCAGCTGGCTTCGAACAAAGTGGTTTTTGGAGATGCTTTAACAACTTCCTACGCGCCGGGTGTACGCCTTGCAGGACCGCTGAAATGGGAAACTACATCGCAATCGGACATTGGATTAGACATTGGTTTTTTTCAAAACCGCTTCTCGCTGACTTTTGATTATTATATCAAAAACACGAGAGATCTGCTGAATAATGTACCATTGCCATCCTCACTGGGTTATGCTTACACCATTGATAATGTGGGAAAAGTACAGAACAAAGGTTTTGAAATCTCTGCCAATGCCAATGTGCTGACCGGCGCTTTCAAATGGAATTTGTCCGCCAATGCATCCATCAATAAAAACAAAGTCTTGAAATTATACGGAGGCAATGATGTTTTAGGTCAGGCGATCGATATTTCGGTAATCAATGACAATGTGAATGTGTTGCGCGAAGGCGAGTCGATCGGTGCTTTTTACGGCTATATCGAAAAAGGTTATGACGAAACCGGCAAGATCGTTTACGAAGATTTCAACGGAAACGGCACGCGTGACATTGGTGACAAGCGCATCATTGGTAACCCGAATCCGAAGCTGATCTACGGTTTTAACTCAACGATGAACTACAAAAATTTTGAGTTGAATGTGTTTATCCAAGGCACGCAGGGCAATGATATCTTCAATCTGAGCTCGGTAAACCAGACGATGGACTACGGTCAGGCACTGAATATGCCGCGCGAAGTTTTTGAAAACCACTGGACGCCAACGAACACAAATGCCAAATATCCATTGATTACGGGCAAAGTTTCACAGGCGCAGGTTTCCAATCGGTTTGTGGAAGATGGCTCTTATCTGCGTTTCAAGAACATTCAGTTGAGCTATAATGTGCCAGTTAAGAACATCAAATGGCTGACCAGCGCGCAGATTTACGTCAGCGGCCAAAACCTGATCACATTCACTAAATATTCCTGGTTTGATCCGGAAATCAGTTCCTATGGCAGCTCCAACTCAATCCGTATGGGCATTGACC
Organism: Dyadobacter chenwenxiniae; assembly: GCF_022869785.1. Classification (NCBI taxonomy): domain Bacteria; kingdom Pseudomonadati; phylum Bacteroidota; class Cytophagia; order Cytophagales; family Spirosomataceae; genus Dyadobacter; species Dyadobacter chenwenxiniae. Next base: position 4,299,061 of record NZ_CP094997.1, on the reverse strand, counting down.
ATTACAGCTATCCTACTGCAAAAACGACCACCATTGGATTGCGCGTAGGTTTCTGATCAATCAACATTAACATTTCCAAAAATGAAAAATATAGCTATTTGTTTTATCCTCGCCCTTTCCCTCTCGGCGTGTGATGACGTTTTGAAAGAAGAGCCGAAGTCGCTGGCTGCGGAGGTTTTTTACAACACACCTGATGAGGCGCGCGCTGCGGTGAATGCCATTTACGGGCCGATGCGCGGTCCCAATGGTTTGAGCACCAATTATCCCGCCCAGCAGGAAGGCTTGCCCGATTATGGAAATTCGAGGGGAAGTCAAACACCGGTCAGTTTGTATCAGGGATTGGACAACACCAATATTAACCGCGTAGGGGCAATCTGGGATGCCTTTTACCAATCCATCCGGAATGCCAACATTGTGATCGATAATGTGCCGAAAGCAACGGAGATAGCCGAAGGCGATATCGCCAAGTTTGTTGCGGAAGCCAAATATCTCCGTTCGCTGATCTATTTCGCAATGGTTCGTAACTGGGGCGGCGTTCCATTACGGACGGAAGCAAATATGACGGTTACAGATGTAAAGCGTTCCAGCGTGGAGGAAGTTTATGAGCTCATTTTGAGCGATGCGCTGAATGCTGAGCAGTTTCTGCCGGATACGCCTGCGGAGGTGGGGCGTCCTACCAAGTGGGCAGCCAAAACATTGCTTTCAGAAATCTATATGTATCGGGAGCAATGGAAGGAATCCAGCGAAAGAGCGAAAGAGGTGATTGCATCGGCTAAATATTCACTCGTGCCTGTCAGCGTTTCGGAAGATTTTCAGAAAATATACGGTCCTGAAGTAGTATCCACGCCCGAAGAGATCTTTTACTTTAAATTCTCTCGTCAGCAAGGTTTCGGGCTGGTGGGTTATGCGCACCGCGCCATTGGTCAGTATCGTTATTATGGGCCGGGCGGCGTTTATGCGCAGTATACCGATTCGACTTCCAATTCCTTTATCAAAACCTGGGATATGAAGGATCTTCGTAAAACGCATATCCTGTACAATGTGGATGTAGGACTTGGCCCAAACACCTGTTTATACAGAAAATTCCGCGATCCCGTGGCAACGGACGGAGGTGGAAATGACTATCCCTGGTATCGTTATGCCGATTTATTGCTCTTCCACGCAGAAGCCGCAGCCAGAGCCAACAATGCGCCGACAGCCGATGCTTTGGAAAGTCTGAACAAAGTCCACCGCAGAGCATATGGCTACAATGCAGAAACGGCTTCGCCTGTGGATTTCAAGCTGGCCGGACAAACTCTGAAAACATTCATCGACCTCGTAGTGCGCGAGCGTGGTTATGAAACCATGTACGAAGGCAAGCGCTGGCTCGACCTGAAACGCCTCGGCATCGCCAAGCAGCGCATTAAGGAAGTAAAGAACATTGATGTTGCCGACAAGCACATGATGTGGCCAATCCCGAATTCAGAATTGCTTTATAACAAGGCACTTGACCCTGCCAAAGATCAAAATCCAGGTTACTGATTTTTCCTATTCCCAACCAACAATTGATTACAATGAAGAAGTATTTGATTTATCTAATTGCATTTTTCCTGATCGCCAGCGCCCCTTCCTGTTCTGAAAAGAAGAATGAAGAAGCAAAAGACGCCTTAACCGCAGACGTGATCATTTACGGAGGCACTTCTGCTGCTGTGACGGCAGCCGTGCAGGTGATTAAATCGGGTAAAACGGTGCTCGTGGTTTCGCCGGATAAGCACTTGGGCGGACTTTCTTCGGGAGGTCTGGGCTTTACAGATACGGGTAACAAATCTGTAATTGGCGGACTTGCGAGGGAGTTTTACCACAGGTTATACCAACATTACGATAAGCCTGAAACCTGGAAATGGCAGAAAAAAGAGGAATATGGCAACAAAGGCCAGGGAACACCTGCCATGGATGGCGCGGATCGCACCATGTGGATATTCGAGCCGCACGCCGCTGAGCAGGTTTTTGAGGATTTTGTAAAAGAAAACAACATTAAAATCTACCGCGACGAATGGCTGGACAGGGATAAAGGTGTAGAGAAAAAAGATGGCAGAATCGTTTCTATCAAAACACTTTCGGGAAAAACATTCTCCGGCAAAATGTTCATTGACGCCACTTATGAGGGTGATCTAATGGCTTCTGCGGGTGTAAAATACCACGTAGGACGCGAAGCCAACAGCGTTTATAATGAAAAATGGAACGGTGTGCAGGCAGGCGTTTTCCAGCATGGACATTATTTCAAGAAAAACATCAGCCCTTACAAAGTGGAAGGCGATCCGAAAAGCGGTTTGCTTCCTTATATCAGCGATGAGAAAATTGCGCCGAACGGATCGGGTGATAGCAAAATCCAGGCTTACTGCTTCCGCATGTGCCTTTCCGCAAATCCCGACAACCGAATTCCTTTTGAAAAACCGGAAGGCTATGACGTAGCCAACTATGAATTGCTGGCAAGGGTTTACAAAGCCGGCTGGGACGAAACCTTTGATAAATACGATCCGATCCCGAACAAAAAGACGGATACAAACAATCACGGCCCGTTCAGCACGGATTTTATTGGTCAAAACTATGATTACCCGGAAGCAACTTACGAGCGCAGAAAAGAGATCATTAAGGCGCATGAATTATATCAAAAAGGCCTCATGTATTTCTTAACCAATGATCCGCGCGTGCCTGCGGATGTGCGTAAGGAAATGAGCCAGTGGGGTTTGCCAAAAGACGAGTTTAAAGACAATGGCGGATGGCCACATCAGATTTATGTGCGCGAAGCACGCCGGATGATTTCTGCAACGGTAATGAATGAAAACCATACAATGGGTATAACGCCTGTGGAGCAACCGGTTGGAATGGGTTCTTATGCATTGGATTCGCACAATGCGCAGCGTTATGTGAAAGAAGATGGTTTCGTGCAAAATGAAGGTGACATTGGTGTGCACCCGAAGTCGCCTTACAGCATTTCCTATGCTTCCATCGTGCCCAAAAAAGAGGAATGCGAAAACCTTTTTGTGCCGGTTTGTCTGTCAAGCTCGCACATTGCTTATGGTTCGATCCGTATGGAGCCGGTTTTCATGATCCTTGGACAAAGCGCGGCCTCGGCTGCGGTGCAGGCGATTGATGCCAATGTGGCTGTGCAGGATATTGACTACGCCAAATTGAAAGAGCAGCTTTTAAAAGACAAACAAAAATTGCAATTGTAACATAATATTTTGTCAATTACATTTGCAGCCTAATTTTTGATGCTAAAATGATCCATAGCCGGGTGAAAATCCGGCTATTTATGTAAAATGAAATAATCCCTTAATCCATTAATAATCAGAATGGCTACCCTTACTGCCGAGCGATCAGACATTTCCCATCTTTTTAGTGCCCCTGTTATTGTCGCTGCCCTCGGATACTTTGTTGATATATATGACCTTCTGCTTTTTGGCATCGTTCGGCTGCCCAGTCTGGCCTCACTTGGACTCTCAGAAACCGAAATATCCCTGACCGGGGCAAGCATTTTGAACTGGCAAATGACCGGACTGCTGCTAGGCGGGATTCTTTGGGGGGTGTTGGGAGATAAAAAAGGGCGCTTATCCGTGCTTTTTGGCTCTATTATCACTTATTCCCTTGCCAACATTGCCTGCGGTTTTGTGCAGGACCCTACCACTTATAAAATATTAAGATTCATCGCAGGCATCGGACTCGCGGGCGAGCTTGGTGCAGGAATTACATTGGTTTCGGAGATTTTACCAAAACATTTACGCGCCATAGGAACGTCATTAGTGGCAGGAATTGGGCTTTTGGGTGCTGTGGTGGCCTATTTTACAGTTGAGTTTTTCGATTGGCGCTATGCTTATTTTATCGGTGGTGGCTTAGGGATTTCATTACTTTTGCTTAGGATCGGTGTTTTTGAATCAGGGATTTTCAAGGATATTAAGAATCAAAAACATGTCCAGAAAGGTAATTTCTTTTCACTTTTTACGAGTAAAGACAGACTGTCTCGTTATCTCAAATGCATCGGGATCGGGCTTCCAACGTGGTTTGTGATTGGGATCCTGGCCACTTTCAGCAATGAATTCGGCAAAGCGCTTAACATTGACGAGGCTGTAAAACCAGGCTTATCCATTATGTGGTGTTATGTTGGCTTGTCCATAGGGGACTTGTGCAGCGGGTTTCTGAGTCATTTTTTGAAATCCCGGAAGAAGGCTGTATTTTATCTAATGTTATTTACGTTGGTATGGAGCGTAGTTTATTTGTATGCCGGAATTAAATCGGTGTCAACATTTTATGGCGTGGCAGCATTGCTGGGGTTTGGAATCGGTTATTGGGCCATGTTCGTAACGATTGGGGCAGAGCAATTTGGAACAAATTTACGCGCCACGGCCGCCACAACCGTCCCCAATATGGTGCGTGGAACCGTAGTGGTTATGACTACATTATTTGCTACTTTTAAAGATGCATTTTCAGTCATCGATTCAGGTGCGCTGGTGGGAGTAATTTGCTTCGCAATTGGCCTTTTCTGTATTCTGACGATCCCCGAAACGCATGGCAGAGACCTTGATTTTTTGGAGGAATAAGTTTTAGAAAATCCTAATAACAACATTAAATAAATAAGAAATGGAAAGACGCGTGGCGCTAAAAAGCATGGCAATGGCCGTGGGCGCAATGGCGGGACTGCCTGCATGGGCATCCGGATGGAGCAAAAGCACTTTGGAAAAAGGCACATTGCTTACAGCCGACCAATCGAAAATTCTGGCAGCCATGGTGGAAACCATCATTCCGAAAACGGACACACCGGGAGCGGGTGAACTGGGCGTAGGCGGTTTTGTGCAAAAAATGGTGACAGATTGCTACGACAGCAAAGCGCAGGCCAGCCTTAAAAGCGGCGTTTCCAATCTGGACGAACAAAGCATTCAGCGTTTTGGTAAATCATATTCAGATGCGGGCAAAGAGCAGCGGATGCAGTTATTGCAGGACATTGACAAGGGTAGCGATACTGGCCAAAAAGCGTTTTTAGGAATGGTCAAAAACCTGACGATTCAAGGTTATATGTCATCTGAATATGTGATGACCAATTTGACCCATTATGAAATGATCCCTGCACGTTACCACGGCTGCGTTCCGGTCACAAAAGGCTAGGAGTTCCTTCCTATCTCTCAAAAAAACTATGGCGAATTTTAATATAGATAGTACAAAAGCCCGCACCTATGATGCCATCGTAATTGGCTCAGGAATCAGTGGCGGCTGGTCTGCAAAGGAGCTGACTGAAAAAGGATTGAAGACATTGGTGCTGGAACGCGGGCGTGATGTGCAGCACATTAAGGATTACCCTACGACGAACATGATGCCGTGGGAATTTGAGCACCGCGAAAGGCTTCCCAAAGAAATCACCGACGCGAACCCCATTGCGGCCAGATGCTATAATTTCAAAGAATCATCTGCGCACTTTTTTGCAAAGGATAATGAGCATCCCTACATTCAGGAAAAGCCGTTTGACTGGATCCGTGGTTATCAGGTGGGCGGAAAGTCGCTGCTATGGGCACGCCAGACGCAGCGCTGGAGCAAGTATGATTTCGAAGGCCCGGCACGCGATAAGTTCGCTGTTGAATGGCCGATCGGATATGATGACATTGCGCCCTGGTACAGCCATGTTGAGAAATTTGCGGGCATAACCGGAAACAAGGATGGCATTGACACATTGCCTGATGGCGAATTTCTTGCGCCGCATGATCTGAATTGTGTTGAGAAATACTTCAAAGAATCCGTATCAAAGCAATATAAGGACCGTCATATCATTATAGGACGTGCAGCGCACATTACCGATCCGCAGCAAATTCACCTGGATCAGGGCCGTGCGAAATGCCAGCATAGGACGATCTGTGAGCGGGGATGTCCGTTTGGAGGTTATTTTAGCAGTAACTCATCCACGATTCCCTGGGCGATGAAAACGGGGAATATGACATTGCGTCCGCATTCTGTGGTGCATTCGATTATTTATGATGATAAAAAGCATAAGGCAACAGGCGTGCGGGTAATTGATGCCAACACAAAGGAGATGATGGAATTTTATGCCGACATTATCTTCCTTAATGCAGCTGCATTGAACAGCAATCTGGTTTTGCTTAACTCTACATCATCCCGCTTCCCGAATGGCTTGGGCAATGATAGCGGCGTGCTTGGAAAATATGTTGCCTTTCACAATTACCGCGCCAGTATTTCAGGAGAATACGAAGGATTTCTTGACTCAACAACCGATGGAAGACGCCCCAACAGCGGCTACATTCCGAGGTTCCGGAATGTTCACAAGCAAGAAACCGACTTTCTGAGAGGTTATGCGGCCGGCTTTGGTGCCAACCGTCAGACTTATAACGAAAGAAACGGTTTGGGTGAATCTCTGAAAGCCGGACTCTTGGAAACGAAATATGGCAACTGGAGCGTAGGATCGCACATGATGGGCGAAACCATTCCAAAAGAAAGCAGTTATGTCGCGCTCGACAAAACACAGAAAGATCCGTTCGGCATGCCAATGTTGAAAATCAATGTGGGTTATGACGACAATGATGAGAAGATGATCAAGGATTACATTGAGCAGGTGAGCGAAATGTTTACGCAAGCTGGTTTTAAGAATGTAAAATCACATGACGGACACAGAAATCCCGGCAATGACATTCATGAAATGGGCGGCGCCCGAATGGGCAAGGACCCGAAAACATCCGTGCTGAATAAATGGAACCAGCTGCATGCCTGCAAAAACGTTTTTGTGACTGACGGCGCTTGCATGACTTCCACGTCTACACAAAACCCGTCATTGACTTACATGGCCTTGTCGGCGCGCGCTGTTGACTATGCAGTTAAGGAAATGAAAGCGAAGAACTTGTAATACAAAAACTTATACAGAAAACCGTCACCCAACAGTGGCGGTTTTTTTTGTGGCATCTAATGCTGCAATCAGACGATTTAAAAAGTTTTGGTTTTTTTTAGTTAACACTAAGGGGATTCGAGTACAAAAAAGTCTTTTAATTATTACATTAAATAAAGACTCGATGCACGATCCTTTGCTTAACCGGGAATCAAAGCGCACAAGTACATTTGTGTCTCCTTTACAGGAAGAAGGGAAGAGTAGTGTTACTGAAATCGATTCTGCCGTTTTCTTAAAGGCAGCATTCGAACAAAATCCTGGAAAAGGCCTGGAATTGCTGTTCAGACGTTATTACAACCCGCTTTGCAGTCACGCAGTACGATTTGTGTATTCCAAACAGATCGCCGAAGATCTGGTTAGTGAAGTGTTCTTCCAATTTTACAGGACCAAGGCTTATGAGAACATTACATCGTCTTATACGAGCTATCTTTTCAGGTCGGTGCGAAACGAATGTTATACGTATATGCGTAGAGAGTTCGGGAAAATGGCCACGCTGGAAGCCGATGAGGAAAATACCATTTCAACATATCATCAGCAGCCGGATGCTGAGATCCATTACAATAATCTCTTTCTGAAAATAAATGAAGTCATTGCCCGCCTGCCGATGCAATGCCAGAAAGTGTTCTTGCTCAGCCGTTTTGAGAATAAAAAATATCACGAGATCGCGGACGAGCTTCATATATCACCCAAAACAGTGGAAGTGCACATTTCCAAAGCCTTAAAACACCTGCGACTTGCGCTGCATGGTGAATGGATGATTTCAGCCGGGCTCACACTGTTGAGCTTCATCTAAAATAGGGTGATCAGGCTTGCAAATGAGCCATAGTTACACGTCGAACTGAAAATGCTATGAAAACAATTTTATCAAAATATACACTGTTCGAGTATCTGGCAGGACGAGCCAATCCGCTGGAACGACGTCTGGTAGAAGATTGGATCCGTGAAAAAGAGAATACGGAGACTTTCAACCAATGGCTGATGGAATACGAGACAAGAACCCCCCAGTTTGTTCCGGACCAGGATGCCGCTATCAAATTTTTGCTGCACCGTCTGGAAACAGACATTGAGCCAACGGCTGAGACGTCAAAATCAGCAATCCAAAATCCCCGACCCAACTTTTTCTCCACCCGCTCCAACAGTTTCTGGCTGATGGCTGCTTCGGTAACATTCTTTGCAGGTTTTGGCTGGTGGTTTCGGGATCCGCTACAGTACAAAACCTACCAGACTGCCTATGGACAAACGACGGACGTTTACCTGGAAGACGGCAGCCGCGTTGCGCTTAACTCCAACTCGAAGCTGAAAGTCCCCAGATTTGGCTTTGACGATGCGGTCAGGAATGTGGTTTTGCAGGGTGAAGCGGAGTTTTCGGTGAGCCACACGATTGACCATAAGCGGTTTGTAGTTAAGACTTCGGACGATTTTCAAGTGGAAGTACTGGGAACAACATTCTCTGTTTTCGCCCGCCCGAGGGGAACAAAGGTTGCTTTGAAAAGCGGCAGTGTCCGCATTGATTATTCTCAAAACAATGAGCGTAAGGAAGTAATGATGGAGCCCGGCGACTTGGCCGTGGTAGACCACGCGGGAGCGGTGAAGCTGGCCAGGAAGCAGGATACCAGCACATTTGCCACCTGGAAGGAGCAACGCTATGTTTTTAATGCTACATCTGTGAAAGACATCGTGGCAATGATTGACGAGAATTTTGGACAGAAAGTGAAGCTTTCGAATGGCGAAATGGCACAGCGGACCATTACGGGAAATTTCAAAACGAAGAATGCTGATGAGCTTTTGAAGACAATTTCAGAGGTTCTCGACATGAAAACTGAGCAAATCGGAGATACGATCCTTTTAAAAAACCAATAAAACCTAAATCAATTCACTATGAATATAACGCTATCAGCTAAGCAATGGGCAGCGATCGGGATTGTGCTGATGACGCAATCTTCGCTGGTTGCCCACTCCCAGATTATCGCTTATGCCTCCATTCCCACCAGACAGCATAATGCTTTTGGTCAAGAAATGAAGTTAAAAAATGTACTGCTGGATTTGCAGAAACATTATGGGGTGGAAATCATATTTGAAGACCGTCTTGTTCGATCTGTCAATGTTGCGCCCGGTTCGCTGGATTTTAATCAGTCCCTTGAAAAGAATCTCAGCCTATTGCTGCAACAGAATGGTTTGACCTACAAAAAGACAAGAAAAAACACTTTTGTAATTACAGAAGTAAAAGCGAAAGAAGCGGCTCCTGTAAAGGAGGAAGGAAAAGAAACCAGTGCACTGCCTGAGCAGAGCGTTAGTAATGAGCCGGTTATCGCCGCATTAGGTGCGCAGTCAGCAGCTATCGACCGTACGATAAAAGGTAAGGTGGCTGATGAAGCGGGCGCTGGCTTACCAGGTGTCAGTGTGGTTCTGAAAGGAACCCAGCGTGGGACTTCAACAGGTGCAAACGGCGAGTTTACCCTGGACATTCCGGATGGAGGAGCTCAAAATGTGCTTGTTTTGAGTTTTGTAGGTTATAAATCGCAGGAAGTGACAATAGGAAGCCAGTCAACTATCGACGTGGCTATGCTGCCGGACGAAAACGCACTTGATGAAATTATTGTTGTGGGTTATGGGACTGTAAAAAAGTCTGACCTTACCGGCGCTGTCGGAACGATCAAGGGCGAAGTTTTACAGGAACGCCCGGCATCGTCCCTGAACCAGGGGCTTTCAGGTCGTATTGCCGGTGTGAATGTTTCTTCCAACTCTGGTCGTCCGGGTGGCCGGGCCAATATTCGTATCCGTGGAGCGAGTTCGATCAGCGTTTCCAATAACCCGCTTTATGTTATCGACGGAGTGATTTTAAATGCAGTGGACCTTGCTAACGGAAGCACACCCATTGATTACATTAACCCGAACGACATTGCTTCCATTGAAGTTTTGAAAGATGCCTCTTCAACTGCTATTTATGGTGCCAGGGGTGCGAACGGGGTGATCCTTGTGACAACTAAACGCGGAACTTCAGGCGGCGGCAAAGTTACTTATGATACGGACTTTTCCATTGGCGTAGCACCTAAAAAACTGCCTGTTTTGAATTCGAAAGAATTTTTGGCTGTCGAAGAGCAGGCTTATGTCAATGCTGCAAAATTCGATCCGGTGGGCTGGGCGACAGGAACCAAATACACTGATCCCAAGCTCAAACGTACCAATCCGCTGCTGTTTGATGCCAGCGGCAACCCGCTTTATGACACGGATTGGCAGGATGAAACATTCCAAAAAGCATTTACGCAAAACCATCAACTCGGCTTAACAGGCGGAAGTGAAAAAGGAAGCTACGGGGCATTTCTGAACTATCGGAACGAAAACGGGATCGTGCGCGAATCATGGCAAAAAAGGTTTGCAGGAAGATTTGTATTCGATAGTCAGATCAAAAGCTGGCTAAAAGTAGGTGGAACCCTGGGCTACACCGATCAAAATGAAAAGCAAATTGACCAATTAGGCGGTGGTGGTATAACAGCCATGCGCCAGGTGCTGGAAGCTTTACCAATTATCCCGGTTAAATATCCGGACGGAAAATGGGCGAGCAACAGGGATTATCCCGGAATGGAAGGCGGTGACAGCCCATTGCGCGTAGGAGCAGAGCGGTTGTCATACCTGAGAACACAGACAATGCTCGGAAACATGTACGCCACAATCAGCCTTGCACCAGGCCTGGATTTCCGCTCGACAGTAGGAACCAACGTGATCAATCAGCGTGAGGATTATTTTGCTGCGGCTGGCTTGCAGTACATTTCAAATAATGGTGATGCCTCTGTTCAGAACAGGCGTTTCAATTCATGGCAATTTGAAAACTACTTGACGTATGTTCGAGATTTTGGAAAAATCCATTCGGTCAATGCGATGCTGGGTTTGTCATGGCAGCATGTGGACCGGTTTGATAATCTTGCCAGAAGCCAGAATTTCACGGACACTTATTTTCAGTTCAATAACCTTGGAGCGGGAGCAACTGCACTGGCCCCAACTTCCAATGCGCAGGCTTATGGGCTCAACTCTTACTTTGCAAGGCTTAATTATAGCCTGATGGATAAATATCTGGTAACCTTCACGGGCCGGATCGATGGATCTTCCAAATTCGGGGATGCTAACCGGTATGCGTTCTTTCCATCGGCGGCCCTTGCCTGGCGTGTATCCGAGGAAGAATTCCTGAAATCGAGCGCTGCAATTTCAAACCTTAAAATCAGGGCGAGCTATGGCGCTACGGGTAACTCGGAAATTCCTGCTTACCGCGCGTTGGCTGGTATGACCAACAATATTGCGAATGTGATCGATTACAGCGTGATTTTCGGCGGCAACCGCGCCATTGGCACGGGTATCAGCCGGATGTCAAACTCGAACCTGCAATGGGAAAAAACGCAACAGGTTGACTTGGGTATAGAATTAGGCTTGTTTTCAAACAGGCTGAGCTTTGAACTGGACCTTTATCGGAGAAAAGTGAATGAAATGCTTCTTGATGCGCCGCTTCCTTTAAGCAGCGGTTACAGCAGCATTTTCACCAATGTCGGAAGCATGGAAAACAAGGGGGTTGAGTTTGCAGTGAACTCTACTAACATTAAAGCGGGTGATTTCTCATGGAATACGACTTTCAATATTTCTGTAAATAAAAACAAAGTGCTAGCATTGTCCGGCGGCAGCGATATTTTCTCGGGAGCCACGGTGATCCGGGTTGGCGAGCCGGTGGGTTCATTTTTCGGAAGGGTGAATCTGGGAACTTGGTCCACTGGTGAGGCAGATCTGGCAAAAAGTTACGGAGAACTGCCGGGTGACGTGAAGTACGCGGACCTGAATGAAGACGGAGCGATCAATGACCTGGACCGGGCGATTATTGGAAAGGGTATTCCTGATGGTTTTGGAACATTCCTCAACACATTCCAGTACAAAGCCTGGTCGCTAACGGTAGATTTGCAATATATGTACGGAAATGACGTGCTCGACAGGAGTATCCACTCAGCAGAAGACAGACAAGGCATTGCCAACAGTTATAAAACTGTGTTGAACGCCTGGACGGAGACTAACCAGAATACGCCGATCGCACAGGTCCGGCCGATCAATGCAGGCTATGACACCAACAACGACAGCCACAAAGTTACGGATGGTTCCTTCATCCGCGGACGTAACCTGTTGCTTGCCTACTCATTCCCGGCGTCAACGGTTTCTAAGCTTAAACTGGACCGCCTGAGAATTTATGGATCAGTTCAGAACTTTTTCGTCACAACCAAATACAAAGGTTACGACCCCGAAGTTTCCAATTCAGGTTCTCCATTCGACCAGGGATTTGGATTGTACGATTATCCGAAGCCAAGGGTATTTATGCTAGGACTCAACATTGGTTTGTAAATCTTGACCTTTATTCTGAATCATTATATGAATAGTATATCAAAAAAAATCGCACTGTTCACCACTGTGGTGAGTATGTTTTGGGCCACTGGTTGCAATGATTTTCTGGACGAATCGGATCCCAGCAATTTCACAACCGACAGCTATTTTACTACTCCTGCACAAGGCCGTAGTGCAGTCAATTCCATTTATGCAAGTTTGCGGGAGCCGCTTGCAAGCGGATTTGGCGGAGGTGCGTGGATGATGACCGAATTTGCAACCGGACTGGCCGGAACGGATCTTGGGCAGGCTGTCAACAGCTATTTTGTCAAAGATTTGAGGAATACTTCTGATAACGGATACAGCCAGACTTATTGGGCTGCCTATTACAGGGGCATTGCCAACGCCAACCTTTCTATCGAAAAAATACCCAATATCCCGGCTATCAATACTGCGGAGGCGAAAATGCTCGTTGGTGAAGCAAGTTTCCTGAGAGCTTTTTATTATTTCAATTTGGTGCGCATGTTTGGCAACATTCCGCTGGTGACCAAGCCCGTGGATCTTACATCCGATCAATTGAAGCCAACCGCCGCGCCAGCAGAGGATGTGTATAACCTGATCGTGGAGGATTTAAAGGTTGCAGAAGCATCCGGTTTGCCTTGGACTGATGTTTCAGGCAAAGTGAGCATGGGTGCGGTGAAATCGCTGCTTTCGCAGGTTTATCTTACTATGGCAGGGTTTCCATTGCAAAAAGGGGCCTCACATTATCAGTTGGCCGCTACGAAAGCTGCCGAGGTGATCGATTCGAAGCAGTTCAAATTATTTGCTTCCTATAATGACTTGCATGATCCTGCTAAAAAGAATGTGGACGAAAACATTTTCATGATCCAGTTCCGCACGCAGCTCATTCCCTCCAACTGGCAAGTTTCTATCATTCCTTACAACAAGAATATCTCACAGTATTCGGATGAAACGGGCGGGATTTACTCGACTTCGGATTTTGTGCAGTCGTACGATGCGGCTGATTTGCGCGCCAAGGAAAAGCAATTTTTCTTTACCAAATTTACCAATGAAGCCGACCGGACAAAAGCCGTGGATTTGGGTGGCTATTTTATCTACAAACATTTTGATAACGTAGCGCAAACCAGCACTGCAAACAGTGACCTCAACTGGCCGGTAATCCGGTATGCTGACGTTTTACTGACATATGCCGAAGCCGCCAACGAAGCAAGTGGCCCGTCTGCAAAAGTTTTAGAGGCAGTAAATGCGATAAGGACACGGGCACAATTGCCTGTATTAGCCGGTTTGGCAAAAGATAAATTACGTGAGGCGATCTGGAAGGAACGTTGGCACGAGCTGTGCTTTGAGAACATCACGTGGTTTGATATGGTTAGATTGCGGAAAGCATTCAACGTAAAAACCAAGACGTTTGAAAACTATGTGGGTCACAAATTCACTTATGGACCAACCGTAACAGAAAGGGAATTGCTGTTCCCTATCCCAACTGCTGAAATCCGTAACAACACGAATCTGCGTCAGAACAACGGATATTGAGCAGTGAGGACCTGAGAATTAAAGCATTTAGGTAAATAGTTAAGCATACTAAATACGTAAGCCGCTGGAAATTTTCAGCGGCTTCTTTGTTGCTGGCATTGTATTTTACCCGTTCCGACTATCATCACCAAACTTGATCTAATATGAAGAAGATAATCAGAATTGTTTTTGCAAATTTCGCGATCGCCGCGGGTGCTTTGCTCGTTGGTTGTAACTCAGGCGCAGACAAAGACAGAAAAGAATTAGCAAACGCAGAAGAGAAAGCACTGGAAACCGCCGACGAAGCCAGTCAGGAAGTTGCAAACACTTCGGATACAACCGACATGGCCGATGTAAAAGAAGATCTGCTGGAGGCGAACCAGAAGCTCAACGAAAAGCAGCAGGAATATTTGGCCTCACTGAAAAAAGAAGAAACGAAATTACAGGAGCGCGTAGCGAAGCTTAACGATAAGATAAAATCTGCCGATGGAGATGCAAAAAAACGTCTGACGGCCAAAATGGATAAAGCGATCAAAGAACGTGATCTATTACAGGCAAACATTCTGGAAATGGCAAAACCCATGGAAGATAAACGCCTCGAAACTGTGCAGAAAGAAGTCCAGCAACGGATTGTCGCTATTAATAAGGAGTTGAGTGAGGAGTAAGACGTTGCTTGTCAGCTGAGCGCCCAAACACTTGTCAGCCTGAGCGGAGACGAAGGCACGTTACCAAGGAGTAGCGCGCCTTCGTCTCCGCTCAGGCTGACAAGCATAAAAGCATTTACGCTGGCAAAGTGAGTGAGCTCGGGCTCATCAAGTAGATCAGATAAATCTATTTATCAAATTCTCCAAATATTCCTGCTTTCCAGAAATAGTTGCAGGCTCGCCTTTGCTTGCAGCCAGGTCAAATAGATCTTCCAGTTTCAATTGTCCTTTCTCGAATTCTGCACCTTTACCGCCGTCGAAGCTGGCGTAGCGATCCGTGCGGATCTTCTCGTATTCACCGTTTTGGATGATTTTGTCTGCAACGATCAATGCTCTCGCAACCGTGTCGATTCCGCCGATGTGTGCGTGGAATACGTCTTCAACGTCGGTGGAGTTACGACGACGTTTTGCATCGAAGTTGATACCACCGCCTTGCAACCCGCCACCTTTGAGGATTACCAGCAATGCTTTTGTCCATTCTGCAATGTCATTCGGGAACTGGTCTGTATCCCAGCCATTTTGATAGTCACCACGGTTTGCATCAATAGAACCCAAAATTCCTGCATCCACTGCCACTTGCAATTCGTGCTCAAATGTATGTCCTGCTAATGTAGCATGGTTCACTTCCAGGTTTAGTGCAAAGTCACCCAGCAGGTCGTGCTGACGAAGGAAACCGATAACGGTTGCTGCATCGTAGTCATACTGGTGTTTAGTAGGCTCACAAGGTTTTGGCTCAATGAAGAACTTGCCTTTGAAACCGTTGGCACGTGCATAGGCCACAGAAAGTTTAAGCATCTGTGCAAAGTGCTCCTGCTCACGCTTCATATCTGTATTCAGCAAGGTCATATAACCTTCACGACCGCCCCAGAATACATAATTTTCTCCGCCTAACGCGATGGTTGCATCCAAAGCCATTTTCACCTGAGCACCCGCATGTGTAAGCACATCGAAGTCAGGGTTGGTAGAAGCGCCGTTCATATAACGGTGATGGCTGAACAGATTAGCTGTTCCCCAAAGCAATTTTACGCCGGATTCTTTTTGCTTTTCACCCAAATAAGCCGTCAATGTCTGCAAACGCTTTTCGTTTGTCTTCACGTCGTCGTCATAATCCACAACGTCCAGGTCGTGGAAGCAATAGTAAGGAACGCCTAATTTGGTGATAAATTCAAATGCAGCATCAGCCTTGTCTTTTGCACGGTCAACGGCATCTGCTTTTTTGTCCCATGGATAAAAAAGTGTTGGTCCGCCAAATGGGTCAAGTCCCGAGCCACAGAATGTATGCCAGTAAGCAACAGCGAAGCGAAGGTGGTCCTTCATGCTTTTGCCTGCTATGATCCGGTTTTCGTCGTAAAAGCGATAAGCCAGTGGATTGTCTGTTTCAGGACCTTCAAATGCGATTTTCCCGATTCCTTTGAAATACTCCTGTTCTCCGAGTAAGATGCTCATTGTGATTTATTAATAAGTGTAAGATTGACATTTCATGCTGCAATACTATCACTTTTTTCTGAATTATTTGCAGTGAAAATAAAAAGAGGAGCAGAAATGATTTCTGCTCCTCTTTTTTGATAAAAATTTTGAATTGCTCAGAAGAACTTCGCGCGGCGGTCTTCGATTTTCGCGTTTTCGCGGATGGCTTCGTTCACAAGATAAGACATGCGGCTTTCCAGCGATTGCGTCAGCTGCGTCTTGTATTGCGTGTAGTCAGCAACTTTTGGTGCTTCCGTTTTGCTAACCAATTCCATGATGAATACACCATTCTCGCCGGTGAAAACACCTGATTTCTGACCTGGTTTCAAGCCAAATGCTTTGCCCAATGCAATCGGATCGAATCCTGCGCTGGTTAAGAAACCGGTTGCAAGTGAAATGTCTGTTGCGTTTTCAACCAATGCGCCTGCGCCATATTTAGCCGCGATTGCAGGAAGGTCGCCCGTTGCGCCTTTCAGCTTCGCAGTGATTTGCTCCGCCTTGATCTGATTACGCACTTTGGTTGTCAATTCGTCGCGGAAGTCAGCAACTTTTACATCCTTCGCGTCAGACTTGCCAACCAACACAGCTACGATATATTGTTCTTCTGTTTCAAAAACCGGAGAAACTTCGTTAATGTCTGAATCATCCTTGAATGCCCATCTTACAATATCACGGCCATTTTGAATGGCATTAATGTTCGTTGCAGATTCAGGAATGCGGTTGGCGTTGGCTACTACCAATGCTTTATTTTTCTTAACAGCTTCATCAAATTCAGTTTTTGTTTTTACCGTATTCGCAAACTCGTCCGCTTTTCTGTAAGCCTCGTCACGTGTTGCCTGGCTTGGGGCAATCGTTTTTCCGATGGCTGCAATGCGGTACAATGTGTTTGATTTTGGATCGGTAACCTTGATAATGTGGAAACCAAACTGGCTTTCTACCAATCTCGGGATCAAGCCCGGAGCAGTTGCCGAGAAAACCGCTTCTTCAAACGGCTTAACCATTTGGCCATTGTTCTGGAAATAGTTAAGGTCACCGCCACGTTGTGCAGACTGTGGATCAGCACTTGTGGTTGCTGCCAATGCTTCGAAGTTGGCACCCGCACGAATCTGAGCAAGAATTCCTTCTGCTTTCGTACGAGCTGCCGCTTTTGCGGAATCGGATTGGTTTTCAGCCCGGATCAAAATGTGGCTTGCTCTTGCGGAAGCAACCGTATCAACGCGCGTTCCGCCGTATTTGTAGATATAATAAGTGTTGCCTTCGCGGTAAGGACCGTAAACGCCGCCCGGAACAAATGTTTTTACAGCTTCTTTCAACTGGTCAGACATGGTTCCCAATGACATATTGATCGGCAACGGAATGTCTGAATTCATGCTTGCGAAAGCTGAATCATTCTGCGCTGTGGCCAGGCCACGCGCAAGTTCTTTGATTTCAGTATATAATGCAGCGCTGTCGTCTTTGGCAGGCTGAACCGGGAAAGTAACGTATTCGATTGAACGTGTATCGGTTCCTTTATATTCGGTGCGATGCGCGCCCAGATAATCTTCAAGTTGCTTGTCTGTAACTTTAATCGTCGTATCAACAACCGAGAAATAGGGCACATACAGGTAACGCAATGTTGCTTTGCTGTTTTGGGCTACATATTCTTTTTCAGCTTGTGCTTTCGGAATGTAAGTCGAAAGTTTCAGCATGTTTTCATATTTGGCACGTGTGCGCTCTTCACGAAGGCTTTTCTCAAAATTCTCCCATGATTTTTGTTGCTCAACAGGAAGTGTTTTAAGATTTTTCAGATAGTTAACAACGGCGTTTTTGTCAAATTTACCAGTGGTAGGATCAGAAAAAGCTTGCAGAATCGATGGGCTTATGTGGTTACCCTGAACCATATCAACCAATTCCTGGTCAGTAACAGTCAGTCCAAGATCTTCAAATTCTTTTTTGTAGGCAATATCAACCACAAACTGGTTCCACGCCTGATCTCTCAGCGAAGCCAGTTCATTTTCGTTCAAACTGCGTCCCGATTGCGCTTCATAATTTTGGCGGAAGCCGTCAACGCGGGACTGGAAGTCTTTAATGTTGATCTCTTTGCCGGCGATTTCACCAACAGTCTGGTCATTTCCTCCCCCAAGCATGGAATTTGGGCCCATTAAGTCGCCCCCCACCATAAAAAGAATTAAACTGATCGCGATAACCGTCACAGCGATCCCGGATTTTTCTCTGATTTTTGTAATTAAAGCCATTTTCTCGATTCAAATTAGTCCGCAAAATAAAATCTTTTCTTCGTGGAATGCAAGAGGTTATGCTTATTGCATGTGTTTCAAATTGAAAGCATACATTATTAGCATAAAAATACTGAAGAAGACCCCAGCCATAGATGTAATAGCCCCCAACCAGCCACCTATCAGAAAAAGCGGTAAAAGAAATGCAACGGCAATCCCGCCCATATATAGGTAGAATCCTCTTTTGTCGAGATTCCACATTAAATAGGCCGCGAATAAAGAGAGAGATTCGAAGATCAGCATAATGATGGCCCCGGTTTTGATCGACCCGGCCGTCGTTTGCTCAATTACAGCTTCGAACATCTTGTCCATGGTCTTTGTATCCGCAGTACTTGCCTGATTTTCAAGGTTTTCGCGCACGCTTTCAAATGTTTCGCGGGTTTTATCGGCCATGATCTCAGGGTTCCATAACCTTTCCGATTGGGTCCAGAGACCAGAAACGGAGCTCATAAAAGTCAGGATACATAATATGGTAAGGAACGTAGGGCGATTTACTGTTTCACTCATTTGGTAGTAAATAATATCAGCAGGATTTTCTGATGAAGGATGTAAAATTTGTGGTTTTAGCTGAAAACACCAAAGCCATTTGAATATTCTTATAAGGGAACATACATTTGTCATTTTTAGTCCGAAAATATTACAACAACCCAAAGACCAACTGTTATGAGCTTACAAATTCTGACCGATCGCGTTAAAAATATCCTGGGAACCGACAGCGGCCTTAATGCCACGGTTAAGTTCAAAACGGAAGAAGGCAATGTGTTTATCGATAGCAAATCAGTTCCTAATTCCGTGACGAATGATGACCTGGAAGCAGATTGCACGTTTGAAGTTTCTACAAAAAATGCACTTAAACTCATCGACGGCGACCTGAATGCCATGATGGCTTATATGACGGGCAAACTTAAAATCGATGGCGATATGGGTGTGGCCATGAAAATCGCCGAAACTTTTGGTGGAAAATAGTAGTCTTCCCAAAGCACTTCCTTTTCACTCCTGGCGGTTATATTTTTTTACCAAAACCAAAATCATGACATGTTATGGAAAAGCAAAAAGTGCTGAGCGAAACTGACATTAAACGCAGGGACTTCTTAAAAGCCGGCGCGCTGGCAGCGGGGACTTTCATGATTGTCCCGCGTCATGTTTTGGGAAAAGGATACATTGCCCCCAGCGACAAGCTAAACATTGCGGCTGTGGGCTGCGGTGGAAAAGCAGATACGAATATAAGGCTGGCTTATAATGAAGGCGCAGATAACATTGTCGCATTATGTGACGTAGACGACCGCCAGGCCGTAAAATACCGCAAGCAATTTCCAAATGCACCTTATTATAAGGATTACCGGAAAATGCTCGAAAAGGAAGCCAGGAACGTGGACGCCGTTATTGTTACCACGCCTGATCACATGCATTTTCCGATTGCAATGGCCGCTATGGAGCTGGGAAAGCATGTATATATTGAAAAACCATTAACCAAAGATATTTGGGAAGCGCGAAACCTTACAAACGCAGCCAAAAAATATAAAGTTGTAACCCAAATGGGCAACCAGGGCAGCAGCAGCGATGGCACCAGGCAAACGGAAGCATTGGTGCAATCCGGCATTATCGGTGATGTGCATCAAATTGAAGTATGGACCGACAGGCCGGTTTGGCCGCAAGGCGTAAAATCACCCAAAGACAAAGGCGAATCGCAGCCCGTTCCGGAAGGAGTGGACTGGGACCTTTGGCTGGGAACTGCTCCGAAACGTGATTACCACGAAGCGTACATGCCGTTCAGGTGGCGCGGTTACTGGGACTTTGGCACGGGCGCATTGGGCGATATGGGCTGCCACTTCATCGACGTGCCGTTCCGCGCATTGAAACTGGGCTATCCAACCTCGGTGGAATGCAGCGTAGGCTCTGTTTATGCCGACTTTTTCGAGCAGGCATTTTTCGATGACGTTGCCCCGCCATCCGCATCCATTCACATGAAATTCGCTTCAAAAACGCCGGGTAAGGACATTAATTTCTCCTGGTACGACGGCGGCATGCGCCCGCAATTGCCGGAAGGCTGCGATTATAAAACCGTTTTCGGAAGCGTTGACGGCGGTATGCTGTTTACGGGAACAAAAGGAATTTTGAGCGCAGAAATGTTTGGGAATAATCCGCGTTTATGGCCCGAAAAGAAATTTGAAACAGTCAGACCCAATATAAAACCACGCGCATTGGTTCCTGGTGGCTCGGAAGGACATCAGCAGCAATTCGTACAAGCTTGCAAAAAAGGCCATGGTGCTTACACAAGTTCTGCATTTGAAGAGTCCGGGCCTTTGACAGAGATTGTGTTAATGGGAAATCTTGCCGTGCGTTCTTACCTGCACCGTGAGCCCAAAGCCGACGGAAAAGGCGGATTTGAATTTCCGGGGAGACAAAAGCTCATCTGGGACGGCGCCAATATGAAGATCACCAACTTTGACGTTGCAAATCAGTTTGTGAAGAGAGAATATCGGACTGGGTGGTAGTGCGGCGTTGGAAGACTTGAAGACTTGCTAAGTCTTGGAGACTTAGCAAGTCTTCAAGTCTTCCAACGCCAGCTACAACTCCAATTCTCGCAGATACATTTGGATCGTATTTTCCAATCCCAAATAAAGCGCATCTGAAATCAAAGCATGACCGATGGAAACTTCATCCATCCAGGGAATGCTTTGTTTCAGAAAATGCAGATTATCCAGGCTAAGATCGTGCCCTGCATTTAGGCCCAGCCCCACTTCTCGCGCTTTTTCGGCCGCCAATACAAATGGCAGCACGGCTTTTTGCCGGTTTTCGAAATAATATGCGGCATAAGGCTCCGTGTAAAGTTCCACACGATCGGCGCCGCAAATTTTTGCGCCTTCCACCATTCGCTCGTCCGGGTCCACAAATACCGAAACCCGGATATTGGCAGATTTAAATATTTGGATCAAATCGGTGAGCTCGCTTCTGTTCGTGATTGTATCCCAGCCTGCATTGGAAGTAATCGCGCCCAGCGCGTCTGGCACAAGCGTCACCTGATCCGGTCTGTTCGCCAGAACGAGTTCAACGAATTTTTTTTCTGACGGATTTCCCTCAATGTTGAATTCAGTAGTCACGACCTCTTTCAAATCGTAAACATCCTGATAACGGATATGCCGCTCATCCGGGCCTCGGATGCACCGTTATGCCCTGGGCACCAAACCGCTCGCAATCCAGCGCCACTTTCAGCACATTAGGATTATCACCACCGCGGGAATTACGGAGAGTTGCGATTTTATTAATGTTAACGCTTAATCGGGTCATGAGAGTAATTTTGAATGAGTGAATGAGCGGGCGCCGCTGCACCGAAGTGTGGGCGCCGCTGCGCTGAATGTGCGTGCGCCGTTGCGCTGGATAGGACAATTTATAAGGTTTCGATTAACTTTGCAGCCCAATTGGCGAATTTAAATTCGGCCAAAATTAAAACCATTCACTCATTCACTCATTCAGTCATTCAAAATTAAAAACATATGTCACTAAAAACAGACGTCGAATCAGGCATTAAGGATGCTATGCGGGCCAAAGATCAGGATACATTGCGGGCTTTGCGTGCGATTAAGTCGCTTATTCTTTTAGAAGAAGAAACAAAAGGCGGCGCAACAGGCGAACTGACTGCGGATGACGAACTTAAACTGCTTACGAAGGCAGCCAAGCAACGCAGGGAGTCGGCGGACATTTACAAATCACAAAACCGCCCGGACCTGCTGGAAAAAGAAGAAGCTGAACTGGCTATCATAGAGCAATTCCTGCCGAAACAGCTTACAGAGGACGAGGTGAAAGCTAAATTGCAGGACATTATCACCCGTGTAGGCGCTTCTTCACCCGCGGATA
Source organism: Dyadobacter chenwenxiniae (assembly GCF_022869785.1). Lineage (NCBI taxonomy): Bacteria > Pseudomonadati > Bacteroidota > Cytophagia > Cytophagales > Spirosomataceae > Dyadobacter > Dyadobacter chenwenxiniae. Next base: position 4,276,961 of record NZ_CP094997.1, on the reverse strand, counting down.
TGGGCAAAGTAATGGGCGTGGCAACCAAAGAATTGGCAGGACAGGCAGACGGACGTGTGGTTTCAACTTTGGTAAAGAGCTTGTTAGCATGAAATTATTGGATGTTCTCATCCTTCTTCCGCTCCTTTGGGGAGCATTACATGGTTATCGCAAAGGACTTTTGATCGAAATTATCGGCATTGCCGGTCTTGTGATCGCCATGATTTTAGGTTTCAAATTCTTAGGGTTGGGAATGGAAATTCTTACGCCTTATTTCAGTGACAGTGTGGCCAAGAAAATCCTGCCTTATGTTGGGTTTTCGGCCATTTTCTTTCCTACTATATTCCTGTTAAACCAATTTGGTTATTCCATCCGAAGATCGCTTCGTTTTTCTATTTTAGGAACATTCGACAGTGTGGCCGGTGGGATGGTTGGCGTGCTGACCTGGGTTTTCGGGATCAGTGTTTTCTTTTGGCTTGTGAATGCGATTGGTGTGAAAATCCCGTCGCATAGGACGGACGACACTTATCTTTATCCGCTCGTTGTCCCCGTTGCGCCAAACCTGATCACCAAAGCACTCACATTGATGCCCTCCGGGACGGAGTTAATTAAGGAATGGAAGCGAGAATATCTGGATGATGATAAACCCGACGATGATAAAGAGGAAGTTACCACGGAGGAATCGTAATCTCAGCATCAAATCCGCGCATTTGAACTTTCGAAATTCCATTAAGGTTACGTTCGGTAGTTGAGTTTCAGTAACTTTGCAGAAAAATTGTCCGAGTGCTATGTGCGTTGGACTAACAGGATAGAAGATAATGATTGAAATTAATAAAAGGCAGGATATCCGGAAAATGGACGTTGAACAGCTCAAAAGCTGGCTTGCAACGCATGGAGAAAAAGGTTTTCGTGCCAAACAAATATTTGAATGGATCTGGAAAAAATCTGCCCATTCTTTTGATGAAATGACAAACCTGTCGCTCGCTACACGCCAGTTACTGAACGAACACTTCCTCATACATTCGCTGGACATTGCCAAACAACAGCAAAGCAACGACGGCACCATTAAATCTGCATTCAAACTTTTTGACGGCAATCTGGTCGAAGGCGTTTTAATCCCTGCGGCCGATCGCATGACGGCTTGCGTAAGCAGCCAGGTGGGTTGCTCGCTGACGTGCAAATTCTGCGCTACGGGTTATATGGACCGTAAACGCAATCTGGAAGCGGGAGAAATTTACGATCAGGTCGTAGCGATTGCGAGACAAGCGGAAGGAAGTTTCAAAGCACCATTGACCAACATTGTATATATGGGCATGGGCGAACCTTTGCTTAATTATGCCAATGTGCTGGAATCTATCGCACACATCACATCTCCGGAAGGTCTGAACATGTCACCCAGACGTATCACGGTTTCAACTGCGGGCATTGCCAAAATGATTAAAAAGCTGGGGGATGACGAAGTGAAGTTCAGGCTTGCATTATCGTTGCACGCAGCCAATGATGTGAAAAGAAACCAGATTATGCCCATCAATGAGTCCAATTCGCTGGATAACCTGGCTGAGGCCTTAAATTACTTTTACAAGAAAACAGGCAACCGGATCACGTTCGAATATATTGTTTTCAACAATTTCAATGACACTCTGCAGGACGCGAAAGAGTTGTGGGAATTTACAAAACGTGTCCCAGCCCGCGTAAACATCATTGAATACAACCCAATCGCGGAGGCTGATTTTAAAAACACAGAAGCAGACCGATTAGATAAATTTGCAGCCTTTCTGGAAGATAGAGGCGTTTCCGTGCATGTGCGCAGAAGTCGCGGCAAAGACATTGACGCAGCTTGCGGCCAGTTGGCCAATAAAGAGGCAGCTTAATCTGCACTACTTATTCCTGATCTTGAATTAACAATTTGGTAATATTGCATCGGGAAGGAATAAGTAGTTTTGTCTCCTATTAAATAAACCTATATTCTTCTTTTATGTTTGGTCTTGAAACCGACATTTTTATCCTCCTCGCTTTTAGTATTTTAGCGGCCTGTGCATTCGAGTTTGTAAATGGTTTCCACGATACCGCCAACGCCGTTGCCACTGTTATTTATACCAATTCATTAAAGCCCAATGTAGCCGTAATCTGGTCGGGTTTTATGAATTTCTGCGGTGTGTTTCTTGGTGGAATAGCCGTTGCGATGGGAATTGTCAATTTGCTTCCTGTTGAATTACTAATTGATCAGAATGTCTACCATAGCGCCGCTATGGTTTTTTCTTTGCTTTTCAGTGCCATTATCTGGAACCTCGGGACCTGGTATTTTGGCTTGCCAAGTTCCAGTTCGCACACATTAATAGGCTCCATTTTAGGTGTAGGGCTTGCATTTACATTCATGCCTGAAAACACACAAGGGGCTGGCGTTAACTGGACCAAAGCGCAGGAATTGTTTACCTCGTTGCTCACTTCCCCGATCTTCGGTTTTGCACTGGCGATTATTATCATGTTCATTCTGCGGAGAATGCTTTCCAAGCCGCTCCGCGAGGTTGTGTTTAGTGAGCCAAAGAAAAATCAGCCGCCTCCGCTTTGGATCAGGGCTATTTTGATTACAACCTGCACGCTTGTAAGCTTTTTCCACGGTTCTAATGATGGACAAAAAGGCGTGGGGCTTGTAATGCTGATCCTGATTGGCATTGTTCCTGCACATTTTGCATTGGACAACAGTATCGACCCAGCGGGAATGAAAACGGATCTGGCTGGCATTGAACGCGCAGTGAGTACAATTGATTCTTCCAGATTGTCGGTTTCCGACCGCCAGCATCTTTACACCATCAAATCAGAAATCGATACGCTGAACCAGCAGATCAGCAAGCCACTTGTGGACAAAAAACTGCCTTTGGAAGACCGTATGGATGCCCGCCGTTCCCTTTTGCTGATCAGCCGGAATTTGAAAACAATTCTGGATAATGGACATGCTAATTTGAATGTGGAAGACAAAGCATTTTTGAAAATGCAGTCTGGCAGCGAAACAGGGATCAGAAGGTATACGGACTATGCTCCGGATTGGGTGATTTTGATGATCTCGCTATCGCTTGGGCTTGGAACAATGGTGGGCTGGAAAAGGATCGTGGTTACGATTGGTGAGAAAATTGGCAAGCAACACCTTACTTACGCACAAGGCGCTTCTGCTGAGCTTGTTGCAGCGAGTACAATTGGTGTTTCGTCCTATTTAGGGCTTCCCGTGAGCACGACACACGTGCTTTCCTCTGGGATCGCGGGTTCGATGGTTGCGAGCAAAGGCGTTAAGAACCTGCAAGGGGGAACGATCCGGAATATCGTGATTGCCTGGGTGTTAACATTGCCGGTTACCATGCTTCTGTCTGGAACGCTTTACGTGTTTTTCCGCTGGATATTATAATATTTTGAGTTAATAAAAGGCATTACAAGGCCGCCGGGATCATTCCCGGCGGCCTTTCATTTTTTGCATATCCGCACTTTCTTTGCTTTTCAATGGTTTAATAGTGTAAATTCGGGTCCACGCGGTGGCCGGAATTTTTATGATTAACTAAAAGCCAATTATTCACCATAATGACAACTATTGAAGAGCAGGTTAACCGTTACGGTTATGTCACCGAAGCTGTTGCTGATGATATTGATCTGATTGCGGAGATTAACCGGTTAAAAAAGGAAAAGAACGCTGTGATCCTCGCACACTATTATGTAGATGCGGAAATTCAGGATCTGGCGGATTACATTGGTGACAGCCTGGGACTTTCGCAGCAGGCAGCAGCCACGGAAGCGGATATGATCGTTTTCTGCGGCGTGCATTTCATGGGCGAAACGGCCAAGGTTTTAAGTCCGAATAAAAAGGTGGTCATTCCTGACCTGAATGCAGGCTGCTCCCTCGCAGACTCAGCTCCGGCAGACAAATTCGCAGCATTCAAAGCGCAATATCCCGATCACATTGTGATCAGCTACATCAACTGCTCGGCTGAAATTAAAGCCTTAACGGACATTGTCTGCACCTCTTCCAATGCATTGCAGATCGTCGAAAGTTTACCAAAAGATCAAAAGATCATTTTCGCACCGGATGCCAATTTGGGAAGATACGTTGCGCACAAAACGGGCCGCGAAATGGTGTTATGGGATGGCGCCTGCATTGTGCACATTGATATTTCCAGAGAAAAGCTCAAACAACTGCGCGACGATAACCCCGATGCGTTGCTTATCGCACATCCCGAATGCAAGGAAGACATTCTGATGCAGGCTGACTTTGTAAGCTCTACAACTGGTTTATTAAAATTTGTAAAAGAATCTCCGCACGAGAAATTCATCGTTGCCACCGAAGCAGGGATTTTGCATAAAATGAAACAATCGGTTCCTGACAAGAAACTGATCCCAGCTCCCGGCTCGGATAATAACACCTGCGCCTGTTCAGAATGTCCGTACATGAAAATGAACACATTAGAGAAGGTGTATAATGCACTTTTGTACGAACAACCAGAAATCATCGTTCCCGAAGACATTCGCTTAAAAGCATATAAGTCCGTTGCCCGTATGCTGGAACTGAGTAAAGGAATATAAGTAGTAAGTAAGCTTTGGGCTTTAGGCCGTAAGCTTTAAGCCTTAGGCGCCGAGCTTACAGCATAAGGCCTACAGCCTAAAGCATAAAACCATTAACCTGAAAAAAATGCCCCAATTCGATTTCCTGATTATCGGTTCCGGAATTGCCGGACTAAGTTATGCAGCCAAACTGGCAAGACATTTTGACGAATTAAAGCAGGAAACCTCCATTGCTGTCATTACCAAAGTGCAGGCGGATGAAACCAACACCAAATACGCTCAAGGCGGAATTGCAGTGGTTTGGGCCGAATCGGATTCGTTTGAAAAGCACATTCAGGATACAATGGATGCGGGGGACGAGGTGAATAAACGGAACATTGTTGAGATCGTGGTGCGCGAAGCGCCGCAGCGCATTCAGGAGCTCATTGATTACGGAACACGATTTGATAAGGAAAAAGGCGGGGAATATGATCTTGCCAAAGAAGGAGGACATTCGGATAACCGTATTCTGCATTTCAAAGACATTACCGGAGCCGAAATCGAGCGTGCGTTGCTCGAAGAAGTTAACAGGCACAAAAGCATTCAGGTTTTTACACATTATTATGCTGTGGAGCTCATTACGCAGCACCATTTGGGCGAAACCGTTTACCGCTACCGTGAGGACATTCAATGCTACGGTGCTTATGTGCTGAACCGGCAGACGGGCGAGGTGGAAAAATTCTTAGCTAAAACCACGATGCTGGCCACAGGCGGGATTGGGAATATCTACCAAAGTACAACCAATCCGACCATTGCAACCGGCGACGGCATTGCCATGGCTTACCGCGCGAAAGGTATTTGCGATAACATGGAGTTTATCCAATTCCATCCTACCAGTTTTTATCAGCCAGGTCAAAAACCATCATTCCTCATTTCCGAAGCTGTTCGGGGATTTGGAGGTATTTTAAAGAGAGCAGACGGCAGCACGTTCATGGAGCTGTACGACGAACGCCTCTCCCTGGCGCCTCGCGACATTGTGGCCCGCGCTATTGACTCGGAAATGAAAAAAAATGGTGTTGACCACGTTTACCTGGACGTGCGCCATCTGGACTATGAGAAATTTTTGGAACATTTCCCGAACATCACCGAATACTGTCTCAAATCAGGCATTGACGTCCGAAAAGATATGATCCCGGTTGTGCCGGCTCAGCATTATATGTGCGGCGGAATTAAAGTGAATGAATGGGGCAAGACTAATATTAACTTTCTATACGCAGTTGGCGAATGTTCCTGCACTGGTTTGCATGGATCTAACCGACTCGCTTCCAACTCCTTACTGGAAGCTGTAGTGTTTGGGCACAGGGCTTACGAAAGCACCGTCGAAAGTTTCAACAAAGCAATTACACCTGAAAATATCCCTGAATGGGATGATTCGGGCACGACACATCCCGAAGAGCAGGTTTTGGTCACCGAGATGACGAGGGAATTGAATAGCATAATGTCCAATTACGTCGGCATTGTACGAACGGACAGGCGTATGAGGCGTGCATACGACCGTTTGGAATTGCTGCACAAAGAGCACGAGCAACTTTACCGGGAATCCAAAGTTTCCGTGGCGATTTGCGAGCTTCGGAACATGATCTCGGTTTCTTATCTGATCATAAAAATGGCAATGGCCCGACGCGAGAACATCGGGCTGCATTATAATTCTGATAATGTGCGTTCAGATCGGGGCGATTCTGGCCGCCCCAATTTAAACAGAATTAATTTGTAGCAATTTCGTGCCGGCCTTTCTTGGTAACGGCACGTCTCCAAACATTTTCACCGACCTTTTCACCCAGATAAGTGCCTTGCTCGACGCCGTCGCGGTAATGTATGCCGCCGTAAACTCTGCTGATGGAAGCGTCCCAGTAAGCTTCTTTGAATGATTTAAAAGACTTAATGCCATGGCCGTATTTCTTTTCGGTCGTGTCGGTGAACGCTACATTGTCCCCGATCAAATGGGTTAGCACAACTCCGCAAGCAGCCGAAATACTACTATGACCGCTTACATATTCAGGGAAAGCGGGCGTTTCGAGGAATGGTCTCCAATTAGGATCCCAGTTGTTATTGATCACCGTCTCCGGACGAATCCGCACCGTTCGGTATTTTTCATCCCAGCACGCTGAAAACGCATCAAATAATGAGAGTGCGCCCAAAGTATATGTTTCGGTAGAACGTATCAGATCCAGTTTCTTATCGGTAGCCACCGTTCTGATGATCGCAAGCCAATGCCCGGCCGGTGTCATTTTTTTGTTGGCAAACATAGCGTGACCAACCACATTGGTTACAAACGCATTATCGTCCCAGAAATAAGCCGTGGCCTTCTGTTCGTCGGTTAATGACTTCCCGGTGTTGTACACTTCCATAGCCAGCTCCATAAACTTGCTTTTTTTGTCCAGGTCATATTTGGCGGGAGGCGGGCAGCGGAACTGTGTCACTGAGTCAAGCGCAAATGTCCGGACCGTGTTCCACATCGGCTCGCATGCGTCCGCATATGCAGGCGGCGTAGGCACCCAGGTTCCGGGTGCATTTGTAACCGTATAGCGATAACCGCGTATTTCTTTATAATGATCTTTTGCAGAATATGCGAGTACATGTTTGGCCACCGAGTCACCGTATGCGGTTGAGCGTTCAAAAACATCTTCTGGGATGCCCATTTCCCGATATTTTTCAAACAACCCTTTTTCATAATCGTCCCACATATTTCCCGAGAATGTGAGTGTCCGTCCTACCGTTGTAAATGCCTTGATACTGGCTAACGGATAACAGTAGGCCAGTGAAGAGTCCGGCCTTGGAGGCACTGTAAACTTCACAAGCTGCCCGCCAAGCGACTGATATTCAGGATAACCCGGAGCAAGCGCCTCATATGCAGCTAAAAATGAATAGCTATAAATCCTGCTGGCAACGGGAGGTTTGAAAATGTCATGAATGATCACGTCGGTAAGGTGCGTGGCAGTTTCATGGAATATTTTAGGATCGGCTGCCTTAGCATTGTATTCGTCCGGTGACACATTTTTGGTACAACCGACGGCAAACGAAATACATATAATGGAGAGTAAACGCAATTTCATTATGTAGACAATAGGTAACAAATACAACATTACTAAGTCACGAAGTTAGTAAACATCCATCACATTTCAGGCTCAAAACATGTAACTTTTAGTATACAAGCCTATAATTATTCGAATTTGAAGTAACAAAAATTGTTATTTTCTCAGAATGCATTGATCAAAAGCGAGAATGCTTTCTTTTGTAAAATATTTAATATCTTTTTGTACAATCAACCGAGTAAATCAAAAAATTTTAAGCTTATCCAGTGAGCCTTTCCGAAGGATTACGCAGCGAATTGTGTACAATTTACACGGAAATAGTCCGACAGTTTATAACCCTAAAACACCAAAAATTTAAAACGAACCTATGTAAATACTTTCCAATCCGAATCTTACTTATTTGATTAACTGGTTTCTGAGTTGGAAACCAATGGTCGACTCTACGTTCCGTGCTTATACGGTTAAGCAACTTTTTTTGTTCTACTATTCAATCCAAATTTTAATCTATGAGAATTTCTACTGGATGGACATCTCGTGCTACATCACGTTTTGTCTCTTCTCTTTTACTGGTCCTGATCACAGTGATAGGCGCATTTGCCCAGAATGTGGTCAAAGGAACCGTTAAAGATGATCAAGGAGTGGCCTTACCAGGCGTAAGTGTCGTGGTAAAAGGAACTACCGCCGGAACTGTAACCGACAATGAGGGTGTCTACTCGGTCGCTGCTGATAGACAAGGCACATTAGTCTTTTCATTTATCGGTTACCTGACTCAGGAAATACCTGTGGGCAGCAAATCCAACATTGATATCAAACTTATTTCAGACACCAAGGCATTGACCGAGGTGGTCGTTGTAGGTTATGGTACTGCCAAGAAAGCAACTTTAACTGGTTCTGTTACAGCGGTTAAAGGAGCGGAACTTGAAAAAGCGCCTGCTGCGAACTTATCCAACACACTAGGCGGACGTCTGCCTGGTATTTCGGCAGTTCAGGCGAGTGGTGAACCGGGAAATGACGGTTCTGCCATCCGTATCCGCGGAACGAACTCCCTGGGAAACAGCAATGCGCTGATCGTTGTGGATGGAGTTCCCAACCGTAGTGGTGGTTTGGACCGTATTAACCCGGCCGATATCGAAAGTATTTCAGTTTTGAAGGATGCTGCGGCAGCGATTTACGGTTCACGTGCGGGTAACGGGGTAATCCTGATCACTACCAAGCGTGGAAAAACAGGCAAGCCACAGTTGTCATACGACATGAACTTCGGTGCTTCCCAGCCAACCAGAACGCCTGAAATGTCTAACGCGCAGGAGTACGCAACGATCCGGAACGAGCTCCAAATTTATGATAACCTTAATGTTGGGGAGTGGGGCAGTGCATTAACAGCCTTTAACACAACAGGTTCTTACAAAAGGCAGGATAACGGGAATGTGATCAATGCGGTTTTCAGCCCTGATGATATGAAAAAATTCGCCGACGGTTCTGATCCGCTTTTGCACCCAAACACAGACTGGTACGGCTCTGTGATCCGCAAATGGGCACCGCAGCAACGCCACAATCTGCAATTAACAGGTGGAAGCGATAACATTCGATATCTGGCTTCTCTGGGTTACATCAATCAGGAAGGTTATTATAAAAACACTGCGACCGCTTACAAGCAGTATGATATGCGTATCAATCTGGATACAAAAATCAACAAGTACGTGTCTGCAAATTTGGGCCTTACATTGCGCGAAGAGGATCGTAATTACCCAAGTGGTGGAAACGACGCAGGTCCGATCTTCCGGATGCTGATGCGCGGTAAGCCAACTGAAATAGCGATCTGGCCAAACGGAAAAGCGGGTCCTGACATTGAAAACGGTCAGAACCCTGCGGTTATCACAACCAACACAACTGGTTACGAGCGCGACAAAAGGGATTATATCCAAACAAACGGAGGTCTTGAAATTCTGATCCCTGGCGTACCGGGATTGAAGATCAATACAATGGCAGCATTGGATAAGCAAATCCGCCGCCAGAAAAACTTCGAAACGCCCTGGACATTGTATTTCTGGGATAAGAAAACCTACGAACCGGATGGCACAACGCCGGTTTTGACAGGAACAGTTCGTTCTACATTCAAAGACCCACGTTTGACCGAGGCTTCTTATCAGGAATTATCCATTCAGTTGACGGGACAGATTTCTTATGAGAAATCAATCGGGTCGCACAACTTCAATGTAATGGCGGGTGTACAACGTGAAAAAGTGGATGGTGATGGTTTCTTTGCATTCCGTCGTTACTACATTTCTCCGGTTGTGGACCAGCTTTTCGCGGGCGGAACGCCTGAGCAAAACATTGGTAACTCTGGTTCCGTTACGGTAAATGGCCAGACTACCAATAATACGGACCTATTTACCAGAGCCCGGTTGAGTTATTTCGGTCGTGCCGGGTATAACTTCAAAGAAAAATATTTGGCCGAGTTCTTATGGCGCGTCGATGGTTCTTATGTGTTTCCAAAAGAAGGCCGTTTCGGTTTCTTCCCTGGGGTTTCTGCGGGATGGAGAGTTTCGGAAGAAAATTTCTGGAAAAACAATGTACGGTTCATGGACAACGTGAAACTGCGTGCTTCATGGGGGCAAATGGGTGCTGAGCCTTATTTCCTTGGAACTGAAACACTTGCGGAATATCAGTATTTGTCAACAATGGGCCTTGGTAGCTACATTATCAATGACCAGGTTGCTAAAACATTGCTTGAAGCACGTGTCGCCAACAAAAACTTCACGTGGGAGGTTGCCAACAACTCCAACTTCGGTATTGAAGGAACATTGCTGAATGATAAACTTGCATTTGAATTTGATTATTTCGTAAACAATCGTTCTAATATCCTGATCCCAAAAGCGGGCTCAACGCCTTCTTCTGCGGGTATCGACGGAAAGCTGCCTCCTCAAAACCTGGGTAAACTTCAAAATAAAGGATGGGAGTTCAAGTTGAGCTATGATGGCAATGCGGGTGACGATTTCAGATACTCAGTAAGTGTGAATGGTGGTTATGCCAAAAACAAGATCAAATACTGGGACGAAACCCCAGGCGCGCCTGTTTACCAGCGTTCAACAGGAATGCCGTACAACTCATTCCTTGTTTACCAATTCGACGGAGCATTTAAAGATCAAAGCGAAATCGATGCCAACAAACTGGACTACTCACCTATTACGGGTAACCTGAGACCTGGTGATATGAAATTCAAAGACGTGAATGGTGATGGTAAAATCAGCGCCGATGACCGTTTGAGAACTGAAAAAGTACAACGTCCCTATTTCACGGGCGGTGCCTCTATCAACCTGGGTTACAAACAATTTGACCTTTCTGTATTGTTCCAGGGAACGCTGGGAGGACTGCAAATTGTAGGTCTTACCGAGTCCGGTGACATTGGTAACTACTTGAAATACGACTTCGACCACCGTTGGACAATTGATAACCCAACCAGCGAATATCCACGTTTGACCAACCGTAACAACAGGTATTATACCAACACAGGACAAGCTGGTATTAACAACTACTTCCTGAAAAGCAACAATTACCTGCGTGTGAAGAACATTGAGCTAGGCTATAACCTGCCATCTGAGCTTGGTTCGAAAATCGGGTTGAGCAAATTCCGGGTCTACGTGAATGGATTGAACTTGTTCACTTTCGATAAAATCAAGGTCTGGGATCCGGAATCCACCAATAACAGTGGCCAATACTATCCACAGGCAAGAATTATCAACGCCGGTCTACGTGTAGCATTTTAAAGACAACAATTATGAAATTGAAATATAAAAGTATAATCTTCATTGCCCTGCTGACCGCGGCTGGATTATCGTCCTGCGACACTGATTTCCTGGATGTGACCCCACCGACCGAAATTCCAAGTGAAGAAGTATGGAAAGAAGGACCGTTGGCAGAGGGCTTTGTAACAGGGATTTATGCGGGCCTTCAACAAGGAGGATTCAGTGAGCAGATGCTTGCCTCGCTAACCGATGAAGCCGTTTTTACCCACACGGGACGTAACATTAACACGGTGAACGAAGGAAGTTTAAGCCCTTCAAACCTGGGTTGGGTGGATGATACCTATGGCTGGGGGCCTATGTTTACGCGGATCCGGGCCACAAACCTGGCTTTGGCTAATCTTCCGACAGCGACTTTCACAGACGAAACGCTGAAAGCACGTCTGATGGGCGAAACTTACTTTTTACGCGCCTATTACTATCAGCAACTTGTTCGCTACTATGGTTCTGCCCCGATCATCACCAGGGTTTACAACCTGAATGAAGATTACTCCGTGCCTCGTAACACTTATGAAGAATGTGTAACCCGCATGGTTACCGACCTTGACAGCGCTGCTTTATTGTTGAAAGGCAAAACAGTGGTGAAAGGCCGTGCAACCGAAGCCGCTGCATTGGCGCTGAAATCGAGGGTCTTGCTTTACGCCGCCAGCGATTTACATGATATACCTACTGCAAAAGCTAAATCGAGTGTGATTGCTGCATACCCCAATCCAGAATTTTTGGGCTATGTATCGGGTGACAGAAAAGCGCGCTGGACCGCTGCGCAGGCTGCTGCAAAAGCTGCATTGGCTGCAACGGATGGAGGTTATAAACTCAATCTGACTACACCGGTAACTCCTGCACAGGGAAGGATCAATTACATCTCTATTGCAATGGGTGGCGGAAGTGCTGATAAATCACTGGATGCGTCAGCTGCTAATGAAATCCTTTTCGGACGCTATTTTACGCCAAGTTTGAGCGAAGGAGCACGTCAGACTGGTTTGAACAATGGTCCTAACGGTTATCACAACTGGGCTGGAAACACGCCCATCGGCACATTGGTGACGATTATCATTGATGGAGGAACTTTTAGCTGGACAAACCATCACAAAGCAGCTCCTTACAAAAACCGCGATCCACGTTTTTATGCAACCGTCATGTATGATGGTGCAGATTGGAAACCACGTCCTTCGGATGCAAAAGATCCGGCAAACCAGATTCAGACAGGTGCATATGACCTTTTAGATGACAAAGGAGCATTGATCAACCGCAAAGGATTGGATACACGCAGCAGCTCAATCGAAGACTGGAATGGAAGCCGGACTGGTTATTACATGCGTAAGTTTATTGATCCAAACCCTGCATTGTATGATAACACCGACCGTCAGAACATCCCATGGCCATTCCTTCGCACCACCGAGGTTGTATTCAACTACATTGAAGCGAGCATTGAAGTGGGTCAGGAAGCAGAAGCTTTGCTATGGTTAAACAGGATCCGTTTCCGCGCAGGTATGCCAGCATTGAAAGTGACTGGCGCCGCTTTGAAAGAGGCCTACCGTCATGAAAGAAGGGTAGAAATGGCTTATGAAGAGCAGCGTTACCATGACGCCCGCCGCTGGATGATTGCCAAGGAAACACTGGGCCGTCCATTGCAATACATTAACGTGCTGGGTAAATTCAAGGCGGGTAAGTCTATGAAAGAGCCATATCACTATGATACGGATGTTTATACTTACACCTACACGCCGGTCGTGGAGAAATCGCACGAAAACCGCACCTTGGGTTGATAAAATGTACTTCCGTCCGTTCAGCCGGGATGAGATTAACCGAAATTCAAAACTGGCGCAGAATCCTGGTTATGATAAATAGTTAGTCCTCACTTTATCAGTAAATTTGTGAAACTATGTCTTCGTTATGAAGGCATAGTTTCTTTTTTATACAGTTCAATCCTTCGTGGCCCTATTATGAAGCGAATAAAATCCTGGATCCCAGGAGTTATCGTGCTGACATTCAGTCTTGGTTTTATAGGATGCAATAAATCCGCAGATTCCGATAAACCCAAAGGCGGTGAAAGCCAAACGCCTCTGTTTACTCTTTTACCCGTCGAAAAAACTAAAATCGATTTTGCCAACACATTAACAGAAGGCCTGAATACCAATGTGTTGATGTACGAATATTTTTACAATGGCGGCGGCGTGGCTGCAGGCGACTTGAATGGCGACGGGCTTGACGACATTTATTTTACCGGCAACATGGTGCCTAATAAGCTGTATCTCAACAAAGGTCAGATGGTTTTTGAAGACATTACGGCAGCCACTGGCGTTGGCGGAAGGGAAAGGCCCTGGAAAACGGGGGTGACTATGGCCGACGTAAATGGCGATGGTAAGCTGGACATTTACGTGTGTTATTCGGGAAATGTTTCGCCGGAAAGTCTTAAAGGTCAGCTTTTTATAAATAAGGGTAATAATCCAAATGGCATTCCGCAGTTTGAAGAATCGGCTGAAAAATACGGTCTGGGTGCACCAAGCAACAGCACGCAAGCTGCATTCTTTGATTTTGATAGAGACGGTGATATGGATATGTTTTTATTAAACCATAATCCCAAATCGCTTCCAATCCTGGATGAGGCCAGCACGGCAGATTTGCTCAAAAAAGACGATCCAATCACAGGAGTGCGTTTTTTCAGAAATGATCCCAAAGCCGATGGCACGCCCTATTTTGCTGACATTACCAGGAAAGCAGGCATTCAAAGTTCGCCTCTGACTTACGGCTTGGGCATAGGCGTAGCGGATGTAAATCAGGACGGCTGGCAGGATATGTATATTTCAAACGACTATTCTGTTCCCGATTTTTTATATATCAACAACAAAAACGGCACATTCACCGACGTACTCAATGCATCTATCGGGCACACGTCCCATTCATCCATGGGCAACGATATCGCCGACTTCAATAATGACGGTCTGCCGGACATTTTCACACTCGATATGTTGCCTGAGGACAACCGCAGGCAGAAATTGCTGGCCGGCCTGGACAATTACGAGCTCTTCGATTTTAATGTGAAGATGGGTTTCCACCACCAGTATATGCGGAATATGCTGCAACTGAACCAGGGCCAGGGAGGGAAAAGTAAAACACCCGTTTTCTCAGAAGTTGGGCAGTTGTCCGGCGTTTCCAATACCGATTGGAGCTGGGCGTCACTGTTTGCAGATTACGATAATGATGGCTGGAAAGACCTCTTTATCACCAACGGCAATCTGCGCGATTTTACGAATATGGATTTTGTAAAATTTATGGGTGATCATTTGAAACGCATTGAAGGGCAGGTTAAGCGCGAGGATGTGCTCAATATGGTGTATCAAATGCCGTCGTCAAACATGAAAAATTATCTTTTTCAAAACAAAAAAGATCTGACCTTCACCAATGTTGCCGAAAGCTGGGGTTTGGGAGAAATTTCTAACAGTGGTGGCGCGGCATATTCGGATCTGGACAATGACGGAGACCTGGATCTGGTCGTAAACAACATTAATAAGCCAGCATTTATTTATCAAAATGATGGTGATAAGTTGCTGAAAAACAATTATTTGAAAATAAAGCTGGAAGGTGAGGAACGCAATAAATTCGGCATCGGGGCGAAGGTGACCATTTACAGCAAGGGGCAAAAACAGTATCTGGAACAAATGCCAACGCGTGGTTACCAGTCGAGCGTATCGCCGGTCTTGCATTTCGGTTTGGCTAAGGAAAGCATCGATTCCCTGCAAATTGTCTGGCTCAGCGGGAAACGTGAGCGTGTGATCAAACCCAAGTCAAATGCGCTTTTGACATTAACAGAAAAGAATGCAAAAACGGCGAGAGCCAGTACGGAAACGGCCAGCCCGATTTACAATCCGGTACAATCACCGATCGCTTATAGTGCAAAAACAAGTAATACGAATGATTTCAAACGTCAGCCATTGCTCGTTAACCCAATTTCCTTTTCAGGACCTTGTCTGGTGAAAGGCGATGTGAATGGGGATGGTTTGGAGGACATTTATGCCGGAGGCGGTCCGGGAGAAGCCGGAAAGCTCTATTTGCAGCAAAAGGGAGGCGCTTTCACAAGCAAATCAGTGCCGGCATTTGAAGCGGACAAGCAAAGTGACGACACGGACGCCGTCTTCTTCGACGCCAATGGCGACGGATCCCAGGATTTGTTTGTGGGCAGCGGCGGTTATGCCGCGTTCATGCCCGAAGATCCGTTGCTGCAAAGCCGTTTATACCTGAATGATGGCAAAGGTAATTTCACAAAAAGTGCAGGCGCATTGCCCAAAATGATCACCAGCACCAGCTGCGTGCGCGTAGCGGACATTAACGGAGACAAAAAGCCCGACCTGTTCGTAGGCGGCCGCGTCATCCCCGGGCGCTATCCCGAAACGCCGAGAAGCTACATTTTGATCAATGACGGCGCAGGCAGATTCTCCGACCAGACGGCAACGCTTTCCTCTGAGCTAGCAACCATCGGATTAGTGACCGACGCAGCCTGGACGGATTTGAATGGGGATAAAAAGCCTGATCTGATCGTCGTCGGCGAATGGATGCCTATTACGGTTTACATGAATGTGAATGGCAAATTTGAAAATAAAACCACGACTTATTTCGATAAACAATACAGTGGATGGTGGAACAAAATACTGTTAACCGATCTGAACGGTGATGGTAAGGACGATTTGGTTATCGGTAATTTGGGACTGAACAGCCAATGTAAAGCCAGCGACGCAGAGCCTGTTGAAATGATTTACAAAGACTTCGACGACAATGGCTCTATTGATCCGATCATGAGTTTTTACATCCAGGGCAAAAGTTATCCTTACGTAACCCGCGATGAAATGCTGGACCAGATGAGCATTATGCGGACGCGTTTTCAGGACTATAAGGGCTATGCGGATGCGACAACAAAGGAAATATTTACGGCTGACGAACTCGCAGGAGCAAAGGAATTGAAAGCCAATTATTTGAAAACCGCCTATTTCGAACAAAGCCCAAATGGTAAATTCTCAGAAAAACAGCTTCCTTTCCAGTCGCAGATCTCGCCTGTTTACACCATTACGGCCGTTGATTTTGACAAAGACGGGAACAAGGATTTGCTCCTTTGCGGCAATGTGAGTAAAGCACGGCTGCGATTTGGGAAGTACGACGCAAATTTTGGTGTTTTGTTGAAAGGAAATGGCAAGGGCGGGTTTGCCTACATTAAACAGGACAAGTCTGGTTTCAATATAAAAGGCGATGTGAGAAGTGTGCTGCCGGTTGGCGACAAGCTTTTATTCGGGATAAATCAACAGGAAATTAAAGCATATCAAATTGGTAAAGTTAAATAAGGGCTGGCTGCTGATTGCAGTGATTGGCCTTTTGGGAAGCTGTAAAAAGGATTCACCAGCGAACATTAGTCCTGACGCGATTGGGAATGTAACATTGCAGATGACCGACGTCATGATCCACGACGTCACCAATCCACCATTAAGCGCCAGATTTTTCGCCTATGCCTGCCTGGCCGGCTACGAAGTTGTTTCGCAAAATGATACAGCTTACAAGAGCATGCACGGTGTATTGAATGAATATCCACAAATGACCAAGCCAGCGATAACGACATTTTCCTACCAATTAAGCGCCGTGCTGGCCATGCTGGAAACGGCCAGGAAAATGCAGCCATCCGGCGAATTATTGCAAACCTATCAGGCCAGGTTACTGGATTCGTGCAGAAATGCAGGCATAAGCGAAGAAGCCATCGCCGGCTCACAGAAATACGCCTTGGCGATCAGCAAGCAGATTTTAAAATATGCTAAGGCAGACAAATATAATCTGATCAGTAATTTCCCTCGCTACGAGCCTAAAAACACATTAGGGACCTGGTACCCGACTCCTCCCGGCTATTTCCCACCTGTGGAGCCTTACTTTAAAACCGTTCGTCCATTCACGCTTGATTCCGCTGCGCAATTCCGCCCGGAGCCTCCTGTCGCTTTTTCGGAAGACAAAAAATCAGCTTTTTTCAAGTTGATGAAGCTTAATTATGACGATAAAAAAGAGCCTCAGCACCGGGTTATGGCGGCTTTTTGGGATTGTAACCCGTTTGCTCTGGAAAACAAAGGGCATTTGCTGGTTGGGATGAAGAAGATCTCTCCGGGGGCGCACTGGATGGGAATAACAAACATTGCCTGCAAGCAAGGCAAGACAGATTTTTCCAAAACGATGTTAATCCATACGTCCGTTGCCATTGGATTGATGGACGGATTTATGACCTGCTGGGAGGAGAAATTCCGCAGCAACCGCATCCGCCCTGAGACAGCCATCCGCAAATACATCGATCCTACCTGGACGCCATTTTTACAAACGCCTCCCTTTCCCGAATATCTGAGCGGCCACTCCGTTATATCATCTTCATCAGCCGTAATCCTGACCCATTATTTTGGAGATAAATTCGAATACACCGACACCGTTGAAGAGCGTTTTGGCCTCAAAGCCCGCAAATTTCCATCATTCATGGCTGCCGCCGAAGAATCCGGCATGTCGCGTTTTTACGGAGGAATCCACTTCATGGACGCCATAGAAAACGGGCAAAAGCAAGGAATTCAGGTTGGTGAATGGGTTGTAAAGAAGCTTGGGGAATGACGGCAGAGTGAATAAGTCACACTTTTGGGATCATATTTATAAAGTTCCTTCCGCTTACAAAAAGTCCAAAGTGATCTTGTCGACTTGCTGTGGGCCTCATATAGCGACGGCCAGCGAACGTTTAAGTTTTTTCTGGATTTACTAGGTTAACTTACCGAAATCGACGCCAGTTTCTTCCAACAATCGTTTGGTATAATCATAACCTACCTCAAACAACTGCCCGGCTTTCCGGAAATCAAAAATGCTGAAACGGCTTAATTCCGCAGGTTCGATCAGTAAATCGCATTTCTTGAAACGTTCTTTTGTTTTGCTATGCATGGCCAGGATAAGGCTCCGGTAGACGAGTTCCGTAGTTCTTTTGAGAGGCTTGTCCAATGTGAACGGATTGCAGTGGATGCCGATAATGAAATCGGCTTCATGCATAATTGGCTCGACTGGAAGGTTATTGAGCACGCCGCCATCGACCAGATCGCGACCCTGGAAACGGATTGGGCTGAAAAGGCCGGGAATGCAGCACGAGGCAAGAACCGGAATGGCCAGCTCGCCGCTCCGGAATTGCAGCTCTTCCCCGGATACAATGTCCGTCGCAGTGACGACGAACTTGGTTTTTAGCGATTCAAATGTGTTTTCGGGAATGTACTTACGGAGCACTGCCTCCAATTTGTTCATGTGCAAAAGGCCGTTTGCGCCGAATCCAAACCGGATATAGGGATAAAAGCTCGTTTGCAGGATCATTTCAATGATTTCATCAGGCGTGTAACCGTGCGCAAGCATGGCACCAACGAACGCGCCGGAACTGGTCCCACTGATAATGTCGGGCTTAATCCCACTTTCTATCAATGCCTTAACTGCGCCAATGTGCGCAATGCCGCGTGCCCCGCCACCGGATAAAACCAGACCGATCTTCATAACATTAACTGATAAAAGTGCTCAGTGCACCACGCTCGCGAATGGCAATTCCTTTTTCGGTTTGCTCCACCACGGCAGCTTCAAAGGCGGGGTCATGCTCAAATAATATAATGTGCTTTCCGGCGGCAGCATTTTGCAACACTTCCTGCTTTTCCTGCATGGTAACGAGCGGCCGCATGTCATAACTCATGATCCAGGCCAGCGGAATGTGATAAGAAGATGGCAACAAATCCGCGGCATAAATAATTTTTTGATCCTTATAATGTATCACAGGCAGCATCATTTGCTCTGTATGGCCGTCCACATGGATGAAATCAATGTTAGAAAAGGGGGACTGGCTCTTATCGATAAATTTCAGCTGACCCGATTCTTTCAAAGGAAGAATGTTCTCTTTCAGAAACGATGCTTTTTCGCGGGGATTCGGGTTCACAGCCCATTCCCAATGTGCTGCATTGGACCAGTAAACAGCATTAGGGAAGGTAGGAAGCAGCTGCGTCCGATCCTTATTGTATTGCACAGCGCCGCCTACGTGATCGAAATGTAAATGGGTCAATATAACATCTGTAATGTCCGTAGCGTCATAGCCGTGATTTTTAATGGAGGAAATTAGGCTGGCATCTCCGTGTAAATCGTAATGGCCGAAAAACTTCTGATCCTGTTTGTTACCCAGACCTGTGTCGATTAATATCAACCTGCCGCTATCCTCAATGAGCATGCAACGCATAGCCCAGGTGCAAAGGTTTTTCTCATCTGCGGGGTTATGCCTGTTCCAAAGCGATTTCGGAACCACCCCGAACATCGCCCCTCCGTCCAGTTTAAAGAATCCGGTGTCTATCATGTGAATGTCCATGTTGGAAAGTTAGCTAAATCAAATGCACTTCAAAACTTTTGGCAGCTTAATGGTCGTTCAATCATGCATGTCAGGTATGACAATGGGGCTATATAATTGTATTAATTCATAGAAACTAAAACAATGTTCTGGTGATAGTGAATCATGCAATATATTATTTGTAAAGATTGATGATCCTCGTTATTTTCGGCTGCATCATTTTCAGCCTGGCCTCCATGAACCGTAGAAATTTTTTTGAAAAAGCAATTCCCGCAAGTTTCGCATTAGGCACAATTGCCTCTTCTTGTGCCCCTAAAACCCAGCTCTACTATCCCGACAAACACTTTCATATCGGACGCGGCTATCATCAGATTCCAAAATTGAGGCTTTCCGCGGATCGCATTGTGAAGGAAACCGTTGGGCTGCGGCCATTCCGCGCATCGGGGCCGCGTTTGGATGTAGAGCAATTGGGAAACAAAACCATCGTGCACAATTACGGACATGGCGGAAGCGGCTGGTCGCTTTCGTGGGGAACGGGTAACATTGCGCGGAAAAATGTTTTGGCTACGAATGAAAAGAAAGTAGCGGTAATTGGCTGCGGAACGGTGGGTATCGCTACGGCGCGCCTGTTGCAGGAAAGCGGTTGTGAAGTGACTATCTATACAAAGGACGTCCCGCCTAATATCACCAGTAACCTGGCGACAGGCACGTGGTCTCCTGCTTCGCGCGTTTGCGACGTGAAAGTGGCCAAGCCCGAGTTTAAAGCCATTTGGGAGGAGGCAACGCGCTTTTCGTTCCGGCGGTTCCAGTTTTTCCTGGGGCTGAACGATATTGC
Source organism: Dyadobacter chenwenxiniae (assembly GCF_022869785.1). NCBI lineage: Bacteria > Pseudomonadati > Bacteroidota > Cytophagia > Cytophagales > Spirosomataceae > Dyadobacter > Dyadobacter chenwenxiniae. The sequence continues at coordinate 4,256,378 of NZ_CP094997.1, read as the reverse complement.
ATGCTGGGCGGAGGAATATGGTGTTTTTAAACAAGAGCCCGTTTACACGCCCGGTGCCGGGGGAGAGGACTTCGAAATTCATGGCCTAATACCTGAACGCGTAAAGCTAAGTTCCAAGGAACATCCGTTTAAAGCGGATCACGTGACCAGGCGCACGAATTTGATGTTCAATATTCCCAGCTATCTCAGGCATCAGCTTCAGGACTTTGTCATGTTTGGCGGGAAAGTGAAAATTCAGGAGATCAAAAAGCTGGAAGACATTGACGCGTTACCCGAGAAAGTGGTGGTCAACTGCATGGGATTGGGTGCAAAACCCGTATTCAACGATCAGGAGCTTACGCCGGTCTCTGGCCAGCTTTCCTGCCTGATCCCACAAAGTGACGCGAACTACAAATTATATACACAAGGCGCGAACTTCATCTCCCGCAAAGACGGCATTTACATTGGCAGCAATGGGATCGTTGGAAACTGGGACACGACGCCAAGTAAGGAACAAACCGAAAAGACGGTGGGCATACTCATGAAACTGATGGAGGAAATGAAAGGATAGGCGTTTACGGCTTCGAAACGTCTTCTTTCAAATGATAGCGTCTGCGGATTTCGTTGATCAGGAATTTTTTCTGGGCAGTGAAACTGTCGGGATGCATGGTCACGAACAGCTCCTTCCATTCCGCATAGCGGGCCGGGTCGATTTTGCTGAAAGTATCCTGATCAATTTTTTTCAGCCTTAAATACGCTTCAAATTCCATTATCCCGATTTTTTCGCAATATGCGCATACTTTTGCATATCACTAAAAAAATCTGAGCCCGAATATGAAAATTGACCTGCGCAGCGATACCGTCACGAAGCCAACAAAGGAAATGCAGCAAGCCATGTGGGCGGCCGAAGTGGGTGACGATGTATTAGGCGACGATCCGACGGTAAATGCATTACAGGAAAAGGCAGCCAAGTTATTCGGGATGCAAGATGCGCTTTTCTGCCCGTCCGGCACAATGACCAACCAGCTTGCTATACGCGTCCACACACAGCCAGGCAGTGACGTGATCTGTGACAAGCATTCACACATTTATTTATATGAAGGGGGCGGCATTATGCTCAATGCATTGTCGTCCGTAAAGCTGCTAGACGGCGACCGCGGCAGGCTTACGGCAAAACAGGTTGCAAGCGCAGTCAGTCCTGAACACGACATTCATTCCACAGTAACTCGCCTCGTTTCGCTGGAAAATACAATGAACAAAGGCGGCGGTTGTTATTACGATCTTGCTGAAATTAAAGCGATTAAGAAAGTTTGTGATGACAAGAACATTCCGTTGCATCTCGACGGAGCCCGGCTTTTCAACGCGTTGGTTGAAACTGGTGAAAGCCCGCTCGAATATGGAAAAGCATTTGACAGCATCAGTATTTGTCTTTCCAAAGGTCTCGGTTGCCCGGTTGGATCTTTGCTGCTGGGAACGCATGAAGTAATTAAAAAAGCGAGACGTTTCCGCAAAGTAATGGGTGGAGGATGGCGTCAGGCTGGGTTTTTGGCTGCGGCAGGCATTTATGCACTCGATCATCACATAGAAAGACTAACGGAAGATCACGCCCGGGCTCGGGCCATCGGAAAAATGTTCCAGCATCTGCCAGAGGTGGAGGAAATTTTTCCTGTTGATACTAACATTGTCATTATCAGGCTTGCCGACAATGTCTCAGAGATTGATTATGTAAATAAATTGGCTCATCAAGGCATTCTTGCCGTGACTTTCGGGGAAAATCTCGTCCGCTTTGTCACGCACCTGGATTTTACAGATGATCATTTGCATGAAATGAGCAAGCGGATAAGATAATTCAGACTTCCGGAATTACTTCTTCGTATTCGTATTCCGAATTAGGTCCCTGGTAAATCACCTTCATTCCTGAAAGGTCAGCCACATATGTGTGAATACCCGCCGCGCCTATTTCGCGCAGGAAGGTCGGGTAATCCGTTATGCCTTCCTGGTTCCTTTTTATAGCCGCTTTTACGGATTCCAGCTCAAACGTCTCCGCACATTCAAACTCCGGGATGTCACCGGGAATCACCAGCTTATCACCAATAACGGATGTATAAGTACGTTTATGGTTACGAACCTTGATCTCGTAATTGTCAACCCCGATTGCTTTCAGGTTTTTTACAAAAAACGGATAAGCTTGCCCCTTAGATCGCTCTTCGGCAGATTTTATTAAGTCGTCGGTTAATTCTACCATATGCATAATAATATGCGTTTTATTATTTTGTTACTTTTTTACTAAATACCCGTGCCAGGCTCAGTTAAGGCTATTTTTAAGGTCAGCTCAATCGCATAGTTCTGATTGCGGCCACCCATTCTTCCCTGCTGCATATCGGACAAACGGCACTCCCCGCCGGTAAGTCCAACACATTGCCGCAAAAGGCGCAAGCGTGCAATCCATTTTTGAATATCTTTTTGCTTTTTTCATGATAAAGATGCGGCAGTAATGGCAAGCCATATTTTACATCTTCATCCTTGTAAAAGAAAACGCTTACTTCGCCAGACGGTTCCAGATAAGCACTGCGAACCTGACCCAAATGTTCAATACTTCTGGCACGCAATTCAGAAAAAAACTCGTCCTGTGCCAGTGTTTCTTTTTTAAATGCGCTGATAGAAAACCTGCCTTCGTGGATCAGGCAGACAGTTTTTCCTTCAATTAGTCTTTCAAACCACACATTTTTCCCGGTTAGCCAGGTCACAAACCTGTAAAGAAAGATAATGGTAGTAAACACGACGAGCGCAGGAATTATACCAACATCTTCATAGAACATCGGGTCACCGGCTGCCGAGCCCAATGAGATGATGATTACCGTCTCAAAAACAGAAAGCTGCCTTACGCCCCGCTTTCCCGTCACGCGCAATGCAATGAGCAGAAAGACAAACATTATCGTGGAGCGCACGATCACTTCTGCGAGGAACTTGAACGGCAGCTCGTTCATCAGGAATCTTTCCCATTCAAAAATTTCTTTCATCCAACTGCCTAGTAATGAAGTTCATATGCAATGTCCTTAATGCCTCTCTCACCCTTAATGTCCTTAATTGGTGCTTCAATATTATAAATGTTCAGTATCCTCCCAGCAGAATTAAACTGAAAAGCGTAAACCACGCTCTTCGACTCTGCGTGGAATGTAATGTTATTGATAATAGGATGAACTTCCCCGACACAATCGCCGCTGAAACACAGCTCAAAAGATTTAAAATCACCAATTCCCGTTACCTTACCCTCGGCCGAAAAGCCCACTTTTTTACCTGTTGCCTTCCCTTTCTCAAAAATTTCGTAAGAACCTGCAATCATTTTTTCATTCAGCACTGTCGGGAAATCCCATTCTCCGCCGCTTGGCGCAGCCACTTTGTCGAAGGAAGAGTTTTCGTTCGTTTGTTTCCAGGAACTGTCTTCCAGGATCAGCTTTTTACTCTCGTCTACCGAAAAAAGCAAATCCTTATCCTGTAAAGCCTTACTGATCGCATATTTTTTTCCTGACTTGGCGTAAGCCAGAGTTGCTTCCTCAAAACCATAGAAAACTTTCACACTATCGTCGCTCAAAAAATTGAGCTCATAACAATAAGTGTTGATCAAGCCCGGGATCGAATCCTCAACGACATTCAGAAACGATTGGTTGATGTAATGTCCGCGCAAAACAACCTCGTCAGTTTCTTTTTTTTCGCTGGTGCAACCATAGATGGCGGCACCGAAAAACAGCAAGGCGCAACCTGGCAACAGTGGGCGAATGTTCATCATAATGTTGTATAGTTATAAAAAAATGTTACCTGACCATCTTCATGGCAAAGTAACATCTTAATCTTAACTAATGGTCGTGTATACTAAAATATGCGTTTAATGCGCCATATCGTCTTCTTCGGGATGATGCACGATCAGCGAGCTACGCGTATCCAGTTTTTTGATCATTTCATTGGACATAGCATCCGCGTAAACACCGTAACTGCTTACTAACGTGCCTTTCAAGCCGTCTTTTGATTCGATTGCGTAAAGAATTGACATATCCGACGGATTTGTCATTCCTTCGAAGCGATAAACTTTTATAATATCAAAGTCTTCCGGAGACAGGGTCAGGCAAATGCCATCGTCTTTATGCAACTCCAGAGAATGCGCGGTCATATTGAAATCGTAAGTGTAGCCCTGCGCTTGCAGCTCCTGAAGGGTTTCAATAAGCGTATCGGGTTCATCCATGTTTTTGTTGGAAGGATGTCCTTTTTGTTCCTTATCCTGATCTGATCCTTGCAAGTCCATAATTATTGATTTAAGGTTATGATTTCTTTAAAATGTCAGTTTAGTGACATCGTTGTTTTTAGTTAAAGTGTCGAAACCCGCCTTTTCAGGCAGCGGGAAGTTTTCTGAAACGGATGGTGATGATTTTAGCTTAATGCACGTAAAAATTATGCCTTGCAGCGTTACTGCCGGTAAATTGCGCCTGCTCTGATTAATGCAGAGATTTCCTGTAATCGTCTCAAAAAACGGGCGACCATTTTGAGGTGCTTTGACCTCAATTTGCAAGAAAATGTAGAATGCAGCCCTATCTGGGGTTTACGGACGGTAAGTCACCTGCCCCGAATTATACGCAGCAAAGCAGCCCAGTCCGCCGCTGATATTGGTATAGATCAGGGATGGCTCAGTGAACGGATTATCCGAAGTTCCGCGCATTTCCAATGACCTGTGATATTTAAAATAATGCACATCCGTGTTGTAAACTTCCAGCATAACCATCGCAATTTTAGCTTTTGGATACACAGTGAATTTATTCCCGTTGCCATAGTCATAGGCGATCACATTGGGCAAAACGGTGCGGCCTATGGGCGAAGTAAACACAGCGCCGTCCAGGTTTGCGTCGCTTTGAAAATCGTTGCGGCCAATGGTTTCGTCCCAATTAAAATTAAAGCGGTTCTTGACCCGCCTTTCCTTGAAAGTCTCCGCACTGAAACCTTCTGCTACACTGTATTCCAGATCAACCGAGCTTCTTACCCGGTAATAATTGGTATCGCGGGAAGCGTCCGTCCAGCTCATCTGAACGGTTAAGACCGTATCCTGCTCAAAAACATTGCTTGAAAAAGACGTGTCCAGCTTGTAAGAAGATGCCAGCACCTGACCGGCCGGAACCGTGCAAACGCCCGTAGCGACACGGTTGCCGTCCGACACAAAAAGTGAATATGTTTTTCCCGCAACGATCGGAAAAATAGACTTGTCAATGCTGTATAATGTGCTTGCCGAATCAAAAGGAATAGCGACTTCCCTGGTTCCGTCCGAGATCTTTACCAGGGCATTCCTCACAACGCCGCCATTATTTCCGGATTCCGAAAATAGCGGAACGGATTCCGTAACGACGACATTAATGCGTGCAGATTGCGGCGAAATGAATGACTGAACCACCAGCTTGGATGCTGTCCTGGGCAACTTATCCGCCGGAATGTCCGTAATCAGCGATTCGCAGGCCGAAAGGCAAATTGAAATAACTATAACAATGATATGATGCAATTTCATGGCGGCGGAATTAGAACTTGAAATTATAGCTGAAATAGGGGAGGACGGGGAAAAGGGAATAGCGTTTGAGTGTCTTCTTGGTATTACCCGCAGCATCCGTATCGTCGGTGTCTATGTCATAAAAAAACGGGTTTCGGCGGTTATAGACATTATATATACCAAATTCCCAGGTTCGTTCATGTCGTTTTTTTTGTTTGCGAAATTGGATAGCGAAATCCATGCGGTGAAAAGGCTCTGCCCGGAAGCCGTTTTTTTGTCCGTACTCACTTACCGTCGGGCCGTTCCAGCCGATGGCCGGTTTGCCGTTGGGGTTTATTCTGGTGATAAAATTGTCGCTTACGCCTGTGAAAGTGGCGACGGGCAATGTTAATGCATTTCCGGTTCCGTAAACCCATGTCGAAGAAATGGTTATGCGTTTGGTAAGCTCATAGATTCCAACCACCGAGAGGTCATGGCGGCGGTCGTAACGGGGAAAGAATGTTTTTCCAAAGTTCAGTTCAGGGAATTTCCAGTAAGTCCACGATAATGTATAGCCTACCCATCCCGAAAGCCGACCTGTTTTTTTCTGAATTAAAAATTCCCCACCGTAAGACCAGCCTTTGCCTGCGGTAACATTGTCTTCCCAGCTCAGTTCATTGGCATTTTCACCATTAATACTCAAAAAGGACGATCCTTCCTTGTAGTTGAGAATGTTATTCATGTTTTTGTAATAACCTTCCAGCGTCAATGTTAGCGCGGGCTTTTCCAGGTCTTTGGCAAATCCCAATGCAACTTGCTGGGACTGTTGCGGTGCCACGCGATCGGTTGTAGGAACCCAAAGGTCCGTTGGTAAGCCTAAGCCGGTGTTGGAAAGTAAATGCACATATTGGTTCATTTGGGCATACGAAGCTTTTACCGAAAAGTCCTGTGCAAGCCTTAATGCTGCCGAAAACCTGGGTTCAGGGCGGATATATGTTTTTGTCTGGGTCTGAAATGCGCTTAACCGGAAGCCCGCATTCATTTTTAATGATTCAAATGGCTGCCAGGTGTCTTCAAGGTAAGCCCCGGCTTCAAATGTGTTTATGGGTTTGACAGACCTTTCAATCGGATTGTCGATAAAAGAACCTGCAATGGCCAGCGCCGAAGGGATAAACTTATGTTGCGTAACCTGCGCCCCAAACCTGATTGCATGCTTGGCCGAGGGATAAAAATCAAAATCCGTTTTAAGACCAAAATCCCTGATCCGGGAGTCGTATTCCAGGCTAAATTCATCCTGCGTTGCGCCGTCGCCATTGATGTCTTTGGAATAACTGGAAACGCCGAAATTGAAATTGCTGAAAATGAATGATGTGTTAACGAAGAGCTTTTGGTTAAGCACGTGGTTCCAGCGCATGGTAGCCGTAGCATTGCCCCAGTCCAGACCGGCCTTGGTTTCGGAATCCGCGCTTTTTTCTTCCACGTAAAATTTGTCCCTTCCAAAATATCCGCTTACATAAAGCTTGTCTTTCGGGCCGAGATCATAGTTCATTTTCGCATTCAGATCATAAAAATAATAACCCGGTCGGACTTGGCTTTCGTCACCTTTTTGCGACTGTTTTATAAATGGAGAAGCCAGCAGATCAATGTAAGTTCTGCGTCCCGAGATCAGAAACGATGATTTTCCTTTTGATAAAGGCCCTTCTAATGTCAATCTGGACGATATTAGCCCGATCCCGCCTTCGCCATGCAGCTTATCCTTGCTTCCTTCTTTCATGTTCATTTCCAAAACAGAAGAAAGCCGGCCACCATAGCGCGCCGGAAACCCGCCTTTGGTGAGCTCCACACTTTTCAATGCATCGCTATTAAATATCGAGAAGAACCCGAAAAGGTGATTGGCATTGTAAACGACCGCATCATCGAGAATGATCAGGTTCTGATCAGGGCCGCCGCCGCGTACATAAAGTCCTGTTTGTCCTTCGGTTCCTTTCTGGACGCCCGGCATCAGTTGCAGCACACGTAATACGTCCTTTTCACCAAAAAAGGCAGGCACTTTTTTCAACTGCGCAATAGGAATTTCAATCTGGCTCATCTGCACCGACCGACTCACATAATCTTCCTGCCGACGTGCCGAAACAACCACTTCTTCGAGCTGGTTGATGGCCGTCAGGAAGATGCTTAATTGCAGATTTTTCGCCAAAGTGACACGCAGATCAGTTTTTTGATAACCTACAAACGAAAAGGAAAGCATTGCGCTGTCAGCAGCGGGAACAGTCAGGGAATAAAAGCCATAAGTGTTGGTGACGGCTCCATAAGGCGTGCCTTCAATATACACATTAACCCCCGGCAGCTGCTCCTGGCTCCCTTTTTCCTTCACAAAACCGCTAATTGTTATACGTTCCTGAGCGGATGCGGCGATCGAAAAAAGCAGAAATGACACGGCAAAAACAAAACGCATGATCAGCGGGCTGGTTGACCTTTGTAATAATTCTTTGGATAATAAAGTATTGATCATGGTAAAGGGTAGAATACGCAATGGACAAACCTGCCGCTAAGCCGTATATACTCCTTTTTGAGCACATTGGATCAAATGCGCTACGCAAGTTTTGTCAGTCCGCGGTTTTCCAATAAATATTGCTCTTTGGGAGTTCTTCCCCGGAAGGATTTGTAAAGCGTGAGCGGCTCCTCAGTTCCGCCTTTTTCGAGAATATTTTTTCGGAACGATAATGCAGTCGCGGGATCGAAAATGTTGCCCGTTTCCTTGAAAGCAGCAAATGCGTCACTATCCAGCACTTCGGACCAAATGTAGCTGTAATACCCCGCCGAGTATCCTCCTGCAAAAATATGCTGAAAATAAGTGCTCCGGTAACGCGGTGCGATCTGCTTGATCAATCCCCGATCAGCCATTGCCTTTTCTTCCACGGCCTGAGGATTTATTTGCATACCGGCAGGGGCAATGTGATAAAAAAGATCCAGGAAGGCTGCCGCCAAATATTCAATAGTAGCGAATCCCTGATTAAACGTGGACGCAGCTTTCATTTTCGTCACGGCTTCCCCGGGAATCGTTTCGCCGGTTTGATAGTGTTTTGCGTAGCGTTTCAGCACTTCCGGCTCGAAGGCCCAATGTTCCATGATCTGGGATGGTAGTTCCACAAAGTCGCGGGGGACCGAAGTGCCTGATAATGTTTCAAACTCAACATTGGAAAGTAAGCCGTGCAGCGCGTGGCCAAATTCATGAAAGAACGTTTCCACTTCTTCTGCGGTTAACAAAACAGGATTTTCACCGGTTGGTTTGGCATAATTGCAAACAATAGACACGACAGGAGCAATGCGCTGGCCATTTTTCATACGCTGCTTGCGATAGGAAGTCATCCATGCGCCACCTCTTTTTGAATTTCGAGTGAAGAAATCCATGTAAAAAATGCCGGTCAGATCGCCGTTTGCTTCTCTTACTTCATAGGTAATTACATCTTCGTGGTATGTTGGAATGTTTTTGATTTCCGTGAATGTCAGACCGTAAAGGTTTTTAACCACTTCAAAAATCCCGTCACGCACATTTGTCAATTGGAAATAGGGCTTTAATTGCTCTGTATCATAGTTGTATTTTTCCTTACGGACCTTATCTGCATAGTAAAACCAATCCCACGCTTCCAGCTCATCCGTGCGACCTTCTCTGTTCATTAATTCCTGCATTTGTAATGCTTCGGATTTGGCAACAGGCAATGCAGCTTCCCACAACCTGTGGAGAAGATCCAAAACATTCGTAATCTTCTTAGCCATGCTTTCTTCCAAAACATAATCTGCGTGACAATCATAGCCCAATAAGCTGGCCCTTTCAGCACGCAATGCTGCGATCTGTGCGACAATCTCCTTGTTGTCCAAATCATCATTGTGGTTACAACGGCTGATATATGCCTTGTAAATGGTTTCCCGGAGCGAGCGGTCGTCCGCATGCTGGAGAAACGGCATAATGCTCGGTTGGTGCAATGTGAATTTCCAATTTCCGTCTTTGGCGGCGTCCTTTGCCAGTTGAGCAGCATTCATTTTTATGGATTCCGGCAAGCCCGAAAGTTGGGATTCGTCACTGATAATCAGTTCAAATTGATTGGTTTCAGCCAGTAGATTTTGTGCAAAACGGACGGTTAGCACAGACAATTGCTTATTAATGTCCCGTATTTTGGCCTGTTCCGAATCACTTAAATTCGCGCCGCTCCGCACGAAAGCCTTGTAAGTTTTTTCCAAAAGGCGTCTTTGTGCTGCATGAAGTTCCAGGTTTTCCTGCGAATCATTCACTTTCTTAACGCGTTGGAAGAGAGCAGGATTAAGAAATATGTCGTCACTATGCTGAGATAATTTAGGCGCGATTTCCTTGGAAAGTGCCTCGATCTCAGCATTGGTATTCGCCGATGCCAGGTTAAAAAATACAGAACTAACCCTGGTAAGCAGATCGCTGGTGTATTCCAGGGCTTCAATGGTGTTTTCAAATGTGGGTTCAGCTTCATTTGAAAGGATGGCCGCGATACTATTCTGCTGCTCGGCCATGCCCTGCTCAAAAGCGGGCAAAAAATGCTGAGGTTCCACTTTATCAAAAGGTGGAACCTGAAATGGTGTGTTATATGGAGCTAAAAATGGGTTGCTGGCTTGCTGAGGCATATTGAATTGATTTTTGGGGCGGATCTTTAAACGCCCCGAATGTCAAATGTTTTTCAGCATGCAATTTAGGATTTCGATGAAGAGTTGCAAGCCACGATTTTCAGTTTGCCGCAATTGCATTTTCCTCCACAGGACTGCGCAGCATTAACCCCGAAGAGACGCTGGCAAGAATCAATTTTATTTCGTCACTAAGTCCTTTTTTTAACCAGACTTTCCCATTATTGATCGTAGAAACAGCGCCGATAATCTTTCCCTCCAACTGAAATTCATAACCATATACGTCGTTTTGAGTTAAAAAGCTGGATGAGCCTTCCAGCTCACGAATGCCCGCAATGTCAATCCGCGTATGCCGCGAGCGCACGAAGCCAGCTGTCCTATTCTTGTTCAGGCTCCTGCTCGAACCGTCAACATTATGGACGACAAATTCCCAGGCTTCGTCGCTGTCCAAAGGCTTAATGGCTCCGGCGAAGTAATTTTTGTATTTAAGAGAAACCGAGAAGTGATCCTGCAAAGGCTGATATTCAGTTTCCCTAAAACGGCTTACGAGTGTAACATCGGCAGTTTTCCCATTGAGGTCAAGTTGCTGAAAGCTTAATTTCTCCTTTGCACCATTGAATTTGACAATAAACGGAATGGAATAACCGGAAGTCCAGCCACGCTGCACTTTACTGGTCTTGAAGTTACCAAACGAAATCACCTGCCCGATTTGAGACCCTTGGCGGCCCTTAACAGAGTAAATTTCGCTCTCGTTTTTGAGATCGTTGTCAACGGCAAGCTCGGCAGTCCGGCAGGAAAATGCAGTAATGGAAATGAGGCCGACAAAAAGAAATACCTTAGTTAATTGTAAAGAGGATTTGAAGATTTGATTCATGGCTAATAAATGATTTTTATTAGCCAGAAACCAGAAAAAGGCCGAAGGTTGCAAGGGGAAATTGGAAAATTCGTGAACGGCAGAAAGAGCCCATCAGGAGTCAAAAGCGTCGTTTCCCAAAACAGGAGGCCCCGCCGGGGCCAAACAACATCGACATTTGGTTTTCTAGAAACAGGAAGCCGCGGAGCGGCTTCCTGTTTCTAGCCGGTTCGTTATTTGGGAAAAGCGAGCCCCGGCAGGGCTAGTTGCCCCGGAGAGGCTTCCTGTTTCTAGCCGATTCGTTATTTGCGAGATGCAAGCCCCCGCGGGGCTTCCTGTTTCTAGGAATAAAGATGATGCAGATGCGCAGGCTCCAGAGGAGCGTCTTTTAACATCATTTAACGCCCTTAACCTTCATTTTCAATCCGTAAACCGCCGTTTCGGCCGTAATGAAGAGCAAATCATTATTTTTTCCGCCAAAGCAAAGATTAGCCGTCCAGCCATTGTGAATAGGGAAATGCGCTATCTGTTGGCCTGTTTTGTCAAAAACCGTAACGCCTTTTCCGGTAATGTATAGGTTTCCTTCGGCGTCGAGGATCATTCCGTCGGAGCCCTTGGGAACGAAAAGTTTTCTGTTCGCCAGTGTTCCATCGTTTTGAATGTCGTAAACATATGTTTTGTTGTCGCCGATGTCGGCCACATAAAGTCTTTTGCCGTCTTTGGTGCCGATAATGCCATTAGGTTGTTTCAGTTTTTCATCGACGCGGATCAGCTTTTTTGTTTCAGGATTAAGATAATATACATGCTGACCATCTTGCTGCATAGCGGGATCACGTTTCCAATAATCGCGCTTGTACATCGGGTCGGTCAGATAAATGCCACCTTTTGGATCTATCCAGAGATCATTCGGACCATTAAGGAGCTTTCCTTCGTAGTCTTTTACCAAAACCGTTGGCTTGCCGTTTTTATCAAAAGACCAAACCTGATTGTCTTCATCCGAACACGCAACGAGGTTGCCGGTATTGTCAAAATACATGCCGTTAGCCCGACCTGAATTGTCTGAGAAAACACTGAATTTGCCACTTTCTGCGTCCCATCGGATGATTTTGTTATTGGGTTGATCGGTGAAAAACACATTGCCATTGTCATCGGCAACCGGCCCTTCTGTGAATTTGTAACCGTCTCCGAGCTTCTCAACCTGCGCGTCAGGCGCTACTATCGATTTTGAATCCATTATCTGTGCTGAAAGTAAGGCCGGGAAGAGCAATGCTGCGATCCCGGATAAAATTGAACAAAAACCTGCTGACTTTTTCATATCAAAACAATGCCGGGCGAAAGTGGTCCCAGTTGCTTTAAAAGTCTGCAAGTGGCGATTCCTTACTTATGCAATGCGCGAAGGCGCAACGCCGTACGCCTTTTTGAATGCAAATGAGAAGTGGGAAAGGTCCTCAAAGCCAGTTTCGAGATACACTTCAGAGGGCGATTTCCCTTTTTCTTTAATCAGATAGTGCGCCGCTTCCAACCTTTTTTGCAACAGCCAGCGACTTGGGGAAATGTGGAATATTTTTTCAAAATCTCGTTTAAATGTGGCCAGGCTACGCCCCGTCAAGTAGGCAAACCGCCTTAGATGCACATTAAAATGAAAATTCTGATTCATAAAACCTTCCAGGTCAATCTTGCCCGGCTCACTGAAATCGAAAAGAATGTCTTTCATCTCAGGATGGGTTTGCAGCAAAATCAAGATCGCTTCCTTCAATTTCAACGACATTAAATGCTGGCTCGTCGGCGGCTGAAATTCCTGATAAGGCATCAGGGAGGCCATGTAACTTGTCAGTAATTGGTCAGACACGAGCATTAGGACAGCTTTCCCATCCTGATGAGGCGCTGCCGGATAGTTGAACTCCATACTGAAATTACGAAGCGTCTGCTGGTCCAGATAGATTGATATTGATTTAAAATCACCGTTTTCAGGCGGCTGCTTATTGAATTTGAGCAGCTTATTCCGTTTCGTAAATCTGAAATCACCCTCTTTGCAGACATAATCCCGGACGCCGTCATTCAGAAAAAGTGTTCCTGCGATTTGGTAACTCAAAACGTGTTCAGGGACGAATTGCTCGCCTTCCCGGCTGCGCGTATGGTAGCAGGAATAGGTGATTTGTGTTAAGTCGGTTGGCTGGCTCATGATCGTGCTAACTTATATATCAAACAGCATTGCAGCCCGGTTTCGTTCTGCAATGCTGTTTGGGATTCAAATTCCTTTCATTGATTGGTAAGCCTTGCCGGCCTCCGACTCAAAAAAGTTTTCAGCTTCATCGTGATCCGTTGAAATGCTTACCGGCATCCACTTTTCAAATTCAGCTTTTCGATTTTCATCCGCGCGCTGCAGGATGCCAACGGCCTCACTGCCCAAGATTAAGTGTAACGGCGGTTCAGGATGATTCACAAGGTCCACCATAACTTTCGCAGCTTTATCTGGATCACCGACGGGAACATAGTTGCCGCCTCGGAAAAAACTGGTGACAGTGCCAATTGTAGATTCGTAACCCTCAATTTCAGCGGCAAAGCTCATAGAAGATCCCGCCCAATCCGTACGAAATCCGCCTGGTTCCACACAAGTTACTTGAATGCCAAGCGGAGCCACTTCTCTGGAAAGTGCCTCGCTGAAACCGCCGAGGCCAAATTTCGCGGCCTGATACATAGTAAGTCCTGCGCCGCCAACACGGCCGCCAATCGAACTGATCTGCAAAATGTGTCCCGAACGCTGCTTGCGCATGTGTGGCAAAACGGCACGCGTCACTTCGATAGGGGCATAAAGATTCGTCTCCAATTGACTGCGAACCTGCTCATCCGTAAATGCTTCTGCTGCGCCTGTAATGCCAAATCCCGCATTATTAACCAGCACATCAATTTTTCCAAAATGGCGAACTGCATTAGCAACAGCAGCATAAATCTGCTCCTTATTAGTCACATCAAGCTCAATTGGATAAATCTGGCCCGGGAATCGCTCGACGAGCTCATCCAGTTGCTGTGTATTCCGCGCTGTGGCCGCTACATGATCGCCATTTTTCAGCACTGCTTTCGTAAGGCTTTTTCCCAATCCGCGGGAGCTGCCTGTAATAAACCAAACCTTTGTCATCGTTTTTTGTGTTTTAACTAAGACAAAGGTCGGCAGGAATGGGAAGGTGGGCTTTGTTGAATAGCTCAAAGTTGGTTTGTTGAAAGGCTCAGAGTTGTGTGTTACTTCGCAGCAGGAACCTGAAATTTAGTTGATGGAAGTGAATTAGGTTTATTTTTGCAAAATCGAGGATTTCGTTGGATTCTTGAATTGTATCGATTCAAAACGCTCGTGCCGGGCATCAGGATTTTCTCCGCCATTGATCGATTTGTGCGTTTCCTCAATGGTTTTGATCTGCTCCTCGGAAAAATACAGGACCGTTCAGTAATAATTCTGTCAGCCGTGACTGCTTTGGTTCCGGAGTACTTTCTGCGGCAAGCTCTTTTTGAAGCCACGCCTTCTGGGTAGGTGAGAGTTGTTTTACAATCTTCACCAAATCTTGAAAGGGAATGTGTGTTTTTGCTTTCATGCCAAAATATAATGTTTTATTATTCAATCAGGAAAGCGCATAATCTTTCTTACTATTCTTTGAACCTGCAACTTGGTGACACCGTCAAAATCGTTTAAAAAGGATTCAATAGATTCCTCGGTAGTCAAATGATCTATAAGATTTTGAATAGGTATCCTGGTTCCTGAGAAAACCGGAGTGCCACCTAAGATTTCGGGATCAACTGTGATTGCGCTGCTTTCAGGCAACTCACTCGCAAGAAAGGCCTGGGCTCGTGCTTCAAACCTCTTTCTCGTCTTTGATCCAGGCTTCCCATATCGAACTTGTAGCCATTCGTCGGCTGTTCTAAACTCTTGATATGATTTTGAGACATTTTTAAAGAGATCTTTTGGTAATGCATTTATCTCAGACAGTATTAAGTCTCGAGATTTATCCTCCTGCAAATTGCTTTCGCTTAGTAGGGGACAACTATCCAAATCCTTTGCTTTCTTCTTCGACATGGTTTACATCCGTTTAGTTAGTGCTCCCAAATCTCCAACTGGGGGTTCTTCCTTAGTTCTCCGACGAGCTCTATGATAAGCTTAGAGTCTTCCAGGCCACAGTCATATGCTCGCCAAAATCAAAGCCCATATCTTCCAGCCACTTCCCGCAGAGACGGATTTCGGGAAAGAACTTTGAGTTCCATTTCGAAGTCTGTTGGAACTTTGGATAAATTTTTAATTAGCGTTCTTTGCATTTTGGCATACAAATATAGAGTTTAGTTTTCGTAAAACTAAACTAAAATTTCGTTTCACGAAAAAAATATTTCGTAATTTACATTTAAAGTCGACTTAATATATTCATTGTCATTAACTTAAAGTTTTCACTAAGTTTGCGTCAAACGAAAACATTTAGTGAATGCCTAAGCAGAAGTTTAACCGGATTAAGATAATTCTTGCGGAGAAAGATAAGTCAGCTAAGTGGCTGGCAGAAGCGATCGATAAGGATAAATCTACCGTATCAAGGTGGTGTACAAATGATATGCAGCCTACTATTGAGACTTTTTATGAGATTGCGAAGTTACTGGATGTGGATGTGAGGGAGTTGTTTGTGCCCTCTAAATGAAATTCAAAGCTTATTTACGGAAAAAGTCAAGCTTCAAAGTTTATTGACTTGCGCCGGCTTCGTCTTTATTTCTTCCGCAAATTACCAGAATATTAGGTCGGGTCACTTTTCCACTAGTACTTTGGGGCGCATGATTTCCGGGATAAAGGAATTTTTAAGCGACTCTTTCGCCTTCGCCACCTTTTCTGGAAAAAGGCTAATACTTCGATATTTAGCCAGCGATGGATCAATCTCCACCTCTGGAACAAAATCTGACCATTTTTTTTCTGCCTTTTTCATAATGCAATTTAACTATTTTCTTTTGACCAGAAAAGCACTGTATCTTTCATCAGGAACAAAGGGGACGAACCTTCCATTCAACTGTCCGAAAAGATGAACATTGGCACATGCCTGTTCATAAAACCTTGTGATTCCCATTTGGTAAAGTCTGGTTCGTGCGTCACTACTGCCTTCCGCATAAACGACTGCCTCGGGGTATCGATCAAGAAACCGGAAAAGAGCTGCGACAACAGTAGCTAAGATTTTATCTGTATCTCGATTGTTAGAGACGCTCAGATCGTCGATTTTGCCGGTAACTGGATTGAAGTCGCCAAGAGCCAGGTTATAATAACCATTCTCGTCAATAAGTTCAAATTGAACAATCTTGGGTATCCTTCCATTCGGGCCGACACTTTCAAACCTAAAAATTGTTGATTCTTCCTCTACTTTCAGTGTGTATTTGTCCAGATTCATCAAGTTAAAAATAGTGTGTCAATCGCTTGCTAATATCGCAAAAATTCATTTCCCCTTCACGACCCCATCAATCTCCCCCAAGAGCGACTTCACCCCAGTACTATCCTGCATCAACTGCCAAATCATCACCCCGCTAACCTTCTCCTTCGCCAGTTCCGTTTTCTTGTGGATCGTAGGTAACCCATTGTAATAAACCATCCCACCGTTCAAATGCATCTGATCCTGATTAACAGAATCAGGGTATTGACGGAGAATGTTTTTGTAAGACATGCTTTCCGGAGCGGTGCCGCCGAAGCCGTAGCCGTAGAATGGAACGCCCAAAGTGAGTTTTTCTTTTGGGATTTTGCGGGTTTCGAGCCAGTAGTTGAGGTCTTCTTCGGCCATGGAGTAGGGGGCGTGCGGGCCAGGTTTGTCGGGTCGCCAGGGGCCGGTGCGGTCATAGGACATGATGTTGACGAAATCGAACTGCGCCAATGCTTTGTCGGTAAACTGGGTTTTGTAAACCGTGGCGATGGCGGCTGTGATCATTTTGTTTTTTTGCCTAAGTGCGGCTGCCAGGTCAACTACAAAGTTCTCATAATTGGCGTCGATTAAGTCGCCTTCCAGGTCTACGTCGATGCCGTCCAGATTAGTGTCTACTGCCAGATTAACAAGGTCATTAATCAGTTTGTTTTTCTTTTCTCCAATCAAAAAAGAAGGATAATATTTCGGCGCGCCGCCACCGCCGATCGAAGCCATGATCCTGACATTTTTGGCATGTGCTAGCGCGGCAACTTCTTTGAGATTCTCGGTTCCGGTGAGATTGCCGAGTGAATCCGGGTTAATGAATGCAATGTATAAATGCGTGATCTTCGCAAAATCCACTTGATTAGCGGCTGCTACCAAATCCGTCCGATTAGGCAAATAACCAATTACTTTAAACCTATTATTCGCGTCAGCATTTTTGGAAATGCTGACGTTTTTCTTGCTGCAACTTGTACTTAATGCAAGCATCACCATGACGGCGGAGATGCTTTGTTTGAACAACTTCGGGACGATCATGGTGATGCGCGGATTTTTAAGTTTTCTATTTTTGTGCCAACATAATCTTTGCCCCGCCTTTGCGGATGGATTCGTAAACAGCGTCGACTACAATCATATCCTTTAACCCTTCGGCTCCGCTCACATTCGGATCGGGCTTGTTGTTGAGGATAATGTCGGCGATTCCATCCATTTGCAAGGTTTGGTGCGTGACTATGGGCTGGTTCATCGGTCCGTTGTGCGTCCGGCCTTTGATCGGGCCGTAGCTGAATGCCGGGCTGAGTTCCACGAAACCTTTTTCGCCAATCACATAAAGTCTTTCGTAGTTATTGAAATTGTAAGTCGTGCCGCAGCTCGCCACCACGCCGCTCGGGAAGCCAAGCTGGAACATAATGGTTTCATCCACTTCTTTAAATTTCACGGGATCGGTCTTGGTTTCCTGGGCAGTCACCCAGATCGGCTCTTCGCCCGTCGCGTACCGCGCGCCATTCAATGCATAAATACCTACATCCATCATTGCACCACCACCAGCCAATGCTTTTTTCAGCCTCCATTGATTGGGATCGCCGGATTTGAAACCCATATAATTGTTCACGTGCATGATTTTGCCTAATTCTCCCGCCTCGCGCATGCGGATCAGCTCACGGGTATGCGGTTCAAAATGCATGCGGTAACCAATGTAAAATTTCACCCCGGCCTTTTCACAAGCCGCGATCATTTCACGGGTTTGTTTGGCATTATCAGCTACCGGTTTTTCGCAAAGTACATGTTTGCCAGCCGCAGCGATTTGCAATACGTGCTTGTGGTGCAGCGAATTAGGCGTGGTGATGTATACCAAATCAATGTCCGGATTGTCCTTGATCTTCCTGACTGTATCGTAGTTGTAAGTGTTCTTTTCGGGAATGTTGTATTTCTTTTTCCAATCTTCCAGCTTGGCAGGCGTGCCGGAAACGGCACCGACGAGTGTGGCCATTTTGCAATCTTTCATGGCATCTGCCACGCGGGTTCCGTAGCTGCCGAGCCCCATAATCGCGACGCGCAATTGCTTGTCCGCTTTCGGGCCGGAATAAAGTTCGCGGGCGGCGGCTGGAAGATCGGAGAGAGCAGTAGCGCCGATCCCTAATGTCAATTTTTGTAAAAAATCACGACGTGAATCCATAGTAATGAGTGATTATTTGTTGATAAAAACTTTTGTGCCGTTTTTGCGAAGCGATTCGTAAATGGCATCGATGACCAGCATATCCTTTAAACCTTCATGCCCGCTGACATTTGGATCTGGTTTTCCATTCAGGATCGCGTCTGCAATTCCGTCCATTTGGTAGGCCTGATGATTTACATCCGGCTGGTCGATTGCTCCTTTATGCGTAGTTCCGCGAATGGGGCCATAGCCAAATGCCGGGTTCATTTCGGCCCAGCCTTTTTCGCCCATCAGACGCAGCATTTCGACATGATTAAAATTATAAGTGCAACCGCAGTTAGCAATAATTCCGCTGGGGAAGCCGAGTTGAAAAGTAACTGTTTCATCCACATCCTTGAATTTAACAGGATCGGTTTTAGATTCTTGCGCCGTAACCCAAACCGGCTCTTCACCCGTGCAATAACGCGCACCGTTCGTAGAATAAACCCCTACATCCATGACAGCGCCGCCTCCGGCCAAGTTCTTTTTTAATCTCCATTGCGTCGGATCGCCTATTTTGAAACCTGCATAATTATTAACGTGCATGATCTTTCCGAATTCGCCCGCCTCGCGCATCCTGATGAGTTCACGGGTGTGCGGCTCAAAATGCAAACGATAGCCAATGTAAAATTTTACCCCAGCCTTCTCACAAGCTGCGATCATTTCCCTTGCTTGTTTGGCATTATCAGCTACAGGTTTCTCACAAATCACATGTTTGCCGGCAGCAGCAACTTGCAATACATGCTTATGGTGCAATGAGTTAGGGGTTATCACATACACCAGATCAATGTCCGGATTGTTCTTGATCTCGTGCAGGTTTTCGTAGTTATAAACATTTTTATCTTCAATCCCATACTTCTGTTTCCATTCCGGGATCTTGGATGGCGTGCCGGTCACAATCCCGACCAGTTTCGCGGTTTTACATTCTTTCATTCCACGAGCAACGATGTTCGCATAACCGCCGAGCCCCATTAATGCGACGCGAAGTTGTTTGTCGGCTTTCGGAGCATTTGCCAAAAAAGGCGCCGATATCGCTGGCGTGAGGTCCGTGAGCGTTGCGGCTCCGATTCCGAGTGAAAGTATTTGCAGAAAATCACGGCGGGAATTCATAGGCAATTCGTTTGGTAAGAATGTCTTTTACGAATAAAGCGCTTTCACCAATGAAGTTACCTGTGCAGGTTTTTTGGTTTTGGAAGAATTTGAGACCGTTTTTTCAAGTGCTTCCTTAATCCTCTTTTCCGTTTCGACTGTAATCTCGGTAAAAACGAGGTCCTCCAACTTGATCCCGAAAAGCCGATGGATGATTATTAGATCATTCATCGAAAAGGTCCTAATGCCATTTAAAAGCTCCGAAATGTAGGATTTATTATGGGCAAGAATGGCAGCAAGGTCATTTTGGTTAAGTCCATTTTGTTTCAATGTTTTGCTGATCAGCTCTCGCCTTTTTTTATAAAACTTAAACTCCTTTTCTGCGCGTTTTTCAGCCAAGTCACTTTCCGCTACCTGTTTTTCTGTAACCTGCTTGAAATCCGACCAGTGCTTCAATTCGTAGTCACGTATTAAAGTGCTTAGTCGTTCTTCCAGCAAAGCCAATTCGGGTTGATTTTCACTTTGAAGTCTGAGAAATCGTGCGGCAAGTGAAGCACGTTCCAATTCTAACTCTGAGGAGATTTCGCCTTTCTGGATCAATGATTTTATATCTGTTTCTTTTAGTGTATGTGACCTTTTGATCTGAGCCATTTTTCAATCGTTGTTTTGTTGTTCCTGAATATTTTTTCGTAATCTCTGTGTGTGCCTATCCATAGCACTATTGCCCGGTTCTCCTTGAATTTTATCGCAAGCAACACACGGTCATTTTCAATATTCAAAAAGAAAACACCTTGATTATGGACCTGATCTGCGTCTTTACGTTCTTTCAATAAATCTATGTAAGAAGTAAATTCCGAGTTTTCTAAATCTAGAATCAGTTGATCGATTGCATCTGTCAGTTTGCGGTTGCCACGGTTTTTTTGTTGCCATTTAATTAAAATTCTTTTTTGATCAAGCTGCATTGGCCGGTTGAATTTAAATAAAAAGTTCTACAAAAAGTAGAACTATCAAATATGATTTCAACCTTATGACGCTGGCTTTTAGAAAAGGTAACGGATAACAGAAACTCCGTAAACAAAAAAAGGCCTCCGGATTTCCGGAGGCCTTGGGCATTGAGGTTTACGCTTAATTATTTGACAGTCAATATGCGTTCAGTTCTTTGTTCTGATAATTCGAAAGATTTTGACTGAATTTCTTTGCCGCTGATGACGTCTACTTCATATTTACCAGCGTCCATTTGGTCCATATTCAATGTACGACCGAATTTTTGGTTGTCTCTGCTGACAGTCTCGCGGTAAACAATGATCCCAGCTTCATTTTTAAGCAAAATTACTGTGTTGGCGTTGTTGTTTGCTTTGTTGACCAGCACATTGATCTTACCATTTTTGGTTGGGTAAATTCCTGTTCCCAATGAGGAAGCTTTCTTTGTCTCTTTGTCTTCTGCGTTGGCAGCGAAAGTAGAAGCGATAAATGCTAAGGCAAATGCGAAGGTTTTGATTGTAGTTTTCATGGCTATTTTATTTTTATGGCTATTGTTTTATTTTCTTTTTGTCTCTGAGGACATAACAAAGGTGGCAGGAATTCCGGTACTATGTATTGCAAAGTACAGGAATGGGAGTTTTAGGTAAATGAATGGTTAATATCTTTCATGAGTAATTAATCGGTTTGTGATATTTGGCTCAATGATGGGAGATCCGGCGCTGATGTTGCTTGCTGATATGTTAATAAGTGTTAAAAAAACGGCTCGCTGCGTTGCAGTGAGCCGTTTTAAGCAATTCAAAAAGTTTTCCCGAACTATTCTTTCTCTACAAAATCCATATCCTTTGTGAAAGTTTCTTCCAGATAATATAGAGCCAGCAACGCAACCAGCGAAGTGGCAACGCCAATGAGCAAGCCACTTTGAATCACTCCCAGGTCTGGTTTGAAACGTACAAACAATGCAGCCAACGGAATCGTAGCACCTCTCACAAAATTGGGCACGGTGGTCGCAACCGTTGCGCGCAAGTTAGTCCCGAAAAGTTCTGCGGCGATGGTGATGAACAGTGTCCAGTAACCGTTGCAAAAGCCGAGTAACGCACACATTAAGTAGAATGTAAACAGATCCAGCGTCGGAATCATCAGGTAACCTATCATCATAGTCAATGACAGGATGATGAACAAGCCGATGACACGCTTTCTGCTTTTAAGATATTGACTTAACAATCCGCTGAAAATGTCACCAAAAACTTGCCCGGAAAAAGCAAGCATAACCGCCTTGCCCGCATTTATGCCCTCAATGCCTTTTGCAGCGCCGAATTCAGGAGAAAAAGTGATGAGTATACCCACAACAAACCAGATCGGCAAACCAACCAAAATCGCCATCATATATTTCCCAAAACGCTTTCCATTGGTCAGGATCATCATCACATTGCCGCGGTCGACAGTTTTTTCCTTCACTTGCTTGAACATGCCCGACTCAAAGACATTAAATCTTAAAATCAACAGTAACAAACCCATTCCGCCACCTACAAAGTATGAAATCCGCCATTCGAACAGATCGGCTACAAAATAGGCAAGGATCGCGCCCAGGACGCCTAATGTTGCAACCAGTGTGGTTCCGTAGCCCCGTATTTCTTTCGGTAAAACTTCTGTCACTAATGTGATTCCTGCGCCCAGTTCACCTGCAAGTCCGACGCCGGCAATGAAACGCAGTAACGCATATTGATCGAGGGAGGTGACAAATCCGTTGCCGATATTAGCGAGCGAATACATGATGATGGAGCCGAAAAGCACGGATAACCGGCCTTTTTTATCCGCAATTACACCCCACAAAACGCCCCCGATGAGCATTCCGGCCATTTGGAAATTGAGCAGCCTGATTCCCTCGGTCAGCAGTTGTTCGGTGGGGACATTCAATGCTTTCAAACTCGGAACGCGCACTACGCTAAACAAAAACAGGTCGTACATGTCGACCAGATAGCCCAGCGCAGCCACGATGACCGGCACTTGAAGCAGTTGTGAAAGTAAGGTAGGGCGAGGGTTAGGCTGTTCGGACATGAATGATGTTGTTTACTTCGGCTGTCGGCTACCGGCAGTCGACTAGTTTTGTTGAATACGTAAAGTCAATTCACAAGTTTTCTTCTGATCGCCGAAAGCCGACGGCTGACAGCCCTTACAACCGATCAATCAACATTCCGCCGTCTACACCGATCACCTGACCGGTAGAGTAGGGGAAATCGCCTCTTGTGAGCGATGCAACGGCTTTTCCTACGTCGTCAGGCGTTCCCCAGCGTGGCTGCAAAGCAATGCCGCTCTGGAAAAGGTTGTCGTATTTTTCCTGAACTTTGGAGGTCATATCCGTTGCAATAATGCCTGGCCGGATCTCGAAAACGGGAATATTATATTCTGCCATTCGAACTGCAAAAAGCAGATTCGTCATTGCCAGCCCTGATTTTGAAATACAATATTCTCCTCGATTAATGGACGCCACCGTTGCTGAAATGGAAGTTACAAAAATGATCGTCGCCTCAAATGCATGGTTATTCTGCTTTGCGTGCGCCATTCTTTTCGCCACGGCTTGGGTCAGAAAAAATGGCCCTTCCAGGTTTGTTTGCATGACTTCCTGAAAGTTTTCCGGCGTTGTTTCCAGAATATCAAGTCGTTCCCGGGGAGCAATTCCCGCATTATTGACCAGAATATTAATTTGTCCAAAAACAGAATACGCTTTCTCAACAATGGCCTCACGATCAGCTGCATTGGCAATGTTTCCCTGGCAATAAACTACTTCCGCGCCTAATTCGCGAAGTTCGTTCAGGGCTTCTGCTGCGCCTGCTTCGTCGCGTACGCCGTTGATAGCGAGGTCAAAGCCTTCGCTGGCAAGGGCTTTGGCTATCCCAAAACCGATTCCACGACTTCCGCCTGTAATTAATGCTATTTTTTTCATGATTTGAATGGATGAAGGCTTTCCAAGTCTTCAATAGTTGGAAAGCCTATAATTCCTCAATATTGATCCATTGACGCTTCCCCCAGCTTTCAATGCCTTTTTCAGCCAGCTGCACACCGCGAGCACCCGCTTTCAAATCCCATGGGAATGGCGTGTCTTTTACAATGTGTTTCAAAAACAGCTCCCATTGCGCCTTGAACGCATTGTCAAAAATCTCCTGCTCAGGCACTTTTGACCAGCCTTCAAAAAACGGGATCGGTTGAGGAATATCCGGGTTCCAAACTGGTTTCGGCGTATTTCCGTAATGTTGTGTGTAACAATCGCGCAAGCCTGCAACTGCCGAGCCGTGCGTTCCGTCCACCTGCAATGTGAGCAAATCATCGCGGCGAACGCGGACGGTCCAGGATGAATTAAATTGTGCGATTACATCACCTTCCAGCTCGAATGTCGCATAGCAAGCGTCGTCGGCCGTTGCCTTATAAGGGTTGCCATTTTCATCGATCCGCTCGGGAATGTGCGTTGAGCCGAGGCAGGAAACGGCTTTAACCTTGCCAAAAAGGTTGTCCAAAACATATCGCCAATGGCAAAGCATGTCCACGATAATGCCGCCGTCGTCTTCTTTTCTGTAATTCCACGAAGGTCGCTGCGCCGGAATGCTATGGCCTTCAAACACCCAATAACCGAACTCTCCACGCACAGAAAGGATTTTTCCAAAGAAACCATTTTCCATCAAACGCTTCAATTTCAACATGCCGGGTAACCAGAGCTTATCCTGAACAACGCCATTTTTTAATCCGGCAGCCGTTGCCAGCTCATATAGTTCTAGTGCTTCTTCTGTCGTCGTTCCCGTTGGTTTTTCACAATAAATGTGTTTTCCGGCAAGAATCGCCTTTTTCACAGCAGCTGCGCGTCGGCCAGTGACCTGCGCATCAAAATAGATCTGATATTGCGGATCTGACATTACTGAATCCAGATCCGTTGTGTATTTCGCTATTCCCGACTGTTTGCAAAGCGATTGCAGCTTGCTTTCATTACGGCCAACCAGGATTGGATCCGGCATAATTACTTCATCCGCCGAAATTTTAACGCCGCCTTGCTCAATAATGGCTTTGATCGATCTTAGTAAATGCTGGTTGGTCCCCATACGGCCCGTCACGCCGTTCATAATGATGCCAATGTTATGTGTAGTCATGTTTTTTTATTTAAACAGTTTTCAAAAATGCCTCTGTAATCTCTCCCAGGAATAAATGCTGATCCTTGGACCAATGAATGTTAGAGAAAATCTCAACCTCACAAAAGCCCTGAAACCCAGTCGCTTCGACCCAACTACGAATTTTTTTCAAATCAATGCAGCCTTCGCCCATTAACCCACGGTCATTGAGCAGATCAATGGTGTTCACTTTCCAGTCGCAAACGTGGTAAGCAAGCAAATTTCCGTTCGCACCGCAGCGGGCAATCTCTTTTTCCAGATCACCGTCCCACCACAAATGATATACATCCACAGCTACACCGACATAGGGAGAATTGAAATATTCCGCCATATCATTCGCCTGCGCCAATGTGTTAATGGCCGACCGATCAGCTGCATACATGGGGTGCAAGGGCTCGATAGCCAGTTTTACTTTCAATTTTTCAGCCAATGGCAATATTGCAGCAATGCCTTCCTTAATTTGTTCCCTCGACTTTTCCATCGATTGATCAGGTGATGCGCCGCAAACCAGCACGATCATGGGAGCACCCAAAGCTGCGGCTTCTTCGAGTAACTTTCGGTTATGATCAATGGCCTGCGCACGTCCTGCACTACTCGTATGTGGGAAAAATCCACCGCGAACGTAAGAGACGATTTCGAGACCGGCAGATCGGATCAGCTCTCCGGCACGGTGAGGGCCGATCTTTTCAGTTGCATTCTGCCAGACACTTATTCCTTTCACGCCTGCCGCCGCATAATTTTCCACCGCTTTCGAAAGCTCCCAGGGCTTCGTAGTAATGGTGTGAATGCAGCATCGATCTAATGTGATATCCTGAATGTTGCTCATTTTACAGCGCCGAGATAGTTGTAGTAAGGCAAACCTTTGTTAATGCGGTCTACATAAAGCGCCACTTCGCGGGCATGGTAATCGCCCCACATGCTCGATTCGCCGCAAGGGATTTTTTGCCCGGCAGGAATGTTGTCCCAGCCATTCGGACGGTGATAAATTGAGTGCAGGATTAATCCCTGGTGCGTTGGATCGGTGGATAAATAAGGCTCTGCAAACAGTGAATCCAATGCGGTTAGGCCTGCTTGCCAGTAACGGTTGCCTTGGTCAGCTTGGCCTTTATCATTCAGATATTTTCCCAAACGAAGCAGACCTTGCGCGCCTATGGCTGCCGCGGAGCTGTCTATGGGTTCAAATTCGTTGTAAGGATCGGACGTTCTGGATTTGTAGTCGCCCAATTTATAAAGTTGCGGCGCGCCGGTGTCCCAGTATGGAATCCCGTCGGATGCTGTGTTATCAATGTAAAAATCGCAGGTGGCTTTGGCGCCTTTTAAATAAATGTTTTCAATTTCGGCTCTGCCGCCTAATGGTGCCAGCTCTTCATCTGAAAAATAGGATAGCGATTCAAGTTGTTCTGCAAAACCGGCCATTGCCCAGGCTAATCCGCGTGTCCAGGTTGTGAAACCGGAGAAGCCTTGTTGGGAATTGGGGCAGCGGTAATTGCCGTCGTTGGTGTTAAAGACGCTTTCATGCGCTGTACGGCCCCAAATGTCATAGCTGTCCCGGCCTTCGCCGTAGTAAACTGCATATTTGGCTGTGGCTATGGAGTGCAATGTTCCCCGTTGCAACAAGCTTGTTTTTACGTCATTTTCACCCATTAAACTATGGCCCAGCAAGTGCGAAACCATCAGCGCACGCACAGAACGGATTGTATCCACAAACAATGAATGCGGACCATTAAAGGAATGTATAAAACCCTGACCGTCTTTGGTGTTAGTCCATCTTTTAGCTTGGACCGCGCCTGAAATTTTGAGTGCGATTTCATAGAAATTGCGTTCCCATTCATTTTCTTCAATGCGGCCTTCATTCATCAATCTCAGCAGATTTCCGTAAGTGCTTACATTGTTGAATCCGTGATCATGCACACCGAAATGCCCTACGTGCGACGCCATGCTGCTCACCGTATTTTTTCGGGCACTTTCCAAAGACTGCGTTTCACCGGTTGCGTCGAACTGCAAAACTTCTGCTCCGTATTGAAAACCCTGAGTCCACTCGGTCCAGCCGCGCAATGTGTATTTGCCGTTGACGGTGAAAACGGGCGTTCCTTTCGAATTGTCGTATTCCCTTGAAATGAGGATGATTTTTTCGGCGGAAAGCTGCCAGAGCTTGTCAATTTTAGGCTGAAGCGAAGCGGCGGTAAGATCGTTGCGAATCTGCATAGTATATCCTTATAGTATTATTTAGCCATTTTATTTTTGGATAATACAAAGATATTCGCCTATGCAGGGAGGGGCAAGGTACATTTTTGCTATTAAATGGTACTTTTCCGAACATGATCGCGATACTCATTCGGCGTAAGCCCTGTTTTCTTTTTGAAGATCCTGCTGAAATAGGAGGGGTCGTCCATGTGAATGTGATAGCTTATCTCCTTGCTGCTCAAATTGGTAAAAACCAGCAAGCGCTTGGCTTCCAAAAGCAGTTTATCCAGAATGTATTCCTGCGACGGTGTTCCAAGATATTTCTTGATGATTTTACTCAAATAATCCGGCGATACGGAAAGTGCCTGCGCATACTGCTGAACCTCATGCATTTGCCTGAAATTTTTCTCCACCAACTCCTGAAATCTTCCGACCAGTTCAGGAACCGTTTGTACAGCGGATTCAGCGGGTTGAATGTTCCTGGGCGCGAGAAACGCACATTTCTGCAACATTAACCCCAAGTATTTCCCGATCATTGTCTGATCCGTTTCAGCTGTTAAATGGTCGGAAACCATGTTTTCCATGATGTTATGGAAGTAACATTTCTCTGTTTCGGAAAGTGTAATGATGGGTTGCCTCCGGGCGGGCTGGAAGAAAGGCAGCTGCGAAAGGGACGGATTTACAGGATTGTAAAAAGTGTAAAAATCTTCCGAAAATGCTACAATGTAACCTTGAAACGAAGTTGAGAATGTGAGTAAATGCACTTGTCCGGGCGTTAAAAAGTGCAACCCTGCTCCCTGAATGTTGTAGGAATGAAAATCAATTTCGTGAAAACCAACGCCCTCTTCTATAAAAAGGATTTCATAGTAAGTGTGACGGTGCGGCGCGTCGGTTGGCAGCGGTGTAATGGGAAGCGAAACGGGCGATTCTTTTTGCTTTCCTTCACTGTTTTTAAAACGGAAAATCTTTAATGCTGGAACCTGGCTAGGCGTTTTGGGCAGAGAATGTACCGGAATTGCATCGGAGACGAAAGCCATGAACTGTGATTTTTTCAAATGCATTGACTTTTGCAAAAGCGCCTAACCGGGGAAAACTACCAATTTGACAACACTATTAAGCCATTTAATCAAACGAAGTGCGCAAGGCTGCCGATAGTTTTTTTATTCCGTGGGTGACATTTTCTACTTTTACATTGTTGGTCAATAACACAGTCTGCAACAAATTAATCAATCCAATTTAAGAGGTGAACCAGGAAACCAAAAGCGGCCAGATATTCGATCTTCCCACATTAAGACGTTTATATGCGTTCGTTCGGCCATATGAGAAGCGGTTTTATCTGCTGATCGCAATTATTTTACTGAACGCACTGCTTGCGCCGCTTACACCGCTTCTGATTAAATACACCATCGACACACCCATCGCGAACGGCGATTATTCGCAATTGACCGTGATGATCATCATTATGGTGGTCGTAACGATTTTTCAGGGTTTGGCGCAATTTTGGAATACATACATGTCTGGCTGGCTTGGACAGTATATTATTCGGGATATCAGGGTCCAGCTTTATGAGAAGATCATCGGGCTACGGCTCAAATTCTTTGATAACACGCCGATTGGCAGGCTGGTAACCCGCACAATTTCCGATGTGGAAACCCTTTCCAATGTTTTCAGTGATGGAATGGCTGCCATTGCGGGTGATATTTTGCAACTGGTGCTGATCATCGCCGTGATGTTTTACACGGACTGGAAACTTTCCATTATCAGCTTGTCCACTATTCCTTTAATGCTGTTTTGCACTTATGTTTTTAAAGAAAAAATCAAAGATTCCTTCAATGAAGTCCGGGCGGCAGTTTCCAATCTCAACTCATTTGTTCAGGAGCATTTGACAGGAATGGGCATTGTGCAGATTTTTAGCAGTGAAGACATTGAATACAAAAAATTCACGGAAATCAACAAAGTCCACCGCGATGCCAATATCCGGTCTATTCTTTACTATTCAATCTACTTTCCTGTTGCGGACGTTATCGCGGCTGCGGGAACCGGGCTTGTTGTTTGGTATGGCTCCAAGCAGATTCTGAATGCAGAAGTTACATTCGGGACGGTTACTGCGTTTGTTATGTTCATAAACCTGTTTTTTAGGCCAATCAGACAACTCGCAGATCGATTTAATACGTTGCAGATGGGCATTGTCAGTACGGACAGGATCCTGAAAGTGCTTGATAGCGATGAGTATACATCCAACAACGGCACATTCTCACCGGAATCTATTAAAGGAAAAGTAAAATTCAAGGACGTTTGGTTTGCTTATAATGAGGAAGAATATGTTTTGAAAAACATCAATTTTTCTGTTGAAAGCGGTCAGACAATTGCGTTTGTGGGCGCAACAGGAGCTGGAAAATCTTCGATCATCAACTTGCTGACCCGTTTCTATGATATCAATAAAGGCAACATTTACGTCGATGATGTGGAAGTGCACGATTACGACCTGAATGCATTGCGTAGGCACATTGGCGTTGTTTTACAGGACGTATTTTTGTTTTCGGACACCATCGAGAACAACATCAGGCTGGGCGACAGCAGCATTACGCATGAAAAGATCGTTGAGGCTGCCAAGCTTGTCGGCGTGCACGAATTTATCGAGAGACTGCCGGGCGGTTATACTTACAACGTAATGGAACGGGGCGCGACGCTTTCCGTTGGGCAACGCCAGCTTATCTCATTTGTGCGTGCTATGGTGCATGAGCCAGAGATCATTGTGTTGGACGAGGCGACTTCCTCCGTAGATAGTGAAACCGAAGAATTAATTCAGAAAGCGATCGAAAAACTGATGAAGGGCCGGACCGCCATTGTTATTGCGCACAGGCTTTCAACCATTCAGGAAGCGGATAAAATTATCGTTGTCGATAAAGGGGAGATTGTTGAGGAAGGAAACCATGAACAATTGCTCGAAAAAGAAGGCTTTTACGCTAATCTTTACCGCATGCAGTATAAAGAGGTTTTGAAGATGTAGTTAGAATTTAGACCAATTGACAAAAAAAGCCTTTCCAGGTCTGAACCAGGAAAGGCTTTTTGTTATGCCTAATTTCTGCCTCCTGTATCCAATGGAATCGGCGGCGGACCAATCAAGAAATCGTCTTCTTCATTGCGTTTGGCAGGTGTGCTATCTCCGCCAATGCCAAGAGAATCGGCTTCCGCAGGTGCCCATTGCGTCGGACAATTATAATTTTTCGAAACTTTGAATGATGGTTTGGGAAACGGTCCAGGCTCTAAGGCCAGCGATTTATTTCTATATATTTTCTCCAAAAAGCTTCCTACGATCGGTAGAGCCGTTTTTGCACCTTCTCCTAAGTCCGTGGAACGAAAGTGAATGCTCCGGTCATCGCCGCCTACCCAAGCACCCACAACGAGATCACGAGTGATGCACATAAACCAGCCATCCGAGTTATTGGATGTAGTTCCTGTTTTTCCGCCGAGTTCGTTGCCGTTACGGGTAACGTCAAATTTCCAGCGAATGCTTCCCGAAGTTCCTCCCGGCTCTTCCACGCCGCCTTTCAGCATTTGAACCATTAAAAAAGCCGATTCTTCGCTGATGGCCTGCCGGTGTTCCGGCTGAAATTCTTCTATCACTTTTCCATTGCTGTCCTCGATTTTCGTGACCAGGATCGGCTGCGTATAAGTCCCGTTGTTCACAAACACGCCGTAAGCAGCAACCATATCATAAAGAGAAACATCAAATGGTCCAAGTCCTATGGACGGCAATGCCTTCAGTGGCGTAGTAATGCCCATTTTCTTGGCATAGCGAGCCACATTTGCAGGCCCCACCTGATCCGTTAATTCGGCGGTCACAGAGTTGATGGATTGTGCCAGTGCCCTGCGCAAGGTCATGTTGGAGTAGGAGAATGTGCCCGTAGCATTTCGCGGTCGCCATTCCTTCTGCTCACCATCTTCCATGTAAATCTTTTCAAATGGCTTATCCACAATCTGGTCACACGGCGACATATTGAATGATGAATCGTCGATTGCAGTTGTGTACACAAAAGGTTTGAATGTCGATCCGGGCTGTCTTTTCCCTTGTTTTACAGCATCGTATTTGAAATAATTGTAATCCAAACCGCCCACCCAAGCCTTAATCTGGCCCGTTTGCGGGTTCATCGCCATCATTCCGGCGCGTAGTACGCGTTTGTAATAATCAAGAGAGTCCATCGAACTCCAGTATTTCTTCATCTCCCCGCTGTTCTTCCAGTCGTACACGGTCATCGTGTCCTTTTTGTTCAGATAATATTTAATGCTATCCGGCTGGTTTGGGAATTTGGCTGCGAGGGATTTGTATTTGCTTGTGCGTTTTACAACGTTATCCAGGAAGTCGGTGATCTCTTTTCCCTGCTCGTCGCGCCACGGATTCTGGTTGCGCCAGTGATCTTCGAAAACGCGCTGCAACTGCTTCATTTTTTGCACCATAGCTTCCTCAGCAGCTTCCTGCATGCGGGAATCAATGGTTGTGTAGATTTTTAAACCGTCCGTGTAAAGGTCATAGCCGTTTTCATCACCCCATTTTTTTACAAAATCAACCACCGCATTTTTGAAATAATTGGCATTACCATCGTACGGCGTCTCAAATTTGGTTTTCAACTCAATCGGTAAAGCGCTGATGGAATCCGCTTCCTTAGCCGAGATATAGCCGTATTTTTGCATTTGATTAATTACCACGTTACGCCTTTCCAACGAGCGCTTCATGTTACGGATCGGGTTGTAGGTCGTTGTAGCTTTTTGCAGACCCACCAGAACAGCGGATTCCTGAATGTTCAGGCTATCGGGCGACTTGCTGAAGTAGGATTGTGCTGCGGTGTTGATCCCGTAAGTGTTGTTACCATAATCCACCGTGTTGAAATACATGGTTAGGATCTCTTCTTTAGTAAAATTTCTTTCCAGTTTAATAGCGGTGAGCCATTCTTTGGTTTTATAAATTAATGTGCCAAATCCGGGGACGTAACCCAATATGCCGCGCGCTCCCGTCTTTCTGGTTTTAAAAAGCTTTTTTGCCAATTGCTGCGTAATGGTGCTGCCGCCTCCACGGTCCGTTGCGCCGGTCACAATCCCCACGGCCACACTCGCCATGGCTTTGTAATCAATCCCGGAATGTTTGTAAAAACGTACATCTTCCGTGGCAATCAATGCTTTAACCAGGTTCGGGGAGATCATTTTGGCAGTAACCGGCGTCCTGTTCTCGGTGTAAAACTTACCGATCATTACGCCGTCGGACGTGTAGATTTCAGAAGATTGCGCAACTTTTGGATTTTGCAGGTCTTCCACACTGGGCATACTGCCCATCAACCACAGGAAGTTGGTTTCCACAGAAAAAATATAAACTGCAAATGCGATAAACCCATAAAAAAAAGTCTTCCAAATGATGACTACGGGCCGATAGTAAGGCGCATTAACATCCACTTTATCATGCCACCAGTCACGGATTGACCTTTTCTTGCTGCGGTAGGAATGGAAATAAGCATCTGCACGGTTCTTACCTGTAACTAATGAAGTTAGCTTGTATGCAACGCGATTGATGAATGTTGAAAGCTGTGTTCCAATGGATTGAAACAATGCTCGGATTTTATTAAAGAACGATCTGATAACTTCCATCAAACGTTAAGGTTCGTAAGAATTCAAAGATAAGAAAAGCCGGACATTTATGACTTAGTCCGGCTTTTTATGAATTATTTGATCAGGCTTTGTCGAATTTCAACGCAGCGCCATTCATGCAATATCTGAGGCCTGTAGGTTTCGGGCCGTCATTGAAAACGTGTCCCAAATGCCCGCCGCAAGTCCTGCAAACCACCTCTGTGCGGATCATACCATGGCCGCGGTCAACAATTTCTTCTACATTGCCCGATGCGATCGGCTGGAAGAAACTGGGCCATCCGGAGCCGGAATCATATTTGGTCTCCGAGCTGAACAACGGCGTGCCGCAAGCCGCACACACATAGGTTCCTTCCTCTTTATTATCATTATATGGGTGTGAAAAAGGCCTTTCTGTTCCTTTCTCGAAGAGCACAAAGCATTGTTGTCCGGTCAGCTCTTTTTGCCACTCTTCTTTGGTTTTTTCTACTTCTCTCATTTTAGTTTATGTTTAAAGATGATGGCAGCGATAAGAAATCGTACCATATCCTTATGAAACGTGGACGGCGCATTTATCGTTTGCGAAAAATCCGTCTGATCCACGAATCTTCCGGTGGCCAGCACTGATTTTGCGATTCGGGCGGACGGCGGAAAAGGCCGGCCGAAATTCCGAAATACAAATTAAACGATTTTGGATTGCCAATGTTCAGTAATCCCGTTAAGTGATCGGTTCCGATCCACAATGGTCCGGCACGTCCGGCAAGGCCGATTGCCGGGGATTTGTATCGGTTCATTAATGTCACGGGAAAGGAAATTTCGTACCATTTGTGCTCGTAACGGGGCGTAACGGAAATAACGGATTCCGCTTTCATACCGAATGCATGCTGGGAAATCAGATTTTGCACCCATAGTCCGCTAACATATACCCGCGGCTGAACATTGTAGTCTACGCTTGCCTGGAAAGCAGTGGGCAATACAGATTTGAAATTGGGTGCAAGCGGTGCACCGCCGTCCAGCGAACTATTGATTGCGTTAAAAATTCCTTCGGAGCCTTCCAGTTTCTGAAATGAATCGTATCTCAGTTCCTTATTGGTTGTATGGATCTCCTGTTGTAGCACATATGCCGGATTTTTGAAATGA
This sequence comes from Dyadobacter chenwenxiniae, assembly GCF_022869785.1. Taxonomy (NCBI): domain Bacteria; kingdom Pseudomonadati; phylum Bacteroidota; class Cytophagia; order Cytophagales; family Spirosomataceae; genus Dyadobacter; species Dyadobacter chenwenxiniae. The sequence continues at coordinate 4,222,645 of NZ_CP094997.1, read as the reverse complement.
ACCCGGCCAATATCTGTCAGCGAAACAGCGACGCGATATAAGTATTTGTTTTTGGACGCGTCCCGCTTTCTTTGACCTTTTTCGGTGTAACTAAATTTGTTGATGTCGGGCCTGTATTCGTAGACGGCACCGAGGTCAAAACCCCAGCCGCTTCCGGGAGGTGCGCCGCCGATGAGCCATGCTGGTGACGGTTTAACATTTTGAAATCCTTCATCCCGTGTCATACCGTAGCGAACATTTATTTCTTCCACACGAATATACTGGCGCTTGTTTTCCCAGGTTTCATCCGGCTGAATGTCATAGGACGAATTATCGATGATAGCATGTGCATTATAAAGTCCAATGAGCCTTTTTACGGTGAAACCGACTTTCAGATAATCCGTCTCGTTATCCATCACTGTCCCGCCGAATGTAAAAGCAACTTCACCAAAACCATTTAAATGCAGCCTGCCCGACTGGTTATCGAAAAAGGGGCCTTGTAATTCTTCCAGTTGCGTGGTTTTGCCGATCAGCCTCGCAAGCGGTTCGGTCACACCCGTTGTGTTCAGCATGTATCTGGCTCTTGTAGAAATGCCCACGCCGATTTTCCCTTTGAATAAGTTAAACATTACCGAAGGCAGCCGCGTGTCTCCTCCTGCATTCAAATATTTTTGGTTACCATTCAATTTTTCTCCCAAATAGGAACGCGGAAATTGCAAAACACCCCGCTCATTACGGTATTCATCGGATACAGTGTTGGTGACCAGGCTCAAAAATGAGTAAGGAGCTTCATACCGCACATAATTGTTCGCTGTATAAAACTGGCTGCCAACCACGTTCACATAGAGGCTATACCGGCTGTCGGCAACGAAGGCCGGATTGTGATATAACGCATTGGTCCCTGCATAGTTGCCCATCGCAACACCTGGCAAATGCTGTGCATTGGCAATCTGCGCCAGGCACAGAATGAGTGCAATCACAGGTAAACAATGTTTAAACATATCGTAATGAAGACGTTGATCGGGGCTAATCTGCTTGCAAAGAAAAGCGTAAGTGCACGGACTTGCAACCCATGTTGAGCGATTGGAAAAATAATGTTTGCATTAAACGAACGGCATGATTTTAATATTTAGCAGAACCTGGTATTTATTGGTTTATTTGTTTCAGGCATACGTTCAGGTTGTCAATTCTGGTCAGGCAAAGGCGGAAAGGTAAAAAAAAGCCCTCTTTTGACTCAGGAAAAGGCTATTGGCTAGTGCTATGATTTAGGGAATGTTTTGTAAATTCAAACATTGACCATATATTGTTTTGTAAACAACTGATATATACTTATTCAAATTTTGTATTGTATGAATTTTTCATTTTCCGATTACCAGAGCGAAAATTTCTTCGATGAAATGTTTACCGCAGATGGGGAGATTCGGCCAGGCTACGAACATTTAAAGAACAAATTTGAAAACCTCACACACGACGACCTTACCAACCGCCAGCTAGCCACAGAACGTGCATTGCTTTCCATGGGGATCACCTTCAATGTGTATTCAGAAGGAGAGGGGACCGAGCGGATCATGCCCATAGATATTATCCCGCGCGTGCTTTCAAACGCGGAGTGGGAATGGCTGGAAACAGGCCTGAAACAGCGCATTAAAGCATTAAACATGTTTATCGATGATGTTTATAATGAGCAGAATATCCTGAATGACGGCGTAGTCCCGCGCGAGCTGATCGAATCCAGCAAATGCTTTTTGAAACCTTGCCTGGGACTGAAACCGCCCAAAGGGATCTGGTGCCATATTACGGGGACCGATTTGATCAAAGGCGATGACGGCACATTCATGGTGTTGGAAGATAACCTGCGTTGCCCCTCCGGCGTATCTTATATGTTGGAAAACAGGGAGCTCTCCAAGCAGATTTTCCCCGATGTGCTGGCCAGGACGGGCGTTAGGCCGGTTTCTGATTATCCTACGCGTTTATTACAAATGTTGCAGCACCTGGCCGACCGGCCAAACCCGACCGTGGCAGTTCTGACGCCTGGCATTTACAACTCCGCTTATTTCGAGCATTCTTATCTGGCCCAGCAAATGGGCGTTGAGCTTGTGGACGCGCGGGATCTGGTGGTTTCGGATGGATATGTAAAAATGCGGACGACAAACGGGCTGCAAATTGTAGACGTCATTTACCGCAGGATCGACGACACATTCCTTGACCCGGAAGCATTTAACCCCGATTCCCTGATAGGAATTCCGGGTATTTTTGAGGTTTACAAGAAAGGTCGCGTTGCATTAGCGAACGCGCCGGGAACTGGTGTGGCGGATGATAAGGTTGTATATGCATATGTTCCGCGCATCATCAAGTATTATTTAGGGGAGGAGGCCATTATTCCAAACGTAAAAACATACATCTGCGGCGAGCAGGAAGATTTCGATTATGTAATTGAAAATATTGCTGAACTCGTTGTAAAAGAGGCAAATGAAGCTGGCGGATACGGCATGTTGATCGGGCCGAAAGCAACTGCGGAAGAACACGAGCTATTCCGGGAAAAGATCCGCGATAACCCCCGAAACTACATTGCACAGCCTACGATTTCACTTTCGCGGGTTCCGTGTATGGTGGAAGGACATGCGGAAGGCAGGCACGTGGACCTGCGCCCTTACATATTATACGGGGACGACGTCAGCGTGATCCCGGGCGGCCTCACCCGCGTGGCGTTGCGTAAAGGTTCTTTGGTTGTTAATTCGTCACAAGGCGGAGGGGGCAAGGATACCTGGGTTTTGTATTAATTATCATTCACAGTTGCTGGCAGGCTGTCAATGATATTGGTTTAGCGGATTCGTTGAACCAGAATTATTAACTGCCTGATTTTTGTTAATATATAAAGCAACTTAAATGATAAAACAATGCAACGTGAAGTAACCGGTTGGTATAGTCCGGCACTGAATGAGAATATGGATATTGCGGTCTACGGACATTATGGAATAGCCTTGCTAATGATTCCAACAGCTGCGTCGGATTATTTAGAGTACGAAAAAAATGGATTAATAGAGAGCATTGCACCTTTTATCAATGCCGGAAAAGTAAAGGTTTATTGTATTAATAGCATTAATTCAGAGAGCTGGATGAACCCGTATATGCATGGCTACGACAAAGGAGTACGGCACCAGTTGTTCAACGATTACGTGATCAAAGAAGTGATCCCGTTTATCAAAGATACTTCAAGCCAGGATAATGAGATCATCGCAGTAGGGGCGTCATTTGGCGCGATGCATGCAGCCAATCTGTTTTTCAGGCATCCTGATTTTATTCATGGCATTATCGCGATGAGCGGTTGCTATGATCTAAGCCAGTACACCGACGGATATTATGATGATAATGTGTATTTCAATTCACCGGTGCATTATTTGCCGCAATTGAAAGCCGAGTGGCACCTTCAAATGTATCGCGACAGTCGGCATATACATTTCGTTACCGGTTCAGGGGCGTATGAAGTTCCCGATTACTCGCGAGCCATTTCGTCAATTCTGACGTCAAAAAATGTGCCGCATGAACTGGACATCTGGGGACCCGACATGCCACACGAATGGTGGGTTTGGAAGAGGATGCTTCCTTATTATTTGGAAACACGGTTTTGAGGAGAAGAGAGAGATTAAAGTTAAGAGATTAAAGTAAAGAGATTAGAGTTTAAAGTAAAGAGCTCAAAGTTTAGATCATATCTCTAAACTTTGAGCTCTGTACACAAACCGGCTTTTACTTTGAACTTTATACTTTGAACTCAAAACACTTTATACACTTTGAACTCAAAACTCTTTATACTTTCAACTCAAAATCACGCGCCCTCAAACTGCCTTAAAAATCTGACGTCGTTTTCTGTGAACAAGCGCAGGTCATTGATTCCATAACGTAACATTGTAATTCGCTCAATTCCCATCCCGAATGCAAAGCCTGTATATTCTTCGCTGTCGATTCCGCAGTTGGTAAGCACGTTAGGATCGACCATTCCTGATCCGGCAATTTCAACCCAGCCAGTGTATTTACAAATGTTGCAGCCTTTGCCTTTACAGATAAAACAGGTTACGTCAATTTCGGCGCTAGGTTCCGTGAAAGGGAAGTAGGAAGGACGCAGGCGGATTTTCGATTCTTTACCGAACATTTCTTTGGCAAAGTGATATAATGTGTCCTTCAAATCTTTGAAACTTACATTCCGGTCGACATATAACCCTTCAACCTGGTGAAAAACGCAGTGCGCACGGGCCGAAATCGCTTCATTCCGGAAAACGCGGCCAGGCATAATAGATCTGATCGGTGGTTTTTGTCGTTCCATCAGTCTTACCTGTACGTTGGAAGTGTGTGTACGCAACAGCACATCATCCTTCACTTCGCCTTCACTTTTTGAAATAAAGAACGTATCCTGCATTTCACGGGCCGGGTGGTTGTCGGCAAAGTTCAAAGCGCTGAAATTATACCAGTCTTTTTCAATTTCGGGTCCGTAGGAAACATTGAAACCCATTCTCTCGAAAATCTCAATGATTCGCCTTCTCACGATAGTCAGCGGATGTAGGCTGCCCTGCTGATTAGGAACAACCGGCAAAGTAAGGTCAATCACCATTTCGGGATTGGTATCCGAAGCGCTTTCAATGGCTGCATTAAATTCCTGGAAACGGTTCTGTGCCAGATTTTTAAGTGTATTCAGCTCCTGGCCCACCGCGCGACGGTCTTCCTGAGGAATGTTTTTCAACCCCTCAAACAGTTCTGTAACTACACCTTTTTTACTGATATATCTGAGGCGGAAAGCTTCCAGCTGATCTTTGCTGTCAACTGTGATTTGTTCAATTTCCGAAATTAATTCTTTAACGCGATCGGTAACCATAAACTGTTGTTTTATCAATGTTTGGAGGCTGGTATGCATCAGGATTCACACCAAAATCGGTGCAAAGATAATTAAAGTTCGGCCTGTTGATGTGAATAGACTGGGGCGAATGACGTCAATGCTCTGGATTTGCAGTTTGAGACAGATTTGCGGAGTAAGTAAAATTACGCATTTAACTAAGTTTACTTACGTCTTTTGGATTTTGACACAATGTTATATTTCTGATTTTCAATCAGTTGCATTTTTGTACGTACTTTTACGTATTTCCAGGATGTACGGTATATGCTAATTTTGATTCAAGAAAACAAAACAACATTAGTCTCTATTACCATGAAAAACTTTTCAAGCTTTACACACCCCAACCTGTCAAGAAAATCCATCAATGGCAGCGCTTCTTCGATCTCCGTGCAATCTATGGGACGGACCATATATTTAGCTCCTGAGGCAATTACTTTTCTTGAAGGAGAAGGCAATTACACATTCATATATACGAACACTGGCAAAAAGTATCTGGTTTCCAAAACCTTGAAATCTTTGGCCGGTCAGCTGAATCAGAATTTCATGCGTGTTCACAAATCCTATCTTGTTAATTCGGATTACGTTGTGGCGCGCCTTGAAGATGACCGCATGCTTAAATTGTCTTGTGGCAAAGAAGTGGTGGTTTCTCGCAGGAAAATCAAAGAAATCACCGGAATGCTTGATCACACGAATCTTCGCATCTCCGCATAAGGACTTTTGGTGAATTAAATTAGTGGGTTATTCATAAAAACAGCAGCCATCGCTCAGATCGAAGGCTGCTTGTTTTGTTTTCATGCCATGTCGAAATTGTCTGTCAGAATAATTTCAGTCCAAGCGTTACCTGCCAGGATTTAATCTTTTGTTTCACTGTATCATTTCCACTTCCAATCGTTTGGCCATTCACCTGGAATGAGGCCAGATTAGTAAAAGAACCCTCTCTTCTTACATCCAGACTGAAGCTGCCGATGTCAAGACCAGCGCCCAGCTGATATCCGAATGTTGCCTCCGACATGGCACCGTTCAAATCAGACGTGTATTGTTCAAAAGCATCTCTCAACCGCTGATTATCTCCAATTCTGAACGAGGCGACAGGGCCAGCCAATATCCGCAGCGGACCACCTTTGAAACCGATCAGTAATGGCACGTCAATGTTACTGTATTTAATGTTAACTGTTTCTCTTACAGGGGTTTCAAGACCATTTTTGATTATTTCAAAAGATCCGCCCTTCGTAGACACCAAAACTTCCGGCTGAATAAATAATGTGCGGCCAAATCTTGCATAAATCCCGCCCACTGCTCCTGTTCTTGTATCGAAACTCTGTTTCAGGTTGTCTTTCACTTCTTTACCATCGTATCCCAGATAAGGGTTTCCCGCAGCATCGTATCTTGTCGTAAAAACATCTCCCATCGTCAGGCGTGACAAGTTCACACCACCCTTAATACCGAACGCAAAACCTTTTTTCTGTGCTTGCGCAGATGTTATGGCCGTCAGGCATAACAAACAAATACAAGCTACCTTTGTCAGGATGTTCATGGATAATATCATTTTTTAAGTAAAACCGGTTAATAACGCCAAAAAATAAAAAACTATACCCAGGCTATATTTTTTTTGATTTCGTGATCGAAACGTACAAATATTTGGAGAATTATTGGCTAAATCGTGTTAATATCTAAGCATATATAAATATTACTTTTCTACTTATGGCCAAAGCCAAGACAGCTTATTTTTGTCAGGAATGTGGGTATAATTCACCCAAATGGGTGGGCCGCTGCCCCTCGTGCGGAGAATGGAATACTTTTGTTCAGGAAGTTATAGAAAAAGAGGATAAAAAAACAGCAGTTGCCTGGAAAGGCGTCAATCTGGCCAGCAGACCGCGTTCAATTGCTGAGATAGAATACCAAAATGAGCCGCGGATCACAACATTTGACGGTGAGCTGAACCGGGTGCTGGGAGGCGGAATCGTGCAAGGGTCGCTGGTTTTGATAGGCGGGGAGCCTGGAATCGGGAAGTCGACGCTGATGTTGCAAATTGCACTGACGCTTTCCAACAAAAAAGTTTTATATGTGTCGGGAGAAGAGTCCGATCAGCAGATCAAGATGCGGGCGGAACGAATGGATTCCAAAAGCGACAACTGCTTTATCCTTACCGAAACGCACACGCAGAATATTTTCCGGCAAATTGAAGATTTCCAGCCAGAAATCCTGATCATCGACTCGATCCAGACGATGCAGTCCACATACATTGAGTCTGGCGCAGGCAGTGTGTCACAGGTGCGGGAATGTACAGCAGAGTTTATGAAATATGCTAAGGAAATGGGCGTTCCTGTTTTCCTGATCGGTCACATTACCAAGGACGGTTCGCTTGCAGGACCGAAAGTGCTAGAACATATGGTGGACACGGTTTTGCAATTCGAGGGAGACCGTCATAACACTTATCGCATTCTGAGAACTGTGAAAAACCGCTTTGGGAGCACGTCAGAGCTTGGGATTTACGAAATGCATGGTTCCGGATTGCGGCAAGTAAGTAACCCGTCCGAAATCCTCATTTCGCAGCGCGACGAACCCGTAAGCGGCATTGCGATCGGGTCGATGATGGAAGGAAACAGGCCATTGCTTATTGAAATACAATCCCTTGTCAGCGTTGCCAATTATGGGACGCCACAGCGGAGCAGCACGGGGTTTGATGGTAAAAGATTGCAAATGTTGCTGGCCGTTTTGGAAAAGCGTGGCGGCTTTCGGTTAGGCGTTCAGGATGTGTTTCTTAATGTTGCCGGTGGATTGAAGGTGGAAGATCCTGCCATTGACCTGGCGGTTATTGCTTCTATTGTTTCTTCTTATGAAGACAAATTTATCCCGCCTTCCGTGTGTTTCGCTGCGGAAGTAGGGCTTGGAGGTGAAGTAAGGGCCGTAAGCCGGATCGAAAACAGGATTTTTGAAGCGGAGAAACTGGGGTTTAAAAAGGTTTACATCTCCAAATACAATAGCAGAGGGCTGGACATGAAGAAGTTCAGGATAGAAGTTATCGCTGTTGCAAGCCTGGATGAGCTTTTTATGTCTCTTTTCCTTAACACTTAGTATGCTTGCTTTGAAGCGCCTTATCAGTATTTGGCATAATAAGTTTGCAACTTGCTGGTAAGGCGTTCATAAATAGGCTTGCTGAATTCTATAAATAGTTGCTGAGGCGCAGGGGGCAGCAATTCCTGGCTTTTGCATTTACGAAGCTGGGCGGCAGTCAGCGCTCGTTCGTCGCCATTGAAATGCGCCCATTCGCACATCCAGTTGTACTCGCCATTAAATTTTTCCTGCGTCACCACACGTTTGGTTTTAAAATCCATGATCTGCATATCCAGCAATCCTGCGGAAAGCACGGTTTTACGGCTTTGGGTAAATTTGGCTGTGACCTTGTCATAAATAGGCGTTTTGGATCTTCCCACCTGCTTTTCACCCACTTTTACACTGTCTTTGCTGATCACAACTTCCGTATTTTTCTCGACGAGTGTATTTCCTACAACAAAGTCGTCAAATTGAAGCTTGATAATGTGATCTGGTTGTATTTTGAGATTAGCGGCTTCCTCAGGCATATAAAATCGCACAAATTTGTTGAGCCGCTTGTTGGTCTGCAAATATTCATTGACACGTTCCTGAAAATATTCATTGCTTAACTGATAGGTCCTGGAAGTGACAAGCACCTGTTCTACAACCACTTTGAAAGAAGCGATTTCATAGGCGAGATCCAGCCGTTCTCGAACATCATTGAAGTTGGGCAGAATGTTGTTGACCACTTCGAAATGCTCGTATGCCTTTCGGGCACTTTCCCGATCGCCAATTGCCAGCAATGTTTGCGCTTCCTTGTAACGGACGTTCGCAGCATTGTGCCTTGCCATTTTCTCTTCCTGTGCAAAACGTTTCGCATCGACCACCTTCGCGCAAGAGCCGCATTGGTCTAAAACGAGAAAAAGCCGGTTGAGTTTTTCGTAGGATTGCAGCTCGGCCTCCCATCTGAAAAGGTCTTCTGACTCTTTATTTTGCTTAATGTCGTTCAGATGCTGTTCCAGCGCTAACGGATACGCCTGTTTGAGTATATCAATGGAAGCGGTATGGCCAGGATTACTCTTCAGTTTATCAGCTGCACGAATGACCGAATCATCGAAATTGCCTTTTTTTAAGGATTTTTCGGCTGATTTACAGCTAATTACCAGAAAAAAAGTAAAGGCAAGGCAGGAGAGGTTCGTAAAGTATTTTTTCATAGAACTGATGGGCAGAAGGATGGGGATCTGCAACCAAATTTCTGAAAAAATTACCTCATTTTTGAATGTTTTACTAAATAGGCCATCAGGATGGGATCGAAGCCTTTGGCAATGTCGGCTTCAATGAAATCGATCTTATATTGACCGCATTTCAGTTTTAATTTTTGATAAAAATCACCAACAAACTCCTTATACGAATCTCTCACCTGATCGGGCTGAACTTTAATTCTGTCGCCAGATTCCAGATCGATAAATTCATAAGGACGATTTTCGAAAGCAAAAAGCTCTTCGGTTTGGCGGTCGGTGACATGGAAAAGAAGCACTTCGTGCAAATTATGCCTTAAATGCTGTAATGCGGAGAAAATCTTATCAGCTTCTTCCAGGTTATCGAACATATCACTGAAAATCACGACCAGCGAGCGCTTGTGGATCTTTTCAGCTATTTGATGCAGCACAGATGCAACCGAAGTTTTGAGCAGCGGTCGTTTGCTTTGCAGCACATTGTCCAGCTCCAGTATAATCTTATGCACGTGCGACGGTGTAGATTTTACAGCCGTTTGAATTTCGATGTTTTCCGAGAATGTGCAAAGACTGACTGCGTCTTTTTGTCTTTGTAAAAGATAAGTAAGGCTGGCAGCGGCCATGACACTAAAAGTCATTTTGCCGTAACTTTCTTCCGGATAATACATGGAAGAGGAAGTGTCCAGGAGTAAATGACAGCGCAGGTTCGTCTCCTCTTCGTAACGTTTTACATAAAGACGGTCTGTTTTAGCATAGACCTTCCAATCGATGTTACGCGTAGATTCGCCGGTGTTATAAAGCTGATGTTCAGCAAATTCAACCGAAAAACCGTGAAATGGGGATTTGTGCAGGCCAGTGATAAAACCTTCAACCAATTGTTTCGCCAGAAATTCCAGATTGCCGAACTCCCTTACTTTTGCTAGATCAAGTTGCCGGCTGCTCATTCTGAAATTTCGTTATCTGTTGTCGCGCATAGCGACTACTTTACCGGATTTGGCGTCAATTTGTTCATTGGGGTCCAGAAGAACCATTCCTTCCATGCCCACAACGCGAATGGAAACGTTGGCGACACCTTTTGCAATAATGCCAAGCAATCGGGCAGCTTCATTACTAAGATCGACGAGTCTGTTTTTGGCAAAAGGTCCCCGGTCGTTCACTCTAACTATCACTTTTTCATCGTTTTCCAAATTCGTTACTTCGAGCATCGTGTTAAGCGGGTAACTTCTGTGAGCGGCGGACAATTCTGTGCTTTTGTGCACCTCTCCGAAGGAGGTTTTCTTGCCGTTGAACCTGGTTGCGTAATAGGATGCGTGACCGGTTTCAGTTTTGCCCAGCTTAACTTGTGCGAAAGCTGCTGGTGCGGAAGCGAATGCCAACAGGATGAGAATCAGAATACGATTATAAGTCATATCTCTGGTTTTAGGTGAAACATAATAAGGCAAAACTCCTTATTCCTTACTGTTTATTTGGTAGTTTCTCAAAAATTGGAAACCCAAGAATTTCAAAGCTAATAAAAACTTTCCAGAAAAGAGCAATTTTAAATGTTAAAGTGATAGGCCGCATGAAAAATGTACTAGTCAATACTAACAAATTGCTAATATGTCTCCGATTTTTTGTTAGCAGCAATAAACTTTATATTTTAGCGTTTGAAAACCTATTTAAAACTTAACATAGTGGAAGACAGAGAGCAAATCTACTCCAAAAGGGTCAGGGCAGGAAAAAGGACTTACTTCTTCGATGTTCGCTCGACGCGATCCAACGATTATTATCTTACCATCACAGAAAGCCGTCGTCATCCGCAGGGAGACGGGTTTACGTACGAAAAGCACAAGATGTTTTTGTACAAAGAAGATTTTGATAAGTTCGTTGATGCTTTGAAGGATGCCGTGGATCACGTGAAAACAGAATTGATGCCGGAAGTTGACTTTTCTCAGTTCGAAACCAAGGCCGATGAGGTGGACGTAGTTGGTGAGTCGGACCTTAAGTGGGATTAAAAAAATTAAAAGAATGAAAAAGCCTTCGCAATCAATTACGAAGGCTTTTGGTTTTTCTACTCGCTAAGTGGTAATTTTGCAAAATTATCATCTGGCAGACAGGAGTTCTTTGCACTGTTGCATTGAAAACTACCTGCTTTTAACTGCATATATTATAACATGAGTCTTCAATGTGGGATCGTGGGATTGCCGAACGTAGGGAAATCCACTCTTTTTAATGCTATTTCAACCGGTAAAGCCGAAGCTGCCAATTATCCTTTTTGTACTATAGAACCAAACGTAGGCGTGGTAACCGTGCCGGATGAACGTTTGGATATCTTGACAAAATTGGTAAGTCCTCAGAAAGTTATACCAACAATTATAGAATTCGTTGACATTGCCGGACTTGTAAAAGGCGCTAGCCAGGGCGCGGGTCTTGGGAATAAGTTTCTTGCTAACATTCGTGAGGTTGATGCCATTGTGCACGTCGTAAGATGTTTTCAGGATGAGAATGTTGTACACGTGGAAGGTCGTGTTGATCCCGTTTTTGATAAGGAAATCATTGACATTGAGCTTCAAATGAAGGATCTTGAATCTGTTGAGAAGAAAATTCAGAAAACAGAAAAAGGAGCCCGGGCCGGTGATGCAAAAGCGAAAGCAGAACTGGAATGGTTGAAAAAATATAAATCGACGCTGGAAGAAGGTAAAAATGCCCGCAGCGTCGTAATTGATGAAGAAACGAAAGAAGCAGTGATCGGCGATTTGCAATTGCTTACTGCAAAACCAGTTCTTTATGTTGCCAATGTAGACGAAGATTCAATGCTTACCGGCAACGAATATTCGGAAAAATTGCGTGAGGCTGTAAAACACGAAGGCGCGGATGTGATTGTGCTTTGTGCGGCTATTGAATCGCAGATTTCAGAAATTGAAGACCCGGAAGAGCATGAAATGTTCCTGGGAGAATATGGCTTGAAGGAATCTGGTTTAAGCAAGTTGATCAAAGCGTCTTATTCGCTGCTGAATCTGATTACTTATTTCACTGCTGGTGTGAAAGAAGTAAGAGCCTGGACTATAGAGAAAGGCTGGAAAGCACCGCAAGCCGCAGGCGTGATTCACAGTGATTTTGAAAAGGGCTTTATCCGTGCAGAAGTGATTAAAATTGCTGATTACGAGCAATATAAAACAGAAGCTGGCGTGAAAGAAGTGGGCAAAATGGCTGTGGAAGGAAAAGAATATGTCGTGGCGGATGGTGACATTATGCACTTCCGTTTTAATGTATAAAAAAGATTTGCGCGAATTAAGGAGCGGCCAAAACGGTCGCTCCTTTTTTTATGCGCCTGTTAACGTCTTCGATTCCATTCTACAGTGCGGTAACCAATTAAAAGATCCGCTCTGCCAGCCTGCGGACGATGGTAGATCAAAATATCATAATCATTTTCCGTTGCTCCGTAATTGCCCTCCACGAAACCTTCATCGGCCTTTTTCTCCCCATTTTTGAGCATTGCGTAGTTATAATTAATAACGCCCTGCTTGATCATCATTTCGACTTCGTAAGCATTCGTTGCAATGTTGTAGGTCATTTTATTTGCATCGCCAAGCTGCCATAAATTGAATGCGCCATTTACATAAAATGTCGTCTCGGGATCTTGTTCTGTTTTTAATGTAAAAAGCACGGGCGTGTAGTCTGCTTCCACGCTTCCCCGGCCCGATTCCCGCTGATCGACAATGTATTGGCCGTTAAAATCATCCATTTGAATGTATGCATTGCCAGCACGGGATTTGTCAGGAAACAACATCAAGCGTGTGTAATTATCGGAGCGCTCGATCTCATTAACGCCATAACCTCTTCCAGTCAAGCTTCGGCTGTCGAAATAACGAAATTCGTTTCCGCCGGGAAATGTGTTTTCGAGGTCGAAAAATGTGTATTCCAGAATCTGGTCAAATGGTCGCACATTGGTTGGCTTAAAACCGGATCTTGTTTCATTGAACCGAAAGTTTTTCCGCAGGACAACTTTCAGGTCCGTTTGCGGCGCATTAAGTGGATAGCCTTTATAATTAACCACAAAATCAATCTGCTGATCGGAATATTGCTGCTGTATTCCTTGTGAAAAGCGTGCTTTTGCATCAATGCTGACGCGGGATTCATAAAGCATAAATCTCCGGCTCAGAATGGGTTTTCTGTCTCTTTCAGAATAAACATAGATTACATAATTGCCAGACAATTTCAGCTTAGGCAGTTCAAGTTTATAATGAAAATACGGGACCTTCGTGCTGAATGATTGCTGATAATCATTGATCGGATATTCGTTGAACTCAAACGTAAACTCAATGTCATTCAGGTTCGATTTGGTCCAATCCATATTGCAATGAATAATCTTGGCGCGGTAACCTTCAAACTGACCTGCAAGATCATCAAACTCTAAAACAAGTGGCGAAGGGCTTGATAAGGGCTTAACAGCTGGCGTCAGCAAACGTGTCGGGTTCTCGGGATCTTCCAGCGCTGGATAAAGCAAAACCGTCTTTATCTTATCATTATATATGTAATCTTCCAGCCGGATATTCTGCGATTGCGCATTCGCATTGATCCAAATCAGCATTAACCACAAAAAAAGCGAAATCGACCTCATGATAAATCTTTGAAATAACAACGTGACTTTTTAATGTAAGGTACGTCTGAATAGGGAAACGTGTTTTGCGTGTTACCAACAATTTTTTAATTTACATAATCTAAATGACTGCACAGACTATCACAATGTATTCAGAAAAAGAATATCTCGAACTGGAAAGGGAAGCCGAGTACAAAAGTGAATATTACCAAGGGGAAATATTTGCGATGGCTGGGGCGAGTCCAAATCACAATCGGATTCTAGAAAACCTTTCAGGAGAATGTTATATTGCTTTAAAAGGTAAATCTTGTCAGAGCTTTTCAAGCGATATGCGCCTGCACATTCCGCAAAATGATCTTTACACTTATCCCGATTTGCTGATAGTTTGTGGAAAGCCGGAATTTTCGGAAATCGATAAGGATACGCTCATTAATCCGTCCGTAATTATTGAAGTGCTCTCTAAAACGACAGCTTCTTATGATAGGGGCAACAAATTCCGTCTTTACCGATCGATCTCAACATTAAGGGAATACATTCTTGTTGACTCTCTATCCGTTTCAGTGGAGGTTTTTCGAAAGAATGAGGACGGGAGCTGGACATTTGTCTCAGAGATAAATAACATCGAAGAACAAATCTCATTGACAAGCATCAATGCGCAATTGAAGTTAAGTGATATCTATGCACAAACAAACGGTTTAGTTTAGATGGTATAGGGCAGAAAAAAAGGGGAAATCGGCTGATTTTCCCTTTTTTTCTGCCCTATACATGAAATTACTTCCCAGCCAGCGTATCCACTTCCAGCATCAAATTCTCCCAAGTCTGCGTGCTGTCGTCCAGCTTCTGCTTAATGTCTGCGTAAAAGCGATTCAAATCAGCGAGTGCTTTTGAATCATTGTAAATCTCTGGATTTGCTAGCTTCACCTCCGTCTCCGTTTTCTTAATTTCCAGGTTGTTAATGGTCGCTTCAAGCTCCTCAATCTGCTTCTGCGCTTTCTTTATTTTTTGAGAATCTTCATTGGAAACGGGCTTACCGTTATTTTTAGAAGCATTGCCATTGGAAGCAGGCTGCTGAGAAGCTTTTTGCGGAGGCGCGCTGCTCACAGTTGCTTTATCACTTACAGCCGATTGCAAACCACGTTCTTCAACCCAAGTCTCGTATTCATGATAGGTTCCAGGATATTGCTTGATCTCGTGATCTTCAATGTACCAGATCTTGTTGGCAATGTTCTCGACAAAATATCTATCGTGGGAAACGACAATGTAACTGCCTTCATATTGCTGCAAAGCCTGGATCAGAATGTTCACCGATTGCATGTCCAAGTGGTTGGTAGGCTCATCGAGTAGCAGGAAGTTGGCTTGTGAAAGCAGAACTTTGGCAAGCGCCACCCGCGATTTCTCACCTCCCGAAAGGACTTTGATCTTCTTGAAAACATCATCTCCCGTGAAAAGAAAGCATCCTAGAACAGTCCGTAATTCAGTTTCCGTCTTGTTTGGATTCGCATATTTCAGCTCTTCAATCAGGTTATGATTCACATTCAGCGATTCCAGCTGGTGCTGAGCATAAAATGTGAAAGAAACATTATGTCCTAATCTTCTTTTCCCTTCAATAGGCTCTGTTCCAGCGACAACGCGCAAAACGGTTGATTTTCCGCGTCCGTTTGCTCCGATTAATGCGATTTTATCGCCGCGTTCCATGCTAATGTTGGTGCTGTCAAGAATGACCTTTTCACCGTAAGCTTTGGATGCATCTTCCAATTGGAAAACGTGTCTTCCGGGCTGTGTCGTAAATTGGAAACGGAAATGGACCTTTGCATTTTCATCAATCACCTGATCCACAACATCCATTCTATCCAACGCCTTTACACGGCTTTGAACTTGACGGGATTTTGTTGCTTTGGCCTTAAAACGCTCAATGAAACGCTCGGTCTGGCGAATCTTGGCTTGCTGGTTTTCATAAGCGCCGCGTTGGATTTCATTGCGTTCCTCTTTTTCCTCCATATAGTAGGAGTAATTTCCAGCATAATAATTCAGCTTTCCATTAGCAACTTCCACCGTCGTATCAATGGTGTTATCAAGGAATTGTCTATCGTGAGAAACCACAATTACAGCGCCTTCATAACTCTGCACATATTTTTCAACCCACTGAATAGAAGGTAAGTCCAAGTGGTTGGTAGGCTCATCGAGCATAAGCAGTGATGGTTTTTGCAAAAGCAATTTTGCCAGCATTACCCGCATTCTCCAACCTCCGGAAAATAATCTTAACGGTCGGTGCAAATCGTCGGTAACAAATCCCAATCCTTCGAGAATCGCTTCGGCTTTGGATTGAATGGTATAACCATCCAAAGCCTCAAACTCTTCCTGAACGCGCGCCAACCTATCCACCAATGCATCCGTATAATTGTGCTCCATATCGTGCAGGATTTTATCCATCTGGACCTGCAACACATTTTGCCGTTCGAAGGCCTGCATCGCCACCGACAATATGGAATCATCACTCTGGTAGGAAAGCAAATCCTGGTTCAGGAAACCAATGGTGCAGTCTCCAGCTTTGGAAATATTTCCGCCGTCCGGCTGAAATTCACCGTTTATCATTCTAAGCAGTGTAGACTTTCCTGTGCCGTTTAAGCCAATAAGGCCGATTTTTTGTTTTGGCTTAATATGCAGCGAAGCACTGTCGTAAAGTGCCCGGTCGCCAAGAAAGTAACTGAGGTTCGTAATCGCGATCATGACGCAAAGGTACGGCGAAAGAAGGAGATAGAAAAAGTGTAATTGTTGGAATAGTTATAAAAGCCGGAGCATAACCCGGTAATTGTCAGATTTAATGTAAATTTGATATTATGAACAATCTGTTTCCCATCTTTCTGAAACTCGAAAACCTGCATACGCTGATTGTGGGTGGCGGATATGTCGGTCTAGAAAAAATCACCGCTGTGCTCGACAATTCTCCACTGGCAAAAGTATCACTTGTTTCGCCCGAGATTCGGCAGGAAATCAGGGACATTGCAAGTCAAAATTCACGGATTAATTTAATTGAACGCAAGTTTGAAGACGCGGATCTCACTGCAAAAGACCTCGTCATCGTCGCCACCAATGACAAGGAAGAGAATGCAAGGATTTCGAGTGTGGCAAGGTCCAGGAATATGCTTGTGAATGTGGCCGATACGCCTCCGCTCTGTGACTTTTACTTGTCTTCCGTAGTCAGGAAAGGCAATCTGAAAGTTGCCATCTCAACCAACGGAATGTCACCGACACTTGCCAAGCGTTTGAAAGAAGTGCTCGGCGAAGCTTTGCCGGATAATCTTGAAACGGCAATGGAGCAGTTGAAAGCGGTCCGGGATATGTTAAAGGGAGATTTTGCCTCGAAAGTAGACGAACTGAACCGGATCACTTCTGTTTTGACAGACAAAAAAGTTTGACACAAAAAATAGCCTGAAAACGCACCATTTTGCCACAATAAATTGAAGTTCAAAATGTTTTATTAATTGCGTACCGAAAGTTTAGCGCCACCCCTCCATATCGTTCCGTTTTTCTGCGTATTATTGAGATATTAATAAATTAAATCCGTCCAGGCGGAAACCCATTAATTTGCGTTAGACTTATACTTAGTTCTATATGAATGTTCTCTATCGGATCAGTGGCCTGAGTCGGCTTTCATTCTTGCTTGTTACTTTACTTTTCTTTTCCAATTCTATTTCAGCTTTTTCGGCAACGATATCTCTGGCAGATATTGAAGTAAAAGGTGTTGTTAAAAGCGCAACCGGAGAGAAGTTGATTGGCTCAACCATTCGTGTTAAAGGCACGCAAAAAGGGACTGTAACCAATGAGAATGGAGAGTTTTTGCTGCAAGGCGTTCCTGATGGAGCGACATTGGTGGTGACAATGATCGGGTTTTTGCCAAAAGAAGTGAAAGCTGCAAAAAGCATTTCAGTTGAGCTTGCCGAAGATGCCGTTGGGTTGCAGGATGTGGTTGTGACTGGTTTTCAGCAGATTGATAAAAATAAATTCACCGGATCAGCCGTAACATTAAAAACAGATGACGTCAAAATAGACGGTTTGCCCGATGTGAGCAGGATGCTGGAAGGACGGGCGGCCGGCGTTTCAGTTCAAAACGTTTCCGGAACATTTGGGGCTGCACCGAAAGTGCGGATTCGCGGAGCCACTTCTTTGAATGGTGATAATAAGCCGCTTTGGGTTATTGATGGCGTTGTTCAGGAAGATATTGTGAACATTTCCAATGATCAGCTTTCCAGCGGTGATCCTACAACATTGCTTGGTTCTGCCGTTGCAGGACTTAACCCTAATGATATTGAGACATTTGACATTCTAAAAGACGCTGCCGCAGCCGCTTTATACGGGGCACGCGCAATGAATGGGGTTATCGTAATCACGACAAAAAAAGGAAAAAGCGGCAAGCCTGTCATTACATATTCCGGCAATTTCAGCACGCAGCTGACACCGAGTTACAGGAATTTCAACATTATGAACTCGGCCCAGCAAATGTCAGTCCTCGGCGAGCTTGAACGGAAAGGTTATCTTACTTCAAGTGTCCTTTCCAAGGCTGATTATGGTGTTTATGGTAAATATTACAACTCCTTAACCGGTGACGATCAAGGTAACTTTCCTATTGCGAACACGCCGGAAGCTAAGCGCGATTTCTTGTTAAGATATGCCAAGGTCAACACAGATTGGTTTGATGTGCTTTTCAAGCAAAACTTCATTCAGGAGCATTCTGTGAGCGTTTCATTTGGAACAGACAAGTCACAGTCTTATGTATCAACGAGTTATTTGGATGATAATGGCTGGACCATTGCTGACAAGGTGAAGCGTTATACATTGAACTTCAAAAACAATTATCAGCTTTCCGACAAAGTGAGCCTGGGCTTGCTTACCCTTGCTTCTGTTAGACGGCAGGATGCGCCGGGTTCTTTGAGCAGGAGAAGTAATCCGGTGGAAGGCAAGTTTGACCGCGATTTTGACATTAATCCATTTAGCTACGCGCTGAATACGAGCCGGACTTTGACCGCCTATGATGAAAATGGAGATCTGGAATTTTTCAGGAGAAATTTTGCACCGTTTAACATTGTCTCCGAGCTTGCCAATAACCGCATTAAGCTGAATTTGGCTGATATCAAATTGCAGGGAAATCTGTCATACAAGATCACAGACCACATTACATACGATTTCCTGGGTGCATTGCGCTACATTCAAACCGGCCGTGAGCACATTATAACCGAAAACTCGAATATGGCCAATGCGTATCGTGCTGCGGATAACTCTACGATCGCGCTTGCGAACAAATATCTTTATACGGACCCGGACGTCCCCAACGCTTATCCTGTCGTTGTGTTACCCAGCGGAGGATTTTACAACCGGAATGAAGATCAAATGTTGTTCTATAATGTTCGGAATAATTTAAGATTCAACCAGACCTTTCGTGAGCGTCATGCGGTGGATCTGCTTGTAGGACAAGAAATTAAGTATACCAACAGGCAGAACTCCAATAACACAGGTTATGGCTTCCAATATGAGCAAGGCGGAACGCCGTTTGTGGATTACCGTATTTTGAAACAAACCATTGAGGCCAACTTTCCTTATTACGGAATGCGCATGGACTATGAACGCTTCGCAGCATTTTATGGCAGTGCAGGATATACATTGGATGATAAATACAATTTCACAGGTTACATCCGCTACGACGGCTCCAATGGTTTTGGTAAATCCGCCATCGCGCGCTGGCTTCCGACTTACACGGTTGCAGGTTCCTGGAACTTTGACCGCGAAGAATTCATCAAACGCTTCAAATGGCTAAGTATGGGTCGGTTGCGTGCCAGCTATGGGCTATCAGCAGACACTGGGCCGGCGACAAACTCGGCTGCATTATTTCAAAGCATCATTACAAAAAGACCGTATTTGGATGAAAAGGAATCGGCGATTCAGCTGACTTCTCTTGAAAACACCGAGCTGACATGGGAAAAGCTTTACAGCGGAAATGTTGGCTTGGACCTTGGATTTTTTGCCAACCGCATTAACCTCAGCGTGGACGGTTACATCAGAAATAGCTTCGACCTGATTGATGAAATTAAAACATCAGGCATTGGCGGACAAATTTTTAAAGTAGCCAACTATGCGGATATGCAATCTTATGGTGTTGATTTTTCGCTGGATGGGGTTTTGTTTAAAAATAAAGACTGGGACTTCCGTTCGCGGATAACGGTTGGTTATGCCCGCACGAACATCACGAATGTGGATAACAATCCAGGCATTTTTGATCTGGTAAAAGCAGAAGGCGCTAACGTCCAGGGCAGACCCGTTCGCAGCTTGTTTTCAATCAAATACAACTCACTGGACCCGAAAACGGGTGTGCCTATCTTCCTTAACGAAACTGGGGAAGTGAGCTCGGACGTATATTTGCAGGACCAGAACATCAGTTATCTGCAATACGAGGGATCGGTTGATCCGCCGATTACGGGTGGTTTTAACAACACATTGACTTACAAAGATCTTTCCCTGAATGTATTTCTAACTTATCAGGCAGGCAACAAAATCCGCTTGAATCCTTTGTACAAAAGCACATTCAGCGATCTTGACGCAATGCCGCGAGAGTTTTTGGACCGTTGGGTGACAGCCGCTGATCAGGGGTCAACGAACGTTCCGGCGATCAGTGATCAGCTTCAACTGCAGTATCTCACTGGAACCTATCCTTATAACATTTACAATTATTCAACAGAGCGCGTTGCGAAAGGTGATTTTGTCAGACTCAAATCGGTTTCACTTGCTTATAAGGTTCCACTGGTGATTGCTTCAAAATATGGCTTCAAAGGCGCCAGCATTCAAGTGTCGTCTATTAATCCATGGTTGATTTATGCGGATAAAAAGTTGAAAGGACAGGACCCGGAATTTTTTAATTCAGGTGGAGTGGCCCAGCCCATTCAGAAACAATTTACAGTGGCTTTGAAACTTACATTGTAATGTCAGTTGGTATGTGTAACACGGATGATTTTAAGTTTTTCAACATGAATCAGATCAAATTTTACAAAAATATCTTTCTCGTGCTGCCGGTTTTGCTGCTGTCGGGCTGCGAGGATTTCCTATCAACCGAACCCGATAGCACCCGGGCGACGATCAATACGCCCGCGCAAGTTTCTCAGCTGTTAACAACGGCTTATCCGCAAGGTGGCTACGTGGTTTTTGCTGAATCCATGAGTGATAATGTGGAGGACAAGGGACGTGGTGAGGATGACATAACAAACCGTGCTTCTTTCCTTTTTCAAGAAGTGGAGGCAACTGTGGAAGAGTCGGACTCGCCGGATATGTATTGGGCGGAATGTTATCGGGCTATATCAGTTGCGAATCAAGCTTTGGACATCATCAGCAAATCAGATGAGCCGTCGAGGTTTACGGCCCAGCGGGGCGAGGCATTGTTGGCGCGGGCTTATGCACACTTTATGCTCGTAAGTTATTTTTCCAAATTTTTCGATCCGCAACAGGCGAACACAGATCCTGGCATTCCCTATGTAACGGAACCGGAGACAGTAGTTTTGAAAAACTATGAGCGAAAGACGGTTGCTTATGTTTACCAAATGATCGAGCAGGATTTACTTGAAGGGTTGCCTCTTATCAGTGACGGAACTTATACGGTTGCGAAATATCATTTTAATCGCGCCGCTGCAAATGCCTTTGCTTCTCGTTTTTATTTAGTTAAAAGGGATTACGCCAAAGTGTTGCAATATGCAAATGAAGCCTTTGGTGGAAATAGCATTGCAGATAATCTGCGGCCGTGGAATACTACATATGCAGGTCTTTCACCTCAGGAATTGTGGAATATATATGCAAGGGCAAATCAAAATGCCAACCTATTGCTTGTTGAAACAGCTTCTACGGTAGGAAGATATGTCGCACAATATCGTTATGGAATGACTTACGGAAAATGGCTGGAAATATCAGCTGCTGCAGGTGTTATTAATGGTTCGCCGAGATGGTCCTATCCATTATATTACCAGGGCGATAATAATTACTTTATTCCAAAGCTTTATGAGTATTTTGTAAGAGAGTCGGTGAACGCAGATATTGGTACTGCCTATGTAATGCTGCCTATTTTTACAGCGGAAGAAGTGCTTTTTAACCGCGCCGAAGCCAATGCTTACCTGGGCAATACGGCTGCGTCACTGGTGGACATTAATTTGTTCGTAAGCAAGCGTGTTGGAAATTATGATCCCTCCGCACACACAGTAACATCAGCCAGTATGAGACGTTTCTTTGGTACGACCAATACGCGCGACGGCATTATCAACACCATTCTTGCATTTAAAAGGGTGGAATTTGTTCAGGAAGGCATGCGGTGGTTTGATATGCAGCGTTACGCACTTCCGGTTACGCATCAAACGGTTCTTGGCCAGGCCATTACAGTTCCTGCAACCGATCCGAAAAGGCTTTTACAAATTCCGCAATCTGCAACGCTGGCAGGAATAGCACAAAATCCACGTTGACCTTAGCAACAAAAGACATGATAGGAAAACATTTATATACGCTTTTCTTCGCTGCCCTCATTTTTAGTGTGGGATTGAGCGGATGTAAGGAAGAGGAAATAGGAGAGGTGGAGGAGATTCCAGGCCTGGGCGGCGATGAGTGGGTGCAGGGCCCGATCGACAAGTGGATCCTGGACAGCCTCGTGACGCCGTACAACATTTCGGCCAAATACAAGTGGGACCAGTTCGAGTTTGGCAACATTACAAAAACGCTCGTTCCACCCGAGGAATCGCAGGTTATTCCCTTGCTGAGCACAATCAGAAAGGCTTGGACGGCGCCTTATGTGGAGGAAGCGGGAAAAGTTTTTTATAATAAATATTCGCCCAAATTCTTCATATTGTCTGGCAGTAACGAGTACAATGCAGAGGGTTCCGTAACATTGGGAACTGCGGAAGGCGGCCGTAAAGTGGTTTTGTTCGGGGTAAATTTATTCAAAATCAAAGGAATGCCTGGTTATAATGCCGGCCGGGATTCGTCCTTTGTGAAAGACTGGTTCCTGCACACGATCCATCACGAATTTGGTCATATTCTACACCAAACGGTTCTTTATCCGGTTGAATATAAGAACATTAGCAGGGCACTTTATCAGGGAGGGAACTGGATCAACTGGTCCGACGAGGACGCACGGCGTGATGGGTTTGTGACGGCTTACAGCTCGTCCAGTTTTGACGAAGACTTTGTTGAAATGATTGCCATGATGCTGACGGAAGGTAAAGTTGGTTTTGATAAACTCGTCAATGCAATCCCGGAAGGAACAAGCCCGAGAGGAACAACCAAGGCGCAGGCGCAGGCTGCATTAAGGCAGAAAGAGGCAATCATAGTCGCATATTACAAGAACACCTGGAAGATTGATTTTTACAGCCTGCAAAAACGGGTCAGAACGTCGATGAACAAGCTATTTTAATTGAATTTACAAATTATTGAGGATGAAAAAATCCATATTATATCTGCTGTTTTTGTGCGCTTTTTTCACTGCTTGTGATAATAAGGACGACACTGTCTTTGAAGAAACGGCGGATGCACGCTTGAATGCAGCTCTGGCATCTTACGAAAAACAGCTTATAGAAGCACCTTATGGCTGGAATGCAGTTATATACCCGGGTGGGGGCGGCACGTATGGCTTTCATTTCAAATTTGATGAAAAGAACCGGGTAACGATGTATTCGGACTTTTCTGACGAGACTGCTGCTAAATCCAAAGAAAGCAGTTACCGCCTGAAAGCCGTTCAAACGCCAGTTTTGATCTTTGACACTTATTCTTATCTCCACATTCTGGCGGATCCGGACAAAAGCGTAAATGGTGGCGAAACTGGATTGGGTTTGCAGTCAGATTTCGAGTTCAGCATTTTCCCGGATTCTGTCAAAGCAGAGTCGATCACGCTTGTTGGCAGGAAAAATAACAGCAGGTTGGTCCTCACCAAGGCGACCCAGGCGCAGGTTGCTGCTTATGCTGCAGGGGACCTGGCAGACGCCGTGTTATTTAACAACATTACCAAGTATCAGGCTTACTTTAAGCGAGTTACGCTGGGAAATGTAACTTATGAAATCACGCTAAGCCCAAGCACCCGCACCATTAAGCTCACATGGCTGGATGGAAGCGTTCCCAGGACTTTTACAACCAGTTATTATTTCACCGCGGCAGGCGTTTCATTTACTTCCCCGCTTGTGAATGGCTCACAAACGATCAATGGTTTTACCAATGTGACTTGGAATGCGAATGCGGCGCAGGTTGGGGTTACCGCAGCAGGTGTGAAAGGCACAATCGTAGGTGCAATAAAACCGCTGTCCGTTGATCTTGCAGCCGCGAGGAGATGGTGGCAGGAACCTATTGAATCCGGGGGCTATTGGACCTCTTGGATGGGATTTCATGTGAATGGTGTGGACGACGCTTTGAAAGTCCAGACGCTCAAAGTGGGCGACTTGCAATATTACAGCTACCTTTACCAGCCTGCTTCTGATGGAGATATTGATATTTTTGGGCCGCTATTTTATGAAAATCAGTCGTTATCGCTAGAATATGGACATGGAGCCGGACGCCCTACATTTACCAGTGACGGACGAATCGTATTTTCACAGGTTGCAACTTATGGCAACCTCCCAACATCAGGACCAGCCATTGAATCAGCCAAGTTCCTCTTCGAAGCAAGCGGACATTATTTGATCCAGACCTCGGAAACAACTTACGATATGGTCAGCGCGAAGGACGCCAAATCCTGGATTGCTTGGGAATAAGAAGTTTACTCACTTTCGTAAAGAGCATCAACAAAAAACCACTTCCATAACGGAGTGGTTTTTTGTTTTGTAAAAAAATAAATATTCTCTTTGAACTAGCTCCTAATTATAGCCTTCGTTCTGCACCAGCTTTTTGTTTACATCAATTTCGCGTTGCGGGATCGGGAAAATCAATCTTGGTGAGTTGTAAGGAATTGTGCCGACATTTTGCTTGTTTCGTTTTGCGTCATGCAGTGCAAGACCCTCAAATGCAAGTTCAAGGTGACGTTCTTTCAGGATCGATGGCAATGTTACTGCGGTAGCAGCTTTCAGGCCGGCTCTCACACGAATACGGTTAATGTCAGCCAAAGGTGTTGCGCCTACGACGGTTCCAAGCCGGAAATTAGCTTCCGCGCGTGTCAGATACATTTCCGCCAGACGGAACTGCAATACGTTGCCCAGGTTGTCCAAATGCTTTTGCGTATAAGTATTGCTGTTGGGCGTCAGAAAAAACGCACCGCGCTTGTCACCGGCTTCGTATAGGGCCCTGTGTTTGGCCAGAATACGGATATCGCCGCGGCCGCCAGTTCCGGGAATATCGTCAACGGTTGTTCCAAAGTAAGTATTCAAATCGTTCGTTCCATCTTGTGACGTAACGATCATAGAGAAAATATACTCCCTCGGGTTTGCACCACCATTGTTTATAAATGTGTAAAACAATGATTCAAATGTGCTGTTAAGAGTGTAATCGCCCGATCCAATCACAGTATTGGCTTCGTCGCGAGCTAGCGCAAAATTTCCTTGTTGCAGATATACACGAGAGAGCTGGGCCGAAGCAGCATATTTGTTTGCATAAATCGTGTTGGTCTCCGGCAACAATGATTTAGCAGCATTCAGGTCTTCCAGAACCTGTGCATACACTTCTGCAACTGAATTTCTGGCAAGCTTGTTTTCTTCTGTCACCACGCGGGTAGGTTCCAGCACCAACGGAACGCCCGGGTTGGTCGCGTTATCACCGTCGCCCCATGTTTTGGCATACAATCTTACCAAATCAAAGTAAACCGATCCGCGTATAAATCTGGCTTCACCCTCAATCCGGGCACGTTTATCTTCGTCCACAATGCTTAATGCGGACAAGACATTGTTGCAGCGATTTATAGTCACGTATGAGTCGCGCCAGGTCAGTTCAGCAGCTAAATTGACCGTAGTTAACTGTTTCGCCGAGATTTCGAGCAGGTTCTGAAATGTTCCGCCGAAAGCAATTTCATCGTTATTACCCAAAAGCTCGGATGAATATTGGAACGCACCGCCATACACATCAACGTCCTGCAAGGCATCATAGCAGCCGATCAGCGTAACTTCTACGTCCTTTGACGTGCTTAATGCTGCTGTTTCGTCGATGCTTTGTGTCGGGTCAACGTCCAGTTTGTTGTTGCAGGCACTCGTAAAAAACAATCCGGTAGCAAACGCTACACTATATATGAAGATTTTCTTTTTCATGATTTTTTCAATTAAATGACTGAGATGCAATTAGAAGCCGATGTTGACGCCGAATAATATCGTCCGTGGCTGCGGAGCGGTGTAAAAGTCGTTTCCAAGCGCAAATTTCAAATCCCTTTCGGAAATGTCATCGGTGTTCACTTCGGGGTCCCATCCTTTATAATTTGTAATGGTTGCCAGGTTCATGGCGGACACATAAAGGCGCACGCGATCCATTTTCAGGCGGTTCGTTACGCTGGATGGCAGGTTATAACCCAATGTCATGGATCTCAAACGCAGATACGACCCATCATAAATGTAACGTGTGGAAGCCTGGTTACCATTTCCTTGGTAAAAACGCGCCTCTGGAACATCGGTGTCCGGGTTCTCCGCAGTCCAGGAATTGAGCTGGTCGGCTGTTTGGTTATCCTCATAAATTCCGTTGGCCGAGGAATATTGGCCTACGCCGTAGAAATTGATCTTATTGCCGGCAACACCATTGAAAAATACATTCAGGTCAAATCCTTTGAAAGCGAATGTGTTCGTGATCCCGCCCACAAATTTTGGGTTAGGATTTCCTGCAACCACTCGGCGTGCACTGTTGTAGTTAGAAACAGTGGATCTGTCGATGTTCCCATTTTCCTCCGTGTTTTTATAAAAGAGCGCATCCCCATTGGCCCTGTCAACCCCTGCATATTCAACCGTGTAAAACACACCCACCGGCTGACCTTCCATCACGCGGCTCATGCTGCGGATACCACCTTCAATAATCTGTCCCTGAATGTCGGTAACCTTATTTTTGTTGTTAGCAATGTTCAATGAAGTGTTCCATTTGAATTTGCCCACAATGTTTTGGGTGTTCAAAACAAATTCAACTCCCTTGTTTTCCAGCTTGCCCACGTTGTCTATCCGCACGGCGAAACCGGACGTGGCAGGAACATTGACTTCAAGCAGCAGACCATTGGTTTTTTTGACATAATAGTCAATTTCACCGTTGATACGGTTATTGAATAATCCGAAATCCAGACCGAAATCCGCCTGATTCGTTGTTTCCCATTTCAAGTTAGGATTAGCAAGCTGTGAAGGACGCTGGCCGGCTGCGCCTGCATAACCTGCATCTCCTGAAAACAGCCCGAGTTGCGGGAAATCACCGATTTCAGAGTTGCCGGTCGTACCATAGCTTCCTCTTAGTTTAAGAAAGCTAAGCGTATTATTGTTTTTCAAAAAAGCTTCCTCCGTTAAAACCCATCCGGCCGATACGGAAGGAAAAAATCCGTAGCGGGAGTTCGCGCCAAATCGGGAAGAACCGTCGATACGCGCGCTGGCTGCCAGAAGATATTTGTCCGAAAATTTGTAGTTCAAGCGCAGGAAGTAGGAAAGGAAACGGTAGTTGGTTTCACTCGAACTTCCATCCGATTTGGTAGCCGCACTTGCAATTTTTTTATAGGAATTGGAAGGGAATTGCGTTCCCTCTGTTGAGCTTATCCTGGTTTGCGATTCCTGGTACGACATCCCAAGTGTCGCGCTTAAAGCGTGTACATCAAAGGTTTTGTCGTAGGTCAGGAAGTTGTTGGTATTGTAATTCGTTACAAATGTTCCAAAGTTTTCTCCCAAACCATTCGTCGCCTGATCGATATTCCGTATGTTCTGGCTCTGATAATAGCTTTCTTCGTTCTGGTTCAACAAATCAATGCCGAGTTCGCTCCGGAATCTGAGGGAAGGCAAAAGGTTGATTTGTGCATAAGCATTCGTCAGGTTACGGAATGATGTCGCCGTAAAGCTTGCATAGTTGACCGTAATCATCGGGTTGAAATACAGCGGAAGGTTCACATCACCAGGAGGCGTTCCGATCGGCAGGCCGGTTTCCGGGTCGGTAAAGGGCGTCAGCGGTGTTAATGCGGCCATTTGTAGCGGGTTAGAGAATGAGTTATCCCCCGGCAGGCGCTTGTTAACGGTTCTCGCCAAACCCATTGATAATCCTATCTGCAACCAATCATATGCCTGGTGGTCCAGGTTCATACGGGTGGAAAGTCTGTCCAGCTTGTTACCGATAATGGTTCCCTTTTGATCTAAATATTGGCCCGAAAGAAAGAATTTCGTCTTTTCGCTTCCGCCGTTCAGCTGAAAGTCAAGCTGTTGCATGGCGCCTTTACTGAACGCCTGATCTTGCCATGGATAATCCTTTTGCTGAGGCGTATTAGCGGTTCCTAAGCTGTAATAGTCAAGCCGGTCGAGCAAATAAGCTGTGCTTGATTCCGGATCGCTTGGATCAATCTCGTCGATCCGATCGCTATTCAGTGCTGCAGCGGTGTAAAATTTCACGTATTGTTCTGCATTCAAGAATTTCACACGTCGTGTGGCTTCCGAAGTACCGAGCTGATAATTGATGCTCACATTCGTTTTTCCCGCCTTACCACGTTTTGTCGTGATCAGAACAACACCATTTGCAGCGCGAGAACCGTAAATAGCGCCCGCCGAAGCATCTTTCAGAATTTCAATGGATTCAATGTCGTTAGAGTTGATATCAGACAACGGGTTAGTTGCCCCGCCGTCGCTGTTGCTCTGGTCCGCAGTCGTGATAGGCATCCCATCCACTACATACAGCGGCTGGCTGCTTGCGCTGATGGAAGAATTTCCACGTATCCTGACATTGATCGCTTGCCCCAGCTTACCGGATCCACTATTTACATATACGCCAGCCGCACGTCCCTGCAATGCAGCGTCCACACTTGCTACGGGCATATTTTGGATTTCTGTCCCTTTGACCTGGGCAATGTTACCAGTAAGGTCGCGCTTGATTTGCGATCCGAAACCTGTCACAACCACTTCACTCAAACTCCTGGTATCACTTAGCATGCTCACGTCAATGACGCTTTGGCTGCCCACAGTCACTTCTTGCGCCGTCATGCCCACAAAACTAAATACAATCACAGATGCTGAAGAAGGCGCACTAATGGTGTAATTACCATCCGCGTCCGTTTGCGTCCCCACAGTCGAACCTTTAATCTGCACCGTTGCGCCTGGCAGCGGAGAAGCATCCCCGTCCGTTGTGACTTTTCCGGTGACCTGAACACTCTGCCCGTAAACGGACATCCATGTGCTAAGCAAGCAAAACATTGCTAATAGCAGAACTTTTTTCATAATTGATGGATTTGGTTAATTCAAAATTCACTAAAACAAATATATTGTTTTCGGTCTGTTTACAAAATTTTGTAAACGTCATTCCTGAGGTCGTATCTACAATTAGTATCAGTGCCTGTGCGCTGCATTGTAGAATCATGCGCCTGGGTTAACCTTGCGCAGTGGAATGGGATATGTTTCGGAGTAGAGATTGCAAATATAGAAAATATAACAATTCTACCAATACTTGCCGTGCGTCCGTGCAAAAATTGCTCCTCTCCAAAAAATCCGGAGGTGGTTAAAAATGGAGGGGATCAGCCCGAAATGTTTGTGTAAAACTTTAAACCGGTCTATAAGAGAACGGCGGTGGTTTTTGATGGAAAGTCCGCCTACAAGATAGCGGCAGAGAGGGGTTTTTATAAAATGTATTTCAGTGGA
This sequence comes from Dyadobacter chenwenxiniae, assembly GCF_022869785.1. Taxonomy (NCBI): domain Bacteria; kingdom Pseudomonadati; phylum Bacteroidota; class Cytophagia; order Cytophagales; family Spirosomataceae; genus Dyadobacter; species Dyadobacter chenwenxiniae. The sequence continues at coordinate 4,193,164 of NZ_CP094997.1, read as the reverse complement.
TTTTTTCAAACATTCAATTTCCCAGTCAATGTCAGCGCTGAGGTTTTCAATGTCATATGTTGGCGCGATGGACTTTCTGACAATAAAAGCCTGGTGGCAAACCTTCATCCCTAAGGCGAAATCCTGCCATTTAAGATTCAACGGCAGTATATGCGGCGTAAATTGACTGCGCAAACCGACTTCGCTTCCATTTTCTCGCACGAGCATGGCATCGCTGTAATATACATCCGCATTGTTTTCAAAAGCTTCAAGCAGGCCTTTTAATGTATTTGGATCAAAAATTTCGTCACCTGCATTCAAAAACCATACATATTTTCCTCTCGCGAGGGCGAGCCCTTTGTTCATTGCATCGTATAACCCGCTGTCTGGTTCGGAAATGATTTTGGAGATAAATGAAAAGGTTGAGGCAATTTTTAGTGTATTGTCGCCGGATTTGCCGTCAATTACCAGATATTCCACCAGCCGGGGATCTTTAACCTCATCGAGTGCAGCCTGCACACTTGTAAGCGTGCGGCCCAGAAACCGTTCCGCATTATAAGTAATGGTGATAATAGTAAGCACAGGAAGGTCATTCATGCGTGAGCAGCGACTGATAAAGTTGTTGATACTGAGCGGCTACAAGGCTCTCGGCATATGTCCCCAGCACCTTGGCGCGCGCATTTTGAGACATTTTAGCATTGTTTTCATCATGCAACACCCATTCAATGCCCTCAGCCAGCGATTGGTCCGAACCTTGCAAAGCAATGTAACCATTGACCTGATGGTCGATCATTTCAGGAATGCCGCCTGTTGCGAAACCGACAGCCGGCGTCCCGCAGGACATTGCTTCCATGATCGTGTTTGGCAAATTGTCTTCCAGGGACGGAACGACGATCATATCCGCCGCATTATACGCTTCGACCATTGCTTCAGAAGTGGAAATTTTTCCCAAATAATGAACAGGCACCGGAAAAGAAGCCATAAACGCTGCATTTGCCTTTCCAAGCACCATAACCTCAACTTCACTGACAAGCACACCAGTTTTTGCCAACGCCTGCCTGAAATATTTAAAACCTTTCCTCGGATCGGCAATGTTGGCGCCGGCAAAAAGAATCAGTTTTTTAGATTCAGGCAAATTTAATTTTTTGCGGATCGCTATTTTGTCCAGCGGCCTAAACAGTTCCGTATCAATGCAATTTGGAATGCATGCAGATTCAATGTGCGCCGTTAATGCTGCTTTTTTGACCAGGCCATCCAGCCAATGACTGGGTGAAATCAGCGCCATTTTTGCTTTTCCATAAATATCCTGTTTCCGCTCAAATTGCTGGAAAGAAATATCGTATTCTTCCGGTTTGGCCAGATAGGGACAATAATGGCAGTGTGTCAGATAGTTTCCGCAACCTCTGCTGTAATGGCATCCGCCTGTAAATGTCCACATATCATGCAAGGTCCAAACAACAGGCTTACCCAACGAAAAGAGCTTATCCAGTGAATCAAGGGATAAAAAGCCGAAATTGATCCAATGTAAATGAATGATATCGGCTTGCTGCACCAAAGGATGGTTGCTGATATCTGCGCCAAATTCCGCCGGGGAAAATGCAAATCTCACAGCTGGGTCTTTTTCCTGAGGATAAAAATAAAGTCGTTCGCCGATGAAACGGGCCAGCGCTTTTTTTGATTGCAGTGCATTTTGCGACAGGCTGCTGACTCCGGGCTCTTCCGCTGTTAACGTCGAAACCAGTAATGCTGATTCAACATTTGATTTCAACAATGCCCGGTGCAAACGCGCCGCGGCTACTCCCGCTCCTCCTTCCAAATGAAAATTGCTGAGGTGAAGCACCATTAAAGCGATCGTTGATTAGGTTGCGTAAAGGATGTTGGGCAACATTTGAAAAGGTAAAATTAAATAGTTCTGTGGTTAAATAAATTTTATCCTTAAAAGTATCTTTATCAAAAAAATAGTAAACAAGGTAAAATGTCTACGGAAAAGCAGAGCCATGAGGCGCATTCGGGTTGGTATGAGGTGCAGTATGCAACTCAGGAGGCAAAGGATAAGGCTATCGAGAACTGGGAATATGATGAGCAGCATAAAACCATTAATCATTGGATCCACCGCCGGCAGCTGGAACTGACTGCGCCTTTTACCATTGAAAAAAAGTCGTGGCTTACGGTGGGGGACGGCTATGGATTCGATGCCAATTACTTTCACCGGCAAGGATTGGAAACGACTGCAACAGACATTTCCGGCACATTTTTGCCATTATCAAAAGCCCGCGGATTTTTTCAGCATTATGCTGTGGAGAATGTTGAAAAGCTAAGTTTTGCAGACGATTCTTATGATTATATTTTTTGTAAAGAGGCTTATCATCATTTCCCGAGGCCCTATCTGGGCGTTTACGAAATGCTTCGCGTTGCCAGGGAAGCTGTCATATTGGTTGAGCCACACGATCCCATCTCCAAAATGCCATTCTTGCTCGCATTGAGGAATGTTCTCGACCGTTTTGACACTAAACTTTTGCAAAAATATTGGAAGAACCGTTATTCGTTTGAGGAAGTTGGAAATTACGTTTTCAAGCTTTCTGAGCGGGAAATGGATAAATTGGCGAACGGGATGGGGTTGCCCGCAGTTGCATTCAAAGGCATTAATAACAACTATTACCACCCGTCTTACGCCAAAGACAAAGCAGACGACTCCTCACCAGCATTTCGTAAAATCAAACGGAAACTCGCTTTCCACAACTCCCTGACCAGGTTCTCCTTAATGCCTTCGCAAGTGTTATGTGCCGTAATTTTCAAAAAGTTACCATCTCAACAAGTCATGGAAGCGATGAAAAGGGAAGGCTTCCAAGTGCACATTTTCCCGCCAAATCCTTATGCGAGGTAAGTTGAATATTCGGGTTCTTCGGCCTCTTACCGTCAAAACCTTACTTTTTATCACTGATAATTCCATATGTATACAATTAATTTTTTAGTCATTGTATACATTACGAGAGGTTGTGAGATTGGTAACAGAAATAATTTGAAAAATTTGGGGGTAACAGTTCTCAAAAACTTGAGATCACAATTGTGATCTCAAGTTTTTGAGAACGCGTCATCTATTTCGAGTTAATCACTCCCGCCAGCCAAAAATATTCAGCTGCAAATCCATTACGTCATTTCCGCGGTAGCGGTAATTGGTGAAGGGTTTCAGGCGGTGCTGGTTGGTGTCAATGTAGTAACGGAAGCCGTTTTCTTCGAAGATCTGGATGATTTCAGCCAGGCCTTGCGGGTTTCCAATGTAGGAGTGGAATTCTACGAAGAGGTTTTGGACATGGCTTAATGCGTCGCGGCAGTCATTGAGCACTTCCTTTTCGGCTCCCTCAATGTCAATTTTCAGGAAATCAATGTGATTTTCCGCCAGTAGGAAGTCTTTTAAGCGGATTGATCCGATTTTTTTCTTTTTAGCATTGGAATAAATGGAGGAAGAATCGGCCGATTCGCTGCCAAACCAAATTCCCTGATCGTCTTTCCAAACCGCTTTGTCAATGATCCTGACATCCTGGATGTTACTGTTTTTTAAATTATTTAGAAGCAATGCTGCAATGTCCGGTTCGGCTTCAAATGCCGTAATGCGCGCTTTTGGAAACAGCTTTTTAAAATACAAAACACTCATCCCAACATTGGCGCCGCAGTCAAAAATGACGGGCGCAGGATTTTTTGACTCAAAATAATAGAACTCATCCGCGAAGATTTCCTTATGCTGCCAGAGAAACGACATCGTGTCTGGAACTGTCAGCCTGAAAGCGCCAAATTCAACTTCCGTCCGCGTATGCCTGCGACTGTTGCCGTACTTCAATAGCAAACCCATAAACTCACGGTTGGTTGAGGTCCGCAAGGCGTTAAAAGGTTCTTTCAGTAAATAGCGCAGCCAATACATATTGTTTTCTGTTTCGTCAGACTCCGTATTTGATCCGGTTCTTGATCTTTAATGCGAGCGGAAGCTTATAATAGTCCGCAAACGCTTGAATAATTTGTTGATCTGGCTTGATTTGCGGGTCGATCCGGATCTTATTATCGCTCATTTCCGAGCCATAATAGCCGGTTTTGAATGTAAAATTAGTCCCGCTGCCGTCTGTGCCAATGTTCCTGATTTTGGAATGCACCGGATAAACGCCATAAGCATTGTTAATAAACTGGCTGTAAGTCCAGCGGATAGCCCAGGAATCAATCACATTTCGCTGTTGCTTTACTAACATGGGCCAAAGATCTTCGCCGCCTGCTTTAAACTGATTTCTTTTATTTTTATCATTTTGCAACCCGGAGAATGCTGTAACGTTCCAATCCGCCTTATCCCACTTGCTTAACCACGTTCCCCAACCCCACGAACTTGCGCGTGGTGCCAGGTAAAGATCTTCTTTATAATGTGCTGGAAACGAAATTGGTGGGCCGTAAGCGGTTACCGAAAAAATATCTTTGCGGGATTCATAAGCGCTTAATGCCTCATTCATGAAAACCAGGAAGTCCGGTGCGCTGAGCATATCATCTTCCAGCACAATCACTTTTCCGAACTGGTTCAGCACTTCTGTAACGCCTTTGATAACAGAAGCAGCCAAGCCGTTATTTGCCTCAGATTTAATGATCTTAATGCGTTGAAAACCGCTAATTGAGCTTAAATAAGCCCTTACCTTAGCAATTAATGGTTCGTCGGAGCTATTGCGTGGCCCATCCGAATAAATGATCAGCTCGCTTTCCGCTGCCAGCATATTCTGTTGCAGCGCCTCAATCGTTTGCTGCAAATGCGCAGGCCGATTGAAACAAAACAACACGATAGGGGCAAGGCTGGCAGGCAAACTCATTGTTAGCTTTTATAAGCATCGATGATCAACGAAGTATAACCGAGCTTTCCGCCTGCATTCCGGCTGTCATGGTCGGCAGAGCGCCTGATCATGCCATCTTCCGGATTCCAGGGCGACTTGTGGAACTGCCCGTTCTCGTCAAAATATTCGAGCTTTTTCACAGTGAAACCCACCGATTCCAGCGAGCGCGACATGATCTGATAATTATAAAGCAGCTTGTGATCATCCGCGCCGTTGCCTGTGCCTCCCGGTTTTACGTAATTAATGTATTCTTCGCTCGGATTAAAGCCGTCCGGAACGGCCACCCGAAGGAAACCGCCGGGTTTGAGGTAAGTATGGCAATGTTTGAAAGCCAGCTGCCCTTCTTCCAGCGTTAAATGTTCCCAAACGTGCTCGGCAAGGATCTTGTCAATAGAATTTTCGTTAAAATATTTTTGCCAGTCACTCTCTTTTAACAAGTTAAGTGTCTCAATATCAGAATGTATCCAGCCTTTGTAAAGCGAATACATGGAGCCCACAACCATATTAACCGGCTTCGACGGATCGTAAGTGGTCAGTTGATATAAACTGAATGGCTGCTTGAGAACACCGGCAATTATTTTTTCTTTTAACGACATCAGAAATGGGTCTGTTTTAATGCTCCAAAGATAGCGGTCTCTTATTTTATCCTCAGAATACTTGTCTTAATTAATTTCCAGCCGCTGCTAAACCCAGCCGAAATGTCCTCTGAAACCTTCCAAAGCAAGATCCCACCGCCAAAGATTACCGTAATCATGACAGATCGCGCTAAGATGATCAGCAGAGTGGTTATCAAATTTTCGGGTTCAGGGAAAGGCATGTAACGGGCTAAGAGATAGGCCGCCGTTCCCAATATTATTACTTTGAATGTTCCGGGTGTAAAGGGTTGTATACCAAGTTTTTGTCTTATAAAAAATAATTTTACAAAATTGTAAACCACGGTTGAAAAAAGCGCGGCGGCGGCGGCACCATTGAAACCGTAAAGCGGGATCAGGAACTGGCTGCTGAACAAGATCAGGATGGTGAAAAACAGCATGAAAACAATGTCGTAACGATAATATTTGGAGTTGGTCAGGATTTCAGAATTCAATCCTGTCATCATATCCGCGATCCGGGAAATGCCGACCATGAGCACGACCCATTTTCCTTGAGAGTAGATTTCTGATTTGGGAATAATACCAAAAATAGCATCAATGTTGGTCCAGATTCCGAGAAACAGAAAAGAGCCGATGATGAACAGGTTAAGGGATGATTTTTTATAAATCGTATCAATGTGGGCGATGTCATTGCGGGCATAAGCTTGGGAAATTATAGGTGCGCTGATCATGACAATGCTGTTTCTGGGAATGGAAATCACGAGTGCGATGCGCGAAGCAATGTCGAAAATCGCTGTGCTGCCCAGGCCGCCTTTAAATGCCGGTAGAAGCACTTTTTCAATGTGCGGAAGCAACGCGGCGCTGGCGCCACCCAGCAAAACCCAAAGTCCGTAGCGATACATTTCCTTGAAAGCGGGATGTTTGATAAAGCCGAAATCCAGCGAAGTGTAAAGCCGTTTCTGGAAATGAAGATAGATCAGCATGGCGGCAATGGCGAGTCCGTAACTCAGCACCGTCAAATTCACCATCGTGTCAAATGTAATGAGTTTGTAGCCAAACAGGATCACCACCGCACTATTAAAAAGCCGTAATCCAACTTCACGGATGAGGGATGGAACTGCGATCCGCAGATTTATCCTGGAATAGGATTCAAGCGCCAGCAAATACACCATCCCGATTGTCAGCGGAATAAAAACATAGTAATACTTGACCAGCATGGGAGAATGGTCAAGATAAAATTTGAGGTAAAGCGGTTTGAAAAGCAGATAAAGCGCCACAAAGGCCGCCAAACCGACGACAGGCGTGATAATAATGAATGTAAAAAGTTGCCTGCGCGAATCATGGTCCTGGAACCGGCTATGAAAGCGCACGGCCACGGACGGAACACCCAAAAGGGCAAATGACATGTAAATGACAGGGAAAGTCAGCAGCGTGGAAGCGTATAAACCCAATTGTTCCTGTGTCAAAAACTGGTTGTAGAGTATCAGGATGTTGAAAATTCCGATAACAACTCCAACGTAAGAAACGATTGAACTTTTAAAACCCTGACGTACAATAATCCCCATGAAGGTGCAAATGATTAACAGGGCGAAATAAGACAAAAAGCAGAAGATAGCCTAACTGCGGCAGCCATTAGTTCCTTTGCATGATTGTGATAACTTTGCTTCCCTAATTAAACACACTATTTCTTGAAAGTGATGAATATCGTTGGGGCACGCCCCAATTTTATGAAGGTTGCGCCGCTACACCGCGCTTTTTCTTGTTACGGGGACATTGAATCCTTAATAGTCCACACGGGCCAGCATTATGACTTTCAAATGTCGGGCATCTTTTTTCAGCAACTTTATCTTCCCGAACCAGCTTATTTCCTGGGCATTAACAGCGGTTCACACGCGCAGCAAACGGCCGGGATAATGCTGGAATTTGAAAAAATCTTGTTGATGGAAAAGCCGGACCTGGTGCTTGTAGTTGGCGACGTCAATTCCACGCTGGCTTGCGCCTTGGTTGCTGTGAAAGAACATATTCCGGTTGTTCACGTGGAAGCGGGGCTGCGAAGTGGCGACCGGAAAATGCCCGAAGAAATCAACCGGATCATGACGGATGCCATTGCGGATCACCTGTTCGTGACAGAACAGTCGGCGGTCGATAATCTATTGAAAGAAAATATTCCTGCGTCCAAAATTCATTTTGTAGGGAACGTCATGATTGATTCGCTGCTGCATTGTTTGAAGGGTCTGTCAGTTGATCAAGAATCAGCGCATTTGCTCTCAAGTGGGCCGGGTCACATTCTATTAACACTTCATAGGCCTGCTAATGTGGATGAGCTTGACGGTTTAGTTGAGATTATGGCTATGATCAGGAAATTGACAGGATTGCAAAAAGTGATTTTTCCGGTTCACCCGAGAACATTAAGAAGTTTTGAATTGAATGGTTTGTTATCCCATTTGAGAAGAATCAAAAACCTCGAAATCTTAGCGCCGCAGGGTTACATTGAATTTTTAACACTTGTCAAACGTGCAAGCTTGGTCGTTACCGATTCCGGAGGCATTCAGGAAGAAACTTCATTTTTACAAATCCCCTGCATTACATTAAGAGAAAGCACGGAACGGCCTGTGACGGTTGAAGTTGGGACAAACCATTTGTTGCCGGCCTGGAACGCAGAATCAGTTTTTGAGCTGGCGAAACAAATCTTACGAGGAAATTGCAAAAAAGGCCGGATTCCAAATCTTTGGGACGGCAGCACAGCCGGGCGCATCGTGACAATTTTAAGAGAAAAGTACATTAATTCGTACGTTTGTGCCGATAAGCGTCAATCGTCGGATTAGTAATGATTAAAAAAATAAAAAATAACGCCTGGGATTTTCTTAACGGAGTTGGTTTGGGTGGCAGCGTCCAACTTTTTCTGGATGGCGCGTTGAAGCAATATGGCTGGTTCAGGAGTTTTCATACCAAGCAATCCGTTGATGCAAACGGCGATCCGCTTCCCTGGTACACTTATCCTTTTATTTTATTCCTGAAACCGCGACTGAAGTCCTCATTTACCGTTTTTGAATATGGTTCGGGCAATTCCACGCGTTGGTATGCCGCCCGCATAAAGGAAATCACTGCCGTAGAACACGATGCAGACTGGATCAAGCAAATTAAACCCAAACTTCCCTCAAATGCGAAAGTGGTTGAAAAACCGCTGGGCGAGTCTTATATTCAGGCAGTTAAGGATGCGGGTAAACTTTACAATATGATCATTGTCGACGGGCGGAACAGGGTTAAATGCGCCAACTTTGCCGTAGACTACCTTACGCCCGACGGTGTGCTGATCCTGGATAATTCCGAAAGGGAATGGTATCAAAAGGCCAAAGAATATTTGAAAGATAAAGGTTTCAGACGGCTGGATTTCATTGGCATGGCGCCCATTGTGGGCATTGAAACCTGTACAAGCGTATTTTACAGGGATGGAAACTGCCTGGAAATCTAATAGGGGAATTTAATTTCGTAGGTTATCTTAATACAATCTTTTCCTCCGATGTTTTTCTTGAAACGGCTCAGAGATGGCTTATGGTCACCGTTTTCATTCAATGAAATGCCGAGATCGAGGATTTCAATATGCTCCTGCTGACAATGATTGTAAACGGCTTCTGTGAGCATAACCATGGGGCTGTAAACGCGATATGATAGCAAGTCGTCGCACAGGAAGTTATAAAGGATCTTGTTGTTAACCCGGACCGTTAGTGTGAGTGCGATAATTTTCGCTTTGTCCATAACAGCAAAAACGCGATAAGTGTCCGGAAATTTTTGCCTTAAATTTTCGATTTGCCACAATGTTAACGGCATCCGGTAACCTTTCTGGTCACGACATTGCGCTAGAAATTCATAAACGGTTGCGCATGGAAGTTCGGGCAATATCGCAGCCTGAAATCCAGCAGCAATTGCTTTATTGAGCTTACGTTTTTCAGCAGATTTAATCCGGCCGATAAAACTATTCTGGTCAACTGGAATAAAACTGTTTGCAAAACACTGAATAACCGCAAATCCGGTATTTATGTAAACATTGTGTAGTAAATTATGTAAAATTGGCTGATAACAAAATGGAGCCGTTTTAATGATCAGCTTTTTTCCCGAACGTCCCTTCATCCAATCTATAATACAGCGCGCAAAAAAAGTTAACTCACTATCCGTACAGCCATTCGCGCATTGGATCCCACCGAACGGCGCGTTTGGCGGTGAGATCCAGACATTCGCAGGCTGTTCCACACATTGAAAAATGGCAACGACATGCGCGGAATTCCGGCGCTGCAAATGGAAGGCATATACTATATCGGTAGTTTGGGTTGTTAAATGGCCCGGAGTGAGATACAAAAAGGCAGGGAAAGAGGGATCGGTCAAAAAATGACTTTTACCGGCATAAAGGTAAACTTCCAGTTCACCCGTTTTCCAGAAATAGTGTGCGTTATATTGAATAATATCGGAGCTAAACTTCTTAGTTTTAGAAAGTAAACGATATTTTGCTGTGAAAAAGGCGATTTGCTAACTATTTTCACTAAAGTTGTGAAATATTGATATACTAAATTGATATTTTTTATGTTTAATACAATGCTGATTGCTATTTTTGTAAATTAATCGGCCTGTTTAGACAGACACCTGCATCTTATAAATTAAATTGGACTTAAACCCGTACATGAAACACATACTTATTGCCGAAGATCATGCTGTAGTGAGAATAGGCACCAAACACCTCCTCAAATCACTGATTCCCGACTCAACTATTTCGGACGTAGACGACTTTGATAAAATACTTCAGGAACTTGAAGTGAAATCATATGATCTTTTAATTCTGGACATCAACATTCCTGGGGGAAACACAACGAAGATGGTCGAGACCATTCGTCAAAAATCGCCCGGGATCAGGATATTGATGTTCTCTAGCTATGATGAGCAGCAGTACGGTTTGATGTATCTGCAAGCCGGAGCGGATGGATATTTATCCAAAGACGCGCCTGAGGAAGAGTTCAAAACAGCCGTAATGAGCGTGTTGAACAATAAAAAATATATGAGCGAAGATATGCAGCAAATGAATATCAACAGGCTCATCAATCCACGGGAATTCCAGCCTGATCCGGTCGTTAGTTTATCTCCAAGAGAAACGGACGTAATGAACCTTTTAAAGGAAGGTTTAGGGACCGCCAAAATTGCTGAAAAACTTAACCTGCAACTCTCAACCGTTAGTACTTACAAAGCACGTATTTTCGAAAAATTAGGGGTGAAAAATATAGTAGAACTGATCACAAAGATCAAATAATTGTTTTCGGGAAATATCTGAACCCTGTACTTAGCAGTGCAGGGTTTTTTTTGTGTGTTTGGTTGAGTTCTTTGGTTAATTAACCTTCAAATAAGTCTTACTGACCTTCTAATAAACGCATTGTACATCTTGATTTTTGGAACTAAAATTTGATCAGGCTCCCATGCTTACTGAATCAAGTTCTTACCATATCCAAGATTGAAAAATGAGACAATGTTACAAGTCAGCACTATCCATTCTGCTTGTCGTCGCGGTTTGTTTTACTATTTATTACATTCAAAAAGCTAAACCAGAGACTATTACAGCATCAGCAGCGAAATTGCCGTTGATTAAGCCGGTATTTAGCAAAAAGCTTGGCGAACCTATGCCGCAAAGTGTAGTTACTGGCATTCAACAACGTCTGGCTCAAATGGAATATAAAATTTCTTTTGACGATAAAAAGCAATCTCTTCAAAGTCCAAACAGGCAGCAAAATCTCAGGGCTTATTATAAACCCGGGCATTTTACTATCCAAAATCGTGTAGACTCGGCGGGTCTTGACTTTGAACTGGAACTCGTGAATGAGGGAATTTATGCGGATGGGCAGAAATTCTCCGAAGTGCAAGCCAACGCAATTTCTGAACATATTGATAACAAACTTCAAATTAAACACCGGGATTTTACTGAGGAATACATTAATGACGAACAAGGCATTCGTCAGAATTTTATTATTCACAAGGCACCGGTCGATACGAAGGTTATAGATATCCATCTGTCCGCTAAGGGATTGAATGTTAAAGATATGGGTGAAAATGAGTTGCTATTTTATGGGAAAAATTCCGGTGGTTTTTCAAATCGGCTTATATACAAGGACTTGAAATGCTGGGATGCAAATGGGCAAAATCTGTTGGCATCGTTATCCAGCGAGGATGATCGTATATTATTGTCAGTTAATGTCAAGGGAGCAGCTTATCCAGTTACAATTGATCCGATAGTAGTGAATGGCAATCCCGGTAATGCGAATGCAACGATTCAAAATAATCAAAGCTATGCCAACTTAGGCTGGTCCGTGGCAAGTGCCGGAGATGTGAATGGAGACGGATTCAGCGATGTGATAGTAAGCGCTGTTCAGCAGGACAGTGATGATTCTTCTCCACCAGTCAATGACGGTGCGGTTTTTATTCATTACGGGGCAGGGCTTGGTATAAATCCCGTTGTAAATCAACCTGCTTCCTTACTTATGGAAAGTGAGGATCAGGAAATCGGATATGGCTGGTCCATTGCAAGTGCCGGTGATGTGAATGGCGATGGATTCAGCGATGTGATTGTAGGAGATCCAAATTCTAACCATAATGGATCTGGGAATGGTGCTGCATTTATTTATTATGGCAGGACATCATCGATTAACCCAGTCGCTGCTACGGTACTTACTTGTAATGCTGTTAGCGCTAATTTTGGTTTTACTGTGGCATCTGCGGGAGATGTCAATAATGATGGTTATAGTGATGTGATTGTTGGTTCTCCTGATAGTGGGCAGGCATATGTTTATCATGGTTCGGCGACTGGGGTCGACAATGTACCTGAGATCGTGCTGGAAGAGATGCAGCCTGATCAATCATTTGGGTGGTCTGTGGCCAGTGCCGGCGATGTGAATGCGGATGGATTCAGTGATGTGATCATTGGTGCCCAAGAATATGATCATGGGCAGGCAAACGAAGGCGTTGCATTCATCTATCATGGTTCGGCTGGTGGTTTGCCAGCACAGTATGCGGCTCTTTTGGAAATTAATGAGTCTTCTGCATATTTTGGCCGATGCGTCGCAAGTGCAGGTGATGTGAATGGCGATGGTTTCAGCGATGTTATCGTTGGTGCGCCATATTGTGATAAAGGAGCTCAGAACTCAGATGATGGTGCAGCATTCATTTATCATGGCTCCTCGTCTGGAATCAATAATGCTGTTTCTGTTAAAATCACCGGGGAAAAACCAGGCTCATGGATGGGACACTCGGTCGCAAGTGCGGGTGATGTAAACGGCGACGGGTATAGCGATATAATAATTGGCGAACCCGGATATGCCGGAGAAATTAACGAGGGCGCTGCATTAGTCTTTCCGGGATCAGCTTCTGGCATCAGCTCAGTGTCCATTTCAAACATCAGAAGCGGACAAAGCGATTCCTTTTTAGGCTGGTCCGTAAGCAGCGCAGGTGATGTTAACGGGGACGGGTTTAGTGACATTATGGCCGGTGCGCCTTCTTTCGATAGTCCGCAGATAAACGAAGGCGCAGCATTCATCTACAACGGTTCCGCAGCGGAGCTAAATTACCTTTCCAGCGCTACGTTACAGTCCAATCAAAACGGAAGCCAATCAGGCTACTCCGTTTCAAGCGCGGGAGATGTGAATGGCGATGGATTTACTGATGTGATTGTGGGTGCGCCTTATTTTGATAACGGTGAAAGTAACGAAGGAGCCGCATTTCTTTATTACGGTTCGGCATCGGGAATATCATTAAACGGTTTCGAAACATTGGAAGGCAATCAGGCCGATGCGAATATGGGGTTTTCTGTATCCGGTGCGGGTGATGTGAACGGGGATGGTTTTAGCGATGTAATAGTCGGTGCACCCATGTTCGATGATGCACAGGCGAACACCGGTAGGATCTTTATTTTTCACGGATCGTCGTCCGGGCTTAATACGCAGGCCGCTTTAACATTGTCTTACAATCAGCTGGGAGGGAGATTTGGACATGCTGTTGCCAGTGCCGGCGACATTAATGCGGATGGATATAGCGATGTCCTTGTTGGCGCGCCGGGATATGATAATGTCCAGAGTGAGGAAGGCGCAGCATTTGTTTATTATGGCTCTGCATCGGGAGTTTTGAACAATGAAACGATTCTGGAAAGCAATAAGGCAGGCTCGTTTATGGGTGGATCAGTGTCTGGCGCGGGGGATCTTAACGGTGACGGATATAGCGATGTTATCGCGGGGGCTCACTTTTACAATGACGGACAAGTCTTGGAAGGCGCGGCTTTTATTTACTATGGCTCGCAATCTGGTGTTGATCCGCAGACCTCTGATATCTTGCAAGTAAATGAGTCCCAAGCGGCATTAGGCGTTTCAGTTTCTTGTGCCGGTGACGTTAATGGGGATGGATTTAGTGATGTCATAGTTGGTGCCGATCACTATATTTCCAATAACCTAATGCAAGGTGCGGCATTTGTTTTTCACGGCGCTCTTGCCGGTGTTGATCCAGATTATAAAACGAAACTGTTAAGTAATCAGGCTGCCGCACATATGGGTTTTTCTGTATCTGGTGCAGGCGATGTGAATGGAGATGGATATGCTGATGTGGCTGTGGGTGCACCTGAATACGACGGAGGCCAGACTGACGAGGGAGCTTTATTCATTTATCAAGGATCTCCCGCCGGCATTAACCCTGTCATAGCGATTGAGATCGAGAAGAACCAAGGGAAGGCGAAACTAGGTTACGCCGTTGCAGGCGCGGGTGATGTAAATGGCGACGGTTATAGCGATGTGGTCGCCGGAGCTCCTTTCGATGCGGCCAATGTGAATGCGGGAGAAGCCTACACCTATCATGGAAACCGTGGAACCGGTACGAAAAATAATATCAGATTGTATAATGCCGATTTAAACACAATCCTGGACCATAACAATGTAACAGAAAACACTTTTGGCGTAGGCTTATACGAAAAATCCTTTTTAGGTAGAAACAGAGGTAAACTCGTCTGGGAAACTGCGAAAGAAGGGGAGGCATTTTCAAAACCAGTGCTATACACTTCAATAACGGGCAGCACCGAATTTACCGAACAGCAATCCAGCTATATCAGCACGGGACAAGCACCAATTGAATACAAAAATGTGGTTGCGAAAACTGGAAAAGCTACAAAAGTCCGGGTGCGGATCAAATATGACCCGGTCCTTGCCATTACGGGCCAGGTCTATGGCCCATGGCATTATTCTTCCACTTCGATGCTGAACGGTGGTGGTGTCTTACCGGTTGAACTGGTCAGTTTTGAGGCTGTAAAATCAGAGAATGCTGTCGAGCTCATGTGGAGGACAACTTGGGAAAGAAATAGTAAGCATTTCGAAATCCAGCGAAGTTCAGATGCGAAAAATTGGCAGACTATTGGCCTTGTAAATGCTTCAACGTCTTCGAACGCTGAGATTCGCTACCATTTTACAGATGCCAAACCGCAAGATGGTGAGAATCATTACCGACTCAGAATGGTGGATCAGGACGGAACATTTGCTAATAGCCGAATTCAGGTGGTCAAATTTGATGTTGGCATTGATCCCTTTCAAGTCAAGGTTTTTCCAAATCCAGCTTCCGAGAAACTGTTTATTAATACTGCGAATCCCGAAAGTATAGCCAGCATCGAGTTGCTGACTTTAAACGGAAAGATGATTTATAAATATCAAAAATTGCCAAAAGAAATTGACGTCAGAGGAATGGCTCCGGGCGTGTATCTTTTGAAGGTTAGGCACCTCAACAGCTCGGTAACATCCCAAAAGCTTGCCATTGGAAGGTAGGGTCGGATCAACAAAAGCAGTAGAAAGCGGCTTCAAATCGAGGCCGTTTTGTTTCTTTCCCGTACGTTTGCACAGATAACATCAATGAAAAACGGTCATGCGCAAATTGCGGGTTGAAGAAATGGGCCGGTTGACGGTGGAGGAATTTAAGGAGGCGAAAAAATTTCCTTTTGTTGTTGTTCTGGATAATATTCGAAGCTTAGCCAATGTCGGGTCTTTCTTTCGCACTGCGGATGCCTTCCGTGCTGAGAAAATTATTCTATGTGGTTATACGCAAAGCCCGCCGCACAGGGAAATCACCCGAAGTGCGATCGGTGCAGAATTGTCCGTTGCCTGGGAGAAAAATGAAAGCGCCGTAGATGCGGTCATGCAGTTGAAAGCGGATGGATATGAAGTTTGGTGTGTGGAACAAGCGGAGGGAAGCGTAATGCTGCAGGATTTTGCTCCGAATGATAAAAAACCCTGCGCATTTGTATTCGGAAATGAGGTCGAAGGTGTTGCTGATGATGTAATTGCCGCAGCGGACGGTTGTCTGGAAATCCCTCAATTCGGGACCAAACACTCTTTTAATGTGTCCGTATCTGCTGGAATCGTGTTTTGGGAATTTGTAAGGAAAAAAATAACATAAATATAATATAAGATATTTGGTGTTTACCGCTTCTAAGCAGTAATTGCAGGTTATAAATGCGTTAACATATCCTCACGTTCGCGCTCGCGTTTCCGTAAAACGGTCCGAGTGAAAACTTTACTTGTTTTAAAACAACATTATGAAATCTGCCACAAAAAAATTAACGACCGAAATTGCAGAAACGCTTTCCGGCAAAATCGCTGCAGTTTCTGCAGGTTCCAAGAAAATAAAAAAGTCCATTGAAAAAGCAGCTGCCAAACTGGCTAAAAAGGTAGCTAAATTTGAAAAGGAGACAGAGAAAAAGAAGGCAAAAGATGCTAAAAACGCTGAAAAAAAGCTAAAAACAAAGGATAAGGGTAAAAAAGAGGGCAAAAAGGAAAAAGCTGCGAAGGTTGCCGCGTTGGTTGCTGCCGCATCATCCAAAGCCACCGTCGCTGCTCCTGCGAAACCCGTTCCTGCAAAGACAGTAAGTGCTAAGCCAGCGGCTCGCAGCACATCCCGTTCGGCGGCAAAGCCTGCCGGAGTTGCTGAGCAAACAGTGGTTGAAACGCCAGCGCAATAAGATTAATAAGGACTGAATTTAAGAGGCAGCACCGCAAAGTGCTGCCTCTTAACATATATGCCTTAGCCAAGCATTCCGATTGTGACCAGCATCCTGCCTGTGAAACCCTTTTCGAAGCGGTAAGAAAAATAATCGTCATTATTCAGGACCGTGGAATACTTAGAAACCTGAATGTTATCCGGGAACAAGCCTGCGGAAATTAACTGGTCCCGGTTAGCTGCTTTCAAGTCCACGAAATATTTATTCTTTTCCATGTCGAACCGCTTGAATCTTCCTTCAAAATGGTCTGAAACATCTTCGCCAACTTCGAAAGAACATTCGTCAATGCAGGTTCCAACGTAAGCGACGCAGTCCTTAGGGTCGATGCCGAACTCTGTTTGAAGCATTGAAACAGTTTTGCCGACAATGCGTTTGACCGTTCCCCGCCAGCCAGCGTGAATAGCAGCAATGCTCCTGGTAACTGGATCGAAAATCAGAACAGGCGTGCAATCTGCAACGGTTACTGCCAATTGAATGTTAGCCTTATTTGTGATCAGCGCGTCATAACCTTCAAATCGACCGGGATTTTGAACATTTAGGATTTTATCCTCATGCACCTGATGTGACTTGGCAACTGTTTCAAAAGAAACATTTAATGCATTGAAAAACCGCAAATTGTTTTCTAGAACATTGTCGGGATCGTCCTGCGAGCCACCCAGATTCAGTGATTGATATGGACTTTCGCTAACGCCTCCGTGCCGCGTGCTTTCCGCCGCGATGAGGCTTCTAAATCCGGAAAATATTTCAGGACTTCTGAAAAGCGGCTTTACCGCGCTGGTTGCTATTGAAGACATTGAAACGGAATTCTTGGTAAATTTTACAAATGTAGAGTTTACAAATTAATGACGGTCAATGGAATTTATTCGGCTATGATATAAGTTTATTGTCCGGGCCGCAATCCGTCACATTCCTTGCCTTAAAATATCGCAATTCAGGTAAATGGGAATAAAAGAATTAAATTTGCGGCTCGAAGTGCTTCAACATGATTAGTAAATATGATAAAAGTGAGTGTGTGTGTTGTCACTTACAACCACGAAAAGTTTGTAGCGCAGATGCTGGACTCGATTTTAATGCAGCAGACTACATTTCCTTTTGAAATTGTTGTAGGGGACGATTGCTCTAAGGATAATACAGCGGCTATTTTGAAAGCTTACCAGCAAAAGTTTCCCGATAAGATCAGGCTTTTGCTTCATCCGAAAAACATGGGGCTCAATGGAAAATTCAATGCACTTGCCACGTTTGCAGCCGCCAAAGGTGAATATATAGCTCAGTTCGACGGAGATGATTACCTGATTTCTCCGCACAAGCTGCAAAAACAAGTTGAAATGCTGGACGCAAATCCGCATTATTCAGCTTGTTACCACAATGCACGCGTGATTTTTGATGATAACGCCGCGCCGCCTTATCTGGTTAATACGCTTTCAAAGCCGGAAATCACGGTGGATGACCTGGTAGGAGAGGACGAACTTTGTTTTATCGCCACATCAAGTTTGATGTTTCGCAGAGAAGATTTTGCCAAACATCCTGATCCTGAATGGACTAACCTGTCGACAAGTGGAGATATCCCAAGAAATATCATGTTCGCAACCCGCGGCCCGATTGGCTATATTGACGAAGTAATGTCAGTTTACAGAAAAAACAGGGGCGGGGCAAGCTTTGCGGACAACCATTACGGCGCCGATTTCCTTTTTAATCGTATTCAGCTTTATTCCAACATTAACAAGGAGCTGGACTATAAATACGATGATAAACTAAAAAAGAACATTGCCACTTACTATTACAAGCTGCTGTTTTCGAAGGAATATGGGAATACTTATTGGCCAAGACTGAAGTATGCGGTGAAATATCTTGCAACTGGGGATCCTTCGCCGGAGAAAAAAAAGGAGGTTATCCGCGACTTCGTGCTGCCGCCCGCAGTTATGAAACTGTACAGCTTCTTTGCATTGAACCTCTATAACATCAAGTCAAAGGCAAAGGCATAAAAAAAGGGATCGTGAGATCCCTTTTTTGTGACTAGAACAACATCTCATTTGGAGGCGTCGCGCCTTTCATGCGAATGTAAACGGTTGATTGTCCACGGTGGTGCGTCTGATGCTCGAAAGCTTTTTCAAATGCAGCGCCCGCCTTCATATCCATGCCGAACACTTTCACGTCTTTTGCAAGATCAGCCTCCGTCATGCCTTTTAATGTATTGATTACAAAATCGTAGCTATCCATAACCGCCTTGGAAACAGCAGCTTTGGATTGATCAGTCATTTTTTCTGCCGAACCTTCAAACGGACTTTTCTTGCCGGACGCAGCGGAAACGAACGCGAAATTGGCATCTGCAATATGGTCCATCTGTCCGGCAAAAGAACGAATTTCAGGCGTCGGTTTCAAAGCATAACCATCATCCGGCATGGCATCCAGATATGCCTGCGTGTATTTTTTAGCTCTTTCCCAGTCAGCAACTTGTTTTGCAATAATCGTTGACTGTGCAAACGCAGCGCTTGCAGCGAAAAATAACATGAGTGTAATAGCCAGTTTTTTCATTCGATCTTGTGTTTATGGTGGTTGTTTATTTTTCGTGAAAGGTACTTCTAAGGTTAGCGATTGTCAACCCGGTGTATAAATAATTAGGCTCAATCTTGATAAACGGTTACACTCATGCCTTTCTGGCCTGGAAATTTCAAGGAAATCGTTGAGGTTAATCAACTAATCATTTTATTTACCGGTAACATCCGACCATCAGCGAATTTCTAATATGCCCGAGTCAGCAGAAGAAAGAACCAAAAAATACCTGGACCTAGGCCACAGTGAAGCCGAGAATCATGCAAAAACCCAACTGGAACTCTATGAAAAGCATGTCAAGGATACTTCAAGCGTTACCAATGTAGTCTCTAACTTTTTTAAGACCAATCTGTTAGGATTTGCATGGCACTATTTAAAAAGTCGTTTTGGACCGCGGCATCCTTACCAGGCTTATCCGAGGAATGGCGACACGGGCATCTATTCATTACAGTCGTCCATTCCATCCAGAGACAAAATCACCATTGCATTGCTCTCTGACTGGGCGAGTGACACGGCCGAATCCGATGCTGTTGCGCATTTGGTTGCCCGCTACGCACCTGATTACACAATCCACATGGGCGACATTTATTTCGTAGGTGCGCCAAAAGAGGTGGAAGCAAACTTTACAGCACCTCATGCATCCTGGTATTATGGCGCTTCCGGCAGTCTCGCATTGTCGGGCAACCATGAAATGTACTCTAATGGAAATGCTTTCTTTCAGCATTTGCTGCCTGCAATGTATATTCAGGATGGTGAAATGAAAAAGTCACAACAAGCCGGTTTTTTCTGTCTTGAAAATGCACATTGGCGCATTATCGGGATTGATACGGGTTATACTTCGGTCGGCAGGCCATTTATAGAGATCCTTTCACCGCCCGACTGCCATTTGAAAAAAGAACAGGTTGCCTGGCTCCGGGATGTTGTGCAGCTGGGAAATCCTGATGACAAGCGCGGGATCGTCTTTCTAAGCCATCATCCCTATATATCATCATTTAGAGAAGATTATGCCAAGCCAGGCGAGCAAATCCGCGAACTGATGGGCCAGGTTAACCGTCCTGTAATCTGGATCTGGGGGCACGATCACAGGCTGGTTGTTTATAATTTTGGAACGAACGGAAAAGGGCCGCAAGCTTACGGGCGCTGCATTGGCCATGGTGGATTACCCGTCGAAACGGCAATGCCGGCAGCAAAAGATCTTGACAAGATCGGTTATTATGATCGCCGGGTACGCAAGGTAATTAAGCGACACTCGCTGGGTTACAATGGTTTCGCAAGATTATTGTTGAAAGACGATGTGTTAACCGCAGAATATCGGGATTTGGAAGATCAGTGTGTTTTTGAGGAATCCTGGACCGTGAATACGACAAACGGCCAACTGGAATGGAAGATATTACAGTCCATGCCCGAATTGGCCGTTCGTTAAAGTTATAAGCGCTGAATCAGCTCATCACGAGCTGCTAATCAATGGTGATCGTCGCCGTGGTGACTGTTATCTTTGTAAAATGCTGCGAATGTCACAACCAATCCGATTGTTCCCAAAATGAATGTAAACAGGTCGGCAAGTACAGCCAGCACAAGGAACAGAATGATGAATGCTGCGACGTAAACTCCGCTTGAAAGTGAACTGGTCTCGTTATGTGTTGTATCGGACATGGTCAAATGTTTCTAAATCTTATGCGTTTATTTCTGCGAAAATAACAAATCCATGCCAAGTTGTTGGCAAGATTTCAGATTTTTTGATTTGTTTTAAATTAATGATCGGACTACCCGACTGGGTTTGTGTCGGCCACTGCTTTTAAATTTGATAAAATGCCCTACATTATCGGTTGTGATATTGGCACGACAAATGTGAAATGTGTTGCTTTTGATTCTGTTTCAGGTGATATACTTGCCTCACATAGCGAAAGTTACGAAATGTATCATCCTCAGTCCGATTGGAGTGAGCAGGACCCTGATGAGATTTACGACGCCGCCTGTAAAACTATAAAAGCAGTAGTGAAGGCTTGTAGAGGAAGGCATAAGTTGGTAGGCGTCAGCTTCAGCGCTGCTATGCATGGCGTGCTGGCGCTCGATAAGGACGGAAAACAACTCACGCAACTCATTATTTGGGCAGATAACCGAAGTTCCGACATTGCGCTCAAGCTGCGGACTTCAAGTGTGGGGAAGAAAATCTATTATAACAACGGAACGCCGGTTCACGCCATGACGCCGGTATGTAAACTGCTCTGGCTGAGGCAGCATGAGCCCGGAATTTACAAGAGAACAAGCCATTTTGTTGGCATAAAAGAATACATTATTTATCGGATCACGGGCAAATTTGTGGTGGATTATTCGGTGGCGTCAGCCACGGGAATGTTCAATATCCGGGAGTTGCAATGGGATGCATATACGCTGAAAAAGCTGGGTTTGAAAGCGGACAAATTGTCTATGGCCGTATCTCCCTACCACATTGAAAATGCACCAGCCAAAAATGACGCAGGCTTGCCCGAAGGGACCGCATTGATCATGGGCGCAAGCGATGGATGCCTGGCCAATCTGGGCAGCGGCGCGGTCCGGACAGGCTCCATGGCTGTAACAATCGGCACCAGCGCCGCGGTCCGCGTTTCCTTTGATAAGCCTTATTCCGACCCGCTTATGCAGACTTTTTGCTATGTGCTGGACGAAACCACATTTATTATCGGGGGCCCTTCAAACAATGGTGCAGTGATTTTTGAATGGTTAATGAACACTTTTTTCCCAAAAGAGGAATATGACACTGTTTTTAACGAAGCTTCGAAAATAGATCCGGGATCTGACGGACTTCTTTTCTATCCTTATCTTCTGGGTGAGCGGGCGCCGCTGTGGAGTTCTACCGTTCGTGGCGGGTTCACAGGACTGGATATCCAGCATACGCGGGCGCATTTTGCGAGAGCGGTGATGGAGGGGATACTATTGAATTTATTTGGTGTTGGGAAAATTCTGATGGAAATGCAGAAGGTCAATACGATTTATGCCAACGGCGGTTTCGCGCGCAGCCCGATCTGGGTCCAAATGCTTGCTGATGTTTTTGGAAAAAAGGTAAAATTGAATGAAACGGTCGAAACGGGTGCGGTAGGAGCTGCAATGATGGGATTGAAGGCACTCGGTATTTACGAACATTACGCTGATATGAAGGCCTTCACGACTGTTGGGCAGGAATTTGACGCAGTATCCAAAGTGCATAAATCCTACGATGCGTTGAGTGATAAATTTAAAAAAGGGTCGCGCCTGATGCTTGCGCATGCGGTCTGAGGAATAAAACGGGCATTCAACTAGTGATCGCTGAATGCCCGAAAAGGAATCTTCTAAATAATTTTAGAACTTATAAGCTAATCCCAATCGATAGTTTCTTGGCGCTTCTGATTGCGTGTAGTATGCGCTCAAACTATCATAATAACCTCCGCTATAAAGATATTCATCCAGGACATTGAACACATTCAATGTAAGCCTTATCTTATCTTTTTCCCAGAATAAGCCTCCGTCAAGCTTGAAGTAATTAGGCAGGTTAACCTTGCTATTCGTCGCGCTCCAATTAGACGTGGCACGGTCCAGTAAATAGGTGAAGCCACCCGAAAGCCCGGCGCCTTTCAGTGCACCTTGCTGAATTTTGTAGCTAATCCAGCTATTAACAGTGTGTTTGGCAAAACCAGGGATAACATCGCCTACCTGGATGGACTGGACACCTTCCGTCACTTTCGTCACTTCCGAATTGGTATAAGCGTAGTTTGCGGTCAGGTTAAGTCCTTTGGCAATGGTTCCGCGGATGTCAAACTCCACGCCATGTGCCCTTTTTTGTCCTAAAACAACACTTAAACCCGAAGTAGGCCCGCTCAACGGATCTGCTGTTATCTCATTATTTTTTACAATGCGATAAACCGAAATGGTTGTATTCCAGCGGCCATCTGCCCAATCTCTTTTAACGCCAAGTTCACGGTTGCTTCCGGTTATGGGCTTTGCGGTTCCGCCGCCCCGTAATTTTCCCGATTGCGGCAAAAATGCTTCATCATATAATGCATATACAGATGTGTTTTTGTCAACAGAAATACTCAACCCAACCCGTGGCGTGAAATGGCTCGCTTTGTCAGGAGAACCACCCCAGGCCGACTGGCTCACGTGCGTGTAGCGTCCGGCCAGCGTCAGCCTGATTTTGTTATCAATGAAACCGAGTTCATCCTGCAAATAAATTCCGGTGTATTTCTGGTCCATCGTTCCGCCGCCGTTTACAGCTCTGGCTTCCAGGTTTAATGTGCGGTCCCAAACGGGATATCCGTTATTTGGGGTTGAATAATAAGGGTTGCGCGGGTCAAACAGACCGCCTAGAGTATCCAATGCATGCGATTGCACCCAGTCGGCGAAGTAATTTTTTGTTCCAATGTCAATGCCGCCCAAAATTCTGTGCTGCACGCCGCCGGTTGTTACGGAGCCATTGATAAAGGTCTGCGCAAGTGTCATTTCGCTTTTTGCATCCCATATTCCCACGCTTCGAACTTGTCTTGCATCCGCGCTGATGGAATCCGGCCACATGCTGGACCCTTTTTGCTGATAGTTGAAATAACCAACTTGGGCCGTCAGCTTCCAGTCACTGTTGATCTGGTGTTGCAGGTTTACAAAAAGGCTCTGATCTTTAATTTTCGTCGGATCAAGTCCCGGGGGCATTGCCGTAAAATTTCGAGGCAATGTTGCGTAGCCGTCCGTCGTGAACACATAGAAAGAACCTACGTCGGACATTTTTGCGTACTGCATGGTGTATTCCGCCGTCAGTTTCGTCTTATCATCGATCTGGTAAGAAATGACGGGAGCGACACTATACCGGTTATTATATTCGTATGCACGGTGCGAATTCTTATTCTGACCTGCCAGGTTCAGGCGGTAAAGCAGCTTGCCGCTTTTGTCGAGTTTTCCGTCCAGGTCCAATGTTGCCCGGTAAAAGTCGAAGCTGCCCATTGTCAGGGATATTTCGCCCTTGGTTTCACCCGTAGGTTTTTTGGTAACTACATTATAAAGACCGCTCGGATCGCCATTGGCCAACATGAAACCAGCGGGGCCTTTTACGAATTCTATATGGTCCACAAAGCTCATGTCCTCCGTAAGCGGACCCCAGAACGAGCTCACAACATTGAATCCATTGCGGAATGCCTGAATTTGTGAGCCCCTCATGGTAATGTTGGCATACATATCACCCCAGTGTTCCAGGCGTGTCGCGCCGCTCACATTGCGGATCAAGCCGTCGCTCATGCTGATGATCTGTTGGTCTGCCAGCACTTTGGAGGTTACAATCTGCACATTTTGAGGTGTTTCCAAAATAGGCGTAAGCAATTTCAGACTTGAAGAAACCTGGTCGGATTTGTATGGGTTTCCGCTTTTTACAATTACTTCCGACAACTGGTTGGCACTTTCTGAAAGCGTGAAAGAAACATTCGCAGTTTCGCCAGCGATCACTTCTACCGGTTTTTCCTGTGTTTCCAGTCCAACGAAGCTTACAAGTAACGAGTAGGAGCCTGGTTTGACTCTTTCAATGGTGAATTTTCCGGCAGCGTCCGACACGGTTCCTTTCGAGCTTCCTTTGATGCCGACGGAGACCTGTTCTGCTGGTAAGCCATCTGAGCTGAGGATCTGGCCAGTTATTCTGCCGTTTTGAGCAATTGCGGTCGCTGCAAAAAGCATGAGCAGGAAGGAGATATAGATTTTCTGCATTTTATTTTAAATTGGTCTAAATAATTTCTTGGGCAGCAAATATCGGATAGCAAATATTTGTTTACAAGACTTTATTTAGATTTATTTAAAATAGCGAACCGCTAATAACATGCATAATGAGCCAAAAAAAAGCAGGATCGGTTTTGAGGCGATCCTGCTTTTCGTGACATACTTGATTCCGACTTACTTCTTCTCCTTAATTTCGTCAACCATTTTCTCTGTAATCATCTTCTTCTCCGACGAATTTCCCCAGGTGTTCATAATGTAATTGGTAACATCGGCAATTTCATCATTGCCTAAACCCGGGTTAGGCATCATGTTGTCGTAGTCAACACCATTCACTTTAATTTTGCCGATCAGGCCGAATTTGATGGCCTTAATCGCTGCTTCCGGCGTTTGCATGAGATAATCCGATTTTGCCAGGGGCGGAAAGGTGGGAGTAACGCCTTCGCCTGTGCCCATGTGACAGCTAATACAGTTTTCGGAATAAACCATTTTGCCCCGTTCAATACTCTTCGAAAGTTCGTCGTCCTGCGGAAAGACCGCCGAGCAGAAAACGACGGATATTATTATCGCCAATGTATTTTTCATTCTATTCTATTGGTTCAATCGCGTTGGCGTCTGGTGGTTCAATCGCGTTGGCGTCTGGTTATGATTTCGGACTTATACGGACAACTTTTCCGGAGTTTTCCAGCACCACGTAAATGTTGCCGTCCCAGGCCTGACGCACATCCCGCACGCGACCGATCTTGTCAAAAATGATTTCGCGGCTAATCACTTTGTTGCCTTTCACGACCAAATGTTGCAGATACATGAATTTGAGTGAGCCAACCAGTAAATCGCCGTTCCAATCTTTAAATTTATCACTCGTAACGAAGGTCATTCCGCAAGGTGCGATAGAAGGTTTCCAATAAACAACCGGCTGCTCCAACCCTGTGCGAGCCGTGTCTTTCGAGATGATGCTGTTGTCATAATCGATCCCGAAAGTAATCAGCGGCCAGCCATAATTTTTGCCTTTTTCGATGATATTAAGCTCATCACCTCCTTGTGGCCCGTGCTCGTGTTCCCAAATCACGCCGGTTGTCGGGTGAATGACCATGCCCTGGGGGTTACGGTGGCCATATGTCCAGATTTCTGGTCGCGCACCGGCAGTATTTACGAAAGGATTGTCGTTAGGAATCTTGCCGTCTTCGTGCAAACGAACCACCTTACCCTGGTCTCTTCCCAAATCCTGTGCGTTTTGTTTCTGCCCGCGTTCTCCAAGCGAAAGGAAAACATAGCCTTTTTTGTCAAAAACAATCCGTCCTCCGTAATGGGGGCTTCCTTTTACATTAGGAATAGCTTTGAATAGTGGCTGAATGTCGGTCAATGCATGGTCTTTCAATTTCGCCCGTATCAATGCCGTGTTCGCCCCGCCGTCTTCACCTTCCTCACCAGCTGCTTTTGGGGACGAATAGCTGATGTAAATCCAGCCATTGGTCTTATAGTCAGGATGTAATGCAACGTCCAGCAGTCCGCCTTGTCCTTTGTAAAGTACTTCGGGAACACCAGTGATTTCTTTTGGATCCAGCTTTCCTCCTGTTACAAGCCGAAGCTTTCCGCCACGCTCGGTGACGAGCATATCGCCGTTAGGCAACAATGCAGAAGCCCAGGGCATGGTCAGGCCAGTGGCGACTGTATCCACTTTAAGGTTCGCTTCTGAGAGCTTTCCAGGTTCAACGCCGCTGTTGCTCATTAACCCGATAGAGGCCGTAAGCATCAGACCTCCCAGGGCAACGGGGAGATACTTTCTTAGTAAAGGAATGTTCTTCTTCATGTATTGAGGTGAATAAATGTTTGATTTAAATTATTTTACCAATTGTAGTTTATCCAATTCCTTCGTGATCGTATTGATTTCTTCGGCATTTAAAGAAATCTCAATGGCAGCTGCATTCTGCAATGCCTGGGCTGCATCCCTGGCCCCCACTAGTGCAATGCTGATACCCGGTTGCTCCACTGTCCACCTGAGAACAAGCTGGCCAATCGTCGCATTTTTAAGCGCTGCAATAGGTTTGATCTTGTCCAGGAACGCGTTGACTCTTTCCAGATTTTCATCTTTGTAAAAATGAATGGATGCACGGTGATCGTCGGCCGCAAATTGATGTCCGGGTTTCATTTTGCCTGTCAGCAACCCGCGTTCCAACGGACTGTAAGCCAATATGGATTTATTGTTTTCGATACAGTAAGGCACGAGTTCTTTTTCAATGTCCCGTTTTACCATACTATAAGGGACCTGATCTGAGACCAGGTCAATATATTGCGCTGCTTCCCGCATAAGGTCGGCATCATAGTTGCAAACGCCGGCGTGGCGCACCTTACCCTGCCTGATCAGATCTGAAACGGCTTCCATCGTTTCCTCGATGGGCGTTGTTTTGTCATGCCAATGGATTTGATAAAGGTCTATATAGTCTGTTCCGAGGCGTTTCAGGCTGTCTTCGCATTCTTTAATGATACTGTCTTTGGCAGCGTATTTATAAATGTCAATGTCCTCACCTGCATTGTTTTTGCTGTGCATGGCAAAATCCCCTTTGGTAAGGTCCCAGCGCATGCCATATTTGGTCAGGATCTGAACTTTGTCGCGGGGCAGATCTTTGATCGCTTCCCCAACAATTTCTTCACTTAATCCCTGTCCGTAAACGGGCGCTGTGTCGATGGAAGTGACGCCTGCATTGAACGAAGCCTGAATGGCCTTAACCGCTTCGCTACGCTCGGTTCCGCCCCACATCCAGCCGCCAGCGGCCCAGGCACCAAATGTGATCACTGAAACTTCCAGGTCAGAGTTTCCTAATTTCCTGTATTGCATTGTTAATTGGTTTAGTGTTTTATGGTTTTGTCAAACAATTATTCCACTTCCCGGAACACTTCACCGAAAAGTGGAATAATGATCAAATATTATAGTCTAAGCGGCTAGCTGCGCTGCTATGGCACTTTACTTTGTCAAAGAAAAAGGTGCAGCATCCGCGCCTGCGCCCCAGGTTTTAGAAGGCTGGCTTCCCATGTTGAACTGCACAGTGCCGCCTTTCTGGATGTCGGCGTGTTCGAGGAATGTTTTGCCATAAGCTTTACCATTCAACGAAGCGCCCTGGATGTACATGTTTGCATCATCCGAAGCAGGTGCCTGAACTGTGAATTTCTTGCCGTCTTCCATCGTCAATGTCGCTTTCTTGAAAAGCGGCGAGCCGATCACATATTGCGTTGTTCCTGGCGTTACCGGGTAAAAACCCAGTGACGAGAACACATACCAGGCCGAAGTCTGGCCATTATCCTCATCACCGCAATAGCCGTCCGGTGCTGCCTGATAAAGCTTGTTCATTACCTGACGCAGCCAATACTGTGCCTTATAAGGCGCTCCTGCATAGTTATACAAATAAATCATATGCTGGATCGGCTGGTTTCCGTGCGCGTAATTGCCCATGTTCATGATCTGCATTTCGCGGATCTCATGAATGGGGAAACCATAGTAACTGTCGTCGAAAATCGGCGGCAATGTGAAAACCGTATCCAGTTTCTGAACAAATGCTTCGCGGCCACCCATTAAGCCAATCAGGCCCTTGACATCCTGAAACACAGACCATGTATAATGAATGCTGTTCCCTTCCGTAAACGCATCACCCCATTTGAACGGGTTGAATGGCTTTTGGAACTGGCCATCTTTGTTCTTTCCACGCATCCATTTCGTTTCCGGATCAAACACATTGCGGTAATTCTGGCTTCTTTTCAGATAAAGATCCACTTCCTTTTGTGGCTTTTTCAATGCTGTTCCCAATTGGGCGATACAAAAATCCGCGTAGGCATATTCCAGCGTCCGCGCTGCATTTTCGTTCACTTTCACATCATAGGGAACATAGCCCAGCTCATTGTAATACTCATGACCAAATCGGCCTACCGAGCTCACAGGGCCAGCATTCTCCGTGTTTTTGATCACGGCTTCGTAAAGTTTGTTAATGTCATAACCGCGGATTCCCTTCACGTACGAATCAGCGATCAACGATGCGGAATTGGAGCCGATCATACAATCACGGTGGCCCGGGCTTGCCCATTCCGGCAGGTAACCGCTTTCGTCATAAGCATTTGCGAGTCCCTCCATAATGTGCGCGTTAAGCGTTGGGTACATCAATGTAAAAAATGGGAAAACCGCCCGGAATGTGTCCCAAAAGCCATTATCCGTGAACATATAACCCGGTTTTACTTCACCGCTATATGGACTGTAATGTACAATCTTGTTGGCCTTATCAAATTCATAAAATTTCCTTGGGAATAAAAGCACGCGGTACAAGCACGAATAGAAGGTCCGGATCTGATCTTTGTTGTCACCTTCGACCTTTATACGCGACAGCTCAGAATTCCAGGCTTTGCGGCCTTTCTCTTTTGTAACTTCGAAATTGTCATTGGCAATTTCGCGCTGCAGATTCAGTTCGGCCTGCTCAGGACTGATGAATGAAGAAGCCACTTTCAGCCCAACCTGCTCGCCTTTTTTTGTTTTAAAACCCACAACCGCACCCGCGTGGCCGGTTTTCAGTTCCAATGTGTCCTTGGCCAGTGTTTTGCCGTGAAATGCGGAAGAGAATGTAAATGCTTTGTCAAAAACAATGACGAAATAATTTTTAAAGTTAGCCGGAACGCCTCCGCTGTTTTTGGTGGTATAGCCGATGATCTTGCGCTCGCCAGGGATTATTTTAATGTAAGAACCTCTGTCAAACGCATCAATCAGCACAAATGAGCTGTCGGCTTGCGGGAAAGTGAAACGGAATTGCGCCGCTCTTTCCGTGGGAGCGATTTCCGTGGTAACGTCGTGATCGGCCAGGTAAACCTTATAGTAATGGGGCTTCGCCACTTCGGCTTTATGGGAAAACCAGCTTGCCCGGCTTTCTTCGTCAATTTTCAGCTTTCCAGTGATCGGCATGATCGAAAACTGGCCGTAATCGTTGATCCAGGGACTGGGCTGGTGCGTCTGTTTAAACCCACGGATTTTTTCCGCATCGTACATATAGGCCCATCCGTCGCCCATTTTGCCCGTTTGCGGCATCCAGAAGTTCATCGCCCAGGGCAATGCAATGGCCGGATAAGTGTTGCCCGATGACAGGCTGAATTTGGATTGCGTTCCCATCAGCGGATTCACAAGATCCACCAGATCATTATCAGCCGGGGTCTGCGCAAAAAGGAATGGTGTGGTTGCAATCAGAATGGAAAGGGTTTGCAGTATTTTTTTCATATGGTAAACAAATCTTTTTACAGAAACTTGAAGAGAAAACAAAGGTAATGGAAGGCTATGTACAAAATGTAAACGGGCAAAAGATTTCGGAAAACCGGTCAGCATGACATTTTGTACGGGCATAGTTCTTTTCAGCGATATTGAATAACGAAAGCGCTTAAATGTGGAGATTGACCCTGTTTAGAGGCAACAGATCCCTTTTTTGAATGTTTTTGATACAAAAAACCAACAATAAGTTACGTATTTATATAAATCACATGACTGAACACTTAAATCGCCTAACCCCGCGTCAGATCGTTTTCGAGCTTGACCAGTATATCATCGGACAAAATGACGCAAAGCGCAATGTCGCTATTGCATTGAGAAACCGGTGGAGGCGAATGAATAGTCCTGAGGACATACAAAAGGAAATCATTCCCAATAACATATTAATGATCGGCGCGACAGGTGTCGGTAAAACGGAAATTGCACGTCGGCTGGCTAAAATTGCGGACGCGCCATTCGTAAAAGTAGAAGCGTCCAAATTCACAGAAGTTGGTTACGTGGGACGCGATGTGGAAAGCATGGTCCGGGACCTTGTCGAACAGGCAGTAGGAATGGTGAGGACGCAGAAAAAAGAAGAAGTGAAGCTCAAAGCCGAGCAGGCTGTTGAGGATATCATTCTCGATGCGCTGATCCCGCCCGTTCATGGTTCCAGCGCTGTCAAGATCAAGGCCGATAATAACACGTCCGAAGTAATGCCTGAGGACGATGCTGAATTGAACCAACGCACCAGAGAGCGGTTTCGTGAAAAAATAAGAAACGGTGAGATGGATAACCGCAAGATCGACATTGAAGTGCATCAGAATCAAGCACCTAATATAGGCATGATCGGAGGCGCGATGGACGACGTTTCGATGATGAACATTCAGGAAATGATTGGCAATATGATGCCTCGTCGGGGTAAAAAAAGAAAGGTAACGGTGGAAGAGGCCAGAAAAATTCTCCTGGACGAAGAGGCTTCCAAGCTGATTGATATGGACGAGGTAAAAGTGGAAGCGATCAAAAAGGCGGAAAACCTGGGGATTATTTTTATTGATGAAATTGATAAAGTGGCTTCCAGCAGGTCAGGTGGCGGCGGCGGTCCGGATGTAAGCCGCGAAGGTGTGCAGCGCGACTTGCTTCCGATCGTGGAAGGAAGTGCCGTGAATACCAAGCATGGCGTGATCAATACGGATCATATTCTTTTCGTTGCGGCGGGCGCTTTCCATGTGGCAAAACCCTCGGATCTTATCCCCGAATTACAAGGCCGTTTCCCGATTCGCGTTGAACTGAACAGCCTTACAGAAGCCGATTTTTACCAAATCCTGAAAACACCTAAAAATGCCCTTACCAAGCAATACGTAGCGATGATGGAGTCCGAGGGTGTGGAACTGGAGTTTGAAGACGGCGCACTTCGCGAAATAGCAAGAATTGCCTTTGAGGTCAATAGTGAAGTGGAGAACATTGGCGCACGTCGTTTGCAAACGGTTATGAGCTTGCTGCTTAATGATTTTATGTTTGATATCCCAGACGTAATAGGCGCGGACTCTCACATTGTCGTAACCGCTGATCTGGTTAGCGAAAAGCTTTCTGCATTGGTTAAAAACAGAGATTTAAGCCAATATATTTTGTGATCATATTAATTGAAAAGAAAAGGGAGAGCCGGCCGTGCGCCGCTCTCCCTTTTTTATGCCGTTCAAAATATTAATCCTCAAAAAAGAGCCATTTCAAAGCAATAGGAAATTCCTTACTCCACTGTTCCTCTTTATGCTCTCCTTCCGGATCAATCGAACTTTTGATTTGTACACGTTTGTAGCCAAATCTTTGGTTTTCAAGTGTTTTATGAAATTTTTCAAAATTGGGTAACATATTCGCCCCTTCTTTTCCACCGGCATACAAGTAAATGCGTGTTTCGAAAGGCTCAAAGAAGTGAATGGCATCGAAATACACTTTCTGCGAAATCCATAGCGAAGGCGAAAAGATCATCAGCCTTCCGAAAACGTGCGGGAACATTAATGCAGCATAAATGCTAAGCAACCCGCCCACCGAACTTCCGCCCATGCCTGTGTTGAGCCTGTCGGGCTTTGTCCTGTAATTGGCATCCACATGCGGTTTAAGCGTTTCAGCTACAAAACGGAGGAAAAGTGAACCTAAACCTTTGCCTAAGCGCGGATTATCGTAAGGAGAAAACTCATTGATGCGCTCCTCGTCGCCATGGTCAATGGCCACAATAATGACACCCGCTTTGTGCTCCTTCGCCAGTTCGGCCAGACTTTTATCAATTTCCCAGTTGCCATAAGGAGAGCCTTCACCGAAGAGGTTTTGGGCATCCGTCATGTAAAGCACCGGATAGCGCTGCTCGGGATTTTCGTAATAATCGTGGGGAAGAAGCACGTGAACACGCCGCTTTCTTTTGAGCTGAGGAATTTCAAATGTTTCTGAAAGAACCTCCGCAATCGGGGCAAGACTATTATTTTTTTTCAAAGGATCAATCTGCCAGCGTTTAACAAAGTCTTGAATAACACCTTCCGGCTGAGTGATGATCCGGTTGCCATAAGGCCGCCCTAAATGGTCGAGCTCAACCTGGTTCCAGCCGCCACGGGTGTATTTATATTCGAGCCGGCATGGGCAACTCTAAATCTTCGGGAAATTGGAATTGGTATTTTCCCGGTGCAATCATCGTCATCTCGTAGTCTTCCAGATCAGGGAGCCATTTGCAAAAGTTACCGGTAAGGAACACTGGGCGGCTGTCGGACGGTAATGTTTCTAATTCGATGCTTAGGGTTGCTACTAATACTTGCATTATAACTGATAGTCACTTAGGGTTGTATAGCGGTAAAGGTACTTATTAAAATTTTTGTTTAATGTAATTTACGAATTCAAATTTTAAGTTATGCCGCTCATCTGCCTCATGTGCTATCCGCTCGGTTTCCACCCAGGCGTCAGGATTTGTTATTTCGAAAAAAGTATCGCCGTTGATGATCGTCTTCACTTCGGTAACATATAATCGATCTGCCATGGGCATTGACTGTCTGTAAATTTCGCCCCCGCCGACGATGAAGGCTTCGGATTGCTCAATGCCTCGCGCAATGTCCAGTGCCTCTTCCAGTGAATGTGCGATCAGGATGCCTTCAACAGAAAGATCCTTTTGTTTGGTAATAACAATGGAGGTCCTGCCCGGCAAAGGTTTGCCAATAGATTCAAAGGTTTTCCGTCCCATGATCATCGGATGGCCTAATGTGAGTTGTTTGAAGCGTTTTAAATCATCAGGCAACCGCCAGAGTAATTGATTATCCTTTCCGATAGCGCCGTTTTCAGAGACGGCAACGATGATTGATATAAGCATAATGTAAAATTAAATTGGTCAATCCAGCAGGGATGCAACATTGGTAGCAAAGTTAATGTGTCCGCATTCCGCCAATCCCGGAGGGATGCAACATTGGTCGCAACGTTAATGTGTTTGCGTTCCGCTAATCCCAGAGGGATATAATATCGGTAGCAAAGTTAATATTTTCGGATTATGCCAAATCCCGGAGGGATGCAACGTCATACACGCCGTTACATCCCTCCGGGATTTGGCCCTTGTACACCGATGTTTTGCTACCGATATTTCATCCCTCCGGGATTTTTCATTGCTCATTCAGGGCTTTTGAAAATATATCCTTCTTTAAAGTCAACCCCAAACTTCTCTAAAATCAACCTATACTCGTCGATGAAACTAACCTTTTGATGATGCTCTTTCTGTTTTAAAATATACTGAATGACATTATCCACATTTGATTTACTATAAGAAAATACCCCATAACCTGCCTGCCATTCAAACCTTGATTTACAAAACTTATTATTATTAATCCATTGAGCCGAGTCTGCCTTCACGTCCTGCATGAATGCTGCAATGGATTGTGTTGTCTGAAATCCGATCAGCATATGCACATGATCCGCTGTCCCATTGATTGCCAGCATCCTGTGTGCATTCTTTTTAGTGATTCCTGTAATGTACTTGTGTAAATCGGCTTCCCAGGAAGGAGCAATCAATGACGCTCTAAATTTGGGTGTAAAAATGAAATGTAAATGAACCTGTGAAAAAGTGTCCGCCATAATGAATTATTTATAGTGTGTAATAAATAGGAATTTAGCGCCTGGGAATGGTTTAAAGCCTATTCCCCCGCAAAAAATCCCCTATCTCCATCCGCTTCTTTCCTTCCAGTTGCAAAACTTCAATAGAAAGCCAGCCGTCTCCGGTTCGGAAATAGAGATAGGATTTGCTATCTGTCCGAAATTGGCCAGGGGTGTCGTTTTCATCAAATTCCACAACTTTGGATTTGAAGATTTTGCAGGAGAGACCATTGATAGTTGTCCAGGCTGCCGGGTAGGGTGAAAGTCCCCGGATGAAATTGTGGATTTCTGCTGCGGGTTTCTGCCAGTCTATTTCGCAGGTTTCGCGGAAAATCTTTGGTGCGGATATTATTTTAGCCGATTCATCCTGTGGTTCTTGTGGGTAATCGCCTGCTTCAATAGCCCTGACCGTTCTCACGACCAGCTTTGCGCCTTTTTCCATCAGCCGGTCGTGTAAGGAACCTGCGTCGTCGTCGGCGTGAATAGGCTCTCGGTCCTGGAAAATAATCTTCCCTGTGTCAATGTCCTTCTCTATAAAGAATGTGGTAACGCCGGTTTCCGTTTCGCCATGGATCACGGCCCAGTTAATCGGCGCCGCGCCGCGGTATTGCGGCAATAATGAGCTGTGTAAATTGAACGTTCCTTTTCGTGGCATGCTCCAGACCACTTCGGGCAACATGCGGAATGCTACGACCACTTGCAGGTCAGCCTGATAGGACCTGAGTTCTTCCAGAAACGCTGGATTTTTTAGTTTTTCGGGTTGTAAAACAGGAATACCTTGTGCTTCTGCATATTGTTTTACGGGCGATGCGGTTTGCTTTTGTCCGCGGCCTGCGGGCTTGTCCGGCACGGTTATTACAGCCACTACATTAGAATTGCTTTCGACCAGACTTTTCAAACTTGGGACCGCAAATTCGGGCGTTCCCATGAAAATTATTCTTAACGGGGTTGACATAGATTGTTACCGCTTTTGGATAAAAAATGGTGATACCATTTACAAATATTGTTATTTTTGTCGTTCTTAACAGAAAATTATGATCCAGACGAAATCATATACGAACCGAAAAGACAGGGTCTTCTAGCCTTCTACTACGAGTGTTGTAACTCTTGTAGAGCGGTCTTAGAGCCGTTCTTTTTTTTTATCCAATTTTCAAAAATTTAAAGACTTGTAAACTAATTTAAGGTCATGGCTAAAATTTCATACTATACGGAAGAAGGATTAAATAAGCTGAGGAATGAGCTGAATGATATGAAAACAAAAGGCCGCACGGAGATTGCAAAACAGATTGCAGAAGCGCGGGATAAGGGCGATTTGAGCGAGAATGCAGAGTATGACGCGGCAAAGGATGCGCAGGGAATGCATGAAATGAAGATCGCCAAGCTTGAAGAGATCATGTCAAATGCGCGGGTGATCGATGAGTCGTCGATTGATACTTCGCAGGTTGCGGTGCTTTCCAAAGTGAAGATCAAAAACCGTAAGAATGGAATGGAAGTGACATATACTTTGGTTTCAGAAGAAGAAGCTGACCTTAAAACCGGCAAGATCTCAGTAGGATCGCCGATAGGCAAAGGTTTACTTGGCAAGAAAGTAGGGGACACCACCGAAATTAAGGTCCCTGCGGGCTTGATGGAATTTGAAGTCCTGGATATCAGCAGGTTCAGCGAATAGTTTCGCATAGCATGAATAAGATGTTGGATTGTAGAATGTTGATCATTCGCAATCCAACATTTTTGTTTTAAATTGGTTTGGATCACCATTCGTCAGTATGAAATTCAAAGGCATTTTGTTGAATGTTTCTTTCCTTTGGGTGGAGGGGATGGCATTGTTTCCATTCATTTTGGTGAGAAGAAATCCATGTAGCCGCTTCCTGATCAACCACGAGCAAATCCATTTGAGGCAACAGCTTGAATTGGGTTTGATTGTCTTTTATATTTGGTATTTTGCCGAATATTTAATTCGCCTGATCCAGTACAAAAAACATTATCTGGCCTATCTCCATATTTCGTTCGAGCGGGAAGCATATCAGCATCAGGCAGATTTGGATTATCTCGACAAAAGGCGTTTTTGGGCTTTTTGGCGCTTTTTGAAACAATAGAAAATGCCTGGTATGGCATTGTTGTACAGCATTTTAAGTAAGTAATTTTAATAAAATATGTCAGATCAAAGCAGAGAATTTCTTTATAAATACCTGAACAACGCATCGCCGACCGGCTTCGAAGCGAGCGGTCAGCAGATATGGCTGGATTACATCAAGCCTTACATTGAAGAAACCATTGTGGACGTCTACGGAACGGCTGTCGGCGTTATTGGCGGTGGCCAGGATTACAAAGTGGTAATTGAAGCGCATTCCGATGAGATTTCCTGGTTTGTCAACTACATTACAGACGATGGTTACATTCATGTGCGCCGTAATGGCGGCTCGGATGCGATCATTGCGCCTTCCATGCGCGTGAATTTGCACACTGCCAAAGGCGTTGTAAAAGGCGTTTTCGGCTGGCCTGCGATCCATGTTCGCGACGTTGCAAAGGATTCTGTTCCAAAGGTTCATGAGTTGTTTATTGATGTCGGCGCTTCCAAAAAAGACGAAGTGCTTGAAATGGGCATTCATGTGGGAACGGTTGCCACATTTGCGGACGGTCTGGACGAATTGAACGAAAAATATTACCTGGGACGCGCCCTGGACAACAGAATGGGCGGTTTCATGATCGCGGAAGTGGCGCGTATGTTGCATGAGAACAATGTTCGCTTGCCGTTTACATTATATGTTGTGAACGCAGTTCAGGAGGAGATCGGCTTGCGGGGAGCGGAAATGATCTCGCGTCGTTTGAAACCTAATCTTGCCATCGTGACCGACGTGACGCACGATACGCAGT
This sequence comes from Dyadobacter chenwenxiniae, assembly GCF_022869785.1. Lineage (NCBI taxonomy): Bacteria > Pseudomonadati > Bacteroidota > Cytophagia > Cytophagales > Spirosomataceae > Dyadobacter > Dyadobacter chenwenxiniae. The sequence goes on along the minus strand of NZ_CP094997.1, from coordinate 4,156,162 downwards.
CGCCGATGTATAACAAAAAGGAACAAGGCGACCTCAAAAGTGGTGGCGGACCGGTAATTTGCTATGGACCAGCTGTGCAGAACAATGTGCGTGACCTTTTGATCCGCATTGCAGACGAGAAAAATATCCCGTTCCAGCGCCAGGCAGTAAGCCGTTCAACAGGAACGGATACGGATTCTTTTGCCTACTCAACCGAAGGCATCGCATCCGCACTGATTTCCCTCCCGCTTAAATACATGCACACCACCGTGGAAATGGTCCACAAAGAAGACGTCAAAAACGTAATCCAACTCATGTACGACGTGCTGCTGTCTTTGAAAGGAGACGAGGACTTTCGGTATATAAAGTAGTTTTGAATGAGTGAATGAGTGAATGAGTGACCGGGTCGCCGGGCGATGATTGACCGGGTCTCTGGGGGATGATTTAATATTTTCTTATTCTTCGATTCCGTCGTCGCCAGCGACCCGGTTAACATTAAACTTCATTCAGTCATTCGCTCAACACCAGGTGACCTGGTCAACATTAAACTTCATTCACTCATTCAGTCATTCAATCATTCAAAATTGATCACACAACATCGTTAGCAATTTCATCAACAAATCATGATCATTAACCAAACATGGACAACAGGGCTCGTGGCCGGGGGGCTGCTATTAACACCCACAACAAATTTTTTAAGCATGAAATAGAATATACGTCAGAGGACTGGCAGCAGTGGGAAGAGCCGGCTGCGAACCCGAAAACGCAGTTTATTGAGGAGCACTCCAAAACATTGCTGAGTGTTTCGGATAGTCCGGATCTGGGTCATTTTCACTCGATTAACCCTTACCGGGGCTGCGAACATGGTTGTATTTACTGTTATGCCCGCAACTCCCATGAATATTGGGGATATTCCGCCGGGCTGGATTTTGAAACAAAAATTATAGTCAAGAAAAATGCGCCGCAGTTGCTGGAAAAGCTTTTCAATTCAAAAAACTGGGAGCCTAAGGCCATTCATTTTTCCGGAAACACAGATTGTTATCAACCGGGAGAAAAAAAATATCGGTTAACCCGGCAAATGCTCGAAATATGCCTGAGATATCGGAATCCGGTGAGCGTTTTGACCAAAAATGCTTTAATACTGAGGGATTTGGACGTGCTTGAAAAGCTCGCCAAGCTGAATCTGGTGCATGGAGCAATTTCCATTACTTCGCTAAATGAAGAGCTTCGCGGCGCCCTTGAACCCCGGACTGTAACCGGAAAACGCAGATTGCAAATTGTGAAAGGACTAACCGAAGCTGGCGTGCCGACGGGCGTAATGACAGCGCCCATTATTCCTGGACTCAATGATCACGAAATTCCGGCCATTGTACAGGCGGCGGCCGAAAACGGTGCAATATGGGCCAATTATACAATCGTAAGGCTGAATGGTGCCATTTCAACATTATTCGAAGAGTGGATCAATCATCATTTTCCGGATCGGGCAACGAAAGTGCTGAACCAGATTGCGGAATGCCATGGAGGAAGTTTAAATGATTCCCGATTCGGACTCAGAATGGTTGGGGAGGGTAATTTTGCAGAAAACATCAGGCAACTCCATGCACACGCGTGTCGAAAATATTTCAAAGACAGAGCGTTACCCGAGCTTGATACAACCCAGTTTATGCGGGCAGGGCAAATGCGTTTATTTTAAATTCAATCCTAAATCCAATGAAATCATTTTCCACATTACTATGCCTCACACTATGCATTTGCTTGTTCAGCAACTGCGTTAACTCATCCTCGCAAAAAACGCCTGTAATAACGGAAGGTGATTCTTTAAAGGTTGGCAAAAACACGATTGAGCCAGCCGGGTTGCCGGTTACCGGTGCGGATCAGGTTTCAGCATATCTGGATTATCTGAAAGGTAAGAAGATCGGGATATTAGTCAACCAAACATCAATAATTGGAAAAACACCGATCGTGGACAGCCTCGTTTCGCTGGGTGTAAATATTGTCATGATTTTTGGCCCGGAACATGGTTTTCGTGGTACGGCCAGCAATGGAGATAAAGTGAGTGACAGCGTGGACCCGAAAACGGGCATTCCCGCTATTTCACTTTACGGCAAACAGAAAAAGCCTACGAAGGAACAAATGGCGGGTATTGATCTGATGGTGTTTGATATTCAGGATGTTGGGGCTCGTTTTTACACTTATATCAACACTTTGGGGCATGTAATGGAAGCTTGCGCCGAAACGAATAAGGAAATGCTGATCCTGGATCGCCCAAATCCCAACGGTTTTCTGGTAGACGGTCCGATCCTCGAAGATCATTTGCGTTCCGGCATCGGCATGTATAAAATTCCCATCGCGCACGGACTGACGATTGCTGAATTTGCGCAGATGATCAATGGAGAAGGATGGCTGCCCAACAAAATGCGGTGCGAATTGAAGATCATTAAAGTGGCCAACTACAATCATAAAACGCCATACACATTGCCAGTAATGCCTTCACCGAACCTGAATACGCAACAGTCGGTGATGCTTTATCCGCATATATGCATGTTTGAAGGAACGATCGTCAGCCAGGGGCGAGGGACTTACATGCCGTTCACAGTGCTTGGTGCGCCTTTGCTGAAAGGGAAATATGATTTCGTTTTTACGCCAAAGAGTATCAAAGGAATGAGTGAGGCACCTTTGCACATGGATCAGGATTGCTATGGCATTGATCTGCGGAAGTATGATATTTCCAAACTCGAAAAATCAGAAAAGCTGAATTTAAATTGGATCATGGATATGTATAAAGCATATCCCGACAAAGCTAAGTTCTTTGATATGAGCCAGAGTAAGCAAATGGGAAGCTTTGATAAACTGGTAGGCACTGAGAACTTCAAAAAACAGATCATTGCGGGTGCTTCCGAAGATGAGATCAGGAAAAGCTGGGAGCCGGGTCTTGGTCAGTACAAGGACATGCGAAAAAAATATTTGATCTATCCCTGAGATCTGTAATTAAAAACAAAACATCCCAGGGAATGTGTCCCGGGGATGTCCAATTATTCTCAACGATATTAAAATAAAAAAATACTAATGGTAATGATTTAGTTTAGGTTTGGTATGGTATGGTAAATATTTTGGAGATCAAGTTTGTGTTTACGCACATATTTAATTTATAACATTTACGTTCCCCGAACTGAAATGGATGCCTGAGCTTCTAATTTTTTTTCTTAAATGTTGAAGCTCAGGCGCCTGTCGCAAGAACACTGGTTTTAAATAGGAGAGGAATTTACGTATTGTAATAATAGTTTGTAGTCGGATAACTGACAAAATAATGGGGTGAAGTAGCTGATTTCCGGGGTAAAGAAAGGGAATCAGCATGTGTGGTTTGGAGATTTCCGGGGCTTCTCACGAAAAAGTTTTCACCCGGCTTAGCAGTTCATTTCGGTTGTCATTTGTAATCGGGATTTCAATGTCATTGATCATCACATGAATGTAATTGATTGATGTAATGGCATGGAGATTAATGATGAAAGACTTGTGAACCCGGAAAAAATAATTGGCCGGAAGTTGCTGAAGCATGTTTTTGAGCGTCTCCCGAATGGTGTATTTCTTCTTTTTGGTGTGCAATTCAAGATAATTGTCGTCGCTGCGGATGTAAAGGATATCGGCAAGCAGGATTTTGGTAAACATATGCTTCTCTTTGATGAAAAGCGCATCTTTGATTACCGTGGAATCCTGTTTATCCTCCTGATTGGACTCTCCCGCCAAAGCTGCAAGGCGGTAATTTTTCAGAGCCAGCTTAACCGCAGTATATACAGTGATTTTTTGACATGGCTTTTGAAGAAAAGCATGTGGAGAAGCTTGCAAAGCCGCATTGACAATGGCTATATCCTCGTGACTGGAAAGAAACAGGAAGGGGATCTTGAAATTTTCACGAATGTAATGCGCAAGGTCAATCCCGGTTTGGTAGCCGTTCAAACTAATGTCTAAAATGGCAACATGGAAGACTTTGCTATTGAGTAATTCAACAGCCGTACTGTAATCCGTTGCAACGTCATTCGCATCATACCCGAAGCCGTTAAGTAAATATTGAAGATGTTTTGCTACAATCAGGTCGTCCTCAACAATTAAAATATTCATTCTGGATTTGTAAAATTCAATCCCATACTGTTAAAATCAGGGTTTACGAGCAGGGACAATGTTAGCATTTTCAAAAAATTGCAAATTTAAGGTTACCGTTGAGTAAAAATTCCAGATTAATGTACGAATTAGTTGTCAATCGAGACCATTTTTTTAAAACAATTTAGTAACCGGTAAAAACTATGTCGGCCTCAATCCTTTAATTACCTGTGGCGCTGTCGATGTGTTTGGAAACTTTGTGTCTCCCTGTTGCCATATAGAGAACAGTAACCAATACAAGCCCGGAAAAGAACCATAAGCTCAGGACCAGATTATAATAGATAATTGCAATGAGACAGACGACTGATAAGATAAGTGCTATGAGAGGGAAGTAAGGATAGGCAGGCACGATAAAGGGGCGCTCGAGACCGGGTTCATTACGGCGAAGCATGAAGAGCGCAACCATACTGATAATGTACATCACAACCGCTCCCAATGCCGCCAGAATGATCACCTGGTCAGTCGTGCCCAATTTAAGCGCGATGCACCCGACAATTCCGCCGCCGATGAGTGCCCAGTGTGGTGTCTGGAATCTGGCATTCACATTTCCCAGAAAAGAAGGTAACAATCCAGCCCTTGCCAATGCGTAAATTTGTCGTGAATACCCAATGATGGTGCCGTGAAAAGAAGCGATAAGCCCAAAAAGTCCCAGGCTGGCAAATAGTTGTGTAAGTGCACTGTCGCGGCCCAGCACAATGCCTAGTGCGGCGGGCAGGGGATAATCGATTTCGCTCAAAAGCCGCCAATGTGCTACGCCACCGGTAAAAACCATCACGGCGAGCGCCAGCACAACCAATGTTAAAATTCCGTAAATGTAACCTCTGGAAATAGTCCGTTTAGGATCTTCCACTTCTTCGGCCACCATGGCAACGCCTTCAATGGCGAGGTAAAACCAGATTGCAAATGGTAACGCAGCAAACACGCCTGGCCAGCCAAATGGCATCGGCTCGGTCACGAAAGTTTTGTATGAAAAATGCGGAGCAACAATGCCTATATAGATCAGCAGCTCGCCGACCGCCAGCAACGTCACCACCAGTGAGAACATTGCAGACTCCTTGATTCCCAGTAGATTAATTAATATAAAAATAACATAACAGGCAAAAGCTACATCTAGCACTCCCAGTGACGGATAAAGAAAGTGTGTGTAGCTTCCCAATGCAAATGCAATGGCGGGTGGTGTCACCAAAAATTCTACGAGTGTAGCGTAACCTGCTATTAACCCCCCAAACCAGCCAAAAGCGCGTTGCGAGTAAGAAAACGGCCCGCCAGCCTGCGGAATGGAAGTGGTAAGCTCGGTAAAGCTGAAAATAAATGTCACGTACATCAGCGTTACCAGGAGTGTCGCGATGAGGAAGCCAACGGTGCCCGAAACGCCCCATCCATAGTTCCATCCGAAATATTCACCTGAAATCACCAGCCCGACGGCAATCGCCCAAAGGTGTATTGGTTTTAAAACTTTCTTGAGCGTAGCGCCGGGCGCCGACGCGTTGTGTTCGGACGACATGGAGGAGAAGTTATACCATTGAAAAATGTAAAAGCAGTTAAATCTAATTAAAAATGTTATCGAGGTGCAGTGCGGAGGTAATCGCCCAATTCTTTTACTTTATCCGTATTCAGATAATCCACACCCAGGGCCATCATGATCTTCCAGGAATTGATGTTGTCCGGCGTAGCCCATAACCGCATTTTTTTACCCAGATCGTGGGTTTGCCTGATCACTTTCTGGATCGTTTTCTTTTCCTTTTCAGGTAAGGGGCCCTCGCCGTTCCATTTTGAGTATTTCCCGAAACCCTGGCTGATCAAGCCGACCCGTTTGAGTTGATCCGGCGTGTAAGTAAGTTCGGGTCTTCCATCGAAAAAAATGAAGTCCGGATATTTGTCAAAATCGGCAGGGGCGGGCGTGTTGCCGCTCACTACAATTGTTACAGTGCCGTTGGGTGCAAAAATTTGCTTGTGCGGTTCGAGTTCCCTGACCAGCGCAGCGAGCGTCTCCGAAGCCCCGGTTTTCAAATCAATCAGCAATTGTAACGGCACATCCTTTTGTGCATAAATGCTCCCGCCGTTTTTCTCGACGCTAGCGAGGATCGGCTGAATGTAGAGCGTACTTAATGTTCTTTTAGGATGGATGTCTTTTAGATTGTGAGCTACGAACAGCGTGTCATTTATTAAAAAAAGGTCCGCTTCAATGGACCCGAACTGCTGATCATAAGCGTCCCGGAAGGCACCTTTTCTTTCGTAATCATTGTGGGAATGAGCCTGAGCAGTTGTGTAGGCCTTCATGTCCTGGGCATCCAATATCCTGACAGAAAGCAGTATAAGGACAAGTAACGTAACGTTTTTTTTCATGGGATGTGGTGGGGTTGCTAGCCGGAAAATTAAGTAATTATATGGTTTCAAACACATTGTTTTCGCGTTTGATTTCAGCCCGGAGAATTTTCTATGGAAAATTTGTGATTTATTAAACAAAATATCAACGGATGGAAAGATGCGTTGAGAATATCGTTATTTTAGCCAACTTATTACATACCTAGACTTTGCCAAATCAGCGCCTGCATGAAACAAAATTCTTCTCTCTTTCGTAAAAAAACAGTTAGCCAAATACTTAAAGATGCTGATTCTGCGGAAAATGGCGGTTTAGCCAAGATCCTTGGCGTGAGGGACCTGGTCTCCCTCGGTATAGCGGCAATTGTAGGGGCAGGGATTTTCAGTACGATCGGGGTTGCGAGCTATAACGGTGGTCCGGCTGTATCATTATTATTCATTTTTACGGCTATTGCCTGCGTTTTTACAGCATTGTCGTATGCGCAGTTTGCGAGCACCGTGCCCGTCTCCGGTAGCGCGTACACGTATGCGTACGTTGCTTTTGGTGAGTTGTTTGCATGGATCATTGGCTGGTCGTTGATTTTGGAATATGCGGTTTCCAACATGGTCGTCGCGATTTCCTGGTCGGAATACTTTACGGGAATGCTTAAAGGCTTCGGCATTGTCCTGCCGGGCTGGCTTACGGTCAACCATGAAACGGCCTCTGATGCATTTGCCAAGTTGCAAAGTGGCGCTGCCGCCGAAATGAGCACTTACGAACGTTTTGCGGCTGCGGCTTATGAATCTTCTCCGGCAATCGGTGATTTCCACATCATGCTTAATCTGCCTGCGGGACTGATAACATTGCTTATTACTGCATTGGTTTACATTGGTATCCGCGAGTCGCGAACCGCCAGCAATATCATGGTGGTGCTGAAAATAGGGGTCGTTTTGCTGGTGATTTTCGCCGGGGCATTTTATGTAAAACCCGAAAACTGGTCGCCATTTGCACCCAATGGCATCAAAGGCGTCATGGGTGGGGTCGCCTCCGTTTTTTTCGCATTCATTGGTTTTGATTCTATTTCAACAACTGCCGAAGAATGTAAAAATCCGCAGCGCGACATGCCCAAGGCGATGATTTACTGTCTGGTAATTTGCACAATATTATATGTACTCATCACATTGGTGCTTACCGGAATGGTCAATTATTCAGAGCTGAAAGTAAGTGATCCGCTGGCATTTGTTTTTGAGAAAAATGGCCTTGATTTCATGGCTGGCGTTATTTCGGTCAGTTCTGTCATTGCTATTACGAGTGCATTGCTGGTTTATCAGCTTGGTCAGCCACGTATCTGGATGACGATGAGCCGCGATGGTTTGCTTTGGAAAAAATTCTCGAAGATTCATCCCAAATATCAGACTCCCTCCTTCGCAACCATTGTTACGGGTTTTGTAGTGGGTATTCCCGCATTATTTTTCAAGATGGATTTCTTTGTGGACCTGACCAGTGTGGGGACATTCTTTGCATTTATTTTGGTTTGTGGCGGCGTGCTTTATCTGGATCACACAGGCATTTCAGCGCAATCCAAATTCCGTGTCCCTTATCTAAATGGAAAATATCTGGTAGGACTTCTGCTGGTCCTTGCTATCCTTGGGTTAAGCATTTATGGACAAAGTGTGATAGACGAATGGAAAGCCATGTCGGGTATGGAAATCATTGAGCACAAGCTTTTAACGATCATTTTCTGGATCACCTGGTTCGTGATGGCCGTGATGAGCTACAAATACAATTTTTCGATTCTACCTGTTGCGGGAATTTTGACAAACCTCTACTTAATGACGGAATTAGGTTCCTCCAACTGGCTGATCTTCGTGATCTGGCTCGCGATCGGGCTTGTCATTTATTTCAGTTATGGATACAGAAAAAGCAAGTTAGCTTAAATAATCAGCGTAAAAACAGTTCCTTTTCCCACTTGCGAAGACACGTTCAGCTGCCCGTTGTGCTGCTGCAAAATCTGCCGTGAAAGGCTCAATCCAATGCCGGAGCCGGTCTTTTTTGTTGTGTAAAAAGGTATGAAAATATTTTCAATGGCCTCGGGTTCAATGCCGTCCCCATTATCCTCAACATCGATAATAGTCACATTGTCAGTCTGGTAAGCGCTTAGGGTGATCAATCTGTTGGTTTGATTTGAGAATGCTTCGGAAGCATTTTTTACCAAGTTAATGAGCACTTGCTGGATCTGGCTGGCGTCGGCTTTCACAGTTAATGTTTCCGGTTTTACAGAAATTTTCCACAAAACGCCCGAGCCCGTAAGGTCTGTTTGTAATAACTGGATCACTTCCTGCAAAAGTTCGGCAACGCTGAGATTGGCAAAAACAGGTTTTGGCAATGTTGTAAAATCGCGGTAGGCATTCACAAATTGCATCATTCCCTTGCTCCGTTTTTCCAGCGTGTGTAATGCTTCTTTCAAATCATTAACGGCTTCCTGGTCATTGGTGGATTTCTCGATGTCTTCATTTACAATGAGCCGCATTGTGCCTACAAGCGAAACTATGGGCGTCATCGAGTTCATGATCTCATGCCGGAGAACGCGGGTAAGGTTTTGCCAGGATTCCACTTCCTGTTGTTGCAGTTCCGTCTGAATATTCTGTAAAACCACAATCCTGACCCACATTCCCCGGAGCTGAATGGCCGCTCCCTGCAACGCAAGGGGTTGGTCGGAAGGCGTCCGGTAAAGTTCGCGCACACCACTATCGAGCGTGGAAAGCAATTCGTAAAGTCTTGGATGTTTTTCTTTTAACTCGCTCAGCTGATGCAACCTGTAAATACCCAGCATACGCAATGCCGCATTATTAATAAGATTAACCTGCCCGTTGCTGTCGAAAGTGATCAGACCAGTTCCAATATGCTGAACAATTGTATTCAAGTATTGCAAGTTAGCCTCCTTCTCCGCCCGGGCCTGGCGAAAAGCATGCAGCACCTCATTAAATTGCTGGTTAAGTTCCTTAAAAGTCCGGCCCATTTTATTGTCGGAACGGAAATTGATCGTAAAATCCGAGTAGCGGACTGATTCGAGGAAGTACGTCAGTTTTCGGTTAACATTGGTAACATACTGATACAATAATGATCCCTGAACAAAGATGAAAATGGTTCCCAGCACATATACAAGCACTTCGTTCGTGTGCTTGGACGCGAGCCAGGCAAGGGCAATCACGCTCAGGATAATTACCACTATCCTGATCATGATCACAATGCTGAAATGTCTTAGTCCGATCATTAATAAATGAAATTGATATTTGGGTATTAATTTTCAACCGCGTTTTGAGGCACGCCGGACATTTCGCTCAATATGAATTTTTCCAATGAACTGATCTTGTAGTGAGCCATATCAAATTTGGTATCCTCAAAAACCTCCATCGCAGGCACCGAAATTGTGATCATTCCCGCCGCATGAGCCGATCGGAGGCCCGCGTGTGAATCTTCAAAAGCAATGCATTCTTGCGGGAGCAAGCCCAACTTGGCGGCTGTTGTCAGGTAAACTGCCGGGTGCGGTTTGGTGAATTCTTCCAGCTCGCCCGAATGCCAGGTGTCGAAATAGTCAATGATGTCCAGCCTTTTCAGCACGCCTTCTATCAAGTCCATATGCGAAGCCGAAGCCACAGCCAGCTTCAAACCCTGGGCTTTTAAATTCTTGACCAATGCTATTGCGCCTGGCATTGCCACCGCGCGGGCCAGAATATTCTCATGGGCATATTCCAGGATCTGTTGCTCCAGCTCTTCAAAACTAGGGGCGTTCCAGGGCTGAATTTTGTGACAATATTCAAGGAAAAGTTTGATGGAAAGACCGGTTGTTTGGTTTTTGAGTGCATCGGAAATCGTGAAATTCACTCTTTGCATCACCCTGCGGGCGGCGTCTGTCCAGATTGGCTCCGAATCTATCAGCAATCCGTCCATGTCAAATATGGCAGCTTTAATCATTATTAAGTGAGTCTTTTTTTAGTCTACCCAAAACTACTACTTTCACCGATAAGTATTTACAAATCCCGGACCATTCATGAACCGATATCCAACCATACTTACCATTGCGGGGTCAGACAGCGTCGGCGGCGCTGGAATTCAGGCAGACTTGAAAACGATCGGCGCATTAGGCGGCTACGGCACATCTGCAATCACGGCACTCACTGCCCAGAATACCTTGGAAGTAAGAGCGGTTTTTCCAGTGCCAGCGGACTTTTTGAAAGAACAATTACTGGCGGTTCTGGAAGATATTCAGGTTGATGCGGTTAAAATTGGCATGATAGGCACTGTTGAAAACGCGTTGATTATCGCTGACATTATTGCGCAGTTCAATCCCAAATTTGTGGTTATCGACCCGGTGTTGACATCGACGAGCGGCACGAAACTTGCAACGACCGAGATGATCAGTGTTTTTTGGGAAAGGTTATTTCCAATCGCAGATCTTGTGACCCCTAACATGGACGAAGCGAAACTTTTGTTACCCACGGAAATCGGTTCGCTGGAAACCATGAAGAAGGCGGCTTCGGAAATGGTTACCAAAGGCTGCAAGGCTGTTTTGCTCAAAGGAGGGCATATGGTTTCGGAGAAGTTGTTTGATGTTTTGGTACAAAAAACCCAGGAAGTGTTGGTTTTCGAGTCAGACTTCATCCCCAGCCAGAATCTGCACGGAACCGGCTGCACGCTGTCTTCCGCTATTGCAACATTCATGGCTCATGGCAATTCCCTCCCGGAAGCCATCATCTTTGCCAAAGAATACATATCCGCCGCGATAGAAGCCGGCAAAGATGTGAAAACCGGCAACGGTAACGGTCCGCTGAACCATTTTTTTGATCCGGTGCCGTTGCGGGCAATGTTGTAGTAAAAATTGGCACCATTACAGTCAATGACAGGCGAATTCAAGAGGGATATAATTGGTAGGATAAAATGAGCCGTTATTTTTCGAAAAATCCCGGAGGGATGAAATTTTGGTAGAATGGAATGAAGTATCAATACGAAAAAATCCCGGAGGGCTGAAACGGCGTGTATGAAGTCACATCCCTCAGGGATTCGGCGGAACCGGTGCCCATTATCTTGCTACCAATATTGCATCGCTCCGCGATTCTGCGGAATGCTTGTTAATAACATTGCTACCAACATTGTATTACTCTGCGATAGCCTGCGGAAATAATTTGTTACAAAGTAGCCTCGACAAAATAATTTTTCCCAAAAAAATTAGGGTAGGGCATAGCTAAGTTGTCTGAAAGAAAAACTGTTAGCTATGAAAAAATATATCCTCGTGCTGATCGCTCTGGCGGTCTTCTCGCTGGCTTACGCCCAGCAACCTACCCAACTTGTTAAAGGACATGTTATCGATGCGGAATCCCGGCAGCCGGTGATCGGGGCAAATGTGATCATTACTACATTGAACCCGATCATGGGCGGGACGACGGATGCGGAGGGCACATTCCGTGTCGAAAAGGTGCCGGTAGGCAGGCATTCCTTCAAAATTACGAGTCTGGGTTATGACGATGCATTCCTTCAGGAAATCAATGTGGGTTCAGGTAAGGAGGTGGAACTGACCATTAAACTGGCTGAATCGTTCAGGTCGCTGGATGAAGTGGTGGTGAAGGCGCAAAAGGAAAATGGCACTCCGCTCAATGATATGGTGAGTGTCAGCGGGCGCTCTTTTACCGTGGATCAGACCAAGCGTTTTGCGGCTTCGGTGAATGACCCGGCCAGGATGGCTTTGTCATTTGCGGGTGTGGCGACCAATGATGACGGCGGAAATCAGATTATCATCCGTGGTAACAGCCCAAAAGGAATGTTATGGAGAATGGAAGGCGTGGAAATCCCTAATCCCAACCACTTCGGCGAAGAAGGTTCGAGCGGTGGAGGCATCAGCGCGTTGAGTGCGAACGTTTTAGGCAATTCTGATTTCCTGACAGGGGCTTTTCCGGCTGAATATGGCAATGCAACCTCGGGCGTTTTTGATTTGAAATTAAGAAACGGAAACAACGAAAAGCGAGAATACGCCATGCAAGCCGGCGTACTAGGCCTCGATTTTGCGGCTGAAGGGCCAATCGGCGCTAAGGGCGGGGCTTCCTATCTGGCCAATTACCGCTATTCAACATTGTCTGTACTCAGTAAGCTCGGTCTGAACATTCAGGGCGATGCTTCTACTGACTTCCAGGATGGTGCTTTCAAAATCCATGTTCCTTCTGACGACAAGTCTGTTGTGACGGTGTGGGGAATTGGCGGCATCAGTACTTCCAAGGAAAAAACCGGTTTTGAAAACGAGGTCTTCACGTCGAACCGCGGCATTTTAGGGATCAATTATCTGCGCTATATCAACAATAAGGCCTACGTGGAAAGCATCATTTCGTATGCTGGAACCAAGGTTACCGATGAAACCGACAACGTGGGAAAGCAAATTTCTTACAGACAAAGTTTCGTCAATCAGGCGCTCCGGATTTCTTCTCTCTTCAACTATAAGCTGAATGCCCGCAATACTTTCCGCGGGGGATTTATCATTAATCATCTTGACTTCAACCTTTTCGACAGGAATAATGAAAATGGTCCTTTTCGCACTTTTCTGGATCAAAAGGGGAATACTCAGCTTTATCAGGCATATGGCCAGCTTAAATCGCGTATATCACCGACAGTTACGATCAATGCGGGTGTTCATGGCATGCTATTGGGACTTAATAACCAGGTTTCGCTCGAACCAAGATTAGGGATGAAATGGGCTGTCGCTCCGAAATCCACGTTAAGCTTCGGTGCCGGATTGCATAGCAAAACAGAGTCAATATCAACCTATTTCGCGCAAGTGAATGCGGAAACCGGGAAAACGGCGGCAGCTAATAAAGATCTTAAACTGATGAAGTCTGCACATTTTGTAGGCGGTTATGAATTCCGTCCCACCAGCAGCTGGCGGATTCTGACAGAGGCTTATTATCAACATCATTATCACGTGCCGATCGGCACGCCAGGTTCCACAAAACCGTATCTGTTACATAATTCTCAAATTAACGAGATCAGCGGTTTCGCAAACGATTCGCTGGTAAGTGATGGAACCGGACGCAGTTATGGTGTAGAGTTAACCATTGAAAAATCGCTGACGGGCGGCATCTATTTAATGAGCACCACATCATTATATCAGTCAAAATACACAGGTAGGGATGGTATTGAACGGGATAGCAGGTTCAATGGACATTTTGTTCAGAATGTGCTGGCGGGAAAAGAATGGAAAGTTGGTAAGAACAAAACGAACGTCTTTGCAGCAAACATTAAACTGCTGGCATCCGGCGGAAACCGCATCACGCCTGTCGATCTTGAAAAATCCAAAGAAACTGGTAAAACGGAACTAGATTGGACCAGGGCTTACTCCCGGCAATTGCCCTACTATTTCCGGTCCGATGTCCGTGTCAGCTACACAAAAAACAAAAAACGTACGGCCTCGACCATTTCCCTGGACATTCAGAATGTTACCAACCGTTTGAATGCTTACGAACAAACTTACGACCCAACCGATAAGGTAGTCAGAAACACGACACAGACAGGCCTGATTCCGGTCCTGAATTATCGTCTTGAATTTTAAGCAATTACCAATCAGTTCATCCGGATAATCTGTTCTTTCGTCGTGAAAATAGTAAACTCTGTCCTCATTCACTTTTGCCGGGGCTGTGTGTGCTTTAAATTGGTATATCAATTGAGAAACGATTGGTTATAAAAATACCTTAACAAGCCAAACCGATACCGATATGGAAACGCCGCGTAATGAGTTTATCTGGAGAAAAGCGAAAAAGAGAGCATCATTCAAGGTTCATCTCAGCACTTACCTGGTTGTTAATGCTGGCTTGTGGCTGCTGTGGGCTGTAACTGCTTATCCACACTTTGGCAATGACCATTTGCCTTGGCCTGTTTTTCCGATGGCAGGATGGGGCATCGGGCTTTCAATGCATTTTTTTACCGCATATAGCAGCCTGGATGAAAAAGGATTGGCAGAGCGTGAATATGAAAAATTAATGCGCAGCTGATCAGGTTTTGGAATAGTTGTTTTATAATCTCAGATAAATAATTATCGGATTAAACTAAACAATTATGGAAAAGGACCTTCAAAATAAAGAGGCGATACAAAAATTAAAATCATTGGCAGAGGATATCCGGTTTTGTATGTACACCACTTACTCCAATGGAAAGATAGAGTCGCGCCCGATGACGACCCTGGAAATCGATGAGCAAGGAAATGTATGGTTTTTTACAAGCCGGAATACAGAAATCGGTGATGCCTCTAATCAGGGTGAGCCGGTCACATTAATTTATTCAGACCCCAAAAATAACACTTACATCAGCGTTTCTGGTACTGCGGAGATTGTAGAGAATGAGACCAGGAAAGAGGAATTGTGGAACCCGATGTCGAAGGCATGGTTCCCGGAAGGAAAGGAAGATCCGAATCTGGTTGTACTAAAAGTAACAACCGATGAAGCAGCCTATTGGGACGCAACCTCTTCGAAAATGGTAGTTTTCTTCTCCATGGTAAAAGCGGTCCTTACGGGTACAACGCCTGATGGCGGTGATCATGGGAAATTGAATCTGGCTTGATCCTTCCCCTAAATCCCCTAAAGGGGACTTTACGTTGTGCTTGAGGGTAACGGCAACAAAACGACAATAATAAGCCCCTTTAGGGGTTTGGGGCACTTGGGAGCACAATCCCATCAAACAAAAAGGGTTGGCCATTTGGTCAACCCTTTTTGTTTAGTCTGATGATGAAGTGTAATATTATTCTGCGCTGGCTTCTTCGTTCACATATGTTTCAGCCAGTTCTGTCAGTTTGTGGTCGGTTTCGCCTTCCTGATCAAGCGTCATTTGCAGCATATCTGCTACGTCGCCGTATCCAAGTGTGCGGGCAATGTTCCTTAATGTTCCGTAAGATGCGATTTCATAATGCTCTACTTTCTGAGCAGCCATGATCAATCCACAGTCGCGAACCATTGTTCCTTTGTCTGTGCTGCTGATAATCTCCTCGCCTTCCTCGATCAGGCCTTCCATAGCAGCACATTTTTTCGCCTGTGCTTTTTCGCCAACCAATCCGAAAATTTCTTCAAGTCTGGCCGCATGTTCCTCGGTTTCTGTTGTGTGTTTCTCAAACGCTGCTTTCAGTTCTTCCGAAGTAGCACTTTTCGACATCTTTGTCAATGCTTTTGCCAAGTGTTTTTCTGCCCAATAAATATCTTTCAGGCCGTCTACAAAAAGCTCTTTCAACTTTGCGCTATCTGATTCAGTGATTTGGTTAACGAATTTACTTTTGCTCGCTTTCATAATTCTAGTAGTTTGTTGTTATTAGATGTGAAGGATTTAATCCTTGTGACCTGCCTTCTTAAAAATCCGTACCAAAATCGGAGTGCCGTGTAAGACGTTGCGTCACCGTTATTGTGAAGACTTAACTACACATATACGTTCGCGGAAATCCGTTATTGGGGAAGTTTTTAAGTGACCCGCATTGATTCGGACATTTACCGGAACGATTTTTGAACAGAGCATTTATCCATTTATTTAAACCAACCTTTTATGCACTCCAACCGGTCGCTTAAAATCTCGCTTATCATTATGATACTTCTGGCGACCGCCGGACTTGGTTGGTATTTTTTTAAAAAATATAAGAATGAGAATGCAAACCCGGTTTCAGGATTGAAGCCGAAGGTTGAAATGGGAATTGGGCAAATCAGCAACATTACGGACAGTACCATTGATCTTTCGCTAAAACTGCTCGTCGACAATCCGCTCCCGGTTGGGATGGATGTGGAAAGGTTTGACTACTTCGTACAAATGAACGGGGTAACGATTATTGAAGATGAATATGCCAAACCGTTATCCATCAATCCGCGTGACAGCACATTGGTAACGATTCCGGCAAAATTGAAAATTGCCAAACTGAAAAAAGAAGGTGATTCCGAAGCAGCCACCGGCCAGGATAGTGCTGATTATCATTTCGAAGGCCGCTTCCATTTGAAGAAAGCCATTCTGGGAAAAGATAGCATTACGCTGGATATGGATAAAAGGTTGCCTCTTTACAGATTGCCGAAGGTCGAAATTGTGGACTATGATATGACAAAGTTTCGTTTGGGGAAATCGGAGGTGGTGTTGAAATTGAAGTTTTCCAACCAAAACCCTTTCCCGGTGCAATTCGAAAATCCTGCTTATGCTGTTGATCTCGGAAAACAGGACCGCCTTGCGGAAGGAAGTGTGAAAGGCGTTACCAAGGTCAAGGGGAAAAGCAGTGAGCTTTATGAAATCCCGTTGGCCATTGATATGGGTAAAGTTCTGAAAGCTGCCGGGCAGTTGGTTTCAAAAGGGAAGGGGCTTCCATTTACATTGTATTTCAAAAGCAAGCTGGTTTCGGAGAATGATATTTTTAAAAACAGTGATGTTAATATCATAGTCAACGGCACATTGAAGGATTTGGAAACTGTACAAAAAAACCTTTCGAAGTGAGTGTCCGAAAGGTTTTTCTGAATGTAGAAGCTTGATATTATCACTGACCTTTATTGAACCAGATCACCATTTCATTCGGACCGCGATTTGCCCAGGCATAATAGGGGATGAGCGTCACGTTGCCCGCCTCGGATTTCAGCACATTAACACCGCCCAACAAGCCTTGCTGATAACTGGCAGCAAAGGTCTGATTTTCTCCAATGGGAATAGCCAGCGCTTTTCCGTTGTTATCATGGCCTTCTGCACAATACAGAACAGGCCCGCGCTCAATGGCTATTTTGTCCTTATTAGCAGCAATCTTTTCATTTGAAATAATCTTCCTGACTGGCATATCCAGCGCCAATTCAACCTGATCCCCTTTTTTCCAGTTTCGGACCAGCTTAATGTAACCTTTTTCAATGTTGGCAGGCATATTTTTACCATTCACACGCAAGGTCACCGGCTTGGAATCTTTGCTCATATAATTGTAGAGGTTGCCCGGGATCGCCTCGCCAGTTGCCCAGCCCGGGATGCGCACAGACAAAGTGAAATTCCCGACTTTCTCAGGATCTACCAAAATTCTGACATTTCCATCCCACGGATAATTCGTTTGCTGCGCGAGTTTCACTGCATTATTGTTAACAGAAATAGTCGCGTCGTTGTCTGCGAACAAATTAACAATCAGCTCGTTGCCCTTTGTTGCATAAATGTAGGCAGGCATTGAAGGCAGAAAGCGCGACACATTGGTAGGGCAGCAGGCCGTTCCGAACCAGGGCTGTCTTTCTGCACCGGTGCCTTTGTTAAAATCGTTTACGCCATTGGAAGCCATCGGATTTACGTAAAAGAACTTATCGCCTTTCACGGACATTCCACCCAAAAAACCATTATAAAGCACACGTTCGAAAACATCCATATATTTGGATTCACCCGTGTAGAGATACATTTTGTGGTTCCAAAGCATATTCGCAATGGCCGCGCACGTTTCCGCATATGCATTATCATTCGGCAGGATGTATGCTTTATCAAAAGCCTCACCGTCTTCACGGGCGCCTACGCCACCCGTTACATATTGTTTTTTTTCCGTAGCATCTTTCCAGATTTCGTGAACGGCGTGGCTGTGTTCAGGTTCTTCCTCGATCGTAAGCATATCCGCAACGGCCGTGTATAAATATTGCGCACGAACCGCATGCCCTACGGCCTCTTTCTGCCTTACAAACGGAACCTGATCCTGAAAGTACGCGGGGCCGAGTTTGTGTTCGTCGAGATACAATGCCCGCTTGTCTGAGCGACCGCGCATATCAATGAAAAATTTCGAAAGATCCAGATATTCCTTTTTGCCCGTTGTCCGGTAAAGTTTGATCAATGCAAGTTCAATTTCCTGATGACCGGGAACAACCACTAACTGTCCGGGTTTTGTTCCAAATGTTTTAACCAGATGATCTGCATTTTTGGTTGCAATGTCCAGGAGCGTTTTCTTACCCGTGGCTTCGTAATGGGCAATCGCCGCTTCATAAAGGTGCCCCACATTGTAGAGTTCATGGCTGCCGTTTTCGAATCCGTAACGGTAAGGCCCGGCGATCCAGTCGTAGGAGCCGGTGGTGTCTTTGTTAATGGTCCTGATTGTATATAAATAGCCATCAGGCTCCTGTGCGGCTGCAAAAAGCGTGATCAGGCTGTCCAGATAATGGTCTAATTTGGGATCATATTGATTTTGCAGCACATAAGCCGCGCCTTCCACCACTTTGAAAACATCTGAATCATTAAACCGGACGCCTTCAAATTTGCCCTTCTTCAAACCGCCAGCCACAGCAAAATTGTCTATCCTGCCCGATTCCTCACATTGCTGCAAAGCATGCGGAACGGTCACTTCGCGAGCAGCTTCCACACGCGTGTGCCAAAAACCTTGTTTGGTTTTTACATTTTTAAGCGGAACGGCAGTGATTTTACTATTTTGTGCAAAGGTTAAATGGCAGCAGAACAGCAGGGAGAATAGCGAAAAATATTTGGTCATTATATGAATAAATTGATATTGAGCTAAGAGACTTTATTCGATATGACCCAAAAAACATGCCAATCAGAGGCCATACTTCTCCATTCTCCTGTAAAGTGCGGCACGGCTCAGACCAAGTTCACGGGCTGCATCTGTGATATTTCCGTTAAAACGTTTCATCGCCTTTACGATCAATGTCTTCTCCATATCTTCCAGGTCAAAGCCCGTGGCCGTAGTCGGCTGGCCGCCTGAGCTTTTCAGGAATAAGTCATCAGGCTGCAATGTTTTTTCCTGCGAAAGGATCACGGCGCGTTCAATGGCGTGCTGCAATTCTCGGATGTTACCCGGCCAGTTATATTGCTGCATTTTCTTGATCAATGCGCTGCTGATGTCGTTTACGGGGCGGTTGTATTTTTTGCCGTAAAGCTTGAGATAATATTCTGCAAGGGCACTGATGTCTTCCGGGCGCTCGCGCAGTGGCGGCAGGTCCAGTTCAATGGTGTTGATCCTGTAAAGCAAATCCTGGCGAAAGGTTTTTTCGGTCACCATTTTTTCAATGTTCATATTCGTCGCGCAAAGGAGCCGGACATCCAGCGCAATGGGCTTGTTGGAGCCCACACGCGTTACGCGGCGCTCCTGAATGACGGTGAGCAGCTTAGCTTGCAGTGAAAGGGTCAGGTTCCCGATCTCATCCAGGAAAATGGTCCCTCCTTTTGCTTCTTCAAATCTGCCTGCACGGTCTTCCTTAGCATCCGTAAATGCACCCTTAACATGACCAAAAAGCTCGCTTTCGAACAAGCTTTCGCTCAATGCGCCGAGGTCCACAACCACAAAAGGCTTATCCGCCCGTTTGGAATGCTGGTGTATGTGCTTCGCTAACTGCGTTTTACCGGTTCCGTTTTCTCCTAGGATCAGCACATTGGCATCCGTGCCTGCAACGCGTTCGGCAGTGGCCAGCACTTGTTTCATGGATTCGCTGGAAGCAACAATGTCCTCTCCGGCCGACTTGCCTTTCTTGCCGTCATCCTTGCTTTTCTCTTCCGCAACAACCAGTATTTTTTCATTTCCCCCTTCAATTGCACCGCTTATCGTGGCCAATAACTTATCATTTTCCCAAGGCTTTAAGACAAAATCCGTCGCACCCGCTTTAATAGCCCTGATGGCCATTTCAATGTCTCCGTAAGCCGTGATCATGATCACTTTGGAAGCAGGCTTAATATCCAGAATGCGATCCAGCCAGTGAAAGCCTTCCCGGCCGCTGTTCACGTCACGCGTGAAATTCATGTCCAGCAGGATCAGGTTATAATCGCCGTTGGTTACGAGAAATGGCAGTTTTTGGGGATTTTTTTCAATGTCTACCGTTTTGGCGTGGCGTTTCAAAAGAAGTTTGGCCGCACTTAATACGTCCACATCGTCATCGATGATCAGGATTTTTGCTTCAGAGAGTTGCATGGCTGGTTTGGGGTTCCTAAGGGATATTTCCCTTTATTGGCAATTGTTCGGTAAGATAGCAGATGCAATTCGAAATTTAATTTTATAACAAGCGAAAAAGTCACTATTTTACCCAGAAAGGCGCTAAAAATGCTTGTCCGCACCCGAACAAAATTGTCCGTTATCGGACATTTAAAACGGTTTTAAATATGTTTAAAACGCTGATATTAAGGTTTTTGTAGGGCTTTGTCTTCTTTGGCATAGGGATTGGATAGTAAAGATCAAAGTTTAACAGCGAATCCAATCACCAACAATATAATGGAAGTCAAAACACCTAACTCATCCAGCACCAGTAACAACGGTTTCACCGGGGGCTCGACAATGGACAAACTTAAACCAAAGAAATTCTGGACCACACAACGCATCGGAATCATCGCCGGAAGCACATTGCTGGTCGCATTTTTAGTATATCAATTCTTCTTTGCAGATAAGCGTAGCAAACTGAATGTTGAGCAGGATAAGCTAACGGTTTCCACCGTGAAGCAAGGCAAATTCGACGAGTTCATTGTGGTTACCGGGGTTGTGCAGCCACTGAAAACAATCCAGCTGGATGCGATTGTAGGTGGATATGTTACGGAGAAACTCATTGAAGGCGGTAACATGGTAAAACAAGGCGATGTGCTTCTACGACTCGAAAACCAAAACCTGAAACTGAGCTTCCTTCAATCAGAAACGGAGGCGAGCCGACTGGTGAATGATCTTCAAAATACACGTCAGAGCTTGCGTATTGCACGGTTTAATCTTCAAAAGACATTAAGCGAACTTGATTTTCAAATCGATCAGGCCAAGGATGCGCACGATCGTAATACCAAGCTTTATAAGGATAAGGTGATTCCCGATGCCGATTATCTAAAAACAAAAAGAGAATTTGAGCGCCTGACCAAGCAGCGTGACATTGAAGTTGAATCACAAAAATATCAGGAAGAAAACTCCAAAATGCAGATCTCACAGCTGGAAGGAACATTGGCCAGCACGCAGAAAAACGTAAACCTATGGAGACAAACGCTTGAAAATCTTTCGGTTAAGGCGCCTGTTTCCGGCTTGCTTTCTTCAATGAATGTAGAAGTTGGGTCTAATATTAACCAAGGCCAGAACATTGGACAAATCGATGACCTGAACGGTTTCAAAATGCGGGTAAGCGTGGATGAGCATTACATTTCACGGATTTTTGCAGGATTACAAGGTTCAATGGAATTCAACGGGAAAGATTACGGGTTGAAGATCATTAAGATATATCCCGAGGTTTTGAGCGGAAGATTTGAAGTTGATATGCAATTTGACAAAGGTGCTCCTGAATTGATTAAAAGGGGACAGTCTGCTCCAATCCGTCTGCAATTGGGTCAGCCGTCACAAGCAACATTGCTTCCTGTGGGTGGCTTTTTCTCCGAAACCGGCGGAAACTGGGTGTATGTGGTAGGCGACGACGGCAAGCGTGCCGCAAAACGAAAAATCACATTAGGTCGTAAAAACCCCGAATATTTTGAAGTGCTGGAAGGCTTGCAGCCGGGTGAAAAAGTAATCACCAGCTCATACGAGAACTTTGGGGACAATGAAGTGCTGGAATTCTAGGAGGCCGTCGGCAATCGGCCATCAGCTGTCGGCTGTCAGCAATCGATAGCCGATGGCTGACAGTCAAACAACCTCTCTCAATCAATTAAACAATCAATCATAACCAAATGGCTGACAGCCGACCGCTGAAAGCCGATAGCCAATAACAACATGATTAAAATTAGCAACCTTCATAAGATCTTTTCTACTGAGGAAGTGGAAACCACCGCCCTGAATGGCATTGACATGGATGTAAAAGACGGCGAGTTTGTCGCCATCATGGGACCATCCGGTTGTGGAAAATCTACATTATTGAACATCCTCGGTCTGTTGGACAACCCCAGTGAAGGCTCTTATGAATTTTACGGCACGGAGGTGGCTAAAATGTCAGAAAGGCAACGTGCGCAGATCCGCAAGGGCAATATTGGATTTGTATTTCAAAGTTTTAACCTGATTGACGAGCTAACGGTTTATGAGAACGTTGAACTTCCATTACTTTATCTCAAAACACCTCCTGCTGAGCGTAAAGAAAAAGTGGAAGCAGCCCTTACACGCATGAACATGATGCACCGCCGCAACCACTTTCCTCAGCAGCTTTCCGGGGGACAGCAGCAGCGGACCGCCATTGCCCGCGCCGTTGTAGCGACACCAAAAACAATTCTTGCGGATGAGCCTACGGGTAACCTCGACTCCAAAAACGGGGAAGAAGTAATGAACCTGTTGAGCCAGCTGAATGCAGCGGGAACCACCATTCTGATGGTAACGCACTCGCCTTACGACGCAGGTTTCGCGCATCGTATTGTCAACCTTTTTGACGGAAAGATCGTGACCGAAAAAGTGCACGTTTAGCATATCCAGAGCCCAACTACCAGATTTGACCATGAAAAAACTCCTTACCATTTTACTCGCCGGTGTCAGTACACTGGCGATTGCCCAGAAAAAAAACCATCTGAGCAGAAGCATCGATGACGATGGTAAAACATTGTCCATCCGCGTGACTGGCACTATCGACGGAAAGGAGATTGATTTTGAAAAATCGTTTGACGTAGAAGAGCTCACCAAAGAGGAGCGGATGGCACTGCGGGACAAAGTCCTGGATTCCATTGAGGCTGGCAACATGGATCTCCCATCGCCGCCCGCACCAAAATCACCGTCCATTCCAACGCCGCCAACTCCCCCTGCGCCCGTAGAGCCACTTGAACCGGTTCTTTACTCCTCCAATGATGCCGGGGCGCATATCTGGGTTTCGGACAACAATAACGAAAAGACCTCGACTGTTTCCGGCGAAAATGGTTATACCAAGCAGGTAAGATATAATCCTAAGTCCGGTGAGCTTTTCCTGAAATACAGGTTTGTTAAAAGAAACGAGGAATTTATTTACGAAAAGACCGTAAGCGCTTCTGAAAAGTCAGAGGAAGAACGTCAGGACATTATTGATGACTTTGAGATCGAAATAGAACTGCCGGGAAGGGGGATTTAAAGCTTTTCTGATTTTCAATCCAAAATTTACATGCTGCAAAATTACATCAAGATCGCCTGGCGGAATCTGCGTAAACATAAGTTTTACTCGTTTCTGAACGTCTTCGGCCTTGCATTGGGGTTGGCAAGTTGCTTGCTGATCACACTGTATGTCCTGGACGAGCTCAGTTATGATAAATCCTTCAAGCACGCCGATCGTATTCACAGGATTAATGCAGATATCCGTTTTGGCGGTGCAGACATGTCGCTTGCAGTGGCGCCTGATCCGTTTGCTTTTACAATGAAAAAGGATTACCCACAGATAGAACAGGTGGTGAGGTTACGGAATAACGGCAGTCTGCTCGTACGCCGCGCCGAGGTTGCAGAAAATTTTAAAGAAGATCACGTTGTTTACGCCGATTCTACTTTTTTCGAAGTCTTTTCGGTTCCGCTATTGATGGGTGATGCCGAAAAAGCGCTTAGAGATCCTTACACGGTCGTTATTTCGGCCAGCGATGCTGCTAAATTTTTTGGGGATGATAATCCGATGGGCAAAGCGCTGATCGTGGATAATGCTGATACATACACGGTTACAGGCGTCATGCAAGATATTCCCGGGCAATCACATTTGTGCGGGGTGAATATGCTGCTTTCCATGAGCTCCAATGCCGAAAGCCGAACCGGCGCGTGGGGCAGCCATAATTTCAACACCTATTTATTATTCAAAGAAGGTGTTGACCCAAGGGAATTTGAAAAGAATTTTGAAACCGTTTTGCAGAAGTATACGGGCAAGTGGTTGCAAAGCTTCATGGGCGCTTCGCTGGATGAAATGCGCAAATCGGGAAGTTACCTGCGCTATACACTCGTGCCGCTTACAAAAATTCATCTGCATTCCGACCGCACGGCGGAGATCAATGCCAATGGCAATATTCAGTACGTATATATCTTTGCGGTTGTTGCTTTATTCCTCCTCACCATTGCCTGCGTAAATTTTATGAACCTCGCTACGGCGCGCTCTGCGAACCGTGCAAAGGAAGTCGGCGTTCGCAAAGCATTGGGTTCTGAGCGCTCGTCGCTGGTTAGTCAGTTCTTGACAGAGTCGGTGATGTTGAGCTTTTTTTCACTCGCACTGGCCATTATTCTGGCATACCTCACACTTCCTTTTTTTAATAATCTGGCCAGTAAACAGGTTGATTTTCCTATTGGTAATGTTTGGTTTTGGGTTGCAACACTTGTCACCGGCGGCGTTGTAGGTGTTTTGGCGGGAAGCTATCCGGCATTTTTTCTATCCGCTTTTAAGACATTGAAGGTTTTGAAAAACAGCGTTGAGTTGCAGGGTAAGGGAGGTTATCTGCGCAATGCCCTCGTTGTTTTTCAATTTGTGATTTCCGTCATGCTCATTGTAGGCACGGGCGTAATTTACCGCCAGCTCAATTTTATCCAAACCAAGAAGCTAGGCTTTAATAAAGATCAAATGCTGATTGTGAATGACGCTTATGCGCTTGATAATCAGGTTACGTCATTCAAAGAGCAGGTGATGCAGCTTTCCAATGTGGCAAGCGGAACAGTAACCAGCTACTTGCCAACTCCTTCTTCCCGCACCGATAATTCCTTTTTCCCAGTTGGGCAAATGCAGCAGGAAAAAGGCGTTAGCATGCAAAACTGGGCGATTGACTATGATTTTGTTAAAACATTAGGACTGGAAATGGTGAGCGGGCGGCCATTTCAAAAAGAATTTCCGTCTGATTCAACCGGAATTATCATCAACGAAGCTGCTGCAAAAGTGCTCGGCTATGCCGATCCAATTGGGAAAAAAATATTTGGATATAAAGATCAGGAACTCAAACATCGCATTGATTATACAATCATCGGCGTTGTCAAAAATTTTCATTTTGAGTCTTTAAAAAAACACATAGGCGCACTCAGCCTTGTGCTTTCCCGCAGTAATGGAACCGTTGTTTTCAAGCTCGATGGCGGCGATATGGCTCAGACAATCGGCCAGGTTGAACAACTTTGGAAAAAGATGGCGCCGGGACAGCCATTCAATTACCGCTTCATGGACGAAGATTTCAACCAGGTTTACCGCAGCGAACAGCAAGTTGGGAAAATCTTTATCACTTTCGCAGCCATCTCCATTATTATCGGTTGCCTGGGATTATTCGGTTTATCCGCGTACACCGCTGAGCGTCGGACGAAGGAAATTGGTGTCCGGAAAGTGCTTGGAGCCAGCGTAGCCAACATTGTCACACTGCTTTCCAAAGAATTTTTAAGGCTTATCATCATTGCTATTTTGATCGGCACGCCCATCGCCTGGTTCGGGATGAACCAATGGCTTAACGATTTTGCCTATCATGTGGATCTGGCATGGTGGATGTTCCTGGCAGCAGGGGCGATAGCGATTACAATTGCATTGTTAACGGTGAGTTTTCAAAGTATAAAAGCCGCATTGATGAATCCCGTAAAAAGCCTGCGGAGCGAGTAGAGGAAGGTTATCGGCTTTCAGCTGTCGGGATGTTTCAGATATTTTTCAAATAAACGAAAGCCGGATGCTGATTGCCGACGGCCGACAGCCACCTATATGCTCAAAAATTACCTTAAAATCGCCTGGCGGAACTTGTTGAAAAACAAGACATTCAGCCTCATCAGCATTCTTGGTCTTGCATTAGGAATGGCATGCAGCCTGCTCATTATGCTATGGGTCCAGGACGAAATTAAGATGGACCGCTTCCATAAGAACGACGCC
Organism: Dyadobacter chenwenxiniae; assembly: GCF_022869785.1. Taxonomy (NCBI): domain Bacteria; kingdom Pseudomonadati; phylum Bacteroidota; class Cytophagia; order Cytophagales; family Spirosomataceae; genus Dyadobacter; species Dyadobacter chenwenxiniae. The sequence goes on along the minus strand of NZ_CP094997.1, from coordinate 4,130,032 downwards.
CGGATATTCACTGTCATGGAAAATCAGTTCTATTCAGGCGTCATCAACACATTCGCTGCCACGCCCGGAATACTGGCTGATCACATCGTAAAGGACATACCGGAAATTGAAATGGCCAGTCAGTGGCTTTGGGAAGAAGCGCCCGTGCTTGCGGTAGGCAACACATTTGACAATGAAAAAGGGCGCTATGTTCAAGGGGATTTCCTGAGCATTTTCTCCTTCGATTTGAGCCAGGGCGATGCCAAAACAGCCTTAAAACGTCCCGATGGCATTGTCATTTCTCAAAAAATCGCTAACAAATATTTTAAAGGGCAGGATCCGATCGGCAAAACCATCCGCGTGGATAATAAAGATGATGTGATTGTAACCGGCGTCTTGAAGGAAATTCCGGCCTACTCATCCGTAAAATTCGACTTCCTGATGAGTTACGATCGCTGGATCAAAGGCAATAAATGGGCGGAGGAATGGGGGAACAATGGCCCGCGCTGCGTTGTCCTGCTTGATAAAAATGCAGACATAGATAAGGTAAATGCCAAGATAAAAGGTTACCTCAAAACCAAAAACAAAGGCAGCAACATTGATCTGTTCCTGATTAATTATGGCCAGTCTTATCTTTATTCGAAATGGGATTCGGGTAAACAAAATGGCGGGCGGATTGAATATGTCCAGCTTTTCACCATTGTCGCCATCTTTATTCTGGTTATTGCCTGCATTAATTTTATGAACCTTGCTACTGCCCGTTCGGTAAAAAGGGCCAAAGAAGTAGGTTTACGAAAAGTGGTAGGCGCTTATAAATCCAGCCTGGTGGGTCAATTTATGGGAGAGTCGATCCTCATTACGTTGCTTGCGCTGGCTTTTGCGTTAGTCCTGGTTGCCGTGTTGCTGCCTTCATTTAATGCGCTCACAGAAAAGCAGCTGTCCCTGAATTTCTTTAATCCGACATTGCTGATCCTGCTGCTCATTCTGACGACCATTACAGGTGTTTTGGCGGGTAGTTATCCTGCATTGTTTATGTCATCGCTCAATCCGGTGGTTGTGTTGAAAGGCGCGCTGAAATTCAAACCCAGTGCCGCGTATTTCCGGCAGGGGCTGGTCGTTTTTCAGTTTGGCCTTTCCATTCTGCTAATCCTGTCTATGATCGTTGTTTACCGTCAGATTGAATTTATACAAAACAAAAACCTCGGTTTTAATAAAAGCAATCTGTTGTATATCAGTGATGTAGAGAAAGGTATGGCTAAGAATTTCGCATCGTTCAAGCAGGTTCTGGAAAATGAACCCGGCATTCAAGCAGTTACCGTTTCTCAGGCAGGGCCTATGGATTATGGAAGTTCTACGATGGGCGTAAGCTGGCCAGGTAAGGACACTACGCAACAAATGCTGTTCAATGTAAACCCTGTTGGTTTTGATTTTGTAAAAACAATGGGTATTCAATTGCTGGATGGGCGGGATTTCAACCCTGCATTCGGGACTGATACTTCCAATTATCTGGTTAATGAAGCTGCCGCAAAAAAGATCGGCTACAAGGATCCGGTAGGAAAGGAGTTGACCATGTGGCGCAAAAAAGGGAAGATCATCGGACTCATGAAAGACTTTCACATGGGTTCACTTCACGTCGCTATCGAGCCGCTGATTATCAATCTCCAGCCCAAGACAGAGAATTGGGGCGCAGCACTCATTCTGACAGAGCCGGGAAAAACCAAACTTGCGATTGCTAACACGGAGAAGGTTTTTAAGCAGTATAATGTCGGGTTCCCGTTCAAATATCATTTCGCCGATGAAGAGTTTGGGAATCTATACAAAGCCGAAACAGTCGTCAGCAAGCTTTCTAACTATTTTGCTTTTCTCGCGATATTCATTTCATGCCTCGGGCTGTTCGGGTTAGCCGCTTTCACAGCAGAGCAGCGGACAAAGGAAATCGGTGTTCGAAAGGTGCTCGGCGCAAGCGTTACCAATCTGGTCGGGATGCTTTCAATGGACTTTGTAAAACTGGTCGCCATCGCCGCATTGATCGCCTTTCCGATTGCAGGTTACTTTTTACAAAACTGGCTCGAAAAATATGCTTACCGGATCGAAATGGAATGGTGGTATTTTCTGGCAGCAGGCATAGCAGCACTACTAATCGCATTATTCACAGTAAGTTTCCAGGCAATAAAAGCAGCATTAATGAACCCTGTGAAGTCCCTCCGGGGGGAGTAAGAGGGGGGCGGTTATATAAATGGATTGACGATGGTAAGTTTGTTCTCAATCAGCTGGTTATGTTGCAGGTCCTCGGAATATAAGATGCTGCAATTTGCTTCTAACGCTGAGGCAACAATGATGCTGTCGAACAATTGGAAATCGTACTTGCTGAGCAAAAAGGAAGCCTTGTCCATAGTCCTGATGTTAATCGGGATAATGTCGCAAAACGCCAGCAAGCTTATACACTTTTCCAGAACTTCAAGTTTGGGTAACTTTTGCAATCGCTTGGTAACATTCAGATATTCTGAGATTACTTGGACGCTAATCGCCGGTTTCACTGCTAGCAAAGACTCACTGATTCGCCGTTTTTTTTCGTCAGACAAATCATACAGATATACCAAGACGTTTGTGTCCAAAGCTATTTTATTCATCGTAATTATTCGCTTCGTCACGGTCAAACTTAAAGTTGCTCAAATCGACAAGGCTGTCTTTAAAGATTTCGCGAATTTTTTCAATCTTTTGCTCCCTGGCTTCTATTTCAATACCAGCACTTTGAGTAGGATTCCCAATTTCAAAAGCAATCACTTCAACCTGTTTGCCGATCATTTCGTCGGGCAGGTTGAGTGTGTAGGAGTTGCCGGTAGGCACTATGATTTCCCTGATCAGTTCCATAGTTAAATGCATTTTCGTATTACCAAAGTTAACTAAAAAAAGACACAATCATTAGTCACTGTTACCACCATTCCAGCCATGATCAAGAACTATCTTAAAATTGCGGTTCGTAATTTGACGAGGAATAAGATTTTTTCCTTTATCAACATTGCCGGCTTGTCGCTTGGGCTTACCTGCTGTATGCTGATTGTGCTTTACACCAAAGATGAGGTTAGTTTTGACCGCTTTCAGGAGAATAAAGACCAGCTGTTCCGAATCAAAGTTACCATGTCGGACGACCGCGAGACCCGTACGATAGGGAGCACCA